>NZ_FCOA02000024.1 GCF_001544875.2 Caballeronia hypogeia
CCACACTCGCTTCCGCAGCTCAACCTCATGGGCTCTAAACATTAAATCCGCCGTTGCGCTTCAACCTTGAAACCGCCGACGCGAACGGCGATGGCATCGGCGACTTCCAGGGCTTGCTGCGTCGGCTCGATTATCTTCAGGGGCTCGGAATCAGCACCATCTGGCTGATGCCGTTCCAGCCATCGCCGGGTCGCGACAACGGCTACGACATCTCCGACTACTACAACGTCGATCCCTCTTACGGCACGCTCGGGGATTTCACCGAATTCACCCATGCGTGCCGTCAGCGCGGACTGCGCGTGATGATCGATCTCGTCGTGAACCATACGTCGGACCAGCATCCGTGGTTCAGGGAAGCGCGACGCGATCCGCAATCCAGGTATCGCGACTGGTACGTCTGGTCGAAGAAAAAACCCGCCAATGCGAAGGACGGCGTCGTTTTCCCCGGCGTGCAGAAATCGACATGGACCTACGACAAGGAAGCGGCGATGTGGTACTTCCATCGCTTCTACGATTTCCAGCCCGACCTGAACACCGCGAACCCATACGTGCAGGCCGAGTTGCTCAAGATCATGGGCTTCTGGATCCAGCTCGGCGTCTCGGGGTTTCGCATGGATGCGGTGCCGTTCGTCATCGCCACCAAGGGCGCGCAGGTGAAGAAGCCCGTCGAGCAGTACGACATGTTGCGCATGTTCCGCGAGTTCCTGCAGTGGCGCGAAGGCGACGCGATCATCCTCGCCGAGGCGAACGTGCTTCCCGACACGGACATGAAGTACTTCGGCGACGCCGGCGAACGCCTCCAGATGATGTTCAACTTCCAGGTCAATCAAAACACGTTCTATGCGCTCGCGAGCGCCCACACGAACCCGCTCAAGAAAGCGCTCAAGGCGACGAAGTCACGCGCGGCCACCGCACAGTGGGGCGTGTTTCTGAGAAATCACGACGAGCTCGACCTCGGCCGGCTCTCGCCGCAACAACGTGAAACCGTGTTCGCGGCGTTCGCCCCCGAGCCCGACATGCAGCTCTATGAACGCGGCATTCGCCGACGCCTGGCGCCCATGCTCGACGGCGACCGCCGCCGGCTCGAACTCGCCTACAGCGTGATGTTGACGCTGCCAGGAACACCCGTCGTGCGTTACGGCGACGAAATCGGCATGGGCGACGACTTGCGCCTGCCCGAACGCGAAAGCGTCCGCACGCCAATGCAGTGGTCCACCGAGCCGAATGCGGGTTTCACCAAGAATTCCCGTCCGGTTCGCCCGGTGATATCGGGCGGCCCCTACGGCTACGAACGCGTGAACGTCGCGAGCCAGCGCCGCGATCCGAATTCGCTGCTGAACTGGATCGAGCGCATGATTCGCATGCGCAAGGAAGTGCCGGAAATAAGCTGGGGCGATTTCGAAATCCTGCGCGCATCGCGTGAGGATGTCCTCGCGCTGCGCTACGACTGGCGCAACAACTCGGTTGTCTGCCTGCACAACTTCGGCGCCGCGGCATGCACGGTCAGGTTCAAGGTGGGAACGGTGTCGGGCGAGATTGACTTGCTCGTCAATCTGCTTTCCGATGATCACAGTCAGGCCAATGCCGCCGGACAACACGCGGTGGTGCTGGAGCCATACGGTTATCGATGGTATCGAGTCGGCGGTCTCGACTATCTGTTGAAGCGTAGTGAAGTATGAGCCGGGTGCAACCGGGACCGGAACCTCACCGCTGTTCGATCGAAAGCAGCCGATATGGCTGCTTTCTCATATCCCCATTCTGCTATCTGTCGCCGTCGATCACTTGCCGATGCCGAGCAATTCGACTTCGAACGTGAGATCGCTGTTCGGCGGAATCACGCCGACGCCGCGATCGCCGTAAGCGGTGGCGGCCGGACACGTCAGCTTCGCCTTGCCGCCAACTTTCATCTTCGCCACGCCTTGCGTCCAGCATGGAATCACGCGGCCCAGCGGGAAGGTCGCGGGGCCGCCGTGCTTGTCCGAACTATCGAACTCCGTCCCGTTCGCGAGCGTGCCTCGATAGTTCACGCGCACCACATCATCGGCGGTGGGCTGGGCACCGGTGCCTTGCTTGATGTGCTCGACCACCACGCCCGACGGCAGCTTCTCGATGGTATTGGCGGCGAACGCCGTAGATGCGATGGCCGAAGCGGCGAGCAAAGCGACGACTGCTTTCATGTATGGATCCTCGTTGAAAGAGACCTCGATTATATCGATCGCGTTTCACGGACCCTGGAATCGGCCGCCGATCTGGCGGTTTCGGGATCGTGCGGAGCGGATTTTGTTACACGTCTTACCGCTGTCAGCGGGCGGAGTTACGAAAGCCTTTCGATCGCGCGGTTATACTCGCGCCGTCTCAAAAATAATCGTCCGAACTATGTCAAAGCGAATCCTTCAGTTTGTAGCTATCGCAGCGCTCACGGCTGCGGCGGCGGCGCCGGCCATGGCTGGCGACATGAACAATGCGCTCGGCGGCGCGCTCGGCGGTGTCGCCGGCGCGGCGCTGGGCGGTGCCGTAGGCGGCAGCACGGGCGCGGTGCTCGGCGGCGCGGTCGGTGGCGGCGCTGGCGGCGCGGTCACGTCGAACCGTCGGGAGCGCACGGGCGCCATCATCGGCGGCGCGCTGGGCGGCGGCGCGGGCACGGCGGCAGGCAATGCCATGGGCGGCCGCGGCGGCGGCCTGGTCGGCGCGGCGCTGGGCGGCGGCGCCGGTGCGGCGCTGGGCGGCAATGTCTCGCGCTCCAACTCGTATGCGGACGTCTACGGTCGCGGCTACCACGGCCACGGCAAGCATCACAAGCGTCACTATCACGACTGAGCGATGAATCGGGCACGGCGCGGTTTCCGGCGCAACCCGGAAACCGCGCCGTGACTGCGACAAATCATCGCAGCAGACGACGCGCGACAATATCGAGATAAGCGGAAATTGACTGTAGCATCGTGCGAATCCCCCGCTTCCCGGATACGTCACGTGCCCGTCAATTACCTTCGCGACTTCACTTCGGCCGCTCGCACCGACACCGCCAACCGGCGGCTCGGCATCGCCCTGGCGGGCGTCGCGGGGGCGGCGAACGCGGGCGGCTTTCTCGCGATCGGCCAGTACACGTCGCACATGTCGGGCATGGTGTCGTCGCTGGCCGACAGCCTCGTGCTCGGCAACCTTCCGCTCGTCCTTGCGGCCGCGAGCGCGATCTTCGCGTTTCTCGCCGGCGCGGCGAGTTCGGCCATTCTGATCAACTGGGGTCGCCGCAGAGGCACGCACAGCGTGTACGCCGTGCCGCTCGCCGTCGAAGGGCTGTTGCTGCTGTGTTTCGGTGTGCTCGGCGCAAACCTCGAGCACCAGCGGCTGCTGTTCGTTCCGGCGACGGTGACGCTGCTCTGTTACGTGATGGGCCTGCAGAACGCGATGATCACCAAGATCTCGAAAGCCGAGATCCGCACGACGCATGTCACGGGACTTGTCACGGACCTCGGTATCGAGATCGGCAAAGGGCTGTACTGGAACCGGGGCGTATCGTCGACGGAATCGGGTTATATCGGCGCGGACGTCCGGCGGCTCGGCCTGCTGGCCTCCATGCTGGCGATGTTTCTGCTCGGCGGCCTGGCGGGCGCAATCTCGTTCAAGCAATTCGGCTTCGTCGCAACCGTGCCGCTCGCTGCGTTTCTGCTTTTGCTGGCGATCGTACCCGTCGCCGACGATCTGTTCAGCAGCCCGCGTCGCAGCCGATGACTTGCGTGCCCGAATTGCGCTTCATTTCGCCGGTCCGCCCGAGCCCAGATTGAAGATGCGTTCGCTGATCGCATCGAGAAACACGAAGAACGCGTCTGCGGCATATCCCGCCAGAAACGCGATGCCGGACGCGGACAGCGTCATGACGCCCGATCCCGACGAAATCTGTTGCGCCGCGTTCGTCGGGTCGTAAAAGAGTCCGACCGCGATACCCGCGATGGCGCCGAGCAGCAGGCGCACATAGGCGAGACTTTCGTCTCGCGGTCCGAGCGTGCTCGTCAGCGTCTTGCTCCCGATGCTTCGCAAATACGAAGCGACGGTTCCAACGAAACCGAAGCAGATCGGCAGCACATAGGTCGAATAGACTGAAATGACGAGCCCGATGGATTGCATGTCCTCTTGCCGGAATCGCACCACGTCTTCGGATGCCGCGGTGACGCTCGCGGCTGCGACTGCGACTGCCGCGGTCTGACTCGTACCATTGGCAGCAGCGGCGCCCGCGTTCGCCGCGCTCGCGGATTGCGCGCCGGGTGTATTGCCCGAGGCATTGCCGATCTGCTTCGTCTTCCCGTCGGCTTGCGCGGGACATGCGGATTTCGCGACGTAGGGGCGAACCGTCGCCGTCGCGAAAGGGGCGGTCAGAAATCGGGATTCCTCGGCGAAGGCGCCGGCATCGGCAATGGCCTTGTCGTAGCGCGATTGATAGTACGACCACGTACCGCAGAGCGCCCTCGCCGCCGAGGTGAGATCGTCGATCGAGTTCCAGCAACAGACAAGCGCGATGTCGCCCTTCACCTTCTTGTTTCCGGTCGCGGCGGACGAATCGGTCGCGACCTGCGCATACACGCTCTTTTCGATATCCAGTGCGCTTTTACGATCGTCCTCGAACCTCTTGAGGATCATCGAGCCATACACCGTCCAGCACAGCAGGCACATCGCGAGAATAAACGCCGCGATGCCGGCGAAGGTAATCCCGATCCGCTTGTTCCGGAGTCGCATCGCGCTCTTCGCCAATCCCGGATAAGCCACCGAGGCGACCGTGGACTTCGTCTGTCTCGGTTCGCCGGACTTGGTGCCCGTGGCTTCCTCGAGTTCGAGCGGCACGCCCTCCGCGAGATACATGTACGTATAGGCGATGGTCGCGCCACGCGCGGGAAACGCAAACGAGTTGAGCCGATCCTTCACGTAAAGAAGAAGCGTTGCATCGTATGCCTTGATGGTGGACGACTGGACCGGCGGATAGCGCATCGTCGAGATGCGCAGATAGATGTTGAACGGCGTTTCCTTCGGGAGCGGAACCTGGGACGATGTGGCGCCGGCTTGCTGTTGCTTCAGGAGATCCGCTTCGACGGGAACATCGACATCGAGCTTCCAGATATGCGTGTCCGCCTTGCCGGAGACGAAATCCAGGAGCAGAAAAACCTCGTTGAGTTCGCGCTTGAATATCAGTTCATCGAAGTTGTTCGGGCCTGCTTGAGCCTGTTGATCCATGGCAGCCTCGCAATTCAAGAGATGTGCGAGTTGCGGTCTTTCAGCCGCCCGATTCTCCTGATCTGCAGAATCTAGTCAACGCGCGCCAGGTTTGCGAGGCTGTTCGCCAGACAATGTTCGGAAAGCAACATAACGGTGCGGTTGAAGACGCCGCGAGATCGGCTTTCCGAAGCACGCCGTAGTCGCTTGACACCTCGCGGTCCCGGCCCGACTACGATCTCGAACGACCGTTTTCTTGTCATCAAGGATAGCCACACGTTCTCAGGGCTGCACCTGCCGGCCCCCGCTCCGCTGGCGGACCGCCGCATGCAACTCGCCAACGAAAGTCTCGACCGAAGGATTGCGGGTATCCGCGCGCCAGCAGGCGATCATCTCGATCTCGGTGTCCTTGTCCGCGAGCGGGCGCACGCACAAGCCGCTCCGCTGGATGTTCCGGATGCATTCCGGATAGACGCTCACGCCGGTATTCGCCGCGACCAGCCCGATGATGCCGTCGCTGGTCGACGCCTCCTGCGCAATCGACGGCGAAAATCCCACGCGATGGCAGATCGAGAAAAAATGATGGCGAAACGCCTCCCACGAATGCGGCGTCCCGAGCACGAAGCGTTCGTCGGCGAGATCCGCGAGCCGCAGCGTCTTCTTCTCCGCCAGCGGATGCGCGGCGGGAAGCAGCGCGACCATCGGCTCGCGGCCGAAAATCCGCGTCTCGACGCCCGGCGCGGCGAACGGTCCGATCATGAAGCCGACGTCGATGGTCGAATCGAGCATCGCCTCCTTCTGCATCGTGCTGGGCATGTGCACGAGATCGATACTGATCGACGGAAACTTCTTGCCGAACGCCTCGATGATGGCGGGCAATGCGCCGTTGATCGCGAAGTCCATGTAGGCGATGCGCAGGTTCCCGATGTTGCCCGCCTCCGCGCGCCGCGCGAGCGTGACCGCCTGATCGATGTGCGTGAGCGCGAGCTGGCAATGCTCGGCGAAAACGCGGCCCGCGTTCGTCAGTTCGACGCGGCGCGTCGTGCGTGCGAGCAGCGCCGCGCCGACCGACTCTTCGAGCGCCTTGATGATGCGGCTCAGCGCTGGCTGCGTCATGTGCAGGCGCTCGGCGGCGGTGCTGAACTGGAGGGCGTCCGCGACCGCCAGAAAGGCGCGGATGTGATGAACGTCGATACGCATGTCGCGTCGTGGTCTCCTGGCGTCGGGCGGACCGGACGCAGCGTCATCGCGTTCCGGGCGAGTGCTCTATCTTACCGGTGCCCGGAATGTCGCGAGCCGCTCACCGGCCCGCGCGCACTCAACCCTTCACCGACTGCAGATAGTCGACGCAGCGATCGACCGATTCGACATCCGCGAACTTCGCATCGATGTCGAAGAGGTTCCATTCGACAGCACCCGGCACACGGTCGCCGATACACTCGCGCACGGCGATCGTGCGGAAGCCTTCGGCGAGCCCGTCGCAAAGCGTCGTGCGCACGCAGGCGGAAGCCGTGACGCCCGTGACGAGAATCGTGTCGACGCCCGCCGCGCGCAGAAAGCCCGCGAGATAGGTGCCATGGAACGAGCTCGCGCGCTTCTTGATCAGCACCTGCTCGCCTTCGATCGGCGCAATGCGCGAGTCGATCGCCCAGAGGTTCTCATCCGATTGCGCGACCACATCGACGGGAATCTTGTTGTGCCAGAGGCCCATGTCGGTATGCGGGTCCTTGCGATCGGTGACCTGATAGCAGGTCGTCACGTGAATGACCGGATGACCGTTCTCGCGGCACGCCGCGAGCAGGCGCTGCACGCCGGGGATGATCTGGTCGTCGATGTGCTCGCACGTAAAAGGGTTGCCCGGCCGGGTCCACGCGTTCGCGAGATCGACGTTGACCAGCGCCGGCTTCTTGCCGAACCCGACGCGCCGCTGAAAGCCGCGCTGCTGATACAGTTCGGTGGCTTCTGCAAAGGCTTTCGCCAACATATCGTTCAATCCTGCGTTCATCTCTTCAATCTCCGAAAGTTTCTCTGGGACGCTTGTGCCATGTGTGTCGGCAGAAGAACTATAGGTTCGACATTATTGCGAGTCCAATTACAGTTTTGCCACGTTTATTACCGCTATTGCTATTAATCGGAAATGCCTTCGGCGCCTGTGAAAAAAGCCCGGGGCATGCCCGGGCCGCGACGTCATGCGTCGATGAAGCTCAAAACCGGCTGCGAATTCCCACGCCGTATGTCACGCCCGACGTCAGCGCGCTCGCCCGGTCCGCGAGCACCGCCGCGTACACATCGGTTCGTCGCGACAGGTTGTAGTCGAAACCGACCGCGAAGGTGCTGCGGCTGGCCTGCGACGCCCCCGACGACTTCGAATGCATGTACGACGCAAGCGCCTTGCCGTCGCCGATGGGCACCGCCAGCCCGAGCTGCACGCCGTTGACGGTCGTATCCGCACCGCTGATGTCGTTCGATATGCGCTGATACTGACCGTACAGCCGCACCACGTTCAGATCGCACAGCAGCGCGGCCATCACGGCGGTCTGCCGCGTGTAGCCCGGCGCGATCGCTTCGAGATCGCCCGGTGTCGTATCGAAGGGCTGACTCTGGAACGCGACGCTGACCGAGAACGGCCCGCCCGAATAGGAAGCCGACCCGCCCCACTTGTGCGCATTGCCGTCGCCCGCCTGATTGCCGAGCGCATAGATCACGTCGGCGTTGAAACCCGAGAGCACTGGCGTGCGATACAGCACGGCGTTATTCCACGCATATCCGCCGACGAGCCCCTGCCCGTTCACCCCGAGATAGGTATGCAGCACCGTGGGCGAGAACGTGTATGAGTCGATGAACGGATTGAACAGAACCGCCGTCACGAAATACGGCGTGACGATGCGGCCGAGGTGCACCGTCCCATACGGCCCGCCCACGCCCACATACGCGCTGCGTCCGAAGAACGGCTCGCCGTCATAGCTGCCCGCGCGGCCGTTCTGCGGCCGGAAGAAGTCCTCCAGCACGAAGGTCGCGCGCCAGCCGCCGCCGAGATCCTCGTTGCCGCGCATGCCCCAGTAGGACGTCGACATGCCGCCGCCGCCCACCGTCCACGCCTGCCCGCTGCCAAGCGGCTTCGACGAACCCGCCCATGCATCGACGAGCCCGTACAACTGGACCGACGACTGCGCGTGCGCCGCGAGCGCCTGAAACGATACGACGAGCGCAGCGGATATTTTTGTCATCGCGCTCGTTCGCTTCATTTCTCCGCCACCTCGCCGCCCTTGCGCGCGAAGATCATGAGCAATGCGGATGCAAAGCATGGCAGCGCGCCGAAATACAGCGCGCCTTCCTTCCACGACGCACCGTGCGCGAGCAACGCGGTGACGCCCGCGCTCGCGATGACCGCGCCGATCGGTCCCATGGCCGTGACGATCGCGCCGCCCGTCGCGCGGATCGAAGTCGGATAGCTTTCGCCGATGAAGAACAGCGCAGCCGCATACGGCCCGATCAGAAAGAACAGGCCCAGGCTGTAGAACGCGACCACCACGCCGAAGTCGCTGGGCGCATAAAGCATCGCGAGAAACGAGAGCGCGCCGAGCGTCCATCCGCCGACGATGGTATTGCGCCGCCCGAGCCGGTCGCCGATAAAGCCATGCACGACATACCCCGCATAGCCGACGACATTCGAGAGCACCAGCACGACGAGCGAGCTCTGGAAGGACAGCGCATGAACCTTGGTGATGACCGTCGTGCCCAGCACGCTGAAGACCTGAATCGTCGACCAGTTCAGCATGAAGGCGAGACCTAGCACAACCGTCGTGCGCAGTTCGCGACCGCGGAACGCCGCGCCGATGCCGCCGCCCGCATGCTCGAGTTCGATGCCGTGCGCGTGCGCGAGATCGCGCGCCTGCGCGTTGTCTCCGGCCCGCGCCGTCTCCACGATGCGCCGGTGCAGCAGGAATTGCGGGCTCTCCTTGAGCCGCCGCGTCATGAACAGGATGGCGATGGCCGGAAATGCCGCGAAGATGAAGCAGCCCTGCCAGCCGACCAGCGGCAGCAGCACCGCCGTCAGGCCCGCCGCAACCAGCGCGCCGATCGGCCAGCCGCCCTGCACTAGACTGAAGAAAAAGCCTTTGCGGCGTTGCATGCGCGGGTCGTCGAGCGCCGCGTACATCTCGTTCAGATAGGTCGCGTTGACGGTCTGCTCCGCATAGCCGAGACCCGCGAGCGAGCGCACGAGCACCAGCACCGTCTGACCCGCGTTGCCCGCCGCCGCCGTGAGCCCGGAGCAAAGCGCCGCGCCCGCGACCGTCGCGATCATGCCGGTGCGACGTCCGAAGCGATCGACCACCGGACCGACGAAGAACGCCACCACAGCCGAGCCAATGGCGACGAGCGTCGCGATCTCCGCCTGCTGCGCTTCGCTCCATTGATAGTGCAGACCGATTTCGGGCAGCAATGTCCCGAACAGGATGAAGTCGTACACCGCGAATACCCACGCAAGGAATGCGGTCCAGCTTGCCCGGCTGACGTCGCGCGCATCGACGGGCGGCGGTGTCCAGAATGTCTTCGATACGGCTTCTTCTCGTTTCATGATCGATCTCCTGACGCGCAGGCGCGCGCCGTCGCACGCATCGAGGCATAAACCTTGATACGCATGGCTAAATATTCGGAACAAAAACGCTGAAGGGAATTTCGGATGCGAGCCGGAGCGGAGTCCGGCTCGCGATTTGACGCGTCAGCGACGAAGCTTTGCGCGCAGCGCCTCGGTCGCCGCGAGATCGAGCGTCATGCCGGAGGTGATCACGACGCCATACGCATCGCGCGCGTGCTCGATCGTGCAGAAGTCGTCGAGCACGTCGTCGAGGACCTGCGGCGCGGGCCGCTCGAGCGGATCGCCGTAGCCGCCGCCGCACGGCGCGTAGTAGGCCATTGCCTCGCCCGCCTTGAGCGCCACGCTGGAGAACTTCGCCGGCATCGGCGTGACGCTGCCGTCGGGGGCGACGATCTCGACCTTGCCCACCTGCCCCTCATGGCCGCCGAACGCGCCCCACGGCACGTCCTGATGCCGCTCCGATTCGTGCGTAACGGTGCCGCCTTCGAGCAGTCGCTGAGTCTTCACCACGCCGATGCCGCCGCGATACCTGCCGGCTCCGGGCGCGACGTCATCGCGCAGTTCGTAACGGTCGCACACCATCGGCAGATGCATGCCGAGGTCCTCGATCGGGTTGTTGCGCGTGTTGGCCATCAGGTTGTCGATCGAATCAGGCCCGTCCGATGCGGGACGCCCGCCGTATGCCCCTTCGTTGACTTCGAGGAAGACCCAGTAGTCGCCGGAGGACCGGATGCCCGAGTACGCGGCGAACGACAACGTGGCCGAATTGCCGGCCGTCACGCGTTCTGGCAACACCGGCGACAGCGCCTTGATGATCAGATCGATCATGCGATTGCACTGCGTGAAGCGCGCCTCGGCCGCTGCCGGAAAGATCGGATTGAAGATCGAGCCTTCCGGTGCGGTCACGCTGATCGGCCGGAACGAGCCTTCGTTCGGCGGCAGCTTCACGTCCATCAGCGCCGTGTCGGTCAGAAGCGCGCGGAACGCGCAGTAGCACGCCGGCTTGGTCGAGCCTTCGAACGGCACGTTGAAGCCGGTCGGAACCTGATCCGCCGAGCCGGTCAGATCAACTTCGACGGCGTCGCCGCGAACCTTCACGCACACCTTGATCGGCAGAGGCTTGTCGCGATTGAGGCCGTCGTCGTCGAGAAAGCCTTCGGCGTAGTAATCGCCGTCGGGAATCTCGGCGATGCGATTGCGCATCATCGTCTCGGTGTAGTCCATCAGTTGGTTCGCCGCGCCGAACACGGTGTCGCGGCCGTACTCCTCGAGCAGTTCCTGCATGCGCCGCGCGCCGAGCTGCGCCGAGGCGATCTGCGCGTCGATGTCGTCCTTCGTCTGGCGCGCGGTGCGGCTGTTGTAGCCGATGAACTGCCACAGGCCGTCATTGCGCCTGCCGCGCTCGTAAAGCTTCACGCCTGCGAACAGCATGCCTTCGGCGAATACATCCGGAATGTCGATGATGAGCCCCGGCGTCGCCGCGCCGATATCGACGTGATGCGCCGTGTTGGCCGCGAAGGCCACGAGCTCGCCACGCCAGAACACCGGCACGACAATGCACAGATCCGGGCTATGACTGGAACCGTAGTACGGGTGATTGTGGATGACCACATCGCCCTCTTCCCATTTTCCGCCTTGCAGACAGCGCGAAATGCCGCGCAGATACGCGGGAATCGAGCCGATATGCAGCGGCGAGCCTTCCGATTCGGTCAGCGTGTTGAACTCCAGATCGAAGAGCCCGGCTCCGATATCCTGCGATTCGCGAATGATCGACGAAAACGACATGCGGTACAGCACGTGTCCCATCTCTTCCGCGATCGTATGCAGCGCCCCGCTGATCACCTGCAAGGTGACGGGATCGACGCGTCCGTTTTCCATGGTTGCTCTCCCCTCAGGCCGACTGTCGGTTGATATGGATGTTGCCGTTCGCCACGACGCGCGCGCGATACCCCGGCGGCACGAGCGTGGTCGAGTCGCGCTGCACGACGATCGCGGGTCCGTCGAGCGTGTTGCCCGCGAGCAGAACGCTGCGGTCGTAACGCGGCGTGTCGTAGGTCTCGCCGTCGTCGAAGGTCGTGCGGCGCACGAACATGAGCGCGCGATCGTCCGGACGGGTCGATCCGGTCGGCAGCGTCGGCCACTGCAATGCCGGCGTCTTCGCCACGCCGATCACGCGTACCGTGACGATTTCCACTTCGACGTCATCGAAGGCCCAGCCGTAGTCGCGCTTGTGCTGCGCGTGAAAGTTCGCCCTGATGCGGTCCACGTTCGCGAGGCTCACGGCGCCGTCCGGAATGTCGGCGCGCAATTCGAAGCCCTGACCGTGATAGCGGCACTCGGCGACGCGCACGTATTGCTGGCGATAGGCGGGCACGCCATCCGCTTCGAGACGCGCGCGGCATTGCGCGGTGAGCTCGTCGATGACGCCGTTGATCCTGTCGATATCCGCTTCCTTCACGTTGTCGAGCACCGTCATCACCGAACGCGTGAATTCGTACTGCATGTCGGTGACGAGCAGGCCGATGGCCGCCGTGATGCCCGGCGCGGGCGGCACGATCACTTCGCGCGCGCTGACCGCTTCGGCGAGCGCGACGCCGTTCAACGGGCCCGCACCGCCGAACGGCAGCAGCGCGAAACGCCGTGGATCGAAGCCCTTGGCGACCGAGTTCGCGCGGATCGCGAGCGACATGTTGGAGTTGAGAATGCGGATGATGCCGAGCGCCGCTTCCTTCACGCTCATGCCGAGCGGCCGCGCGATCTTCTCCTCGATTGCCCGATGCGCAAGCTCCGGATCGATCTTCACGCCGCCGCCGAGGAACTGGTCCGGATCGAGACGGCCGAGGACCACTTGCGCATCGGTGACGGTGGGTTCGACGCCGCCGCGCCCGTAGCACGCGGGCCCCGGATCCGCGCCCGCCGAGCGCGGACCGACGCGGAACGCGCCGCCCTCGTCGATATACGCGATCGAGCCGCCGCCCGCGCCCATGGTCGCCATGTCGATCATCGGAGCGAGGACCGGATACGCGCCCACGTAGGTATCGCGCGGATTCATGATCTTGACCTGGCCGTCGGGAATCGTGCTGAAGTCAGCCGACGTGCCACCGATATCGACCGTGATCACGTCGCGCACATCGGACATCGCGCCCGCCCAGCGCCCGCCCATCACGCCGCCAGCGAGCCCCGACATGAGGATCGACACGGGCCGCTGCGCGCACGTCTCGACTGTGGACACACCGCCGTTCGACTGCATGATGCGCAGATGCGCATGGATGCCCGCGTCGCGCAGCTTGCCTTCGAGGTTGTTCAGGTACAGCGCAGTCTTCGGACCGACGAAGGCGTTCATCGCGGTCGTCGAGAAGCGCTCGTACTCGCGAATCACGTTCACCACTTCCGACGAGCACGACACGTAGGCATCCGGCAGCACCGACTGGATCAGCGCCTTCGCGCGGCGTTCATGCGCATCGTTGAGAAACGAGTACAGGAAACACACGATCACCGAGCCGATGCCGCGCGCCTTGAACACCTGCGCCGCATCGAGCACTTCCTGTTCGTTCAGCTCGGCGACGACTTCGCCGTGCGGGGGCATGACGCGCTCGGTGATCGCGATGCGGTTGCGGCGCTTCACGAGCGGATGCGACTGCCACGGCACGTCGAACTGCAGCGAGAAGTTGTGCGGCCGCTTGTGGCGGCCAATATGCAGAATGTCGCGGAATCCGCGCGTCGTCAGCATGCCGACTTCGGCGCCGTTGTGCTCGATCGTGATGTTGGTGGCGACGGTCGTGCCGTGCACGATCATCGATACATCGGCGGGCTTCACGCCCGCGAGTTCGCAAATCTCGAGAACGCCGCGCAGCACGCCCACCGACTGGTCATGTGGCGTGCTCGCGACCTTGTGGACGAACACGCTCGCACGATCGCTCCTGTCAATCTTTTCGAGGACCAGATCGGTGAACGTGCCGCCGACATCGACTCCTATTCTTGCCATGGCCATTTCCTCTTCGAACCTTGATGAAGCGCTTCCGCCCCGATCCATTTCCGGTCGGAGCCGAAGCGCACGTCCGTGCCGCCGCGCAGCGAAAAAAGTGAAGGCGGCGATAGGAATTTGGCCTGCCCAATATTCACATGTCTATTGATATTTCCGGCTCGATTGATAGCGTTTTCGGTATCAATTCAAGGGGAGCGACGAGCGCGACGGCGGGCTATTTTTCCTCGTGAACCACGTTCGCCGGCGGTCCACGAAACGCCGGCAGGCCCCAGCCGAAATAGAGCGAAGCGAGCCGGATCGCGACGCATATGAAGGTGGCGAACCACGGCGTCCACCACTGCGTCCAGTGCGCATACGAGAAAAGAACCTGCGCGCCGGCGCCGGCGAGCGCGGCCGATGCATAGATCTCGCGATCCAGGATCGCCGGCAGCCGCGAAAGCACGACGTCGCGCATGACGCCGCCGCCGACCGCGCTCACGATGCCCAACAGGATCGCGACTTCCGCGCCATGTCCGAAGCTCAGGGTCTTTTGCGCGCCCGCCACGGCGAACAGGCCGAGCCCGATCGCATCGAAAAGAAGAACCGGCTGACGCAGGCGGCGCACTGGCGCATAAGCGAGAATCGCAACCGCGGAGGCGAGCAGCGATACCGCCAGATAGCGCCAGTTCGAGAGCCCTGCCGGCGGTATCGCCCCAATGCAGACGTCGCGCACGATGCCGCCGCCGCACGCCACCATGAAGGCGACGGATACGATGCCGAACAGGTCGAGCCGCCGCTGGCGAGCGGCGACGGCCCCGCTGATGGCGAATGCGAATGTCCCGATCAGGTCGAGGACGAGGTACAGCGAGTGCGAGTTCACGCCGAATCATCTCGCGATTCGAGCCACGCTCCCGCCGCGCACAGCATGGCCTCGAGACCCGTGCGCAACGTAGGGTCGATCACAGGGGCGAACTTGGGCGAATGGTTGCTCGGAATTTCGTTGAGCTTTTTTGCTTCCAGCGCCTTTCGAAAGGCCTCCGGATCCGTTCCGCCGACGAACCAGAACGCATAGGGCACGGCCCATTCGCGCCCGAAAATGCTGAAGTCCTCGCTCGCCGCCGCAGGGTCCGTTTCGTAGGCGTGCTCGCCGAAGTGCGATTCGAATGCTTCTCGCACGCGTTCACTCGTCGCGGCGTCGTTGATCGTGAGCGGATAGCTCGAGAGCGTCGTGAACTCGGGCTCGCGCGGCGCGTTGGAGGCCACGCATTCAGCGCAGCAGATGCGGCGGATCGCGCCCAGCATGTACTCGCGCACGTCTTCGTCGAAGGTGCGCATATTGAGCTTGAGCGTCGCGTCGTCGGGGATGATGTTCTCTTTCGTTCCCGCTTGCAGTGCGCCAATGGTCAATACGGCGCTGTCGCGTGGCGAGATCTCGCGCGATACGATCGTCTGCAGCCGAAGTGTCGTCGAAGCGGCCATGATGACTGGATCGATGGATGTCTGCGGCTGGGATCCGTGCGACCCGCGCCCGAACAGCTTCACTTTCAGACTGTCGCCGGCCGAAAGTATCGTGCCGCTGCGGTAGCCGACCGTGCCCGCCGCGCCCACCATGACGTGCTGGCCAAGGATCACATCGGGCTTCGGAAAGCGGTCAAACATGCCGTCGTCGATCATGCTGCGGGCGCCCCGCGCGACTTCCTCGCCGGGTTGAAACACCGCCATCAGCGTCCCGCGCCAGGCGTCGCGATGCGCGGCCATCACGTGCGCCACGCCCATCAGCCAGGTCACGTGCATGTCGTGGCCGCACGAGTGCGCGACGCCCACTTCGATACCCTCTTCGTCCTTCGCCCTCACCGTGCTCGTGTACGGTAGCCCGGTCGCTTCCGCCATCGGCAATGCATCCATGTCGGCGCGCAGCATCACGGTCGGGCCGTCGCCGTTGCGTAGCACCGCGACAACCCCGGTTCCGCCGACATGGCGCGTCACGTCGTACCCGAGCTTTTCAACGTAGTTCGCCGCGATGTCCGCGGTGCGCGTCTCCTGCATCGACAGTTCCGGATGCTGATGCAGATCCTTGTAGATGGCTTCGAGCTCCGGCAAAAGAAGCTCGACAGTGTGCGTCGTCGTTTCCAGCAATCCCGGCATGATCGATCTCCCTGAGACGTTCCGTTGCGGTGAGATTACGCTGCCCGACGAATTGCCTACGGCCGCGCATCGGGACAGCGACACCACACAACCATAGTCCCGGTACGGATAGTCTGGAAGTGCTTTGAGACGTTCAGGACGCCTTCTGCATGTCGTTATCGACGGGTAGCATCTGGCCCGAGATCGACTTGCCCGCATCCGATGCGAGGAAGAGGGCCAACGCCGCGATATCGCGCGGATCGACGAAGCGTTGCAAGGACTGGATCGACATTGCGTCGCGCCGTTCCTCGTCCACGGACCGCCCGCTCACCTGCGCGCGGCCCGACAGAACTTTCTCGATACGATCGCCCGCCACGGCGCCCGGCAGGATTGCGTTGACTCGCACACCGAACTCACCGAGTTCGCGCGAAAGGGTCTTCGTGAATCCGATCAAGCCCCACTTGCTGACGGAGTACGCGCTTCGATTCGGATAACCGAAACGGCCCGCCACCGACGACATCACGATGATCGAGCCCGCCCGCGACCGCTTGAGATGCGGAATGGCGAGCCGCGTCACGTTGAAGGTGCCGTTCAGGTTGATCTGCATGACGGCTTCCCAGGCTTCGGGATCGTAGTTTTCAACCGATGCCGTCGGCCCTGAAATCCCCGCGTTGTTCACGAGCACGTCCAGCCCGCCCAAAGCCCGAACGGCATCCGGCACCACGCGCTCGATATCGGCACGGCTGCCCATGTCGCACACCGCGGTTTCGATGTTCGGAGATTCCGCGGCGAGTGTGGACAATGCATTCGCATCGACGTCGATCACGAATACCTTCGCGCCATTGTTCGCGAAGGCGCGCACGATTTCGCGCCCGATACCCGAGGCGCCCGCGGTCACAAGAACTTTCTGCGTATCCATGTTCATCTTCATTAATCGTCATGCGGGAGCAGCGCTGACAGCAGCCGCCGCAACTCCCGTCCTTCGGCCGGAGTCAGCTTCGCGGTGAGGATGCGCTCCACTTCCTCGACACGCGGACGCAACGTCGAAAGCTGCTTCTTGCCCGCCGACGTGAGAAACAGCACATAGCTGCGCTTGTCGACGGGGTCGTCGGATCGTTCGATCAACTCGTTGCGCACCATGCGTGCGACGAGATCGGCGATGGTCGACCGGTCCACGTCGAGTTCGTCCCCGAGCTGGCGCTGATTGACGCCCGGCGTTCGCTGCAGGATCTCGAGCGCCGCGTACTGGACGCTCGTGACCTCGGTGGAAACCTCGCTCTGCCAGACAGCCAGATGCCGCTGCTGAGCGCGGCGAACCAGGCTGCCGGTGAACCGGCTGGGCGCATCGGGGTGATCGGTTTTGGTCGGCACTGGCTAGCGGTTCTACTAAAGAGAAACGGTTCGGAAAGCGGGCCGCAGGAACGCATTCAGTTCGGCGAATGCATCGAGCGGAAGCACATGCGCGACGTACTGGTCCGGACGGACGACGACGAGCGCGCCCCGTTCGCGGTCGATGCCGCGCTCATCGAAGATATCAGTCGATGCATCGCTCGTAAATGCCTTCTCGTAGTCGATAAGCCCGTACCGGCCCTTGCGCGGCAACAACGACGCATGCAGATCCTCGAGCTGTACTTCGCGATGCGGCTTTTGCAGCACGGCGCGCAGATCGAAGACACTATCCGCATCGGCATTGTCGGGTGTGGTCAGGCGCAGGATCGATTCAGGTGATTTGGCAAGATGCTCGCAAAGCGCCTCCAGCGCGACTCCGCTCGCGTCCGAGAACGCGTACAGACGCCAGCGGCCATCGGCGCGCGCCGCGTGACCGAGGTGCATCGGCTTTGCATCGGCGATGCGAACGACAGGCGACGAGTGAAAGCGCGTGCCGATCGTGAAGCCGCTCGCGAGCGACTGGTGCGTCGATTCGCCCGTCAACGCACCCGGCCGGTAACGCGTGGCCACGCCCGCCGTATATCGTCCCGCACGCACGAAATACGCCTGAAGCTCCGCGGGATCGACACCGCCGGCCTCGGGATGCTCGGGGTCCTTCGGCGGAGCGGCCATCATGGCGGACCATTCCTTGTCGAAGTCGATCAGTTCCTGCGCGACCGGCTGACGTTCATCGGAATACGTGCGCAACAGGCTCGCGTCGCTGCGTCCTTGCAATACCGCCCCGAGCTTCCAGCCGAGATTGAAACCATCCTGCATCGACACGTTCATGCCCTGGCCCGCTTTCGCGCTGTGCGTATGACAGGCATCGCCCGCGATGAACACGCGGGGCTCACGCGATGTTCCGTCAGCCGCGACGGCGTCGTCGAACCGTGCGGTCAGGCGTTGACCGACTTCATATACCGAGAACCACGCGACCTCTTTGACATCCAGCGAATACGGATGAAGAATCCGTTGCGCCGTCTCGATGATGCGCTCGACCTTGGTCTGCTTGATGGTGTCGCGATTCTCCGGCGTGACCTCGCCGAGATCGACGTAGAAGCGCACGAGATAGCCGCCTTCGCGCGGAATGATGAGCAGATTGCCCTTGCTCGCCGACTGGAGCGCCACCTTGAGTCGAATGTCCGGGAAATCGGTGACCGCGAGCGCATCCATCACGCCCCATGCGTGATTGGCGGCGTCGCCATTCAGCGTCTGTCCGATCGCCGTACGCACGGGGCTTCGGGCGCCGTCGCAACCCACCACATAGCGCGCGCGCACGGAGACTTGCTCGCCACGCCGCGCTTCGTCCGTTCGGCGCAATGTGACGTGCACCGGATATTCGTCGGTGTCGTCGCGCTTCAGATCGACGAACTCGAGATCGTAGTCCGGTTCGAGTCGTTGCGCGGACCGGCGCATCAGATCGAGCAGGTATTCCTGCACGCGCGCCTGATTCACGATGACATGCGGAAACTCCGACAATCCTGATTCGGTATCCTGAACACGTCCGGTACGCCTGATCGTGCCACGGTCGTTTGCGTCCGGCCTCCAGAAGGCGGTCTCGTTGACCCAGTACGCTTCGCGCAGCAAACGCTCGCTGAGCCCGAATGCGTTGAACATCTCGACCGTGCGACAGGCGACGCCATCTGCCTGCCCCATCAGCAACGGCCCCGAGCGACGTTCGACGATGCGCGTCGTGATCGACGGAAACTGCGACAACTGCGCGGCCAGCACGAGCCCTGCCGGCCCGCTTCCGACGATGAGCACATCGACCGCCTCGGGCATGTCGACCCGGGGAGCGCCTTCGGCAGCCGGTTCGATCATCGGATCGTCAGTGCGAAAGCCGTTGAGATGAAATTGCATGATGTCTTCCTCCGTTTAGTCTCGACCGCATTGGTATCGAATATACTCCGTACCCCAACTATTTCCAAGAATTTCTGCGCACTCTGATGTTTACCCTGAGATCAGGATGCGGACCTGCGATGCGCCGGTCTCACTCGCACGCCGCGCGTATGAATTCGGGCACAGGGACGGCTTTCAGACGTCCGTCGGCCTGCTTCACGCATAGCGCGCGTGTCGCCCGGCCTTCGCAGATCAACGTCTCGCCGCGCACGATGCGATGGCTCTGGATGAAAACCTTGCCGCGCCATTCCTCGACGCGCGTATGTATCTCCAGACGTTCTCCGTAGGTCGCGGAGGTGACGAAGCGGGTGTGGAATTCGAGCAGCGGCGGGCCGACGCAGCCGGGCAATGCGTCCATCTCCCGCCATGGCTGAAGGCCGCACTGTATAAAATAATCGTGCGAGGCGGCGTCCATCCAGCGCGAGAAGTTCGGAAAGAAGACGATACCGGCGGGGTCGCAATCGCCGAATTGAACGTCGACAGAGTAGATCGTTTCTTTGCTCACGGTTTTATGCTCCGTATCCAGTGCAAACATTGTGCGGGTTTAATCGTCGCCATACTGTCGGTGCGGCGACAGTTCGCGTTCTCGGCAGCGTGAGCGGCCTCGGGGGAAAGGATTGGTCAGGCAAATAAAGGTCGGCACCACCGTCGCGCTCTCCGTCGACGGTCTGCTCGCGCAGTCGCCCTGGTTCGTTGCACTGGACGAAGCCGCCAGGTCGCGGGTACGCGCCGACACATCTGAACGCGCCCTCGCAGCCGGTCAGTCTCTGGGACATCATGGCGAACGGCAACACATGTGGTTCGGGGTGCTCGAGGGAATCATCAAGTGGTCGATCACCGCGCGCGACGGACAAACCGTCACGCTCGGAGGACAGTCGGTCGGCAGCTGGTTCGGCGAAGGCACGTTGATCCGGAACGCGCCGCGCGAGTCCGATCTCATCGCGCTGCGCGACAGCCGCGTCGCGCAAATCCCGCGTGCGACCTTCAACTGGCTTCGCGAGCATCAGCCCTCGTTCAACGAATTTCTGCTGTTACAAGTGAACGAACGTCTGCACTGGTTCATGGCCGCAGTCGCCGCGCACGGGCTGCTCGACACGGACAGTCTCGTCGCACGCGCGCTCGTCGGCATGGTGCACCCGCTGTCCAATCCAAGCGGCGCGGGACGTTTGCCGCTCTCTCAGGAAGAGCTCGCCAACCTTGCCGCGGTGTCGCGCCAGACCTGCAACAAGGCCATGACCCGCTTTAAGAACGCCGGACTCGTGCGCACCGAATATGGCGGCATCGTCGTCGTCGATTTGCCCGGCCTGACTGCACTGGCCCGATAGCATCGCAGGTCTTTCCCGCGAGCCCGAACGAGGGCTTCACCGTTCGCTCGGTGTTTACGCTGACCCCAACTGTCGCGCGAGCGACAGTCCCAAGTACGGTCGCCCGAAATAATGCGTGTCATACAAGACCCGGAGACACGCAATGATTCGCGCTCGTTCGCTGCCCGTCGCAGCCGCGCCCGTCGCAACCCCGTCGGCCCAGATGGCGGAAGACGCCGTCTTTCGCAAGGTGACCTGGCACATCATGCCGATGGTGCTGCTCGCCTATGTCTTCGCGTTTCTCGATCGGATCAATATCGGATACGCGCAGTTGCAGATGAAGCAGGACCTCGCTTTCTCGGACGCGGTCTATGGACTCGGCGCGGGCATTTTCTTCGTCACCTATCTGTTGTTCGAAGTGCCCAGCAACTTGCTGCTGGAAAAGATCGGGGCGCGGCTGACCTTTCTGCGCATCATGGTGCTGTGGGGTCTTGCGTCAGCCGCTACGGCTTTCGTCACCGCTCCGTGGCAGTTCTACGGCATCCGGCTGTTGCTCGGCATCTTCGAAGCGGGATTCTTTCCGGGCATCATCCTGTATCTGACCTACTGGTATCCGAGCCAGCGTCGCGGTCGTGTCACGGGGCTTTTTCTCTTCGGCATGCCCATTACGGGCGTCCTCGGCGGTCCGCTCTCCGGAACGATCATGAGCGGCATGGAAGGCATCGGTGGCATGCACGGCTGGCAGTGGCTCTTTCTGGTCGAGGGTCTGCCGACCGTCCTGCTCGGAATCCTGCTGTATCGCATGCTTCCGGACAAACCGGCGCGCGCGCCCTGGCTTGACGACGCCGAGAAAACGCTGGTGCAGTCGGTCCTCGATGCCGATCATCGCGGCGACGCAAAGGCCGCGCATCACGGCAAGCTCGCCGCGGCGCTGGCCGATCCCAAGACGTATGTGCTCGCCTTCGTTTATTTCTGCTGCGCCTGCGCGGTCTACACGCTGACGTTCTGGTTGCCGACCATGATCAAAGGCCTCGGCATCGCACAGATCGCCACCATCGGCTGGTATACGGCCGTGCCTTATATCTTCGGCGCGCTCGGCGTTCTGATCATCAGCCGCAGTTCGGACCGTTTCAAGGAGCGGCGCTGGCACGTCGGGGGAACGCTGGCCCTCGGCGCCGTAGCCCTCGCCTCGACGTCCTTTCTCGGCGCCGCCGTGGTTCCGGTGATGGTGCTGCTCTGCATCGCATCGTTCTTCATCTTTGGCGGCGGCTCGCTGTTCTGGTCGATTCCCCCGACGTACCTCGGCCGTGAAGCGGCGGCGGCGGGCATCGCCGTGATCAGTTCCCTCGGCATCCTCGGCGGCTTCGTCAGCCCGACGCTGATCGGCTGGATCAAGGGCGTGACCGGCAGCATTCAGATGGGCCTCTTCGCCCTGACCGCACTCGTCATCATCGGTGGCCTGACGATCTTGCTGGGCCTGCCGAAGAGCGCGGTGCGCGTCGGCTCAGCCGATGACGCTAGCCACTGACCCAACTTTTCCCTGGAGAACATTACATGAGCAAGCCCAAAGTCATCGTGACCGTCGCCCCGACCGGCGGCATGGCCACCAAGAAAATGAACCCGCACCTGCCGACGCAGCCGCAGGAGATCGCCGACGACACCTACCGCTGCTACAACGCCGGCGCGAGCGTGGTCGCTGTGCACGCACGGCGTCCCGACGATCAGGCCACCTGCGATCCGGCCATTTACAGTCACATCAACCGGCTGATTCGCGACAAGTGCGACATCATCCTCAACAACTCCACCGGCGGCGGCGTCGACGGCGACATGGTTCGCGAACTCGACAACGGCCTGTGGGAGATTCAGTGGGAAGAACGCCTGAAAGGCATGCAGGGCGACGGCGTCGAGATGTGCACGCTCGATGCGCAGACGGTGATCGCGAGCTTCGGCGGCAAGGAGATTCTGGTGGCGACGCCGCCCACGCGCATCCGGCAAATCGCCGAGATGATGAAGCAGCGCGGCATCAAGCCGGAGTGGGAAGTGTTCGGTCTCGCCGATATCGTTCAGGATGTCCAGCGCGCCATCAACGAGGGGCTGGATGACGCGCCGCACTTCATCAATATCGTCATCGGCGCCAATGCGTTCCAGGGCGCACTGCCGTACACGCCGCGCCTGTTGCAGACCATGGTCGATCACCTGCCCCGCAACACTGTCTTCAACGTGAGCGCCATCGGCGCGGCCCAGTTGCCGGCCGCGATGAATTCGCTCCTGCTGGGGGGACACGTGCGCGTCGGCCTCGAAGACAACCTGTACTACCGACACGGCGAACTGGCCACCAACGTGCAACTGGTCGAGCGGCTCGTGCGTCTGGTCCGCGAGATGGGCTATGAACCGGCCACTCCCGCCGAGGCGCGCGAGATCATCGGCCTCAAGCCGTTGCGCGAAGCCGCCCGCTCGGGCTGCCTGGAAACGCAGGCATGAACGAGCGAATCGTCAATGTGGCGATCGTCGGCGCGGGCGTGATCGGCGCGGGCTGGGCCACCCATTTTCTCGCGCAAGGATTCGCGGTCACGGCGACCGATCCCGGCGACGGAGCGGAGTCGCGTCTGCGTGACTGGATCGACAACAGTTGGCCGGCAGCCGAGAGACTGGGGCTGGCAGACGGCGCTTCGCCTCAGAACCTGACGTTCACGACCGATGTCGGCGCGGCCGTGCGCGATGCCGACTTCATCCAGGAGAGCGGACCCGAACGCCTGGCGCTCAAGCGAGCGTTGATCGCGGACATCGAATCCGCCGCCAGGGCGGACGCGATCATTGCGTCATCGTCGTCGGGGCTGTCGGTCAGCGAGATTCAGGAGGGCGCCAGACATCCCGAACGAATCCTCCTCGGGCATCCGTTCAATCCGTCCCACGTCATTCCATTGGTGGAGGTGGGCGGCGGCCGGCTGACATCGCCCGAAAACGTCGCGCGTGCCATGACGTTTTACGCGGCGACGGGCAAGAAGCCCATCAGGATCGACAAGGAAGTCAAAGGTCATATCGCCAACCGCTTGCAGGTGGCGCTATGGCAGGAAGCCATCAGCCTCGTGCAGCGCGGAGTGGCGTCGGTGGAGGCGATCGACACGGCCATCGCCTACGGTCCGGGCTTGCGATGGGCGCTGCTGGGACCATTCCTCAACCTTCACGCTTCCGGAGGTCGGGGCGGGATCACGCATGTGCTGCAGCATCTGGGACCGGCCCAGCGTGAATGGGCCAGCGATCTCGGCAGCTATCCCGAGAACGACGCGTATATCGAGTCGATCGCGCAAGGCGTCGATGCCGAGCTCACGCCGTACGATTTCCCGGAAATGCTTCGGCAGCGCGATAAATTGCTGATTCAATTGCTGGAGGCAAAGCGGAATCTCGATCAGATTCCGTAGGCGACGGGATCCTGCATGGCGCGAAGAACGCATCGCATGAAGCAGCGCCCTCTTCTCATCAACACGGCGCGCCGCGGACTGGTCAATGAGGCAGCACTGGTTCGCGCCATCAAGAGCCACGCGATCTCTGGCGCGGGATTCGATGTGGTGACCCGCGAGCCGCTACAGGATGACAATCCGCTGCGCGAAATCCTGGACCACCCGGCACTCATTCTCACGCCACATGTCGCCTGGGCAAGCGAGCAAGCGATTCAGGCGCTTGCAGACCAGCGCGCGCTCGCCGCGAATAACCAAAAAAAATGCGGCTCCGAAAGAACCGGAGCCGCATCGCGCTTCAGACCGCAGTACTTCGATCGACGCTTACTTCTTCAAGTCGAAGCGGTCCAGATCCATCACCTTGGCCCAGGCCGCGACGAAGTCCTTGACGAACTTCTCCTGCGCATCGGCGCTCGCATAGACTTCGGCCAGCGCGCGCAGCACCGAATGCGAGCCGAACACCAGATCGACGCGGCTGCCGACCCACTTCCGCTGCCCCGTCTTGCGGTCGCGTCCCTCGAACTCGTCACGGCGCGAGGACAGCGGCTGCCACTCCGTGTTCATGTCGAGAAGATTGACGAAGAAGTCGTTCGTCAGCGTTTCCGGCCGGTCGGTAAACACACCGTGAGCGTTCTTCGCGCCGGAGACGTGCAGCGCGCGCAGCCCGCCGACGAGCGCCGTCATTTCCGGTGCGGTCAGCGTCAGAAGTTGCGCCCGGTCGATCAGCAGCGCCTCGGGAGGAATGCCGACGCGCGGTTTGATGAAGTTGCGGAAGCCGTCGGCGACCGGCTCGAGCGCCGAGACCGACTGCACATCGGTTTTATCCTGCGTCGCGTCCATGCGACCCGGCGTGAAAGGCACCGTGACCTTCTGGCCGCCCTTTTCCGCCGCCTTCTCGATTGCCGCGCCGCCCGCGAGCACGATCAGGTCGGCCATGGAAATCTTCTTGCCGCCGGATTGCGCGCCGTTGAACTCGCCCTGGATGCCTTCCAGCGTCTTGAGCACCTTGGCCAGCTGCTCGGGCTGATTGGCTTCCCAGTCCTTCTGCGGAGCGAGACGCACGCGCGCACCGTTGGCGCCGCCGCGCTTGTCCGATCCACGGAAGGTCGATGCCGACGCCCACGCGGTCGACACCAGTTCCGAGATCGACAGGCCCGAGGCCAGCACCTTTTGCTTCAGCGCCGCGACATCCTGCTCGCCGACCAGCGGATGATCGACCTCCGGAATCGGGTCCTGCCACAGAAGTTCTTCCTGCGGCACTTCCGGTCCGAGATAGCGCGCCTTCGGCCCCATGTCGCGGTGGGTCAGCTTGAACCACGCGCGGGCGAAGGCGTCGGCGAACTGGTCGGGGTTCTCCCAGAAGCGCTTCGAAATCTTCGCGTATTCCGGATCGAAGCGCAACGAAAGGTCGGTGGTCAGCATCGTCGGCTTGATCTTCTTCGATGCGTCGTGCGCGTGCGGAATCGTTTCGCCCGAATCCTTCGCGACCCACTGATTCGCGCCCGCCGGGCTCTTCGTCAGCTCCCACTCGTAGCCGAAGAGGTTTTCCCAGAAGCCCTGGCCCCACTTCGTCGGCGTCGAGGACCACGTGACTTCCAGACCGCTCGTGATCGTGTCCGCGCCCTTGCCGCTGCCGAAGCCGTTCTTCCAGCCGAGGCCCATGTTCTCGAGATCGGCGGATTCGGGTTCGGGGCCGACGTTGTCGGCCGGACCCGCGCCGTGCGTCTTGCCGAAGGTGTGTCCACCCGCGATCAGCGCGACGGTTTCCTCGTCGTTCATCGCCATGCGCGCGAAAGTCTCGCGGATGTCATGCGCCGCCGCGAGCGGATCGGGGTTGCCGTCCGGGCCTTCCGGATTGACGTAGATCAGGCCCATCTGCACCGCGCCCAGCGGATTCTCCAGATTGCGGCCGTTGTCCGTCCGGCTGACTTCCTCGCCGTGTTTCTCTTCATCGGCGGTGATCACGCCCTGATCGTCGTCGTTGCCGGCCGCGCCCTTGCCGTAGCGGACATCCCCGCCCAGCCAGGTTTTTTCGTTGCCCCAGTAGACGTCCTGATCCGGCTCCCACGTGTCCTCGCGGCCGCCTGCGAAGCCGAAGGTCTTGAAGCCCATCGTTTCCAGCGCAACATTCCCGGCCAGAATGATGAGATCGCCCCACGACAGCTTCTGCCCGTATTTCTGCTTGACGGGCCAGAGCAGACGACGGGCCTTGTCGAGACTGACATTGTCCGGCCAGCTATTGAGCGGCGCGAAACGTTGCTGGCCGCGTCCGCCGCCTCCCCGTCCGTCGCCGATCCGGTACGTGCCCGCGCTGTGCCACGACATGCGGATGAACAGCGGCCCATAGTGGCCGAAGTCGGCGGGCCACCAATCCTGCGAATCGGTCATGAGCGCCGCGAGGTCTTTCTTGACCGCGGCCAGATCGAGGCTCTTGAATGCTTCGGCGTAGTCGAAGCCGGTGCCCAGCGGATTCGATCTGCCGGAGTGCTGGTTCAGCAGGTCCACCCGTAGCTGCCTCGGCCACCAGTCGCTGTTCTTCGTGCCGGTGCCAGCGGCATGAGTGAACGGACACTTCGATTCATTTGACATGCGCTATCTCCTTGCGAGGACGTACCCACTAGTTGTTCTACTACATGACTTCGGGCTTCATCTCCAGCCCGGTCCGATGAGGGCATTCGCGGCGTGCATCCCGACGAGCGCACCCGTCCGAGCCAGCCTTCCGCATCTTAAAAAATACGTGAGAGCGACCATCAATAAAAAGCGATTTTTGCAATGCCGTCGATAGATGACAGCTATAAGGCGAAGAGGTTCTCACACCGATTGCGCTTGCTGCGCTGCACGATGCCACGCGCCGCGCCGCTGGCCAGACGGACGATGAATCTGACTTCGATTCGTCACGAAAGCTCCTTCCGGCGGAACCGGCGATCAGGTCCGACGGACCTGCGCACTGCGCGCTCCGGGCGCGACGGCCAGCTTTTTTCAGTCTAGCAGCGTCTCGCGCGCTTGGCAGACGAAGTGCACGTGCGTCCCGTGACGCGCCGTTGCGATGACCGAAGCGCCGCGAAGTCAAGTCGTCCGTCCGGCAAATGGCGAAGGAGCCGCGCATGTTGGAGCATTTGACAACACCCACAGGCGTTGTCAGAATGTCCAACACAAAAGCAAGGCTCATCCTCGGTGAGCGTGATGAACTGTCGCCCGGATCGCTAGTAGACCTGAATATCTGGGAAGTCCCCATACCCGTGCCGGGAAGCAGGCATTGCTACAAGTACAGGCTTGCCTATGTCGTCGACGGCGAATGCGTGCTGCGATACGACAACGAGCGTGGTAAAGGCGACCATCGGCACTCCGTCAACCGTGAGTCATCGTATGCATTTTCGTCGCTGAAACAGTTGCTGGCCGATTTCAGATCGGACATGGAAATTTGGAAAAGATGGAGGTCAACATGAACAAGACTGCCAGGATCGTGGTGTCGTCGCTGGACGAGGTCATGAATCGCGCGCTCACGGCCGTCGAGAGCGGCAAATTCCAGGGCCACTTCTTCTCCTACGCCACGCCCGAACTGCTTTTCAGAACTTTCACCACGCCGCGCTGGCAAATCATTCGCGCGATGACTGGCGCGGGCCCCATGTCCATCCGCGAACTGTCGCGGCGTATCGGGCGTGACATCAAGGGCGTGCATCGCGACGTCCACGCGCTTCTCGAAGCGGGCCTGCTGGAACACGACGAGCACGGCGCCATCGTGTTCCCGTATGACACCGTGCACGTCAATTTCACCTTGAAGGCGGCGGATCTCGCGCCGCCCGCCGCGGCGCTGCGCAAAACGCGCGCCGTGCCTACCGACGAAGATTCCGCACTATCGCCGCGCACCCGGCGTCGACGAGCGGCTCCGCGAAAGAGCGCAGCTCGTCCGGCAGGAAGTCGCTGATCCACACGAAGCGGCACCGGTCATCGGCGGCGGGCACGACTTGCATCGACGCATGATGATGCGAGAAGCGCCCGCCCACGACCGTATAAGCGATCCGCATCCGCGCATCGTCTATCGCGACGATGCGCTCCTGCACGAGGTTGCCGCCCGCGAAAGTGACATGGCGCACATCGCCATCGAGCCGCACATCGACGAGCACGCCCGCGAACGCGCGCCCCGCGCCGAGCGGATCGCGCAGCACGGCCCAGGCATCGGCGGCGGACGTGTCGAGCACGCACTCGCGGACGATCGTCGTCATGACGGATCAGCTCCAGTCGTCCATGTCGTGCTTGATCTTGTGACGATTGGCGATCAGTTCCTCCACGCTCGGCTCGTTGTTCATCGCGCGCTGAATGGCGAGCTTGGTCGCTTCGTAATTCGTGCGGTACATGTCCTTCTTGTCGAGGGTCGTGTCGGTCGCGCAGCGCGGATCGATCCACACCAGACTGATTATGCACAACTCGTTCGCCTGATCCTTCGGCAGGATGCCTTCGATCAGGCAATCCACCACGGCATCCGCCGTCGCCGACTGCACCACGCCGCCGAACAGGTCGATATTCGCCATGTCCTTGAGCGTCACCTTCGGGACGATCATCGTCGCCGGGCGCACGAGCTGATTGCACGCGCGAATCGCGAACATCGCGGTATGTCCTTTCGACTGCGCCATCATGTTCGCGAATGCGTGACCGACCGGTCCGTCGACGCGGCCGATCAGAATTTCCGGCATCGCGTCGGTGGCCTGGCCGGGCGCGGCCAGAACGGTTGCTTCTCCCGCGCGGAACGTCAGATCCAGGCTCATGCTTGCTCTCCTTAAGAATGTAGACGAGGGTTCGAAAGACCAAAGGGACGAGCACATGCAAGGACGATGCCATCGTCGTCGATTCAAGGCCCGGCGCGGCGCCTGGCAAATGCGGCAAGACATAGTGTGCGCGCGCCGTGACACATTGCTCGCAAGCCGATACCCGCACGACCGTGCGCCCGCGACGAGGTGACCCATAGGTGGAAGCCCGAGGCGGACGAAGCAATGTGCCGCAACGCATAGTCCGGCCGCACCGCACGACGCGACACTGAACGCGCTGGCGAGACCACGGCCACCGTCACATGATTAGAACAACAAAGGCAATTCGATAACGCGATGACGTCGACCGGCGTCATCCAGCTTGCAGGTTCCTGGAAATGAACTGGATTCCGAGAAAAAGCGACGCGCTCTTCGCGGGCAGTCCGATAACTTTCGAAACCTGTCGCGACACGGGGAAGTTTCGCGCGCTGCAGGCCGAATGGGACGAGCTCTTCGAGCGCGCGAACGGCGAGTACTTTCAGTCATTCGAGTATTGTCACGGCAGCCTCATGGCGGAGCATGTCGATACACGGCGCAAGCTTCACTGCATCGTCGGGCGGCGCGATGGAAGACTGGTCGTCGTGTGGCCGCTGCTCGCGTCTTATCGGAGTTGCTGGAAGTTCGCGGAGCCGCTCGCGCCGCTCAACCAGTCACCGAGCGACATCCTCGTCGCGCCTGAACGCGATGCCGCCGCGATCGTCGAGGCGGCGTGGCGCAATGCAATCGCCACGACCCGCGCCGATGTCTTCGAGCTGTGGCACCTTCGACAGACATCGCTGCTGCACGCGTGCCTGTCGCACAACGGCGTGACGGCGCGTGCAATCGCGGAATACACACCCTTCTCCGCGCTGCGCGACGTGCATGACTGGGACGCGTATTGCCGCTCCCGTCCGGCGCGCGAACGAAACGCGCCGGAGTATCTGAAACGGCGTATGGCGAAACAGGGCAAGTACGCGATTCAGGTCATCGATCCGGCCGACGAGCGCATGCTGCCGCTCATCGAATGGTTCGTCGTGCAAAAGCGCAAATGGGCGGGAGACAAGGCCACGCCCAGCGAGTGGACGTTCTCCGATGCAAGCCCGAAGCTCTGGAGCGCGCTGCTCGCCCGCCGCCAGTCGACGCCGGGCATGTTCCGGCTGTTCGTGCTGACTTTGAACGGTCAGCCTGTCGCGGCGAACATCGTGGCAATCGCCAGCGACACCGCCTATCTCGTGGCGAACACCTACGACCTCGACCAAAAAAAGCTGTCGCCCGGCACGATCCTCGTCGACGAATGCGTGAAATGGGCGTTCGAGCATCGGCTCGATTTCGATTTCGGCTCGGGCGAACAACGCTACAAAACCTCGTGGAGCGCGGGCGAGAAATACGCGACGTCGTCGCTCATGGTGATCGCGACGGCGTGGGGACAAACCGGCTACATGAGCAAACAGTTCGTGAAGAAGGCACGCGAAGGTGCGATGCGAGTCGTGAGCCGGGTCGTGCGAAAGGCCGATGCGACGGCGGCATCGGATTGATCGAGCGCGAGACGGCCGCGCCTCGTCGATCGATCGCTTTGAATTCCACCAGACCGCATCCTATTCTGAACACACTCCCATAACGACCAACAAGAATCCGCCATGCGCGCGAGAAAACTGGCTGTACCGATGTTGCTTGTGTCCAGCCTTCTCGCCGCGAGCTGCGGTGGCGGCTCGTCGGACGATTCGATCCAGCAGGTCATGAACAAGCCGCGCTACGCGAGCGCGAAGTCCCAATGGTCGATGGTCGTGATGGACGCCACCACCGGCGAGACGCTCTACGCCCTGCAGCCGGACGTGCTCTCGTTCACGGGCTCCGTGCGCAAGCTCTATTCGGTGGGAACCGCCCTCAATGCGATCGGCGCGGATCATCGCTTCGAGACGCCTGTGTACCGCAACGGCGCGATCGATTCATCCGGCAAGCTCACCGGCGACCTGATCCTGAAGGCGTCCGGCGACCTGACCTTCGGCGGACGCCAGAAGGCCGATGGCACGATCGACTTCACCGACTTCGATCACAACGAGGCGCGCGCATTCGATGGCGCCATCCTCACGCCCGAAGATCCGCTGACCGCCGTGAACCAGCTCGCGCAGCAGGTGAAGGCGGCGGGCATCACGTCGGTGAGCGGCGACGTGATCGTCGACGCCAGGCTCTTCGATGCCTTCCGCGTGCCGAACGGCAATGTGCTGATCTCGCCGATTCTCATCAACGAGAACGTGATCGACGTGACGCTCGCGCCCGGCGGCGCGGCCGGACAACCGGGCCGGCTCGACTGGCGGCCACGCACCAGCGCGATGACGATGCAGGGCGTCACGCTCACGAGCGCCGCCAACGCCACGGCGGATATCGTCACATCGGGCGACACGCTCGATGAAGGGGCGCTGAGCTGTCTCGCCTCGCCCGGCTGCAAGGGCACGATCTCCGGCGCGGCGAGTTTGTCCACGCCCGCGACGATTCCGCTCGGCTACACCTCGCCGCTCGTCGGTAACGACCTCTATGTGAGCAATCTGCGAGTGGAAGACCCGCCGTCGTTCGCCCGCACAGCGTTCATCGACGCGTTGACGCGCGCGGGCGTCACCGTCGCGGCGCCCGCGGTGCAGCCGAACGACGCGAGCAGACTGCCATCGACGCAAAGCTATTCGAGCGCGACGCAGGTGGCGAGCTTCACGTCCCTGCCCTACTCCGAGATCGCGAAGCTGATCCTCAAGGTCAGCCTGAACACGGGCGCCAATCTGAGCCTGATGTATCAGGGTCTGACGAAAGGCGCGCAAACCGTGGACGCCGCGCTCGGCACGGAACGCCAGTATCTGACCGGCGTGCTCGGCCTCGATGCCGCGGGCTTCGATTTTCCGACCAACGGCAGCGGCTCGCCCGACAGCCGCGCGACAGCCCGCACGACCGCAACGCTCCTGAGCGTGATGAGCCGCATGCCGATCTATCCGGTGTATCGCAACGCGCTGTCGATCCTGGGCGTCGACGGCTCGCTCGCGGCGATCGGCAAGAACGTGCCGGGCAAGGAGCACATCGCGGTGAAGAGCGGCGCGACCGTCTCCGGCGGCCAGATGATCGCGATGAACATGGCCGGCTACATGGACGCGAAGAGCGGGCGGCGGCTCGCGTATGCGCTCTTCGTGAACCACGCCGGACCGGTGACGGCGCTGACCGACACGCTCGAAGTCTTCGACGACGAAGCGACGATCCTGGGGATCGTCTACGCGCGATATTGATTTGAGCCTCGTGCGCCGATCCGTTATCCTGCGCTGACGTTCCTCATCGCTCGATACCGGACCGGATGCTCACACTCTCCCCACGCGACACCGCGATGCTCAACGGCGATCTCGGCGACGGGCTCGCGCTCGCCATGCGCATCGTCGCGGCGACGGCGCATGTCATGCACGCCGACACGCTTATCGATGTTTCGTCGGCGCATATCGACGGCTGTCTCTATCACGGCGCCGCGAGCCTCGATTTCGTCGAGCGCTTCGTCGCGAGCGGCGCGCGCGTCGCCGTGCCGACCACGCTCAATGTCGGCTCGCTCGATCTCATCCATCCCGAACTGTTTCACGGCGACGCGCACATCGCGAGCGCGGGCAAGCGGCTCATGCAGGCGCATCTCGAACTCGGCTGCGAGGCGAGCTTCACGTGCGCGCCTTATCAGTTGAAGCATCGGCCGAAGCTGGGCGATCAGATCGCGTGGGCGGAATCGAACGCCATCGTGTTCGCCAACTCCGTGCTCGGCGCGCGCACGAGCCGTTACGGCGATTTCCTCGATCTCGCCGCCGCCATCACCGGCCGCGTGCCGAACGCGGGCCTGCATGTAACGGCGCATCGCGCCGCGCGCGTCGTGATCGAAGCGCCGGACTTGCGCGTATCGACGCATCGCGATGCCGACTTCGCCGCGCTCGGCTTTCTGCTCGGCGGCGAGGTCGGCGCGACGGTCGCCGCCATCACGGGTCTGCCGGACGACACCACCGAGGACGAACTGAAGGCGCTCGGCGCGGCGGCGGCATCGAGCGGCTCGGTGGCGCTTTTTCATGCCGTCGGCATCACGCCCGAAGCGCCGACCCTCGACGCCGCGTTGCAAGGGCGCGCGCCCGAACGCACGCTGAAGGTGAGCGCCGCCGATCTCGTCGCGATACGCCGTCGCTGGAGCCACGCGAAACCGGGCGACGCGCTCGCCGCCGTGAGTCTCGGCACGCCGCATTTTTCCGTCGATGAATTCCGCGCGCTTGCCGCGCTCTTCGAGCAGCATGATGGCGCGCCGCGCTGCGATTTTTACGTGAACACGAGCCGCTTCGTGCTCTGGCAACTCGAAGAGGAAGGCATCGCGCAGAAGCTCGCTGCGCGCGGCGTGCAGATCGTCGTCGATACATGCACGTACATCACGCCGGTCATGAAGCAGATGAGCGGGCTCGTCATGACCAACTCGGGCAAGTGGGCGCATTACGCGCCCGCGAATATCGGCGTGACGGTCGCGTTCGGCAGCATGCGCGAATGCGTGCGTTCGGCATTCGAAGGAAAGGTGTGCATCGATGAAAACGTTTGAAGCCGTCGCACTCGTGCCGGGACACGCGCGCGCCAAGGGAATCGCGCTGCCGCCGCTCAGCCTCTGGGGCGGCTACGACGCGCAGCGCGGCGTGATCGTCGATGCGACGCATGCCGGTCATGGCCAGTCGCTCGCATCGCGCATCCTGGTGATGCCGCGTGCGCGCGGATCGAGTTCGAGCAGCAGCGTGTTGGCCGAAGCGTTGCGCAACGGCACGGGACCATCCGGCATCGTGCTTACCGAGCGTGATTTGATTCTCTCGATCGGTGCGATCGTCGCGAACGAACTGTACGCGTCGAACGTGCCGGTCGTGATGGTCGATGAATCCGCGTTCGCGCAGATCGCCGCGGCGAACGATCACATCGAAATCGATGCGCGCGACGCCACGCGCCCCGCGAGCGTGCGCGTCATCGCGCCATGATCGTTTCGACCACCGCGATGATCTGCTGCGCGGCGGTCTTCACGTGATGTTCGAGCAGCTTCGCGCCGAGCTTCGCGTCGCGCTTTCGGCATGCGTCGATCAGACTCATGTGCTCGTCGTGGGATTGCTCGCGGATCGGCACCTGCACGACCTGAAAGCGGAAGTAGCGGTCGCTGCGATCGTGCAGCACGCGCAGCATCTGCAAGGTGATGTCGCGCCGCGCGGGCAGATAGAGCGTTTCGTGAAGGCGCCAGTTCAGTTGCCCCCACATGCCGGATTCAGTCTGATCCATTTCTTCGACCAGCTTCGCGGCCTTCGCGATTTCGGCATCGGTGATATGCGGAATCGCCTGCGAAAACAGCCAGGGCTCCAGACGCAGGCGAATCTCGAACGTCTCCTGCACTTCCTCGATGGAAAGCTCCGCGACATACGCGCCCTTGTGCGGCACCTTCGTCAACAGGCCCTCGCCGGTCAGGCGCGTGATCGCCTCGCGGATCGGCACGCGGCTCACACCGAGTTCGTCGGCGAGCGCTTCCTGCCGCAACACTTCGCCGGGCGCGAGATCGCCCGAAAGAATGCGCTGCCGGATCGCCGTCGTGACGAGCTCGACCGTGGTCGTGCGCACGATCTTGTGAGTCGATTCGCTCGCGACTGGAGCGTCATCGGCACGGCGGGTTTTGAGGGCGACCGGAGGCATGTCGTTCTACGCTTTCTTATGGATTAATTTGCGGCATCGTAGCACGCGCTAGCCCAGCGTCTCGCGCACCCACACTCCGTTTTTCATCACGCCAACGATGCGTTCGCCCTGTCCCGTCAGCACGCGAATATCCTTCAGCGGATCACCGTCCACGACCAGCAAATCCGCGAGCGCGCCCGCCGCGACAACACCCAGTTTGCCCTTCATGTTCACGACTTCGGCGCCGATCGCAGTCGCCTGGCGAATCGCCTCGAACGCACCGACGATATCCGCGCGGATCGACAGCTCGTCGCTTTGATACTGATGCATGTCGCCGAGCAGATCGCTGCCTAGCGCGATTTTCACGCCGCGCTTGTGCAGCATGGCGAGTGCTTCGAGGCCGCGTTTGCGCACCGATTCGTTCTTGTCGAGCGTGTCCCGCGCGAGCCCCATTTGCGCGCCCACTTTCGACATCGCGTCATACGTGACGAGCGTCGGCACCGCATACGCGCCGTGTTCCGCCATGATGCTCGCGGCTTCTTCATCGATCAGATTGCCGTGCTCGATGGTGCGCACGCCGAGCTTCACGACGCGCGCGATCGCCTTCGCCGTGTACGCGTGCGCCATCACATACGTCTGATGCGACTCCGCTTCCTCGACGGCGGCCTTCACTTCATCGACTGAGAATTGCAGGTTGCCGATCGGATCGGTCGGCGACGCCACGCCGCCCGACGCCATGATCTTGATGTGATTCGCGCCCGCGCGCATTTCCTCGCGCACGGCCTTGCGCATTTCATCGACGCCGTCGACCACGCGCCCGATCGCGCCCATGTTGCGATTGCAACCGCACGGGTCGGGATCGGAGTTATCGAAGCGCTCGCGGAAATCTCCATGACCGCCGGTCTGCGACAACGCCTTGCCCGCGACGAACAGGCGCGGCCCGGCGATCACGCCTTCCTCGACAGCGCGCGAGAGCGCATAGTCCGCGCCGCCTGCATCGCGCACGGTGGTGAAACCGCGATTGAGCATGCCCGCGAGAATCGGCACGGCGCGCAGCACCGCGAACGTGTTCGGCAGACGGCTGTTGTTGCCGAGATGCGCGACGGACGCGATCACATGCACATGGCAGTCGACCATGCCGGGCATCACCGTTTTGCCGCCCACGTCGATGACTTGTGCGCCGCCGGCATCGACCGGCTCGCGCGTGACTTCGCGAATCGTATTGCCATCGATCACGATCGAATAGCGGCCGTCGTCGCGTTCGTGATCGACATCCAGCACGCGGGCGTTTTTCAGAATCAGCATGGCTTCAAATCTCCCGTTACTTCAGCAGGAATCCGTGCGCGAGCGGATCGCGGTCGTCGACGAAGATCGTGTTGTGGCCCGTCACGCGCGCCCAGCCTTCGATGGCGGGCACGATCGCAGCGAACTCGCCGACGCGCGCCGCTTCCAGCGGCACGCCTTCGAACAAGGTGCCGATGATGCTCTCATGCACGAAGCGCTCGCCGATCTTCAACTGCCCTTTCGCGACGCGCTGCGCCATGCGCGCCGACGTGCCCGTGCCGCACGGCGAGCGGTCGATGGCGCGGTCGCCGTAAAACACCGCATTGCGCGCGCTCGCCCCTTCCACGGTCGGATCGCCGGTCCACATCACGTGGCTCAGACCGCGTATCGCTTCGTTTTCCGGATGCACGAAGCTGTACTTCTCGTTCGCCTTCGCGCGCAGCACCGGGCTCAGTCGCTGAATGTCGGAAGGCGTAAGCGCCCGCAGGTCTTCATAGTTTCGCTGTGGCTCGACGATCGCATAGAAGTTGCCGCCATAGGCGACATCGAAACGAATCTCGCCGATGCCATCGACATCGACGGACAAGTCGCGCGAATGCAGGAACGAAGGCACGTTGACGAGTTGCACCGAATCCACGTGCTCGCCGTTCATCCGATAGCGCGCGACGACGAGACCCGCCGGCGTATCGAGCCGCAGCACGCCCGGCTCGCGCGGTCGCACGAGGCCGTTTTCGATGGCCGTCGTCACCGTGCCGATGGTGCCGTGCCCGCACATCGGCAGGCAGCCGCTCACTTCGATGAAGAGAATCGCGAGATCGCAGTCGGCGCGCGTCGGCGGATAAAGAATGCTGCCGGACATGACTTCGTGTCCGCGCGGCTCGAACATCAGCGCGGTGCGAATCCAGTCGAACTCGCGCTGAAAATGGGCGCGGCGCTCGATCATGTTCGCGCCTTGCAGCGGCGGCGCGCCGCCCGCGACGACGCGCACCGGATTGCCGCACGTGTGGCCGTCGATGCAGAAGAACGTGGACTTCATCGCGCGAGCGCCTTCACGTTGGCAATGGCCTTTTCGACGATCTCGATGGTGCGCTGCCGCTCCTCGCCTTCGAGCATCAGGCGCGGCGCCTTCACGTATTCCGGATAACCCGCCGTGATGTTCTCCGCGAGCTTGATGTACTGCACGAGCTTCACGTGCGTGTCGAGATGGAACAGGTCGATCAGCGCGCGATAAAGCGCGCGCGCCTTGTCGTACTCGCCGTTCACCGCGTGGTTCAGCAAGTCGACGGATTCCTTCGGCATCGCGTTCGCCATGCCCGAGACCCAGCCCGTCACGCCGAGCGCGACCGATTCCACGATCAGATCGTCGACACCGCACAACACGACGAAGCGCTCGCCAAAACGCGCGAAGAGATCGGTGACGCGCGTCGTGTCGTAGGTCTCTTCCTTGATCGCGACGATGTTCGGTTCATCGGCGAGTTGCGCGAGCAGATCGGGACGCAGGTCCACGCCATAGCCGCGCGGATTGTTGTAGAGCATCAGCGCGAGCTTCGTCGAGCGCGCAATCGACCGATAGTATTCGACCGTCTCGCGATCGTCCGAGCGATAGGTCAAACCCGGAAACACCATCAGCCCTTGCACGCCGATGGCTTCCGCGTCCTTCGCGAACTGCGTCGCGTTGGCCGTGTTCAGCTCCGCGAGACCCGAGATGACCGGCACGCGGCCCTTCACCGTCTCTACGGCGATCTTGAGCACCGTGCGCTTTTCCTCGGCCGTGAGCTGCGCGTTCTCGCCGACCATGCCCATCATCACGATGCCGCCGACGCCGTTCTCGATCAGCCGGTTCAGGCCGCTCACGATGGCGTCGCGATCGAGTGAGCCGTCTTGCTTGAGCTTCGTCGTGACGGCGGGGAACACGCCTTTCCAGTTCACTTGCATGTCGTCTCTCCAATGAATGTCAGTGGTCGAATCTTGCGATGGAATACGGGGCGAGCGGCACACGCGGCGTGCGGCCCGCGAGCACATCGGCGACGAGCGCCGCCGTGGTCGCCGATTGCGTCAGGCCGAGATGCCCGTGACCGAACGCATAGACCACCGAGGGCAGGCGCGGCGACGCGCCGATCACCGGCAACGAGTCGGGCGTCGCGGGACGATGGCCCATCCACTTCTTCGCGCCGCTATCGTCGATGCCGGGAATGAAGCGCTTGCCGAGCGCGAGCAACGCGTCGCTGCGGCGGTAGTTCGGCGGCGCCTCGATGCCCGCGAACTCCGCCGCGCCGCCGATGCGCAAGCCCACATCGAGCGGCGTCGCGACGAACTTGCGCTCCGCGAAGATCACCTCGCGCGTCATGCTGACGCCGTGGCGCGGCAAGGTCGCGTTATAGCCGCGCTCGCTTTCGAGCAATACGTTATCGCCGATGCTTTTCGCCAGCGCCGCCGACCACGCGCCCGCCGAGACGACGATGCGTCGTCCTTTCAGATGCGTGCCGTCATCGAGCGAAACCGTATCGGGCGCTTCGATCGCGCGCGCGACGCCCGTCACGAAGCGCGCGCCCAGCGCACGCACGCGCTCGCGCAGCAACTCGACGATGCGGCGCGGATCGCCGATGTGCGACCAGTCATCGAGAAACACGCCATGCCTGAACACGGGCGCAAGCGCCGGTTCGCATTCGCGCACTTGCGCCGCGTTCAGCGCGCGCCAGCGCACGCCGAGTTCGCGCTTGAAGGACCATTCGGCCTGGTCGGCGGCGAAGGCTTCGTCGGTTTCGTAGACGGTGAGCGCGCCCTGGCGATAATGCATCGACGCCGCGCCGATGTCGTCGAACATCGGCAGGATGTCGTCGTAGACGCGGTTGTTCAAAAGCGCGAGCGCGTGCGAGATCGCCTGATAGCGCGACGGCTCGGTCGCGCGGCGAAACGCCATGAACCACGGCAGCGCCTTCGGCACATGTTTCCAGTCGAGCGCGAGCGGTCCGAGCGGGTCCATCAGCCATTTCGCGGCCTTCGTGAACATGCCGTGCACGGCAATCGGCGTGCTCTCGGTCACCGCGATGCCGCCCGCGTTACCGTGCGACGCGCGGTCGCCTTCGAAGTCGCGATCGACGATCGTCACGCGTGCGCCATCGCGCAGCGTGGCCCACGCGCATGCGAGTCCGACGATGCCCGCGCCGATCACCACGACATCATTCATTTCTTCGTTCATTGCAGCGGATCGTGAGCGGTTTCGCGGATCGTCATGACGGTGAGGGTCGAAAGCAGCGCGGCGAGCATCACGAAGTACGCGGGCGAAAGCGGCGAGCCCGTGGTCTTGATCAGCGCGATGGAGATCATCGGCGCGAAACCGCCGAACACCGCATTGGCAATGCCGTAGCCGATCGACATCCACGTCGTGCGGATTTTCGTCGGGAAAAGCTCGGAGAGTACGGCGGGACCGACGCCCGAGAAGATGCCGATGATCACGCCGCCCAGAACCTGCACCGCGCCGACGATGGCCGCGGATTTATACGCGAGCATCAGATGGAAGATCGGATACGGCAGCACCAGAAACGCGACGCAGCCGATGGCGTAGATCGGCTTGCGGCCGAAGCGGTCGGAGGCCGCGCCCCAGAACGGAATCGATGCCGTCATCACGATCAGGCCCGCCGTGTTGAGCCACAGCGCCGTGGATGGACTGACGCCGACGTACTTCGTCGTGAACGACGGCAGATAGTTGAGCAGCACGTACAGGGAAACCGTCCAGACGATCACGAGACCGCACGCTTGCAGGCCGAGCAGCGCGGGCGCGCGGCCTTTCGCCTTCGGCGTCTGGTCGGATGCGCTCTGATAGACGGGCGTCTCTTCGCTGCGCTTGCGGATGATCCAGCCGATCGGTCCGATCACCACCGCGCCGATGATGAACGGCACGCGCCAGCCCCAGTCGAGCATCGCTTGCGGGGAGAGCAGCGTCGTCATCAGCGCGGCGGCGCCCGAGCCGAGCAGCATGCCGCCGAGCGTGCTGCACTGCTGGAAGCTGCCGTAGAAGCCGCGCCTGTTCTGCGGCGCCCATTCGACGAGAAACGCGACCGCGTTGCCCAGCTCGCCGCCCACGGAAATGCCCTGCAGCATGCGCGCGGCGACGAGCAGGATCGGCGCCCATATGCCGATGGACGCGTAAGTGGGCAGCAGCGCCATGAACAGCGTGGCGGCGGCCATCAGCGGCATCACGAAAGTGAGCGTCCACTTGCGGCCTTTCGTGTCGCCGAGCCAGCCGAAGATGATCGCGCCGAGCGGGCGCGCCGCGAAACCAAGGCCGAACGCGCCGAAGGTGCCCAGCATGGCGGCGAAGTCGTCGCCGGCGGGGAACATCACTTTGGCGATGACGGTCGCGAGAAACGCGTAAGTGCCGAAATCGAACCATTCGAGAATATTGCCGACCACGGCGGCCGTGACGGCGCGGCTGGACTGGGACGAGATGCGCGGGCTTTCTGCCGTGGCATAGGGATTCGCAACGGCCTGGGCACGATCGGGCATGGTGGCTCCCTCGGTGGCGTGGGTCCAGAGTGGGTCGATTGTGCGCTCATTTTAAAATTGAATCAAGGATTTTGGATCCAAAATTGGCGAACGGACGATCTTGTTCGTGGCGTGCTTCGGATCAACGCATGACAGATGTTCCCCATGGCGACACGCCGGAATTCAGACAATTCGCGGTTCTACTTTCGACGCCGTAAGCCTAGGATTGATCGGTCCCTTACGGGACGACACGATTGATTCGAACTCCAGAGGAAATAAAATGAACAGGAAAGGCATTGCCATCGTGGCGCTTGCGATCGGTACATTTGTATCTCTCGTCCCGCCTGCACTAGCGAAGTCTCCGCGGTCTGCGAACTCCGTCTCGCTCACCTGCAATCCGACCGGTCGAGACGCGCCCAGCGGCACGCCGATCATGGCGTGCTCCGTGGCCGGGGAAAGAACTGGCTCAACGATCGAGCGGTACAACTGGGCCGGCACGAACGCAACGATTTCCAATACGTTTCTGAAGACGGCCGACGTCTATTGCACATCCTCCAACTCTGAAGCGAGGATCACGGCCTTCAGCGAGGGCTCGCCCGAAAGCAGCGACTCCGTGGCTACCACGGTCATCCCTTGCTTCGGCCAAAACTTTTTCTGACCACTACGGCGCTCGGACCCGCTCGTCATTCGAAGAACACGGTCCGGGCGCAGGCAGCGGCCTTCCGAAGAGCAGACATCGGAGGCGCCGCCCGCGGCGGAGTTTGTTATCGAACTCCGCCTCCTCAAATCGTGCTCAGCGCGGGACGAACACGAATGGAGCCACACCGCCCTGCGTGCCGGAAGTCCTCATGTCGAGGTCGATGTTCTTATATGTTCCGTCCGTCTGAGGCTGCAACTGCTTCACAGAGTCACTCGTGCCTCGAGCGTGGAAAATCGATCCGGTTTTCGGCTCGTACTGCACCTGCTCCAGCAAGATCGCCGTCGCCAACGGAATCGTCTTCTTCCGGCCGACTGCGTCATAGAGAATGATCGGATTCGCGCTCGTATAGTTGTCGTCGGCGTAGAGGATTTGCTGGTCGGTGACTGCGGCCAGGAAAGTTGGCTTCTGCTCGGAAAGATCCGTCAGCGCGCGTATGTTGCCGGTCGTCAAATCCAGCTCCGACATATTGCCCGCCGTCGTCGACGTGAAGTTGAAGAAATAGGCCCTCTTCGCGTCGGAGGTGACGGCAAGTTGCGCAATTCGGCTGTTCGGACGCAAGCCCAGCGTATAGGTTCGCGTGATGGCGCCGGTGGCAGGATCGACCCGGATGATCTCCTGATTGTCGGTTGCCGCGTATCCGGTGTTCGTCAGAACGTAGACGCCGCCTGAGTCACCTTTTGTTGTCGCAAGTTTGATCAGATCGTATTTGGCTGGCAAAACGATCTTCTTCGTCATCTGCCCGGAGTCGGTATCGAAAATTCCGATCGTGTTACTTGCGGTCTGGTAGATCAGCCTTCCATCCAGCGCCGGTTGAACCGAATAGGGATAGGTGGTCGCCCGCATCAAATCAGTGGTGCTCAAAACCGAGTTGGTCGCGGTGTCAATGGTCAAGACATGGTGCGGCCCGGCCTTCTCCGACACGTCCACGTGCACGCGTCGCCCATCGACGCTCGCGAACAAGTGCTCGACACGCTCAGTCGAAAACAATGGCTTGAGATCCATCGAAGCTTTCGCGGCGCGAGTAGCGATATCGTAGGCAGTAACCTTGATCGGAGCGACGCCGCTCGACAACGCGTAGACGGTTCCGTTGACTTTGCGCAGCCCGTAGAACTTCTGCGCCATCGCAGTATCCGTAGCGCTCAGCTTGCCGTTGCCGTTCCACTCCGGATTGCAGTAGTTCATGATCGAAGCGAGATCCCACGCGCCGATCATCGTGTCGCCACTGGTGCCTTGTGCAGGCTCCTTGCATGAAGATGGCGTATCGACCCGATTCTGCTCATGCGCGAACCCCAGCGCATGGCCGAATTCATGCGCCGCGACATTGCGAATGCAGTATTCCTTATTCCGCTGACAGTCCGGGCTCCAGTTCTTGAACGTAAAATTGAGGGCCATGCCCCCCACCTTGTTGTTCAACATCGTGCCCAGGCCCATCGTGTGCGGGCCCGAGCCGACAACATCCTCAACGGTAATTCGAATGCCGTAGTAGTTGGGATCATTGGTGCACTGCTGCCAGCCAGTGAACTCGACGCCGGAGTTTTCTTCCCAACTGTCCTGCACCGCCTGTCGACTCCAGTTGCGCTCGTTCGAATACAGCGCGAAGTCAGTGTTGCTCATGTCCCAGCAAACACCGATGGGAACCTGCTTCCAGATCACGGTAGACAGCGCATATCCCTTGATCGTGGTCTTGTCCATTGCGCTCGATTCCTCGACCGCGCTCTTCACTGTCGAACTCGGGGCGCCGCCACCGCTGTCACCGCCTCCGCATCCACTTATCAGCAATCCTGATAAAAGCACCAATACCAAGCCTCTGAGTCTTTTCATCTTCTTCTCCTTTTTGACGACGCCATCCGCCCTCGCACGCATTCCCGAAGAAGTATATTTTCAAAACGCCATTAAATTTCAATATCCATTACTTAATATTTCACATCGCTTTCATTTTTCGGTGGGCCGCACGTTTAACTGCCCATCAACAACAAAACGAGCTGGGTCACGTTACAGCGCCGCAAACCCCACCGCGACCACCAGCCCGCGCGCCGGTTGCTCCCTCGTCCCGAGCGCAATCTCTCCCCGATGCGCGTGCACGATTTCCTTCGCGATGGCGAGCCCGAGCCCGGTTCCTTCGGTATCCGCCGACGCGCGATAGAACGGCTCGAACACGCGGCTGCGCGCTTCGGCGGGAATGCCGGGGCCGTCGTCGGTGACGGTGAGCGTGACGCGCTGCGCATCGCGCGTGACGGCCACGGTCACGTGTCCGCCCGGCTGCGTATACCGGATCGCGTTCTCGGTGATGTTGTGGACCAGCGCGGACAGCAGCCCTTCGTGCCCGATGATCGTCGCCGATTCGACCAGTTCCGCGCCGAGATCGATATCGCGCTTCTGCGCGAACATCGCCAGATCCTCGATGACGTCCTGCGCGATCGCCGCCAGATCGACCTTCTGCTTCGCGAGCTGCGTGTAATCGGCCGCTTCGGCCTGGGCGAGCAGCAAGAGCTTGTTGGTGAGACCGACCATCGAACGATTGCTTCGCTGCATCGCGGCCAGCGCTTCGGAAAGCGTCGGCTCCATGTCGCGATGCTGCCGCGCGAACTGCAATTGCGTCTCCAGCAGCGTGAGCGGCGTGCGCAGCTGATGCGCCGCATCCGCGATGAAGCGTCGCTGCGCCGCTACCTGAAGCCCGAGCCGCGCGATGCACTGATTGATCGCCTCGACGATCGGCCGCAACTCCGTATGCAGGCGCTCGACGCGCAACGGTTCGAGCTGCATCGGATCGCGGTCCATCACTTCTTCCTTCACCTTCAGCAGCGGCCGCAATTCGAACGTCAGACCGATGCACGCGAGCGCCACCGCGAGCAGCACCATCTCGATCATGCGCACGAGCTGTGGACGCCAGATCTCGCGGAGCATCGCATCGCGCGAAGCCTGAGTCTTGCCGACCGATACCAGCACGCGGCGGATCGCGCCGTTGTCGTACATCTGGCGCACGAAGCCGACCGCGCGTATCGCGTTGCCGTGGAGATCGGCGTCGTAGTAATTGGGCGCGTCGTGGCCCGGTGTCTGACGCGTCGGGAAATCGGGTACGCCGGCGAGCAGGCGGCCGTCGTCGACGCTCACGTTGTAGAACACCTGATCGCCGTAAGGCGACGCGAACACTTCGAGCGCGGCAGGCGGCACATCGACCAGCAGGCGCCCGTCCGACCACTCCACTTCGCCCGCGATCATCCGGGCGGAAGCAAGCAGGATGTTCTCCTGCACCAGATCGGCCGTATGCCGCGCGTTGTCGTATGCGGCCTTGCCCGTCACGAACACGTAGATCGCGAGCGGCACGAGCAGCCACCACAACAGGCGAACGCGCAGGCTATTGGTCATCGTCCTTCTTGCGCAGCAGATAGCCGAGTCCGCGCAAGGTGACGATCGCGGCCGAACTGCCGTCGAGCTTCTTGCGCAGCCGCGACACGTAGATTTCGAGCGCGTCTTCGCTGGGCTGATCCTCGTGCGTGAAGATCGCATCGAGCAGCGCCGCCTTCGAAACGGTCTTGCCCATGCGCAAGGTCAACGCTTCGAGCACGCTGCGCTCGCGCGGCGTCACGTTGAGCGGCGCGCCCTTCAGCGTGAACTGGCGGGTGTCGATATCGAACACGAGATCGCCGCACGACACCTCGTTCGCCGTCGATGACGTGCGCCGCCGGATCATCACCTTCACGCGCGCGACCAGTTCGCGCACTTCGAAAGGCTTCACCAGGTAATCGTCCGCGCCGGCGCCGAGCAGCTCCACTTTTTCGTCGATGGACCCGCTCGCCGTGAGGATCATCACCGGCGTGGCGTCGCCGCGCTGACGCATGCGGCGCAGCACGTTCTTGCCTGACAGGCGCGGCAGGTTCAGGTCCAGCAGCACGACATCGTATTGATTCGTGCGCAAGAGATGATCGGCGGACTCGCCATCCTGCACGGTTTCCAGCGCGAACGCCTCCTGCTCCAGCATCTTCGCGAGCCAGAGCGACAGCGTCGGGTTGTCTTCGATGAGAAGCAGCTTCATGGTGGCGCGATTGTAGGGCGTCGGCGCGGCGCGCGTCGCATCGGGTTAACACCCATGGTTTGCCATCGGTCCAGAAAGCTGGCAGAAGGTTTCGCCTTTCTATAATCGCCGCACACATTCGAATAAACGGGCCTTCACCGTCAACGGCCCTCATCAAGGAGACTCCCGATGCGTACTCTGCGCCAGATCGCCGCTGTGTCCGGTATTGCTTTCGCGCTCGCCGCGACTTCGGTCACGGCTCATGCCGAAAAGATTTCCATCATGGTCGGCGGCGCCGCCAAGATCATCTACCTGCCCGCGAAGCTGACCGAGCAGCTCGGCTACTTCAAGGATGAAGGTCTCGATGTCGAGGTCCTCTCGCAGCCCGCCGGCGTCGATGCCGAAAACGAACTGCTCGCGGGCGCGGTGCAGGGCGTGGTCGGTTTCTACGATCACACTATCGACCTGCAGAGCAAGGGCAAGGAAGTTCAGGCGCTGGTGATCTTCGGGCAGGTGCCGGGCGAAGTCGAAATGGTCTCGACCAAGGCCGCCGACAAGTTCAAGAGCATGGCCGACGCCAAGGGCAAGACGCTCGGCGTGACGGGCCTCGGTTCATCGACGAGCTTTCTCACGCAGTACCTCGCGCAGCGCGCGGGCGTCTCCTCGAAGGAGTACACGCTGCTGCCGGTGGGCGCGGACAACAGCTTCATTGCGGCGATCAAGCAGGAACGCATCGACGCGGGCATGACCACCGAGCCGACCGTCTCGCAACTGCTCAAGACCGGCGACGCGAAGGTGCTGGTCGACATGCGCACCCTCGAAGGCACGCGCGCCGCGCTCGGCGGCACGTATCCGGCATCGAGCTTCTACGTGCAGCGCGCTTGGGCCGAATCGCACAAGGCCGATGCCGCGAAGCTCTCGCGCGCGTTCGCGAAGACGCTGAACTTCATCGCGACGCACAGCGCCGAGGAGATCACCGAGAAGATGCCGAAGGACTATTACGCGAAGAACAAGGACCTGTACGTGGCCGCGCTGAAGGCTTCGCTGCCGATGTTCACGAAGGACGGCAAGATGCCCGCCGACGGTCCCGAGACCGTGCTGAAGGTGCTCTCCGCGTTCAATCCTTCGGTGAAGGGCAAGCATATCGATCTGGCGCGCACGTATTCGAACGAATACCTGGCGGGCACGGCGACCGCATCCAAGTGAGACTCACGCAATGACTCCAACCAGCAAAGGCACGCCTGCAATCGAATTGCGCAACGTCTCGTGCCGCTTCATCTCGCCGGACGGCAAGGCGACGGTCGCGCTGCGCGACTTCAGCATGTCGGTGGCCAAGGGTGAATTCGTCGCGGTGGTCGGCCCGACGGGGTGCGGCAAGTCCACCACGCTCAGCATGATCACGGGCCTGCTCAAGCCGACGACCGGCGAAGTGCGCGTGATGGGCCAGCCGGTCGACGGCATCGATCCGCGCATCGGCTTCGTGTTTCAGGCCGACGCCGTGTTCCCGTGGCGCTCGGTGCTGGACAACGTCGCGGCGGGTCCCATGTATCGCGGCCGCTCGAAGTCCGCCGCCTACGACGAAGCCAACGAATGGCTGCGCCGCGTCGGACTGGAAAAGTTCGGCAAGCACTATCCGCATCAGTTGTCGGGCGGCATGAGAAAGCGCGTCGCGCTCGCGCAGACCTTCATCAACAAGCCTGAAATCCTGCTGATGGACGAGCCCTTCTCGGCGCTCGACATGCAGACGCGCACGCTGATGCAGGACGAGCTGCTGCAACTGTGGTCGGCGAATGCGGGTTCGGTGGTGTTCGTCACGCACGATCTGGAGGAGGCGATCGCGCTCGCGGACCGCGTGTTCGTGCTGACGGCGCGTCCGGCGACGCTCAAGAAGGTCTACGAGATCGACCTGCCGCGTCCGCGCATCACGTCGGAAATTCGCTATCACCCGCACTTCATCGAAATTTCGCGCGACATCTGGCGCGACCTGCGCGAAGAAGTCCAGATCGGTTGAACCTGCCTTCAAGGAACAAGACATGTCAACACCTCAACAAGCGATGCCCTCGGGCATCGATCCCGGCACGCTCGCCCGCGTCGAACGTGAAGCGCAAAAGCGCATCAGGCAGCGTCACGCGCTCGTGATCGGACTGCGCATCGCGGTGCTCGTGTTCGTGCTCGGCGGCTGGGAACTGGCGGCGCGGCTGCACTGGATCGATCCGTTCTTCTTCTCGATGCCGACCGCGATCTTCGATCAGATCGTCGAATGGTTCATCGAAGGCACCTCGCAAGGGCCGCTGCTCACGCAAGTCTGGGTGACGCTCGAAGAGACGATCCTCGGCTTTCTGATCGGTTCCGTGGGCGGGGTGGTCTGCGGCATCGTGCTCGGCCGCAACAAGCTGCTGTCGGATGTGTTCAGCCTCTACATCAAGATCGCCAACTCGATTCCGCGCGTCGTGCTGGGCTCGGTGTTCGTGATCGCGCTGGGCCTCGGCATGGCCTCGAAGGTCGCGCTGGCCGTGGTGATGGTGTTCTTCGTCGTGTTCGCCAATGCATTCCAGGGCGTGCGCGAGGCGGACCGTTACATGATCGCGAATGCGCAGATTCTCGGCGCGTCGCGCCGTCAGGTGACGACTTCGGTGGTGATTCCGTCGGCGCTGTCGTGGATTCTCGCGAGCCTGCACGTGAGCTTCGGCTTCGCGCTGGTCGGCGCGGTGGTCGGCGAGTTTCTCGGTTCGAAGCAGGGCATCGGCCTGCTGATCTCCACCGCGCAAGGCGCGTTCAACGCGAGCGGCGTGTTCGCGGCGATGATCGTGCTCGCGGTGGTCGCGCTCGCGGCGGACTATCTGCTCACGGCGGTCGAACATCGTCTGCTCAAATGGCGGCCGACGGCGAACTGATACGGCTGCGCGGTCTGATCAACGAAGAACCCCACGCCTGCGTGGGGTTTTTTGCTTTTCGGGCGCTCAGCGCAGTCCGACTTCCTTGGCACGCGTCACGTTGCACGCCGCGTGTTCCGTATATACGACGCGGGTCTGGTTGTTGTAGTAGACGGAGTAGCGATCCGCGCCATGCTTGCCGAAGCCGTATTCGGTGCAGAGCGAGTGCCATGGCCCCCAGTTGCCATCGGGCGGTCCGAGTCTGTCCTCGACATCAGCCCGCGTCATGCCAACTTTGACGCGGCTCATGAACTCGGTCGGATCCGGCTCGGGAATAAAGGCCGCGCAGGCGCTCAATCCGGCCAGCACGCAGGCAAGGCCGACCAGGCCATAGACTTTCGATTTGAACATCGCTTCAGCGCTCGAAAAAGGTCAAAAACTATCGGCGCGCGACGCTCCTGACAATCGACCTATTCCGAAACCGCTCCTGCGCGACGCCGCATCCACTCCGCCACGCCGATGCCCGCCGCGAGCCACGCGCCGCCCGAGGCGAATCCGCCGACCACGTCGCCGGGAAAATGCACACCGATAACGACGCGGCTCGCGCCGATCGTCAGCACGATGAAGCACGCCAGCGCGACGATGAACGGATCGCGCCGGGTCGGCGCGAGGCGCAGCAGCACATACGCGCACATGCCGTAGCAGACGATCGACCCGAAGGTGTGGCCGCTCGGAAACGAGAAGCTCTCGGGAATCGGCACGGTCGATCCGGTCGGGCGTTCGCGGCGCATCATTGCCTTGAGCGCCTGATTGAGCAGCCCGCCCGCACCCGTGACGGCCGCGAAATGCAAGGCCAGGCCGAAGCGGCGCGCGAGCAGCAGCGCCGCGCACACGAACACGCACAGCACGATGAGAAACCACGGATCGCCGAGATGCGTGATCGCGGCGAGGCCTTGCGCGGCCACGGCGGGCGTGCCGTCGCGCACAGCATCGAGCAGCAATTGATCCGCCGACGAGAACGCCGTGCCGCGCGCGATGCGCATCGCGATCGCGACGAACACGGCGGCGCCGAACGCCGCCGGCACGAGCGCGGCGATAAGGCCGTTCGATGCCGACATGCGCCGTTGGCGCGCGGCCCAGGCGTAGACGCAGGCCGCGAGCACGGGCACGGCGAAAAGCACGATGGCGATGAGCGCCACCGCGTGGCGTTGCGCGAGCGCGGTCCAATCCATGATTCGATGGTTCTCCAGTCCAGTCTTGCCCGGCGCTCGCGCGGGCTCAGGATGCGACCGCGCGCGCCTCTGCTTCGAGCGGCCGTTCCCAGCCGAATGCCAGCACGCGCGTGACCGGCCGGTCGACGGCGAGCACGCCGCAGATGCCGCCGGGCATCGGCAGCGTGAGGCCGCGCCAGTCGGCCGGACGGTCGCCGTCGCGTGCTTCGGCGCGTTCGGCGCGCGTCTTGCCGGTGCGCGCCGCCTCGGCCCACAGCACGCGGCGGGCGGTCTCGTCGTGTGGACCGGCCGGCTCGACCGTCAGGCCAAGCCCTATTCTCGCCGATGCCACCGCCACCACGATCCAGATGCCCGACCAGGCGACATCGACCGTGAGCGTGCCCGCGTCATGCGGATGCGTGACGACGATGCGCTCTCCGGGCTCGTCGTCGACGCCGACTTCGTGCGGCTCGCACTTGAACATGTGCGAAAGCACGAGACGCAAGGTGGCGCGCGCGACGCTGAAGCGCCGGCCCAGCGCGGAGTTCGGATGCAGCCGCGCGCGCTTGCGCTCGGCTGCGTTCAGCCAGTTGCCGATATTCGACGCCGACGCGAAGCGGAATTCGCTCGGCACGAGCCACAGGCAGACTTCGCCGGGCGCGGGCGGTTCGTGAATCTGCACGCGGGCCTTGGCGAGATCGAAGTGCTGCCAGGGTGCGTCGCCTGCGGGATGCATTGGGCTCAGGTCGGTGACGGACATGCGCGTGTGGGGAGCGCGGCGTTGCGAAACGCTCCGCATTCAGGGAGAAACCGTCATTGTCGGAATCGAACCTTATGAGACGCTTAGGAAACTGAAAGCCACACCGCATTCGCGTCAATGTCCCGCCTACGGGTCAACCCCGAGTTGAGCTTTCTTCAACGCCACCCTCAAAAATCCTCGATTCCTCCTCGCGCGACGTCCGCCGCAGAATGCCCCACATCCACCGCGACGGTGGCGTGAATGGACACAACTAGCGCATAGGAACGAGTCAATGGAAAAGAACCTCTTCATCGGCGAAGGCTTCGAAGGCCCCGGCGTCAATCTCGCCCATATCAACGTGCTGGTCGGCCCGCGCAACGGCCCGGCCGGACAGGCGTTCGCCACCGCGCTCGCGACGCCGTCGGCGGGGCACGCGCCTTTCGTCGTCATCGCGCAGCCGGGCGTGCCGACCAAACCGCTCACGCTCTACGTCAACAAGGCGCAGATCGGCAGCGACTTCCACGGCAACGCCACCTGGGGCGCGTCGCAGGCTGGCATCGCGAAGGCGGTGGCCGAATCGCTCGAAAACGGCACGCTGCCGCCCGAAGCGGAAAACGACTGGGTCGTCGTGTCCGCGAACTGGGTCAATCCGAACACCGACGATCTCGACGCTGTATTCGAGAACAACTATCGCGCGTGCAAGAACGCGATCATCGCCGCGATGGAAGGTCTGCCGCGCAAGGAGGCCGTGTTCAAGGCGGCGCGCGAAGTCTCGAATCCGTTCTATACGCCGAAGTCGCGCTAAGGAGTTCAGTCGATGGAATACGTACGTCTCGGCCAGTCCGGCCTGAAGGTTTCGCGTCTGTGCCTGGGCACGATGAACATGGGCACGCCGCAATGGAAACCGTGGATTTTCGACGAAGCGCAAAGCGAGCCGATCGTGAAGCACGCGCTCGACGCGGGCGTGAACTTCATCGATCTGGCGGATTTCTATTCGACCGGCGTGGGCGAGGAAGTCGTCGGCCGCATTCTGAAGCGGCTCGTCAAGCGCGATGAAGTCGTCGTCACGACCAAGGTCGGCTACGACATGGCGAGTCACCCGAACGCGGGCGGCCATTCCCGCAAGCACATCATGGACGGCATCGACGGTTCCCTGAAGCGTCTGGGCATGGATTACGTCGACGTCTACATGCTGCATTTCTTCGACGTGAACACGCCTGTCGAGGAAACCATGAACGCGCTCGACGACATCGTGCGCTCGGGCAAGGCGCGCTATATCGGCGTCTCGACCATGTACACGTGGCAGTTCGCCAAGATCATGCAGGCCTGCGAGCGTCACGGCTGGCACAAGCCGATCAACATGCAGTTGCAGTTGAACCTCGCGTATCGCGAGGAAGAGCGCGAGATGATTCCGTACTGCATGGATCAGGGCGTGGGCGTTTCCGTGTTCAGCCCGCTCGCACGCGGCCTGCTCACGTGCGACGCGAAGTCCACGCGCAATCAGACCGACTTCTTCACCGCGCAAATGTACGGCGATAACGCATCGCGCGAGATCGCGGCTTCGGTGGCGCGTGTCGCGGCGCGGCGCGGTGTTTCAGCGGCTCAGATCGCGCAGGCGTGGGTGCTTTCGCGTCCGGGCATCGCTTCGATGCTGGTCGGCGCGGATTCCGCCGCGCAGTTCGACAGCGCGCTCGCCGCACTCGAAACGAAACTGACCGATGAAGAGATGCACGAGCTCGAACGCAACTACACGCCCTGCGACCTCATCAACGACTACACCGCGGGACGGCGCATCGCGCGCGAGGGACGTGCGGCGCAAGGTGTCTTCGAACAACTGGAGCGCGCGGCATGAAAGAGCTTTTGCAGACGAATCACTATATCGACGGCAAGTGGTGCGAGAGCCGCGAGCGCTACGAAGTAAGCAATCCGGCAACGCGCGAAGTGATCGCGAATGTCGCGCGCGGCGGCGGCGCGGAAACGCAATCGGCCATCGATGCCGCGAAGCGCGCGTTTCCCGCCTGGCGCGCGTTGCCCGCGAAGGAGCGCAGCGCGCGTGTGAAGCGCTGGGGCGAACTGATGCTCGCCAATCGCAACACGCTCGCCGAACTGCTGACGCGCGAGCAGGGCAAGCCGCTCGCCGAGGCGCTCGGTGAAGTCGGCTACGCGGCGAGCTTCTTCGAATGGTTCGCGGAAGAAGCGAAGCGCAGCTACGGCGACATCATCCCGAGTCCGAAACCGGATTCGAAGATCGTCGTGACGCGCGAGCCGGTGGGCGTCGTCGCCGCGATCACGCCGTGGAACTTCCCGCTCGCGATGATCACGCGCAAGGCCGGCCCGGCGATCGCCGCAGGCTGCACGATGGTGCTCAAGCCATCGGAGGAAACGCCGCTTTCCGCGCTCGCACTCGCCGTGCTGGCCGAGGAAGCGGGCATTCCGGCGGGCGTGTTCAACATCGTCTCGGGTGATGCGGTCGCCATCGGCTCGGTGCTGACCGAGTCGCCCGACGTGCGCAAGCTGTCGTTCACCGGTTCCACGCGTGTCGGCAAGCTGCTCGCGAAGCAATCGGCCGATACGCTCAAGAAGCTCTCGCTCGAACTCGGCGGCAACGCGCCCTTCATCGTGTTCGACGACGCCGATATCGACGCCGCCGTGCAGGGCGCGATCGCCTCGAAGTTCCGCAACACCGGGCAGACCTGCGTGTGCGTGAATCGCTTCTACGTGCAGGACGGCGTCTACGACGCGTTCACGCAGGCATTGACGCGCGCGGTGCACAAGCTGCGCGTGGGTAACGGCCTCGAAGGCGCGTTCGATCAGGGTCCGCTCATCAACGACGCCGCGCTGAAGAAGGTCGAAATGCACGTCGCCGATGCCGTCGCAAAAGGCGCGAGAGTGCTGACCGGCGGCAAGGCGCACGCGCTCGGCGGCACGTTCTATCAGCCGACGGTGCTCGCGGACGCGACGCCTTCGATGCTGATCGCCGATGAAGAGACCTTCGGCCCGGTCGCCGCGTGCTTCCGCTTCGACACGGAAGAAGAGGTGATCGCCGCGTCGAACGACACGCCCTTCGGCCTGTCCGCGTACTTCTACACGCGCGATCTGGGCCGCGCGTGGCGGGTCGCGGAGGCGCTGGAGAGCGGCATGGTCGGCATCAACGAAGGAATCATCTCGACGGAAGTCGCGCCCTTCGGCGGCGTCAAGCAATCCGGACTGGGCCGCGAAGGCTCGAAGTACGGGCTCGATGAATACATGGAGCTCAAGTACATGATGATGGCCGGACTCGGCCGCTGATTCATCGCTCAGCCGCGCACGCACGAACATACGAACGATAGCGCCATTGCGTGCGCGGCTTTAATGCGGCGTCCGACGCGCCGCTCCCCGCATGTGGAGGAGATACTTTTGGATACTCGAAGCTTCAGCCCGCAAGCGCTCGCCCCCGGCGCCGCCGCGCCCGCTCATACGACGCATGAGCGCATCGCGCTCGACGATGTGCCGCTCAACAGCTTCCACGTGAAGATCGCCGGTCTCACGTTCGGCGCGCATTTCACGGAAGGTTATGCGATCGGCTCGATCGGTTACGCGTTGTCGTCACTGAACCGGCAGATTCCGCTCGACGCGTTCTGGATGGGCCTGCTCGGTTCCTCCGCGCTGATCGGAATCTTTCTCGGCAGTCTCGTGTTCGGCTGGCTCTCCGACAGGCTCGGCCGGCAGAAGATCTTTTTGCTCAGTTTCGTCATCATCACGGCAGCCGCGTTCGCGCAGTTCTACGCGACCACGCCGGCGATGCTGGTCGGCCTGCGCGTGCTGATCGGCTTCGGCATGGGCGGCGATTTCGCCGTCGGTCACGCGATTCTCGCGGAGTTCTCGCCGCGCAAGCATCGCGGCACGCTGCTCGGCTCGTTCAGCGTGATCTGGACGATCGGCTATGTGATCGCGAACGTGCTCGGCATGCATTACGCCGACGCCTCGCCCGATGCGTGGCGCTGGCTGCTCGCCTCCGCCGGCGTGCCCGCGTTCCTCGTGCTGATTCTGCGCATGGGCACGCCGGAGTCGCCGCGCTGGCTGCTCGGCCGGGGCCGCGTCGATGAAGCGATGCGCATCGTGCGCAAGCACTTCGGCCCGAACGTGACGCTCGAGTCGGACACGGGCGAGCACTTCGCCGGCCAGGGCGGTTTCGCGCGCCTGTTCAAGCCGGACCTGATCCGCCGCACGCTTTTCAACTGCGCGTTCTTCGTGTGTCTCGTGATTCCGTATTTCGCGATCTACACGTTCCTGCCGAGCATTCTCACGGCGATCCGCGTACCCGAAGGCTCGGGCGCCGATCTGCTGCTCAACGCGTTTCTCGTGCTGGGCGCGCTCATCGGAATCTGGCTCACGATCAGGCTGTCGCGCCGCTCGTTTCTGATCGGCTCGTTTGCGGTGTGCTGCGTGTCGCTGCTCGCGCTGGCGGTGCTGCCGCCATCGGCGAACATCGCAATGATCGCCGCGTTCGGCCTCTTCACGCTGACGATGTCGGCATTCTCCAATCTCGTCGGCGTGTTTCCGCCCGAGTGCTTTCCGACCGAAGCGCGCGCGTGCGGCGTCGGGCTCTCGATTGCGTGCAGCCGGCTCGGCTCGGCGGTGGGGACGTTCCTGCTGCCTGTCGGCATCGCGCAGGCCGGCATTCAGATGACGATGCTCGCGCTTGCCGGCGTGTTGCTGGTCGGCATGCTCGTGTCGATCGCGTGGGCGCCGGAAACGAAGCATCTGACGTTGAATCAGGCAAGCGGCGCCTGACGCGCTTCACGCGCACGGCGGGGCGCATTGAGCAAGCCCCGCCGATTCGCTCGACCTTCACCTCTTCGTATAATCCCGCGCGGTGCAAAGCGATCCGGCCAGCGCCAGTTGCGCCTCGTCTTTCCCGCTCAGGCGCGCGAACCAGCGCGTCGCGTCCTTCGTCATGGCGGTGAACGGCGCGGTCACGTTCTGCAGAAACGCCGTCTTCGCCGAATCGATGTGCACGCCCGCCATCATGCCGCGATCCTCGTGGTCGAGGATATGACAGTGCATCACGAAGTCGCCCGTGAAGTCCTGATAGATCGTGCGCATCTGCAGCGTGTAGCCCGCCTTGAGGAACAGCGTGTCGCGCACCACGCCCTGCAGATTGCAGTACTCCGTGTCGCCGTTGCCGCTCCTGAGTTCCGCGTCGGTGCATCCGCCCGAGCCGTTGAAGATCGATTCCTTCGCGCCGTTCAGGATGTCCATGATCCTGAACGGATTCGTGTGGATGTGGAACACATGCGTGGCGAGCGCACCCGCCGAGACGTTCCATTGATCGATGGTGCCGAGCGTGCCCGTAAAGGTGGGCTTCGTCGGATCCGGGTCGTAGGTCTTGCCGTTGACGACGAACTGCGGTCCGGGGAACGTGATGTCGAATACGGCGGGCACCACTTTCGCGATCGGTCCGTCGACGGGAATCGTCGGCGCGAACGCGCGCAATGAGAGCGACGTCAGATCGGACTTCGCCGGGTCCGGCAGATTCGTGTTCCCGGCGACGAGCTGATCGCGAATGTACTGCCAGTATTTCGAGTGGTCGCCCACCGTCGTGTTCGGAATGTTCACGCCCGGGCCCACGCGCGCGAACGCGAGCAGCCGCCGGTCCTTGCCCTTCATCGAACCGACGCGGAAGTTGATCGTCGAGGACAAGTCGCTGGCTTCGTCCAGCATGCAGTACAGCCCCGGCGACGGAAACGCCACGAGCACGTCACTGCGATAACCCGGGTTCATCGAGTTGACGTCCTTTTCGACCATTGTCCGCATGGTGATGCCGTCTTCCGCGAACTCCAGTTGCTTGACGATTTCACCGTTGCAGATCGCGTTCAGCGCGACCACCTGCGATGCCTTCGAGTGATTGCCCGCGAGCTTCGTCGCGGCCGCGTTCGTGGCCGCATCGACCTGCGCCGCCGACAGCGCTTGCGAATCCGCGAGGCCCAGCGCGGAAAGGTTCGCGCGCACGAACTTCACGTTGATGGTGTCGCGATTGCCGCCGTGCACCATGCGAAAACGCCGGATTTCCCCCGCCGGCATGAAGGTCGTGGCGCTCGGGAACACCGGCTGCACGACACCGTTGATCTGCGTGTAGCGCCCGGACCAGATCCATGACGAATTGAGCTGAGGGGGGATGCGGGTCGGGTTCGGGTCGAGAAACGCGAGCTGGTGCGTGTAGCCGCGAATTTCGCCCTTGCTGCTGCCGGACGGGCAGGTCCATTCATAGGTCGCCGGATCGAAATCCGGCACATCGGTCGTGGCGTTGGCGAAGCAGCCGTACTCGATCTGCTGAAACAGCATCACATGCTCGCGCATCGGCTGCGAAGCCTGCTTGCGATGCAGGATCGTGTCGATATCCGCGCTGCCGTCTGCCACGCCGGCGCGCGCCTGCCGCGAGCCGCGCACGATCAGCACGCCCGCCATGCCGCTCGCGACGTTGATCGCGGTCGAGCCGTGCAGATGCGCGTGATACCAGAACGTGCCCGACGGATGGTTCGCCGGAATCTGGAAGTTGTACACGCGCGGCTTGTCGCCCGGTTTCACTGTGACCAGCACGTTGTCCTGATCGCCCGACGGCGAGATATGCAGGCCGTGCGTATGAAGGTTCGTATCGTTGAAGCAGTGCGGCGTCGAATGGTCCGGATTCGGCGGGCAACTCGCGGGCGGATTGTCGGCGCCGAGCTGGTTGTCGAGCGTCACCTTGAGTTTCGCATTCGGCCTGACGCTGATCGTCGGTCCCGTGGGGCAGCCGTTGTAGGAGCGCATCCAGACGGTGTCGAACGTATCCGTCGACGGGTTGTAGATGCGATACGTGCCCATCTGCACTTTGAGCTTGACCGCGCCGTTGTTGCCCGACGGATTCAGACCGTTGAGACATTGCTGGCGTTCGGCTTTCGAGCCGAGACCGCCCGCCGTGCTGGAAATACCGTTCTCGGTGACCGCATCCGATGTATCGCTCAGGTCGCCGAAGGAACGCGCGCTCAGCGTACTTTGCGCATAAGACAGCGCGGGCGCGAGTGCGAAGAGACACAGCGTGGAGGAGGCATTTCTGACAATCGCACGGAAATTTCTTTTCATGATCTCCTCTGCGTCACGGGTCAGCGCAAGGCTGCTGCAAGAGGACATTAGTGGATTAGAAATCGTGCCGTAGGACTAATCTTTTGTCCTTTGTGCGGTAGCGCACACGACATTTTTTCTAGTCGAACGGACGTTCAGGAATGGAAATGAAACATCGATCCCAATCGCGAACGCTGATCAAAATGAGAACGACTCCGTGTCGGAAACGGCCTTTCGTGGCTGCCACACGCTCACGGCTGCGTAGCTTTCGCGCCTTCGCCGCGCAGCCACTCCGCGAAGGCCTGCACGCTGTCCGCGCTCGCGAACGAAGGCGCGATGTCGAGCCAGTAGCCATACGGCCCCGTGGATTCCACCGGCGACAGTTGCACCAGCGCACCGTCGTGCAGTTCGTCCGCGATCATGTTGCGATCCACGACCGCCAGGCCCGAACCCGCGCGCGCGGCGTGAATCGCCTGATCGAGCGTCGAGAATTCGATGCCGTTTTCCGCCAGCGCGCGCGGCAATCCGGCCGCATCCAGCCAGTTCGGCCATAGCGTGAGGCGCGCGTCGTTATGCAGGACGTGCAGCGTCGGCAGGCGTTCGAGCAGCGCCTCGACCGGTTGCCCCGCGAATTTTGTCGCGCCGACCAGCACGTGCCGTTCGATGAACAGCAATTCCGACCGATGATCCGCCCGCGCCTCGTAGCCGAAGCGCACGCTGCACTGACGGTCGTCGGCGGCGTCGGTGCGCACGGAGAGGTCGATGTCGGGAACCGCGTCGATCAGCGCGCCGAGCCGCGGCGAGAGCCAGCGCGTCGCGAAAGTCGGCGGCGCGCCAACGGTCAGGCGTTTGCGCTCGCTGCGTTTCGCCCGGGACAGCGCGAGCGTCACGCGTTCGATCGAATCGAAGGCGTCGGAGAGACACGCGAGCAATTCCTCGCCCTGCTTCGTCAGGCGAATACCCTTGTGATCGCGATCGAACAGCTTGGTGCCGAGTGCGTCCTCGAGCAAACGGATCTGGCGGCTGACCGCCCCCGGCGTCACGCACAGCGCGGCGGCGGATTTGTTGAAACTCATATGGCGCGCGCTTTCCTCGAAAAAGCGCAACGCGGTCAAGGATGGCAAGCGCCGCACGATGATTTCCCCCGCTTATGCCCGCGCGCGCTTGCTGCTTCGCCCGCGCGCCTGCTTGTCGATTTCCGCGCGCAGCCATTCGCGAAACAGCGCGACCTGGGGCGCATCGTCCTGGCCGGTGCGCGTGACGAGCCAGTACGACTGATGCCCGTCCACTTCGACATCGACGATCGGCACGAGCGTGCCCTGCCGCAATTCGTGCGCGATCATGTGACGGTCCGCGATGGTGACGCCGAGCCCGTCCACTGCCGCGCGAATGGCATGGTCGAGCAGGTCGAACTCATAGCCGCCGCGCGTATCGACGTGTGCGATATCGGCCGCCTTGAGCCAGTGCTGCCAGGTGAGATAGCGCTGGTCGCTCGCCGCGAGCACGTGCAGCAGCGTGAACTCGTTGAGATCGATGTCCGCCGTATCGCGATCCCCGATGAGCGCCGGCGAGCACACGGCGATATGGCGCTCGTTCATCAGCAACTGATTGTCGAGGCTGTCCCACTCGCCGTTGCCGAAGCGGATCGCGCAGTCGAGCGCGCCCGATTCGACGAGATCGTCCTTGCGACTCGTGGTCAGCGTCACTTCGAGTTCGGGCGCGGCCGAGCGCAGCGACTGGAGGCGCGGCATCAGCCAGCGGCTGGAAAACGTGGGCGGCGCGTTGATGCGCAGGCGCTTCAGATGAGTCTTTTCCTGGATGCTGCGCACCGTCAGCTCGATGCGGTCGAACGACATCTTGAGCGCCTGAAGCAGCAGCCGCCCGGTTGCCGAAAGCTCCAGATGATGATGCCGGCGCAACAGCAGCGGCTCGCCGAGCTGCGTTTCGAGCTGACGCACCTGCCGGCTCACCGCGCTTTGCGTGACGTGCAGCATTTCGGCGGCGCGCGTGAAGCTGCCGGTGTGTCCGGCGACCTCGAAGGCCCTCAGCGCGTTCAGGGCGGGCATCTTTCGCTTCAAATCGATCTCCCATCCGGGCGTGTGACGGGCGCATTTAACACGCTTTCACGCCGGAACATGCGGCTCTGAGGCAGCATTTTACGAATCGAAGCGAATTATGCCGCTTTGAAGGGACTTGCACCTCACTCACGCCGCGTGCACACCTCGTGCAGCGTGTTCAATCGCCGCACCGGCTCGACGACATAAGGATTCGTCTCGTCCCAGGCGTACCCGGCGAGCACGGCGCTGATCATGCGGCGAATGGAGGGTGTCTGCCCGGTCGCGAAGATGATGTCCTGCAATTTCCCCGTGTACCAGTTTTCGACGAATGCGCGAAACGTATCGATGCCCTTGCGCAATGGTTGGTCATAGCCCGCCTGCCAGTCGACGGCTTCGCCGTTCAACTGACGCTTCAGCGTCTCGACGGCGAGATGCGCGGATCGCAGCGCGATCGTCACGCCCGAGGAAAACACGGGGTCCAGAAACTCGCCCGCATTGCCGAGCAGCGCGTAACCGGGCCCGTGCAGCCGCTCGACGTTCGCCGAATAGCCGCCGAGATGCCGCACCGGCATCAGGAATGGCGCATCGCCGATCAGGCGATTCAGCGTCGGTTCGGTCTGGATCAGCGAGCGCAGCTTCGCTTCCCGGTCCGCTTCCGGCACGTCGAGAAACTCCGCGTGCGCCACGCATCCGACGGACGAACGCCCGTTCGCCAATGGAATCATCCAGTACCAGACATCGCGATGCTCGGGATGCACCGCGATCGTGATCTTGTTGCGATCGTGCGCCTCGGGCGCAATGCCGTCGCGCACATGCGTGAAGATCGCGGCGCGAGCGGGCAGGCGCGTGGGTGCTTCGAGGTTCAGCAAGCGCGGCAGCACGCGGCCGAATCCGCTCGCGTCGAGCACGAAGCGCGCATCCACGCGATAGCGCGTGCCCGCTTCGTCGGCGACTTCGAGCGCGGGCGCGTCGCCCGTCGTCATGTCGAGCACGGTATGGCCGAAGCGCACTTCCGCGCCCTGCTTCGCCGCGCGACGGATCAGCAGATCGTCGAACACCGCGCGTTCGACCTGGAATGTCGTGCCCCAGCCGTCCGAATGCTTGTCGCGAAAGTCATAAGCCGACACGCGATCGCGATGAACGAAGTGCGCGCCGTTCTTGTACTGGAAGCCGGCTTCGACGACGTCCTGCAACATGCCCGCTTCTTCGAGATAGGCCATGCTTTGCGGCAACAGACTTTCACCGATCGAAAAGCGCGGAAAATGCTGACGCTCGAGCACGAGCACCGAACGTCCCGCCTTGCGCAACAGCGCTGCGGCGACCGCGCCGGAAGGGCCGGCTCCGACAATGGCGACATCGACGCAAACATTCATTGAACATTCCTTATTCATTGCTATTTCTCATGAGGCCGTCTGCGAATCACCGAGCGAATGAGGCGTAACGCGAGGTATCAGCGATTACAATCGAGCCATCAAAAAATCAAAGATTCAACTTCAAAAAAACTCTACCGGATTCAACTGTGCAGAACACCGAATCATCCAGTGTGCCGTTCGTTTCGGAAACGGCATTCGGCGTCTGGTTCCTGCGCACGCACACTTGGGAACATCATGTGCTGCGCGTCGCCATCAACGACCTCAAGAGACTGATCGACGGGCCGCTGCCCGCGCATCCCACGATCGTCGATGTCGGCTGCGGGCAGGGCATCTCGTTTCGCCTGCTGACGAAAGCGTTTGCGCCGCAACGCATCGTCGGCATCGACTTTCACAAGCCTTCGCTTGCGCTCGCTGAAAACGCCGCGCGGGCCTGCGCGAGCGATCCAGACACCGCCGCCACACGCATCGAAGTGCTGCACGGCGACTGCGCCAGTCTGCCGCTCGGCGATGCGAGCGCCGATGTCGTTTTCTGTCACCAGACCTTCCATCATCTCGTCGAGCAGGAGCGCGCGCTCGCCGAATTCCGTCGTGTGCTCAAGCCCGGCGGCGTGCTGCTGTTCGCCGAATCGACGGATGCCTATATCAAGTCGTGGGTCATCCGCCTTCTGTTCCGCCATCCGATGCATGTGCAAAAGAGCGCGGACGGCTATCTCGACATGATCCGCAATGGCGGATTCAGCTTCGCGCCTCGCAACGTGTCGCTGCCCTACTTGTGGTGGAGCCGTGCGAAGGATTTCGGACTCCTGGAGCGCATCGGCCTCCATGCGCCGAAGCCCGGCAAGCGGCGCGAAACGCTCGTCAACGTCGCGGCCGTCAAGAGCCTCTGAGCGCCAGGCGCGGCGTGCGCAAAAGAGCACGCCGCGCCTCGCGTCCTGGCTTACTTCTTCAGCGTCACCACTTCTCCCTTCAGCGCGACACCCGCGATCACCGCTCCCGCGCCGCAGGTGAACTCCGTCGCGCTCTCTTGCTCGACATTGCGGTAGTTGCTCTTGATGTTGATGACCGCGTTGCCGCCTTCCTTGCGCACGCGCGCCTGCAACTCGCGCATCGCCGAGAGAAGCACGTGCTGGCACGCGGCTTCATCGGTCTTGCCGAACGCGTTGGTCTTCTTGCTGGTCGCGAACACGCCAAACGACTTCGCGACGCCGGGATGCTGCTGTCCCGCGAAATAGAGCCCGACATCAGAATCGATCACGCCGCTTTCGCTCTTCAGCGCGGCGTCGATGGAATAGCGCTCGATCGAATCGCGCGCGAACGCGTGCGACGAGAGCAGACACGCGGCCATTCCCGCGCAGATCATCTGCAGCTTCATGTTTTTGATCCTCATTGCGTCTCGAGCACTACGACATCGCCGCGCACGGCGAGCGTCGAACCGTTGTTGCTCGAACCGCACATGAACTCCGTCGACGACGATTTTTCGTTGCGCTGGAAGCGCGTCGTCACGTTGACGACCGCGTTCGCGTGACGTTGGCCCGCATAATCTCGCAACTCTTGAAGCGCCTTGGCGAGCGCGATGTTGCAAGTCGCTTCCTGGCCGCTCATTTCGCGCGCGACGCGCGCCCGCACTTCCTTGGTTTCAATCAACTGCTTCACATTGGCATGCGGCTGATCGCTGAAATACAGCGGCACGCCCTGCTTGTTTTGCGCCTGCACTTCAGCGGGCATGGGCAGCGAGCGAACCTGCGTCGTACATCCGGTCTGCGAGATCACGATGCCCGCCGCCAGCGCCAAAACGATCTTGTTTTTCATTTCTGGATCACGTTCCTGGTTGATGAAATCACGCCCGTAACAACGCCGACGGGCAACGGTCAAACCTTTCCGAACATCAGGCCGGCGCAGCTTCCGCCGAAACCGAACGACACCGACATCGCGCGATCGATGCGTGCTTCACGCGATGTCCGCACGAGCGGCATGTTGTGTACGAACGAATCCGGCGACTCGATGCGCCCGGTTCCCGCGATGAAACCGTCGCGCATCATCAGCAGCGTGTAGATCGCTTCGTGCGCGCCGCATGCGCCGATCGAATGCCCCGTGATGCCCTTGGTCGACGAGAACGGCGGCACGCGCGCGCCGAACACATCGCGCAACGCGCGCACCTCTTCGACATCGCCGAGCGGCGTGGACGGCGCTTGCGTGTTGATGTATTCGGGCAACTCGCAGGCTTCGTCGAGCGCCATGCGCAACGCGCGCGCGATGCCATGGCTGCGCGGGCTCACCATGCCGCCGCCGTCGGTACATTCGCCGAAGCCCGTCAGTTCCGCGTGGATGCGTGCGCCGCGAGCCCGCGCGTGCGCGAGCGATTCCAGCACCAGCACGCCCGCGCCGGAGCCGATCACGAAGCCGTCGCGCGCGATGTCGTAGGGGCGCGAGGCGTGCTGCGGCGTGTCGTTGAAGCCGCGCGACAAGACGTGCATCGCATCGAACATCAGCGTCATGTTGTCGTGCAGCGCCTCGCTGCCACCCGCGAGCACGACTTGTTGCCGTCCGGTCTGGATGAGCTGCATCGCCTGCCCGATCGCGAGCGCCGATGTCGTGCAGGCCGACGAAGGCGAATACGCGACCCCTTCGATGCCGAAGGCCTGCACGACATTCGCCGACGCCGTGCTGCTCATCGCGCGCGGCACCGTGTACGGCGGCGTCCGGTCGACGCCATGCGTTTGCGCCACGCCGAGCGCGACGTCGTACTCCGCCATCGCCCCGACGCCCGAGCCGATCACCGCGCCCGTCCGGGGCGAGCGCAGCGTGGTCTGGTCGAGCTGCGCATCGTCGATCGCTTTCCTGGCCGCGTGGCACGCGAAGCGCGCGGTGTCGCCCATGAAGCGCTCCTGCTTGCGATCGAACGGCGCTTCGTCCGCGACCGACGCCACCGCCGCGACCTGCGAATGGAAACCGCGCTCGCGCCACGCGTCGACGCGCGTCACGCCGCTGCGGCCGTCGCGCAGCGCGCGGCTCACCGCATCGAGCGAATTGCCGAGACACGAGACGATACCCATGCCCGTCACGACGACGCGCTGCATGACCCGCGTGGCCCTCATCTAACGCGCCGGAAGATCAGCGACGTATTGATGCCGCCGAACGCGAAGTTGTTGCTCATCACGTATTCGGCGTCGATCGCGCGCGCTTCGCCACGGATGTAGTCGAGCGGCGCGCAGGCGGGATCGACTTCGGTCAGATTGAGCGTCGGCGCGTACCAGTTGCGCTTCATCATCTCGATGGTCCACCACGCTTCGATCGCACCGCACGCGCCGAGCGTGTGCCCGACATAGCTCTTGAGCGAGCTGATCGGCATGCGCTCGCCGAAGATCTGCGCGCTCGCGTGACTTTCCGCGATATCGCCGCGATCCGTGGACGTGCCGTGCGCGTTCAGATAGGCAATCGCCTCCGGGGCGAGCCCCGCGTCGTCCAGCGCGAGCTGCATCGCGCGCGCCATGGTGCTCGCGGTCGGCTGGGTGATGTGCGCGCCGTCCGAGTTGCAGCCGAAGCCCACGATCTCCGCGTGAATCGTCGCGCCGCGCGCCTTCGCGTGTTCGTACTCCTCGAGCACGAGCGTGGCCGCGCCTTCGCCGACCACGAGGCCGTCGCGCTTCGCATCGAACGGGCGCGGCGTGAGCTTCGGCTCGTCGTTGCGCGTGCTCGTCGCGTAAAGCGTGTCGAACACGGCGACTGCCGGGCCCGACAGCTCTTCCGCGCCGCCCGCGAGCATCATCGTCTGCCTGCCCGTGGCGATGGCCTCGAACGCGAAGCCGATCGCCTGGCTGCCCGACGCGCACGCCGACGATGCGGGAATCACGCGTCCCTTCAGATCCCAGAACAGGCTGACGTTGACAGCCGTCGTATGCGGCATCATCTGCACGTAGCTGTTCGACGTGACGTTGCTCATCGAGCCGGTGCTGAGCATCGTGCCGAACGCGCGGATCGGCTCGACCGAGCCGGACGACGAACCGTACGCCACGCCCATGCGCCCGTCGCTGATCGACGTGTCGCCGGCGAGGCCCGCATCCGCGAGCGCGAGTTCGCTCGCGCGCACGGCGTACATGGAGACCGTGCCCATCGAGCGCGTCTTCTTGCGCGGCCAGGCGACCGGCTGCACGAACGCGGGCAGCGGGCACGCGAGACGCGTGTGCAGCGCCTCGAAGAAGTCCCATTCGTCCATGCGACGCACCGCGTTACGGCCGGCCTTCAACGCGGCGTCGACTTCGCTCCAGCGCTCGCCCAGCGCCGTGACGCCGCCCATGCCCGTTACCACGACTCGTTTCATCAGATCATCCCGCCGTTCACGCCGATCACCTGACGCGTCACATACGAAGCCGCGTCGGACATGAGGAAGCCGACCACGGCGGCTACTTCGCCCGGCTGGCCGACACGATTCATCGGCACCGTCTTGAGCGCATGCTCGACCGGCGCGCTCTCCAGCATGCCCGTCTCGATCAGCCCCGGCGCCACGCAATTCACCGTCACGTTGCGCGACGCGAGCTCGACGGCCAGCGCCTTGGTCGCGCCGATCAGCCCGGCCTTCGCGGCGCTGTAGTTCACCTGCCCGCGATTGCCGATCACGCCCGACACCGACGCGATCGTCACGATGCGGCCGCCCTGCTTCGCGCGGACCATCGGCATGGTCAGCGGGTGGACGACGTTGTAGAACGCGTCGAGGCCCGTTTCGATCACGACGTCCCAGTCTTCGTCCGTCAGCGCGGGAAACGCGGCATCGCGCGTCACACCTGCGCTGCACACGACGCCGTAATACGGACCGTGTGCGGCAACGTCGGCTTCCAGCGCCGCGCGGCAGGCGGCGCGGTCGCGCACGTCGAACTGGAGGACGCGCGCCGAACCGCCCTGCGCGGCGATGCCCGCACTCACCGCTTCGGCCTCGGTGCGGCCCGTGCGGCAATGCACGGAGACGGCGAAGCCGTCGGCGGCAAGTTGATATGCAATGGCGCGGCCGATGCCGCGGCTTGCGCCCGTTACGAGTACTCGACGGCTCATGCGCTCATGCTCCGTTCAATGAAGGTCGGAAAATCATGCGGCTGAAAAACCTTGATGACGGCGTCCGCGTAGCGCTCGCCGTCATGTTCGATGGTGCATTCGTACGCGCCGTGGCCTTCCTCGCCACGCAGCACTTCACGCACGCCGATGCTCAGTCGCGCACCGGGCGCGAACGCGCTCACGTGCGCCTGATAGCTGCGCGTGCCGAGCAGCACGCCGGGACGCGCGCGTCCGCCCGCGCGCATGGCGACGAGCGAAACGTGCGCCGCCACGCTCTGCGCCATCAGCTCGATGCCGATCCACGCGGGCATCGCGCCGTTCGTATCCGCGTACCACGCGTCGGGGCGGACGGTGGCGCGCGCCGACAGCGTGTCGTCGCTGCACGCGGTCACGGCGTCCACCAGCAGCATCGTGCCGCGATGCGGGATGATCGCCTCGATGGGAGGAAAGGTCGTGTCGTTCATGGTCCTCAATCCGCAAGAATCAGGCTGACGTTGCTGCCGCCGAAGGCGAACGAATTGCTCATCACGTAGCGCGTGCCCGTCGCGCCCGGAAGGCGGCGTTCGGACTCCACGAGATCGAGCGCGGGCAAGGCCGCGTCCGCTTCGCCGTCCCAGCAATGCCGCGGCAGCGGCGCGCCGGCGCGCGCGAGCGTGAGCCACGCGAAGCCGATTTCCGTCGCGCCCGCCGCGCCGAGCAAATGGCCGGTGAGCGGCTTGGTGCCGCTCGCGGGCACGCCGTCCGTGAACACGCGGGCCATCAGGCGCGCTTCCATTTCGTCGTTCTTGCGCGTGGCGGTCGCGTGCATGTTCACGTAGCCGATGCCGCCCGGCGTCACGCCCGCATCGGCAAGCGCCGCGCGCAGCGCCATTTCGCCGCCGACGCCTTGCGGGTCGGGCGCCGACATGTGATGCGCGTCGCTCGATTCGCCCACGCCGGCCAGACGCACGGCGCTTTCGTTACGCGTCATCAGGAACAGGGCGGCGCCCTCGCCGACGTTGATGCCGTTGCGATTGCGGCTCATCGGATTGCTGCGGGCCGGGCTGGTCGAATCGAGCGATGCGAAGCCTTGCACGGTCAGCTCGCACAGCGTATCTACGCCGCCCACGACGAGCGCGTCGCACAGGTTGAGTTGCAGCAGGCGGCGCGCCGCGGCGAACGCCTTGGCGCTCGACGTGCACGCGGTCGAAATCGTGAACGCCGGGCCTCGCACCGCGAGCGCGGCCGCCGCGAACGGCGCCGCCGTGCCGATCTCCATTTGCCGATAGTCGAAGCCGTCCGGCAGCGATCCCGCTTTCGTGCGATGCGCGAACGCCGCTTCCGCCGCGCCGACGCCCGAGGTGCTGGTGCCGAGCACGACGCCGATCCGCCCGGCGCCGTAGCGTTCGCGCGCCGCTTCGATCTCGGGGCGAATCAATTCGAGCGCGGCGAGCAGCAGGCGGTTGTTGCGGCAGTCGAAGCGTTCGAGCGCGGCGGGCGGCGCGATTTCGAGCGGCGCGAGCACGCGGCCGACGAACGCGTCGCCGCGCTTCATGGGCATCGGCCCCATGCCGGGCGATTGCGACGCGGCGAGGGCGGCCGCGATCGAATCGGTATCGTCGCCGAGTGCGTTGATCATGCCGAGCGCATGCAGATAGACAGGCGGCAGCGTCATGCGTGTTTTCTCCCTTCCTTGGGTACTCCCGCCGGCATGCCCATGGGCGCGAGCAGCACCGACACCAGAATGCCGAGCGTGAGCGTGACGCCGAAGCTCTTCAGCGCGGGCATGGCGCTCATGCCGAGCATGCCGAACGACAGCAGCGTGGTCGCTGCCGACAGCAGCACGCCGGTCCAGACCGCGCCGAGATCGGCGCCGTCGCGCTGACATCCTTCGCGCAGGAACACGGCGTAGTTCGCGCCGACGCCGAGCACCAGCATCAGCGCGAGGCAATTGAACAGATTGAGCGGCACGCGCGCATAGCCGAACGCCGCGAGCGTCACGCCGACGGCCAGCAGCACGGGCAGCGTCGTCGCGATTCCTCCGCGAAGACGATAACGCCCGACAACGAGCGCGAGCACGAGCAGCAGCGCGCCGCCGAGCCACATGCCGCTGTCGACGCGATATTCGCCGAACAGTTTCGATACGCCTGCCGCCTTGTCGACGAACGCGACGCCCTCGGTGACGCGCGCCAGCTCGATCAGCGCGGGCAGATTGTGCGGCGTCACGCGCTGGGGCATCACGATCGCCGCGTAGGCACGCTGACCGTTCGTCGCCACCGCGCCGAGCCATAAATGCGCGAACGGCTTCGACCAGGGCGCCGCGAGCCAGCGCTCGACGGTCAGCGGCTGCTCGCCGGCTCGAGAAAACGAGTCGATCCACGCGAGCGCGATCGCGTCGCGGAAACCCGCTTGCGAAAGCGTCGCGCGCAGAGCAGCCGGATCGGCGAACACGTGTTGCGCGACGAGCGCGCGGTCTTCGGACTGACGCCGCGCCGACGGCACGAACTGCGTGACCGAGCGCCAGCCGTCCACCGACTGACCGGCCGGCAGCGCGTCGAGCTTCGCGCCCAGCGTTTCCGCGCGTCGCAGCACCGTTTCCTGCGTTGCGCCCTGCACCACGAAGAACTGCGCAGTGTTGTCGATGCCGACCGCGTCGCGCACCTGGTTCTCCTGCGCGACGAGCACCGGATCGCGCTGGATCAGCAGATGGATGTCGTCGTCGCTTTGGAGCTGCAGCCAGCCCGGCGCGCAAACGGCGGCCAGCACGAGGGCGACGGCCCACGAACGCCGCCCGCCGATCGCGCGTTGCCAGCGCACGAGCAGCACGGCCGCGCGCTCGAACAGACGCCGTTGCGCGGCCTTCGGCGCCTGACGGGACGCTGCGGGCAGCATTGCGGGCAGCAACCACATGACGGAGGCGAACGCGACGCAGATGCCCGTCATCGCGAAGCAGGCGATCTGCTTGAGCGCGGGAAACGGCGCCCACGCGAGGATCGCGTAACCGAGCAGGCTGGTGGCGAGCGCCACGGCGAGCGCGGGGCGCACCGAGCGCGCGCCGCGATGCGCGTCCCAGTCGCGCGGCGCGCCGAGATAGACGACGAAGTATTGAATCGAATAATCGACGGCCTCGCCGATCAGGCTCGCGCCGAACACGAGCGTCAGCAGGTGCAGCTTGCCGAATACGGCGAGCGTGACGGCCAGCGCGCCGACAATGCCGAGCGCCGTCGACAGAAATCCGAGCAACAGGAGACGTGGCGAACGGAACACCCACAGCATCAGCAGCGCGATGCCGCACGCGGACGCCATGCCGATCAGATGCACTTCACGCTCCGATGCGCGCCGCGCCGACTCTGCGTAGAACACGGCGCCCGCGCGCGCGACGGATGCATCGGGCCACGCCGCGCGCAACGAGGTCTCCGCCTTCGACGCCGCCGCGAGCACCGCGCGCTGCACCCGCGACTCGTACGCGGAGCCGTGCAGCGTGGTGACGACGAGCACGCTGGTGAGCTCTGCGCGATGCGCGACGAGCATGTTGTCTTCGAGATCGAGATTCGAGGTCGCGAGCGGCAGATCGGACAGCCAGTGCTCCAGCCACCCGAAGGGGTCGTCGGCGAGTGGCGTCGCGAGCGGACCGCGCACGGGGTTGTAGATGCGCTGCATCAGCGCGTCGCGCAGCGATGCCGCGCCTTCGGATGAATGCGCGAGCGCCGCGCGGTCGGCGGGCGTCAGCAAGCCGAAGCGATGCGGCGTGTAGAGCGCGCCGATCTGCCCGAGGTCGAACGGCGGCAATTCCGCCGTCACGGACGCGAACGCGCCGCTCGCTTGCAAGGTCGCGCCGAATCGTCTGGCGGCGGCCTTCGCACGATCCGCGTCGCGGCTCGATACGAGGAACACCGTGCGGTCGCCGAGCGCATTCGCGAGCTGATCCACGGCCTTTTCGGCGACCGGGTTCGCCTCCGTCGCGGGCAGCAACGCGAGCAGATTCGTTTCCAGCGGCGCCGGCCCGGAAAAGCGGAATACGCAGTACAGCACGGCGACGAGCGCGAGCACGAACCATGTGGCCCGCACGCGCCACCGCGACATCCGCGAGCGTTGCCAATGCCACGGAGTCATGACGCGTCCAGCAAGCTGCGCTCGGCAGGCGACGGATCGTCGGCCGCTTCGCTCTTCGTGAACTCGATGCGCGTGACGTCGCCGCTCGCGAGATCGATCCGCAAGCCACGCAGGAACGCGCCGCCCGTCATGTGCAGGCCCTTGATCGCCTGCGCGAGTTGCGGCTGGTTCGGCTTGAGCGAAAGCGTCCAGTCCGACGGCGAGCCTCGCGCATCCACATCGAACTGCGAGTACAGCGCGGAGAGGTCGCCGCCGAGCATGGCGCGCATCATCTTCGCGACTTGCGCGACGCCGCGAACACCTCGCGCGCTTTTGGTACGGATGGGCCGGCCGTTCGCATCGACCTCGGTCACGCCTGAATCGGTGATGACGAAGGTCGCCGCGTAAGGCGTGTCCACGCGCCAGATCACGCCGCGATCGCGCAAGAACACGAGCGCGCCCGTGCTGACGAGCGGCTGCTTCATCGCGGCGAGCGTCTGCGTCTGCGTGAACTGCGCGCGCACGCCTTTCATCTGCGCGAGACGCGCGCTGACCTGCGAGACGAGCGCCTGATTCGCGTCCGCCGCATGCAATGGCGCGGCGGCGATGAGCAGCGCCGCGAGCGTCGCGCGCAACACGGTCAACACGCCCATACGCGCTCCAGCTTCTCGAACACGACCGGCGGCGACACGAACTGCAGCTCCTGCGTGGCCGCGTCGACGGCGACCTGAATCGTGTAGCCCTTCGTCAGGCGCTCGCCCGTCTCGCAATCGACGAGTTCGTAGCCGATCTTCAGGCGGTTCTCGTATTCGAGCAGTTCCGTGCGCACTTCGATGCGCTGCCCGTAGGTCGCGGGCCGCACGTACTTCAGATGCGCCTCGACGATCGGCCACACGTAACCCGAAGCCTGCATTTCGCGGTAGTCGTAAGCGAAGGCGCGCTGCAAGGCCGAGCGTCCCGCCTCGAAATACTTCAGATAGTGACCGTGCCAGCACACGTTCATGGCGTCGACGTCGTGAAACTGCACCTCGACGACCGCGCTCGCCTTGAGCGTGCGGGTCTGCATGCGCTCAGCCATGACGCGGTTCCTCCGCTGCGGCATCGACGAGCGCGCATGCCGCGATGCGCGTCGTCAACGCGCGCAGATCGCGCTCCAGCGCACGATCTTCATCGACGAACGGCGAGACCTGCGCGACCGTCTCCGCGAACTCGCGCAACGGCGCGGGCACGGCCGCTGCGGGATCGAGACGCAGACGCAGCTTCAACGCCTGCACGGCGGCGAGCGTATGGGCGGCCGCGACCTGCTCCGTCAGTTCGAGCACGCGCAGACAGTCACGCGCGGCGATGGTGCCCATGCTGACCTTGTCCTGGTTGTGCGCCTCCGTCGAGCGCGAGAACACGCTCGCGGGCATCGTGTGCTTGAGCGCCTCGGCGGTCCACGCGGACGCCGAAATCTGCACGGCCTTGAAACCGTGATTGATCGGCGCACGGGCGGGCGTCGCGCCCGTCAGATTGCGCGGCAGGCCGTTGTTGAACTTGTCGTCGACGATCAGCGCGAGCTGACGATCCATCAAATCCGCGAGATTGGCGACGGCCGTCTTGAGCGCGTCCATCGCGAACGCAATATGGCCGCCGTAGAAGTTGCCGCCGTGCAGCACGCGTTCCGCGTCAGGGTCGATCAGCGGATTGTCGTTCGCGCTGTTGAGCTCGTTCTCGATATCGCGGCGCATCCAGGTGAGCGCGTCGGTCGCCACGCCGATCACGTGCGGCGCGCAACGGATCGAGTATCGGTCCTGCAGGCGATGCCCCGGCGTGTCGTCGCGGCCCGCCAGATCGGCGCGGATCCACGCGGCGGCTTCAGCCTGACCCGCGTGCGGCTTCACCGCGAAAATCGTTGCATCGAAGTGCGCGGCGCGGCCATCGAGCGCCACGGTCGAAAGCGCCGTGAGACGCGCGGCGAGACGCGTCAGATGACGGGCGCGCGCGAACGCCAGACACGCGAGGCCGGTCATCACCGCCGTGCCGTTCATCAGCGCGAGCCCTTCCTTCGGCGCGAGCGTGAGCGGCGTCACGCCGAGCGCGGACCACACGCCGGCGGCATCGCGCAGGGTGCCGGCGAACATCACGTCGCGCTCGCCGACCAGCGCCGCCGCCACGTACGACAGCGGCGTCAGATCGCCGCTCGCGCCGACCGAGCCCTCCGACGGAATGCGCGGCAACACGCGATGATTGATCAGATCCGCGAGCCGCTCCAGCAACACGAGGCGCACGCCGGAAAAGCCGTACGCCAGCGAGTTCAGACGCGCGGCGATCACGGCGAGCGTCGTTTCATCGTCGAGATGCGCGCCCATGCCGCAGCCGTGATAGCGCGTGAGTTGCAGCGGCAGCGCCTCGACGAGCGGCATCGGCACATCGACGACGCACGCGTCGCCATAGCCGGTGTTCACGCCGTACACGGTCTTGCCCGCCGCGAGATGACGGCGCAGGAAATCCGCACCGCGTTCGACGCGCGCGCGCCATTGCGGATCGCGATTGAGCGTGACCGGCGTGCGCCGCGTGGCGATCGACACGACTTCTTCGATCGTCACGCGCCTGCCGCCGAAAGTCACCGCGTGGGCGCGCACGCCGTCGATCAGATCATGCTCGGACATCGTTTCCTCCAGGCGCTGAGCCTTCGGTCGTCGCTTTGCCGGGGCGCGCCCAGAAATCGAAGAAGTTGAACCATTGATAAGGCGCCTTGCGGCAATAGTGTTCGAGACGCGACGCATAGCGCTGCGCCCACGCCGCGATGTGCTGCGCGCGTTCGCGGCGCGGCAACGCGATGCACTCGGCGAACGGCTCGAAATACAGCCGATGCCGACCGTCGCGCTCTTTCAGGCAAAAGAACAGGTAGACCGGGCAGCGCAGCGCATGCGCGAGCACATACGGGCCTTGCGCGAAAGGCGCGGTCGCGCCGAGGAAACGCGCTTGCGTCGTGCGGCCCGACTCGTGCGCGGGCACGCGGTCGCCGACGATCACGAGCATCTCGCCCGCGTCGATGCGCGCTTTCATCATCATCGCGGTTTCGGGGCCGAAGTCGCTCACCTGCACGAGCCGGCTGGCGAAATCGCCATGCGCGGACGAGAGCACGCTGTTGAAGCGCCTCGCGTGTCCTGTGTAGACGATGGCCGTCACCTTCGCGTGGCCGTTGCGCACGGCGAGCGCGCGCGTCATTTCGAGGTTGCCGAGATGCGCACCGATCACGAGCGCGCCGCGTCCGCTCTCGACGAGCGCCTCGAACGCGGCGGGTTCGTCGAATATCACCTGGTCTTCGGCGATGCGGCCGGACCACGCGGCGAGCTTGTCCAGGCCCGATTGCGCGAACGCCAGCATCTGCCGGTACGCGGAGCGCCAGCCGGGACGCGGCATCCGCTCGTCCGGCGCCGCGTGCGCCAGATGCGCGAAGTAGCGATGCGAAGACACCCGTGCGGCGCGGCCCGTCAGCAGAAAATAGCCGACGACGGGATGCAGCCACAGTCCCGTGAAGCGCATGCCGAACAGGCGGCAACTGAGGGCGAGCAGCGCCATGCCGAGGCGGCTGCCACGTTCGGCGACGCGCCACCAGCCTTCATTCGCGGAGGTCCTGCGCGGCATCGCCTTGTGCGCGAGCAGCATCGGCAGGCGCAGCAGCATGCCGCACACGAGCCGCGTATGGCTTGCGCTGATACGCACGTTGTCCCACAGCACGTCGAAGTGCGAGACGCCGTCGGCGGCGTAGGTGACGCGCGTCGGCACGGCGCGAAACGCGACGCGCCGCCACGACAGACGCACCAGAACCTCGATGTCGAAGTCCATGCGCGTGCCGAGCCGCACGCCGTCGATCAGCGCGCAAACCGTGTCGAGCGGATACAGGCGAAAGCCGCACATCGAATCGCGGATCGCGAACGACAGCGTTTCGATCCACACCCACACGTGCGTCACGTAGCGGCCGTAGAGACGCGACTTCGGCACGCTTTCGTCGTAGACGGGGCGCCCGAGAATCACCGCTTCCGGCTCGGCGCGCGCCGCCGCGAGAAATCGCGGCACGTCGTTCGCGTCGTGCTGGCCGTCCGCGTCGATCTGCAGCGCGTGCGTGTAGCCCGCGCGCCGCGCCGCGCGCAGACCCGCCATCACGGCCGCGCCCTTGCCGCCGTTGACCGGCAGGCGCAGCAGCGTCATCTGCGCGCCGTACTCTCCGGCGAGCCTGGCGAGCACGGCTTGCGTGGCTTCGTCGCTGCCGTCATCGACGACGAACATCGGCAGGCCGTGCACGCAAAGTCGCGCGACGGTGCCGCCGATCGCCTCCTTGTGGTTGTAGATCGGAATGACAATGCACGTCCGCAGGTTCGCGCCGCTCATGCGCGCTCCCGATAGACGACCACGCCCGACGAACAGTCGCGCCCGTTAAGACGATAGGCGAACTGCACGCGGCGGCGCGCGGCGTCGTGCGCCAGTTGCAGATCGAGCACCGCGCCGGGCGGCACGGGCGCCATGAACTTGAGACGATCCACCGAGGCGGTGTCGCGCGCGCCCGCGACGTGCTCCGACGCGAGCCGGATCGCCCAGTCGACCTGCACGACGCCCGGCAGGATGGGCAGATTCGGGAAATGTCCGCTGAAGTGCGCAAGCGCGGCCGGCACGCGTAGTTCGTAGCGCAGGTTGTCGCCGTCGTGCGCTTCCGAGAGCAGCTCGAAGCCTTCGGCGCGCGCGCCGAACGCAGCCGCGACCGCCGTGACGGGCAGCTTGCCGCGCGCATCGAACGGCAACGCAATGCGAAAGCGCCAGCGACGCGGCAGCAACACGACATCGAAATAGCGGGCGAGATGGCGGCGCAGCGACTTGGCGAGCGCGACGCGGCCCAGGTCTCGCAACGCCGCGCCGCCCGCGTCGCTCAGCGCGACCACGGCGCCCACGCGCTCGCGCGACGCGCCCGCGAGCGGCACGACGCACGCCTGCGCGACGAACGGATGCTGCGCGAGCCGCGTTTCCATTTCAGGCAGCGACATGCGCTTGCCGTCGAGCTTGATCACGCGGTCGAGGCGGCCTTGCAGACGGAAGCGGCCGTCATCGTCGAGGTGAATCGCGTCGTCGGTGCGATGCCAGCCGCCGTGACCCAGATGCGGCGAACGCACTTCGAGCGCGCCGTCGTCGGCTCGACGCACATCGACGCCGCTGACCGGCCGCCACGCATCCGTCTCGTTCTGCCTGCGCCACGCGATGCCGCCCGTCTCCGTGCTGCCGTAAATTTCGACGGGCGCAGCGCCGAACACGCTGGCATAGTCGCGCGCCGCGTCCGCCGCGAGCGGGCCGCCCGATGAGAAGAACACGCGCGGCGCCGGCGCGAGTTCGGCGAACCCGGCAAGCGAGGGCCAGCGCACGAGTTGCGCCGGCGAAGACACCATCACGGTCGCGCCGCAATGCCCGATGCGCGACTGCACCTGCAGCGGTTCCGCGCACAGCGCGCGATCGAACGCGCGGCCCGCCGCGAGCGGCCACAGCACGCGGAACAGCAGGCCGTAGATATGGCGATGCGGCACGCTCGCGAGCATCGTCGCGTCACCGACCAGCGCGCCCCACTCGGCTTCGAGCGTGCGCACTTCGGCGTCGAACTGCTCGAGCGTCTTGTGGATCGGCTTCGGCGCGCCGCTGCTGCCCGAGGTGTAGAGCGTGAGCGGCGCGTGAGGATCGATCGGCAGCGCCGAAGCGGCAGGCCTGAGCGTTTCCGTCGCGGCCAGCGCGCGTACGTCGGCATCGGTCAGGATGCTGTCGTAGGCGTCCGCGAGATCGTCCAGATAGCCGGGCGCCGAACTCGCGGGAATCACCGGCTCCTTGCCGCATGCGAGCAGCGCGAAGAGCGCGCAGGCGAAGTCGAACGGATCGTCGATGCACAGCGCCACGCGGCGCGCCTTCTGCTCGTTCAACCACCACGCGAGCGCCGCTGTACGCGCGCGAAATTCCGCGTGCGTGTTGATGGCCCAGTCGTCGCGACAGACGGGTGTCAGCCCGTCGCGTTGCGCACACAGCAAGTCATGCAGAGCGATCATGCGGACTCCATGCGCCGCGCGCGCGGCAGGATCACGAGATGGCGCCACGCGATTTCACCCACGATCAACGCCCCGACGAGTCCGTACGAGATCGCGCCGTTGTACAGCGACCATGCCTCGCGGCTCCAGTACAACGCGGTATAGAACGAGAACAGGCCGTTCGCGGCGAAGAACGCGCACCAGATTTGCGTGACGCGGCGCGTGTGACGCACGGCGGCCTCGCTCAGATCGGGCGTGCCGATGCGCGCGAACTTTTCGATCATCGATGGTCCGCGCACGAGCGTCGCGCCGAACGCGACCAGCAAGCCGACATTGACGAGCGACGGATACACATGAAGCAGGCGTTCGCTGTCGGTCCACACAATCGCCGCGGACGCCGCGCTCAGCACGAACGCGACGCTCCAGTCGACGCGCGTGAGCCGGCGCAGCGAAACGCCGACCACGCCCGTGCCGACACAGCGTTGCAGCCAGATCAGGGCGAACAGCAGGCATCCGGCGTAGCGCGGCGCGTTCCAGAACCACGCGCCCAGAATGACCGCGGGATAGGCGAGCTTGAGCGCGACGGTCACGAAGACGCCGGTCCGGCCACGCGCTCTTGCAGCGGCGGCGCGCGCGGTCTGCGGCTGCATCATGCCTGCTCGACGAGCAGCGACTCGACGGCTGCGATCACGTCCGCCACCGTGCGCACCGACTTGAATTCTTCGGGCTTGATGCGGCGGCCCGTCATCTCCTGCAGCTTGATGGCGAGATCGACGGCGTCGATGCTGTCCAGATCGAGCTCTTCGTACAGATGCGCCTCGGGCGTCACGCGCTCGGGCGCGATCGCGAAATTCTCGTGGAAGATGGCGCGGATGCGCTCAAGGATCTCGTTTTCGGTCACGCTCATTCCCCTTCTTTCGTTGTGCCGTCCGCAACGTGCGCAAGCTCGCGCTGGCTCGCCACCAGCGCGACGAGCGTGTTGATCGAACGAAAATGCTCGCGCGTGTTCTCGTCGTTGGCCGCGATGTTCAGTTGATAGTGCTCGCGCAGCACGATGCCGATCTCGAGCGCGTCGATCGAGTCCAGGCCGACACCGTCGGTCTCGAAGAGCGGCGCGTCATCGTCGATGTCGGCGGGCTGCATGTCTTCGAGATCGAGGGCCTCGATCAGAAGCCGTTTGATTTCAAGCTTTAAAGAATCCATAGTCGATCAGATGCTGGGTGATGTGGGCTTCGATCACGCTCGTCACCGTGCGTGCGGCAAGTGCGGGCGGTTCGTCGCGCCCGGCGAGTTCGTCGGCGCGCAGAGGCTCGAGCACGTTCACCTGCATGCGGAAGGCGCGCTCGGGCACGTCGTGCCAGCACATGTCCTTCGTGAACGCGGGTGGATCGCAGTCGATCAGCACGGGAAGAATCGGCGCGCCGGATTGCAGCGCCATATGGGCGAATCCGCGCGAGAAGGCATGCATGCGGTTGCGTGTCGGACTGCGCGTGCCTTCGGGAAAGATGATCATCGTGTAGCCGCGCGCGAGTTGCCGCGCACCCGCTTCGACGAGCTGGACAGGGTCCGCGTTGCTCACATATTCGGCCGCGCGCATCACGCCCCAGAAGAACGGGTTGCCCCAGTGCGCGCTCTTCACGACGCAGCAGGCGCGCGGCGTGAGCGACAGCAACACCATTACGTCGAGCCAGGTCGGGTGATTCGCGACGACGATGGCCGCGCGCTGCGTATTGCGGATGAGCGCGCGCGCGCCGTGCACGTCGAGCTTCATCACGCCCACGCGCACGAGCACGGCGACGAGCGCGCGAAAAAACGCGTGAATGATGCCGACGATGACGCGCTGCTTCGAGTCGCGATGCGGCCAGACGCAAGCGAGCGGAAACACGATCAGCGAAAAGCCCAGCCCGCAGAAACCGAACGCGGCGAACGCCAGAGCCGTCGCGACGAGACGCCAGTAGTAGTCAAGCGCCTTCATGCCAGAACCATTGCCAGGTGGAATGCCTGCCGCGCCATTCGCTCGCGGCGCGCGTATCGAGACAGTGCTGCACGGCCCGGCTTTGCGATGCGAACGGCTCGCGCGCCGCCTCGGATCGTTCTGCGCGCGCGCACGTCAGTCGTCCGGCGCTCGCGGAGGCATCGAGCAAAATGGCGAGCGCGCCGGCCTCCACTTCGTCTTCGACTTCGCCGTAGGCGGGATCGGCGGGCTCGTCCGCATACACGAGCAACACCGGGCTCGATGCGTCCGTGGCGTACTGCGCGTGCGCTTCGAGCAGCGCATAGCCGAGCGTTTCGTTCCCCGCCGACAGCGCGCTGACGGCCGTGCGGTCCCCGCGCACGATGCCGAGCACGCCGGTCATCGTGTTCAGCACGGAAAGGCTGAAGGACGTGGGTGAAACGGTTCCACCCGCGTCGATCGTATGGAGGATTTCGGTCGTGCGGCCCAGTTCGCCGTGACGCGACGCGAACACCACGCGCACGGCGGGCACATCGGCTGCGCAATCGTGTGCGACCTTCAGCGCGGCACGCGACAGCGTGCTCAGCCGGCGTCGAGTCATCGGCTCGATGAAACCGACGTCGGGAGCGGCAGATGCAACGGCAGGCCAGAAGGACCAGCGAGCAACCGGAATGGTCCAGTGCAGATCGGGCATGTCGGTGTTGACGCGACGGTTCGCGTTGGTTCGCGGTGGTTCCTGTAGCCGGGCAGGAATGACCGACGGCGGCACGCCAGGGCGCGCTCCGTACGGCGGCGGAGCCACCCGGTGCTTGTTATTTAGTACGTGGACTGCGAGCAGGTTTACGGCGCGATGCCAAAATTATTTAGCGATGCGACTCTAGTCGTCGTGCCGTCGTCCGGTTCTTCTATTTGACAGCGTCGGGATTTTACAGTCGATTACGGTCAAAAATCAGCATAAAAGCGATAACGCTTTTAGTCGTCGCATTATCGCGACGACTCGCTCCGGATCACTTCGGGCATTGCGCCGGAGGTGCTCAGGCAGGCGTGCGGCGCCGGCTTTTCCTCGCGATAAGCCGCGTTATTCCGAATGTTCCGATTGCGCGACTGTATTAACGTTTGCGCTATTCGTCGATAAGCCTAAACCTCAAAAACTCGGGATTTTCCTTATCGATCTATTACGGCAAAACATCGGGAAACTTTAATTCGACGCGTCGGGCATCGCGCCGATTTTGAAGACGCGCCCGACGTCATGAAGAACGCGGGCGCCTTGTTTGAATTTGTCGCCGCGTCGTTCAGACGAGCGCCGCCTGTCGCGAAACCGCCTCGACGACCATGCCCGCATCCTCCAGAACCATGTCCGCGCCCTTCTCCGCGACCATCATGGTCGGCGCATTGAGATTGCCCGACGTGATGTTCGGGAAAATCGACGCATCGACGATCCGCAAGCCTTCCACGCCATGCACGCGCAACCGCTCGTCGACGACCGCAGTGCGCGCGTCCGGACCCATCGCGCAGGAGCCGCACAGGTGGTAGATCGAGCCGGACTGGTCGCGGAAGTAGTCGAGCATGTCGGCATCGCTGTTCACGTCCGGTCCCGGCGAGATTTCCTCCGCCGTGATCCCGCGCAGCGCCGGCGAACTCATGATCTTGCGCACGAGCTTGCTGCCCTGCACCGCCTCGCGGAGGTCCTTCGGCGTCGTCAGCGCGTTGATGCTGATCTTCGCGGCGTCCTCCACGCGAGCGGATGCGATCTCCACCGAACCGCGGCTGGTCGGGCGGCACGGGTTGAAGCACAGCAGGAAGCCCGAATACGGTTCGGGTTCGAGTTGCGCCTTGCTGCTCTTCGGAATGCGATACGACAACGGATTGAAGTAAAGCTGCAGATTCGGCTCCGTCTCTTCCTCATCGCCCTTGAAGAAGCCGCCCGACTGGTTGACGCTCATCGAAAGCGGACCCTTGCGCGCCGTCAGATAGCGCATAGCGGCGCGCGCCTTGCCGATGAGCGAGCCCAGTTCGTCGTTCAGCGTCTTGACCGTCGCGCGAAAGTAGAAGCTCACGCACAAATGATCCTGCAGGTTCTTGCCGACGGCCGGCAACGCGTGCACGACCGGAATGCCGTGCTTCGCGAGCAACGCGGCGTCGCCGAGGCCGGAGAGCTGCATCAGCTTGGGCGAATCGACCGCGCCCGCCGAGAGAATCACTTCGCGCTTCGCGCCGAAGCGCAGCGATTCGCCGTTGCGCGAAGCCATCACGCCGGTCGCGCGCTTGCCCTCGAACAGCACGCGGCTCACGCTGACATTGCGCTCCACGCGCAGGTTCTTGCGCCCGAGCACCGGATGCAGATATTCGAAGCTGCTCGACGAACGCTGGCCATTGCGCGCGTTCAGGTCATAGATGGTGGCGCCCTCGCAATCCGCGCCGTTGATGTCGCCCGTGACCGGATATCCGGCTTGCCGCGCGCCTTCGAGGAACGTGCCGCAGATCGGATGCGCGCCGTCCTTCATCGACGAAATGCTGATTTTCCCGTTCGCGCCGTGATATTCGGTGTCGCCGGCCCAGTGCGATTCGAGGCGGCGGAAATACGGCAGCACGTCGCGAAAACCCCAGCCCGCGTTGCCCGCGCGCGCCCAGTCGTCGAAGTCGTGCGGCTGGCCGCGCACGTAGATCATCGCGTTGATCGAGCCGGAGCCGCCCTGCACCTTGCCGCGCGGGCAATACAGCGAGCGGTTGTTCAGTTGCGCTTCCGGCTCGCTGTAGTACATCCAGTTGAATTCCGGGTTGTAGTAGGTCTTCGTGAACCCGACCGGAATCTTGAACCAGAATGAATCGTCGGCGCCGCCCGCTTCGAGCAGCAGCACCGAATGCTCGCCCGATTCCGTCAGCCGGTCCGCGAGAATGCAGCCCGCCGAGCCAGCGCCGACGATGATGTAATCGAATTCCATGTTCTTCATGTTTTGCGCTCAGCCCTTCGCGGGCGCGAGATCCTTCACGTCGGCGGGCTTTGCCGCCATTTGCAGGTGCAGACGCGCGCCGGTATAAGGCGTATGCGCGCGCACCACATCCATGTTCAGTTCGATGCCGAGCCCCGGCTCCGTGGACGGAATGATGTAGCCGTCTTCCCAGCGAATCTTCGTCTTGAGCACCTCGGCGTGGAAACCGTCCCACGTGCCGATGCTTTCCTGGATCAGGAAGTTCGGCGAACACGCGGCGACCTGAATGCTCGCGGCCGCGCCCACCGGACCGTTGTAGAGATGCGGCGCGATCTGCGCGTAATGCACCTCGGCGAGACTCGCGATCTTCTTCGCTTCGAGCAGACCGCCCACGCGTCCGACGTTGAACTGCAGGATCGACGCCGCGCGCGCTTCCAGCAGCTTCGCGAATTCGTACTTGGTGGTCAGGCGCTCGCCGGCGGAAATCGGAATGCTGGTCTTTTCCGCGACTTGCGCCATCGCGTCTTCCTGCCCCGGCGGAACCGGCTCTTCGAACCACAGCGGATCGTATTTTTCGAGGCGCTTTGCAAGCCGGATCGCCGACGAAGGCACCATCTGCCCGTGCGTGCCGAACAGCAGATCGGCCTTGCTGCCCACCGCCTCGCGCACCTTGCGGCAAAACAGTTCGCACCGGTCCATCACTTCGAGCGAAATCTGGTGGCCCGAATACGCGGTGTAAGGCCCCGCCGGATCGAACTTGACCGCCGTGAAGCCCATCTCGACGTTCTGCGCGGCGCATTCGGCGGCGAGATCGGGATCGTCGTAGTCGTATTCGCCTTGCGCGTTCTTCGGATACAGATACGTGTACGAACGCAGACGCTCATGCACGCGCCCGCCGAGCAGTTCATACACGGGCTTGCCCGCCGCCTTGCCGATAATGTCCCAGCACGCCATTTCCAGGCCGCTCACGACGCCCATCATCGTGAGGTCGGGGCGCTGCGTGAAGCCGCTCGAATACGCCTCGCGATAGAAGCGCTCGACGCGATGCGGATCGTGGCCGAGCAGATAGCGTTCGAACACGTCCTCGATGATCGGCGTCATGGCCTTCGGATGGAACGTCGCGGAATAGATCTCGCCGACGCCCTCGATGCCGCAATCCGTGCGCAGCTTCACGAAGATCCAGTACATGCCGCCCACGTGCGGCGGCGGAACAGCGACGACATAGGTTTCGAGCGAAGCGATTTTCATGCTTGATCCTGCTTGTTGAGCCGATGTTTGAAGACGAGCGCCGCGATGCCGCCCAGCGTCGACATGCACGCGATATAGCCGAAATAAAGCTGATAGCCGTGCACGCCCGGATAGTTCTGCGTCAGATAGCCGTTGATGAGCGGCAGCACCGCATCGGGCGAATAACCGATCACCGAGACGAGGCCAATGGCGAGACCCATGACTTCGGCGGGCACCTTGCACTGATCGAGCAGCGACCAGTAGAGACCGCGAATCGCGTAGGTCATCACGCCGATGAACAGCACGATCACCGCGATGAGCACGTGACTGCCAATGGAAGGCGCGGCCATCAGCCCGAGCAGCGCAATGGCCGCTGCGAACAGCGCGAACACAAGCACGGAAGTCTTCGAGAAACGGTCGCCGAGAAAGCCGCCGCCGATGCCGCCGATCGGGCGCATCCACAGTTTGGCCGTGGTGATGAAGCCCGCCGCGACCACCGACAAGCCGATTTCCTTCTCGTGCAGATATGCGGAAAAGCTGTACGTCGCCCAGAACACCTGATAGCCGCAGAAGACGATTGCGGAGAGTAGCCACAATTGCGGGTTCTTCAGCAGCACACCGAGATCGCGGAGCACGTTGCGCTTTTCACGTTTCGCTTGCGCGGCCTGCGCGCCTTGCGAATCGCGCACCAGACCGAGCACGACGCCCAGCCCGATGCACAGGAACGCGTACATATAGACGACGATGCGAAAACCTGTCGCGGGCGAATCGCCGTGCGTCTGTGTGATCCACGCGAACAAGCCGATCGCGACGGTCGCGAGCAGCGCTTCGATCAGCCCGCGTCCGCCGTCGAGAAAGCCGAAGAAGCGGCCTTGCTCGCTGGCGGCGGCGATCGTCTGCACGCGCTTGATGATCGCGGCCCAGAACGTGAGGCCGGTCGTCAGGCCCCAGGCGCCGAAGATCACGATCAGCGCGCCGAACGAAGGCGCCGTCGAGTACCAGAGCCCGAGCGCGCCCGTCGCGATCAGCGAAAAGCTGATGAGCACGCGAGGCGCGACGCGGTCCGCGAGCCAGCCGCTCGGCAGATAGCAGATGAGGAAGATCGTGCCGAGCGCGGAATACAGGTAACCGAGTTGCGACTCGCTGATATGGAAGACTTCGAGCATCGTCGGCTGATAGACCTGCCGCAGATACAGCATCGGATAGATCGCGCCGGCGGCGATCACGAGCAGCGCGAGCTGGATATAGCGGTCGGCGCGCGTGGCTTCGCGCGGCGCGGCGACGCTCTGGCCGGATTGAGCGGGATTCGATGACACGGGTGTGCTCCTCGAAGGGCAGCGGCGCGCGGCGGCGGATGCCGCGCGGCTGGGCCTTCAATATGTTTTTGTCGGGCGATGGATGAATGCGAAGCGGCCGTTGCCGGCCGCGAAAATCAGTACTTCATGACGACGAGGCGCGTTTGCGTGAATTCGAGCATGCCGTGCTTGCCGTCGTCGCCGCCGATACCGGAGCGCTTCCAGCCGGCGTGAAAGCCCTGGTACGGATCGGCGGGCGTGCGGTTGATATACAGCTCACCCGCTTCGATCGAATTGGCGACCTTCATCGCCGTGCGATAGTTCTCGGTGTAGAGCACCGACGAGAGCCCGAACTGGTGATCGTTCGCCATGCCGATCGCTTCGTCGATGGTGGAATACGAGAGCACCGCCAGCACCGGGCCGAAGGTCTCTTCCTGCACGATCTCCATGTCCTGACGGCAGTTGGAAAGCAGCGTCGGTGGATAGAAGAAGCCGCGGCGGTTCGGCACTTCGCCGCCGGTTTCGAGCGTGGCGCCCGCTTCGATCGCGCGGCGGACCATCGCGTGAATGCCGTCGCGCGAGGCCTTGTTGACCAGCGGACCCATGCAGTTCGCGTCTTCGTAACGGTCGCCGATCTGCTTCGCCTTCATCTGCTCGCGCAGCATGCCGACGAATGCGTCATGGATGCTCTCGTGCACATAGACGCGCTCGATGGCCGTGCAGAGTTGCCCGCCGTGCGTGAGCTTCGAGGCGACGAGTTCGCGCGCGGCCTTCTGCAAATCGGCGTCCGGCTCGACTATGGCGGGCGTCTTGCCGCCCAGTTCCAGCGAAGGCTTCGCGATATTCGCCTTGCAGTACTCCAGCACCTTGCGGCCCGCGTTGACGCTGCCCGTCAGCGTGATCATGCCCACCTTGGGATGCGTGCAGACGACTTCGGCCGTCGCGTGATCCATCGCCAGAATATTGACGACGCCCGCGGGGAGCGCTGCGCGTTCGACGGCGCGCGCGAGTTCGAACGCCGACAGCGGCGTGTTGTTGCTCGGCCGCACGACCACCGTGTTGCCCGCGATCAGCGCCGGCGCGACCTTGCGCATCAGCGTGTAGATCGGGAAGTTGAACGGAATCAGGCACGCGACGACGCCGATCGGCTCGCGATGCAGCACGAGGTTTTCGTCGGGCGTGTCGCTCGGAATGACTTCGCCTTCGATCCGGCGCGCCCATTCGGCGTGATAGCGCGTGATCTGCGCGGCGTAGACGGCCTCGTTGGTCGCGTCGAGCAGGCTCTTGCCGGACTCCATCGCGAGCGCGGCGCCGATCTCGGCGGAGGCTTCGACGAGCGCGTCGGCGAGACGCTGCATGTGCGCGGCGCGCTCGGCGGCGGGCATCACGCGCCAGAGACGTTGCGCCGCGGCGGCCTGCTCGACCGCCTGCAGCGCCTGTTCGCGCGACGCGTTGTGGACGTGGCCCAGCACCTCTTCGGTCGCGGGATTCAGGATGGCGGTGACGTCATCGCTCACGGGCTCGATGAAACGTCCGTTCACGAAATTCCGTTCTGGCTTCATTGGGGCGGTTTCCTTGATCGCTGTGCGGCGCGTCGCCCGGCTGCCGGGGTTTCCAGGCAACCGCTGCGAATTGGCAACGCATTTGCGGCTCATTCTTCCAAGCGTCGCAGTGCAGCGACAAGCGAAGAATTTTCTGGAAGAACATTCGAAAAACTCACGATACCTGTTCGACTAAATCCTTTTGCGGTGGCTGGCTGATACAGCACAATCGGCTCGCATCACTGCGTTCTGTCCGTTAATTAGGATTTCTTCAAAATAAGTAAAACACTTGAGACTTTCATGAGAATCAAAGCAATTTCCCTGGCCGCGCTGGCGTGCATCGCCTCATCCGCTCATGCGCAGAGCAGCGTCACCATGTTCGGTAGTCGCGCCTGACCAATTCAGAAGCGTTCGCGAATTCTTTTTGCCAATTTCTGTACGGCCCGTCGGGCTGGCTGATGACCGTTCTTCCAAGGTACTCGCTCCAGGAAGACTCTTGCGCTTTGCGCACCGTAGCCGGCGAGGGATTTCTCATCAACTGGTCATATGCTTGCTGTCTTGCGAGTTCCGCAGCCGCAGGCCTGCTGCTGCCGAAGCTTGCAGGTCCAGTCGGGCGATTTGCCAACGCCGGATCTGTCGCAACAGACGCCCGTATTTCGCGGGCCTCCTCGTAGCTGACTTTCATATAGTCGGCCAGGCCCTCGGCAGTAGCAAAGACCTGGAGTTTGACTTTTTCGTCGTTCGAAGTCTTCAGTGCCTGGAGCGAGGCATCGAGTGCAACGAGGTTGCGATAGGTGGTGGCATACCCGTATCCATTGCCAAACTTGCCTGATGGCGCAGGCGTATCGAGCAACCGGTCGAGATGCCACTGGATCAACGCCGCCAGATCTTGGGTAATGCCGGATGGATCGTCGACTGCCACGACTGCCGCCCCGAAACGCGGACTCCGACGCGCGCAGGCTTCAAGAACGGCGGATGCAGCGCCCGCTCGCGCGCGATAATTCGACCCCGTGGGTGCTACGAACGACGCGGACCTGTTTTGCGCCCCCTTCGCTACCTGAGCGTATTCGGCCACGGTGGTGTCTAGTGCGCCTATTCCGACCGCATGCGGCACGTTGCCCCGGCCGCTTGAAGCAGGCAGGCCGGGGAGCGCCTTGTGCGCCTTGGCCCAGGCGCCCGCGTCGAACGATCGCATGTGGAGTTTCCGTTGCGTCTTGCCCGTCTCACCCTTATGCGCCTTGATCACCGCCGACGTCCACTGGACGTCCGAGAAGCCCAGCCAGACGATTCCCGCGTGCTCCGCGTCACTGATAGCAATGCAGCCCGCCAGCTCCTTATGGCCGACGAAGTCGCACGGAGTAGCTGATTTTGCTTGCTCGGGGATTGTGGCCTCAGGCGGGAAGCTCATGAAATTTCCATCGCGGGTGACCCAGTAGCCATCCATGCGATCGCGCTTTTCGTCGTACACGTAAAGGTATCCGCTACGCATAAGGCGAGTGGTGTAGATTGCGCCGCCCTTCAACTGCAAATCCTGCCGCTTGCCCTTGCCGACGCTGTCGGCGGCGTCCTCTACCATCAGTGGAGCCGAAACGACTGGCAAGCCAGGATCGTGCGGAACGATGGCATAACGCACCGGCATGATTAGCAAACCGCGTTTATCGCAAAGACTGCAAACCGGTTCGGTTACCGAAGCCATGGTTGAGTTTCCTCAAGTAATTTTTGTCCACCGGTCGACGTCAACGATGCGCCGGCCCGCACCATGACATGGGCCTGGCTGTGGGTAACCTTCATGGTTTCATGCGATGTGGGCGCCATGTCATCGTTCTGCTCTTTGATCCGGATCTTTCCGCGATCTCTCATTCGCAGTACTGTTGAAGCGGATTTTCTTTCGCGCGTTGACGCCTTCTCGGAACCGAATCGCGCCAGTAAGGGCGCCAACATACCCGAGTGGTTGAAAATACGGAATGGATCAAACTAACAATTCAGATACATCTCTCTCTGGATTGCAGTTTTTCTGTCTTCGAAAAAATCGATGATCAGGCATGCGATTCATTTCGCGCTGGCTTACGCCCCGCAGCGAAGGCGAACGACAGCCTTCAAAGCTGTCAAAAAGGGCGCTGAATCGACCTGACATCGCCGGAAGGAAGGAAAAAAGGGCGCGTTGTGGTTCAGCCACTCGCGCCGGACCTTCGATTTGCCGCGATTCCTGCCTCGCGCCACTCCGTCAATACCGTCCTAAGCATCTCCTAAGCTTTCCGCAACTAACCTTGCGGCTTTCGTGAACTTTGACGAATTCGCAAGATGACCCACACGCTCATCCCCGTCCGTTCGCGCCGTCCGACGCCATGAGCCCGAGGAGATACGCCATGAGGGTATTGCTCGTCGAAGACGACCGCATGATCGGCGAAACGGTCCAGGACGAACTGCGCGACAGCAGCTACGCCGTCGACTGGGTGCGCGACGGCAAGCTCGCGCTCACGAGTCTCACGACGCACGTCTACGATGCGATCCTGCTCGATCTCGGCCTGCCCGGCGCCGATGGCTTCGAGGTGCTGCGCGCCGTGCGTCGCGGGGACAATCCGGTGCCGCTCATCATCATCACCGCGCGCGATTCGGTCGAAGACCGCATCCGCGGACTCGACGAAGGCGCCGACGACTATCTCATCAAGCCATTCGACATAGCCGAGTTGCGCGCGCGCATGCGCGCCGTGATCCGCCGGCGTGGCGGACAGGCCGCGCCGCTGATGACGAACGGCGTGCTCACGCTCGATCCCGCCACGCGCGAAGCCACGTCCGGCGACGTCGCGACACGCCTGTCGAGCCGCGAATTCGCGCTCTTGCAGGCGCTGATGATCCGCCCCGGCGCGATCCTCTCGCGCGCGGAACTGGAAGACCGCATCTACGGCTGGAACGAGGAAGTGGAAAGCAACGCGGTCGAATTCCTGATTCACTCGCTGCGCAAGAAGCTCGGCGCGACCGCGATCAGGAACGTGCGCGGGGTCGGCTGGATGGTCTCCAAGTAACCATGACGCGTTCGCTACAGTTCAGGCTCTCGGCCTGGATGTCGGCCCTCATCGTCGCGGTCGCGGCGGTGGGTGGCCTCATTGCCTTCAAGACGGCGTTCCACGAAGCCAACGAGTTGCAGGACGGCCAGCTCCGGCAGATCGCCGCGCTCGTCACGCCGCGTACGCTCGCGGTGATGGAGCGCGAGGCGCTCGGGCGCGTCGCGGACGCGGACCCGGAATCGAAGCTCGTCATTCAGACGATCGACCAGCGCGTGCCGCTCGCGCTCGCCTCCGATCTCGCCGACGGCGTGCAGAACGCGAGCGTCGCCGGGACGCGCTGGCGGCTCGTCGTGAAGACGCTGGATGACGGCGTGCGCGTCGTGATCGGCCAGAAAACCGCGGGCCGCGATGAAATCGCCCGCAACAGCGCGCTCGCCACCGTCATGCCCTTTGCCGCGCTCGCGCTCGTGCTGATGGCCGCGCTCCATCTGATCGTGCGGCGCATGTTCCGGCCGCTCGCGCAGCTTTCGGCCGATCTCGACCGGCGTCCCGAACACGATCTCTCAGCCGTTTCCGGCGGCGCGCTGCCGAGCGAGATCACGCCGTTCGTCGTCGCAATCAACCGGCTGCTCGGGCGCGTGGATGCGTCGGTTGCGCTGCAGCGCCGCTTCGTCGCCGATGCAGCTCACGAACTGCGCTCGCCGCTGACCGCGTTGTCGCTGCAGGCGGAACGGCTGAACGCCTCCGATCTGCCCGACGCCGCGCGCGAACGGCTCGATGCCCTGAGGCGCGGCCTCGCGCGCACGCGCTCGCTCCTGCATCAACTGCTGACGCTGGCGCGCCTGCAGCAACGCACCGATGTCGACACCGCGGAATTGCGCGTGCAGGAAGTGTTCCGCAACGTGCTGGAGGATCTGATGCCGCTCGCGGAGGAAAAGCACATCGATATCGGCGTGTCGAGTGACGACGACGTGCTCATCCACGCGCCGCAGGCCGATCTGACGATCCTGGTCAAGAATCTCGTCGACAACGCGATCCGCTATACGCCCGTAGGCGGCCGCGTGGATCTGGCGGCGGGCGTGTCGGGCGCCAACGCGTGGATTCGCGTGGAGGACAGCGGCCCGGGCATTGCGCCGGAAGAACGCGCGCGCGTGTTCGATCCGTTCTATCGCGTGCTCGGCAGCGATGCGGATGGCTCCGGCCTCGGCCTGTCGATCGTCGGTACGATCGCGGCGCGCATGGGCGCGCGGATCGAGCTCGGGGACGCCGCGCCGGGCGGGCTTTCCGTCACCGTCACGATCTAGCGCGCGCATGCGTTCAAGGTCCGTCCGCGCGCGCCGTTAACCCGACAGACTCCCAGCGTCTGGACGGCCTCGCGCGCGCGAAGCGATGCGTCCACTCGCCTGGAACCGCACGAGCCTGATCGAACATGTCGTCTTTTTCTGTTTTGCCACCCGGGAATCGAGGTGACGGCGCCCATGCGCGCGCCGCGCCGACCGAAGACAACGCCCTGCTGCGCCAGATCGCGAGCCGCATCGCGCAGCTCGGCGGCTGGTCGTTCGATGTCGCGGCCGGCCGTGTCGTCTGGTCCGACGAAGCCTGCGCGATTCACGAGATGCCGTCCGGCGCGACGCCCTCGGTCGAGGAAGCGTTCGCGTTCGTCGCGCCCGAATGGCGCCCGCGGATCGGCAATGTCGTCGATGCCTGCGTGAGCCGCGGCGAGGCCTTCGACGAGGAATTCCAGATCGTCACAGCAACCGGACGCCGCGTGTGGGTGCGCGCGATCGGCGAGCCGCGCTTCGACGGCGCCGGCGCGCTCACCGGCCTCTGCGGCGCGCTGCAGGACATCACCGCGAAAAAGCGCGCGGAGGATCACGCCCGGCGACTCGCCGCGCGCCTGACCAACACGCTGGAAAGCATCACCGACGCGTTCTACACGCTCGATCGCCAGTGGCGCTTCACCTTCATGAACGCGCAGGCCGAGCGCCTGTTCCAGCGTTCGCGCGCGGAACTCATCGGCAAGGTCATCTGGGACGAGTTCAGCGGCATGGAAGGTCAGACGATCCATCGCGAGTTTCATCGCGCCATGCGCGACAACCGCACGGTGGTCTTCGACGATTACTACGCGCCGTATCGCGTGTGGTGCGAAACGCGCGCCTATCCGTCCGACGACGGTCTCACCGTCTATTTCCGCGACACGACGCGCGAGCACAAGGCGCAGGAATCGCTGCAACTGAGCGAGGAGCGCCTGCGCATCATCGCGCGCTCGACCACCGATCTCATCTGGGACTGGGATGTCGCGAGCAACTCGACCTGGCGCAGCGACAACGTCGAAAGCATGTTCGGCTACCCGCGCGAGGACTTTCAGGGTTCGATGAACCTGTGGGCGAGCCGCATTCATCTCGATGATCGCGAGCGCGTGCTCTCCAATCTCGACGCCGCCGTGCACGGCCGCGACGATCACTGGATGGACGAGTACCGCTTCATCCGCAACGACGGCACCACGGCTTACGTGCTCGACCGCGGCTACATCATGCGCGATGTCGACGGCCACGCGACGCGCATGGTCGGCGCCGTGGTCGATCTGACCGAGCGGCGCGAGGCCGAAGCGCGTATCCGCGAACAGGCGTCGCTGCTCGACAAGGCAAAGGACGCGATCGTCGTGCGCGGCATCGACAACCGCGTGCGCTACTGGAACAAGGGTGCCGAACGGCTTTATGGATGGACTGTCGAGGAAGCCGTCGGGCGTTCGGTCGAGGAGCTGCTCTATCACGATCCCGGCGTGCTGCGCGAGGCGACGCGCAAGGTGCTCGAACTCGGCGAATGGAGCGGCGAGATCACGGAGCATCGCAAGGACGGCACGGCGCTCTCCGTCGACGTGCAATGGACCCTGATGCGCGACGAGAAAGGCGAGCCCGAGTCCATCTTCGCGATCAAGACCGATATCAGCCGCCGCAAGGCCGCCGAGCGGCGCATCCAGCATCTGGCGTTTCACGATCCGCTCACGCAGTTGCCGAACCGCCAGTTGCTCACCGAGCGACTGCAGCGGGCAATGGCGGCGAGCGCGAGGAGCGGCGCGGCGAATGCGCTGGTGTTCATCGACCTCGATAACTTCAAGACGCTCAACGACACGCTCGGCCACACCGTCGGCGACCTGCTGCTGCAACAGGTCGCGGAGCGGCTGCGCGCGTGCGTGGGCTGCGGCGACACGGTCGCGCGCTTCGGCGGCGACGAATACGTGCTCCTGCTCGAAGGCCTCGGCGCGTATGGCGAAGAGGCGTCGGCGCGCGCCCGCGCCGCAGGCGAGCGCGTTCTCCACGCGCTGAATCAGCCGTATCAGCTCGGCAGCCACTTGCACACGAGCACGCCGAGCATCGGCATCACGCTCTTTTGCGACGACGCGGCAGACTCCGTCGCGCTGCTGATGCAGGCCGATCTCGCGATGTACCAGGCGAAAGCGTCCGGCCGCAACGCCATGAGCTTCTTCGATCCGTCGATGCAGGAAGCCGTGAGCGCGCGCATGTCGACGGAAGCGGAATTGCGCCGCGCACTTCGCGACGACGAGCTCGAGCTGCACTATCAGCCGCAGGTGGATCGCGACGGCGCGATTCCCGGCGTCGAGGCGCTGTTGCGCTGGCGGCATCCGGAACGCGGGCTGGTTTCGCCCGCCGACTTCGTGCCGCTCGCGGAGGAGACCGGGCTGATTCTCGTGCTGGGCGCGTGGGTCATGGACGCCGCGTGCCGCCAGCTCGCGGCATGGTCCGCCGATCCGCACATGGCCGGTCTCGAAGTCTCCATCAACGTGAGCGCGCGGCAGTTTCATCATCCGGATTTCGCGGAGCTGGTGCTCGATGCGCTCACGCAGGCGGGCGCGAATCCGTGCCGGCTCAAGCTCGAACTCACGGAAAGCATCCTGCTCGATCACGGCGAGGACACGATCGCGCGCATGAACCTGTTGAAGACGCGCGGCCTGAGCTTCGCGCTCGACGACTTCGGCACCGGCTATTCGTCGCTGACGTATCTGAAGCGGCTGCCGCTCGACGTGCTGAAGATCGACCGCTCGTTCGTCCGCGATCTGCTCGACGATCCCAACGACGCGGTGATCGCGCGCACGATCATCGCGCTGGGCTGCAACCTCGGGCTCAAGGTGATCGCGGAAGGCGTGGAGAACGAGGCGCAGCGCGAGTTCCTGTTTCAGCACGGCTGCGACGCGTATCAGGGATTCCTCTGCACGAAGCCGGTTCCGGCCGACGAGGTGGCGAAGCTGATCGCAGCGCGCACTTCGTCTGGTGATTGAGCGGGCATGCGCGCCGCCTAAGTACATACGCGAGCCGCATGCCCGGCGCATACGCGCCATGCTATCGTCGATGCGTCATTCCGGTGTCGCCATCATGAGCCAAGTGCGCTATCCCCTCGGACCCGACGACCGGGTGCATCTGCTGTGCTGGCTCACTTGCGGATTCCTTGGCGCCTACTATCTCGAAGGCGAGTGGCCCGACACCTCGTTTCGCGTGCGCGCCGCGCATCGCTGGCTCGACCGGCATCATCGCGCGGCGGATTGGATCGAGGTCGCGCGCCTGTCGGCCACGGCGCAGGCGCTCGCCGCGCGCTTCGCCACCACGCTCGACGCCGAGGCCTCGCGCGGCGACATCGAGCGCATTCTCGAAGGCGAGGATCTCGACTACGAAAGCGCACTCGTCCAGCGCGTCTATCACGAATGCTGGATTGAGCTGAGCAGCCGGCGCAAGCCGTCCGCATAGCGCCTTTTCCGCATCCTTCAGTCTTTTTCCCCCGCAAAAGCCGTTCAATTTTCATGCCGCGCCGCGCGTGCGCCCCGATGCGCCTCGCGTCGCGGCCCTGCCATTTTTTTGAGCCGCACGAATGTGCGGAATCCCACATTGACGCACAAGGCGCAGGGCTACCATCGGCGCGCCTGCTCGTACGTCGATGTTCGCGCCTCCCGACCGTGACTGCATCGGCGGGGCGAAAAGCGGCTACACCGTCAGCGGCCAAGAACGATGAAACCAACGACACCGAACGGAGGTAGCCATGCAGCGCAGCATTCGTCCGCTTCATTTCCATCGCGTGCGCCTGAGACCAGTCGCGATGCTCCTGGCCGGCCTGTCGTGCGCCAGTCTCGCCAATGCCGCGCCGCCCTTGCCGAGCGGCGGCCAGTTCGTCGCGGGCAGCGGCGCGATCACCGGCGGCGGCACCGGGCAGTCGATGACCATCAACCAGACCACGTCGCGCGGCGTGGTCACCTGGGACAGCTTTTCGATAGGCGGCGGGCGTCAGGTCACGTTCAACAACGGTAGCGGCGCGACGCTCAATCGCGTGACCGGCGTCGATCCGTCGGTGATTCTCGGGCAACTGAACGCGACCGGCAGCGTCTATCTCGTCAACCCGCAAGGCGTGCTCGTCGGGCCCGGCGGCGTGGTCGCGACGGGCGGGCGCTTCGTCGCGTCGGCGCTCGACATCGACAACAACGCATTCATGCAGGGCGGACCGCTCACGCTGTCGGGCGGCGGTAATGGCATGGTCATCAATCTCGGGCAGATCGGTTCGAGCGGCGGCGACGTGTTCCTCGTGTCGCGCACGGCGGCCGTCAATGGCGGCAGCATCAGCGCGCCACAAGGCACGGCCGAACTCGCGACCGGCAATCAGGTGTTGTTGCAGGACTCGTCCGGCGGGCAGCAGGTTTTCGTGCAGGCCGGCAGCGGCGGCACCGCGATGAACGGCGGCGCGATCCAGGCGGCGCAGGCGAGCCTGCAAGCCGCCGACGGCAACGTCTACGCGCTGGCCGGCAACAGCAGCGCGATCCGCGCGACCGGCACCGCGACGCGCGACGGCCATGTCTGGCTGGTCGCCGATCAGGGCACGGTGCACGTGAACGGCGCGGTCGCCGCCGCGAACGCGAACGGCAGCGGCGGCACGGTGGAAACGCACGCGAACGCGCTCGACCTGACGGGCGCGGACGTGCGCGCGGGCACCTGGAAGCTCGGCGCGCCGGCCTTCAGCGTCGATTCGTCGAACGCGGACGCGCTCGCGCGCAGCCTGAGCAACGGCACATCGGTCGACGCCGAAAGCAGCAGCGGCGATTTGAGCGTGAACGGCAATGTGCAATGGAGCGGTAACGCATCGCTCACGCTCGGCGCGGCGCACGGCGTGTCGATCGGCGCGGGGTCGGTCATCGGCAACACCGGCAATGGCAATCTCACGCTGCGCGCGGATTCGGCCGGCGCCGACAACGGCGGCGGCGTGACCAACAGCGGCACGATCGACTGGTCGAAGAGCGGCGGCATCGTCAGCATGCTCTACGACATGAACGGCGGCTACTCGCCCGGCACGCTGCTCACGAACAGCGGCTGGAGCGCCGCGCCGTATAGCGGACTCGTCACGCAGATCACCGCGTACAAGCTCGTCAACACGCTCGGCGATCTCGCCGCCGTGTCGCAGAATCTCGCGGGCAACTACGCGCTCGGCCGCGATATCGACGCGAGCGGCACCGACTATCCGAACTACTTCACGCCGATCGGCCAGACGACGGCCGCACCCTTCACCGGACAGTTCGACGGCTTCGGCCACACCATCGACCAGCTTCAGACAACGTCCGACTTCACCAACGACTATTTCGGCATGTTCGGCGTGATCGGCGCGAGCGGCGTCGTGCGCAATCTGAATCTGACCAATGGCGGCACGGGCGGCTACTCGTCGGGCGGGCTCGGGCTGCTCGCGGGGCTCAACAACGGGCTCGTCACCTACGTCAACACCTCGGGCAGCGTCGGGCAGAACGGCTTCGGCGGGTCCGGCTCGGGCGGGCTCGTCGGGGTGAACGACGGCGTCATCGAGCGTTCAGCGAGCACGGCGGAGGTCGGCTATCAGTCGCCGGCCGGCGGGCTCGTGGGCGTGAACAACGGCACCATCGCGCAGTCGTACGCGACCGGCCTGACGCGCGCCGGCACGCACGGCGAGACCGGCGGCCTCGTCGCGTACAACACCGGCCTCATCACGCAGTCTTACGCGACGGGCGGCGTCGGCGGATTCGGCGGCGGCGGTCTCGTGTACGACAACGGCGCGACCGGCGTGATCAACGAATCGTTCGCGATCGGGCAAGTGGGCGGCGGCGGGCCTCCGGGCGATCCGGAAGGCGGTATCGCGGGTTACAACCAGGGCGCGATTCACAACAACGTCTACTGGAACCGCGACACGACGAGCCGCACGAGCGCCGCCGGCTCGAACTCGGGCACGACGCCGCCCGATTCGAACGGACTCTCCACGGCTCAAATGAGCAACGTCGGAAATTATCTCGACTGGAACATTCCGGCCGGCGGCGTGTGGGCGATGCCCGCGGGCGCGACGCATCCGATTTTGCAATGGCAGCAGGCGCAGCCTTGATGCATTGACCGGACGGCGCGCCGTGCGCCGTCCTTCGCATCAGCTTCCGATCACCAGAAAAATCTCGCCCACCGGCGCTTTCGATCCGTTCGGCACCACGGCCTTCAGCGGAAAGCCATACGTTCCGCGAAAGCTGACGAAGCGACCGATCTGCACGCGCACGCCCGCGCCGACGCTCGCCAGCGACGCATCGTTCACCTCGCCCGCCTCGGGAATGCGATTCCACACGTGGCCGGCGTCGAAGAACACGAACGGCTGCATGGCCGCGATGCCCGCCGATATGGCGGGTGCGCGCAACTCCGTCTGCACGTTCCAGCCGCGATCGCCCTGCGCGGAATACGGCTCGTAGCCACGCACGGTGGCGTCGCCGCCGAGACCGAGCTCTTCGCTCGGCAACAGCGTGCTGCCGGTCCATTGCGCGAGTCCGCGCGCCGATAGCGAAAATCCCGACTTGCCCAGCGGCATGTCGCGCTGCGCCGACAATTGCATGTACTGATAGCGCGGCTTCGCGCCGAGCCGCGCGGCATCGTAGGCGTCCTCGTTGCTGTCGCTGTCGAAGTAGCCGGGACTCACGAAGAGCGATGCATTCAGATGCGTGTCGCCGGATGCGTCGCTGTTCGCGAGATCGTAGGCAAGGACGAACTGATGGATATGGGTGTTCGCATTGAACACCTGAAAGCCGCCGAATTCGAGGTCGTTGTTCGAGCGCTTGAAGTCGTAGCCCAACTGCACCTGCTGCTGCCACGCGCCCGCGTGGTCGAGCGGCGGCAGGCGCCAGTCGTAGCGAAAACTGATCTGCGAACTCAGGCCGGTCTGCCCGTAACTGTCGGGCAGGCGCGGCGTGCTTTCGGCGAATACGCCAAACAGTTCGACGCGGTCCAGCCAAGGCAGCGGCGCGATCAGGTTGAACGCGTGCGCGATGTAACGCGGCCGGTCCGGCCGCCCTTCGATATCCGGATTGCCGCTCAACAGGTCGTTACTCGCGGTCATCTGATAGCCGATGCGCGCATCGATGCCGAAGAGATTGCCGTAGTCGAATCCCGCGAGCACGCGATCGCGTCCGAGATCGCGCACGCCGTCGTTGTTGTAGCCGCCATAGATGCGAAACGGAAAGCGGTCTTCGGTCTGCAGCACGACATCGGTCGAATCGGGCGCGGCGCCGGGCGCGTAAATCACGTCCACGTGCCGGTACGGATTCGCATTGAGCAGCGCGAGACCGGACGCGACGTCGGCCTCGCGGATCGGCTCGCCGTGTGCAAGCGGCATCTCGCGCGTGAGCAGCGCATCGGAGAAATGGCGATTGCCCTTCGGTATCACGCGCCCCGCGCGAAATTCCGCGATGACGATCTTCACGACCCCGTTGCTCACGTCCTGCTCGGGCACATAGACATCGACGAGCGGCTGGCCCGCATCGCGATAAAGCCGCACGACCGCGCGACGAATCTCCGCGAGTCGCGCGAAGGTAAGCGGCCTGTGAAGATCGGCTGCGAAGCCGTCGAGAAATTCGGACGTGAGCAAGGGCACGCCCGACGCGGTGATCGCGCCATCCGCCGACGACTGTACAGACGTCGATCTCGTATCCGCCCGTGCGAAAGCGATGCCTCGCAGATCTTCGATCGCGATCTTGCGCGAGTCGTCAGCGGGCTCCGGCGGCGACGGCGACGCGCGCGGCCGTTCGAGCGCCGGCGGCGCGATCGGCGCGACATCGCGATACGACTGCGCGGCGGCATCGCGTGCCTGTAACATGCAGGCGATCGCGGGCAAAAGCACTGTTGTGACGATGCGTGCGCGTGTCAATTTTGCGGCGTTGATCGCGTAGGTCGGCCTCGCATGGTATCAGCGGGCGGCACGCGACGGGCGCACGCGATTCGACGACGTCGCGGAACGCTTCATGCAACGAGCGAACCCATGTTGCTCGTGAAGAAAGCATGCGCATCCGCCGCCTTTTTTGTGGGCTGGATGCTTCGCGTAGAAATGACCCGGCGCAAGCCGCGCATCATGTAGAAATCACCTGACGCGAAGGCGACACATGCGTCACGACACACCACGCGTGTTTCTTCCTGACGCCCGACCCATCTATGATTGAATGACGGGTCCATTCACGAGCCAAACCGCCTTGCCAGGACGATGATGGACAAAACTTCCACCGCCGGCGCCACCGGCTCCGACACGCCGAACGCCACGATTCAGGCTGAATGCGCGCGCGAGCCGATTCACATTCCGGGCGGAATCCAGCCTCACGGCGTGTTTTTCGGCGTGGATGCGCATTGCCACATCCTGCAGGTCAGCGCCAACGTCGAGCAGTTCGCGCATCTCGCGCCCCAAGCATGCCTCGGCCGCGCGCTGTCCGATCTGCTCGGCCAGCACGCGAGCGAGCGCGCGAGCGCGGGTCTGAAGCAACTCGCGCAACTCGCGCGCGACGGCACGGCGCTGCATGTCGGCAACGTGGTCATCGAAGGCTGGACGCCGCGCGGACCGCTCGCGATCGTCGTGCATCGGTACGAGGGACTGCTGTTCGTCGAAGTGGAGCCCGCGCAGGACACCGCCGACGTGTTCTCCACGATGTACCCGCTCGTGCGTTCCTTCGTCACCGAAGTGCAAACCATGCGCACGGTCGAGCAACTCTGCCAGTTCGCCGCGACGGAGATCGCGCGCATCACCGGGTTCGGACGCACGCTCGTCTATCAGTTCGATGAGGAAGGCCACGGCAACGTGCTCGCGGAAGCGCTCGAAGCGGGCTATCCGTCGTATCTGAACCAGCACTTTCCCGCCTCCGACATTCCCGCGCAGGCGCGCGAGCTATATCGAAAGAATCGCATCCGGCTGATCTCGAACGCCAACTACGAAGCAGCGCCGCTCGTGCCTATGCTGCATCCGGCGACCGGCCGCCCGACCGACCTGACCTACGCATCGTTGCGCAGCGTGTCGCCGGTGCATCTGCAATACATGCGCAACATGGGCACGCTCGCGTCCATGTCGATGTCGATAGTCGTCGACGACAAGCTCTGGGGCCTGATTTCCTGTCACCACGCGACGCCGCGCCTGCCGCCGTTCGAAGTGCGCACCGCGTGCGAACATGTCGCGCAGATCGTGTCGCTGCAGATCGAGGCGCGCGAGACGCAGGCTGAAGCGCAATATCGGCTCGAACTGCGCCGCATGCTCTCGACGCTGCTTTCCTCGATGGCGAACACCGACAGTTTCGTGGAAGCGCTCGTGAGCGACGCATCCGGGCTGCTCGGCTTCACGCGCTCGTCGGGCGCGGCCGTGATCTTCGAAGGGCGCACGTCGCTGGTCGGCATGACGCCGGACGAGCACAGCGTGAGAGCGCTGGTCGACTGGCTCGACGATCAGAGCGAGGACGTGGTGTTGTCCGACCGCGCCTCGCAGGATTGCCCCGCGCTCTCCGATTCACCCGACGTGGCCGGCTTTCTCGCGGTATCGATCTCGAAGATCTATCGCAACTATGTGATCTGGTTCCGCCGCGAAGTGGTCCAGACAATCGAATGGGCGGGCGATCCGCGCGCGAAACTCACGGGACTGGCCGCTTCGCTCTCGCCGCGCATGAGCTTCGACACGTGGACGGACGTGGTGCGCAATCGCTCACTGCCCTGGCGCGCCGCCGAACGCGAAATCGCGCTGGAGTTTCGCGCGGCCGTGCTCGGCATCGTGCTGCGGCGCGCGGAGGAAATCGCGCAGCTCGCCACAGAACTGGGCCGCGCGAATCACGAGCTCGAAGGTTTCTCGTACACCGTGTCGCACGATCTGCGCGCGCCGCTGCGGCACGTGGTGAGCTTTGCGGACCTGCTCGGGCAGATCGACGGCGAAAAGCTGTCCGAGCGCGGCCGTGGCTATTTGCAGCGCATCGTGACGTCGGCGCGCTTTGGCGGACGTCTCGTCGACGATCTGCTCTCGTTCGCGCAACTCGGCCGCGCCGTGCTGCGCCCGCACACGGTCGATGTCCACGCCCTCGTGCATACCGTGGTTCAGAACGACATCGACGAACACGCGTCGGCGCGCGTGCGCTGGCGCATCGCCGCGCTGCCGCCCATCGAAGCGGATCACGTGTTTCTGCACGTCGCGTTCGCCAACGTCATGTCGAACGCCGTGAAGTTCAGCGGGCAGCGCGAGCAGCCGGATATCGAAGTCGGCGCCGAGGACGGCAGCGGCGAACTCGTCGGCCATGTCGTCTATTTCGTGCGCGACAACGGCGTGGGCTTCGACATGCGTTACGTCGACAAACTGTTCGGCGTGTTCCAGCGCCTGCACGTGAACGATCAGTTCGATGGCACGGGCATCGGGCTCGCGAACGTGCGGCGGATCGTCGAGCGGCATGGCGGGCGCGCGTGGGCCGAAGGCGCACCGGATCGCGGCGCCACCTTCTACATGGCGCTGCCGAAGCAGTTCCGCCCCGAGAGCGGCGTGCGGCGCGATACCGCCGCTTCGGCGCTCGCGCGGCTCGCGGCGGGCACGGGCGGCGCGGGGCACGACATCGGGCAGCTCATCCGGCGCTCGGAGCAGGACGGGAAGTGACGCGCCATGCAAAACGGCCGCGATCTCATCGATCGCGGCCGTTTCGCTTTCTGTAACGCTATGCGGTGTTACGCGACGCTCAGAAGCGGTGACGCAGACCCACCGTCGCGGCAACCTGATTGCCCGTCGACGACGGCGACAGCGTGTTGATCATCGCCACATTGGCGCCCGCATTGCCCAGCTCGCCCGACGCGTGCTGATACACGCCTTCGACGTACACGTCGGTGCGCTTCGAGAGCGAGTAGTCAGCCTGCAGCGAAACCGTGTGCCACTTCGGATCACCCGTGCCGTTGGCGCCCGTCACCTTGCCGTCCGTGTACGTGTACGCGGCGTCGAGGCTCAGCGCCGGGGTCAGCGCGTAACGGCCGTTCAGCTCGAAGTTGTTCATGTGCAGGTTCGAGTTGCCCGGCAGCGCGAACGACGTGCCGCCTTGCGATGCGGCCAGCAGGTTGTCGTAGTGGGTGTTGGTCCACACGAAGCCGACCGTCGCCGGGCCGTAGGTGTAGTTCACGCCCGCGCCGAAGGTGCGCTGCAGTTCGGCCGTCAGATTCGCGTTGTTGCCCTGACCGGCGGAAACCGCGCCGTTAGCGTTCAGGTTGTTGCGCGAGTTATTCGTCTGCAAATATGCAGCCGCGACATTCAGAGGACCATTGCCGTACGAGACGCCCGCGCTCCATGCGCGGTTGTTCGCGAACTGGCCGGCGTCGTTCGAAAAGCCATACAGGCCGCCGAACTTGAAGCCCCCGTAATTCACGCTCTGGTATTTGACCGAGTTCTTGATCGAGAACGAATGATCGAGATTATCGTTGTCGAACGGATGCGCGGTCAGATTATTGCCATAGCCCGCACCTGCTTCGGCGAGGGGCGACAGATAATCGACCATCGAATCATATTGGCGGCCGAGCGTGACCGTACCGAATTGATCGTGTTGCAAACCGACATATGCCTGGCGGTTGAACATCGTATTGCTTTCGTTGAAGCGGCCGTTATTGAGGTTGAAGCCGCTCTCCAGCTTGAAGAGCGCGTGCAACCCGCCGCCCAGATCTTCGCTGCCCTTCAGTCCGAAGTACGTGTCCGAAACCGCGCCACTGCCCTGCTGCCAGTTGTTATGCCCGCCCGCGTTGTTGGTGTAGACGAGACCTGCGTCCATCGTGCCGTACAGCGTGACGCTGCTCTGCGCGTGGGCAGCCGCGGTAAAAGTGCCGAGAATGCCCGCGATGAGAAGGGTTTTTTTCATGGTTCTCTAGTGTCCTGTTAAAGCTAAAGCGAAAGCTTCCCGTGTGTCACGGACCGAATGGCCGCGTATTGCCTTCAGGAAACTGGGACACACTTTATGCGACGACCCCTTGAAAGTGTCGGCGCATCACACGCAATAATCATTTGCTGAATTTGCGAAAGGGTCCGCGAGGGCCTTAACACTCTTTTAAGGTCAAGCGCTTAGCCGGCATGGCGCGTATTTGATCCCCGATTTGCTGTTGCACATGCACGACGTTATTAATGCGAATCCAGGAGAAGATCATTGCGCCGCGTGAGGTTTATATCGACCGACACGGTTGTTAAGCTTGTTCGCGTCAACAGATCTCCGAGAAGATTTTCTGAGGACACGGAGCGGTTTCGCGAGAGGAGACCGCTCCGTTTTAAGCTGCCTCGATATCGGATTGTTCGTTCTTCGAATCCGACGCCGAGTCGCGCATTCGATTTTTTTCATGCGCTTTAGATTTGCGCGCCGTCCGATTAATTCGGCAATCCTTATTTATCGGCGAATGCTTTCAACTTCCTGTCGTTTAATGTTTTACCCACATGAAAACGGTTCGCATTTAGAAAATGCAACCATTTCAGCGGGCGATATGTTCTTCGGAATATCCCGTCTGTTTTGAAATTTTTTCCCGGATTGCGCGTCTGTTCACCACAATCCGGGACCGAAAGGCAGCGGATACGAACAATTTTTTGCGCCCACCCCGTGAAAATGTAACGCCCTGGAAAACGTTTGCAGACTCGCTCTGCGGCGAATCGGCCATGGTTGGAGTTTCAATTCGAAACATTTGGAGCAGGGTCAATCCGGATAATCGGTACGTCGATTGCTTGTTATGTGGACTCGATTACCTAGCCGGAAATGCAAATGAAACGAAGCGCCAACGCAACCTCCGTCCCAGCCTTCCGACAGCGACGACCCGCTCAACTCGCCGAGAGCGAATTGCGTCATCTGGAAATGATCCTGTCGAATTTCGTAGAACGCAGCGCGTCTTCGGACCGGCTGCCGACCCGCTATTGGGACATGCGCGTCGCTCAGCTCGACGCGGAATACGATCTCGTGCCGTCGCAGAGTCAGCGCGTAGCTTCCCTGCAACGCAAGCTCGCCCTGCTCGATTCGGCGCTCGATGACGCGTCGTCCGCCGCCGACGTACAGGAAGGTCAGCAAAGCCGACGCGCAGCGGCCTGAAGCGTGCCGGCTTTCGCGTGACGAAGACGGCTAGCTTCGTCGCGGCGCCTAACCACGAAAATCACGCCGGCGCCTGCACCCAGTTGTCGACGAATGCGCGCCCCGCCGTGTGTGCGCTCATCAACGCCTCATCCACGGACGCGAAGTTCCGATAGCGTCTGCTCTCGACACAAAGCGGTGAAAATGCGGTCACCGGTCTTCCCGACCGGCTGATGGTCACGACGGCCAGATACTGCACGGACTCGGGAGCAGGCACGAGCCGACTACTCGTCTCGATTGCGACTTCGAGCACGAAGCCTTTGTGGTTGTAGGACCGAATCATCGAGGCACCCCGCCGCTATCAGCCGAGCTGAAGGATCGCGCCGTGCGCTTGTGACGAAAGCGAAATGCACGGCGTCATTGATTCAGATAGCATACGGCGTTCCGCGACGCTCAGTGATTCAGCTCTTCGAGACGCAACCCGTTGGTCTTCGGCCCGAACACGCCGATCGCCAGCGCCACGAGCAGCATGCACACCGTAATGCCGGTGAACACGCCCGGCACGCCGAAGTCCTTCAGCAGCGACGCGATGATGAACCCCGACATCATCGCGCCCGCGCGGCTCGCCGAGTACACGATGCCGCTCGCCCGGCAGCGCACAGCCGTTGGAAACAGCTCGGTCTGATACGCGTGATAGCACACCGAGATGGTCTGCCCCGCGAGCGAGATCAGCACGCCGAGCGCAATGAGCGCCGCGGGCGACTTCATCTGCCCGAACGCGAGGCCGCTCGCGATCACGACGAGCGCGCCGCCGACGATCAGATATTTGCGCTGGATGCGGTCGGCGTAAAACATCGCGAAGAGCGGTCCGATGGGCAGCGCGAACGCGATGATGAACGAATACAGCAGGCTCTTCGTCACGTGAATGCCCTGCCCGACGAGCAGCGTCGGCACCCAGTTGGCGAAGCCGTAATAGCCGATCGCCTGACAGAAATTGAAGACGATCAGCATGATGAGGCGCGAGCGATACGGTGCGACGAACAACTCGCCGAGCGACGCGCGCCGGTGCGCGGGCTGATCGACCACGGGCGCGGGCGCCGGCAGCGGCGCGCCCGATTCGCGCTCGACCGCGCGTTCGATATCGCTCACGATCCGCTCGCCCTGCTCGACCCTGCCGTGCATCGCGAGCCAGCGCGGGCTTTCCGGCACCGCGCGGCGGATGAACCATACGACCACCGCGCCGACCGATCCCGCGAGCACCACGATGCGCCATCCGTCGAGCCCGAACACGGTTTCCGGCACGAGCCAGTACGACAGGATCGCGGCGACGGGCGCGGCAGCGAACATCACCATCTGATTGAACGCCATCGCCCGGCCGCGCATGTGCTGCGGCACGAGCTCGGTCACGTAGCTGTCGATGGTGACGATCTCCACGCCCACGCCGATGCCCGTCACGAAGCGCCAGAAGATCACGCCTTCGGGCGTGGTCTGGAACGCCATGATCGCCGAGCCGATCGAGTACCAGAGCAGCGAGTACGTGAATACGCTGCGCCGCCCGCAGCGGTCCGGCAGCCAGCCGAAAAAGAACGTGCCGATAAAGAGCCCGGCAAAGGTCGCCGCGATGAAACCCGCGATGCCCGTGAAGCCGAAGAACGCATGCGTCGTGGTTTGCAGCAGGCCGCTTTTGGCCATGCCCGGCGCGACATAGCCAGTGAAGATCAGGTCGTAGATTTCGAAGAAGCCGCCGAGCGAGATGAGAAACACGAGCATCCACAGATGCCGCGTGACCGGCAGTCGATCCATGCGCGCGGAAATCTGCGCGCCCGGCGCCGCGTGAACGTGAATGCCGGGCGATGCGAGCGGCTCCGCGACCGCGCTGAAAGTTGGCTGCATTGCTTTGTCTCCATGTGTTTCGAAGGCGCGGTGTTTTTATGATTGCGCCCGTCGCGATGTGTTAAGCCGTCACGCGTTTCGTCATGCGCCCGAGCACTTCCTCCGTATGCTCGCCGACGCGCGCGAGCGCTTGCCGCACGCCGGGCCGGCGTCCGCCCATCGTGAGCGGCAAGAGGACGACATCGGTGGTGCCGCCGTCGTCGGTCTGCATCGGCACGAGGCCACCGCTTTCCTTCAGATGCGGATCGTCGAGCAGTTGCTCGGGGCGCATGATCGGCGCGTACGGAATGCCGGCCGCTTCGAGTTTCGGCGCGAGTTCCTCCGCGCGATGTTGCGCGAGGATCTCGCCGAGTCGCTCCAGCAAGTGCGGGCGCACCGCGACGCGCATCGCGTTGGTCGCGAACCCCGGTTCCCGCGCGAGATCCGGGCGCTCCAGCACGTCGCACAGCGTGACGAACTGCTTGTCGCTGACCGCGCCGATGAACAACTGCTCGCCTTCGGCCAGCGTGAAAACGTCATACACGCTCCACGCCGATACGCGCGACGGCATCGGCGGCGGCGCTTCGCGCGTCATTGCGTATTGCTGCATGTGCTGCGCCGAGAGGAACACGCAGTTTTCGAACAGCGCGCTCTGCACTTCCTGGCCGCGTCCGGTGAGATCGCGCTCGCGCAGCGCGGCGAGCACACCGATCGCGCCGAACATGCCGCCCATGATGTCGTTCACCGACGTCCCCGCGCGCAGCGGCCTGCCCGCCGGACCGGTCATGTAGGCCAGACCGCCCATCATCTGCACGACTTCGTCGAGCGCGAGGCGCTTTTCGTACGGGCCGGGAAGAAAGCCCTTGTGCGACACGTAAATGAGCTTCGGATGCGTCTTCGAGAGCGTCTCGTAATCGAGTCCGAACTTGGCCATCAGCCCGGGACGGAAGTTTTCGAGCAGCACGTCGCATTCGCCGATCAGTTCGAGCGCGGTTTCGCGCCCTTCTTCGGTATTGATGTCGATGACCACGCTCTTCTTGTTGCGATTGAACGAGCGAAAGAAGCCGATGCCGAGCCCCGGCAGATTGCGCGTCTTGTCGCCGCCGGGCGGCTCGATCTTGATGACTTCCGCGCCGAGATCCGCGAGGATCATGCCGCAGGTCGGGCCCATCACCATATGCGTGAATTCGATCACGCGAATGCCTTCGAGCGGCAAAGTTGAATGAGTCATGTCGTCCTCAGGCTTCGATTGCAGTGTTCGATTCGTAAGTGACCGGCAAGCCCGCGAGCGCGAGCGCGCCGTGCAGCGTTTCGCCTTCGAGCCAGCGCGCGAGTTTCGCGCGCAGCGTCAGCAAGGCAGAGATGTCAATGCCGGTTGCAACGCCCATGTCGGCGAGCATGAACGCGAGGTCCTCGCTCGATGCGTTGCCGCTCGCGCCCGGCGCATGCGGACAGCCGCCGATGCCAGCGAGCGTTGCATCGAAACGCGCGACGCCGGTTTCCAGCGCGGCGAATACGTTGGCGAGCGCGAGGCCGCGCGTGTCGTGAAAGTGGCCGCACCAGAAGCGCTCGCCCGCGATATCGCGCGCCTTCGCAAAGAGTTCGCGCACGGCGCGCGGACCGGCATAACCGACCGTGTCCGCGATGGACACGCGATCCGCGCCCGCATCGAGCAAGGCCTGCATGTAGCGCAGCACATCGGCTTGATCGACGCGGCCCTGAATCGTGCAGCCGAACGCCGTGCCGATGCCGCCCTCGATCAGCGTCTTCGCGCCCGCCGCATCACGCGCGGCGCGCATGCGGGCGACTTCCGCGACCACGTCCTCGGGCGTCTTGCGCAGATTCGCGAGACTATGTTCGCGGCTCGCGGAAAGCGGCACGAGCATCAGATCCGCCTGCGTTTCGATGGCGCGCTCCGCGCCCTTCAGATTCGGCACGAGCACCGATACGAACAGTCCCGGCAGCGTCTTCGCATGCGCGACGAGTTCGGCGGTGTCGGCGAGTTGCGGCAGAAGGCGCGCGGGCACGAACGATCCGACTTCGATTTCGCGCTGTCCGGCGGCGTGGGCATGGTCGATCCATTCGATCTTGCGTTCGGTCGGCACGATCGTCCGAATGCTTTGCAGGCCGTCGCGCAGCCCCACTTCGCGGATCACGGCGTTCTGTGGGAACGCGGGCATGGTGTCGTCTCCCTATCGTCTTTGTATGGCCTCGACTTTAGAGATTCCGCAAATGCCCTAAAAGCGGTATTTTGGAAGGTCCATGCTTCCGGTTCGGAACGTCAGATGAATTACGATCGACCATGCGCGATATCGACCTCAAAACGCTGCGCCTCTTCGTGACGGTGTGCGAACACCAGAACATCGCGCGGGCGGCGCAGGAATCGCATATCGAGCCATCCGCGATCAGCAAGCGCATCGCGCAACTCGAAACCTCGCTCGGCGTGCCGCTGTTGTCGCGCTCGCGGCGCGGCGTGGAGCCGACGCCCGCGGGCATCGCGCTGCTGGAGCACGCGCGCAGCGTGCTTTTCACGATGGAGCGCATCGCCAACGATGTCGCCGCGTTCGGCGGCGGCCTGCAGGGGCGCGTGAGCATCTGCGCGTCGGCATCGGCGATAGCGGAAGCGCTGCTCGACGACATCGCTTCGTTCATGCGCGAGAGCGCGAATCAGAACATCAAGGTCGATGTGGAAGAGCGGCTCTCGCACGATCTGGTGCGGCAGTTGCGCGAGGGTGTCGCGTCCGTCGGCGTGTGCTGGGACAGCGTGGATTTGCGCGGCTTGCAGCATCGCCCATACCGGCGTGACCGGCTCGCGCTCGCCGTGCCCGCCGATCATCCGTTCGCGCGGCTAAGCGCGGTGAGCTTCGAGGAATCGCTCGAATTCGAGCATGTGGGATTGCCGCCCGCGACCGCCGTTCACACCATGCTGCAGCGCGCGGCCGCGCAGGCGGGCAAGACCATGTCATACCGCGTGATCGTGTCGAGTTTCGACGCGGCGTTTCGCGTGGTCGCGGCGGGTTTGGGCGTGAGCGTGGTGCCGATGGAAGTGGCGGGCGCGTATCGTCAGGCGCTCGGCGTCGAAGCGATACCGCTATCCGATGCCTTCGCGGAGCGCCGCTTCGTCGTGTGTTTCAGGGACTTCGACGCGTTGCAGCCGGCGGCGCAACGGCTCGTCGAGCATCTGGAAACGCGGGCTTTGCGTTAGCGCGGCGCGGCGCAGAAAACCGTTTCCGCATCCTTTTTCTCGACGGTCAGATTGACCGAGCGCGCGCCGCCGGGTCGCGTGCAATGCGGCTTGCCCGCCGGCACGGTAAGCAACTGTCCGGCGCGCAACTCGACGTCGCCTTCCTGGAACCCGATGACGAGCGTGCCTTCGATCGCCATGAAGGTCTCGTCCGAGTTCGGATGAAAGTGCCATCGATACGGCGCGTCCATCACGCTGATGTGGACATCGTGATCGTTGACGCTCGAAATGACGCGGTTGATGTAGCCGTCGCGCGCGGCATCGGCGATGGCTGCGTAGTCGATGATCTGAGTCATTCGTTCAGGCTAACGCAACGCGGGAAACGCTACAAACGAGTATTTCTAACGTTGTTGCGAATGGCATTCACGCCCCATTCGCCAGGCCAGGATCGTTCACCGCGCTCGCCCGCCCCATGATCGCGTCGATATTTCCGATGGCAGGCTGCGCATAGTGCACAGGCGGCGCTTCGGGCGGCAGCGGCGCGGGGCCGGAATCGGTCGCGCGCGCATAGACCGGCAGCGGCGCCGCGCTTTGTGCGCTGGAGGCAACCGGAAACACCGGCCCGCCCGTGATACCTACGCCGATAAACGGATGCGCCTGCGCTACGGTGGCCAGCCCGAGCAGTTTGACGGCCAGCATGAAATGTTTGATCGCGTTCATTTGCTCGTCTCCGGCGTTGCAGTTGTTTGTCGATGGACGCATTCTGCGCGGCGAGAATGAGCAAAAAATGAGAGCGTTCCCCGCAATTTGCCGGACCAACGGGATGCCCCGGTCGATTTAGACTGAACCTCATGCAGAACCGATATACCGCGATTCTCATCGCCCTCACCGCCGCCGCGCTCTTCGGCGCGACCACGCCCATCGCCAAGGCGCTGCTCGGTCCGATGCCGCCATTCATGGTCGCCGGCCTGTTTTATCTGGGCAGCGGCATCGGCCTCGGCGCGGTTCTGCTCGGCCGCCGCATCATGCGAGCGAAGTCGGCAGGCGTGCGTCCGCGCGAACTCGCGTGGCTTGTCGGCGCGATCGCGTTCGGCGGGGTCGCGGGTCCCGCCTTGCTGATGCTCGGCCTGACGAGCACGCCCGCCGCGACCAGCGCGCTTCTGCTCAATCTCGAAGGCGTGCTGACCGCGCTCATCGCGTGGATCGTGTTTCGCGAGAACGTGGATGTTTCCGTGTTTCTCGGCATGGTCGCGATCGTCGCGGGCGGCGCGGTGCTCGCGTGGCAACCGGGCGGCACGCAAACCTCGGGCGGCGCGCTGCTGATCGCGCTGGCGTGCCTGTTCTGGGCCATCGACAACAATCTGACGCGCAAGATTTCCACCGCCGACGCCACCGTCATCGCCTGCGCGAAAGGGCTCGTCGCGGGCGCGACGAACCTCGGCATCGCGCTCGCGATGGGCGCGCATCCGCCCGCGCCGCATGTCGCGCTCGCCGCGATGGCGACCGGTTTCGGCGGCTACGGCGTGAGTCTCGTGTTGTTCGTGATCGCGCTGCGTCATCTCGGCACGGCGCGCACCGGCGCGTACTTCTCGGTCGCGCCGGTGTCTGGCGTGGCGCTCTCACTCGCGATCTGGCCGCAAGCGCCGGGCCTCGCGTTCTGGTGCGCCGCCGCGCTGATGGCGCTCGGCGTGTGGCTGCACGTGCGCGAACGGCACGAGCACGAACACACGCATGAGCGGCTCGAACATACGCATCGCCATACGCACGACGAGCATCATCGGCACGAGCACGACTTTCCGTATTCCGGCGACGAACCGCATACGCACGCGCACGTGCATCTGCCGATCACGCACACGCACGCGCATTTCCCCGACATTCACCACCGCCATTCGCACAAGCGCGGCTAGAACACCTTGCCGGGATTGAGCAGGCCGAGCGGATCGAGCGCGGCCTTGATCGCGCGCATCGAGGCGATATCGGCGTCGCGGCGCACGAGGTGCAGATACTCGCGCTTCTTCACGCCGATGCCGTGCTCCGCCGAGATCGAGCCTTCGAACTCGCGTGTGACGTCGTAGATCACGCGGTCGACGTCGTCGTGATCCTGCTTGCCGCGGCCCGGCACGTCCACCACGATATGGATGTTGCCGTCGCCCAGATGGCCGTAGGTCATCACGATCGCGTCGGGCCAGTGCGCGCGCAGACGCGCCTCGCATTGCTGCGCGGCGTCGCCGACCTGCGCGATGGAAAAGCTCACGTCGTAGGCGGCATGGTTCGGAATGAAGCGGTCGTATTCGCCGGGCGCGTCGCGAATCGCCCAGAAATCGCGTGCGTGCGCTTCCGTCGATGCAATCGCCGCGTCGCTCACGATGCCCGCTTCGAGCATCGCGCCGAGAAACTCCTCGAAGGCTTCGTTGTGGCGCACGGGATCAGCGCCGACGCTCTCGAGCAGCACATAGAACGGATGCGCTTCGGCCAGCGGCGCGCGCAGAGTCGAGAGGTTCGCGATGACCGTATCGTGATAGCCCGCCCACATCACCTCGAACGCCGACACGCCCGCCGCGAGGCTCGCCTGCGCGCGCGTGAGCAACGTGGTGACGGCGGCGAAGTCCGGCAGGCCGCACCATGCGGTCGCCGTGGCCGTCGGCTGCGGGCGCAGCCGCAACACGACGCGCGTGATGACCGCGAGCGTGCCTTCGCTTCCGATCAGCAAGTGCCGCAAGTCGTAGCCGCTGTTGTTCTTGATCATCTTGTTCAGCCCGCCGACGATCTCGCCGCTCGCGAGCACCGCTTCCACGCCGAGCACCTGATCGCGCATCATGCCGTACTTGATGACGCGGTTGCCGCCCGCATTGGTCGCGAGATTGCCGCCGATCGAGCAACTGCCGCGCGCACCGAGATCGAGCGGAAAGTAGAAGCCGGCCGCGCTCGCCGCTTCCTGAACCACTTGCAGCGGCGTGCCGGCTTCGACGGTCATGGTGGCGGACACGGCATCGATCTCGACGATGCGATTCATGCGGTCGAGACTCAGCGCCACTTCGCCGCCGAGCAGATTCGCGCCGCCGACGAGACCGGTGAGTCCGCCTTGCGTGACCACCGTTTGCTTGTGCTTCGAGCAGATGGCGAGCGCCTGCGCGACTTCATCGGTGGTGCGCGGGCGGATGATCGCGAGCGGCGTCGCGCCGGGCACGCCGCTCCAGTCGGCCACGCGCCGGTCGCCGAATTCGTCGGGCAGCGCCACGACCTGCGCGCCGAGCGCTTCACGCAATGCCATTACCGCTTCGCTTGCCGCCATGCGTTGTCTCCGTTCGTTGTTTCGAGTTGATGGGCGATGCGCTAGTTTGAACCAAAACGAGCGAGAATTAGCGGCCAACCTTCTTCGGGGAGCATTGCGATGGAACGGGCAGATTACGAAAGCGCGCTGGATCAGCTCGTCGGCGCGGCGGAACTCGTCGCGTCGGGCGCGGCCGACGAAGCCCAACGCGCGCAGGCCTTCGAGATGCTGGCGTTTTTCCGCTTGCGCCGGACGCGCATCGGAACGCCGGCGACATCCGACGATGAGTTGTTCAAGGACACCGCCATTGCCGCGCTCACGATGGCCGGGCGCCGGGAATATCTCGCCGCCGCCGCGCTGCTGGATCAGGCGCGCGGCCTGTCGGGCGGCTAGCGCTTTCGAAAATTGACGGGTCCGGCGTTCGGCTATGCTGCACGCATCTCATCCGAAAGTCGCGCAACACGCTCGCGCCACCTGTCATGGCTCTCTCTCCGCTGCCGCCGCTCGCCTGCCTGCAAGCCTTCGAAGCCAGCGCGCGATATCTGAGCTTCACGCGCGCGGGGCAGGAGCTGCATCTGTCCACGAGCGCGGTGAGCCGTCAGATCTCACAGCTCGAAGGCTTTCTCGGCCGCCGGCTGTTCGTGCGCGAGCACAACGCGCTGCGGCTCACGCCCGCGGGCGAAACCTACGCCGTCGACGTGCGGCGCATGCTGGAGCTGTGCACCAGCGTCACGTCGAGCCTGATGGCGCGCGTCGTCAAGTCGCGCCTCACCGTGTCGTGCACGGCGGGACTGTCCGCGTTCTGGCTCGCGCCGCGCATCGGCTCGTTCATCGACGCCAATCCCGATGTCGAGCTGCGCATCATCGTGCGCGACCATTTCGGCGTGGTTTCGCCGGCGGAGTACGACGTCGGCGTCTTCTACCTGCGTCAGGCCGACGTGCCCGGCACGCACACGAAAAAGCTCTTCGACGAGGAAGTGTTTCCCGTCTGCTCGCCGTCCTATCTCGATGGCCGCACCCTCGCGCCCGTCGAGTTGCTGTCTTGCACCTTGCTCGTTCTGGAAGACGCCGAGCGAAGCTGGATGTCGTGGCATAGCTGGTTCGAGCGCGCCGGGCTCGAACGGCCGGCGTTCAGTCAGACGATCATCGTGAACAGCTATCCGCTCATCGTGCAGCTTGCCGCGCATGGCAAGGGCGTCGCGCTCGGCTGGAAGCGCGTGATCGATCCGCTCATCGAACATGGCGCGCTCGTGCGCGCATCCGACTCGCACGCGACCATGGGCGGCGCGTACTTCGTCACGTGGCCCTCCGAACGCGCGGAGACGCCGGCCGCACGACGCTTTCGCGACTGGGCCATCAGCCAGGCCGCATCCATCTGAGCTGCGCCCGGACCGGCTTGCGTTTTTTGCAAGCGCGTTTGCGAAATTAGCGTTATGGCTTCGCCATCTCGAAAATTACATTGATCCCGTGACGATTCGCGAACGCTCACCTCGCTCAACGACTATTCGGAGAGGTCCAGATGGCAACTGGTGCATCAAACGAGATGCTGGTGGCCGGGCAGCCGCCCGCACGGACAGTGACTCGCCGGCAGGCGATCCTCGCGACGGTGATCGGCAGCGGTCTGGAGTGGTTCGATTTCTCCGGCTACGCCTTTTTCGCCGCGATCATCGGCAAGCTGTTCTTTCCCTCGGGCAACGAGACCACTTCGCTGCTGCTGGCGCTCGCCACGTTCGGCGTCGGCTTCGTCATGCGGCCGCTCGGCGGCATCGCGTTCGGCATCTATGCCGACAAGGTCGGACGCAAGCGCGCCCTGTCGCTCGCCATGCTGGTGATGGCGCTCGGCTCGGCGATCATCGCGTTCGCGCCGACGTATGAATCCATCGGCATTGCGGCGCCGTGCCTCATCGTGATCGCGCGGCTGTTGCAGGGCTTGTCGGCGGGCGGCGAGATGGGCGGCGCGACCGCGTTTCTCACCGAGCACGCGCCCGCGAACCGGCGCGCGTTCTATTCGAGCTGGATCCAGACGAGCGTGGGTTTCGCGGTGGTCATCGGCAGCCTCACCGGCACGCTCATCACGACGAGCCTGTCCGCCGAATCGCTGACCTCCTGGGGATGGCGCATTCCGTTCGTGATCGGGATGCTCGTCGCGCCCGTCGGCTACTACATCCGGCTGAAGATCGACGAGACGCCCGAGTTCAAGTCCGAGAAGCATCACACCAACACGCCGCTGCGCGACGTGATTCGCGAGTATCCGCGCGGCGTGATCTCCAACCTGCTGATGGTCGTGCTGTGGACCGTCTGCACTTACGTGATCCTGTTCTATATCCCGACTTACGTCGTGAAGTATCTGCACATGACGCAGCGCGAAGGGTTCACGTCGGGCATCGTCAGCGGCGTCGTGCTGATGGTGATGGCGCCGGTGTTCGGCGCGCTCTCCGACAAGGTCGGCAAGCAGCGCGTCGTCTCGGTCGCCGCGCTGATCATCCTGATCGCCAGCTATCCGCTGTTCTCGCATCTGATCAGGTCGCCCGACTTCACCACGCTGCTGATCTTCCAGGCGATCTTCGGCGTGTTGATCGCCGCGTACACCGGCCCGATTCTCGCGCTGTTCACCGAGATGTTCCCGAGCCGCGTGCGCACGACCGGTTTGTCGCTCGCCTATAACGGCGCGGTGACCATCTTCGGCGGCTTTGCGTCGTTCATCATCACGTGGCTCACGCAGGCCACCGGCGACGCCGAATCCGCGTCTTACTACATCATCTTCGCGGCGGTCGTGAGTCTGATCGGCACGCGCCTGATGAAGCCCCACCAGTCCTGAGGAAAGACATGAGCACGTTAGTACTCGAAGGCGTCAACGTTTTCGATCCGGCCACGAACCAGCGTCGTACCCACGTCGATGTCTGCATAGCCGATGGCAGGATCGCCGCGATCGGCGACGTGCCGTCGCAGTTCGCCGGCGCGCGCAGGATACGTCTTCCGGGCAGGACGCTGCTTCCCGGCTTTATCGATCTGCACGTTCACGTCGTCGCGTCGAACACCAATCTCGGCGCCAACGCCGCCATGCCGAATTTCCTCGCCGCGCTGAGGACGCTGCCGATCCTGCGCGGCATGCTCAATCGCGGCTTCACCACCGTGCGCGACGCGGGCGGCGCCGACTTCGGCATGTGCGAGGCCGTCAACAGCGGCGTGCTGTGGGGACCGCGCATCCTGTCGTCGGGCAAGGCGCTGTCGCAGACGGGCGGGCATGGCGACTTCCGCCAGCGCAACGACAAGCTCGACGACGCATGCGGCTGCCTCGGCCGTCAGGGCGCGATCGCGCGCGTGGTCGACGGCGTCGATGCGATGCGGCTCGCGGTGCGCGAGGAGCTGCTCAAGGGCGCGTCGCAGATCAAGGTGATGGCGTCGGGCGGAGTGGCTTCGCCCAACGATCCGATCACCAACACGCAGTATTCGGCGGAGGAACTGCGCGCCGCGGTTCAGGAGGCGGAAGCCGCGGGCACTTATGTGATGGCGCACGCCTACACCGCGCGCGCGATTCGCCGCGCCGTGGAGTGCGGCGTGAAATGCATCGAGCACGGCAATCTGATCGATGAGGAAACCGCGCGGCTGCTGGTCGAGCGCGGCGTCGCCGTCGTGCCGACGATCGCCACGCTGGATCGCCTCGTCGAACAAGGACCGGCGCTCGGCTTTCCCGCCGAGTCGCTCGCGAAGATCGACGGCGCGCGCTCGGTCGGCCGGCGGGCGCTCGCGCTGCTGGCGCGCGAGGGCGTGAAGGTCGGCTTCGGCTCCGACATGCTGGGCGAGCTGCACGCTTTCCAGTCTGATGAATTCGCGGTGCGCGCCGAGGTCGTCGGCAATGTCGAGGCGATCCGCTCGGCGACTTGCGTGGCCGCCGAAATCACGGGCGAAGCGGGCGTGCGCGGCACCGTGGCCGTCGGCGCGATGGCGGATCTCGTCGTCGTCGATGGCGACCCGGTGGAGGATATTTCGCTGCTCCTCGGGCAGGGCGAGCACATTCCGCTGGTCATCAAGAGCGGCGCGTGCATGAAGGAGGCGGGACGGCTGCTGGAGCCCGTCGCCGAATGAATGGCGCGGGCGCCCGCCGTCGGGGAAAATGCCGGTGCTATCATGCGCCGGAGATCCCCCGCACACGCAAGACGAATAGCCCATGCCACCCGAGGACCCGCAATCCATCCAACGTCTGGAGCAGGCGCGCCGGCTCCTCGCGCTCGCGCAAACCGGCCTGCACTACACGACCGGCGTATTCGACCGTGAACGCTACGAAGAAGTCGCGGCGATCGCGCATGCGCAGATCGCTGAAATCGCATCGATGGACGTCGCCCGCGTAGCCGAGCTTTTCGCATTCGAAACGGGCTATGCGAACCCGAAGCTCGATGTCCGATGCGCGGTGTTCAACGAAGCCGGGCACATCCTGCTCGTGCGCGAGGCCGCCGACGGCCTCTGGTCGCTTCCCGGCGGCTGGGCCGACGTCGGTTTGTCGCCCGCCGAAAATGCAGCCAAGGAAGTGCGCGAGGAAAGCGGCTATACGGTCGATATCGTGCGTCTGCTCGCAGCCTGGGATATGGCGAAGCATCCTCATCCGCCTTCGGTGTTCCACATCTGGAAGCTCGTCTTTCTCGGCGAGGTCGTGAAGGCCGGCAAGCTCGTCGGCGCGGAGACGGACGCGGTCGGCTTTTTCGCGCTCGACGGTCTGCCGCCCCTGTCGCTCGGCCGCATCATGCCAGAGCAGATCCGCCGGCTGGACGCATTGCGCCGCAGCAACGACGTGGATTTCGACTGAAGCCATGAAATTCGATGCAATGGTTCTCGGCGGCGGCATCGTCGGCGTTTCGATCGCCGTGCATCTGCAGCGGCGCGGCCTGCGCACCGCGCTCGTGGATCGCCGGGCGCCGGGGCAGGAAACCTCGCTCGGCAACGCCGGCCTGATCCAGCGCGAAGGCGTGTATCCGTATGCGTTTCCGCGCGATCTCGCCGCGCTCGCGCGCTATGCCGCCAATCGCTCGACCGACGTCCGCTATCACCCGCGGGCCATGCCGAAGCTGATGCCGTTCCTCATCAGCTACTGGCATCACTCGCGCGCCGACCGCCACGCGCGGATCGCGAAGGCCTATTCGACGCTGATCGAACATTGCATCGACGAGCATCGCGCGCTGATCGAAGAAGCCGGTGCACAGGCGCTGCTCAGAGAAGGCGGCTGGATCAAGGCGTTTCGCACGAGCCAGGCCTTCGACCGCGCCGTGGCCGAGGCTTCGCGCTGGCGGGCGGAATACGGCGTCGAGTACGAAGTCCTGAGCGACGCGGCCTTGCGCGAAGCGGAACCATCGCTCGATCCGGTGTTGCGCGCCGCCGTGCGCTACCCGTCGGCCGATTCGGTCAGCGATCCGGCGGGCCTCGTCACCGCCTACGCGGCGCTCTTCGAGCGTCTCGGCGGCGCCGTGCTCACAGGCGACGCCGCGACGCTGCAGCCAGCCTGGCGCGTGAACACGCAAGACGGAATCGTCGAAGCCGAACAGGCCGTCCTGGCAATGGGACCGTGGTCCGGCGATCTGACCGCGAAGCTCGGCTATGCGCTGCCGCTCGAGGTCAAGCGCGGCTATCACATGCACTACACGGCCGGGCCGGGCGCGACGTTGAACCAGCCGGTCCTCGACGCCGAAATCGGTTACCTGATTACGCCGATGGTTCGTGGAATCCGCCTGACGACCGGCGTCGAACTCGGCTTTCGCGATGCGCCGAAAACGCCGGTGCAACTCGATGCGGTCGAACCCTTTGCGCGCACTGTCTTTCCGCTCGGCGAGCGCATTGATGCGGAACCGTGGCTGGGACGTCGCCCGTGCACGCCCGACATGATGCCGGTGATCGGACCCGCGCCGCGCCACGAGAATCTCTGGTTCGCGTTCGGGCATGCGCACCACGGGCTGACGCTCGGCGCGATCACGGGCCGGCTCATCGCCGAGATGATGACGGGCGAGCGTCCGCTGGTCGATCCGCACCCGTTCCGCGCCGACCGTTTCTAGCTTCCCTCCGCCGCGCGCACGCCATCGCCCGATACGCGGCGCGACATGCGCGACTCGCCGGACGCCCGCTGCTGCCCAATCTGGAGCAGCGCGATGCTGCCGAAGATCAGGACCATGGCCACAGTCTCCGGCAATCCGAAGCGTTCGCCGACCGCCCAGCCGATCAGCAGCGCGACAGCCGGCGCGAGATAGTTCGAACTCGACGAAGCGACCGCGCCGAGCTTCTCCAGCAGGTAGTAATAGATCAGGAACGCCGCGCCGGTCAAGAGCGTGCCGAGGCCGACGACCACGCCCGCGGTTGCGCGCCAGTCCTGAAGCAGCCGCTCCATTCCGGCGAAGTCGGTCACGAAAAACAGCATGACTAGACGAGCGCCGTCAGCGAAGGAATGAGCCGTCGATAACCTTTCGCGCCATCGTTGAGTGTTTTCATCGTGAGCCCTGCAACGCGTTGAAGAGTCGAGGCGGCGACGGATCGCCGACTCGGCTCGTCTTCATAGACTTCACAGCGATGCCTTGATCTTTTCCGCTGCGTCCGGCGTGACCCACTTCGTCCAGACGTCCTGCTTCTCCTTGAGGAAGCGTTTCGCGCCATCCTCGCCGGTTGCCTGGTTGTTGGTCATCCAGACCATGACCTGCTGGACGTCGGCGGTCTTGAAGGTGCGCGTGTTCAGGTATTTCATCACGTCCGGGCTGGCCTTGTCCGCGAACGGCTTGGCGATCAGCGTATAGAGACGTCCCGGCGGCCACGCCGTCGGCTTCGGATCGGGGCAATCGGCCACGGTCGTGCAACGCTTCCACTCGGCTTCGTCGACCGGAACGCCGGCCTCGAGCTTCACCATCTGGTACTTGCCGAGCAGCGAGGTAGGCGACCAGTACACGCCGAGCCACGGCTGCTTGTGCTCGTACGCCTTGGCGAGCGCCCCGTCGAGGCCCGCGGCGGAACCGGTGTCGATCAGCCGGAAACCAGCCTTGTCGGCCTTGTACGCCTTGAACAACTGCGCGGTATTGACCGTCATGCCCCAACCTTGCGGACCGTTATAGATCGCGCCCTTGCCCGGATTCTCGGGATCGGGGAACAGCTCGGGGTGTTTCAGCGCATCGGGAATCGTCCTGATCTCGGGATGGGCGTCGGCGAAATACTTGGGGATGTACCAGCCATATACCGCGCCTTCCTGAATCACCTTCGACGCCATGACGATCTTCTTCGCGTCGATCCCCTGCTTGACGATGGCGGGCAGCAGATCGATCGCGCCTTCCGAGACGATGTCGGGCTTTGCCTTGTCCACCATTGACGTGATGGTCGGAACCGTGTCGCCGATCACCATGTTCACCTGACAGCCGTAGCCTTCGCCGAGAATGACTTTGTCGACGGCGGCTTCGAGTTCCGCGCTCTGCCAGTTCATGCTCGCGATGGTCACGTTGCCGCAACTCGCGGCGTTGGCCTGCGACGCGCCACAGAACACGCCCGCCACGGCAAGGGCGCCAAACAGTTTCAGTTTCATTGCAGTTTCCCAAGAGGTCGAACAAGCTGGTTCAGCGAAAAATCATTTACCCGCGCGAGGCTTCGGCCGGAGCGTAGACGGCGGCGCGATCGTCCACGGGCACGCGCGCGGCGTCGGCTGCTTCGTCCGGCGTGATCAGCGCGCACGCCAGTTGACGCAGACTCACCGTGCCGAGCGGCCGACTTCCCTCGCCCACGACGATCAGATGATCGTTGCCGGAGTCGCGCGTCAGCACCGAGATGGCGTCTTCGATGGTCGTATCGGCCGCGACGTGCCTGCCTGCCGCCGCCACGCCCGCGCGCAGCGGCGACATCACGCCGTCCACCGACACCACGCGTCCGCGATTCACCTGCTTGACGAAGTTGGTCACGTATTCGTCAGCGGGCCGCAGGACGATGTCCTGCTTCGTGCCTTGCTGCACCATGCAGCCGTCGCGCAAGATGGCGATCTGGTCGCCGAGCCGCAGCGCCTCGTCCAGGTCGTGCGTGATGAAGACGATGGTCTTGCGGATTTCCTTTTGCAGGTCCAGCAGCACGGTCTGCATGTCCATGCGGATGAGCGGGTCGAGCGCCGAGTACGCCTCGTCCATGAGCAGCACGGGCGCGTCCATCGAAAGTGCGCGCGCCAGTCCCACGCGCTGCTGCATGCCGCCCGAGAGCTGATTCGGATAGCGTTCCTCGAAGCCCTTGAGCCCCACGCGCTCGATCCATCCCATCGCCGTGCCGACCGATTCCTTGCGTCCGACGCCACAGACTTCGAGCCCGTAAATGACGTTGTCCAGCACGTTGCGATGCGGCAGGAGCGCGAACTTCTGGAACACCATCGCGGTCTGGCGGCGACGGAATTCGCGCAGGTCGCGGAACTTCATCCTGCACACGTCGACGCCGCCGATCAGCACCTCGCCCGCGGTGGGATCGATGAGCCGGTTGATGTGGCGGATCAGCGTGGACTTGCCCGAACCGGACAGACCCATGATCACCTGAATCGAACCGGCCGGAATGTCCAGGTTGATGTCTCTCAGGCCGAGCACGTGACCGGACTGCTTTAGAAGGTCCGCCTTCGAGAGACCGTTTTTCACGGCGTCGACATAGGACGCGGCTCTCGGCCCGAAGATCTTGTAGAGATTCTGGATTCTGATGCCGCCGGACTGAATGTCAGCCATGGACCACCTCCTGATGCTTCTGGAGCCGCTTGCCATATGCCTGACTGACGCGGTCGAAGATGACCGCGATGCCCACGATGGCAAGTCCGTTGAAGATGCCGAGTGTGAAGTACTGGTTCGCGATCGCCTTCAGCACCGGCTGCCCGAGCCCCTGCACGCCGATCATCGCGGCGACGACCACCATCGCGAGGGCCATCATGATGGTCTGGTTGACGCCGGCCATGATGGTCGGCAGCGCGAGCGGCAGCTGCACCTTGAGAAGACGTTGCCAGCCCGACGAACCGAACGCGTCCGCGGCTTCGAGAATGTCGCGGTCGACGAGGCGTATGCCCAGGTTCGTCAGGCGGATCATCGGCGCGATCGCGTAGATGACCACGGCGATCAGACCCGGCACGCGGCCGATGCCGAGCAGCATGACCACCGGAATGAGATAGACGAAGCTCGGCATGGTCTGCATCACGTCGAGGATCGGGTCGATCACGCGACGAACCCGGTCCGACTTCGCCATCGCTATACCGATGGGCAAGCCGATCAGGATCGACAGCAACGTGCAGACGAAGATCATCGACACGGTTCGCATCGTGTCCTGCCACATGTCGAAGTAACCGATGATCGCAAGCGTCGCGACGCAGCCCAGCACCACCTTCCAGTTCCTGCTGGCCGCCCACGCGACCACGACCACCAGCAGCATGATGACGGGCCAGGGCGTGTGCGTCATGAAGCGTTCGGACGCCATCAGGAAATCCTGCAATGGCTGGAACGCCTTGTCGATCGGGTCGCCGTAAGCGGCGGTGAAGCCGCGAAATCCGTCGTCTATGCTGCGCTTGAGATGCAGAAGCGTCTCGTCCTGCATGTGTGGAAACCTGCTGAGCCAGTCCATGTGGACCTCCTCCATTCTGTCAATCGATGTTGTCCGTCACTCGAGTCCCGCCGACCATTCCTTCATGCTCAGATTCGCCGTCGCGCCGATAGTGAGGAATGGCTGCGGCGGAAGCCGTCTGGGCGCCGCGAAGCCGCGAAACACCTGAACCAGCCACGAATCCATGCCCAGCGCCGCCTCGGCCGCGGCGATGCCCGACGCCGTCGCTTTCGTGGCGCCGACGCCATTGCAGGCGATCGCGGCGAAGATGCCCGGCTCGATTTCGCCGAACGCCGGCACGCCGTTCCACGTCAGGGCCATGGCGCCCGCCCAGCGGTATTGCATCGGCACGCCTTTCAGGCCGGGAAAGCGCGCCTCGAACTTTCGGTCGTGAACCCGCCCGGCGCGCTCGATCGCGCCTTCGCTCACCTGCATGCGCGGGTTATAGGTGTAGCGCGAGCGGATCAGGATGCGATCGCCGTCATCGCCGCGCACCCGGCGCACCGTCGTGCCCATCGGGAAAGCCGGTGTCGCCGCCCACGAGCGCTCGCCGCCGAGCCGCTCCGGCCGGAATGCCTCCGTCATCGACGCGTATGTGTAGACATGCAGCAGTTGTCCACGAAACAGACCGAAGTTCTGCGCCTGTCCGTTGTTCGCGAGGATGACCTTTCCTGCTTTCACCGAGCCCTTCGGAGTCCTGATCTTCCAGGACACGCCTTCACGCTCGAATGACAATGCGGGCGTGTTCTCATAGAGCTTCACGGGATTGCGGAACGAATCCGCCAGACCCCGGATATACGCCGCGGGCTGGATGATGACCGTGCCCGGCGTGTAGATCGCGGACGAGAACGAGCTGCCTCCCGTCACCGCTGCGATCTCTCGTGCATCGAGAAGCCTGTAGGGCTCGCCGACCTTGTCCAGTTGCTTCGCGTAGGACGCAACGTGCCGGTCGCCCTCCGGACCCAGCGCGACGTTGTACTTGCCGCACGGATCGAAGATATCCTTGCCCCAGCCCTTTTGCGTCGCCAGTTCCTGCGCGAGCGCGATCGCCGTGCGGTGGACCTTGAAGTCGTGACGTCGGGCGTCGCTGTCCGAACCGCCGTAGTCCTCCGACGAAACTTCGTGCGGAAGGTCGATGATGAAGCCGGAGTTGCGTCCCGTCGCGCCCTCGGCGATTTCTCCCGCCTCCAGAACGACGACCTTGAGTTTCGGGTCCAGTTGCGACAGCCGCCGCGCCGCCGACAGACCCGCGAAGCCACCGCCGATGATCGCGATGTCGGCGCTCACGGCGCCATCGAGTGCGGGACGCGGCGGCCGCGATGGCAGCATCGATACCCAGCCGGACTGGCCGAGATGCTGAGGAAGTTTGCGCGTTACGAACATGATTTCCGCCCGATCCGATTCAATCCGGTTTAAACGGCGCGCCGCTCGCGTTCGACCAGTTCGCCGAGCGCGCTTTGCAGGACATCGATCTTTTTCGCCGACAGGCGCGACAGCGGCCGACGCGGATTGCCCGCGCCATAGCCCGTCATGTCGGCGGCGGCATAGACGGACTGAACGTAGTCGCCTTCCCAGATCAGGGACATCGCGGGTTCGAGCAGGCGCCAGATTTCGCGTGCATCGTCCCATTTGTGCGCTTGCGCCGCGCCGACGAATTCGAGGCACGTCTTGGGCGCGAAGTTGGCGCCACCCCAGATGAGGCCGCTCACGCCGGCATACAGCGCGTAGGGCACGAGCGCGTCGGCGCCGTTCATCATCGGCAGGCCCGTGCGAACGAGCGCGGCTTGCTTCGCCAGATCGCCGCTGCTGTCCTTGACGGCGAGGAACTCGGGAATCTCGCACAGACGTCGCAACAGCGACGGCGTGATCTCGACGCCCACGGCCTGCGGCACGTTATAGCCGATGATCGGCAGCCCGCCGCGCGCAACGGCGGCGTAGAACTCGAACACGCCGTCGTCATCGGTCGGGCCTTCGAAGAAGGGCGGCAGCACCATCACGCCGTCCACGCCGCAATCGGCCGCATGACGCGTGCGCTCCACCACGTCGTCGACGAGCAGCGCCGAAGTCTGCGCGATGATCTTCGCCCGTCCGCCGATGACTTTCGCGCCGAAGGCCACCAGCGCCTTCGATTCTTCCTGCGAAAGATAGACGTGCATGCCGGTGCCCGAGCTGAGCACGAAGCCGCGAATGCCCACCGCCAGATAACGCTCGATCAGTTGCTCCAGTCGCGCGTGATCCGGCTTGCCGTTTCCGTCGAAAGGAGTACTGATTGCGAGATTGATGCCGGGAAATTTAAAGTCTTTCATGGTTTTACAGATCGTCCGTTTCGTTGTCGTTCAGGTCGAGCCAGATGGTTTTGAGCTGCGTGTACTGATCGTGCGCGTGCAGCGAGTTGTCGCGGCCGCCGAAGCCCGATTGCTTGAAGCCGCCGAAGGGTGTCGTGATGTCGCCTTCGCCGAAGGAATTCACCGTCACGGTGCCCGCGCGGATCGCGCGTGCGGCGCGCAGCGCGCGCTTGCCGTCGCCGGCGAAGACGGAAGCGGCGAGGCCATAGTCCGTATCGTTCGCGATATCGACCGCCTGTTTCAGGCTATCCACCGTGATGACCGCCAGAATCGGTCCGAAGATTTCTTCGCGCGCATGCTTCGCGTCGTTGCTTGCCACGTCGATGATGGTCGGGTGCACGTAGCGCCCTTCGCTCGTCTGGCCGCCATAAATCACCGCGATGTCATCGGAGAGATACGAGCTCACCTTGTCGAAATGCTGCGGAGAGACGAGCGGCCCGATGCGGTTAGCGGGATCGAGCGGGTCGCCGACCTTCCATTCGTCGGCGATCTTCGCGATCTTGTCCAGCAACGACGCCTTGACGTCGCGATGCACGATCAGCCGTGAGATCGCCGAGCAGTTCTCGCCCATGTTCCACAGCGCGCCATTGACGATGTGGCCCGCTACGGCATCGAGATCCGTCGCATCCGGCATGACGATGCACGGATTCTTCCCGCCCATTTCGAGCACGACTTCCTTGAGATTGCTTTCCGCCGAATAGGAAAGAAAGCGGCGCCCGGTCTCCGTCGAACCGGTGAAGGACACCATGTCGATATCGCGATGACGGCCGATCGGCTCGCCCACCGCCGGACCCGTGCCCGTCACGACATTGAAGACACCCGGCGGAATGCCGGCTTCGAGCGCCAGTTCGGCGACGCGCAGCGCCGTGAGCGAAGTTTCCTCGGCGGGTTTCACGACGAGCGAACAACCCGCCGCGAGCGATGGCCCGATCTTCCACGCGAGCATCAGCAGCGGAAAATTCCACGGCAACACCAGGCCGACGACGCCGACCGGCTCGCGCACGATCATCGAGATATGGCTGTCCGATGGCGGCGACACCTGATCGTAGATCTTGTCGATGGCTTCGGCGTGCCAGCGCAGCACGTTGATGGTCTCTGGAACATCCACGGTCTGGCAGTCGAAGATCGTTTTGCCGGCATCGAGGCTCTCCATGACGGAAAGCTCCAGCGCGTGCTTTTCGATGAGATCGGCCAGACGGAGGATGGCGTGCTTGCGCGCGGCCGGGTGCAGCCTGGACCAGCGGCCGTCGTCGAATGCGGCGCGCGCGCTCGCCACCGCCAGATCGACGTCTTTCGCCGAGCAGGCGGGCAGGTCGGCGAGAGTTTCACCGGTAGCCGGATTGAGCGTCGCGAAAGTTTCGCCCGATGCCGCACCGCAAAGCCTGCCGTCGATCACGACGGATACCGGCAGCGTCATCTCGCGAGCGATCCGCTGATACTCGGACCTTGAAAGCAGATCAGTCATTGGCACTCTCTCTTCGATACGGTTTTCACGACGAACCGAAGCGAGCGCCCGGTTCGCGAATCTAAAACTCAATCGGCACGTTCACGCCTTCGGGCGCCACGTACGAAGCCATGTTCCGGCGCGCGAGATAGACATGCGCCCGCACGACCTCGCCAGCCGCTTCCGAATCCCGGCGCTGTATGGCGTCGATGATGTCTTCGTGCTGCTGCACCGCTTCCGCGAGTTCGGCGTCCATGCGCTCGTCGCGCGGCTGGTAAAACGTCTTGCCAAGCCTTGCATGATCGATCAGCAGCCGGCACAGGCTCGGCAGCAGATACGGGTTGTGCGCCATCTTGCCGATCTCGAAATGGAACTGATCGTTCTGCAGCACTCTTTCATCGACCTGGTCACCTTCCACCGCCGCGCGAAACCGTTCCTGCACTCGCTTCAGGCCATCGATTTCCGCCTGCGTGGCGTGCGCCGCCGCCAGCTTGGTCGTCGCCACGTAGATCAGCGGCGCCGCCAGGAAATAGTTGCGTAGCGAGTCGTAGTTCATCGAGGCGACGCGCGCCGCGCGATTCGCCTCCAGTTCGATATAACCTTCGGCCGCCATCTGCCGCATCAACTCCCGCACCGGCGGCCGCGACAGGCCGAATTCCTCGGCCAGCGCCACTTCGTCCAGACTCGCGCCCGGCGCCAGTTCCATGCTCAGAATGCGATGCCGCAATGCCTGTCCCAGCGCACCCTTGCGGTCGAGAGACGTGGCCTGCCCCTCGTCTCGCTCCGTCTCCGCAACATTCGCCTTCATGCGTTCTCCAGTGGTGTCCATAGTGTGTCTACAAATTGTACTCGTCAAGACTTCAATGTGTCTAATAAGGGTAGTCACTGAGAATTGCGCTTGGGTGACTGGTGTCAGGGTGCACGCTTTCGGGGCGCGTGTCGACCGGGTCTCATGATTGGATTTCCCGGGAAAGGCCGATGGTTGGGGTTTCATCCTTGCGACGCGTCGATTTCCGGAAAATTTCTTCCAGAGCGCCAAGAGAAGTTCACTGCACGCGAAACGAGGCCGGACGGAAGCGATGCGCGCCGCGAAGAGCCTGCTGCTCCCGATGTGGCTGTCGACGGGCGCGGTCACCGCCCAGGCTCAGACATGCTTACCGGTCGGCGCGCCGATGACGCTGCTCGGTCAGGCGATGCGGGAGACGGTGCAGCTATCCAATGGCTCCGCATCCAGCGTCCGGATGCTGGCGATGAATCCGTAGCTATGCGTCATCGACAAGCGATACTCGAACGATCCACAAGGACGGATCGGCATCTCCCGTATTCAGATCATCGGGGCCGTTCCGCCTGTCGGCGTTCGCATTATGCTGACCGGAGTGCTCAACGCGAGAAACGGACCTCGGTATGTCGTTCCTTCCGAGGCGTCCAAGTTGCCGCCCAATGTCAGGCTCGCTCCAGGCCAGTGGCGCGGAGCATCAGATCAGAACAGTTCCGTCTCCAGTGGAGCCAGGCTGGTCCACTTCACGGCGGTGCGCCGCTCCACGCCGTCGTCATGAATCGACCGTATCATCACGCGCTGGCCGCGCGCCTCCCCCAGCACTTCGACGATCCGGTTACGGTAGCGCGCAAGCGAACCGCGCAGCGGCTTGCGTTTCTTACTCTTGCGGGGGGAAACTGCGGGCATGGACGTGACAACGATTAATGACGGCCACATGATAGCGATGCGCAAGCCATCGCTCAAATATTCAACTTCCACTCTGCGAGCCGCCACACCATGCGTCGAATCACTGTCCGCACTTCGCCCGTTCATGGCCGTGGCGTCTTCGCGCTCGCCGATCTGCCCATGGGCGCGCTGCTGCTCGAATACAAAGGGCTGCGTCTGTCGTGGAAGGAGGCGCAGCGCGTGCATGCGAAGTCGGGCGCGGAAGATGGCCATACATTCCTCTTCGGCCTCGACGACGGCAGCGTGATCGACGGCGCGCGCGGCGGCAATTCCGCGCGCTGGCTCAATCACAGTTGCGCGCCGAACTGCGAGGCGGAGCAGGACGGCGAGCGCGTGTTCATCCGCGCGATCCGGCCGATCGAGAAGGGGCAGGAGTTGTTCATCGACTATATGTTGACGGTGGAGGGGAGGCGCACGGCGGCGATCCGGCGGCTTTATGCTTGTCGATGCAGCGCGGTGGGCTGTCGGGGGACGATGTTGGCGGGGAGGCGGTAGGTCTATCGCTTCAACGGTAGCGGCAGTGGCGAAGGAATGGGTTCTTCACGAATCGTCGGGAAAGGCGCTTGCGGCCACTGCACGTTGTTCGGACTTGGGGTTTCCAATGTCGGCTCGCAGGCTGCTTCGGACACAGGCTTATCGGACAATTTCTGCCGCTGCTCGGCCTTTGCCGACATTAAGGCACGTTCTGTTCAACGCCAGCAGCCAGGGGGATTGCTGACCTTGTCGGCGTCGCGCAGCAGGACTGCAACCGCCTGCACCAGCGAACTCACACTCACGACCCTCATCGGCCGCTGGGTGCGGCGCCAGTAAAACGGCGGCTTTCACGCGTACAACGGTCGTCGATGGCACAACAGAAAATCGTTGGCAAATCGGCTGAATCGGTCTTCCACCTCATCTGGCGCCGGTCCTGCTGGTTAGCGTGGTTTCAGTTGCTCGACAACATACTGGCGGACGATCAGATCCAGGTGCGCACCGCCAGCATTCGTTTACACCGTTCGGTCTCCGGCCGAACGATGGAGCGCCGTCATCCGGCACAGATCGAGCAGATCGCCTTCGATATCCTCTCCCGAATCACGCCCGCTTGCAGCGGCGGGGCGGCAGCGCCATTGGGAGAAGAGGGGAAAAAGGGTATCGAACGTCGCCCTCAACGATGCCTCTGCATCGAGAAAGGTACGCTGCCGCGTACCTTCCGTCTGACCAGCTTCTCCAAACCTTGCTGCGTTACTCCTTCCTGGCGAGAACCTCGGCAGCCTCAAACACCGTGAGCCTGCAAACGCCCTGCATACCAACCAACGAACTGGTCGACGTAGGCCTCCGTGGTGGGCGAGTACGGTCCAGGAATATACCCCGGGTCCTGTGCGCCGCGGTGATTGATGGCGACGAGACTAGCGTCCTGTGCGTTCGTCGCGACCCAAACCTCCGTCAGCTTCGTGACGTCATAGTCCACGCCCTCCACTGCGTCCGCGTGAACCAGCCACTTCGTTCGAACCAGGGTTTTGTCCGGAGTGAGCGGAATGATGTAGCTAATCATGGCATGGTCACTCATCACGTGCGTCCACGAATTGTGTGTCCACATGTGCGTATCACCAAGGTCACGACGGGTGAGATCGCCCAGCAGCTTCTGACAAGCGACCTTGGTATCCATCGTCTGCGACTCGCCCTCGCCTCCGATGATTAGCCGCTGCGTGCGGAAATGCGTGGCGACGTCGCCTGTGAGCTCCTCAACTGCCGAGCATGCATGGCCCTCGCTCTCCCAATCCTGCTGGCTATCAGCGTTGAGCTTGTTATATGCGTCAAGCGCTTTCCGTCCCTCCTCATCCATGTCGTCCGCGCTCGCGCCGGTGGATTCCGGAATGAACGACAACGTCAGCTCTGGATGCCCCGCTTCGCAGTGGTAGCACTCACGGTTATTTTCCATGACGAGCTTCCAGTTGCCGTCTTCAATAATCTCAGACTCGAACGCAATTTTTGTGTTCTGCAACTCATACGGGGCAAAGCGAGGCGTCATCGTTTCGTCAAGCTTTGCGATGTCAGCCGGCGGCTCGTCCGCGAAACACACAAAAATATGCGTGCCGACGACTTTGAGATGCACCGGTCGCAGGTTGCGACAGGTCGCGTCGAAATCCTGGCCCATATGCTTGGCGTGCTTCAGGCTGCCGTCGAGGTCATACGTCCACTGGTGGTACGGACATACGAGCATACCGACCGTCGATTTACCAGCCTCCTTCAAACGAGCGCCACGGTGGCGACACACATTGCGATAAGCGCGGATGTTCTCATCATCATCGCGGACGATGATGACCGATGCCCGACCGACATCCACGACAGAGACATCGCCTGGCTCCGGAACATCGGCTGTCACTCCCACCACAATCCAGTGCTTGTGGAAAAAGATATCGACGTCAGTATCGAAAACGTCCGGTCGGATAAAGACTTCGCCGGGCAACCCGCACCCAGGCTCACGGCTCCGGACAAGTTCACCAAGGGGTTTCAACACAAACTCAGACATCGTCCTTCTCCAACGTTGAGGGGTAACGGAACTACGAATGGTCCCGCGTTGGCGCCAGTATTGAATTGTCGGGAAACGCCGTCAATGCGCTTTATTTTCTGTGCAGTATTACTTTAGATTATGGTCTGACGCCTCTTACGTTCCTGGTAAGTCTGCGCGCGCGGCTTGCGGCCTCGGGTAAGCAAAAACAATGACCTTGCAGGCTTCGACAAGCGAATCCTTCGTTGTTAAGCGGTTCCTGACAGTGGATTAGCTACGCCAGGAAGTTGCTCCGCGCTATCTCAAAACGCAACGGCCCCACTTCGTTGGGGGCGGGAGGTTGCGAAAAATCAGAATTGATGCAGCGGTGGCTGGCGCGCTATCTCTGGCCGCAGGTGGTCGCAGGAGCCGATTTAAAGCTGGCCATACCGCCTCAGGTAACGCCTGCGGCGTGACGCAAAAGCTCAATAAGCGTTTGGGTCGTCGGCGTGATTCGTCTCCCGTGAGGGACAACGAGATAGTAGGCATCACGCATCGGCAGAGACGCAGCCGTCACCCGGACCAGTTGTCCGGATGCGAGATGCTCATGAAGCAGTCGGTTCCATCCCATCACTATGCCCTGGCCGTCGAGCGCCGCTTGAACCGCATCCGGATAAAGGGAAGTGAGCAAGCCGTACTTCAACTTTCCGGGACGTTCGCCCAGCGCCCGGAACCACTGCTCCCAAGTCAACCAACCTTCTGATGTGGGGTCGTCTGCAATGAAAGAGCAAGTCATGAGTTCCGCTAGCGTTTCAGGCGTTCCATTCTCCTTCAGCCAACTCGGAGAGCACACGGCTGAAACCTGCTCCTCAAACAGCAAGTAGGATGTGCCGTCGCTCCAGTTGCCGTTTCCAAAGCGTACGACCGCATCGACTTCATTGTGTCGAAGGTCTGCGGTGAACATCGTGGTTGTGAGCCGGATTCTTAGGTTCGGATTTAGACGCTTGAGCGTCCCAACGCTGGACATCAGACGGAAGTGGGAGAACGCGGCCGTCGCTCCCAAAACAAGCTCCTCATCTTCGATGCCTGTCGATAATCTGTCGAAGACGCCTGCGATTCTGCCCATGGACTCCGACACGACTGAGATTGACCCGCTCCGACGGACAGATTTGCAGTTAAAGATTTGTCATGGTCCGACCTCCGTCAAGCGTTGAGTCG
>NZ_FCOA02000025.1 GCF_001544875.2 Caballeronia hypogeia
CCGATGATAGTGCGGATTCCCGTGTGAAAGTAGGTAATCGTCAGGCTCCTCATGCCGCAAACAAAAACCCCACCCCACAAAGGTGGGGTTTTTGCGTTTCGACGCGAAATCTTCGCGTTCATCGTCCAGAGCAACAGCGGCGAGTCGCCCGCCGCTGTCTGTGGCATCAACGCGCAAGGAATCGTTCTGCCAGTCTCACCCAATACGACGATCCCACCGAAAGCAGGTCATCGTTGAAATCGTAGCTGGCGTTATGCAGCATGCATGGCCCGGCACCGTGGCCGTGCTCCCGATGTCCGCCATCGCCGTTACCCAGAAACGCGTAGCATCCCGGCTTCTCCAGGAGCATGAACGAGAAATCCTCGGCTCCCATCGTCGGTTCGACAGATGCGTCGACCTTGTCTTTACCCACGATTTCCGCCATCACTTCTGCCGCGAATTTCGCCTCCTCGGACGCGTTGATTGTCGGCGGATAATTTCTGTGGAAGTGCAGTTCCACCTCGCAATCGTAGGCGGCAGCCGTCGCTTCGACGATCTTGCGCATGCGCGTTTCGATCAGATCGAGCGTTTCCACCGTGAATGTCCGCACGGTTCCACCGAGCCACGCTTGATCGGGCACCACGTTCACCGCGTCGCCTGCATGAATCTGAGTGATTGAAAGCACCGCAGTATCAATCGGTTTCTTGTTGCGCGTGATGATGCTCTGAATTCCATTAGCAATCTGAACCGCCGTGAACACGGGGTCGCGCCCGTTATGCGGCAATGCGGCGTGCGAGCCTGTTCCGCGAATCGTCACGCGAAACTCGTTGCTCGACGCCATGATCGGCCCCTCCGTCACGCCAAAATGACCGGCTGGCATACCAGGCCAATTATGGATTCCAAATACGGCATCCACCGGAAATCGCGAAAACAGCCCGTCCTCAATCATGGCCTTCGCCCCCGCGCCGCCTTCCTCAGCCGGTTGGAAGATGAAAACCACGGTTCCGTCGAACTTGCCGTGCTCGGCAAGATGCTTGGCGGCGCCCAGGAGCATGGCCGTGTGACCGTCATGGCCGCACGCGTGCATGCGACCGTCTTTGGTCGAGCGGTGCCCGAAGGTGTTCAGTTCCTGGATCGGCAGCGCGTCCATATCCGCGCGTAGTCCGATCGACGTCCTTCCGGAGCCCCGCTTCAGCACCCCCACGACTCCCGTTTTGCCCAATCCGCGATGCACTTCTATTCCCCATTGCTCAAGGCTGTCGGCGACCAGTTTCGCCGTGCCGATCTCCTCGTAGCGCAATTCGGGATGGGCATGAATCGTTCGTCGAAGTGCTTTGATTTCGTCGTGTGATGCTTCGATTTCTGGGATCAGATTCATTTGAACCGCTCTCACGTTTGAATTCGGATTGCGCGCATTGATCTGCGCGCTTAACGGGTCCATTCTACGCCGCCACTATTTGCTTCATCGGACGGTCGGTCGCATTGCGGTCGTAATAGAATTCCTTCATTTGCCGCTTTTAATCTCGCTTTACCGGACTTCCAGATGAACGCTCCAGCCGAGTTCGCCCGAGCCGTATGCCCGCACGATTGCCCCGACACCTGCGCCTTACGCGTCACAGTAAAAGACGGCAAGGCGGTCAAAGTCAGCGGCGATCCCGATCATCCGCCGACGCAGGGCGTGCTGTGTACGAAAGTCAGCCGATACGCCGAGCGCACGCATCACAAGGATCGCCTTCTTACACCGCTGCGGCGAGTCGGCCGAAAGGGCGAGGGACGATTCGAGCCGATCGGCTGGGACGAAGCGTTGAGCATCGCGGCCGAGCGCCTGACAGCAATCGCCCAGCGCGCGCCTGAGGCAATCGTTCCATACAGCTACGCCGGAACAATGGGCCTCGTGCAAGGCGAAAGCATTGCTGCGCGATTCTTCAACGTGCTCGGCGCGTCGCGTCTGGAACGCACCATTTGCGCTGCGGCCGGCGCGGCAGGCCTTCGCTATACCTATGGCGCCAGTCTCGGCATGCACGCCGAGTTCTACGAGGAAAGCGAGCTGATTCTGATCTGGGGCGCGAACCCGATCGCATCGAGCCTCCACTTCTGGACACGCGCTCAGGAAGCCAAGCGGCGCGGAGCGAAGCTGATTGCCATCGATCCCTACAGGTCGCTCACAGCGGAGAAGTGTCATCAGCATATCGCGCTGCGGCCGGGTACCGATGCCGCGCTCGCGCTCGGCATGATCGACGTGCTCATCCGCGAGAATCTCATCGACCGCGAATACGTGGCCGCGCATACGCTCGGTTTCGATGAACTCGCCGCGCGCGCGGCACAATACCCGCCGTCGCGCGTGGCGCAGATCTGCGGCATCGAAGAGCACGTGGTCGTCGAACTGGCGCGTGCGTTCGGCGCAACCAAAAAAGCGGCGATTCGCCTCAACTACGGCATGCAACGGGTGCGCGGAGGCGGTAACGCGGTGCGCGCGATTGCCTGCCTGCCGTCGCTGACGGGAGCGTGGCGGGAACGCGCGGGCGGCCTTCTGTTGTCGTCGTCCGGCTGGACGCCGGTTGACAACAGCGCGCTCGAACGTCCGGACCTGTTGCCCGAGTGGCCTTCGAAGCTACCGCGCGCGATCAACATGAACGCGATCGGCGACGCGTTGCTGCACCCGGGCGACGCAGCCTTCGGGCCGAAGGTCGAAGCGCTGATCGTCTACAACTCGAACCCGGTCGCGGTCGCGCCCGACTCCGCAAAAGTGGCGGCTGGTTTCGCACGCGAGGATCTGTTCACGATCGTGCTGGAACATTTCCAGACGGACACGGCCGATTATGCCGATCTGATTTTTCCCGCGACCACGCAGCTTGAACATCTCGACGTGCACAAGTCGTACGGACATACGCACGTGATGGCGAACCTGCCCGCTATCCCGCCCGTCGGCGAGTCGCGTCCGAACACGGAAATCTTTCGCGGTCTCGCGCGCGCCATGGGACTGGCGAAGCCGGCGCTTTATGAGACTGACGAGCAAATCGCGGCGAGAGCATTCCGCTGGGACGATCGTGTCCTGGAAGGCCAGAACTGGGACGCGTTGAAGTCCAGCGGCTGGCTGAAGCTACAGATCGCCGAGGCGCCGTTGGCCGAGGGCGCGTTCCGCACGCCGTCGGGCAAGTGCGAGTTCTATAGCGAACGGCTGAAACGTGAAGGGCTCGATCCGCTGCCCGATTATCTGCCGCCCTACGAGTCCGCGGACGGTTCGCCTGAACTCGCCGCGCGTTATCCGCTCGCAATGATCTCGCCACCTGCCCGCAATTTTCTGAACAGCAGCTTCGTGAACATCGAAAGCCTGCGTGCGGCGGAGCGCGAGCCTTATCTGGATATCCACCCCGTCGACGCCCACGCGCGCGGCCTGACGGACGGCGCGCAAGTGCGCATCTTCAACGATCGGGGTTCGATGCAGGCGCGCGCCCGCGTGACCGAGCGCGCGCGCGAAGGCGTTGTCGTCGGTTTGTCAATTTGGTGGAAAAAGTTGTCCCCCGATGGCTGTAATGCCAATCAAGTTACGAGCCAGGCATTGACCGATCTGGGGGGATCGGCGACGTTCTACGATTGCCTGGTTGAAGTGGAGCAGATGCATTGAAGTGCTTTGAAATAGCGGACCCGCGCGGGTCTGGTGTATGGCGTCTAACCCGGTTGCCGGAGACCTGCCGAAAGGCTAGCATCTCGTTTCCGCACGACCATTCTAAAATTATATAAAGGAGACGCCGTATGGAGAAACCTTGGCTGAAGTCTTACCCGGCCGGCGTGCCTGCGGAAATCGATACCTCGGCATATCGCTCGGTTTCCGAGCTGCTTGAGGACAGCTTCCGCGAAAATCGCGAGCGTCGCGCGTTTCTGTGCATGGGACAGGCGATCACGTATGGCGAGCTCGACGCGATGTCGGTGAAGCTCGCCGCGTATTTCCAGCAGAAGGGTCTGAAGCCCGGCGCGCGTGTCGCGTTGATGATGCCCAACGTCCTGCAATATCCGATCGCGATCGCGGCGGTGCTGCGCGCGGGCTACGTCGTCGTGAACGTCAATCCGCTCTATACACCGCGTGAGCTCGAGCATCAGCTCAAGGACAGCGGGGCGGAAGCCATCGTCATTCTGGAGAACTTCGCCTGCACGCTCGAGGCCGTGGTGAAAAACACCGCGATCAGACATGTGGTCGTCGCCGCCATGGGCGATCTCATGGGCCTGAAGGGATTGCTGGTCAATTTCGTCGTGCGCCGCGTGAAGAAGATGGTGCCCGAATGGAGTCTGCCGGGCAGTATCCGCTTCAACGACGCCCTTGCCGAAGGCGGCCGCGGCAAGCTCGCGCCCGTCACCCAGAAGCCCGATGACGTCGCTTTTCTGCAGTACACGGGCGGCACGACCGGAGTCGCGAAGGGCGCGACGCTCACGCATCGCAATGTGATCGCGAACACGCTGCAGTCGGAAGTCTGGCTGAACCCGGCCCGCAAGCGCCGCCCCGATATCGACCAGTTCGTGTCTGTCGTGGCGCTGCCGCTGTATCACATCTTCGCGCTCACCGTGTGCGGCATGCTGACGATCCGGACCGGCGGTCTCGGCGTGCTGATCCCGAATCCGCGCGACATCGCGGGCACGATCAAGGAGCTGCAGGGCATTCCCATCAACACGTTTCCCGCCGTCAACACGCTCTATAACGCGCTGCTTAATCACCCCGACTTCGACAAGCTCGATTTCTCCAAGCTCATCGCGGCGAACGGCGGCGGTATGGCGGTGCAGGAAGCCGTCGCAAAACGCTGGTTCGCGGCAACCGGCGTGCCGATCGTGGAAGGCTACGGCCTGTCCGAGACTTCGCCCTGCGTGACCTGCAATCCGGTGACGGCCACGGAGTACACCGGCACCATCGGGCTGCCGCTGCCGTCGACCGAAATTTCCATCCGCGACGACGACAACAACGAGGTCCCGCTCGGCCAGGCCGGCGAGATCTGCATTCGCGGACCGCAGGTGATGGCGGGCTACTGGAATCGCCCCGAAGAAACCGCGAAGGTGATGACCGCCGACGGCTTCTTCCGTTCGGGCGATGTCGGGGTGCTGGACGAGCGTGGTTTCGTGAAGATCGTCGATCGAAAGAAGGACATGATTCTGGTGTCGGGCTTCAACGTGTATCCGAACGAGATCGAGGATGTCGTGGCGATGCTGCCCGGCGTGTTCGAAGTCGCGGCGGTCGGCGTGAAGGATCAGAACTCGGGCGAAGCGGTGAAGCTCTTCATCGTGCGGCGAGACCAGAGTCTGACCGAAGCCGACGTGATGGCTTTCTGCAAGGAGCGGCTTACCGGCTACAAGCGTCCGCGCATGATTGAGTTCCGCAATGACCTGCCGAAAAGCAACGTCGGCAAGATTCTGCGACGCGAATTACGCGACGGCGCAGCGTAGCCTTCGCTCTTTTTCAGACAAAACGCCTTCGTGCCGAGAGACACGAAGGCGTTTTTGTTGGCCGCTCACCACAAGTTGAACCGTCTCGCGCCGCGGGCATGAAAAAAAGGCGCCCGAAGGCGCCTTTCAGTTGGTACCGCTTCGTTACGACCTTATTAGAACTTGTGACGGATGCCGACCACAGCAGCAACCTGGTTCGACGTCGACGACGGCGACAGGCCGTTGATGTTCGCGACTGCCGGACGGTTCGTCGAGTCCGTGCCGCTTGCATGCTGGTACACGCCGTCGATATACACGTCCGTGCGCTTCGACAGGAAGTAGTCCGCGCCGAGCATTGCCTGATGGTACTTGGCGTCGGTCAGGCCGTAACCCTTCGTGTAGTCATATGCCACGCCCAGCAACAGAGCCGGCGTCAGCTGATACTTGAAGTTGATTTCGGCGTTGTGGAACTTGCCCGAGCCGCTCGTGAAGCCCGCCGGATTCAGGCCAGCGCCTGCTTCGTTGTTGACGTCCTTGAACATCGTGTTGCTGTACGTCGCGCCGATGGTCGCTGCGCCAAACGTGTACGCACCGCCAGCCGAGATCACTTGCAGCGTCTTGGCCGAAGCGAAGCCTGAGGTCACGCGGCTCGTGAAGTTCGAAGCCGAAGGCGTCGTGGTCGCGGTGCGCGAGGTCGCGTTGTTGCCGTAGAACGAGTAGTTCGGGTCCTTGACGTTCAAGTAGCCCGCGCCCAACTGCAGGGGACCTTGTGCGTAGCCCAAGCCCACCGACCAGATCTGGTTGCGGTTGAACTGGCCAGCCTGGCCGCCGAGGCTGTACAGGCCGCCGAACGTGAAGCCTGCGTAGTTCGCGCTCGTGTACTTGACCGCGTTGTTCACGCGATTCGTGTTGTTCATGTTGTCCAGGTCGCCCGGGTGCGCGCCGAAGTACGACGCCCACTGGCTACCGACTTCGAATGCGCCCGTGTAGTCAACCACGGAGTCGTACTGGCGACCCAGGGTAACCGTGCCGTATTGCGCCGTCGACAGACCGACATATGCTTGACGGCCGAACATGTCGCCGCCCTGGCCCAGTTGGCCGTTGAACACGTTGAAGCCGTTTTCCAACACGAAGATGGCCTTCAGACCGCCACCGAGGTCTTCCGTGCCGCGCAGGCCCCAACGGCTGCCTTGCAGGTTGCCGCTGTTCATCGAGTACAGCTTTTGGCCGTTGCTGTTGTTGTTGTATGCGAAGCCTGCGTCGACGATGCCATACAGCGTCACGCTGCTCTGCGCATGTGCGGCACCTGCGAAAGCGCCCAATGCGGCGAGAGCGAGAAGCGACTTTTTCATTGAATAGATCTCCAGGGAGTGTTTGCGACTGTTTGGCAAGGCCACTGTTCTAGCGCCAGTGTGTTGACGGTCCCTGCCGGGCTTCTTAACGAAGTTGCCACGTAATGTAACAAAGAGAGTTTGGAGCACAAAGAAAAAGGGGGCGGCCCGCCGGACTCATGTGACGTTTACGCAACAGGCGCTAAGATCTTGGTTTGGCAGGATTTTCGCGACCCGTGTTTGCCCTAATTACGAAAAACGGCGTCATCGAACGGTCGATCTGCTGCGGTGCGCTGGAAACGAACGTCCAGCTTTGGCGGCGACGAAGCCGTTGGCGCGGCATGGCATCGGCGCCAATCGATGTGCGCTAAAATCCGCGTTTTCCGCCGCTTGCCGCCGCGTGACCGGCGAGCTGAACAGGTGCATCGGAGCACGTCGATTGCTGCACGCGTACCAATCGCGTACCAATCGTTCGGGCGACGGACACACGAAGAGAGGTGAGAACATGACGCTCGATGAAGTCATCAGCGAGTTCGATCGCGGTCTGCGTTCCATGACCGGCGTGAGCCGCATGTCGCGCCCCATTCCGGAATCGACGGCATCGGCGTTCAGCGCCGAAAGCGATGCCCTTGCGGACGAGTCGCAACTCACGGAGAAAGAGCGCGCGCACTCCGCCGGACTGATGCGAGTGAACCACGTCGGCGAGGTTTGTGCGCAGGCGCTTTATCAGGCTCAAAAACTGGCCACCGATTCGCCCGAACTCAAGGCGAGCTTCGAGCAGGCCGCGCGCGAAGAGGAAGATCATCTCGCGTGGACTTCCCGGCGTCTGCAGGATCTCGAATCGCGCCCGAGCCTGCTGAATCCGCTCTGGTATGCGGGTGCGCTCGCGATCGGTTTCGTGGCGGGGCGCTTCGGCGATCGCGCGAGTCTCGGCTTCATGGCCGAAACCGAGCGCCAGGTCGAGCAGCATCTCGATGGTCACATGAAGACCTTGCCCGCGAACGATCACGCGTCGCGCGCGATCGTCGAACAGATGCGGCTCGACGAGAGCGCGCATGCCGCGGCGGCCATCGGCGCGGGCGCGGGCGAAGTGCCGTTCCCGGTGCGTGCGCTGATGCGCGCGGCGTCGAAGGTCATGACGCGCACCGCTTACTATATATAGTGATTCGTCACGTCCTGGCCGATCAATCCAGGTTGGCCGGGAATCCCTGCAGTCTTATCCCACCACAGGCATGAATCGGCCAAAAACACCGTTACATTTCCCTCGTTTCGGCAGCTGATTTCACGTACTACCTTCACATCACGCACTAGCTCTCTAATTCATAACGGTTTTCTCTTTTCCCATCACTTCAAGCTCCTTCGCTAAGTCCTTGTTCTAGCGAATAAAAACCACTCGAAAAGAAGACGCGCGTCTTGACCGAGGAAATGCGTTCCTCTAAAGTGGGAGACAGTGTGAGAAAGTGGTCTTTTGTGTGATTCAGAGCCCATTTTCGAGCAAAAGTGGAGGGGGACGGGCGCGACGGTGGGCAACCGCCGCTGTGCATGGGGCCACGGCAAGCGCTGAAGCGCTGGCATTGGCCGCAACGGGGAGAAGCGAGTGTTCCAAGGGGCGTCGGCGCTGACGCTCGATGCGAAGGGGCGGATGTCGATTCCGTCGCGCTATCGGGAGGCGCTGCAAGGGCAGGCAGAAAGCCGGGTGACGCTCACGAAGAGCCCGGATGGATGCCTGTTGCTTTTTCCCCGCCCCGAGTGGGAAGTCTTTCGCGCGAAGGTCGCCGCGCTTCCTATGGAAGCCATGTGGTGGCGGCGCATTTTTCTCGGTAATGCAATGGATGTCGAACTCGACGGCAACGGGCGCGTGCTGGTCTCGCCCGAGCTGCGCGCTGCCGCGTCGCTGGAAAAGGACGTGACGCTTCTGGGCATGGGCGCGCACTTCGAGTTGTGGGATGCGCAGACCTACGCGGCGAAGGAAGCTGCGGCGATGGCGCAAGGCATGCCCGAAGCGCTGAAGAACTTTACTTTCTGACGCGGCGCTCAAGGACATGGCGAATTCGTCAGGAAAAGAACTGCAGCATCTCACGGTGCTGCTGAACGAAGCAGTCGATGGACTGATCACGCGCGCGGACGGCATCTATATAGATGGCACGTTCGGACGCGGCGGTCATAGCCGGGCGATTTTGCAAAGGCTGGGGGAAGCGGGGCGGCTCGTCGCCTTCGACAAGGATCCTCTCGCGATCGCCACGGCGCAACAGATTCAGGATTCGCGCTTTTCGATCGTGCACGACAGCTTCGCGGCGTTGCGCGACTCGATGAGCGAGCGAGGGGTGGAGCGGGTGTCGGGCGTGTTGCTCGACCTTGGCGTGTCGTCGCCGCAGGTGGACGACCCGGAGCGCGGCTTCAGCTTCCGCGCGCAAGGTCCGCTCGATATGCGGATGGACCCGACTCGCGGCGAGTCGGCGGCTGAGTGGCTCGCGCGGGCCACGGTGCAGGAAATTACGGAGGTCATCAGAGATTATGGGGAAGAACGGTTTGCTTTTCAGATTGCAAAGGCGCTTGTTGCTCGCCGGGCAGAGTCCGACCGTCTTGGGCCTCTCGACAGCACGGGCGAGCTTGCCGAAATCGTGGGTCACGTCGTCAAAACCCGTGAAAAGGGCAAGGACCCGGCAACTCGCACCTTTCAGGCTATACGGATTCACATCAATCAAGAGCTTGCGGAGCTGCAAGTAGTTCTTGAATCGGCATTGGCATTGTTGGAGCAAGGGGGGCGGCTGGTCGTGATCAGCTTTCATTCGCTCGAAGACCGGATCGTCAAGCGGTTCATGCAGGCGCAATCCAGCGCGCCGGCGGTGGACCGGCGCTTGCCGATCCGCGCGGTAGATCTACCCAGCCCGCCGCTGCGCGTGGTGGGCCGCGTGTTTCCGAGCGAAGCCGAAGTGACCGGCAACCCGCGCGCACGGTCCGCGGTCATGCGTATCGCGGAGCGGATCGCGCCATGAACCGCCTCAATATTTTCCTGCTGATTATCGTGCTGGGGTGCGCGCTGTCGGTCGTCAGCGCCACCAATCAGCAACGGGAAATCTTCATCGACCTGCAGCGGGCGCAGTCGCAGGAGCGGCAGCTTCAGCAGGATTACGCGCAGTTGCAGTACCAGCAGAGCGCGCTGTCGAAGACATCGCGCATCGAGCAGTTGGCCACCAACTCACTGAAGATGCAGCCCGTGACGACCGGCCGCACGCAATATCTGACCTACGATACGGCCGCGAACAAGGCCGCCGACGCACCCGTGCCGCCGCCGCTGCCGGCGTCGGCGCCGCCTGCACGCGGAGCGAAGCGATGAAAAAATCCGCGAAGCAGAAAGACATTCCGCACACGCCTAATCCGCTGCTCGCCGTGCGCCTGCCGATGTGGCGCTCGAAGTTCGTCGTGTTCCTGCTCTTCATGGCGTTCGTCGCGCTCGCCGCGCGAGCGTTCTGGATTCAGGGTCCGGGCAACGCCTTCTTCAAGAAGCAGGGCGAGAGCCGCTATCAGCGCACGCTCGAAATGCCGGCCACGCGGGGCCAGATCCGCGACCGCAACGGCCTCGTGCTCGCCACGAGTCTGCCGGTGAAGGCTATCTGGGCGATTCCCGAAGCCGTGCCGAACGATCTCGGCGCGGAGAAGTTCGCGCAATTGTCGAAGCTGCTCGACATGCCGGAAAAGGAGTTGCGCGCGAAGCTCTCGATGGACAAGACCTTCGTCTACGTGAAGCGTCAGGTGCCGCTGGAAACCGCGCAGAAGGTCGCCGCGCTCGATATCCCCGGCATTTATTCGCGTGGCGAATACAAGCGCTTTTACCCGGAAGGCGAAATCACCGCGCACCTGATCGGCTTTACTAATATTGAAGACAAGGGGCAGGAGGGCGTCGAACTCGGCGACCAGAGCATCCTCGCCGGCACGCCCGGCATGCGCCGCGTGATCAAGGACCGCATGGGCCATATCGTCGAGGACGTCGACGAGCAGGTCGTGCCGCACAACGGTACGGACGTCGAACTCTCGATCGACAGCAAGATTCAGTACATCGCGTACACGAACCTGAAGGCGGCCGTCGAAAAGACCAAGGCGAAGGCCGGCGCGGCCATGGTGATCGACGTGAAGACCGGCGAGGTGCTCGCGCTCGTCAACTATCCCACCTACAACCCGAACGACCGCTCGCGCATGACCGGCGAGCAATTGCGCAACCGCATTCTCACGGACACGTTCGAGCCGGGCTCGATCATGAAGCCGTTCACCGTTTCGCTCGCGCTCGATCTGCATCGCGTGACCCCGAACACGCTCGTCGAAACCGGCGGCGGCGTGTTCGTGCTCGACGGCGCGCGCATCACGGACGATTCCGGCTTCGGCACGCTCACCGTCGGCGGCGTGATTCAGAAGTCGAGCAATATCGGCGCGACCAAGATTGCGATGCAATTGCGTCCCGAGGAAATGTGGAACATGTACACGAGCATTGGTCTGGGACAGGCGCCGAAAGTCGGCTTCCCGGGCGCGGTGACGGGACGTCTGCGGCCGTGGAAGAGCTGGCGGCGCATCGAGCAGGCGACCATGTCGTACGGCTACGGCCTGTCCGTGTCGCTGTTCCAGCTGGGCCGCGCGTACACGGCGATCGCGAACGACGGCAAGATCCTGCCCGTGTCGATTTTCCGCACCTCGGGCGATCAGCCGCCGGTCAGCCAGCAAGTGTTTTCCCCGACGACCGCGCGTGAAGTGCGCGCGATGCTCGAGACCGTCGTGGCGAAGGGCGGCACGTCGCCGGATGCGGCGGTGCCGGGCTATCGCGTCGGCGGCAAGTCGGGTACGGCGTACAAGCACGGCGGCCACGGCTACGACCATTCGAAGTACCGCGCGTCGTTCGTCGGCATGGCGCCGATGCCGAATCCGCGCATCGTCGTGGCCGTATCGGTGGATGAACCCACGGTCGGCAGTCACTTCGGCGGCCAGGTGTCGGGTCCGGTGTTCTCGGGCATCGTCGGCGATACCTTGCGCGCGCTGAACGTGCCGCCCGACATGCCGGTCAAGCAGATGGTCGTGACGGACGATTCGAACTCCGCCACGCAACCGGCAGCGCAGCCGGCGAACACGAACAACGCGAACTCCGCGAAGAAAGTCGCGGTGTCGAGCAACACGAAGACACACCCGGGAGTCGTGCGATGAGCGCGCAAGCCCGCCCAAGCAAGATGCAGAAGGACGTATCACATGCCGTTCAATGGCTGCGCGCGCATGCGCAGCCCGAGGCGCAATTGCACGCAGACACGCGCTCGCTGAATAGCGGCGACGTGTTTCTCGCCTATGCGGTCGAGGGCGCCGACAACCGTCCGTACCTCGACGCCGCACTCGCTGCCGGCGCGGCCGCCGCGCTCTATCAGCCAGAGAACTTCGCGGGCAAGCCGGACGCGTCGAAGACGCTCGCCGTGAAGGCGCTGAACGAACTCGCGGGCCCGATCGCCGCCGCGTGGTACGGCGAGCCCACGGCTTCGATGCTCACGGTCGGCGTGACCGGCACGAACGGCAAGACCTCGTGCAGCCAGTGGATCGCCACCGCGCTGACCGCGCTCGGCCGCCCGTGCGCGATCGTCGGCACGCTCGGCATCGGCATGCCGGGCAAGCTCGTGCATAGCGGCTTCACCACGCCCGACGCGCCTCAGCTCCAACGCAACCTCGCGCAACTCAAGCGCCAAGGCGCGGAAGGCATCGCGATGGAAGTGTCGTCGCATGCGCTGCATCAGGGGCGCGTGAATGGCGTCGATTTCGATATCGCCATCTTCACGAATCTCACGCAGGATCATCTCGATTACCACGGCACTTTCGACGCCTACGAAGCCGCGAAGGCGCGCTTGTTCGCGTGGCCGTCGCTCAAGACGGCGATCGTCAATCGCGACGACGCGGCGGGTCAGCGGCTGATACAGTCGCTGCGCGGCAAAGTGCGCACGATCGCCTACGGTGTCGAAATGCCGGCCGAGGCCGCGCCGGGCGCCGACGCGATGCTGCTCGCCACCCAAGTGCGCGCGACGGCAACGGGCACCGCGTTTCATCTCTCCTCCGACTGGGGCGAGGCGGACGTGGAGGTCGGCACGCTCGGCAGGTTCAACGTGAGCAATCTGCTGTCCGTGCTCGGCGTGCTGCTCGAAGTCGGCGTGCCGTTCGACGCGGCCATCGCGCGTATCGAAAAACTCGAATCGGTCAATGGCCGAATGGAGCGTCTCGGTGGACGCGTGCAGAGCGACGAGCCGCTTGTCGTGATCGATTACGCGCACACGCCCGACGCGCTCGACAAGACGCTCGCCGCGTTGCGCCCGATCGCGCAGGCGCGTGGCGGCGAACTCGTCTGCATGTTCGGCTGCGGCGGCGATCGCGACGCGACCAAGCGCCCGCTGATGGGCGAGATCGCGGAACGACTCGCGGATCAGGTCGTCATCACGAGCGACAACCCGCGCAGCGAAGACCCGCAGGCCATCATCGACCAGATTGCCGTGGGCATGAAGGACGCCGCGAAGGCGCGTCGCATCGAAGACCGCGCGAGCGCGATCCTGCAGGCCATCCGCAGCGCCGCGCGCGAAGACGTCGTCGTGCTCGCCGGCAAAGGACACGAAGCCACGCAGGAAATCATGGGCAAGAAACGCGCGTTCTCCGATCAGGATCATGCGCGGCTCGCGCTTGCCGCACGCGCCACGCAACAACGCGGAGGTGGCGAATGACGATGTTCACCTTGCGCGAAGCCGCCGCGATGATTCACGGCGCGACCATTCAGGGCGACGAAAACGTCGCGATCGATCGCATCGTCACGGACAGCCGTGGCGTGCAGGCCGGTGACCTGTTCGTCGCGGTGAAGGGCGATCGCTTCGATGCGCATGATTTCCTCGATCAGGTGGCGAAGAGCGGCGCGGCCGCAGCGCTGGTTTCGCGTGAACCCAGCAACGCGAGTGCCTGGCCGCTTCCTGTCATCAAGGTAAAGGACACGCGCGCCGCGCTCGGTGCGCTGGCACACGGCTGGCGTCTGCACTTCGCGATGCCGCTGGTCGCGGTCACCGGCAGCAACGGCAAGACGACGGTCAAGGAGATGATCGCGTCGATCTTCGCGGCCGCGGTCGGTGAAGACTCGCGCCTCGCGACGGCGGGCAACTTCAACAACGACATCGGCCTGCCGCTCACGCTGTTTCGCCTCGAACGCAAGCACAAGCTCGCGGTCGTCGAACTCGGCATGAATCATCCGGGCGAAACCGAAGTGCTCGGCAAGATCGCGATGCCCGATGTCGCCGTGGTCAACAACGCGCAGCGCGAGCATCAGGAATTCATGGCGACGGTGGAAGCCGTCGCGCTCGAACATGCAACGGTGATCCACGCGCTCGGCAGCTACGGCACCGCCGTGTTTCCGGCCGACGATCAATACTCGGTCTTCTGGCGCACCGCCGCCGAAGGCAACGCGATCATGGATTTCGCGCTGACCGACGACACGACGAAAGCCGCCGTCACCGGTACGCTCGACGGCGCGACGGTGCACATGCGCACGCCGCAAGGACCGATCGACGTGAAGCTTGCCGTGCTCGGCGAGCACAACGTGCGCAACGCGCTGGCGGCGACCGCCGCGGCGCTTGCCGCCGGCGTTTCGCCTCAGGCGGTCAGGCAAGGCCTCGAAGCATTCCAGCCGGTGAAAGGCCGGCTGCAAGTAAAGCGCGCGGTGCTCGGCGCGCTGAACGGCGCGACCGTCATCGACGACACCTACAACTCGAATCCGGACTCGATGCGCGCCGCCATCGACGTGCTCGCGTCGCAGGCGTCGCCGCGCGTGCTCGTCATGGGCGACATGGGCGAAGTCGGCGAGGAAGGTCCGGCGTTTCATCGCGAAGTCGGCGCATATGCAGCGGAGCGCGGCATCGACGCGCTGTTCGCTATGGGCAACGCAAGTCGCGATTCGGTGAACGCCTTCAACGCGGCGCACTCGAAGCAATCCGCGAAGCATTTCGGTGACGTTGCCGAACTGATCGCAGCGCTCGAAAACGCCGGTTTCGGCGCACAAGCCACGTATCTCGCGAAAGGCTCGCGCTTCATGAAGATGGAACGCGTGGTCGACGCATTGACGAATCCCCAGCAACCCGCGTCGGGCAATGCGCCCGGCGCACACTGACACCGAAAGAGAAGGACCAGTATGCTACTCGCACTCGCGCAATGGCTTCAGAATGACGCCAGCTTCATGCGCGTGTTCACCTACATCACGTTCCGCGCCGTGGGGGCCACGGCGACGGCGATGCTGATCGGCCTCGTCTGCGGCCCGTGGGTCATTCGCAAGCTGACCGCGCTGAAGGTCGGCCAGGCCGTGCGCAAGGACGGCCCGCAAACGCACCTCGTCAAATCCGGCACGCCTACCATGGGCGGCGTGCTCATTCTCATCGGCATCGCGGTGTCCACGCTGTTGTGGGCCGATCTCACGAACCGCTTCGTGTGGATCGTGATGCTCGTCACCTTCGGCTATGGCGTGATCGGCTGGGTGGACGATTACCGCAAGGTCGTGCACAAGGACCCGCGCGGCATGTCCTCGCGCGAGAAGTATTTCTGGCAATCGGTGATCGGCCTGTTCGCGGCGGTCTATCTCGCGTTCAGCGTGTCCGAAGCCAGCAACACGCGCGTGTTCGATCTCTTCATGGCTTGGGTCCGCAGCGGCCTCTCGATGGGCCTGCCCGCGCGCGCCGACCTGATGCTGCCGTTCCTCAAATCGATCACCTATCCGCTCGGCGTGTGGGGCTTCATCGCGATGACGTACTTCGTGATCGTCGGGTCGAGCAACGCGGTGAATCTCACCGACGGCCTCGACGGTCTCGTCATCATGCCGGTCGTGCTGGTGGGCGCTTCGCTCGGCGCGTTTGCGTATGTCATGGGCTCCTCGGTGTACTCGAAGTACCTGCTGTTCCCGCACATTCCCGGCGCGGGCGAGCTTCTGATCTTTTGTTCCGCCATGGGCGGCGCGGGCCTCGCATTCCTCTGGTACAACACGCACCCCGCGCAGGTCTTCATGGGCGATGTCGGCGCGCTCGCCCTCGGCGGCGCGCTCGGCACGGTCGCGGTGATCGTCCGTCAGGAAGTCGTGCTGTTCATCATGGGCGGCGTGTTCGTCGCGGAAACGCTGTCCGTGATGCTGCAGGTCTTCTGGTTCAAGTTCACGAAGCGCCGTTACGGCGAAGGCCGCCGCTTCTTCAAGATGGCCCCGCTGCATCACCACTACGAACTGTCCGGCTGGACGGAAACGCAAGTGGTGGTGCGCTTCTGGATCATCACATTGATGCTGTGCCTGTTCGGTTTGTCGACGCTCAAGCTGCGTTGATTCTGTGCGTCTGCTCTGCAGTCTTTTAGGTTTTCGGGAAAGGTAAAGCGATGTTCGGCGAGAAGTTTGTCGGTCGGCAAAGTCCGATGGTGCTCGTGCTGGGACTGGGTGAATCCGGTCTGGCGATGGTGCGCTGGTGCGCCAGGCACGGTTGCCGCCTGCGGATCGCCGACACGCGCGAAGCGCCGCCGAATCTCGCCGAACTCGCGATCCACAAGATCGACGCGGATTTCGTCGGCGGCGCGTTCACGTCCGAACTGCTCGACGGCGGCATCGAGCTCGTTGCGATCAGCCCGGGACTCTCGCCGCTCGCGGAAGACCTCGCGCCCTTGATCGCGGCTGCGAAGGAACGCGGCATTCCGGTGTGGGGCGAGCTCGAACTGTTCGCGCAGGCGCTCGCCGGACTCGGCGCGAACGGCTACGCGCCGAAGGTCATCGCGATCACAGGCACGAACGGCAAGACCACGACCACCGCGCTCACCGGTCTGCTCTGCGAGCGCGCGGGCAAGACTGTCGCGGTGGCGGGCAACATCAGCCCGGCGATGCTGGACAAGCTCACCGAAGCCATCGATCAGACCGCGCTGCCGGACGTCTGGGTGCTGGAACTGTCGAGCTTCCAGCTCGAAACCTCGCATACCTTCGCGCCGGACGCCGCCACGGTGCTCAACATCACGCAGGATCATCTCGACTGGCACGGCGGGCTCGATGCCTACGCCGCCGCAAAGGGCCGCATCTTCGGCCCGCGCACGACGCGCGTGCTGAATCGCGACGACAACCGCACGATGAAGCTCGCCGCGAACGTCGCCCAGGATCGCGTGGTGACGTTCGGCTTGAACGAGCCGCTGATCGTCGGCGATTACGGCTTGCTGCGCGATAACGGCATGGCGTGGCTGGTCGTCGGTATCGATCAGGACGCAAGCGATGAACCGGTGACTTCACGCCGCCGCAAGAAGGACGAAACCGAGCCGAATCTCGTCTCGAAGCGTCTGATGCCCGTCGATGCGCTGCGCATTCGCGGCCTGCACAACGCGGCGAATGCGCTCGCGGCGCTTGCCCTGACGCGTGCGATCGATCTGCCGCTCGCGACGCTTCTGCACGGCCTGCGCGAGTATCGCGGCGAGCCGCATCGCGTGGAGGTGATCGCACAGATCGATGGCGTCGATTACGTCGATGACAGCAAGGGCACCAATGTCGGAGCGACAGTCGCCGCGCTCGACGGCCTCGCGCAACGCGTCGTCCTGATCGCCGGCGGCGACGGCAAGAGCCAGGATTTTTCACCGCTGGAAGCGCCCGTCGCACGCTGGGCGCGCGCAGTGATGCTGATCGGCCGCGATGCGCCGCGCATTCGCGAGACGCTCGAGTCGACCGGCGTCGCGCTCGAAGATCACGCCACGCTCGAGGCCGCGACGAACGCCGCCGCGCGCATCGCCGAAGCCGGCGACGCCGTGTTGCTCTCGCCCGCGTGCGCGAGCCTCGACATGTTCAGGAACTACGCACATCGCGCCGACGTGTTTCGCGGCGCGGTCGAAGATATCGCCGCCGCGCGGGGAGTGATGCTATGAGCTGGTCGGAACGCTTCGGATCCAAACTGACCGGACAGCGCAACGCCGTGCCGCACGATTCGCTCGGCGGCCGTACGGGCGCCTCGGGTGCTTCGGGTGGATCCGGCACGCGCGGCGGCATTTCGAGTGCGGTGAGCGGCGTGCGTCCCGCGCGCTCGCGCATGCTCGACTACGACTATTCGCTGCTGTGGGTGACGATCGCGTTGCTGGGCCTCGGCATCGTCATGGTGTACTCGGCTTCGATCGCCATGCCCGATTCGCCGAAGTACGCGAGCTACCGCGACTGGCACTTTCTCGTGCGTCACCTGATTTCGATCACGACGGCGCTCGTCGGCGCGACCATCGCGTTCAAGATTCCGATCAAGACCTGGGAAAAGTACGCGCCGAAGTTCTTTCTCATCTCGCTGTTGATGCTGGTCATCGTGCTGATTCCGCACATCGGCAAGGGCGTGAACGGCGCGCGCCGCTGGATTCCGCTCGGCATCACGAACATGCAGCCGTCGGAAATCATGAAGCTCGCGGTGACCATCTACGCCGCGAACTACACCGTGCGCAAGCAGGAATTCATGCACAGCTTCGGCAAGGGCTTCTTGCCGATGGCACTCGCGGTCGGCGTGGTCGGCGCGCTCTTGCTGCTCGAGCCGGACATGGGTGCGTTCATGGTTATCGCCGCGATCGCAATGGGCGTGCTCTTCCTCGGCGGCGTGAACGGCAAGCTGTTCGGCGGACTCGTGCTAACCGCGGTGGGCACGTTCACGATGCTCGTGTGGCTGTCGCCGTGGCGTCGCGAGCGGATCTTCGCGTATCTCGATCCATGGGACGACCGTTACGCGCAAGGCAAGGCCTATCAGCTCACGCACTCGCTGATCGCATTCGGTCGCGGCGAATGGTTCGGCGTGGGTCTCGGCGGCAGCGTCGAGAAGCTCAACTACCTGCCGGAAGCGCATACCGACTTCATTCTCGCGGTGATCGGCGAAGAGCTGGGTTTCGTCGGCGTGATCTGCGTGATTCTGCTGTTCTACTGGATCGTGCGCCGCGCGTTCGAGATCGGCCGTCAGGCGCTCGCGCTCGACCGCACGTTCGCGGGTCTGATGGCGAAGGGCATCGGCATCTGGTTCGGCGCGCAGACCTTCATCAACATGGGCGTGAATCTCGGTCTTTTGCCGACCAAAGGTCTCACGTTGCCGCTCGTGTCCTACGGCGGCTCGGGCATTCTGCTGAACTGCGTCGCGCTGGCGGTGCTGCTGCGTGTCGACTACGAGAATCGTGTATTGATGCGCGGAGGAAAAGTATGACCGCGCAACGCGACCGCACCTTGATGGTGATGGCGGGCGGCACCGGGGGCCATGTGTTCCCGGGGCTCGCGGTCGCGCACTGGATGCAGGCGCACGGCTGGCGCGTGGTGTGGCTCGGCAACGCGAACGGCATGGAAGCGACGCTCGTGCCGAAGCACGGCATTCCGATGGAATACGTGCGCTTCGGCGGCGTCCGTGGCAAGGGCATCAAGACCAAGCTGATGCTGCCGGTGAATCTGCTGCGCGCGTGCTCGCAGAGTCTCGCGGCGCTGCGTCGCGTGAAGCCGGACGTCGTGCTCGGCATGGGCGGCTACATCACGTTCCCGGCGGGCATCATGACGAAGCTCGCGGGCTGCCCGCTCGTGCTGCACGAACAGAATTCGATCGCCGGTCTCGCGAACAAGGTGCTCGCGCATCTCGCGAAGCGCGTGCTGGTCGCGTTCCCCAATGCTCTGCCGAATGCGGAATGGACCGGCAATCCGATTCGTGCGGAACTTAACCAGGCTTTACCACCCAAAGAACGCTACGCCACGCGTTCCGGACGCCTGAACGTGCTCGTCGTCGGTGGCAGTCTCGGTGCGGCGGCGTTGAACGAAACCGTGCCGAAAGCCCTCGCGATGCTGAATGCCAATGAACGTCCGCGCATCGTGCATCAGGCGGGCGCGAAGCATATCGAGGCGCTGCAGGCGAATTACGCGGCGGCGGGTCTCGCGGTCGGCGACGACCTGCAACTCGTGCCGTTCATCGAAGACATGGCAAAGGCCTACGCCGCAGCCGATCTCGTCATCTGCCGCTCGGGCGCGATGACGGTATCGGAGATCGCGGCGGTCGGCGTGGCCGCGCTCTTCGTACCGTTTCCGTTCGCCGTCGACGATCACCAGACGACCAACGGCGCGTTCCTCGCGAAGAACGGCGCGGCTGACTTGATACAACAACGCGATTTGTCGGCGCAAAAGCTCGCCGACTGGTTATGCGCACAATCGCGCGACACGCTTAGTGATATGGCCGAGCGCTCGCGCGCACTGGCGAAACCGGACGCGACCGAAAGAGTCGCGAGCATTTGCGCCGATGTGGCCGGCGCGCGTCTGAACGCGCAAGCTAGGGAGGCACATTAGCAATGAAACACATCGTCAAGCATATTCATTTCGTCGGGATCGGCGGCGCGGGCATGAGCGGTATCGCCGAAGTGCTGCTCAATCTCGGCTATCACGTGAGCGGTTCGGATCTGTCCAACGGCGCGGTCACGGAGCGCCTGCGTGCGCTCGGCGCGCGCGTCGAGATCGGCCATCATGAACAGAACATCGAAGGCGCGAATGCGGTCGTCGTCTCGACGGCCGTGCGCCCAGACAATCCCGAAGTGCTGGCCGCGCGCCATCGCCGCGTGCCGATCGTGCCGCGCGCCGTCATGCTCGCGGAACTCATGCGCCTGAAGCAGGGCATCGCGATCGCCGGCACGCACGGCAAGACCACGACCACCTCGCTCGTCGCGAGCGTGCTGGCGGCGGGCGGGCTCGATCCGACCTTCGTGATCGGCGGCCGTCTGAACAGCGCGGGCGCGAATGCGCGTCTCGGCACCGGTGATTTCATCGTCGCGGAAGCGGACGAATCGGACGCGTCGTTCCTGAATCTGTTCCCGGTGATCGAAGTCATCACGAACATCGACGCCGATCACATGGACACCTACGGCCACGACTTCGCGCGGCTCAAGCAGGCGTTCATCGAGTTCACGCACCGGCTGCCGTTTTACGGCATCGCGGTGCTGTGCGTGGACGATCCGAACGTGCGCGAGATCCTGCCGTTCGTGTCGAAGCCGATCATCCGCTACGGTCTCGGCGCGGAAGCGGAAGTGCGCGCGGTTAATGTCGAGGCGCGCGACGGCCGCATGCATTTCACGACGCTGCGCGCGGACGCGCCGTCGCTCGACATCGTGCTGAACCTGCCGGGCACGCACAACGTGCAGAACGCGCTCGCGGCGATTGCGATTGCGACTGAACTTGAAGTCGCCGATGCCGATATCCAGCGTGCGCTCGCCGAATTCAACGGGGTGGGCCGGCGCTTCCAGCGCTACGGCGAAGTGAGCGCAAACAACGGCGAAGGCGCGTACACGCTGATCGACGACTACGGCCATCACCCGGTGGAAATGGCCGCGACGATCGCGGCGGCGCGCGGCGCGTTTCCCGATCGCCGCCTCGTGCTCGCGTTTCAGCCGCATCGCTATACGCGTACGCGCGACTGCTTCGAGGATTTCGTGAAAGTGCTGTCGACCGTCGATGCGCTCGTGCTCACCGACGTCTACGCGGCCGGCGAAGCGCCTATCGTCGCGGCGGACGGCCGGGCGCTGGCGCGTGCGATCCGCGTGGCGGGCAAGGTCGAGCCGGTGTTCGTCGAGACGGTAGACGAAATGCCCGACGCGATCACGACGATCGCGCGCAACGCAGACGTGGTGATCACGATGGGCGCGGGCTCCATCGGCGGTGTGTGCGGGAAGCTGGCGAACAGCCAGCCTCAGTAAGAGCAAGAACATGAGCAATCAAGTGAATCAAATCGATCCGAAACGCTTCGGCAAGGTGGCGGTGCTTCTGGGCGGTCATTCCGCCGAACGCGATGTCTCGCTCAATTCGGGACGCCTCGTGCTGGAAGGCCTGCGCGCGGCGGGCGTCGACGCGCATCCGTTCGATCCGGCAGAGCGTCCGCTCTCGGATCTGAAGGCCGATGGATTCGCGCGCGCGTTCATCGCGCTGCATGGCGGCTATGGCGAGAACGGGCAACTGCAGGGCGCGCTGGACTTCTACGGCATCAAATACACCGGCAGCGGCGTGCTTGGTTCGGCGCTCGGCATGGACAAGCTGCGCACCAAGCTCGTGTGGCAGCAGACCGGCATTCCCACGCCGCCGTTCGAAACCGTGTTCCGCGACGAAGACTACGCGGCGCGCGCAAAAGAGATCGTCGCGAAACTCGGGCTGCCGCTCTTCGTGAAGCCGGCGAGCGAAGGGTCGAGCGTCGCCGTGATCAAGGTTAAGAGCGCCGAGACGCTGATCCCGGCGCTGGAGGAAGCGGCGCGCTTCGACAAGATCGTGATCGTCGAGCAGAGCATCGAGGGCGGCGGCGAATACACCTGTTGCATCGCGGGCGATCTCGATCTGCCGGTCATCAAGATCGTGCCGGCGGGCGAGTTCTACGACTATCACGCGAAGTATGTCGCTGACGACACGCAGTACCTGATTCCGTGCGGACTGACGGAAGCCGAGGAAGCGCGCATGAAGCAACTGACGAAGCGTGCGTTCGAAATCCTCGGCTGCACCGACTGGGGCCGCGCCGACTTCATGCTCGACGCCGACGGCAACCCGTACTTCCTCGAAGTGAACACGGCGCCCGGCATGACGGACCACTCGCTGCCGCCGAAGGCCGCGCGCGCGGTCGGCATCGGCTACAGCGATCTGGTGGTGAAGGTGTTGTCACTCACGCTGCAAAACTGACTCGATCACACCCCGGACACGAACAAGCGAAACCATGTGGAACAACGTTCGCCAACTCAACCTCGCCGCCAATGCGCTGCACGTCCTGCTCGTGCTGGTGCTGCTGGGCGCCGCGGGTTACTGGGCGATCCAGCGTCCCGAGTTTCGTCTGCGCGAGATTCAGATCGATGGCGACACCACGCACGTCAGTTCGCCGGTCGTGCGCGCGAGCGTGGTCGGACGCCTGAAGGGAAACTACTTCACGGTCGATCTGGACGCGGCGCGCGCGGCGTTCGAGCAGGTGCCGTGGGTGCGTCACGCGAGCGTGCGCCGCGTATGGCCGAACGCGCTCGCGGTGACGCTTGAGGAATACAAGCCGCTCGGCACGTGGGGAACGGATCAGCTGGTGAGTGTGGATGGAGATCTCTTCACAGCGAACCAGGGCGAGCTCGATGAAGACCTGCCCGCGTTCGACGGCCCGGAAGGCACGGCGAAGGAAGTGGTCGCGCGTTATCACGATTTTCAGAAGTGGTTCGCGCCGCTCGACGCGCAGCCCGAGGAGGTGACGCTGTCGCCGCGCTTTGCATGGACCGTGAAGCTCTCGAACGGCACGCAGATCGAACTCGGCCGCGAGCGCAACCAGGAAACGCTGAACGAGCGCTGCAAGCGCTTCGTCGCATCGTGGCCGTCCGTGACGGGACGCTGGGGCAAGGACATCGAATATGCGGATTTGCGGTACCCGAACGGCTTTGCCATACGAGCCGCGAACATGCGCTTCATCAACGATACCGACAAGGCCAAGAAGTAAGCAGACATCACGGGCATGAGCACGCTATGAGCAAAGACTACAAAGACCTGCTGGTTTCCCTCGACATCGGAACGTCGAAGGTGGTCGCGATCGTCGCCGAACTGAAGGGCGAAGGCCACTACGAGGTGATCGGACTCGGTCAGGCCGACTCAAAGGGGTTGAAGAAAGGTGTCGTGGTCAATATCGAGGCCACGGTGCAATCCATTCAGCGCGCGCTTGAAGAAGCTGAACTGATGGCGGATTGCAAGATCACAAACGTATTCACCGGCATCGCGGGCAGCCATATCCGCAGCTTCAATTCGAGCGGCATGGTCGCGATCAAGGACAAGGAGGTCACGCAGGCGGATGTCGCCCGCGTGATCGAAACGGCCAAGGCGATCAACATTCCGACCGATCAGCAGGTGCTGCACATCCTGACGCAGGAATTCATCATCGACGGTCAGGAAGACGTGCGCGAGCCGATCGGCATGAGCGGCATCCGCCTCGAAGTGAAGGTGCACATCGTGACGGGCGCGGTGAGCGCGGCGCAGAACATCGTGAAGTGCGTGCGCCGCTGCGGGCTCGAAGTGAACGACCTCATTCTGCAGCCGCTGGCTTCGTCGCTCGCGGTGCTGACCGAGGACGAGAAGGAACTGGGCGTGGTGCTGGTCGATATCGGCGGCGGCACGACCGACATCGCCATCTTCAGCGAAGGCGCGATCCGGCATACGGCCGTGATCCCCATCGCAGGCGACCAGATCACGAGCGACGTCGCGATGGCGCTGCGCACGCCGACGCCCGACGCGGAAGACATCAAGGTGAGCTACGGCATCGCGAAGCAGGCGCTGGCCGATCCGGACGAAATGATCGAAGTGCCGGGTCTCGGCGAACGCGGTCCGCGCACGCTGTCGCGCCAGGCGCTGGCGGCGGTGGTCGAGCCGCGCGTCGAAGAGCTCTTTTCGCTGGTGCAGCAAGTGGTGCGCGAGTCGGGCTACGAAGAGCTTTTGAGCAGCGGCGTGGTGCTGACCGGCGGCGCGGCGATGATGCCCGGCATGGTCGAACTGGGCGAAGACATTTTCCTGAAGCCGGTGCGCATCGGCGTGCCGGAATATGCGGGCGGTCTCGCCGATGTCGTGCGCAATCCGCGCTATTCGACGGCAATGGGCCTGCTCGCAGAAGGGCGCTCTCAACGCATGCGCGGCCGCAAGGTCGCGGTGCAGAGCGGCTCGATGGGACAAGTGTTCACGAGGATGAAGGACTGGTTCCTCGGGAATTTCTAAGAACAACGCATCAAAAGAATTTCGCGCTGGTACCGGCGGCTGGCGCGCGATGTGAGGTTGCCCGATCTCTCATCGAATAACGCCGATCTTCATTCTTGACGGAGGCAACATGGATTTCGAAATGCTGGAAACGGAAACCAACGGCACGATCATCAAGGTCGTGGGTGTTGGTGGTGCTGGCGGCAACGCGGTTCAGCACATGATCAACCGCGGTGTGCAGGGCGTCGACTTCATCGTGATGAACACCGACGCGCAGGCGCTCGCTCGTTCGCGCGCGCCGGCGGTTCTGCAACTGGGCATGACCGGTCTCGGCGCGGGAGCGAAACCGGAGAAGGGCAAGGAAGCGGCGGAAGACGCGCGTGAGCGCATCGCGGATGCACTGCGCGGCGCGCACATGGTGTTCATCACTGCGGGCATGGGCGGCGGCACGGGCACGGGCGCGGCTCCCGTCGTGGCGCAGATCGCCAAGGAAATGGGCATTCTGACCGTCGGCGTCGTGAGCAAGCCGTTCGAGTTCGAAGGCGGCCGCCGCATGCGCGTCGCGGAAGCGGGCTCGCAGCAACTGGAGGATCACGTCGACTCGCTGATCGTCGTGCTGAACGACAAGCTGTTCGAGGTGATGGGCGACGACGCCGAGATGGACAAGTGCTTCCAGTGCGCGGACGACGTGCTGAACAACGCAGTCGCCGGTATCGCGGAAATCATCAATGTCGATGGCCTCGTGAACGTCGACTTCGAAGACGTGAAGACCGTGATGGGCGAGCAGGGCAAGGCGATGATGGGCACGGCGACGGTGGCCGGCGTCGATCGCGCGCGCCTGGCTGCCGAGCAGGCGGTTGCAAGCCCGCTGCTTGAAGGTGTGGATCTGTCGGGTGCGCGTGGCGTGCTGGTGAACATCACGTCGAGCCGTTCGCTGCGTCTGTCGGAAACGCGTGAAGTGATGAACACCATCAAGTCCTACGCGGCTGACGATGCAACGGTCATCTTCGGCGCCGTGTACGACGACGCGATGGGCGACGCGCTGCGCGTGACGGTCGTTGCAACGGGCCTGGGCCGCGCGGCCAAGAAGCAGCAGCAAGCGCCGATGACGCTCCTGCGCACGGGCACCGACAATCAGCCGGTCGCGCACGCGCATCATGCCGCGCACAATACGTACGGCACGCAGCACGGCCAGGGCACGACGGACTACGGTCAGCTCGACACGCCGGCAGTGTGGCGCTCGACGCGTGAAACGGCGGCATCGCACGTGCAGGCGCTGCAGGAAAAGGGTGTCGATACGTATGACATTCCGGCGTTCCTGCGCAAACAGGCGGACTGAGCGGCGCACGTTATTTGCTGCTGAGTTCGTTACTGACGATGCAGCCCACCGTGTGCACGCGCTGAACGCCTGCCGCGGATGATGCAGGCTTCACGTGGGGCGACTGTCCAAGGCCGCGTTCTGATTTCAGGGGACGCCAGGCCGTGGCCAGCCGACCTCCACGAATTTGTCTCCTGACGTCGAGGATGGCAGATTGAAGCCGAATTCGCCGCGATCACGTTTATCGACGCTGCGGGACGATGCAATCGCAAGGATGTTCGCGAGCACTGACGAGGGAAGGACCGAGCATGATCAAAGTGGGTGACACGTTGCCCGATGCGCGCCTCTTCGAGTTCATCGAGGAGGCGACTGAGGGCTGCGCCGTGGGACCGAATGCGTTCCAGGCGCGCGAGCGGTGCGCCGGCAAGCGCGTGGTGATCTTCGGATTGCCGGGCGCGTTCACGCCGACGTGCTCCGCCAGACACGTGCCGGGCTATGTCGAGTCGGCGGCGGATTTGTCCGCTGCCGGCATCGACGAAGTCTGGTGCGTTTCCGTCAACGACGCGTTCGTCATGAGCGCGTGGGGACGCGATCTTCAAACCGCGGGCAAGGTGAAGATGATCGCTGACGGCAGTGCGCGTTTCACTCAGGCGCTCGGACTGGATCAGGACTTATCCGAGCGTGGCATGGGAATCCGTTCCCAGCGCTACGCGATGGTGGTCGACGACGGCGTGGTCAAGACGCTGAATGTCGAAGCGCCCGGAAAGTTCGAAGTCAGCGACGCTCGAAGCATCCTCGCGACGTTGCGCTGAGTGCATCGGCGCTGCCGCGTTGCCTTTGTGCAACGCTCAGGCGCCCTCGTAATCAGCGGCAACTTGGGGCCGATGACCGGAAATGCCTCCATTCCGGCCATCGGCCCGTTCTACTTCCTGTTTCGGCTGGCGTGGCGTAACACAGGGAAACAGTTGATACCTCCCGAAGCAGGACGTCGCGCGACGAATGGAGTATAATTCGATCTATTAGTACCTAATACGCGATTGATTCTCTTTATAGGGAACACGAATCGGATCAGAACATCATGTTGAAGCAGCGAACAATCAAGACCGTCGTCAAAACCGTGGGAATCGGGCTCCACTCAGGCCGCAAGGTCGAGTTGACCTTGCGTCCCGCGCCGGCTGGCACGGGCATCGTGTTTGCGCGAATCGACCTGCCGCAACCGGTCGATATTCCCGCGTCGGCAATGTCGATTGGCGACACTCGTCTCGCCTCCGTCCTGCAGAAAGATGGTGCGCGCGTGTCCACCATCGAGCACCTGATGTCGGCGTGCGCGGGTCTGGGTATCGACAACCTGTATGTCGACGTGACCGCCGAGGAAATTCCGATCATGGACGGCAGCGCGGCTTCCTTCGTGTTTCTGATCCAGTCGGCGGGTATCGAGGAGCAGAACGCGGCGAAGAAGTTCATCAAGGTGACGAAGCCCGTCGAAGTGCGTGACGGCGACAAGTTCGCGCGTCTCGATCCGTACTTCGGTTTCAAGCTGAGCTTCACGATCGATTTCCGGCATCCGGCCGTCGACAAGACCGGTCAGGCGCTGGAAGTAGATTTCGCGACCACGTCGTACGTGCGCGAAATCGCGCGCGCGCGCACGTTCGGCTTCGCGCATGAAGTCGAGATGATGCGAGAACTGGGTCTCGCGCGCGGCGGCAGCATGGACAACGCGATCGTGCTGGACGAATACCGCATCCTGAACAACGACGGCCTGCGTTACGACGACGAGTTCGTGAAGCACAAGATGCTCGACGCGATCGGCGATCTGTACGTGGTCGGTCATCCGCTGCTGGCTTCCTACAAGGCGTACAAGGGCGGCCACGCAATGAACAACATGCTGCTGCGCGAACTCCTCGCGAACGAAGACGCCTACGAAATCGTCACGTTCGAAGATACGCAAAAGGCGCCGCGCGGTTTTGGTTTCGACACACAGACGGCGTTTGCCTGAGCATCGGTACAAAGTCGGTACAAAGCAGGAACACGAAATGAGCGGCCCCGCGCCGCTCATTTTTTTTGCGCCGCGAGATTGCGACGTCCCGGACGGCGTCTCGCGATCTCGGCGATTTGCCATGTCGCAAGCGCGATGCATCCGAACACGGTCTCCCGCATGCGCTTGATGAGCGGCAGCGCGATCGCCGCATCCATGCCGACGCCGCACATCGTCGCGAACAGCATGACCGCCGCTTCCTGAACCACGAGTCCCGCGGGCACCATGAACGCCGCGTGGCGCACGGCCTGCGTCAGCGCCTCGATGGCGATGGCGTCGCCGATCGACACCGGATGGCCGAGCAGCGCCAGCGCCCACCAGACTTCGAGCGCGCCGAGCAGATAGCCGCTGAGTTGCCACGCGAACGCGCGCAATTGGGTGGACGGTTGACGCAGGAGCGCGTCGAGCGCGGCGTCGAGCCTCGGACCGTCGATGCCGCGCGTGAGCGGATGCGTCTCGCCGAACACGCGGCCGGCAAAGCGCGCGATCGCCTGAAACCAGCCGCCTCTGCGCAACAAGGCGAACGCGAGCACCGGCAGCGGCAGCGACAGCACTAGTCCGAGCGCGATCGATTCGATGCCAGCGCCGCGCTTCGAGCCAAGCGCGAGCAGGATTCCCAGCGCGGAAAACGCATATTGCACGGCAATCGTCACGAGCACTTCGACGATCACCGACGCCATCACCACCGTCTCGTCGCGCACGCGCCAGCGCGCCAGCCGCACGCCGACCACTTCGCCGCCGATGCTCGCGACCGGCAGCAACCGGCTCACGGCTTCGCGCACCGCGGCGACCCACCAGAGGAACCCGAGCGATGCGCGCCCGGCGAGCAGCACGCACCAGCCCTGCGCGTCGAGCAGCAGGGGCAGCGCGTGGAACGGAACGAGCCAGAGCAGCGTCCACCCGGCGCGATCGATGATCGCGATGACATCGCCGGCGCCCTGATGCGCGACGAATGCGATCAACGCGACGATGCCCGCCGGAAGCGCCGCCCAGCGCAGCGCGCGCAACACGAAATTCATCGTCTGTGCGGGAAGACGTCGGCGAATCCGCCGCGCACGAGGCCGGCCGATTCGATCGCCGACGCCACGCGCGGCGACAGCAAAGCGTTCAGTTCGTCAGCGTGCCGATAATCGCGCATCGATTCCGTGATGGGCGTGTCCGCGCGCATCGCCGGATGACAGTAGATCTCGGTGACGCCCTGCGGCAGACGCGCGAGCGCGTCGAGCAGCGCCGCGGTGTCCATTGCGCCACTGCGCGCCATGCCGAACACGTGGTCGTTATGCGCGATTCCCGCACGCGCGAGGCGCGCGCGCACCAGCGCCATCCACGGACGAAGCGCGAGCGGCGCGTCCGGTTCGCGTGGCAGGCGCATCGCGTGCATGCCGAAGTCGCGGCCGATTCGCAGAATCAGCGACAGCACGGTCGGATGCAGATGAAAGTGCTTGTGCGTGTTGACGTGATCGAGGGCCAGGCCGGTCGCGGCGAACGCTTCGAACTGAGCGCGGATCTCGCGCGCCAGTTGACGGCGCACACGCGGCAGACAAAAGAAGCGAAAGCCGTCACGCACCATGCGGTCTTCGAAGCGGCCGTCGCTGCCGACGAGCGCGGGAATCTCCGAGGCGGGCGAGGTCGCAGGTCCATCCGCAAGCACGATATGCAAGCCGACGCGCAGGCCCGGATTCGCCCGCGAGACCCGCACCGCGTGAGCCGCGGCCGGCGCGCCGACCATGAGGCTGGCGCAATTCAGCACGCCTTCGCGATGTGCTAGCGCGACCGCCTCGTTCACACGTTCGTGCAGGCCGAAGTCATCGGCGGTGACGATCAGGCCGCGCATCGCATCAAGCCTCGTGCGCGCGCAGGAAGCGGAAGAATTCGACGCCTTCGCGCAGGCGCCGCTTCATCATGTCCCGGCTCGTCAGCATTTCGCGCACGATCTCCCAGATCTTCGATGGCCGGAAATAGAAGCGCTTATAGAAGCGCTCGAGTTCGTGATAAATGTCCTCGCGCGAAAGATGCGGATATCCGATGGCCGCGAGTTGCACGCCTTCCTTGCTGACGAGATTGACGGTCTTGTTTTCTTCCATCCAGCCGTTTTCCACGGCCTGCCTGTAGAGCGCCGTGCCCGGATAGGGCGCCGCGAGCGATACCTGGATCGTGTGCGGATTGATTTCCTTCGCGTACTGGATCGTCTTTTCGATGGTCTCTTTCGTCTCGCCCGGCAGACCCAGAATGAACGTGCCATGCACCTTGATGCCGAGCTTGCGGCAATCGTCGGCGAAGCGTCGCGCGATGTCCGTGCGCAAACCTTTCTTGATGTTCAGGAGGATCTGGTCGTCGCCCGATTCGTAGCCCACGAGCAGAAGGCGCAAGCCGTTTTCCTTCATGATCTTGAGCGTCGAATAGGGCACGTTGGCTTTCGCGTTGCACGACCACGTGACGCCGAGCTTGCCAAGCCCGCGCGCGATTTCCTCGACGCGCGGTTTGAAATCGGTGAAGGTGTCGTCGTCGAACATGATCTCTTTCACTTCGGGCATGTTGTCGCGAATCCAGTTCACTTCTTCGAGCACGTTCTCGACCGAACGCACGCGATACCGGTGCCCGCCCACCGTCTGCGGCCACAGGCAAAAGGTACAACGGGAGCGGCAGCCGCGTCCCGTGTAGATCGACACATACGGATAGTTCAGATAGCCGATGAAATAGTTCTCGACCTTGAGATCGCGTTTATACACCGGCGCGACAAACGGCAGCTCGTCCATATTCTCGATGATCGGCCGTGCCTCGTTGTGTTCGATCGAGCCGTCCGGGCTGCGGTAGCTCAGTCCTTTGATATCGCAGAACGGATGGCCTTGCGCGATTTCGAGGCACGTATAGTCGAATTCCTCGCGACACACGAAGTCGATGGCGTCGCTCGCCCCGAGCGAGTTGTGCGGATCGACCGCGACTTTCGCGCCCACCATGCCGATCAGAATCGCCGGATCGCGTTGCTTCAGATGCTCCGCGAAGAGCGCATCCGACGGAAACGACGGCGTGCTCGTGTGAATGATGACGAGATCGTATTGCTGCGCGAGATCGAGCGCCGCCTCGACGGACATGCCGTCGGCGGGAGCGTCCACCACCCGGCTGCCGGGAATGAGCGCGGCGGGCTGGGCGAGCCAGGTCGGATACCAGAACGAGCGGATCTCGCGCTTCGCCTGATAGCGCGAACCGGCGCCGCCGTCGAATCCGTCGAACGACGGCGCCTGGAGAAAGAGCGTCTTCTTCATGAGTGCTTCCGCAAGTCGCTTGCGATAAATGAGGAAAGCCGGAACGGCGTCCGGGATGGAGTTGCGCCACGGCGGCGTGAATCAGCGTCCCGTGGACATGGGCCGTGCGGTCTGCCGCACCGCGTGGCCTTCGACCGGCATGCGCGCGCCGCGCCACACGACCGTCGAACCGAAGACGGCCGCGAGCCATTCGAGCGCGAGCAGCGAGTCGCGCAGCGGCACGAGCGACAAATCGCGCCAGAACGAACGCAGCGGACGCGATTCGCGCGCATGCAGCAGGACGCGCGCCGCCATGCCCGCACACGACGTGACGAAAAGCGGCAAGGACAGCGGCGCGGGCTCGCTCGTCAGCGCGCAGGCCATGCCGGCGAGCATCCACGGGAACGAAAAGGTGACGAACAGAAACGCGAAGCCCGCGCGATTGATCGAGCGGATCGTGCGCAACCAGCGCGTCTCCCGCTGCCAGAGTTCGGCGATGCCGGGCTCGGTGACGTCGGTGCCCACGAGCATCGGCGAGAGCACGGTGCGCAGGCCGAGACGGCGCGCGTGGTCGGCGAGGTAGTAATCGTCGGCGAGACAGTCTTTCAGCGCGTGAAAGCCGCCGATCGCCTCCAGCGTTCTGCGCGACAGCGCGAGGGTTGCGCCGAAGCCGTATTCGCGCGATCCGCCGCCGTGCGCCACGCGCACCGAAGGCGCGAACCATTCGTTGACGAACAGCGCGCCGATGCGTGGCCACAATCCGCCGACGGGCGCCGCGCGATAGAGGCAGGTCACCACGCCGACTGTCGGATCGGCCAGCGGCGCGGTCACGGCGCGAAGGTAGTCGGGGGCGACGAAAATATCGCTGTCGGCCAGCACGATCAGGTCATGACGCGCGTGTTGCGCTGCGTTGATGAGATTGCTGACCTTCAGATTTCGGCCATGGACGCGCGGATCGATCACCAGGCGAATGTCGCGCTCGGGGTAAGCGGCCTGAAGACGGCGCACGACCGCGATGGCCGGATCAGACGGCGAAGCCACGCTGAAAATGAGCTCGAAATGCCGATGCGTCTGCACGCAAAAACTGGCGAGATTCTCGATAAGACGCGGTTCCGCGCCGCACAGCGGTTTGAGCACGGTGATCGCGCTTTCCTGCGCGCAGGTCGGGAATATTCGGCGCTTTCCGAAGCCCGGCATGACAGCGGCTGCAAATGCGTAAATCGCCGCGGCTAAAACCGGCAGAAAAAGAATACCGCCGATGGAGACAAAATTTGACATGAAAAACCCCGGGCGCGAACGGCCGCGATGCAGCGAAAACCCGTCAATCCGGACAGGGCGCATGCGAAAGCGCGTTCAACGCCGGAGCGGCGGGGCGCGCGTGAGCTTGGCGGCATTGCGCCGGAGACCCGGCGTCGATCGAATGACCGCGACGTCGATAACCGGGAAGTGCTGGCCCAATTGGAATTCTGGCGAATTCTAACAATGCCTTGGCCGCGTTTGTGACAAAAAATGTGGAAGAGTGCGGGACTATAAAAACGGGCCGAGATTAAACTCGTTAGTAATATTTTTTTACGACCGTCGGATTATCTCGAAATCGCGGAATAATCGGCTGATTCGCAATATCGAGAGGGAAGGAAAGCGGGTGAATGTCTGGCGGCAGCCGTGTTCGCCGTTTAACGGTTGCCCTGCGTCCGATGCCGCGCGGCCATTTTCGCGAGCGCTTCCTGCAATGGCGACGGCTCCAGCGATTCCGCCAGCTCATGCAGCGCCGAAGCGCCCGCCGCCGACATGCGCGCCTGCTTGGGTGGCGCGGATTCCTTCATCGGCTGCGGACGAACGCGGATTTTCAGCGCGTTCACCGCCCAGCCGCGCTGCTGAAGGTCCCCGAGCAGGCGCGGCTCGATATGCCGCAAGCGCGCCGCGAGCGCATTGTGCGCGGCGAACAGCGCGAGCACGCCGTCCTTGATGAAACCGGGTTCGACGTTCGCTGCGAGATAGTCCGGCAAGAGCGCGCTCAAGTCGCGCTGCAGCGCCGCCATCTGCTCGACGCCCGCGCGCAGCGCGCGAAAGGCGTCGGTGCGATCGAGCACGTCGGCGACGGCTTGCGGGCGGCGCGGATCGAAACGCTGCGGCGCAGACCTTGAATTTGATGGGAAACGGCTCATTTTTGATTCGGCGAACGCGTGGCGCGAGCGCCAATTGTAGCGCGAGCGCGTCAAGCGTCGCGGGCGGGTGCGCTTTGCTTTCAGCCCGTTGACTGTCGCGTCCCGGCGACGGGCGCGCGGCGGAGGCGACGTAAGCTCTGCCAAACTCGCGTGCTAAAATTCCCGATTCGATTTCATCCAAATGGACTTAAGTCGCCGAGGTTTTCCGATCGCGGGCGCATTGCCAAAATGTGCCTGGCCGAGGCCGCGACGCAGACACTGATCCAATGACGACCGGTTTCCTTCAGAAGATTTTTGGCAGTCGCAATCAGCGACTGGTCAAGCAGTATCAAAAGACCGTTGCGGCGATCAACGCCCTAGAGCCGACCGTCGAGAAATATTCGGACGATCAGTTGCGCGCGAAAACGGACGAGTTCCGCCAGCGCGTCGCGGGCGGCGAGTCGTTGGACGTGATCCTTCCCGAGGCGTTCGCGGTCTGCCGCGAGGCGAGCCGGCGCATCCTGAAGATGCGTCACTTCGACGTCCAGCTGATCGGCGGCATGGTCCTGCACTACGGCAAGATCGCCGAAATGCGCACCGGCGAAGGCAAGACGCTGGTCGCCACGCTCGCCGCGTATCTGAACGCGTTGTCGGGCCGCGGCGTGCACGTCGTCACGGTGAACGACTACCTCGCCCAGCGCGACGCCGAATGGATGGCGCGCCTTTACAACTTCCTCGGCCTGTCCTGCGGCGTGAACCTGTCGCAAATGGAGCACGGTCAGAAGCAGGAAGCTTACGCGGCGGACATCACCTACGGCACGAACAACGAGTTCGGCTTTGACTATCTGCGCGACAACATGGTCTACGAGACCAACGCGCGCGTGCAGCGGCCGCTCAATTTCGCGATCGTCGACGAAGTGGATTCGATCCTCATCGACGAAGCGCGTACGCCGCTCATCATCTCCGGTCAGGCTGAAGATCACACCGAGCTCTATGTGCGCATGAACGCGCTGCCGCCGCTGCTCGAGCTGCAGATCGGCGAGGAGAAGGCGGACGGCACCGGAGTCGAAAAGCCGGGTGACTACACGCTCGACGAAAAAGCGCGTCAGGTTTTCCTCACGGAATCGGGCCACGAGAAGGCCGAGCGCCTGCTCGCCGAGTGGGGTTTGATCGGCGAGGGCGAGAGCCTCTACGCGCCGCAGAACATCACGCTGATGCACCACATCTACGCCGCGTTGCGCGCACACACGCTGTTCCTGCGCGACCAGCATTACGTGGTGCAGGACGGCGAAGTCGTGATCGTCGACGAATTCACGGGCCGCATGATGACCGGCCGCCGCTGGTCGGATGGTCTGCATCAGGCGGTGGAGGCCAAGGAACACGTCCAGATTCAGGCCGAGAATCAGACGCTCGCGTCGATCACGCTGCAGAACTACTTCCGCATGTACGCGAAGCTGTCCGGCATGACCGGTACGGCGGACACGGAAGCGTACGAGTTCCAGGAAATCTACGGGCTGGAGACGGTCGTCATTCCGACCAACCGTCCGCCAAAGCGCGTCGATAAGCAGGATCAGATCTACAAGACCTCGAAGGAGCGCTACGACGCCGTGATTCGCGACATTCGCGATTGCGTCGAGCGCGGCCAGCCGACGCTCGTCGGCACGACGTCGATCGAAGCATCCGAGTTGCTGTCCGGGCTGCTCGCGCAAGCGGGCGTGAAGCACGAGGTGCTGAACGCGAAGCAGCACGCGCGGGAAGCGGCGATCGTCGCGGAAGCCGGCCGTCCGGGCGTCGTGACCATCGCGACGAACATGGCCGGTCGCGGCACGGACATCGTGCTCGGCGGTAACGTGGAAAAGCAGGCGTCGTTCATCGACGCGGATCTTTCGATTCCCGAGAACGAAAAAGCCGCGCGCATCCAGAAGCTCAGCGACGAATGGCAGACGCTGCACGATCACGTGAAGGCGGCGGGCGGTCTGCATATTATCGGCACCGAGCGTCACGAGTCGCGCCGTATCGACAATCAGCTGCGCGGCCGGGCGGGCCGTCAGGGCGATCCGGGCTCGTCGCGTTTCTATCTGTCGCTGGACGATCCTTTGCTGCGCATTTTCGCGGGCGACCGCGTGCGCTCGATCATGGACCGCCTGAAGATGCCGGAAGGCGAGCCGATCGAAGCGGGCATGGTCACGCGCTCCATCGAAGGCGCGCAGCGCAAGGTCGAAGCGCGCAACTTCGACATCCGCAAGCAGTTGCTCGAATACGACGACGTCTCCAACGATCAGCGCAAGGTCATCTACCAGCAGCGCAACGAACTGCTCGAAGCGAACGACGTGCAGGAAACCATCGCCGCGATGCGCCAGAGCGTGGTCGGCGACGTGGTGCGCACGTTCGTGCCGGCGGGCAGCATCGAAGAGCAGTGGGAAGCGCCGGAACTGGAAGAAGTGCTGCGCAACGACTGGTCGCTCGACCTCGCCGTGCAGGAGATGATCAACGAGTCGAATTCCATCGACGCCGAGGAAATCTGCGAAGCCGTGCTCGCCGCCGCCGACGAAGCGTACGAAGCGAAGGTCGCGATGGTGGGCCGCGAGTCGTTCAGCGCGTTCGAGCGCTCGATCATGCTGCAGACGCTCGACAGCCGCTGGCGCGAGCACCTCGCCGCGCTCGATCACTTGCGTCAGGGTATCCATCTGCGCGGCTATGCGCAGAAGAACCCGAAGCAGGAATACAAGCGCGAGGCGTTCGAACTGTTCGCCGCGATGCTCGATGCGGTGAAGCAGGAAGTCACGCGCGTCGTCATGAACGTGCAGATTCAGTCGCCGGAGCAACTGGAAGAAGCGGCCGAACAGTACGAAGAGAAGGGCAGCCATCTGGAGAACGTGTCGTTCACGCACGCGGACTTCAACGCGCCGGCCGCCGAGCCGACGCCCGCCGCGACGGCCGCGAGCGCCACGGCTGCGATGGTCAGCCAGGCGATGGCGGCAGGCGACGACATCAGCGTCGCCACGCGCCCCTCGGACGACGTGCCGAAGGTCGGCCGCAACGATCCTTGCCCGTGCGGCAGCGGGAAGAAGTACAAGAACTGTCACGGCAAGCTGGTGTAATCGGCCGGTGACTGGCAGGACCAAGCGACGCAGCGATGCGTCGTTTGTCTTTGCAGGACTCTACATTTCACGGCGCCGGTTCGATTCAGCTGGCCGACGTCAGTCTTCCATCATGTGCCGGCTTGCATGGCCGGCACGCGCCACCTTCAGCGAGACGCGAACATGGCCGTCAACTTTCCCTCCATCGATCCCGCAGCGCTTCATCCCGTCGCCGGCGTCACGCTCGGTTACGCCGAGGCGAACATTCGCAAGCCCAACCGCAAGGATGTGCTCGTCATTCGCGTCGATGAAGGCGCGAGCGTCGCGGGCGTGTTCACGCAGAACCGCTTTTGCGCCGCGCCGGTCACCGTGTGCCGCGAGCATCTCGCGGCGGCGGGCAAGGGCGGCAAGGGCATTCGCGCGCTCGTGGTGAACACCGGCAACGCGAACGCCGGCACGGGCGAGCCCGGCATGGCGCACGCGCGCGAAACCTGCGCCGAACTCGCGCGCCTCGCGGGCCTCGACGCACAGCAGATCCTACCGTTCTCGACCGGCGTGATTCTCGAGCCGCTGCCGATCGATCGCCTGAAGGCCGGCCTGCCCGCCGCGCTCGCGAACCAGCAGGCCGCGTACTGGTTCGACGCCGCGCAGGCCATCATGACGACGGACACGTTGCCGAAGGCGGCCTCGCGTCAGGTGACGATCGACGGTCACGTGGTCACGCTGTCCGGCATCAGCAAGGGCGCGGGCATGATCAAGCCGAACATGGCGACGATGCTCGGCTTCCTCGCCTTCGACGCCAACGTCGCGCAGCCCGTGCTCGATCAGCTCGTGAAGCACGTCGCGGATCGCTCGTTCAACTGCATCACGATCGATGGCGATACCTCCACCAACGATTCGTTCATCCTGATCGCATCGGGCAAGTCGTCGCTGCCGGCGATCACCTCGACGGATTCGCCCGCGTACGCCGCGTTGCGCGATGCGGTCACCGAAGTCGCGCAAGAACTGGCGCAGCTCATCGTGCGCGACGGCGAAGGCGCGACCAAGTTCATGACGGTCACGGTCGAAGGCGGCAAAGACGCGGCGGAATGCCGCCAGATCGCCTACGCGATCGGCCATTCGCCGCTGGTGAAGACCGCGTTCTACGCGTCGGACCCGAATCTGGGCCGCATTCTCGCGGCGATCGGCTATGCGGGCGTGACGGATCTCGACGTCGGCAAGATCGATCTCTATCTCGATGACGTGCTCGTCGCGAAAGCCGGCGGACGCAATCCCGAGTACAAGGAAGAAGACGGCCAGCGCGTGATGAAGAAGAGCGAGATCGCGATCCGCGTGCTGCTCGGCCGCGGCGACGCGCAAGCGACCATCTGGACCTGCGACCTCTCGCACGACTACGTGAGCATCAACGCCGACTATCGCTCCTGAGCCCGTAAGCATGGACAAACTCGAACAATTTCTCACTCGCGCCGAAGCTGTGCTCGCGCGCATCGAAGGCATGCTGCCGCCGGCGGCGCCGGATATCGACTGGGCATCGGCGGTGGCGTTTCGCTGGCGCAAGCGTCAGGGGCGCGGCTTTCTGCAACCGGTGCCGGCCATCTCGCAGATTTCGCTCGATGACCTTCAGAACATCGACCGTCAGAAGGGCCTGATTCAGCAGAACACGCAGCAATTCGTGAAAATGCTGCCGGCGAACAACGTGCTCCTGACCGGCGCGCGCGGCACGGGCAAGTCGTCGCTGATCAAGGCGTGCCTGAACGAATATTCGAAGGACGGCCTGCGCCTGATCGAGGTCGACAAGGACGATCTGCACGATCTCGGCGACATCGTCGATCTGATCTCGGCGCGGCCCGAGCGCTTCGTCGTGTTCTGCGACGACCTGTCCTTCGAGGAAGGCGAGTCGGGCTACAAGGCGCTGAAGGTTGCGCTGGATGGCTCCGTGTCGGCGCAGTCGGACAACGTGCTGATCTACGCGACCTCGAATCGCCGTCACCTGTTGCCCGAGTACATGAGCGACAACGAGACCTACAAGCACACGTCCGACGGCGAGATTCATCCGGGCGAGGTGGTCGAGGAAAAGATCTCGCTGTCCGAGCGCTTCGGTTTGTGGGTCAGCTTCTATCCGTTCAAGCAGGACGACTATCTGGCGATCGTCGGCCACTGGCTGAAGCATTTCGGCTGCGACGGCGCCGAAGTCGAAAGCGCGCGTGGCGATGCGCTCGTCTGGGCGCTCGAACGCGGATCGCGTTCGGGGCGCGTCGCGTGGCAGTTCGCGCGCGACTGGTCGGGACGCAAGCAATGACCGACACGAAAGCCGACATCGCGCCCGATGGCCGCAAGGTGACCGAAGTGGCCGTCGGCGTGATGGTGCACCATGACGGACGTTATCTGCTCGCGCAGCGGCCCGAAGGCAAACCGTATGAAGGTTACTGGGAGTTTCCCGGCGGCAAGCTCGAACCGGGCGAGAGCATCGAGGCGGCGCTCGGGCGCGAACTGCACGAGGAACTGGGCATCGACGTCACCGCGTGCCAGCTCTGGCGCACGCTCGAACACGATTATCCGCATGCGTACGTGCGTCTGTTTTTCTGCAAGGTGACGGAGTGGAAGGGCACGCCGCTCGGACGCGAAGGTCAGGCGATCGCCTGGCAGAGGCTTCCGGTGGAAGTCGCGCCGCTCCTGCCCGCGGCCATTCCGATTCTTGAATGGCTCGAAGAGGAAGAGCGCGAGTAAGGTTTAGCTCGGGGGCCTAGTTCAGGCCGCCGCGCGAGTCATCGTCCGGCGGCGTTTCCTGCGCATTGCCTTCGATGCGGTATTTCTCGGTTGCCCAAGCGCCGAGATCGATCTGCTTGCAACGCTCGGAGCAGAACGGACGGAAACGGTTTTCGGGAACCCAGCGGACATCCTTGCCGCAGGTCGGACATTTGACGACAGTGGTCATGACAGTGACGAATTGATCAGGCGATGAAACGGTATTTGACCATATGCGGCCAAATCGCTCCGTTCAAAGGCTGCAAAGCGTCAGATGAAAGGGAACGTCGACATCGACGGCGCGGGGTTTCAGGTCGCCGTCCTGCACCGTGAAACGCACCCACAGCATGTACTTGTTCGCGCTTGCTTCCGGAATCACGCGGGTATCGGGCGAAACGCGCACTTGCATCAGCTGGTAGGTGCGGCCGGAGAGCATCTGCTGATAGCTGCCCTGCATCGCCATGACTTTCGATGCCTGTCCCGATTCGCGCGCGAGCCGCAACACGATGGCGGCCGCGTCGCGCAGCGCGAGCATCGGCGTGACCCATTTGGCGATGTCCTGACGCCGCTCTTCGACCGGCAACTGCTGCCACGCGTAATACGAAGGCAGATCGAACTTGCAGGTGCCGCCGGGAATGATCGTGCGGCTGCGAATGCTCGCGAGCCACTCGTTATCGGCCAGATGCTGCCCGGTCTTGCCATGCATTTCGGTAAGCCCGGCAAGCGTCTGCTCGATCTCGCCGAGCACGGCCTCGAGCGCTTCCTGTTCGATACCCGGATTGCCGCGGAACGGTGCGAGCGTTTGCCGCTGCCGCTCCAGTTCCTTCATGAGATCGGCCTTGAGGTCCGTGCGGCCGGCGACTTCCGCGATCTCGAAGAGCGTCGTGAGCGCGACATGATGCTCTCGCGCGTCTTCCTGAGTCAGAAAGAACGTGAAGCGCTCGAACAGATCTTCGAGCCGCAGCAGCGTCCGGATGCGCTCGTTGAAGGGGTACTCGTAAAGGATCAAGCGCGCTCGCCTCGGCGTGGGTCGGTTGCTTCCATGAGCGGAAGTGAGCACATTCTAATGCCGCATCCTCACCCTAGCAAATCGGGGCGGATTCGCCCGGCAAAGCGCCTGTTTGAACACAAAAAAGGGAACTTTTAGGCGATTTCTCGACCTCAGGCGCGCGTGTTTTTCATGCGGCGGCGAGCGCGAGGTAGCGGGCGTGCAACGTGTCGACATGTTCCGCCAGCGTGTCGAGCGTGGCGGCTTCGTCGTTGACGATGATGTCGTCGGCGGCGGCGATGCGCGCCTCGCGCGATGCCTGCTTCGCGATGATCGCGAGCACCTGATCGCGCGTGAAGCCGTTGCGCCGAATCACGCGTGCGATTTGCGTCTCGACGGGGCAATCCACCACGAGCACGCGCGATACGCGCGCTTTCCACTCGCCCGATTCCACTAGCAGCGGCACCACGACGATGTGATACGTGCCCGGCGCCGCATGCCGCTGGCGTTCTGTTTCAGCGCGGATCAGCGGATGCACGATGGCTTCGAGCCGTGTTTTCGCGGTGTCGTCGGCGAAGACGAGGGCGCGCATCTTCGCGCGATCCAGCGACCCGTTCGCCGCGATGAAATCCTGGCCGAATTCGCTCGCGATGAGCGGCATCGCGACGCCGCCCGGCGCCGTGATCTGATGCGCGATCAGGTCCGTGTCGATCAGCGGCACGCCGCGCGCCGCGAACAGATCCGCGACCGTGCTCTTGCCACTGCCGATGCCGCCGGTGAGACCAATGCTGAACATCCGTTGCACTCCTTCGATCATCCGAACAATGCGTAGAGCGGCGTGCCGACGAATAGCGTGATCGCGCCGCCCGCCGCGAGGAACGGCCCGAACGGCAAAGGTTCCTCGAAACGCATGCGCCGGCGCAGCGTCGCGAGAATGCCGAACGCGGCGCCCGCGACGGCCGCGATCAGCACCACTTGCGCGAGCGCCGCCCAGCCGAGCCAAGCACCGAGCGCCGCCAGCAACTTGAAATCGCCATAGCCCATGCCTTCGACGCCGCGTGCGAGCTTGAAGATCCAGTACACGCACCACAGGAAAAGATAACCCGCGATCGCGCCCGTTACCGCGTCGTGCAGCGTCGCGAACCCGCCTTCGCCGAAATTCACGATGAGGCCGGCCCACAGCAGCGGCAACGTCAGCACGTCGGGAAGATAGTGCGTGTCGTAGTCGATCAGCCCGGCCGCGAGCAAGGTCGCGCACAGTCCGAACGCGGCGAGCGCAGCCCATGCCGGTCCATATGCGTACAGCGAGAGCGCCGCGAGCGCGCCGGTCGCGATTTCGATCAGCGGATAGCGCGGGCTCACGCGCGCGCCGCATGCTGAGCAGCGCCCGCGCAGCGCGAGATAGCTGAGCACCGGAATGTTCTCCCATGCGCGCAAGACATGCTTGCAATGCGGGCAGGCGCTGCGCGGCACCGCGAGATTGAAGCGCTCCGGATAAGCGTCCGCGGGAGCGGGTTTGGAGTCATCGGGCAATGCGGCATCGACTTCGGCGCGCCACGCGCGCTCCAGCATGATCGGCAACCGATGCACGACGACGCTCAGAAAGCTGCCGATCACCAGACCGAACACAATGGCGAATCCGTACTGCGCGGCAGCGGGAAGCGCGGCGAACGCCTCCACATAGCGGCTGGCGAAGTGCGCGGCGGATGGATCGAACGAAGGCTGCATGATGGTGGAACGATGGCTTTGGCCCGCGATGCTACACCACGTTGCCGAGCTGAATGATAGGAAGATACATCGCAATGACGAGTCCGCCCACGAGCGCGCCCAGCACCGCGATGACGATCGGCTCGCACAGACTCGCGAAGGCGCCGATGCGCTCGTCGACCGAACGATCGGCGAGCGTGGCCAGATCGAGCAGCATGGCGTCGAGCGAGCCCGATTCTTCCGCGACCGCGATCGGCTGCACCACGTCCTGCGGAAAGCATCCGGCGGCGCGCATCGCGGCGGCGAGGCGCTCGCCATTGCGCAGGCGCGCGGCGATATCGACGGTCGCGCGGTCGAACACGCGGTTTCCGGTGGCGTGCGTGAGCGAGTCGAAAGCGTCGGAGAGCGCGGTGCCCGCCGCAAGCAAAGTGCCGAGAGCGCGGCTCCAGCGCGCGACGGCGAGCGAACGCAGCAGCGTGCCCGCGAGCGGCAGGCGCAACGCGATGCGATCGGCCGCTGCGCGCGCGTCGGGCGAGCGCTTCATCCAGCCGAGCGCGGCCGTCGCGAGGCACGCGCACGCCGCGACGAAAGGCACGCCGTAACGCGCGGCGCCATCGGAGAGTGCGAGCACGAAGCGGGTCGGCGCGGGCAGCGCGGCGCCGAAGCCATCGAAGATGGTCTTGAAGGTCGGCACGACGCCGATCAGCAAACCGGCCGTGATCGCAAGCGACAAGAGCAGCACGACGACCGGATAGGTGAGCGCCGCGCGCAGTCCGGCCTTTTGCGACGCGGCGCGCTCGCGGTCGTCGGCGAGGCGCGCGAGCACCGCCGGCAGCGCGCCCGCCACTTCTCCGACCGAGACCAGTTGGCAATACAACGCGCCGAACGCGGCGGGATGCTGCGCGAGCGCCTCCGAATACGGTACGCCGCGCGTGATGTCCCGGCCGAGCGTTCGCGCGATGCGCGGCATGCCGCCCGTCGGGCCGCCCTCTGTGCCGCCCGCGAGCAGTTCCAGTGCGGCAGCGAGCGGCAGTCCCGCGCGCAGAAGCCCGGCCAGCTGGCGCGTGAAGAGGGTGACGCGCGCTGCATTCGTTTTCGGCGGCGGCGCGCGGCCGAGCGTGTCGAGGCTCGTCACGATCACGCCTTCGCGCCGCAGCGACGCGCGCGCCGCGAGCGTGTCGATGGCGATGAGCTTGCCGCGCTTATGTCTGCCGTCCGCGGTCAGGCCGCGCCACGCGAAGCGTAGTTCGGGCGCGCGGTCCATCAGTCGATCTCCGTGGCTTCCGCCGCTTCGGCCACGCTCGTCACGCCTTCGCGCACGCGGGCGAACGCCGCATCGCGCAGCGTCGGCATGCCTTGCGCCTGCGCCGCGCGCGTGACCGTATGGGTCGCCGCGCGCGCGACGATCAGCTCGCGAATGTCATCCGATGCAGGCATCAGTTGATGCACGCCGACACGCCCGCGATAACCGATGCCGTGACAAGCCGGACAGCCGCGCGGCTCGAATGGATGGAAACCTGCGTCGAGCGGCAGCGTGGAACGCGTGCGACAGTGCTCGCAGAGCTTGCGCACCAATCGTTGCGCACTGACGAGCCTGAGCGCGGACGCGAGGTTGTAGGGCGCCACGCCGATATCGATCAGACGGGCGATGGCGGCGGGCGCGTCGTTCGTATGCAGCGTCGAGAGCACGAGATGACCGGTCTGCGCGGCCTTCACCGCGACGTCGGCGGTTTCGGCGTCGCGAATTTCCCCGACCATGATCACGTCCGGATCCTGCCGCATGAACGCGCGCAGCGCGACCGCGAAGGTCAGCCCCGCCTTTTCGCGCACGCTCACCTGATTGATGCCCGCGAGCTGAATCTCGACCGGGTCCTCGACCGAGCACACGTTGCGCGCCTCGGCGTTGAGCATCTGCAGGAAGCAATACAACGACAGTGTCTTGCCGCTGCCGGTCGGCCCGGTCACGAGCACGAGGCCGTGCGGTGCGCGGATCGCCGCTTCGACCGTGCGGCTCTGCGCGTCGTCGAGGCCGAGCGCGGCGAGTGAAAGATCCGGCGGCAAGGCGTCGAGCCGGCGCAGCACGAGCTTCTCGCCGAACAGCGTCGGCAGCGAATTCACGCGATAGTCGCCGATGCGCCCGCCCGGCAGCGTCAGACGCAGGCGGCCGTCCTGCGGCACGCGGCGCTCCGCGATGTCCATGCGCGCCAGCACCTTGATACGCGTGACGAACGCGTCGCGCAGATGGGGCGGCGGACGCCGCAGTACGTGCAGCGCGCCGTCGATTCGCAGCCGGACGCGCCAGTCGTACTCCCATGGCTCGACGTGGATATCGGACGCGCCGCGCTCGGCCGCTTCGCGCAAGGTATCGGCGAGCAGCGCGACGGCGGGAGTTTCGGAATCGGATGCGGGGTCGGACGGCGGGCGAGCCGGGCGCGCGAAGGTTTCGAAGGCGTCGCGGGAAGGGGCAATCATGGGCGTCGGACCGTGAGAGTCGAGATGATCCGATCATCCCGTCGCCGGCCCGCGACGCCCAGTCGGCCGAATGGCTAACGCAGCGCGCGCTTCGCGGGCGCGGAAGGGCGGAAGATTTTCACGGTGCGGATCGCCTGATCGTCGCTACGCATGACTTCGAAGGTCACGTTCGCGATCTGCACGGAGACATCGCCGTCGGGTATGTCTTCGAGCGTTTCGAGGATCAGGCCATTGAGCGTCTTGGGACCGTCCGTCGGCAGCGTCAGTTGCAGCCAGCGGTTCAGTTCGCGCAGCGGCATGCTGCCCGCGACGATGCACTCGCCGTTCTCGTCCCAGCCGCCGCGCGAGCCGGCGCCGCGCGGAATCGTCGTCGTGAACTCGCCGATCAGCTCCTCGATGATGTCCTCGGGCGTCACGAGCCCCTGCAATTCGCCGTACTCGTCGACCACGATCGCGATGCGATGGCCGCTTTCCTGAAAGTACTGCAACTGCTGGAACACGGGCGTGCCGGCCGGCACGAAATAGGGTTCCGCGAGCAGCTCGCGCAGCGACTCGCGTTCCAGTTCCTGGTTATGCAGCGCCGACAGCGTCTTGCGCACGTGCAGAATGCCGAGCACGCGGTCGATGTCGCCCTGATAAACGAGGAGCTTGTTGTGATAGCACGTCTCGAGCTGATGCAGGATTTGCTCGAACGGCGCATCCATATCGAGCGCCTCGATGCGACGGCGCGGGATCATCACGTCATCGACCGAGATATTTTCGAGATCGAACAGGTTCAGCAGGATGCTGCGGTGCTTGGTCGGCATGAAGCTGCCGGTTTCGAGCACGATTGTGCGTAGCTCTTCCGGCGAAATGCGCTGATCGCGCTTGTTCTTGGTGTTGATGTGCAGCGTGGCGAGGATCGCGTTGGCAAACAGGTTCACGAACCAGATGAGCGGCCGCGCGATGCGCATGAGCGGCGACAGCACGAGACTCGCGGGCAGCGCCACTTTCTCCGGATACGTCGCGCCGACGATCTTCGGCGCGATTTCCGCGAACACGATGATGAGAAACGCGATGACGCCCGTCGTGATCGACAGCACGAGGTTGTTATGGCCGAAGGTGCGCAGTGCGATGGAAGTGGTGAGCACCGGGATGATCGTGTTGATCAGGTTGTTGCCTATCAGGATCACCGAGAGCAACTGGTCGGTCTTGGCGAGCAGGCCCTGCGTGGTGCGTGCGCGTAACGACCCCTGGCTCGCCAGATATTTCAACCGATGGCGATTGAGCGCCATCATCGACGTTTCGGAGATCGAGAAGAAACCGGAAAGAATGAGAAGCAGAAAGATGGCGCAAATTTGCGCCCATAAGGGAAGGTTGTCCACGCGGTGATCGGGTAGGGGCGGAGATGGGAGGGAATATAACAGACGGGTTTGCAAGCTTGCCGTAGCTTGGGCAACCAACGCAATACCGGCCAAGCGCGGAAAAGAAAAAACCCGCATGGCGGACCATGCGGGTTTTTCGAAATTCTGGTCGGGGTGAGAGGATTCGAACCTCCGGCCTCTACGTCCCGAACGTAGCGCTCTACCAGGCTAAGCTACACCCCGAATTTTCTACAACTCTTACTTGGACTGCTATGTCGTTAAAGTCTCGTTTAAGACTGTCTCGACGTCGAGTAAGAACATAATTCTATCAGGCTCTCTTTGAAGATGGAAGGGGGGAATGAAGAAATTGCGTTGGCCGCTGCCTGAGCTTCTTTCCGCGCGCATTCCAGCGTGTGGTCCAGCGCGCCCGAAGTGGTGATCGCGTGGAAGATCGTGTCAAAGCGATCCGTGCCGCCCTGCTCGATGGCCTCGCGCGCGAGCGTCGCCTGCTCCGGCGTGCCGTGCTCCATCAGATAGATGAGCGGCAGGGTGGGCTTGCCTTCGCGCAGGTCGTCGCCAGCGTTCTTGCCCATCGATTCCGGCGTGCCCGTGTAGTCGAGCCAGTCGTCCATGATCTGGAACGCCGTGCCGATGCGCCGGCCGAATTCCGCCGCCGCCGCTTCGGTGCGCGCATCCGCGCCCGACAGCACCGCGCCCAGTTGCGCCGCCGCCTCGAACAGCTTCGCCGTCTTGTAGCGGATCACCTGCATGTAGCGCGCTTCATCGACGTCCGGGTCGTGCATGTTGAGCAGTTGCAGCACTTCGCCTTCGGAAATGATGTTGGTCGCGACCGAGAGAATCTCCATCACGCGCATCTTGCCGACGCTCACCATCATCTCGAACGAGCGCGAATACAGGAAGTCGCCGACCAGCACGCTCGCCGCGTTTCCGAACAGCGCGTTCGCGGTCTTGCGGCCGCGGCGCAGATCGGATTCGTCGACCACGTCGTCGTGCAGCAGCGTTGCCGTGTGGATGAACTCCACCACCGCCGCCAGTTCATGGCGATGTCCGGTCGTGTCGCCCAGCGCGCCCGAAACCAGCAGCAGCAGCGCCGGACGCAACCGCTTGCCGCCCGCGCCGATGATGTACTCCGAAATCTGGTTGATGAGCATCACTTCTGATGCCAGGCGCTGCCGGATGACGCGATTCACCTGCTGCATGTCCTCTGCGATCGGGGCGAGCAGTGCGGCGGCGTTTGGGGATGAAGTGGCGGTGGACGACATGATCGGCAAGAAAGGTAATCCGGCGGATTATAAGGCGAATCCGACGAACGACGGGTGTCCGGACTGTCGAATCGCGCCGCGTCGACGGATTTCCGACACGTTTCGCCGGGTTTTCGCCGAGGTTCGCGCATGGACCCGCGCCTGGTTCGTTCGCGGAGCGCCCGCGGCGCGGCATATGCCGATGCGCTTTGACGTCGTGCGTAACCCTATGTATAATCGCGTGTTTTCCCCCGCGTGGTGCGAGGGAAAAATGAATTCTGAGTGAGGTTCTCAATGTACGCGGTCATAAAAACCGGCGGCAAGCAGTACAAAGTTGCCGTTGGCGAAAAATTGAAAGTAGAACAGATACCGGCAGACATTGACGCTGAAATCACGCTCGACCAGGTTCTCGCAGTAGGCGAAGGCGAATCGATTAAGTTCGGTACGCCGCTGGTCAGTGGGGCTTCCGTCAAGGCTACCGTCGTGTCCCAAGGTCGTCACAAGAAAGTGACCATCTTCAAGATGCGTCGCCGGAAGCACTACCAAAAGCACGCTGGCCATCGCCAGAACTACACCGAACTGCGCATCGACGCGATCAACGCGTAAGCGCATCGGTTAAGGAGCTAAGCAAATGGCACACAAAAAAGCAGGCGGGTCTTCCCGCAACGGCCGCGACTCCGAGTCGAAACGCCTCGGCGTGAAGGTGTACGGCGGCCAGGCAATCAACGCAGGCGGCATCATCGTTCGCCAGCGCGGCACGCGCATGCATCCGGGTGAGAACGTCGGCATCGGCAAGGATCACACCCTGTTCGCGCTGGCCGACGGTCACGTCAAGTTCGTGACCAAGGGCGCTGCGAAGAAGCACACGGTCGTCGTCGTCCCGGCAGCGTAAGTTTTTACGCACGGGCTTCAGGACCGAAAGATGGCCCCGCGAAGTTCGCGGGGCCATTTTCATTTGTATCGACAAACATGGTTATCGCAGACCGGCATCCGCCGGTCGCGGCAAAATAGCGGAAACACGGGACGGAGTAACGCATGAAGTTCATTGACGAAGCGAGGATCGAAGTCATCGCCGGCGACGGGGGAGATGGCAGCGCGTCGATGCGCCGCGAAAAGTTCGTCCCGTTCGGCGGGCCGGATGGCGGCGACGGCGGCCGGGGCGGCAGCGTCTACGCCGTCGGCGATCGCAATATCAACACGCTGATCGACTACCGCTTCTCCAAGAAGCATCAGGCGCGCAACGGCGAAAACGGCCGCGGCTCGGACTGCTACGGCAAGGGCGGCGACGACATCACGTTGCGCATGCCGGTCGGCACCATCATTTCCGATCAGGAAACGGGCGAGATCATCGCCGACCTGACCGAGCACAATCAGCAAGTGCTGATCGCGCAAGGCGGCGCGGGCGGCCTCGGCAACCTGCATTTCAAATCGAGCACGAACCGCGCGCCGCGTCAGAAAACCGACGGCAAACCGGGCGAGCGCCGCATGCTCAAACTCGAACTGAAAGTGCTCGCCGACGTCGGCCTGCTCGGCATGCCGAACGCGGGCAAGTCCACGTTCATCTCGTCGGTGTCGAACGCGCGGCCGAAGATCGCCGATTACCCGTTCACGACGCTCGCGCCGAATCTCGGCGTGGTGCGCGTGGGCCCGAGCAAGAGCTTCGTGATCGCGGACATTCCGGGTCTGATTGAAGGCGCGGCTGAAGGCGCGGGCCTCGGGCATCGCTTCCTGCGTCACCTGCAGCGCACGGGTGTTCTGCTGCATCTCGTCGATATGGCGCCGTTCGATGAAAACGTCGATCCGGTCGCGGAAGCGAAGGCCATCGTCAACGAACTGCGCAAGTACGACGAGACGCTTTACGAGAAGCCGCGCTGGCTCGTGCTGAACAAGCTCGACATGGTGCCGGAAGACGAGCGCGAGGCGCGCATCGCCGACTTCGTCGAGCGTTTCGAGTGGGACGGCCCGGTGTTCGAGATTTCGGCGTTGACAGGTCAGGGCTGCGAAGCGCTCACCTACGCTATCTACGACTACATTTCGCAGCATTCGGATGCATCGCGCGCGGCGGAAGCGGAAGATCTCGCCGCCGACGTGCGTTTCCGCGACGACGAAGCGAGTCAGCCGAACCCGGCGAACCAGCAGGCCAATCAAGACGACGAATAACCACGAGGAGAAAGCGCACGATGCGTTCGGTCATCGCCGCTGCGAAGCGAATCGTAGTGAAAGTAGGGTCGAGCCTCGTCACCAACGACGGGCGCGGGCTCGATCACGCCGCCATCTCGCGCTGGGCCGCGCAGATTGCGGCGCTGCGCGAGCAGGGCAAGGAAGTCGTGCTCGTGAGTTCGGGCGCGATCGCCGAAGGCATTCACCGGCTCGGGTGGACCAAGCGTCCGCGCGAGATCGACGAATTGCAGGCCGCCGCCGCCGTCGGTCAGATGGGACTCGCGCAGGTCTATGAGAGCAGCTTCGGCGCGCATGGCATCCGCACCGCGCAGATTCTGCTAACGCACGCCGATCTGGCCGACCGCGAACGCTATCTGAACGCGCGCTCCACGCTGCTCACGCTGCTGCGCCTGGGCGCCGTGCCGATCATCAACGAGAACGACACCGTCATCACCGACGAAATCAAGTTCGGCGACAACGACACGCTCGGCGCGCTCGTCGCAAATCTGATCGAAGGCGATGCGCTCGTCATCCTCACCGATCAGCGCGGCCTCTTCACCGCCGATCCGCGCAAGGACCCGAACGCGACGCTCGTCGAACAGGCCGACGCCGGCACGCCCGAACTCGAACAGATGGCGGGCGGCGCGGGTTCGAGCCTCGGGCGCGGCGGCATGCTGACCAAGATTCTCGCGGCGAAACGCGCGGCGCATAGCGGCGCGAACACCGTGATCGCGAGCGGCCGCGAAGCCGATGTGCTGACTCGTCTCGCATCCGGCGAACTGATCGGCACGCAACTGATCGCGCGCACGGCACGCATGGCGGCGCGCAAGCAGTGGATGGCGGATCATCTTCAGGTGCGCGGACACGTCGTGATAGATGCCGGCGCGGTCAACAAGCTCACCGCCGACGGCAAGAGTCTTCTGCCGATTGGCGTGATCGACGTGAAAGGCGCGTTCGATCGTGGCGAGGTGATCGCCTGCGTCAACGATCAGGGGCAGGAAGTGGCGCGCGGCATCACGAACTACAGTAGCTCGGAGGCGCGGCTGATTCACCGGCGGCCCAGCGGCGAGATCGAAACTGTGCTCGGTTATATGCTGGAACCGGAGTTGATCCACCGGGACAATCTCGTGCTCGTCTGAGACGCCGTGCAACGTGCGAAGTGCAAAAGACAAAGCCCGCTGAGCCGTAAGGCCAGCGGGCTTTGTCATGAAGCCGGCCGCATCAGCGCAGATTGATGTTGGTCTGCGTGCGCTTGTACTGGATGTTGTTCACGATCTGCTCGGCCGAACCCACCGGCAGCTTGCTCGCGCAGAAATAATCCTGATAGAGCGCGGCCTGATACGCGTTCAGTTCGCCATTCTCGATGCGCTTGAATTCGAACGCGGCGCCCTGATCCCAGCCATTTTGATCGTCGTTGATGCTCGCGTAACGGCGCCATTCGTAGGTGTCGCAACGAATGCCTTCGTAGTTGACGTTGCGCGCGCCCACCGGGCTCGTCACGACGATCACGTAACGCACGACGCCGTCCTTGCCGACCGTGAGCGTCGATTTATCGACGGCGAAGGTGAGCGGCGTGTTCTGCGAGACGTTGAACGCCAGCAGATTCGACGCCTTCGGCAGCGGCGGCATGGTATCGATTTTCTCTTCGGCCCAGGTCGTCTTGCGGTCGAGCAGATAGGTGAAGACGCCGTCGTCCTGCGTGGTCGGGGTCTTGGAGCTGGAGCAGCCGGCGAGCGCGGCAAGCGTTGCCGCGGATGCCACGATTACCGCGAGTGAGGCTTTCACTTTCAATTGGGTTTCCCGGAAAACTTGCGCGCGGGACGCGGGAGCGCCCGCCCGGCGGAACAAAGCGAGATGGCACGGTGAGCGATTCACCGTGCCATCGATCGAAGTTTGAGAGTCAACCTGCAACAAGAACGGCGGCGATCAGTCGCACGACGAGCGCTGCACGATCACATGCACTTCTTCGCTGACCGTGCATTCTGCCTGAACCGTCGCGCCGGAGGCAGTAACGGCAGGCGCTTCGATCGTCATCGTCTGGACGACGCGCGGATAGCGCGGCCCATGATGCGCGGCACGCTCGCCGCGTTCGCCACGGGCGTTGGTCCGCCGCAGGAAGCGGGATAGCTCGGTAAGAGCCATTTGATAAACGTCGCGCTTGAACTCGATCACCGCATCCAGCGGCACCCAATACTCGTTCCAGCGCCAGGCATCGAATTCCGGATGGTCCGTCGCGCGCAGGCAGATGTCGCAATCGCGGCCCACCATGCGCAGCAGAAACCAGATTTGTTTCTGACCGCGATAATGTCCGCGCACCTCGCGCTTGATGAACTTGTCCGGCACCTCATAACGCAGCCAGTCGCGCGTGCGACCGACAACTTTCACATGCTCAGGCAGCAAGCCGGTTTCTTCGTGTAACTCCCGATACATCGCTTGCACGGGGGTTTCGCCGTATTTGATACCCCCTTGCGGAAACTGCCAGGAATGTTCACGCAGCCGCTTGCCCCAAAACACTTCGTTGCGCGCGTTCAAGAGGATGATGCCGACGTTCGGGCGAAAGCCTTCACGATCCAGCATACAGCCACCTTCAAATCCTTTAAAATTGCTTTGATTATAAACAGTTAACGGACTCGGCGCACCGGCAGGAACCCCAATTCGGGGCACGATGTCCCCGAAGCGCCCGGCTCGTTTCGAGTCTGTGTTTGAGTCTTTTTGCCAGGCAAGCCGGGAAGCGGCAAAATCTGCTTCCCACGAACTGTTCCGTCGTCCACCATCGAATCGCCCGCTTCGGCGCTGAAACGCTCCGGAGCGCGCCGCTTTTGGATAATTTTTGAATGAAAGCATCCCGTTTCTTCATCGGCACCCTGAAAGAAGCTCCCGCCGACGCCGAGATCGTCAGTCACAAACTGATGATGCGCGCCGGCATGATCCGCCGCGTCGCGGGCGGCATCTACGATTACATGCCGATCGGCCTGCGCTCGGTGCGCAAGGTCGAAGCCATCGTGCGTGAAGAGATGAACCGCGCGGGCGCGCTCGAATTGCTGATGCCCGCCGTGCAGCCCGCCGAGCTCTGGCAGGAGTCGGGCCGCTGGGAGCAGTACGGTCCCGAACTGCTGCGCTTCAAGGATCGCCACGACCGCGATTTCGTCGTGGGCCCGACGCACGAGGAAGTCGTGACGGACATCGCGCGTCGCGACATCAAGAGCTATCGCCAGTTGCCGGTGAACTTCTACCAGATCCAGACGAAGTTCCGCGACGAGATCCGTCCGCGCTTCGGCGTGATGCGCGGCCGCGAGTTCATCATGAAGGACGCCTATTCCTTCGATAAGGACCTCGATGGTCTCGCCGAGTCGTATCGCAAGATGTACGAAGCCTATGTGCGCATTTTCACGCGCATCGGGCTGGAGTTCCGCGCGGTCGCGGCGGACAACGGTTCGATCGGCGGCAGCGGCTCGCATGAATTCCACGTGATCGCCGAGACGGGCGAGGACGACATCGCCTATTGCCCGGACTCGGACTTCGCGGCGAACGTCGAGGCGGCGGATGCGTTGCCGCTCATCGAGAAGCGCGCCGCGCCCACCGAAGAGCTGAAGAAGACGCCGACGCCGGGCGCCGCGAAGTGTGAGGCGGTCGCGCAGCTTCTGAACATTCCGCTCGAAAAGACCATCAAGTCGATCATTCTTGCAACCGACAACGAAGGCGCGGAACCCACGATCTGGCTGCTGATGCTGCGCGGCGATCATTCGCTCAACGACATCAAGACGAACAAGCTGCCGGGCCTCGCGGGTTACCGCTTCGCGACGGAAGCCGAGATCATCGAATGGTTCGGCACGCCGCCGGGCTATCTCGGCCCGATCGGCACGAAGAAGCCGGTGCGCGTGATCGCGGATCGCACGGTCGCGAACATGAGCGACTTCGTGGTCGGCACGAACGAGGTCGATTACCACACGACCGGCGTGAACTGGGGCCGCGATCTGCCCGAGCCGGAAGTGGCGGATATCCGCAACGTGGTCGCGGGCGATCCGTCGCCGGACGGCAAGGGCACGCTGGAAATCTGCCGCGGCATCGAAGTGGGGCACGTGTTCCAGCTCGGCATCAAGTATTCGAATTCGATGAGCGCGACCTTTCTCGACGAAAACGGCAAGCCCGCGCCGATGCAGATGGGGTGCTACGGCATCGGCGTCACGCGCGTGCTGGGCGCGGCGATCGAACAGAATTTCGATGACCGCGGCATCATCTGGCCGGAAGCCATCGCGCCGTTCGAAGTCGTGATCTGCCCGATGGGCTACGACCGAAGCGACTCCGTGCGCGAGCAGGCCGACAAGCTGTACGCCACGCTGCAGGCGGCGGGCGTCGACGTGATCCTCGACGATCGCGGCGAGCGTCCGGGCGTGATGTTCGCGGACTGGGAGCTGATCGGCGTGCCGCATCGCATCGTGATCGGCGATCGCGGGCTGAAGGACGGCAAGCTGGAGTATCAGGGCCGCCGCGACGCCGAAGCCACGCTGCTGCCGGTAGATGAAGCGGCGGATGTCGTGACGGGCAAAGTGCGGGCCGCGCTCGGGAAGTAATGCAGTACAACTTCCTGTCGGCGACGATCCTGCTGCTGCTGATCACGGACCCGCTCGGCAACATTCCGATCTTCATCAACGCGTTGCGCGGCGTCGCGAAAGAGCGGCGCCGCGTCGTCGTATTGCGCGAAGTGGCGATCGCCTTCGTCATTCTGCTGGTGTTCATGATGGCGGGCGACCGCTTCCTGCGCGCGATGAACCTCACCGATGTCTCGTTGCGCATCGCCGGCGGGATCGTGCTGTTTCTGATCGCGCTACGGATGATTTTTCCGCATCCGGATGGCGCGATGGGCGGCGATTCGCGCGGCGGCGAGCCGCTCATCGTGCCGCTGGCCATTCCGGCGCTCGCCGGACCTTCGGCTTTGGCGACGGTCATGCTGCTGACGTCGCAGGCGCCCGGCAAGATGCTCGAGTGGATCGGCGCGCTGACCGTGACGATGATCGTCTGCGCAATCGTGCTGATCCTGGCGGAGAAGATTCAGCAGTGGCTCGGCGAGCGTGTCGTGACAGCATTCGAGCGCTTGATGGGGCTGGTGCTCGTGGCGATTTCCGTCGAAATGATGCTGACTGGAATACGCACTTTCGTGCATCAGCTATAAAAAAAGCGGCCTTTCGGGGCCGCTTTTTCATTGCGCAGGTCGGGAGTCACGCGCCTTCCGTCAACGCCCGAATTGTCGGTAAATTGCGCCAGTAACCCTTCGCATCCATGCCGCAGCCGAAAACGTAGCGATTCGGCACTTCGAACCCGCAGAAATCCGGACGCAACGGCTTCGCCTTCGGGATGATCTTCTCGCACAGCACCGCCGAGAGAAACGTCTTCGCGCCCATCGCCATGATGCGGTCGCGGATCGCGGCCATGGTTTCGCCTTCGTCGAGGATGTCGTCGAGCACGAGCACCACGCGATCCTTCACCGATTCCGCCGGCGCCACGCGCCACTGCATCTCGCTGCCGCCCTTGATTGCGTTGCGGTAGCGCGTCAGGTGGATGTAATCGAACTCGAGCGGGAAATCCAGATGCGGCAGCAGCATGCCGGTGAACACGGCCGCGCCTCCCATGACCGAGAGCACGAGCGGGAAGTCGTCTTTCGTCGCCGCCTTGATGGCCGCGGCCATCTTGCCGATCGATGCGTTGACTTCGTCAGCCGTCACGATCTCTTCGGAGTGGCTGAAAATATGGAGGGCTTCTTCGCGGTTCATAGGGAAAGCGGGGGAAAGGCAGACTTCTTAGTGTGGAAAAAAACAGCGGCATGCGCCATATGATAAACCCGCGCTTCAATCGCGTCGGGCGACGCGCGAAAACGCGGGTTCGTATTTCTGTGCGGTCAACGCATTCCGGGCAACATGCCCTTCATGCCGCGCATCATCTTCTGCAGGTTGCCGCCTTTCAGCTTCTTCATCATGCCGCGCATCTGCTCGTACTGATTGAGCATGCGGTTCACTTCCTGAACGTGCACGCCCGCGCCCGCCGCGATGCGCCGCTTGCGCGCCGCCTTGATGAGCTCGGGTTTCGCGCGCTCCTGCAGGGTCATCGAATTGATGATGCCTTCCATGCGGCGCATCTGCTTCTCGGCGTTGTTCATGTCCGCGCCCTGCGCGGCTTGCTGGAACTGCGCGGGCAGTTTGTCCATGAGCGACGACAGGCCGCCCATGTTCTTCATCTGCGCGAGTTGAGCCTTGAAGTCGTTCAGGTCGAAGTCGCCGCCTTTCTTGACCTTGTCGGCGAGCTTCTGCGCGGCTGCCGTGTCGACGCCGCGCTGCGCTTCCTCGACGAGCGCGAGAATGTCGCCCATGCCGAGAATCCGGTTCGCCATGCGGTCCGGATGGAACACTTCGAGGCCGTCGAGCTTTTCCGCGACGCCGACGAACTTGATCGGCTTGCCGGTGACGTGACGCACCGAGAGCGCCGCGCCGCCGCGGGAATCGCCGTCGAGCTTGGTGAGCACGACGCCGGTGAGCGGCAGCGCGTCGTTGAACGCTTTCGCCGTGTTGACCGCGTCCTGACCCAGCATGGCGTCGACGACAAACAGTGTTTCAGCGGGCCTCAGGAGATCGTGCAGTTCGCTGATCTCCTTCATCATCGCTTCGTCGATACCGAGACGGCCGGCCGTGTCGACGATCACGACATCGTGATAGTGACGCTTCGCCCAGTCGATCGCCGCGCGGGCGATATCCGCCGGCTTCTGATTCGGCTCCGACGGGAAGAAATCCGCGCCGACCTGTTCGGTCACCGTCTGCAACTGACGGATGGCGGCGGGGCGGTACACGTCGACCGAAACGGTCAGCACTTTCTTCTTTTGCTTCTCGCGCAGGAGCTTGGCGAGCTTGCCGGAGGTCGTGGTTTTACCCGCGCCCTGAAGGCCCGCCATGAGAATGACGGCGGGCGGCGCGACGGCGAGATTCAGCTCGGCCGCCTTGCCTTCGTAATCGCCGCCGATCACGGCCGTCAGTTCCTTCTGCACGACACCGACGAGCGCCTGACCCGGCGACAGGCTGGACAGCACTTCCTCGCCGAGCGCCTTTTCCTTCACCTTCGCGATGAACTCGCGCACGACTGGCAGCGCCACGTCCGCTTCGAGCAGGGCGAGGCGGACTTCGCGCAGCATCTCCTGCGTGTTGGCCTCGGTGAGGCGGGCCTCGCCGCGCAGCGTCTTGACGACGCGCGCCATCCGTTGAGTGAGGTTATCGAGCATGGGGAAACGGTAGAGAATTCGACCCTTGTTTTTGCCGCGATGCGATGCAACGCCGCATCGACGCGCCCCGCGCTGCCGCAAGGGTGAAGACGTCGCGAGTGTGGGGCCTAGTGTAAACTTCGAACATGGATATTGTACTGTATGCCCTCACTGCGCTTCTCTACGGCGGACTGGCCGTAGCGGGCTGGCGCGCGCATCGCCATACGGCGGTGGAACCGGCGCTGGCCGGCGTGCCTGCCGGGATCGCGCGGGCGGCGCCTTCGAAGGCGTCGGGCATGGGTGGAATCGGCCGCGCTCTATTATTAATAGCGCTGCTCGTGCACGGCGTGCTGCTGCACACCACCATCTTCCCTCAGAACGCGATGATCTTCGGCTTCGCGTTCGCGCTGTCCGCGATGTTCTGGCTCGGCGCAGGCATCTACTGGATCGAAAGTTTCTTTTTCCCGCTCGACGGCTTGCGGCTGCTCGTGCTGCCGCTCGCCTTCGTGGCTTCGCTGCTGCCGCTCGTTTTCGGCGGCGTGCGCGTGCTGTCGTACTCCGCCGCTCCGATGTTCAAGCTGCACTTCCTGATCGCCAACATCGCATACGGTCTCTTCGCGATCGCCGCACTGCACGCCGTGCTCATGCTGCTGCTCGAACGTCGCCTTCAACGCATGCGCGGTCTGTCGACGCGTCATACCGGCAGCAGCTGGCTTTCGAGCTGGCTCGACACGCTGCCGCCGCTGCTCACGCTCGAGAAGCTGCTGTTCCGCCTGATCGCGGCGGGCTTCGTGCTGCTCACGCTGACGCTCGTGTCAGGCGTCGCGTTCAACGAACAGTTGCTCAATCGTGCGCTGCAATTCGATCACAAGACCGTGTTCGCCTTCCTTTCCTGGCTGATGTTCGGCGCGTTGCTCACCGCGCGCCGCATCTCCGGGTGGCGCGGACGCGCCGCGTTGCGCTGGGTGCTGGCGTCGTTCGTCGCGCTGCTGCTTGCCTATGTGGGAAGCCGCTTCGTGTTCGAAGTGCTGCTGCATCGCGCGGTCGTCTGAGTGTCGGATCGTCCGAACGCGTGCACTTTTACTCGCCATTGAATCGATGCGAAATTTCCTCTTTCTGATCGTCCTCTTCTTCCTGGGGCAGTGGCTCCTGAAGAAGCTGCGCCGCGCCAACGAGCGCGCGCAACAGGGTGACACTCAATCGGGCGCCGGCACAGCCGGCAACGCGAGCGCGGGCGGCACGTTCGGCGCACGCCGCGCGCGTACCAACGGCAACGGCAACGGCGCGGCGACGGGCAACCCGCCGCAACTCGCCGATCCGCTCATCCGCTGCGCGCAATGCGGCGTGCACACGCCGCGCAGCGAGTCGATCATCGTGGCGGGCGAACGCTTCTGCTGCGCCGATCACGCGCGCCATTACGCGAGCCGCCCGGCTGGCCGCGACGCGCGATGAACAACGTGCACATCCCGTCGAAGCGCGAGCCGCATATTGACACAGAAGGCTGGCTCACGAACGCCACGCGCCTGCCGTCGCCGAACTTCGAGGCGCGCCCCGGCGACGCAGTGCCGACGCTCATCGTCGTGCACAACATCAGCCTGCCGCCCGACGACTTCACCACGAACGCGATCGCCGACTTCTTCCTCAACCGGCTCGATCACGACGCGCATCCGTACTTCGATCATCTGCGCGGCATGCGCGTCTCGGCGCACTTCGTGATTCGCCGCGACGGCTGTGTCGAGCAATTCGTTTCCTGCGATGAACGCGCGTGGCACGCGGGCGTCTCGTCGTTCTGCGGACGCGAGCGCTGCAACGATTTCTCCATCGGCATCGAGCTCGAAGGCAGCGACCGCATGCCTTTCGAAGACGCGCAATACCAAGCGCTCGTAACGCTCGCGCGCATCATCGTGCAGCGTTATCCGATCGATGCGATCGCCGGTCACTCGGACATCGCGCCCGGCCGCAAGACCGATCCCGGTCCTCACTTCGACTGGCCGCGCCTGCGTCATGACAGCGCGTTGCCTCCGTCGTTCTTCCCCTTTCAGTCCAACATCTGAGCGTCGCGTAAGGTCTTTCTCGCTGCGGCGCAACAGCGTCGCGCGCGAGGCCTTGCCGCGCTTCGGAGTAGCAAAAGTCAACCCCGTAATCGCAGACTCAGGGCAAATAAAACTTTTTGAGACTACGGGGATGTCCACTATACTTGGTGCCGAAAGACGTACTTTGCACTAGATCTTGTGTTGTCAAGGCGGCGCCCGCTCCGTTTGAGCCGGCGCCGTCGGCTTTCCGGCGTAACAGAAGTCTGGCTGGCCCGGGGCGATGCGCGAGACGGTTTCTCTTTGCGAGGAGAGAGCCGCCGGGCGCATCGAGCGCCAGCGAGCAGCACCGTGAAGAACGCATGCAAGTGAACGTGAGTTGCGTCGACCGATACCGCGCGCCAACGCGGGCACCGCGTGAGACGCCAGAAACAATGCGGGCCGAAAGCGCCGCGATTCGCGATTCCCGAGCCTGCTGTATTCACAGCCTGGCTTTACCGCCAAAACACCGCGCGAGCTTCATGACGAGTGTCCTGACGCGCGCGGCATAAGTGATAAATCCGCGGACCATCCGCACCATTCGAACACCAGGAGTTTTGCAAATGCAAACCACCGAAAACGCCACGACTTCCTTCGAGGGCGCATCCGCACAGCCGATGGGCGGTGCGCAAGCCGCCGGCGCCGCTCAGGCGCTCGCGCCGAACACGACGTTTGCCGACTACAAAGTCATCCGTCGCAACGGAAGCGTGGTGTCGTTCGAGCCGACGAAGATCGCGATCGCCGTGACGAAGGCGTTCATCGCCGTGAACGGCGGCCAAGGCGCCGCCTCCGCGCGCGTGCGCGAGCTCGTCGACCAGCTGACGCAAGCGGTCGTGCGCGCGCTCGTGCGCAGCCGTCCGCATGGCGGCACGTTCCATATCGAAGACATTCAGGATCAGGTCGAACTCGCGCTGATGCGCGGCGGCGAGCACAACGTCGCGCGTGCTTACGTGCTGTATCGCGAGAAGCGTACGCAGCAGCGTTCGGCGGAGCGCGCGGATGCACAGAACGCGCAGCCGCACGAAGGCGCGATCAACGTGACGGACAACGGCGTCACGCGTCCGCTGGACATGGAAGCGCTCAAGGCGCTGATCGTCTCCGCATGCGCCAATCTGGGCGACGCGGTGTCCGCCGAGCCGATCGTCGCGGAAACGGTGAAGAATCTGTACGACGGCGTGCCGATGTCGCAGGTCTATGATTCGGCCATTCTCGCCGCGCGCACGATGATCGAGAAAGATCCGGCGTACAGCCAGGTCACCTCGCGCATCCTCCTGCACACGATCCGCCGCGAAATTCTCGAAGAGGAAGTGACGCAAGCCGAAATGGGCGACCGTTACGTCGAATACTTCCCGCAGTTCATCAAGCGCGGCGTCGAAGCCGGCCTGCTCGACGACAAGCTGCAGCAATTCGATCTGAAGCGCCTGGGCGCCGCGCTCGACGCGAACCGCGATCTGCAATTCGGCTATCTCGGCCTGCAGACGCTGTACGACCGCTACTTCCTGCACGTCGAGGGTACGCGCATCGAGTTGCCGCAGGCATTCTTCATGCGTGTGGCGATGGGTCTGTCGCTCAACGAGATCGACCGCGAAGCCCGCGCCATCGAGTTCTATAACGTGCTGTCGTCGTTCGACTTCATGTCGTCCACGCCGACGCTGTTCAACTCGGGCACGCATCGCTCGCAGTTGTCGTCGTGCTATCTGACGACCGTTTCCGACGACCTCGACGGCATCTACGAAGCGCTCAAGGAAAACGCGCTGCTCTCGAAGTTCGCGGGCGGCCTCGGCAACGACTGGACGCGCGTGCGCGCGCTCGGCTCGCACATCAAGGGCACGAACGGCAAGTCGCAAGGCGTGGTGCCGTTCCTGAAGGTCGTGAACGACACGGCAGTCGCGGTGAATCAGGGCGGCAAGCGCAAGGGCGCGGTGTGCGCGTATCTCGAATCGTGGCACCTCGACATCGAGGAATTCCTCGAACTGCGCAAGAACACGGGCGATGACCGTCGCCGCACGCACGACATGAACACGGCGAACTGGATTCCCGACCTGTTCATGAAGCGTGTCGTCGAAGGCGGCGACTGGACGCTGTTCTCGCCGTCGACCTGCCCGGACCTGCACGATCTGTTCGGCGCGGACTTCGAAAAGGCGTATGTCGCTTACGAAGAGAAAGCTGCGCGCGGCGAAATCAAGCTGTTCAAGAAGCTGCCGGCCGCGCAACTGTGGCGCAAGATGCTGGGCATGCTGTTCGAGACGGGCCATCCGTGGATCACGTTCAAGGATCCGTGCAATGTGCGCTCGCCGCAGCAGCACGTCGGCGTCGTGCACTCGTCGAACCTGTGCACGGAAATCACGCTGAACACGAGCGAGACGGAAATCGCCGTGTGCAACCTGGGCTCGGTGAACCTCGTCGCGCACATGATCAAGCAGGCAGACGGTTCGTTCGCGCTGGATCACGCGAAGCTCAAGCGCACGATCAGCGTCGCGATGCGCATGCTCGACAACGTCATCGACATCAATTACTACGCGGTGCCGAAGGCGCGTAACTCGAACCTGAAGCATCGTCCGGTCGGCATGGGCATCATGGGCTTCCAGGACTGCCTGCATCTGCTGCGCACGCCGTACGCGTCGGGCGAGGCGGTGGAGTTCGCGGACCGCTCGATGGAAGCCGTCTGCTACTACGCTTACTACGCGTCGACGGAACTCGCGGAAGAGCGCGGCCGTTACGCGACGTATCGCGGCTCGCTGTGGGATCGCGGCATTCTTCCGCAGGATTCGCTGAAGCTGCTGGCCGAAGCGCGTGGCGGTTATGTTGAAGTGGATTCGTCGGAATCGATGGACTGGCCGGAACTGCGCTCGCGTATCGCGACGCACGGCATGCGCAACTCGAACTGCGTGGCGATCGCGCCGACGGCGACGATCTCCAACATCATCGGCGTCTCCGCGTGCATCGAGCCGACCTTCCAGAACCTGTACGTGAAGTCGAATCTGTCGGGCGAATTCACGGTCGTCAACGACTACCTCGTGCGCGATCTGAAGGCACGCGGCCTGTGGGACGAAGTGATGGTGTCGGATCTGAAGTACTTCGACGGCACGCTCTCGCGCATCGATCGCATTCCGGCGGATCTCCGCGCGATCTACGCGACCGCGTTCGAAGTCGATCCGAAGTGGCTGGTCGAAGCGGCGTCGCGCCGTCAGAAGTGGATCGATCAGGCGCAGTCGCTGAACATCTACATGGCGGGCGCGTCGGGCAAGAAGCTCGATGAGGTCTACAAGCTCGCGTGGATCCGCGGTCTCAAGACCACGTACTACCTCCGCACGATGGCGGCGACGCACGTCGAGAAGTCGACGGTCGCGCACGGCGCGCTGAACGCAGTGCCGTCGGGCGATGGCGGCAACGGTGCATCGGGTGCGCAGGGCGGCTTCGGTGGCGTGTCGGGCGGTGCTTCGTCGGCGGGCAATGGCGGCTTCAACGCGGCAGCGGCGAGCGCGCCGGCAGTCGAAGCCGCTCCGGAGGCCGACGGCCCTGTCTGCATGATGCGTCCGGGCGACCCGGGCTTCGACGAGTGCGAGGCTTGCCAGTAACGGTGGGTTGAGCCGGTTCCGCGGGCCGGCATCGGAGCAGCGTGACGCTCCGGTGCCGGCCCGTTTGTTTTGCGGTGCGTTCGAGCGGATGGAACGTCGAGGGTGTCGAAAGAGGGAAGTGCTTCAGCCGCGCGTGCCGCGCGAGATTTCATGGCCGGCATCGTGCGCGAGGCGCGCGGTGATCGGCATCGAAACGAAAGAGAACAGGCCGACGACGAGGAACGCGGGCCAGAAGTCGGACCATTGCACGCTCGCATGACCGTTCAGATACTGCGAGAGTTCGAGCGTGATGCCCGCCACCGTGACGCCCAGACCGAGCGACACCTGCTGCACGAAGCTCGCGAGACTGGTCGCGCGGCCCACGTCGCGCGTTTCGATCTCCGCATACGCGAGCGAGTTGAGGCTCGTGAACTGCAACGCAGGGAAGAAGCCGCCGAGCAGCACGACGACCCAGATTACCCAGGTCGGTGTGCCGGGGAAGAACGTGCCGCACGCCGCAATGGCGATGCCCGACAGCGCCGCGTTGTAGAAGAGCGTCTGACGGAAGCCGAAGCGATGCAGCAGGCGCGAGGCGAGCGAGCGCATGAACATGCCGCCGAACGCGGACGCGCAGGTGATCGCGCCTGACTTGAACGCGGTCATGCCGAGACCTTCCTGCAGCGCGAGGGGCAGAAGGAAAGGCACTGCGCCGAGTCCGATCCGGAACATCGAACCGCCGAGCACGCTCGCCTGAAAAGTCGGTACGCGGAAGAAGCGCAGGTCGAGCAGCGGTTTGTCGGCGCGACGCGCGTGGATGCAGTACAGCACGGCCATCAGCGCGCCGGCGGCGCACATCGCATAGGCGATGCCCGACGGAATCAGCTCGCCGCCAACCAGCGAGAGCCCGAGCAACAGCAGCACGCCCGCGCCGGCCGAGAGGAAGAAGCCGAACCAGTCGAGCCGGCCCGGATGTTCCTCGCGCGAGTTGGTGATGTGCCGGTTCGTCAGCCAGATGCCAAGGATGCCGATCGGAATGTTGATGAAGAAGATCAGGCGCCAGTGCAGATAGGTGGTGATGAAGCCGCCCAGCAGAGGACCGGCCGCGGGTCCGAGCATGGCGGGCACCGAGAGATAGTTCATCGCGCGAATGAACTCCGAGCGGCGCACCGAGCGGAAGATGATGATGCGCCCGACCGGCACCATCATCGCGCCACCGACGCCCTGGATGAAGCGCGCGACGGTGAACGGTCCGAGCGAAGTCGACGCGGCGCACAACAGCGAGCCGACCACGAAGATGCCGATCGCCGTGCGGAACACGACGCGAGCGCCGAAGCGGTCGGCGACCCAGCCGCAGATCGGAATGAAGACGCCGAGTCCGAGCACGTAGCTCGTGACGGCAACTTTCAGTGTGACGGGATCGCGGCCAAAGGCGCGCGCCATTTCGGGAATCGCGGTGACGATGACGTTGGCGTCGACGCTTTCCATGAACATCGCACACGCGACGATGAGAGGGGCAATGAAAGCTTTGGCGACAAGCGGCATGGTGAAGACGCGATCAACTCTTGGCGGCAAGAGCGGCGATTATGGCATCGATATGGAGCAGTCGCTGAAGGATTGAGGCGCGCTGCGTGCTGCGAAGAACATTGAACGAAAGGTGATGGAGCGATGGACCCGCAAGACCTGCAACGACTCGTCACGATGACGATGCCCTACGGCAAGTACAAGGACCGAATCATCGCCGATCTGCCTGGTCACTATCTCGCGTGGTTCGCGCGTGAGGGTTTTCCAGAGGGCAAGCTCGGCAAGCTGCTCGCGTTGATGCATGAGATCGACCACAACAACTTGCGCTCGCTGCTCGATCCATTGCGCGGTCGCTGAGGCTTGCGTAGCGGGTTTTGCAGGTGAGTCGGAAGGTCGCGTAAACACGCTATAGGTTGTATCGACGAGATTTGCAAGCACAAGATATTGTGGAAATAAGAGGCGCCGAATGCTAGACTTCCGCAACGAATTCGAAGCACGCAGCAGCGGCGAAAGGCAGGATCGAAGGGCTGCGGCGAGTGTGTTTCGAGTGAAGCGAAGTGCGTTCGATGACACGCATCGCAGGTCATCGAAGAGAGCGAGTCGAGGTAGCAAGTTCATCGCGCATCGAGCAACTCGCGACACATGTTTTGCATCGCATCGCGATGACATCAGCAGATGCCATCGACACGACGAAGCACGTCATGCTTCGAAGCGTGCGCGATCGAACGCAGAGCAATGAGTCATCGTTCGCAACGAAGCGCGGCCTGCTTCGCATCGTGCCACGTGCGTCGGTCGCAAAGCCTTGTGTGGCAAGGCTCTCAAGGCATCGATGAAGTCATGCCGAAGCACGCTTCGACGTCTTCGCAGTCACTCGCTGAGGACCGCTTCACACACGATTCAAGCGACATCGCATCACGCTTCACACACATGGCCACGCGCTGAGTGTTGTATGCAGGTAGCAACGCCGAATCTAAATCGCAAGAAAACGAGAATTTTCATGAGCAAACTCTTTTAACGCTCATGAAAAGATGGTACAAACCGATCTAAATTGATGGTGAGAATTTATGCTCAACTGGGATGACGAGACCACTGCCGTAGCTCCCTCGAGCGCTTCGCAACAGAACGCGTTGCGTCATGCTCAAGGCACGACTTTCGGTACGCAAGGCGCAGCGCAAGTTGCCCATGCTCATCAAGCTGCCCATCAGACTGCACAGGCGAACTCGACGAACATCTTCTCCGATGGCTTCGTTCCGCCCGCAGCCGCAACTCCTTCGGCCGGCGCGATCGCCGCGCAGAGCGAAGCGCGCGTCAATGTCGCCGACAAGCGCATCATCAACGGCAAGACCGACGTCAATCAGCTGGTTCCGTTCAAGTACAAGTGGGCGTGGGAGAAGTACCTCGCCGGCTGCGCGAACCACTGGATGCCGCAGGAAGTGAACATGTCGCGCGACATCGCCCTGTGGAAAGACCCGAACGGTCTCTCGGACGACGAGCGCCGCATCGTCAAACGCAATCTCGGCTTCTTCGTCACGGCGGACTCGCTCGCCGCGAACAACATCGTGCTCGGCACGTACCGTCACATCACCGCTCCGGAGTGCCGCCAGTTCCTGCTGCGCCAGGCGTTCGAAGAGGCGATCCACACGCACGCGTACCAGTACATCGTCGAATCGCTGGGCCTCGACGAGAGCGAGATTTTCAATGCGTATCACGAAGTCAAATCGATCCGCGACAAGGACGAGTTCCTGATTCCGTTCATCAATACGCTGACGGACCCGGCCTTCACCACCGGCACGCTGGAAGCGGACCAGAAATTGCTGAAGTCGTTGATCGTGTTCGCCTGCATCATGGAAGGGCTGTTCTTCTATGTGGGCTTTACGCAGATTCTGGCGCTGGGTCGTCAGAACAAGATGACGGGCGCGGCGGAGCAGTATCAGTACATCCTCCGTGACGAATCGATGCACTGCAATTTCGGCATCGACCTCATCAACCAGATCAAGCTGGAAGAGCCGCAACTGTGGACCGCCGAATTCAAGGCAGAGATCCGCGAGCTCTTCAAGCAGGCTGTCGATCTTGAATATCGCTACGCTGAAGACACCATGCCGCGCGGGGTTCTCGGCCTGAACGCGTCGATGTTCAAGAGCTATCTGCGGTTTATCTGCAATCGGCGTTGCCAGCAGATCGGACTGGACGCGCTCTACCCGAACGAGGAAAACCCGTTCCCGTGGATGAGCGAAATGATCGACTTGAAGAAGGAACGCAACTTCTTCGAGACACGCGTGATTGAGTATCAAACCGGCGGCGCGCTGACCTGGGAATAATAAAAATCCAGGACGTGTTGCAGACGAAATCGATGGGAAGGCCAGGCAGCAGCGTGTCGCTCACGCGCGCCTGACCGACAAGGTTTAGGAGAACGGTCGCCTGATGCAAAGTGCGCCTACTGACTTGGCGGGCCGAGTGGCCCGAATAGAAGACAGGCGTTTTGCGATCCCTGAAAAGGGATGGGCAAACTTCCCCCCGGAAAATGCCAGCGGCATGCTCGCTGGCTCGATCAAGCGATGGCCGGCGCTGCTTACGAGCGGTGCTGACTCAATTTGGCGCGCGGTGCCTCGGGGCACGGCGCGCCTTGCCGTATTCATTAGCGTAAGCAGGTGGGATCAGCGTACGCCGATGAATAATCCGCTTCGTAGCGTGCGTTATCGAGAAGGCGACACGTGGGAAGCGGGTTTTGACGAAGGGTGTTGTTTGAACTGACTCTCATCTGAAAACCTGAAGGAGAAAAATCATGGCAGTTGCCAAGAAAAAACCCGCCGCCAAGAAGGCTGCAGCAAAGAAAGTCACCGCCAAGAAGGCCGCTCCGGCGAAGAAGGTTGCCGCCAAGAAGGTCGCTGTGAAGAAGGTTGCAGCGAAGAAAGTAGCGGCGAAGAAGGTCGCGGCGAAGAAGGTTGCAGCGAAGAAGGTCGCAGCGAAGAAAGTGGCAACCAGGAAGGTCGCAGCAAAGAAAGTAGCGGCGAAGAAGGTTGCAGCGAAGAAGGTCGCGGCCAAGAAGGCGCCCGCGAAGAAAGCCGCAGCGAAGAAAGTCGCGGCCAAGAAAGTAGCCGCGAAGAAGGTCGCAGCCAAGAAGGCGCCTGCGAAGAAGGCCGCTGCGAAGAAGGCGCCCGCGAAGAAGGCTGCGGCGAAGAAGGCCGCCGCGAAAAAGGCTCCCGCGAAAAAGGCTGCGGCGAAAACCGCCGCCGCTGCGCCTGCTCCTGCCGCGAAAAAGGCCCCCGCGAAAAAGGCTCCGGCCAAGAAGGCTCCGGCCAAGAAGGCCGCTGCTGCGAAGAAGACCACGGCTGCCGCTCCTGCAACGACGGCAACGACCGTATCGGCGCCTGCTCCGGCTCCGGCCGCTGCGGTCAAGACGGCGTTGAATCCGGCAGCTGCATGGCCGTTCCCGACCGGCAGCCGTCCGTAAGCACTCGCGGTACGCATCACCCAGGCACAGCGTGCTGTGTCATGAGTCCGGGTAGGCCTACCCGGCCTGAACCCGTCGCCGGCGCAACCCGGCGGCGGGTTTTTCGTTTCGGCGAACGAACTTCGAATCCGGTCACGCCGTGAATGCGCGTGCCAAAGCAAAAGCGCATGTATCTTTCGATGCATGCGCTTTTGCCGGAACCGGACGCTCACTTTGAAACGCTGCGTCTAATCCTCGGTTGAATGGACCAGTGCAGATCAGTGCGTGACGCGCGTGACGCCACCGCTCGACAGCAGACGCACCCGCTCGCCCGCCTGGAACACTTCACCGTTCGCGGTCTGGGTGATCGCGCGCAGATCGCCGTTGTCGAGGCGCACCGTGATTTCCAGACCGTTCTTCATCGCGACGCTGTTCTCCACGGCGTTGCCCGCCACCGCACCCGCCAGGCCGCCAATGATGCCCGCGATGATCGAGCCGTTGCCACCGCCGATCGCGCTTGCCGCCGCGACGCCGCCCAGCGCGCCACCGCCGATGGTGCCGAGACCCGTTGGCTGGCCGTTGTTCGAGCTGATCTTCACGCCGCGCACGCTCTCGACGGTCGCCATGCGCACCGTTTCTTCGCGCTGCGCCTGCGACGCCGTGTAGACGTCCGAAGAGCTGCTGTTGTAGGCGCATCCAGTCAGCGCCACCGAGCCGACGAGCGCCATTGCCAGCGCGATACGACTAACCGTTTTCATTCCTTTACTCCACTCATTCGAACAGGCTGCTTCCAAATGTCTGCCTGAAACGTTCTTCGATTTCGGCGCGCGTCGGCGCGTAGGTTTGCGGCCCCTGATGCTCGATTTTCAGCGACCCCATCAGACTCGCGAGACGACCCGTTTTCTCCCAGCCAAGCTTGTTTTCGATGCCGTACAGCAGGCCGCCGCGGAATGCGTCGCCGCAACCGGTAGGATCGATTACCTGACGCGCCTGCACGACGGGAATTTCCAGCATGCCACCTTCGTGATAGATCTGCGCGCCGTGTTCGCCGCGGGTGATCACGAGGGCATCGACGCGGCTCTTGATCTCTTCGATCGACCAGCCGGTCTTGTTGCTCAACAACTTGGCTTCGTAATCGTTGACCGCCACGTAGGTGGCGAGTTCAATCATGCGACGAAGTTCCACACCTTCGAGAATCGGCAGACCCTGGCCCGGATCGAACACGAACGGCACGCCCGCGCGCGCGAATCCTTCGGCGTGCTCGCGCATGCCCTGAGCACCATCCGGCGCGACGATGCCGAGCGAAATACCGCGCGCTTCCTCGGTGCGGTTCTGGTGCGAATCCATCATCGCGCCGGGGTGGAACGCGGTGATCTGGTTGTTCGCGAGATCGGTCGTGATGAAGCATTGCGCCGAGTGCTGGTCGGGCAGCACGCGCACGTATTCCTTCGACAAGCCGAGCGCGTCGAGCCGGTCGATGTACAACTGCGCGTCCGCCTCGCCGAGCGTCGCCATGATCTTCGCCTCGCCGCCGAGCAGCTTCAGCGCATAAGCGATGTTGCCCGCGCAGCCGCCGAAGTTGCGTCGCATCGTCGGCACCAGGAAGCTGATGTTCAGCATGTGCACCTGGTCCGGCAGGATATGGTCGCCGAAGCGGCCCTGGAAGGTCATGATGTTGTCGTAGGCGAGCGAGCCGCAGATGAGCGTAGCCAAGGCGAACGTCCTTTACGTGGGAATTCGGTGGGAATCCGGAATGAGAGAAGTCGCATACGGCGCGCGGCGAGCGTCTCACGGCGCCTCGTATGCGCGGACCGTTCTCGCGAAAGAGCGGTCCGCCAGGGAGGTTACTTCAGTGCGGCGAGGGCTGCGTCGTAGTTCGGTTCCTGCTTGATTTCGGACACCAGTTCCGAATGCAGAACCTTGTTGTTCTCGTCCAGCACGACAACGGCGCGCGCCGTCAGGCCGCGCAGCGGGCCGCTCGTGATGTCGACGCCATACGCTTGCGCGAATTCATGGCCGCGGAACGTGGAGGCCGAGGTCACGTTCTCGATGCCTTCGGTCGAGCAGAAACGCTTCATCGCGAAAGGCAGGTCGCCCGAGACGACGACGACCACGGTGTTGTCCAGCTTGCCGGCGGCTTCGTTGAACTTGCGCGTGGAAGTGGCGCAGGTCGGCGTGTCGAGGCTCGGGACGATGTTCAGCACCTTGCGCTTGCCGGCGAAGCTCGCCAGCTTGACGTCGCCGAGATCCGTGCCGACGAGCGTGAATTCCGGTGCCTGTTGTCCGGCGGCCGGGAACGTGCCGCTGACGTCGATGGGATTGCCGCCGAGGGTAACTTGACTCATGTTGCGCTCCAGAGAATTGTCAGATGCTGACGGGAAAATCGCGCGAGCCCGAACCGGGAGGCCGGGACGCGCGTCGTGTGGAACCGGGTCGAAGCGTTTCTACCTTGAAGCACGACGCGCGAGTCGCGTCACGGATAGAACACCTGAACCCGGTAATTCGCGGCGACCGCATCGCCCGTATCCAGCCGGACGACGACCGGTTGCGCGCTTTGCGGCGGAAGGCCGATGGCGAATATCGTACCCGGTCGCGCGTAATCCTGCGGCCAAAGCACGCGGCGAATCGCGACATTGTTCTTGTCGTCGAGCAGCGTGAGTTCCAGCGCCGGATAAGCCAGCGCGACATCCATCCGGTTGCGCAGCGACAGCTTCAGTTCGAGCTTGTGCGGGCCGTCCACCTGACGCAGGCCGGAACTCTCGATCTGCAATCCGTCGATGTCGCGCGGCGGCGAGACGGTGCAGCCGAGCGCGTCGCACACCTGCGAATAAAGCGCGTGCGAGCCCGGAACATTGACCATCACGGTTTCGCGCTGCCACCACGCGAGTTGAGCGACCAGCAGCAAAACCAGCAGCACCGCGATGACGCCGCCCGCGATCCGCCAGCCCGTTTTCGGACGCGCGGGGGCGTGCGCTTCCCGTGATTCGCGCGCTTCGTGTGGTTCACGCGGCTCGCGTATCGCCGGAAACGCTTCGTTCGCGCTCCTCGGATGCGCCGCGCCGCCGTGCGCCCTGGCGCCGAATCCGGGCTCGTCGTCTTCGCGCCACGTGGAGGCGGCGGCCGGCGGAGGCGCGGGGCGCACGGGCGGCGGTGCGTCGGCGGGCGCGTGCACAGGGCCGATGAACGGCTCGGCGCGATCGTCCAACGGCGCGACGAACGGCGGTGTCGTGGGCATGACGGGTGCATTCGTTTGCGCCCGGGCGTGTGTCGGGCTCGCGCCGTCGGCCGAGGGCGCGCCCACGCGGATGAACTGCTTCATGCGAGGCGGTTCGGGTGGCAGCGCGGAAGACTCGTTCGCGGCGCCGCCCTGATCGGCAGGCGCCGGCCCCTGACGCGCGCTCGTTGCGTGCGTCGGCGCGGGTGGTTTCGCGAATGCCGCCGGGTCGGCGTAGACGGTCGGATCGTTGGCTTCTTCGGGCTGCGCGGTGATGAGCGGAGGCGGCGGGGGCGCGGGCGTTTCCGCGCGCCGCGCCGGGGCCGTTCTCGCGTCGGGCGCGCCGAGATCGAGCGTGCGAGGTGCGAAGGGCTTCGGCTTTAGCGGCGGCTCGGGCAGCGCCGTCGCGCGCGCGGGCACATCGGCGGCGGCCGGGGCACGATTGGACGGACCGACGGCGGCATCGTCGTCGATGAGCGCCGCGTGCTGGGCGACATCTGACGCGGCGTTGTCATCGGGAAGCTCGAAGCGATGATGCTCGGCGTCGAACACTTCCTGACAATGCCCGCAGCGCACGCGGCCGTCATGCGGCGCGATCAGATGCGGGTCGAGTTTGAATACGGTTTCGCAGTGAGGGCAGCGGGTTGCCAGCGCCATATAAGAATTGCCGTGGCCTGACGGCCGGGTCGTGGACGATCAGACTATTTTAGTTGTTTTCGCGCCGCGTTCCGGCGAGGCACACCCAACCTTCGTGCTCGCGCCAGACGCCGATGTCGATCCACTTCGCATAAGCCGCCGCGACTTCATCGGCCTGTCGCGCCAGCACGCCCGACAGAGCGATCTTGCCGCCGGGCTTCACCTTCGATGCGAGCATCGACGCCATCAGCTTGAGCGGATTCGAGAGAATGTTCGCGACGACGATATCGAACTCGCCGGCGGGACACTCGTCGGGCAGGCCGTAGGTGACCTGCGCGTGATTGCGTTCGCTGTTCTGACGCGCCGATTCGACCGCCTGCGGGTCGATGTCGATGCCGGTTACCGGATTCGCGCCGCACTTGGCGGCGAGGATCGCGAGAATGCCGGAGCCGCAGCCGTAGTCCAGCAGCGACTCTCCCGGCTTCACCGACTGCTCCAGCCACTCCATGCACAGTCGCGTCGTCGGATGGCTGCCGGTGCCGAACGCGAGACCCGGATCGAGTTCGAGCACGAGTGCGTCGGGATCGGGCGCGTCGTGCCACGAGGGCACGACCCAGATGCGCTCGCCGATGGCAATCGGATCGAACTGAGCCTGAGTCAGGCGCACCCAATCCTGCTCCTCGACTTCGCGCACGCTGAAATCGGGTGCGTGCTGCAGGCCGATTTCGTTGGCGGCCGCCGTCAGCAGCACGGCCGGATCGGCGTCTTCGGCCAGCAACGCGACCACGCGCGAACGGTTCCACGCGCTTTTCTCGGGCACGAGACCCGGCTCGCCGAAGAGCGGCTGCTCGTCGGGCGTGTCGGCGTCCGCGTCCTCGACGGACACCGACAGTGCGCCGACATCGAGCAGCGCGTCCGACAGCGCTTCAGCGTGCTCGCGATCCAGTTCGGCGATCAGTTCCCGGTAACTCATGCTCGTGTCTCTCTTGCGATGCTCAGGACTCTTCGGCGACCGCCGCCTTACGCGCGGCCAGCTTGTTCTCGAGATAGTGGATGCTCGTGCCGCCTTCGACGAACGCCGCGTCGATCATCATCTCGCGATGCAGCGGGATGTTCGTCTGGATGCCTTCCACGACCATTTCCGACAGCGCGATGCGCATGCGGTTGATGGCCTGCTCGCGCGTCGCGCCGTAGGCGATCAGCTTGCCGATCATCGAGTCGTAGTTCGGCGGGACGAAGTAGTTGGCGTACGCGTGCGAATCGACGCGAATGCCCGGGCCGCCCGCCGTGTGCCACGACGTGATGCGTCCCGGCGAAGGCGTGAACTTGAACGGGTCTTCCGCGTTGATGCGGCATTCGATCGCGTGGCCCTTGAACTCGATGTCCTTCTGGCGGATCGAGAGCTTCTCGCCAGCGGCGATGCGAATCTGTTCCTGCACGATGTCGACGCCCGTGATGAGTTCCGTCACCGGGTGCTCGACCTGCACGCGCGTGTTCATCTCGATGAAGTAGAACTCGTTGTTCTCGTACAGGAATTCGAACGTGCCCGCGCCGAGGTAACCCATCTTCTTGCAGGCGTCGGCGCAGCGGTCGCCGATGCGCTCGATCAGACGGCGCGCGATGCCCGGCGCCGGCGCTTCCTCGATCACCTTCTGGTGGCGGCGCTGCATCGAGCAATCGCGCTCGCCGAGCCAGATGGCGTTACGGAACGAATCCGACAGCACCTGAATCTCGATGTGACGCGGATTCTCGAGGAACTTCTCCATGTACACCTGCGGATTGCCGAACGCGCGGCCCGCTTCTTCACGCGTCATGTTGACCGCGTTGACCAGCGCAGCTTCCGTATGCACCACCCGCATGCCACGTCCGCCGCCGCCGCCCGCCGCCTTGATGATGACGGGGTAGCCGATCGTGCGCGCAATCTTCACGATCTCGCGCGGATCGTCGGGCAACGCGCCTTCCGAACCCGGCACGCAGGGCACACCGGTCTTGATCATCGTCTGCTTGGCGGTGACCTTGTCGCCCATCAGACGGATGGTCTCGGGACGCGGGCCGATGAAAGTGAAGCCCGATTGCTCGACGCGCTCGGCGAAGTCGGCGTTCTCCGAAAGGAAGCCGTAGCCGGGGTGGATCGCTTCGGCGTCCGTGACCTCGGCGGCGCTGATGAGCGCCGGCATGTTCAGATAGGACAGATTCGAAGGCGCCGGTCCGATACACACGGCCTCATCGGCGAGCTTGACGTACTTCGCTTCCTTGTCGGCTTCGGAATAGACGACAACGGTTTTGACGCCCAGCTCGCGGCACGCGCGCTGGATGCGAAGCGCGATTTCGCCGCGGTTCGCAATGAGAATTTTTTCAAACATAGTGGGTCGGCTCATCAACGGGCTCGCGCGAGCGGCCCTCGGGGATCCAAACGGCGACGTGCTTCTCGGCGGATCGGATGCCGCACGAAGCGCGCCGGCGCGGTGTAGCCGGCGGCGGTTGCGAGGCGCATCCGCGGCACGGCCCGATGCGCCTTTAGTCGCCGATCACGAAGAGCGGCTGGCCGTACTCGACCGCCTGGCCGTTCTCGACGAGGATTTCCTTCACGACGCCGGCCTTGTCCGATTCGATCTCGTTCAGGAGCTTCATCGCCTCGATGATGCACAGCGTCTGGCCTTCCTTCACGGTATCGCCGACTTGCACGAACGGGTCAGCACCGGGCGACGGCGCGCGGTAGAACGAGCCGACCATCGGCGAGGTCACGACATGACCTTGCTGCGCGGCGGCAGCAGGCGCTGCGGTGGCCGGCGCGCCGATTTCGCCGGCTCCGGAGAACTGCGGCGCGGCCGGAACCTGCTGCTGCGGCGCGTATTGCGGAGCCGGCATGAAGACCGGCGCGGCGTTCTTGACGATGCGAACCTTGCCTTCGCCTTCCGTCACTTCCAGCTCCGAGATGCCGGATTCCGAGACGAGGTCGATCAGCGTTTTCAGTTTACGAAGGTCCATCGAAAAATCCCCTTTCAATACTTGGAGACCGGGCTGCCCGGTGCTTGACTTGATTTGTGGGTGTTCTGACTGCTCAGCCGCGAGCCGGCGCGGCCAGCCGTCCGACGCGCGCACACACGGTACGCGCGTCAGCGCCCGTGCATGCGCCGACGGCAACAACGGCGGCAGAATCGGTCGGCACGCAGATGGCGTTCACATGGAACGCACCGGCGTGGTCGCTTTGAAGCGCGCGCCCGAATGGCATGCGCATGACAGTTTCGGACGCCACACCGCGGCCGGCGCCGCTTTCACGGGTGCCGGACTCGACGGCGAGGTAGCCTCGTGGCGTCTGCGGAATTGTCATAGTCGCTTCGGGTTGTGCGGAATTCGGCGCACTTTAGCGCCGTTTAGAGAATTTTGTCTAGTTTTACCGTGACGTCCAGCTTGCGACGGCGGGACAAATTACCGCTCGCATCCAACCGAAATTACGATTTTGCCGTAAATTCGGCGTAATGACGTTCAATTAGCAGCTTAAATGCTGTAAATCGCGGATAGCCTACAGCGAATTCTTACAGACTGTCGAGCGTATGTTTCAGTTCTTTGGCGTCGACTTCGCCTAATTTTGTCGAGCGAATCTGGCCTTTTGCGTCGATCACGACGGTAAATGGCAGGCCGCCCGCATTATTCCCGAAGCTGCGCGCAAGATCCGCGCCGCCGAAACCGGTGATGTAGACGGGATAGTCGACCTTCACTTTCTGTAGAAAATCGTTGACGTTCTTTTCGCTGTCCACGCCCAGCCCGATGAACGTGATGCCCTTGCTCGCATATTCGCGATGGATGGCTGAGAGTTCCGGCATTTCCTTCACGCACGGTCCGCACCACGACGCCCAGAAGTTCACCACGACCGGTTTCCCCTTGAACGCGGCGAGCGGCTGGGACGTGCCCGCGGCGCCGGGCGGCGTGGCTTTCCAGAGCTGATCGACGGCATTGCCGGAACTGGCGCCCGCCTGGGTGGCCGCCGCGGTGTCGCCGCCGGTGAAGACATGGCCTGCGTAGAAGCCGCCGGCCGTCGCGGCGAGCGCGACCGCGAGAGCCGCGAAAATGCGTGTGGTGTTCATGAGTGTCTAAAAGATGGATCAGCCGCCGATTTCCAGCGGCGGGGCGTCGGGATGATCGAGCAGCGAGCGCACCGCCGCGGCGTTCGCGCGCGCGAGCCGGCCGCGGCCGTCGGCACGCACGGCGCCGCGCAGATCATCGACGCCGTACAGCGCGATGTGCACGCCGATCGGCTCATCGCCACGCGTTCGATGGAGAAAGCTCAGCGTCTCGACGTAGCCGCGCCCCGCGAAATGCCGCGTTTCGGATACGTCGTATTGCACGTTCGCGTTCAGCAGGTAAATCGCGACTTCCTTCGGATTGTCGCAGAAGCATTGCAAGTGAATGTCGGAGTGCTCGCCCGCCGTGCCGTTGAGCACCGCGCCCGTCAGATACGGGTCGAAGGCCTTCAGCTTGTCCATCCATTCGAGCGCGACCTCGCGCATGCGCCGCAGCACTGCGGGCTGGCTGTCGCTCTGGAAAATCGCCTGATACTCGCGGATTTCCTCTTCGATCTGGTCGTTATCGGGCAGGAACTCGCCGCCGATCTTGGTCTCGCCGACCACCTGCTTCGCGGCCTTGCGCTTCGCGGTGGAATAGTCGAGGCCGTCCTCGGCGATCATTCTCGCGGCGGCAATCGCGATTTCCTCGCGCACGCGCTGCGGATCGAAATGTGATTTGCGAACCATGCCGGAATGATACTAGATAACGTCAGGCGGCCTTTTCGGCTCACGCGCGCCGCCGCCGGGGACGCAGGGAGGCTTATCCTGCTCGGTTACAATATGCCCCTTCAGGCGCTTTCCTGCACGGGTTTGTCCCGAGGCGCCGCTTCCTTCGTTTCCGCATCTCAAAATCGCCCGCGCGGCGCGACACGACACGTTTTATGCACATCCACATCCTCGGCATTTGCGGCACCTTCATGGGCGGACTGGCGGTTCTGGCGCGCGAAGCGGGTCACAAGGTCACCGGCTGCGACGCGGGCGTCTATCCGCCGATGAGCACCCAGCTCGAAGCGCAGGGCATCGAACTGATAGAAGGATACGGCGTCGAGCAGTTGTCGCTGGAGCCGGACTTGTTCGTCATCGGCAATGTGGTGACGCGCGGCAATCCGCTGATGGAAGCCATTCTCGATCGCGGCCTGCCGTACACGTCCGGTCCGCAATGGCTCGGCGAGCACGTGCTGAACGGCAAATGGGTTCTCGCGGTGGCGGGCACGCACGGGAAGACCACGACGAGCTCCATGCTCGCGTGGCTGCTGGAAGACGCCGGCATGAATCCGGGCTTCCTGATCGGCGGTGTGCCGCTCAACTTCGGTATCTCGGCGCGTCTGACCGATTCGAGCTTCTTCGTCATCGAAGCGGACGAATACGACACCGCGTTCTTCGACAAGCGTTCGAAGTTCGTCCACTACCGGCCGCGCACGGCGGTGCTGAACAACCTCGAATTCGATCACGCCGACATCTTTCCCGATCTCGCCGCGATCGAAACGCAATTCCATCATCTCGTGCGTACCGTGCCCGGTGTCGGGCGCATCGTCACGAACGGGCGCGAGGATGCGCTCGAACGCGTGCTGACGCGCGGCTGCTGGTCGGGCGTCGAGCGCTTCGGGGTTGATGGCGGGTGGCAGGCCTTGCCCGCCGAGGAAGGCGCGCCCGTCGATGAAACCTTCGCCGTGTACTGGGAAGGCGAGCGTCTCGGTGTCGTCGACTGGCAGGTGCAAGGCGAGCACAACCGCATGAACGCGCTCGCGGCGATCGCGGCGGCGCGCTCGGTCGGCGTGCCGGCGGCGCAGTCGGTAAAGTCGCTTGCGAGCTTCCGCAACGTCAAGCGGCGCATGGAAGTGAAGGGCAGCGTCGAGGGCGTCACGGTCTACGACGACTTCGCGCATCATCCGACCGCCATCGATACGACCATTGCGGGATTGCGCACGCGCATCGGCAAGTCGCGCATTCTCGCCGTGCTCGAGCCGCGCTCCAACACGATGAAGCTCGGCACGATGAAGGCGCAACTGCCCGCGAGCCTCGAGAACGCGGACCTCGTGTTCGGCTACGGCGCGCGCGAAGGCCGCGACAAGCTCGGCTGGGATCTCGCGCAGGCGCTCGCTCCGCTCGGCGACAAGGCGCAGGCGTTCAACGAAATCGAACCTCTGGTGAAGGCGGTGACGGCCGCCGCGCGCCCCGGCGACCACGTGCTCGTGATGAGCAACGGCGGCTTCGGCGGCGTCCATCAGAAACTGCTCGACGCGCTTTCCGCGCGCGGCGCGGGAGGACATTCGTGATTCTCTATCTGCACGGCTTTCGCTCGTCTCCCCAGTCGTTCAAGGCGCGCGTGATGCACGCGCGTCTCGAAGAGCTCGGGCGGCTCGGCGAATGGCAGTGCCCCACGCTGCCGGTGTCGCCGTTCGACGCCATCGTGCTGGCGGAATCCGTCGCGGCGGGTGCGAAGCAGAGCGATGTGACGGTCGTCGGCAGTTCGCTCGGCGGTTATTACGCGACCCATCTCGCGGAAAAACACGGCTGGCGCGCCGTGCTGCTGAATCCGGCGGTGGTGCCGCAGCGCGATCTGAGCCATTTTCTCGGCGAGCAGCCGTTGTGGCACGGCGGTGGCACCATCACCGTGTTGCCGCGTCATCTCGATGAACTGCGCGCGCTCGCGGTCGAGCGGATCACGCGGCCCGAGCGCTACTATCTGATCGCGGCGACCGGCGACGAAGTGCTCGATTACCGCACGATGCTCGACCACTATCCCGACGTGCGGACCACGCTGATCCAGGGCGGCGATCACGCGATCAGCGACTTTCCGGCCTATCTCGCCGATGTCATCGCGTTCTGCGATCAGGCGCCGCCGCCGCTGGTCACGCCTGCAGCCGCGTGAGCCGGGCGTCGGTCCCAATCCATCCACCGGCGCGAATCGCAATGAGCGCGTCCCGGTCCACCGTTTTACGAGAGTATTGAGTGAACGTTTTCTTCGAGGAATCGGGTAGTTTCAAGGCCGGATCGGTGCTGTCCAAACAGGGCGACGCCTTCCAGGTCGAGTTGCCGGGCGGCCGGCGCGCGAAGGTGCGCGCGAAAGACGTGCTGATCGAGTTCGAGAAGCCCGCGGCCGGCGACCTGATGCAGGAGGCCGACGCGATCGCGCAGGAGATCGATCTCGATTTCCTGTGGGAGTGCGCGCCTGACGAGGAATTTCCGTTCGCCGCGCTCGGCGCCGACTATTTCGGCGACAAGTTCGGACCCGCCGAACGCGCCGCGCTGGTTCTGCGCATGCACGGCTCGCCGGTCTATTTCCGGCGCAAGGGACGCGGCCAGTATCAGCGCGCGCCGCAGGAACAGTTGCAGATGGCGCTCGCCTCGCTCGAGCGCAAGCGTCAGCAGGCGCTCGTGCAGCAAGGCTGGGAAGAAGAGCTGAAGGCCGGCAAGCTGCCCGATGCGCTCAAAGGCAAGGCTATCGGCCTGCTCACGAAGCCCGACAAGAACTCCATCGAATACAAGGCGCTCGAAGCAGCGGCGGCGGCGCGCGGCATCTCGCAGGCGCGGCTGATGCTCGAGTGCGGCGGCATCGCTTCGCCGCGTCAGTTGCATGAAGCGAAGTTCCTGTCGGAGCACTTTCCGCATGGCGTCGGCTTTCCGTCGGTGCAGCCGGGCGCGTTGCCCGACGATCTGCCCGAAGCCGATGTCGAAGCCTTCTCCATCGACGACGTCACCACGACCGAAATCGACGACGCCTTCTCCGTGCAGCATCTTTCCGACGGCCGCGTGCGCATCGGCATTCACATCGCCGCGCCGGCGCTGGGCATCGAGCGGGGCGACGCCATCGACGCGATCGCGCGCGGCCGTCTGTCCACGGTCTACATGCCCGGCGACAAGATCACGATGCTGCCCGACAACGTCGTCGACGTGTTCACGCTCGGCGAAGGCGGATTGCGTCCAGCGCTGTCGCTGTACATCATCATCAATCGCGAGACGCAGGAGATCGTCGCGACCGAGACGCGCGCCGAGCGCGTGTTCGTGAAGAGCAATCTGCGTCACAACCACCTCGACGAGCACGTCACCGAGGAAACGCTCGCGGCGGGCACGGGCGAATATCCGCACAAGGAAGACATCGCCATTTTGTGGCCGCTCGCGCAGGCGCTGTTCGAGAAGCGCCAGCAGGCCCGCGCCACCTACGGCCTCAAGCGCGAGGTGCAGCGCAACAACGACTTCAACTTTTATGTCGATGGCGAGCACATCACGATCACGCCGCGCCGTCGCGGCTCGCCGCTCGATCTGATCGTCGCGGAACTGGCGATTCTCGCGAACTCGTCGTGGGGCGCGTTCCTCAACGATCACGGCGTGCCGGGCATCTATCGCTCGCAGCGCGGTTTCGGCGGTCCGGGTCCGAAACGCACGCGCATGCAGACCACGCCCGCGCCGCACGAAGGCCTGGGCGTCGCGCAATATGCGTGGAGCACGTCGCCGCTGCGCCGTTACGTCGATCTCGTGAATCAGTGGCAGTTGCTCGCGTGCGTGCAGCACGGCGTCATGGCAAAGCTCGCCGCGCCCTTCAAGCCGAAGGACGCGGATCTGTTCGCGGTCGTGCAGGGTTTCGACGACACCTACAGCGCGTACGCCGATCACCAGCGTCGCATGGAATATTTCTGGTGTCTGCGCTGGCTGAAGCAGGAAAACAGGCGGCAGGTTCCGGCGTCCGTCATCAAGGACGATCTGGTCCGGCTGGACGAGATTCCGCTAATCCTGCACGTGCCCGGACTCGGCGTGCATGCGCGCGGCACACGCCTGATGCTCGAAGTGATGTCGATCGACGAGCTGACGGTCGAAGCGTCGTGCCGTCTGCTGCACGTGATCGACGCGCCGTCCGCGACGCCGGTCGAGGAAGAGACGGAAGAGGAAATCATCGAGACCGACGATCTCTCCGCCGAGAGCGAGGCGGAAGCGCAGGCCGAGGCGTCGGCGGAAGCGCCTCCGGAAGCACCTGAGCAGTCGTCGGGCGACACGCAGGAATCGACGGAGCCGAGCCGGTCATGAAAGAAAAGTACGCGGTGATCGGCAATCCGATCGAGCACAGCAAGTCGCCCTGGATTCACGCCAGGTTCGCCGAACAGACTGGCGAGCCGATCGAATACGGGCGCATTCTCGGGCCGCTCGACGGCTTCACGCGCGAAGTGAAAAGCTTCATCGCGTCGGGCGGGCGCGGCATGAACGTCACCGTGCCGTTCAAGCTCGAAGCGCACGCGCTCGCGGATTCGCTGTCGCCGCGCGCGGCAGCGGCGGGAGCGGTGAACACGCTCGCATTCGGCGACGACGGCGTGCGCGGCGACAACACCGACGGCGTCGGGCTCGTGCGCGACATCGAGGTGAATCTCGGCGTGAGCCTGAAGGGCGCGCGCATTCTGCTGCTGGGCGCGGGCGGCGCCGCGCGCGGCGTCGTGCTGCCGATCTTCGATCGCGCGCCGGCCTTGCTCACCATCGTCAATCGCACCGCGGCGAAGGCGCATCAGCTCGTCGACCAGTTCGCGCGCAATGCCTCGGAGGCGGGCGTCCGCTTCTCGGGCGGTGGCGCCGACAGCGCGGAAGCGGGCCAGTACGACGTGATCGTCAATGCGACCGCCGGCAGCCTCGACGCCGCCTTGCCCGATTGCGAAGACAGCGCGTTCGGCGCGGGCACGCTTGCCTACGACATGATGTACGGCGCGCAGCCGACCGTCTTCATGCAGCACGCGACGAAGCTCGGCGCGCGCGCATCCGATGGTCTCGGCATGCTGGTCGAACAGGCCGCCGAATCGTTCTTCATCTGGCGCGGCGTGCGCCCGGACGGCGGCGCGGTGTTGCTCGAACTGCGCCGGACGCTGGCCGCGAAAGCCTGATGACTACCGCGCCGCCGGGCAGTCACATGCCATCGGGCGCCGCGCGCACGCGCCGCGCGGTGCGGCTCGGTCCGGCGCGCTGGATTGCGTATGGCGTGTCGGTGCTCGGCATCGCCTTCATCGCGACGCAACTCTATTTCTTCACGCAGATCGGCCTCTGGACGGTGATCAATCCCGGTCCGACGGCCTTCATGCGCTCCGACGCGTGGACGCTCGCGAAGACGCATCCCGGCATCGTGCTGCAACGCACCTGGGTGCCGTATGACCAGATTTCGCGCAATCTGAAGCGCGCGATCATCGCCTCGGAAGACGCGAACTTCGTCAACAACAACGGCTACGAAACCGACGCGATCCTGCAGGCGTGGGAGAAGAACAAGGCGCGCGGGAAGATCGTCGCGGGCGGCTCGACCATCTCGCAGCAGCTCGCGCGCAATCTCTTTCTCTCGCGCGAGAAGAGCTACGTGCGCAAGGCGCAGGAGCTCGCTATCACGTGGATGCTCGAATTCTGGCTGACCAAGGAACGCATTTTCGAGATCTATCTGAACTCGGTCGAATGGGGTAACGGCGTGTACGGCGCGGAAGCGGCGGCGCGCTACTACTACAAGATTCCGGCGGCGAAACTCACGGCCTGGCAGAGCGCGCGGCTCGCCGTCATGCTGCCGCGACCCAAGTATTTCGACGACCATCGCAACGCGCCGTATCTGTCGCAGCGGGCGGGTGTCATCGCGCGCCGAATGGGAGCCGCCGAGCTGCCGCAATGAAATTTAGCTGATCTCGCTAAACATATTAAGGCCCTGATTTATCAGGGCTTTTTTGTTTTCAGAATGCTGTCTATCGTCAGGTTTCCTCCCATTATCTGAGCAGTGCGATCACATATTGAATAATTCAAAGAGCCAGAACTACAATCCGACCAAAGCCTGAAAGGCGCCCGAGCGCAACAGACCGGCGACACGCCGGTGCGCACGCAAAGAACAATGGAGACACGTCATGCATCCGATCGCTCGCCCGCGCTCGCGGGCCTCACTGCACGATTCGTACGCCCGTTCGCTCCGGAACGCCTTCGCATTCGGGCGCGCCGTCCGAAGCGCATCGTGATCGACGAGGACGCCGCGTCATGACCAAATTCCACAGCCCCGAATCCGAAGTCGCCGAAGCGCAGTCCATGCACACGGACGGTCCGCGCGCGAAGCCGAACGGCGCGAGCGCGTCGAAACATGTGCCCGATCCCGACGCCATCGCACTGCCGAGCGCGCTCGTCGACGTGACGCCGCAGCAGGCCGGCACGCAGACGCTCCTGCGCGGCCTCGCGATTCTCGAAGCCGCAGCGAATGGCGCGCGCGATCTGCGCTCGTTCGGCGCCGCGCTCGGCACCACGCGCAGCACGACGCATCGCCTGGTCAGTTCGCTGGTGCAGGCGCGCTATCTTCGGCAAGTGCAGGGCGGCTATCTGCTCGGGCCGAAGCTCATCGAACTGGGCACGATCGCGCTGGAGCAGATGCCGCTCACGACGGTCGCGCGCCCGCATCTGCAGGCGCTCGCCGATCACACGCACGACACCATTCACCTGGGCGTGCGCGACGGCGACGACGTGCTCTACATCGACAAGATTCCCGGCACGCGCGGGCTGGAAATGCGCTCGCGCGTCGGGCACCGCATGCCGCTCGCATCCACCGGGATCGGCAAGGCGATGATGCTCGACCTCGAATCGAACGCGTGGAAGAAACTGCTCGACGCCTCGCATCGCGTGCTCGCCAGGACGAGCTTCAAGCCGGACAACCGTCCCGACTTCGACACCTTTCTGCAACGCATGACGCGCTACTCGCAAGGCGGCTTCACCTTCGATCTCGAAGAGAACGAGGCGTCGATCCGCTGCGTCGCCGCGCCCGTGCGCGATGCGTCGGGCGCGATCGTGGCGGCGTTGTCGGTGGCGAGCACGATTCCTTATATGCCCCACGAACGCATGGAAGAACTTATTCCGGTCGTGCAGCGCGAGGCGCGCGCGATCTCCGAGGAACTCGGCTGGCGCGCGCCGCAGGCCGCCCGCAGGATCAAGCGATGAACGCATCTGCCGTCAAGCCCGCACTGATCGCGCTCGACTGGGGCACGACCTCGCTGCGCGCGTATCTGCTCGGCGCGGACGGACTCGCGCTCGACTCGCGCGCGTCGTCGGCGGGGCTCATGAATCTGCCTGCCGGCGGATTCGATCAGACCTTCGAGGAAGTCTGCGGCGCATGGCTCGACGCGCACCCGCAGCTTCCGGTGATCGCGGCGGGCATGGTCGGCAGCGCGCAGGGCTGGGTGGAGGCGCCGTATGTCGACACGCCCGCGGGCGTCGATGCGCTCGTCGCCGGCATCGTCACGGTGAAAGCGGCGCGCGGTACGACGGTGCGCGTCGTGCCGGGCGTGCTCGAACGCGGCGTGCTGCCCAACGTGATGCGCGGCGAGGAAACGCAGATTTTCGGCGCGCTGGCGAGCGAGCCGGCGCTCGCTGGTAAAGAGGGCGCACTGATCGGCTTGCCGGGCACGCATGCGAAATGGGCGTTCGTCGCCAATGAGCGGATCGAGCGCTTCTACACCTTCATGACCGGCGAGACTTTCGGCGCGCTGCGCGATCACACGATCCTCGGCCGCACGATGCATCCGAGCGCGACGCACGACGAAGCGGCGTTTCTGCGCGGCGTCGATACGGCGCGCGATGCCGGTCATCCCGGCGTGCTCGCGACGATCTTCAGCACGCGCACGCTCGGGCTGACCGGACAACTTACGGCCGAGCAGCAGGCGGATTACCTGTCGGGTTTGCTGATCGGCCACGAACTGCGCGGCCTGAATGAAGTGCTCGGACGCGACCAGTCCTCGCTCGCGGGCAGAACGCTGCGCCTGATCGGCAGCGACGCGCTGTGCGAGCGTTATCGCGCCGCGCTCGCGCGCTTCGGCTGCCAGGACGCACGCACCGTCGCGCACGCCACCGAGCGCGGCCTTTACCGAATCGCCGCGCAGGCCGGGCTGGTCCCCGCGCCGCATGCGCCCGCGCGCGCCACCTGAGATGGAGTGACAAACGATGCAGCCTCCCATCAATCTGCCAGCGCCCTACGGCATGCACGCCGGTCTCGCGAAGGCATTCGCCGCGTGTCCGCTGATCGCGATCCTGCGCGGCGTGACGCCGTCCGATGCCGCTGATCACGGCCGCGCGCTCTATGAAGCGGGCTTTCGCATCATAGAGGTGCCGCTCAATTCGCCGCAGCCGTTCGACAGCATCGCGGCAATCCGCCAGGCGCTGCCCGCCGAGGCGATTGTCGGGGCGGGAACGGTGCTGCATCCGAGTTACGTCGACAGCGTGAAGGCCGCGGGCGGCGAACTGATCGTGATGCCGCACAGCGACGCCGATGTCGTGCGCGCCGCGAAGGCGCAAGGTCTCGCGTGCGCGCCGGGTGTGGCGACGCCGAATGAGGCGTTCCTCGCGCTCAAGAACGGCGCGGACGTGCTGAAGATGTTCCCAGCCGAGCAGCTCGGCCCGTTGGTGACGAAAGCGTGGCGCGCGGTGATCGCGAAGGAAGTGCCGCTCGTCCCGGTCGGCGGGATCGCGCCGGACAACATGGGCCCCTTCCTCGCGGCGGGCGCGAACGGCTTCGGGCTCGGTTCCGCGCTGTACAAGCCGGGCCAGGGCGTGGAGGCGACCGCGCGCAACGCGAAGGCGTTCATCGACGGGCTCGCCATGGCGCGAGGCGAAACGAAATGAACCGGCTCGCCGGCAAGGTCGCGATGGTCACGGGCGCGGGACGCGGCATCGGCGCCGCGATCGCGCTGGCGTTCGCGCGCGAAGGCGCGCGCGTCGCACTGGCGGAACTGGACATGGCGACCGCTTCGGAGACGGCGCGGCGCATCGGCCAGGAAACCGGCGCGGACGTGATCGCGGTGGAAACCGACGTGACGCGGAGCGCATCGGTGAAGCAGGCCGTCGAGGCGACCGAAACGAAGCTCGGCCCGCTCGACGTGCTCGTGAACAACGCGGGCATCAACGTGTTCTGCGACCCGCTCACGATGACCGACGACGACTGGCGCCGCTGCTTCGCCGTCGATCTCGACGGCGTGTGGAACGGCTGCCGCGCGGTGCTACCCGGCATGGTGGAACGCGGGCGCGGGAGCATCGTCAATATTGCGTCCACGCACAGCTTCAAGATCATTCCCGGCTGCTTTCCGTATCCGGTGGCCAAGCACGGCGTGATCGGACTGACGCGTGCGCTCGGCATCGAATACGCGCCGAACAACGTGCGCGTGAATGCGATCGCGCCGGGTTACATCGAAACGCAACTGACGCTGGACTGGTGGGACTCGCAAGCCGACCCGCAGGCCGCGCGCCAGGCGACGCTCGATCTTCAGCCGATGAAGCGCATCGGCCAGCCGCGCGAAGTCGCGATGACGGCGGTGTTCCTCGCATCGGATGAGGCGCCGTTCATCAACGCGAGCTGCATCACGGTGGATGGCGGTCGTTCCGCGCTCTACCACGATTAGACGAATCAGAAGAATGACGCACTGGCCGCGGTGCGACATGTCATCACAAAGAAAAAACACACGGCCAACCCAACCTTCGTAGCGCCCGCGCGCGGGCATTGTTCGACATCGGAAAAAGTCGGGAGACAAAAAATGAAACGCAGACTGTTCCTCACGCTGATCGCCGCCGCCACGGCAACGAGCGCGTCCATGATCGCGGCGCCCGTGGCGCAGGCCGCCGACGAGGTCAAGATCGGCTTCCTCGTGAAGCAGCCGGAAGAGCCGTGGTTCCAGGACGAATGGAAATTCGCGGAAATGGCCGCGAAGGAGAAGGGCTTCACGCTCGTGAAGATCGGCGCGCCGTCGGGCGAAAAGGTCATGAGCGCGATCGACAACCTCGCCGCGCAGAAGGCGCAGGGCTTCATCATCTGCACGCCGGACGTGAAGCTCGGGCCGGGAATCGTCGCGAAGGCGAAGGCCGACAAGCTCAAGATGATGACCGTGGATGACCGTCTGGTCGACGGTTCCGGCAAGCCGATCGAGTCGGTGCCGCACATGGGCATCTCGGCGTACAACATCGGCAAGCAGGTGGGCGACGGCATCGCCGCTGAGATCAAGAAGCGCGGCTGGGACATGAAGGATGTCGGTGCGATCGACGTGACTTACGAGCAGTTGCCGACCGCGCACGACCGCACGGCCGGCGCCACCGACGCGCTCGTCGCTGCGGGCTTCCCGAAGGCGAACATCGTCGCTGCGCCGCAGGCCAAGACCGACACCGAGAACGCGTTCAACGCCGCGAATATCGCGCTCACGAAGAACCCGAAGTACAAGCACTGGGTCGCCTACGGCCTGAACGACGAAGCCGTGCTCGGCGCGGTGCGCGCGGCCGAAGGCCGTGGCTTCAAGGCCGACAACATGATCGGCATCGGTATCGGCGGATCGGACTCGGCGCTGAACGAGTTCAAGAAGCCGAACCCGACGGGCTTCTTCGGCACCGTGATCATCAGCCCGAAGCGTCACGGCGAGGAGACATCCGAGCTGATGTACGCGTGGATCAAGGACGGCAAGGCGCCGCCGCCGCTCACGCTGACGACCGGCATGCTGGCCACGCGCGACAACGTCTCGCAGGTGCGCGAGCAGATGGGTCTCGCGTCGAAGTAAGTTCGTGCGAGGTAAAGCGGGCCGCTGTACATGCGGCCCGCGCTTCGGTAACAAAGGAGGCGATGTGTCAGCGACGCTGCGTTTTGACAATATCGGCAAGGTGTTTCCAGGCGTGCGCGCGCTCGACGGCGTGTCGTTCGACGTCAACGCCGGCGAAGTTCACGGTTTGATGGGCGAGAACGGCGCGGGCAAATCGACCTTGCTCAAGATTCTCGGCGGCGAGTATCAGCCCGATTCGGGGCGCGTGCTCATCGACGATCAGGAAGTGCATTTCGCGAGCGCGGCCGCTTCGATCGGCGCGGGCATCGCGGTGATTCACCAGGAATTGCAGTACGTGCCGGATCTGACCGTGTCCGAGAACCTGCTGCTCGGCGCGCTGCCGAACCGGCTCGGCTGGGTGAACAAGCGCGCGGCGAAAAAGCACGTCGCAGAACGGCTTACGGCGATGGGCGTCGATCTCGATCCGAACGCGAAGCTGCGCAAGCTTTCCATCGCGCAGCGGCAGATGGTCGAGATCTGCAAGGCGCTGTTGCGCAATGCGCGCGTGATCGCGCTCGACGAGCCGACTTCATCGCTGTCGCATCGCGAAACGGAAGTGCTGTTCAAGCTCGTGCGCGATCTGAAGGCCGACAAGCGCGCGCTGATCTACATCTCGCATCGCATGGACGAGATCTACGAGTTGTGCGACGCGTGCACGATCTTCCGCGATGGCCGCAAGATCGCGTCGCATCTCGCGCTCGCGGACGTGCCGCGCGAGACGCTCGTGCAGGAGATGGTCGGCCGCGAGATCAGCGACATCTATAACTATCGCGAGCGTCCGCTGGGCGACGTGCGTTTCTCCGTGAAGAACGTGCTGGGCGATGCGCTTTCCGCTCCCGTGAGCTTCGAGGTGAAGCGCGGCGAGATCGTCGGATTCTTCGGTCTGGTGGGCGCGGGCCGCAGCGAGCTGATGCATCTCGTCTACGGCGCGGACAAGAAGAAAGACGGCGAGATTCAGCTCGACGGCAAGCCGATCAAGGTGCGCAGCACGGGCGAGGCGATTCGCCACGGCATCGTGCTGTGCCCGGAGGATCGCAAGGAAGAGGGCATCGTCGCGATGGCGACGGTCGCGGAGAACATCAACATCTCGTGCCGGCGTCATTACCTGCGCGGCGGTCTGTTTCTCGATCGCAAGAAGGAAGCGCAGACGGCTGACCGCTTTATTCAGTTGCTGAAGATCAAGACGCCGAGCCGCAAGCAGCGCATCCGTTTTCTGTCGGGCGGCAATCAGCAGAAAGCGATTCTGTCGCGCTGGCTCGCGGAGCCGGACCTTAAGGTCGTGATTCTCGACGAACCGACGCGCGGCATCGACGTGGGCGCGAAGCACGAGATCTACAACGTGATCTATCAGCTGGCGGAACGCGGCTGCGCGATCGTGATGATCTCGTCGGAATTGCCGGAAGTGCTGGGCGTGTCGGACCGGATCGTCGTGATGCGGCAGGGGCGGATCGCCGGCGAATTGCCGCGCGGGAAGGCGAGCGAACAATCGGTGTTGAGCCTTGCGCTGCCGCAGGCTGAAACCGTTGCGCAGGCAGCATAAGGACAAGAGGAGCGAATCATGGAAGCAAGAGAAAACATCGTGGGGCAGGCGACGGAAACCGTCGCGAACGCGCTGATCCCGCAGAAGAGCGATAAACAGAAGTGGTGGCAGCAGATCACGGAGTACAGCCTGATCGTGATCTTCATCGTGATGTTCCTGACGATGTCGCTGACGGTCGATCACTTCTTTTCGATCGAAAACATGCTGGGTCTCGCGCTGTCGATTTCGCAGATCGGCATGGTCGCCTGCACGATGATGTTCTGCCTGGCGTCGCGCGATTTCGACTTGTCGGTGGGGTCGACGATCGCCTTCGCCGGCGTGCTGTGCGCGATGGTGCTGAACGCGACGGACAACACGTTCATCGCGATCATTGCGGCGGTTGCGGCGGGCGCGGTGATTGGCTTCGTGAATGGCGCGGTGATCGCGTATCTGCGGATCAACGCGCTGATCACGACTTTGGCCACGATGGAAATCGTGCGTGGGCTTGGGTTCATCGTGTCGCATGGACAGGCGGTGGGCGTGTCGTCGGATACGTTCATTGCCTTGGGCGGTTTGTCGATGCTCGGGATTTCCCTGCCGATCTGGGTCACGCTTGCGTGCTTCATCGTTTTCGGCGTATTGCTCAACCAGACTGTTTATGGGCGGAACACGCTGGCTATCGGTGGGAATCCTGAAGCTTCGAGACTTGCGGGTATCAATGTGGAGCGCACGCGCGTCTGGATCTTCTTGATTCAGGGCGCGGTCACCGCGCTGGCGGGCGTCATTCTCGCTTCGCGGATTACGTCGGGGCAGCCGAATGCGGCTCAGGGCTTCGAGCTGAACGTGATCTCGGCTTGCGTGCTCGGCGGGGTTTCGTTGCTGGGCGGAAGGGCTACGATCTCGGGCGTCGTGATCGGGGTGCTGATCATGGGCACCGTCGAGAACGTCATGAATCTTTTGAATATCGATGCGTTCTATCAGTACCTTGTTCGTGGGGCGATTCTGCTGGCTGCTGTGCTGCTCGATCAGTTGAAGAATCGCGGATCGCGGGATTGATGGGTTTGGGGCGCGCGTGGGCTTCTCGTGGAAGCCCACGCGCAAATCAAAAGCAAAGAGACAACCAATGGCAATAGCACCGAAACTAGCCCGCTACCCCAGCCTGGAAGGCAAAACCGTGCTGATCACCGGCGGCGCCACCGGCATCGGCGAGGGCTTCGTCGAACACTTCTTCGATCAAGGCTCGAAGGTCGCGTTCTTCGACATCGACACGAACGCGGGCGAAGCGCTGGCAGACCGGCTCGGCGCAGCCTTGCAGCCAAACCAGACGCGCCCGATGTTTCTCAACGTCGACCTGACCGACATCGACGCCCTGCGAAACGGCATTGAAGACGTGCGAGCGGCATTCGGCCCGATCGGCGTGCTCGTCAACAACGCCGCCAACGACAAACGCCACGCGATCGAAGACGTCACGCCCGAGTCCTACGATGCGGGCATCGCGGTCAACATCCGTCACCAGTTCTTCGCGGCTCAGGCCGTGATCGCCGACATGAAGCGGGCGGGCGGCGGCTCGATCATCAATCTCGGCTCGATCAGCTGGATGCTCAAGCAAGGCAACTTCCCCGTCTACACGACGTCGAAATCCGCCGTGCAAGGTATGACGCGCGGCCTCGCGCGCGACCTCGGCAAGTTTGGCATTCGTGTGAACACGCTCGTGCCCGGCTGGGTCATGACGGAAAAGCAAAAGCGCCTGTGGCTCGACGACGCCGGCAAGGAAGCCATCAAGCAAGGCCAGTGCATCGACGGGGAGCTGCTGCCCGTGCATCTCGCGCGCGCGGCGCTGTTCCTCGCCTCGGACGACAGCAGCATGATCACCGCGCAGGACATGATCGTCGACGGAGGATGGGCATGAACGCCACGCTGCTGATCGATTCCCAGTGCTCGCTCGGCGAAGGCGCGACGTGGTGTGCCGCGAGCGGCGCATTCTGGTGGACCGACATCGAAGGCAAAAAGCTCTGGCGCCACGATCCGCGCGACGGCAAAAGCGCATCCTTCGACATGCCCGAGCGCCTTGCCTGCTTCACGCCCTGCGCCGATGCGCGCTTTCTGCTGCTCGGTCTCGCATCGCGGCTCGCGTTCTACGAGATCGCCACGGGCAACATCGAAACCATCATGGAAGTCGAAGCCGATCTGCCCACGCGGCTCAACGATGGCCGCTGCGATCGGCAGGGCCGCTTCGTGTTCGGCACGAAGCACGATGTGGACGATGCCGAAGCGATCGGCGGCTTCTATCGGCTGAACGCCGATCTTTCGCTCGAACGGCTGCCGCTCGGCGATTGCGCGATCTCGAACAGCATCGGCTTTTCGCCCGACGGCGCGACGATGTATTACTGCGATTCGCCTACACGCCAGATCCGCGCGTGCGACTATGCGAGCTTCGCCAATGACCGCGTATTCGTCGAACTGAGCGATGCGACCGGCGTGCCGGACGGTTCCATAGTCGATGCCGAAGGCGGCCTGTGGAACGCGCAGTGGGGCGGCGCGCGCGTCGTGCGCTACGCTCCCGATGGACGCGAGACGGCGCGCATCGACGTGCCGACCGCGCAGCCGAGTTGCGCCGCATTCGGCGGCGCGGACTTCGGCACGCTGTATGTGACGAGCGCGCGCATCGGTCTGGACGATGCCGCGCTCAAAAGCGATGTGCACGCGGGCGGCGTGTTCGTCGCGACGCCCGGCGCGCGCGGCCTCGCCGAAGCCGTATTCGCGGGCAAGGCGTAAGGAAAAAACAACGAGGCGGCGCGCGCTCGACGCGCCACCCGACACGTCCCGGCCGCGCCGGGTTTTTCGCCTCTCGATGGAGCACGAGTCATGGCTGTTGCGCGCACAGAGCAAAGACCGAATCCTGCATCGACCACCACGGCTCAGGCGAACGCTCGCCGCTCGAGGCTGGCCGCCGCGGCCGAACCGCCGATACGCCCCGGTCCGAGCACCGCGGTCGTCGCCATTGGCGGGGCCAGCGCCAATGGCTGCGTGACGCTCGCCAACGCGCATCTGCGGCTGGAACTCGCGCCCGCGCTCGGCGGCGGCATCACGCGTTTCGACTGGCGTCACGAAGGCGCGCTCGTGCCGATCTTCCGGCCCTGCGCCGATCCCGGTCCGAATACCGATCCGAACCAGCTCGCGTGTTATCCGCTGCTGCCGTATTCGAACCGCATCGGCAATGGCCGATTCGAATTTTCCGGACGCGCGATCGACGTGCCATGCAATCGCGCTGGCGAACCGCTGCCGCTGCATGGCGACGGCTGGCTCGATGCATGGACCGTGGCCGAGGAAGAGGCGGGGCGCGTGCGCATGACGCTCGAACGCAACGCCGGCAAGCCGTATTCGTTCCGCGCAGCGCAGACCTGCACGCTCGACGAAGCGACGCTCGTCGTCACGCTCGACGTGCAGAACACCGGCGACGAAGCGCTGCCCTTCGGCCTTGGGCTGCATCCGTTCCTGATGCGCGAGCCGGACACGGAGCTTTCGGCGGCGGCGGGCGGCGTGTGGCTCTGCGGCGATGACTGGCTGCCGGTGCGCCACGTGCCGACGCCGCCCGCATGGCAATTCGGCGTTGCGTATCCGATGCCGTCGGAAATGGTGAACAACGCGTTCACCGGATGGAGCGGCCGCACGAGCGTGCTGTGGCCGGCCCGGCGGCTGTCGCTGACGATCGCGGCGGACACGGATTACTACGTGCTTTACGCGCCGCCCGGCGAGGATTTCTTCTGCTTCGAACCGGTCGATCACCCGATCAACGCGGTGAATCTGCCGGGCGGCGGCGAAGCGCACGGCATGACTGTGCTCGCGCCGGGCGAGCGTTTGTCGCGCGAATTCCGCTTCACGGTCGAGCGCACCGGCGAAGCGGCGCGGCGTGGACGGCCGCGCACGCGGGCAGGCGCGAAGGCGCGCGCGAGAAACGCGTCGCGCTGACGCCGACCCGGGAACCGATGCCACGCACGTTAAAATGCGTGGCATCGACGTTCTCACAGACTTCCCCGCCATGTCCTTCATCGAATCTCTCAACGCCGCGTGGACGCGCACGCAATCGCTGCTGTGCGTCGGCCTCGATCCCGAGCCGGCGAAGTTTCCCGGCGCATTGAAAGGCCGCGCCGACGCGATCTTCGAATTCTGCAAAACCATCGTCGATGCGACCGCGCCGTACGCGTCGTCGTTCAAGCCGCAGATCGCGTACTTCGCGGCGCATCGCGCGGAAGATCAGCTTGAAGCGCTGATTGCGCACATTCATGAGCAACATCCCGGCATTCCGGTGATTCTCGACGCCAAGCGCGGCGATATCGGCAGCACGGCCGAGCAGTACGCCAAGGAAGCTTTCGAGCGCTACCGGGCCGACGCGGTGACGGTCAATCCGTACATGGGCTTCGATTCGATCGAGCCGTATCTCGCGCACGAAGGAAAGGGCGTGATCGTGCTGTGCCGCACGTCGAACCCGGGCGGCTCCGATCTGCAGTTCCTGACGACCGACGGCAAGCCGCTGTATCAGGTGGTCGCGTCGCTCGCGGCGCAGAAGTGGAACGCGAGCGGCCAGCTCGGTCTGGTCGTCGGCGCGACGTTCCCGAAGGAAATCGAAACGGTGCGGGGAATCGTCGGCGACATGCCGCTGCTGATTCCGGGCATCGGCGCGCAAGGCGGCGATGTCGAGGCGACGGTGCGCGCGGGCCGCACTGCCAACGGCGCGGGCATGCTGATCAACTCGTCGCGCGCGATCATCTACGCGGGCAAGGGCGACGATTACGCGCAAGCCGCCGCCGACGCGGCCAAGAAGACGCGCGATTCGATCAATCAATATCGGTGAAAGAGAAGGCGCGGGCTCACCGCTCGCGCTGATCCAGAAACTCCAGTAGCTTGCGCAGCGCATGGGTCGCGGCCTGCGTGCGCACCTGCTCGCGGTCGCCCTTGAAATGCTGCGTCTCGACGCCGGTATGCAGACGGTTGCTCCATCCGAAGCACACCGTTCCGACCGGCTTCGCCTCGCTGCCGCCCGCCGGGCCTGCAACTCCTGTGATCGACACCGACACCTGCGCGCGGCTGTTGCGCAGCGCGCCCTCGGCCATCGCGCGCGCGACGAGTTCGCTCACCGCGCCATGCTGCTCGATCGTCGCGGCGGGCACGCCGATCATTTCCGTCTTGGCCAGATTCGAATAGGTGACAAAGCCGCGCTCGAACCACGCGCTGCTGCCGGCAATATCCGTGATCGCGGCGGCGACCATGCCGCCCGTGCACGATTCGGCGGTTGCGAGCATCAGCCGTTCGTCGCGCAGCTTGTTGCCGACTCGAATCGCAAGCTGGTGAACCACGGTGTCGGTTGGCATGACGGTTTCTCTGCGAGTAGGGTCGAAAATCGAGGGACGAAAGTCAGACGGTCGTGCGCCACAGGGCGATCACGAGCAGCGAGAAGAACGCCGCGACGAGATCATCGAACATGATGCCGAAACCGCCTTTCAAACGGCGGTCGAAATAGCGGATGGGCGGCGGTTTCACCATGTCGAAGAAGCGGAACACGATGAACGCCCACAACTGCCCGGTGAACGTGGCTGGCGTAACGAGCAGCAGCACCAGCCAGAACGCGACGATCTCGTCCCACACCACCGGCGACGGATCGTCGATGCCCATCTTCTTGGCGGTGAAGCCGGTGAACCAGCATCCGGCGATGAAGCCGACGACGATCAGCGCGCCCCATTCCGCGACCGTCAGATGCGGATTGAGCGCGACGAACGACGCCCATGCGAACAGCGTGCCGGCCGTTCCGGGCGCAACCGGCGACAGCCCGCTGCCGAAGCCGAGCGAAAGAATGTGGAGCGGATGGGTGAGCATGAAGCGCGCGCTGGCGCGGCGCGGCTTGGCGCGCGGCGCGTCCGGCTTGGCGCGCGGCGCGTCCGGGTTGGCCGCAAGCGTGGGGTCAGTCTGCATGGAAATGGTCGAAGCCTTGCAACATCAGGGAGAGCGGTGCGCCCGAGGCATCGCGCCAGGCGATTCCCGGCGCACCGGATGATTCGATTGTACCGATGCGCGTGAGCGGCACTTGCACGCGTATCGCGATATCCGCGAGCGTGTCTCGCGCCGACGGCGGCGCGGTGAAACAGAGCTCGTAGTCGTCGCCGCCCGCGAGCGTGCACTGGCGGCGCGCGGACTCGGGCAGCGCGCGCACGGCCTCCGAGCACGGCACCGCGTCGGCATCGACGATGGCGCGCGCGCCGGAGCGCTTGAGGATGTGCATCAGATCACCGGCGAGGCCGTCGGAGATATCGAGCGCCGCGCGCGCGACGCCGCGCAACGCGAGACCCAGCGCGACGCGCGGTTCGGGGAATTCCAGCGCGCGCCGCCATTCGGCGCCTTCGGCCGCATGCCATTCGCCGCGAATCGCGCCAAGACCTGCACGCGCGTCGCCCAGGGTGCCGGACACGTAGATGTCGTCGCCGGGCATTGCGGCATCTCGTCGCAGAGCCGCGCCGTACGGCACGTCCCCGAATACCGTGATGCAGATGTTGAGCGGCCCGCTCGTCGTGTCGCCGCCCACGAGCGCGCAATCGAAGCGCTGCGCGAGGTCGAAGAGGCCATTGCTGAACGCTTCGAGCCACGCCTCGTCCGCACGCGGCAACGCGAGCGCAAGCGTGAACGCGTGCGGCGCGGCGCCCATCGCGGCGAGATCGGACAGGTTCACCGCCAGCGATTTATGGCCGAGCGCATAAGGATCGACATCGGGGAAGAAGTGGCGGCCTTCGACCAGCATGTCCGTCGAAATGGCGAGCTGGTGCCCGGCGGGCGGCGCGATCAGCGCGCAGTCGTCGCCAATGCCGAGCGGTCTTGCTGCGGCATCGTCATGACGAGGCGCGGGCGCCGTCGCGCGGCGGGCGAAGAAGCGGTCGATCAAGGAAAACTCGGAGAGCATCGTCGGCGAAAAATCGTTTTCTTGTGCGCTGCAAGATGAAAGCGGAACGCTTCGAAAGAAGCTCGAAGACGCCCGCGTCGTGTCTCGAAAAAATCGATCGATGCCCCGTGAGCCTTGTCCGGCAGGGGGATCAGCCGTTTTCCAGTCATGGCACTTGTAGCCTAAATGCACGGACCGCGGTCCGAAACGGTCCCCGATTGGCGCTACAATGCGTTCGAATCTCCATTCTAAATCCCGCACTGCTAGCCCGCCTTATGACGACCTCCGACGCCAATACCAAGCTGCGCGAAGCCGCGCTCGACTATCACGAATTCCCGGTTCCCGGGAAGATCCAGATCGCGCCCACGAAGCAGATGATCAACCAGCGCGACCTCGCGCTCGCTTACTCGCCGGGCGTCGCGTTCGCGTGCGAGGCGATCGTCGAAGATCCGCTGAACGCCGCGCGCTTCACCGCGCGCAGCAATCTCGTCGGCGTCGTGTCGAATGGCACGGCCGTGCTGGGCCTCGGCAATATCGGCCCGCTCGCGTCCAAGCCGGTGATGGAAGGCAAGGCCGTGCTGTTCAAGAAGTTCGCCGGCATCGACGTGTTCGATATCGAGCTGAACGAAACCGATCCGCACAAGCTCGTCGACGTGATCGCCGCGCTCGAACCGACCTTCGGCGGCATCAATCTGGAAGACATCAAGGCGCCGGATTGCTTCATCGTCGAACGTGAGGCGCGCAAGCGAATGAAGATTCCGGTCTTCCACGATGACCAGCACGGCACGGCCATCGTCGTCGCGGCGGCGATCACCAATGGTCTGAAGGTGGTCGGCAAGGACATCGGCGAAGTGAAGCTGGTCGCGTCCGGCGCGGGCGCGGCGGCGCTCGCCTGCCTGAACCTGCTCGTCGATCTCGGCATGAAGCGCGAGAACATTTTCGTGACGGATCTGGCCGGCGTGGTCTACAAGGGCCGCACGGAACTGATGGACCCGGACAAGGAACTGTTCGCCCGCGAAACCAGCGCGCGCACGCTCGCCGAGGTGATCGAAGGCGCGGACGTGTTCCTCGGCCTGTCCGCCGGCGGCGTGCTCAAGCAGGACATGGTCAAGCAGATGGCCGCCAAGCCGCTGATCCTCGCCCTCGCCAACCCGACGCCTGAAATCCTGCCGGAACTCGCGCTCGAAGTGCGTCCGGACGCGGTGCTCGCCACGGGCCGCACGGATTATCCGAATCAGGTCAACAACGTTCTGTGCTTCCCGTTCATCTTCCGCGGCGCGCTGGATGTCGGCGCGACCGTCATCACGAAGGAAATGGAGATCGCGGCCGTGAACGCGATCGCGGAACTCGCGCGTCAGGAGCAGAGCGATATCGTCGCGACGGCCTATGGCATTCAGGATCTGTCCTTCGGTCCTGAGTATCTGATTCCGAAGCCGTTCGATCCGCGCCTGATCGTGAAGATCGCGCCGGCTGTCGCGAAGGCCGCGATGGACTGCGGCGTGGCGACGCGTCCGATCGAGGACATGGAAGCGTACGAACAGCATCTGCAACAGTTCGTCTATCACAGCGGCACGACCATGAAGCCGGTGTTCCAGCTCGCGCGCAGCGTGGAGCCGGAGAAGAAGCGCATCGTGTTCGCCGAGGGCGAGGAAGAGCGCGTGCTGCGTGCGGTGCAGATCGCCGTCGATGAAAAAATCGCCAAGCCGATTCTCATCGGCCGTCCGGCGGTCATCGAGCAGCGCATTCAGAAATTCGGTCTGCGTCTCAATCCGGGCACGGATTTCACCGTCGTCGATACCGATCACGACGAGCGTTACCGCGATTTCTGGCAGGCCTACGCGAAGATGATGGCGCGCAAGGGCATCAGCCAGCAGATGGCGAAGCTCGAAATGCGCCGCCGCACGACGCTGATCGGCGCGATGCTGGTGCAGAAGGGCGAAGCCGACGGCATGATCTGCGGCACGGTGAGCACGACGCATCGTCATCTCCACTTCATCGATCAGGTGATCGGCAAGAAGGAAGGCGCGAAGGTCTACGCGGCGATGAACGCGCTGGTGTTGCCGGGCCGCCAGATTTTCCTGGTCGATACGCACGTGAACGTCGACCCGACGCCCGAGCAGCTCGCCGAGATCACGATCATGGCGGCGGAAGAAGTGAAGCGCTTCGGCATCGTGCCGAAGATCGCGCTCTTGTCGCATTCGAACTTCGGCACGAGCAACGCGCCGACCGCGCAGAAGATGCGCGACGTGCTGGCGATCCTCAGGGAACGCGCGCCGGATCTCGACGTGGACGGCGAAATGCACGGCGACGTGGCGCTGGATTCGCGTCTGCGCAAGGAAGTGCTGCCCGAGTCCACGCTCGAAGGCGACGCGAACCTGCTGATCCTGCCGAACATCGATGCGGCCAACATCTCGTACAACCTGCTGAAGACGGCGGCGGGCAGCGGCATCGCGATCGGGCCGATCCTGCTCGGCGCGGCCAAGCCGGTTCACGTGCTGACCTCGTCGGCGACGGTGCGGCGGATCGTCAACATGACGGCGTTGCTGGTGGCGGACGCGTCGGCGGCGCGCTGATCCAGGCCGCAGGCGAGATGAAGCGCGGCGGGTTGATCCCGCCGCGTTTTCTTTTTGTACGGGCAAAAAAAAGCGTGCCGCGTTTGCACGGCACGCCCGAGAAAAGCAACGCAGATCATTGCCTTACCCGCAAAATGCAAGACCATTCGGCATAAGCGCGCTGCCGTGAAGCTGGCGACGAGCGAGGCGTCTCATCCAGAGGCTTCGAGATCTTACGGATCCAATTATTATCCTGTGAGAGATAAAAATCTCTCAGATTTAGGCTAATTGGAAGGTGGGAAGCGTCTTCAGGAAATTCCTGCTTCGCCTACATTGCGAAAAAATTTCCGATTTTCCGTGGAACGTTGCTTCGCTCTGTCATTAGCGATACCCTTACATCTTTCATGGTCGTCGAATTCTGGTGTAGCGCGAGGACAACCGCTTGGTGAAATGTGCGAGGACTTTTTCCTGCATCGTCGCCTTGAGCGTCATTCTGGGCGCGTGCGGCAAGGACGAGCCTCGCAGCGGCGTTCCGGAACCGGTTGCCTCGGCGAGCCCGGCCGCGGCCCCGCCTGCGCAAACCGTCCAGCAAGCCCAAGTGCGGCAACCGGACGAAACCGCCAGGCAGGAACGGGACGGACTGGCCCTTGTCCACATCGCGCAGTTGCCCAAGCAGGCGGCCGCGACCTTGCGGCTGATCGAAGCGGGCGGCCCTTTCCCATACGAAAAGGACGGCGTCGTGTTCGGCAATCGCGAGCGTTTGCTTCCGCGTCATCCACGCGGCTACTACCACGAATACACCGTTCCCACGCCGCGCGCGCGGGATCGCGGCGCGCGCCGGATCGTTTGCGGTGGACCGCGCAGGCAGATCGGCGATTGCTACTACTCGGACGACCACTACTCCAGTTTCAAACGTATTGCGGATTAACCACGGGATTAACGGAATGAGCGACAACATCTACGCGCACGACCACAGCGTCGCGAGTGATCTTTTCGCCACCGGCGATGGCAACCTGTTCCAGCGAGTATTGCGGCTACGCATGACAGAACACGACAACAGACCCGACGACGAGACCAGATCCGACGAGTCCCATCCGCAAGACGATCCGGAAGCGATGTTCGCCACCGTGCGGCCGAACATCGTCCAGTCGATCCGCGCGTTTCGCGTGCAGGATCTGGCGGACGAGGCCAACCGGCTCGGCCAGCATTTCCTCTACGCCTACCTCGGTCAGGCGCAGAGCAAGCAGGAAGTGCTGGAGACGATCGCTACATCGTTCCTTTTTCCCAAGCATTTCGGCAAGAACTACGACGCGCTCTACGATTCGCTCACCGATCTCGTCCACAAGTCGGGCTCGCAGCCGGGTTTCGTGATCGTGCTGGAACAACTGCCCATCGCGCAGAAATTCGACAAGGAAGGCCGCGAAGTGCTGCTCGACGTGTTCCGCGACGCGGCGGAATTCTGGGCGGAGCGGCGCGTGGCGTTCCGCGTGTTCTATTCTTTCGCCTGACCCGCGCGCTTCGGCCACGAGCTTGCAGCAGCCCGATGGATGTAGCCGAAAGGCGCGGCCATCGGGCTGTTTTCATTTGCGTCGCGCAGATCGACCGATTACCAGCCGCCCCAGCGCGCCGCCAGCGCCGCGAGCACCGCGACGCCTGCCGTCTCGGTGCGCAGCACGCGCGGGCCGAGACCGAGCGCGGCGAATCCGTTAGCGATGATCGCCTGTTCCTCGGCGGGGGAGAAGCCGGCTTCCGGGCCGATCAACAGGGTGACCGGGCCGCACGGCGGATCGGCGGGCAGGGACGCGAAGCTCACTTCGGCGCGCGGGGAGAGCAGCAGGCGCAGTTCGCCATCGGCTGCGGCCGGAAGATCGGTGAGCCACGCGTTTAGGTCGCGCGGCGGCGCGACATCGGGCACGCGATTACGCCCGCACTGCTCGCAGGCCGCGCGCGTGAGCGCCTGCCAGTGCGCCTGACGGCGCACCGCGCGCTCGCCGGCCAGCCGCACGACGCCTCGTTCGGCCGTGATCGGTGCGATGCCCGCCACGCCCAGCTCCACCGCTTTCTCGATGAGCCAGTCCATCTTGTCGCCGCCCGCGATGCCCTGCGCAAGCGTCACGCGGTAGGGCGGCTCCGCTTCGCGATCGCTGTGTTCGTCGAGGCGCGCGCTCGCCGAGCGTTTCGCGATATCGACGAGCACGCCGCGATATTCACCGCCGCGGCCGTCGAAGAGCGTGACCGGATCGCCCGTCTGCAGGCGCAGGACGTGCACGTGGCGCACGACGTCGTCGGGAAGCGTGAGGGTTTGACCCACGAAAAGCGGGCAATCGACATGAAAACGTGGCATGGGTAATCGATCGCGGATACTCGATCCGCGGATAGTGATGTTGCGAGACGGCGGCGCGACGCTTCAGCGCAGATGCCGCGCGATCGCCCAGCGATAGCCGTCCGGGTCTTCGATCTGCGCGAAACGGTCGCCCCAGAACTGGTCCTGTGGCTCGATGAGCGCCTTCGCGCCGACCGCGAGCGCCTGCTGGAACGTGGTGTCGACGTCGTCCACGTAAAGATAGAACGATTGCGGCGCCATCTGTCCTGCGCTCTTCGGCGTGCGCGCCTGCGAGCCGTACGCGCCTTCTGGCGCGAACATCACGATCAGTTGCCCCCGATACGTCATCTCTACGTGGATGATCGTGCCATCGTCGTTCACGCTGTCGCGCACCACGAAGCCTAGCGCCTTTTCGTAGAACGAGATGCTCACACGTGCATCGCGCACCGTGAGGTAGGGAGTCAGCCAGGGCACGTCGGCGGGACGAGGGTCGGTCATCGAAAGCACTCCTTCAAGCCTTTGCTGCAAGTTGAGAAACATTTTGCCACGAAGCCGTACGATCAATGGCTCGGCAGGAAACTTGCGAAACTTCGCGGCGCCTCGGAGCATCGGACGGATTTCGCCGGATGAACGTCCGCTGACGGCGTGCAATACCGTGTACTGTCACGGGTTGTCACGGCGGGTTGTCACCGTATCGGGACACGGTTGTACCGGTTGCGAGACAGGTTCCGCAGGGTCGCGCGAAAGCTTTGCGCGAACGCGCCGCAGCGGGTTTTGCACGGAACATGCCCGCGCCCCGGGACCGCCGGCTCCAAGCGATCCGCTGGCTTTCGGCCGCGTTTCAATCGGACCGGTCTGTTAGAATGACGGCCTTCCGATCCTCGTCGTTTCTCGTCGTTCCGGTCCTGAGAGCGTGATTCCCAGCGGGTCCGGCGCGAGTGAGAAGTACTGCATGAGAAGCACCGCGGATCATTTCAGCACCTGCCCAGACTCGACATGACGATCCCGACCTCCAGCCAGACCGCCCTCATGGCCAACGCAATCCGCGCGCTTGCCATGGACGCCGTTCAACAAGCCAACTCCGGCCATCCCGGCATGCCGATGGGCATGGCGGAAATCGGCGTCGCGCTGTGGTCGCGCCATCTGAAGCACAACCCGGTGAACCCGCACTGGTTCGACCGCGACCGTTTCGTTCTGTCGAACGGTCACGGTTCCATGTTGCTGTACTCGCTGCTGCACCTCACCGGCTACGACCTGCCGATGAGCGAACTGAAGAATTTCCGCCAGTTGCATTCGAAGACGCCGGGCCATCCGGAATACGGCATGACGGCGGGCGTCGAGACGACGACCGGCCCGCTCGGCCAGGGCATCGGCAATGCGGTCGGCATGGCGCTCGCCGAAGCGCTGCTCGCCGCCGAATTCAACAAGGCCGACGCGAAGATCGTCGATCACTACACGTACGCGTTTCTCGGCGACGGCTGCCTGATGGAAGGCATCTCGCACGAAGTCTGCTCCCTCGCCGGCACGCTCAAGCTGAACAAGCTGATCGCGCTGTGGGACGACAACGGCATTTCGATTGACGGTCACGTCGAGCACTGGTTCCACGACGACACGCCGAAGCGCTTCGAAGCGTACGGCTGGAACGTGATCCGCGCGGTGGACGGTCACAACGTCGATGCGGTCGACGCAGCCATCGCGCAGGCGAAGAAGTCGGACAAGCCCACGCTGATCTGCTGCCGCACGGTCATTGGCAAGGGCGCGCCGACCAAGGCGGGCGGTCACGACGCGCACGGCGCGCCGCTCGGCGACAAGGAAATCGCCGCGACGCGCGCGGCCATCGGCTGGAATTTCGGTCCGTTCGAGATTCCGCAGGAAGTGTATGCGGCGTGGAGCGCGAAGGAACAGGGCACGCACGCCGAGGGCGAATGGAACAAGGCGTTCGATGCATATAAGGCGAAGTACGCTGCGGAAGCGGCCGAATTCACGCGCCGCATGAGCGGCGAGCTGCCCGCGAACTGGGCGGAAGCTGCCGCCAAGATCATCGAGGACGCGAATCAGAAGGCCGAAACCGTCGCGACGCGCAAGGCATCGCAGAACACCATCGAAGGTCTCGCTGCGGCGCTGCCGGAACTGCTCGGCGGTTCGGCTGACCTGACGGGTTCCAACCTCACCAACTGGAAGGCATCGAAGCCGGTGCGCGCGGCGGGCGACGCGGAAAACGCGAACCCGGACCACGCCGGCATCCAGTGGGGCAATCACATCAACTACGGCGTGCGCGAGTTCGGCATGTCGGCGGCCATCAACGGCATCGCGCTGCATGGCGGCTATCGTCCGTTCGGCGGCACGTTCCTGACGTTCTCGGACTACAGCCGCAACGCGATTCGCGTCGCCGCGCTGATGAAGTCGCGCTCAATCTTCGTGTTCACGCACGACTCCATCGGCCTCGGTGAAGACGGCCCGACGCACCAGTCGATCGAACACGTGTCCAGCCTGCGCCTGATCCCGAACCTGCAGACGTGGCGTCCGGCCGATACGGTCGAAACGGCCGTCGCGTGGACGCATTCGATCGCGCACAACGGTCCGTCGACGCTGATCTTCAGCCGCCAGAACCTGCAATTCTCCGCGCGCAACGATCTCCAGATCGCGAACGTCGCGAAGGGCGGCTACGTGCTGCGCGACTGGAACGACGACATTCCCGCGCGCAAGATCATCCTCATCGCGACCGGCTCGGAAGTGCAGCTCGCGATGGAAGCGGTCGAGGCGCTGGCGAAAGAAGGCATCGGCGCGCGCGTCGTGTCGATGCCCTGCACGAACGTGTTCGACAAGCAGGACGCCGAATACCGCGAGCGCGTGCTGCCGAAGGGCGTGGCGCGCGTGGCGATCGAGGCGGGCGTGACGGATTTCTGGCGCAAGTACGTGGGCCTGGAAGGCGGCGTGGTCGGTATCGACACGTTCGGCGAATCGGCTCCGGCGGGCGCGCTGTTCAAGCACTTCGGCTTCACGGTGGAGAACGTCGTCAATACCGCGAAGTCCGTTCTCGCCGCGTAAGTACTGACGTCAGCAAGCCCCAGTTTTTTTAGCCATCAGGAGATAGACCATGACGATTCGCGTTGCAATCAACGGCTACGGCCGGATCGGCCGCAACACGTTGCGCGCTTTCTACGAAAACGGCAAGAAGCACGATATCGAGATCGTCGCCATCAACGATCTCGGCGACGCCAAGACCAACGCGCACCTGACGCAATACGACACGGCGCACGGCAAGTTTCCGGGCCAAGTGTCGGTGGACGGCGATTACCTCGTCGTCAACGGCGACAAGATCCGCGTGCTGGCCAACCGCAACCCGGCTGAACTGCCGTGGGGCGAGCTGAAGGTCGACGTGGTGCTGGAGTGCACGGGCTTCTTCACGACGAAGGAAAAGGCCAGCGCGCACATCAAGGGCGGTGCGAAGAAGGTCATCATCTCGGCGCCGGGCGGCAAGGACGTGGACGCGACCGTTGTGTACGGCGTGAACCACAACGTGCTGAAGGCTTCCGACACGGTCATCTCGAACGCATCGTGCACGACGAACTGCCTCGCGCCGCTCGTCAAGCCGCTGAACGACAAGATCGGTCTGGTGAACGGTCTGATGACCACGATCCACGCGTACACGAACGACCAGGTTCTGACCGACGTGTATCACGAAGACCTGCGCCGCGCGCGCTCGGCCACGCACAGCCAGATCCCGACGAAGACGGGCGCGGCTTCCGCGGTCGGTCTCGTGCTGCCGGAACTGAACGGCAAGCTGGATGGTTACGCTATCCGCGTCCCGACGATCAACGTGTCGGTCGTCGATCTGTCGTTCATCGCCGCGCGCGACACGACAGTCGAGGAAATCAACAAGATCATGAAGGATGCGTCGGAAGGCGAACTGAAGGGCGTGCTCGGCTACAACGACGCGCCGCTGGTGTCGATCGACTACAACCACAACCCGGCTTCGTCGACGTTCGATTCGACGCTGACCAAGGTGTCGGGCCGTCTCGTGAAGGTGTCGAGCTGGTACGACAACGAGTGGGGCTTCTCGAACCGCATGCTGGATACGGCTGTGGCGCTGGCGAACGCGAAGTAAGTTTCACCAGCCTCTCGAAATGAACAAAGCCGCTCCTTGGAGCGGCTTTGTTTTTTTCTACGCGCACAGTGGCGTTACGCCAGCTTCTCGCGCAGGAACGCGACGACGTAAGGCGTCGCTGCCGCCGCGACCGTCGATGCCGTGCCGGGGTCGATGCCCATGCGCGCGGCAATCGACTCGGCGATGCGTCCCGTCAGAATGCCTTCTCCGCCTTCCTCCATCGATTTCAGGAAGCCGTCGCCGCGCACGAGCCCGGCGGCGAACGCAGCAAAAAAACTCTTCCCGGGATGATTCCCCATGAGACCTGCGTTCTGCTCCTCGGCATGCGCGTGCGCGGTTTCCGCTGCGGTGCCGAGCATCTGCTGGCTGTCTTCGGTGCTGAAGCCCTGATCGGTCAGCGCTTGCGTGGCCTGCGCGCCGTGCTCCGACGCCAGAAATTCCGATACGAGTTGTTGCATGTCCATCGACGCGGCTCCTCTTGATGTTCGCCAATTGCAGGGCGACGCAAGCGGATAGAAAACTCCATCACGCACGGCCCTTGCTGAGACTGCGAACGCGCCGGGAAGTGCCGCGCTTTACTTGTGCGGAATCGGAAAATGCACACCCGCGCGCTGCGCCGCGTTGACGATGTGCCCCTCGATCGCGCGCCCAGCCTTTTCGCCGTCGCGCGCCTTTAGCGCTTCGATGATCACGGCGTGCTCGTGATACGTCGACAACACCAGCTCACGCCGATAAAACGGCAGGCGCTGGCTCTCCTTCATGATGTCGGCGCTGCCGCGCAGAATGGATTCGATGGCCGCGTTACCCGCGAGACTCACGATGCGCATGTGGAACGCGAAGTCGAGTTGCGCGGCTTCTTCCAGCGCGGATTCCATCAATGCGCCGTGCAGTGAACCGAGGTTGTCGTCGAGCCAGTCGATGTCCGCATCGCCGATGGAATGCGCCGCGAGCCGCGCGACGAATCCTTCCAGCGCGAAGCGCATCTGATACGTGTCAGGTAGCGACGCCTGATCCGCGAAACGCCAGGGATGCGCGGTGCTCGCCTGAGCGCTGCTGACATACACGCCCTTGCCGGGCCGGATATGCAGCATGCCGAGCGCTTCCAGCGTCGACAGCGCCTCGCGCAGCGAAGCCCGGCTGATCGCCAGTTCCTCCGATAACTGCCGCTGCGCGGGCAACAGGCTTCCCACGGGATAGACGCTCGATTCGATGCGTTCGCGAATGGTCGCGATCGCGGCATCGGTCACGGTGTGCGGAACGTTTTTCATAGGAAGAAAGCTGTATTGGCCGGTCTGACCGCCATTGTATGCGCGTGCCGGGCAGACGTGTGCACGACCGTTTTCGCATCTTCTTTGCATCCATTTTCGTGCCTGCCCGGAGCAGGGTAAACCGGTACGAACGGTTCCTTGACGGCGGTATATCGACTTTCTAATATTCCCAATCACAGCACTGGTCCGACCAGTCGGAACAGTTGCTCTGGTCCTGAGACATTACACGAGGAGACGGTCGTGTCGAGATTCCTGAATTCGCTGTTCGGCAGGGTGATGATCGCGTTGGTCATAGGCGTCGTGGTGGGGGCGCTGTTTCCGCATTTCGGCCAGTCGTTGCGGCCATTGGGCGATGGCTTTCTGAAGCTCATCAAGATGGTGATCGCGCCGATCGTGTTCTGCGTCGTCGTGAGCGGCATGGCGAACGCGGGCGATCTGAAGAAAGTCGGGCGCGTCGGGCTGAAGGCGGTGGTCTACTTCGAAATTATGACCACGCTGGCGCTGACCATCGGCGCGATCCTCGCGTGGATCACGCGCCCGGGCGTCGGCATGAACATCGACCTGCACACGCTCGATGCGGCATCGCTTGCGACGTACACGGAGCACGCGAAGAGCCTGAAGGACACCGCGGGCTTCCTGCTGAAGATCATCCCTGACACCGCCATCGACGCGTTCGCGAAGGGTGACATCCTGCAGGTCCTCGTGTTCGCCGTACTGTTCGGCTCGGCGCTCTCGCTGCTCGGCGACAAGGCGCAGCGCGTGACGGTTTTCATCGACGAACTGTCGGGCGTGTTCTTCCGCATCATGGCCTTCATCATCAAGCTCGCGCCGCTCGGCGTGCTCGGCGCGATCGCCTTCACGACCGGCCAGTACGGCGTCGCGTCGCTGAAGCAGCTCGGCATGCTCGTGATCGTGTTCTACGCGAGCTGCTTCCTGTTCGTGTTCGTCGTGCTGGGCGTCGTGATGCGGCTCTCGGGCTTCTCCATCTTCAAGCTCGTGCGTTATCTGCGTGAAGAACTGTCGATCGTGCTCGGCACCGCGTCGTCGGACGCCGTGCTGCCGCAGATCATGCGCAAGCTCGAATGGATGGGCGTCAAGGATTCGACCGTCGGCCTCGTGATCCCGACCGGCTACTCGTTCAATCTCGACGGCTTCTCCATCTATCTGACGCTCGCCGTGATCTTCATCGCGCAGGCGACCAACACGCCGCTTTCGCTGCATGACCTGATCGTCGTCGTGCTGGTTTCGCTGGTGACCTCGAAGGGCGCGCACGGCATTCCCGGCTCCGCGATCGTGATTCTCGCCGCGACGCTTTCCGCCATTCCCGCGATTCCCGTGCTCGGCCTCGTGCTGATCCTGCCGGTGGACTGGTTCGTGGGTATTGCGCGCGCCGTGACGAATCTGATCGGCAATTGCGTGGCGACGGTGGTCGTGGCCGTTTGGGAGAACGACATCGACCGGGCGCGCGCCAAGCGGGTGCTCGACCAGGACGACGAATACCGCTTCGTGCCGGCTACCTCGGAACCCGTGCACGGCGCCGAGCACGCTCATGCGATCTGAAACACGCTGTCTGAAACTTTTCGCGACTGAAGGAAATTGAAATGGCCAACCCGATTCTCGACGCGGACGCTCCCGCCTTCGCCCGCCGCTACATGAATCTCGCAGACCCGCGCCTCGGCGCGCAGGCGCTCTTCGCCACCGACGAATTCTTCGCGCCGAAAGAGCGCATGCTGGAACCGCAACCGGCCGTGTTCATCCCCGGCAAGTACGACGAGCACGGCAAGTGGATGGACGGCTGGGAGACGCGCCGCAAGCGCACGACGGGCTACGACTACTGCATCGTGAAGCTGGCGCGGGCGGGCGTGATTCACGGCATCGACATCGACACGAGTCATTTCACCGGCAACTTCCCGCCGGCGGCTTCCATCGAGGCGTGCTTCAGCGAAAGCGCCGATCCTCAGCAAGACGGCGACTGGCGCGAGATCGTGCCTTCGACGACGCTGCAGGGCAATCATCATCACTATCTGGAGATCAGCGACACCCGCGCGTACACGCACTTGCGCGTGAACATCTATCCCGATGGCGGCATCGCGCGGCTGCGTGTGTATGGCCAGCCGAAGACGGATTTCGCGCGCGTCGAACGCGGCACGCTGCTCGATCTCGCCGCGATCGAAAACGGCGCGTATCTCGTCGCGGCGAACAATCAGCACTTCGGACCGGCTTCACAGATGCTGATGCCGGGGCGCGGCGTGAACATGGGCGACGGCTGGGAAACGCGACGCCGGCGCGAGCCGGGCAACGACTGGGCGATCGTCGCGCTGGCCAATCCCGGCGTGATTCGCGCGATCGAGGTCGACACCGCGCACTTCAAGGGCAACTATCCGGACCGATGCTCGCTGCAGGCGGCGCGCGTGGAAGGCGGCACCGACGAGTCGCTCGTCACGCAGGCGATGTTCTGGCCCGTGCTGCTCGACGAACAGAAGCTCTCGATGGACAACGTGCATCGCTTCGAGAGCCAGATCGCGGCGCTCGGGCCGGTGACGCACGTGCGCTTCAACATCTATCCGGACGGCGGCGTGTCGCGGCTGCGGATCTTCGGAGAGGTGGAATGAAGACGCTGACACTGGAACCGCTGACGCGCGATGCCTTCGCACCGTTCGGCGATGTCATCGAACTGGAAGGCGCGCGCCATTTTCCGATCAACGCGGGCACGACCGAGCGCTTCCACGATCTCGCGAACGTGGAAGTGGGGTTCGAAACCGGCGGGCGGCCGCTCATCAACGTGTTTCGCGGGCAGCCGCGTCCGCAGCCGATCGTCATTTCGATGATGGAGCGTCATCCGCTCGGCAGTCAGGCCTTCGTGCCGCTCGCGGACGTGCGTTATCTGGTGGTGGTCGCGCCCGCGGGCGAGTTCGATCCGGCCGGCCTGCGCGCCTTCTACGCGCGCGGCTGGCAGGGCGTGAACTATGCGCGCGGTGTGTGGCACCACCCGCTGATCGTGCTCGACAAGCCGGGTGATTTCATCGTCGTGGATCGCGGCGGCGATTTGCCGAACTGCGACGAGATCGATTTGCCCGAGCGATACACGCTGATCGAGAAAACGGCGCACGCGGCGTGAATTGCGTGAGCGTCGCGCGAATCGAAATGCAATTGCGAATCGCTCGCAGAAGCAAGTAACGAAACGTAGAGGCGAAACGAAACCGCCGTCCATCAAAGCCGATGGACGGCGGTTTTTTTTAACGGCGCGCCGACGCTCAGTGCTTGCGGTGCGGGCAGTTTTCCTTCGTGCATGTGCCGTACAGCGCAAGCGCATGCTCGTGGAGTTTGAAGCCGCGCTCCTTGGCGATCGATTGCTGGCGGCGTTCGATCTCCGCATCGAAGAACTCCTCGACGCGGCCGCAGTCGATGCACACGAGGTGATCGTGGTGCGAGCCTTCGTTTAGCTCGAAGACGGCCTTGCCCGATTCGAAATTGCTACGCGACAGCAGGCCGGCCTGCTCGAACTGCGTGAGCACGCGATATACCGTCGCTAGACCGATATCCAGCTCTTCGTTGAGCAGGCTTCGGTACACGTCTTCGGCGGTCAGATGGCGCACCGGACTATGCTGAAAAATTTCGAGAATCTTGAGGCGGGGCAGGGTCGCCTTGAGACCGATATTTTTGAGATCGGCGGGATTGGTCATGGCTAGGCATCCCTAGAGTACAATTCAAGGTTCTCATAGTAATGCGTTTTTCCGATTACCGACATCCCGTATGGTTTCGGGGCGGATCGGACGAAAAGAGCGCGGCCTTTGGTGCGCATCGCGTGAAAGGTGACATGTTTCCAAAATCTTTATCGAATTGCAGGGAGAGCCGTCGCATGCGGGGAATCGTGATCGCAGCAACCTTGGCCGCATTGCTTGCCGGCTGCTCGGCGTACGACAGCGCCACGCAGAAGATCGCTCAAAGCATCACGCCGTATCGGATCACGGTCGTGCAGGGCAACTTTGTTTCGCAGGAAGCAGCGAGCCAGATGCAGGTCGGCATGTCGCGCGATCAGGTGAAGCAGCTTCTCGGCACGCCGTTGCTTACCGACATGTTCCACGCGGACCGCTGGGACTACGTGTTCTATTTCAAACGCGGATCGACTTCCGTCGTGCAGCAGCGTGACTTCGTCGTGAACTTCGCGAGCGATCGCGTCGTGAGCTGGTCGGGCGGCGAGAATCTGCCGTCGAATCTGGAACTGCTCGCGGAAATCGACGGCGACAAGGGCGTCAAGGTCGCGAAGCCTGCCGCGCCTGCGGCGGCGTCCGCGGCAGTGGCGTCGACCGCTGCGGTGACCGCGCCGGTCGGCGAACCGTCCACGCAGCCGAATGCGGCCGCCGCCTTCGCGGGCGACGCCAACCAGGAAGCCGCTCAGGCCGCGAACCGCGCGACCGCGCAGGTCGAAATGCCGACCGGGCGTCAGCGTTCGTCCACGTACAGCAGCGCGCCGACGAGCTCGGGCGGCGCGCCGGGCTCCACGAACAATTCCGGCGGCAATTCGCAGATTCAACTGCAGCGCCGCGCGCAGACCATCAACATTCCGGACAGCAGCGCGGTGGGCCCGGCGGGTTCGCAGCCGGCGCCGGCCAACGCGAGCGGTCAGGCGCAGTTCCATCTGCCGCAGCAAAGTCAGTAAGCAGGTCAGCCGTTCGTGACTTGAGCGGCGCCGGACGTTTCGATCCGGCGCCGCTTCAGCAGCCTGGCCGGGGTTAAGCAAACCCGCGAAGCAATCCCGCATCATTCATCGCGCGTTCCGCGCGCGGTTCAACACGAGACTGCCATGAAGATCGCCATTGCCGGCGCATCGGGCCGCATGGGCCGGATGCTGATCGAAACCGTTCTCAACGATCCCGACGCGCAACTCGTCGGCGCGCTTGATCGGCCCGGCGTGCCGCAGCTCGGGCAGGACGCGGGCGCGTTCCTCGGCAAGACCACGGGCGTGCTGCTGACCGACGACATCGAGCGAGTGTTCGCCGACGCTGATTACCTGATCGACTTCACGCGCCCCGAAGGCACGATCGCGCATCTCGAAGCGGCGCTGCGCCATGACGTGAAGATGATCGTCGGCACGACCGGTTTCTCCGACGAGCAGAAGGCGCAGTTGAAGCGGGCCGGCGAGAAGATCGGCATTGTGTTCGCGCCGAACATGAGCGTCGGCGTGAATGTCACGCTCAAGCTGCTGGAATTCGCGGCGAAGCATTTCGCGACCGGTTACGACATCGAGATCATCGAGGCGCATCACCGTCACAAGGTGGATGCGCCCTCGGGCACCGCGCTTGGCATGGGCGAAGTCATCGCGAAGGCGCTCGGGCGCAATCTGAAGGACTGCGCCGTGTACGCGCGCGAAGGCGTGACGGGCGAACGCGATCCGTCGACCATCGGGTTTTCGGCGATCCGTGGCGGCGATATCGTCGGCGATCACACGGTGCTGTTCGCGGGCATCGGCGAGCGTATCGAAATCACGCACAAGTCGGCGAGCCGTTTGTCGTATGCACAAGGCGCGCTGCGCGCGGTGCGTTTCCTCGAAGGGCACGACAAGGGCTATTTCGACATGCAGGACGTACTCGGTCTGCGCTGATTTTCATGGCGGCAACCGGCGTCATCCACTATCTGCAATCCGGCGATGCGGTCACGCACGCGGTCGCCGGCCTCCTGCTCGCGATGTCGCTCGCGAGCTGGTGCTTCCTGCTCGTGAAGGCGTGGATTCTCGCGCGCGCCAAGTGGCAGGGGCCGCGCGCGCTGCAGCGGTTCTGGCAGGCGCCGGATCTGAAGGAAGGCATCGGCGCGTTGCGGCGCACGGATCGCGAGCGCGTCTTTCTGCCGCTGGCGGAAGCCGCCTGGCACGCCTCCGAAGCCGAGATGCCGGGCGCGCTGCTCGCGCGCGTCGAGCGCAGCGAACGCGTGCTGCGCGCGCTGCGTCAGGCGTTGCTGCGTTCGCAACGAAGGCTCGAATTCGGGCAGGTTCTGCTCGCGTCGGTAGGTAGCACGGCGCCGTTCGTCGGCTTGCTCGGCACCGTCTGGGGCATCTATCACGCACTCGGCAGCATAGCTTCGAGCGGGCAGGCGATGATCGAAAACGTCGCGGGGCCGGTGGGCGAGGCGCTCATCATGACGGCCTTCGGGCTCGTCGTCGCGATTCCGGCGGTGCTCGCGTACAACATTCTCGGCCGCTACGTGCGGCAGATTTCCGAGGAACTCGACGGCTTCGCGCACGATCTGCACGCGTTCGTGTGCGGCGAGGCCGAGTAGGAGCGCACGGCGATGGCCTTCGGCGGACTCGACAAGAAAACGAACGGCGCGCCCATGGCGGAAATCAACATGACGCCGCTCATCGACGTCATGCTCGTGCTGCTCGTCATCTTCATCATCACAGCGCCGCTCTTCACGCACGCGATCCGGCTGGATCTGCCGAAAGTCACGTCGCAGCCCGCGCGCGAGACGCCGCAAACCATCACGCTTTCCATCGACGACGCCGGCAAGCTGTTCTGGAACGATGCCCCGGTCAGTTTCGAGCAGATGCGCACGCGTTTCGCCGACGCCGCAAAGGGGGAGCAGAAGCCGGAACTGCATCTGCGCGCATCGAGCGCGACGCGCTATGACGTCATCGCGCAGGTGATGGGCGTGGCGCAGCAGGCGGGGCTCGAGCGCATCGGCTTCGTGACTCAACCGGTCGCCGCCGCTCAGCCAACGCGCTGATGCCCGGCGTGCCTCAGATTCGGCCTATGTCGAACGGCCGAATTGCGGCGCCGGCGCTGCATGCGCAAACTTGCCTCCGAGAGCCGGCATCGCGCGCCAGCGCCGGTAAACGGGACGGTATAATCGCGATTTCCCCGTTTTACGGGCCGTGCAGCAGCCAGCAGGCCCGAAAACCGACGCCGCGCCGTGTCAGCAATGCCGCGGCGCCTGGACTCGCCGCCTGACACACATTGAATCGAAAGCGGCCGGTCCCGAGGTCCGTTCCCAGCATTTGCGTAAAGCCAAACCAAACCATGCACGATAAATACGTACCCGCCGACGTCGAATCCGCCGCGCAGAGCAACTGGCGCGCGAACGACGTCTACCGGACGACCGAGACGTCGGCCAAGCCCAAGTTTTATTGCGTCTCGATGCTGCCGTATCCGTCCGGCAAGCTGCACATGGGTCACGTGCGCAACTACACCATCAACGACGTGATGTACCGTTATCTGCGCATGAACGGCTACAACACGCTCATGCCGATGGGCTGGGACGCGTTCGGCATGCCCGCCGAGAACGCGGCAATGGCGAACAACGTGCCGCCGGCGAAGTGGACGTACGAAAACATCGCGTACATGAAGAAGCAGATGCAGTCGATGGGTCTCGCAATCGACTGGTCGCGCGAAGTCGCCACCTGCTCGCCGGACTACTACAAGTGGAACCAGTGGCTGTTCCTCAAGATGCTGGAAAAGGGCATCGCGTACAAGAAGACGGGCACGGTGAACTGGGACCCGGTCGACCAGACCGTGCTGGCGAACGAGCAGGTCATCGACGGGCGCGGCTGGCGCTCGGGCGCGCTGGTGGAAAAGCGCGAAATCCCGATGTACTACCTGCGGATCACCGACTACGCGGATCAACTGCTCGACGATCTCGAAGGCCTCGGCTGGCCCGAGCGCGTCAAGATCATGCAGCAGAACTGGATCGGCAAGAGCTTCGGCGTGAATTTCGGCTTCCCGTATGAAATCGACGGCGAAGCGAAGCTCCTGCGCGTGTTCACCACGCGCGCCGACACCATCATGGGCGTGACTTTCGCGGCGGTCGCGGCGGAGCATCCGCTCGCCACGCGCCTCGCGCGCGACAACGCGGACCTTCAGACGTTCATCGACGAATGCAAGCGCGGCGGCGTCGCGGAAGCGGACGTCGCGACCATGGAAAAGAAGGGCGTGCCCACCGGGTTCTTCGTCACGCATCCGCTGACGGGCGCGCAGGTCGAGGTGTGGATCGGCAATTACGTGCTGATGTCCTACGGCGAAGGCGCGGTCATGGGCGTGCCGTCGCACGACGAGCGCGACTTCGCGTTCGCGAAGAAATACAGCTTGCCGATCAATCAGGTGATCGATGTCGAAGGAAAGACGTATTCGACCGACGCCTGGGAAGAGTGGTACGGCGACAAGACCGCTGGCCGCCTGATCAACAGCGGCAAGTACGACGGCATGACCACGGAAGAAGCGATCAACGCGATCGCCGCCGACCTGAAGGCGAAAGATCTCGGCGACAAGCAGGTCACGTGGCGTCTGCGCGACTGGGGCATTTCGCGTCAGCGCTACTGGGGCACGCCGATTCCGATCATCCATTGCCCGAGCTGCGGCGACGTGCCGGTGCCGGAAAAGGATCTGCCTGTCGTGCTGCCGGAAGACCTCGTGCCGGACGGCTCGGGCAATCCGCTCGCGAAGTCCGAAGCGTTCCTGAACTGCGCGTGTCCGAAGTGCGGCGCGGCCGCGAAGCGCGAAACCGACACGATGGACACTTTCGTCGATTCGTCCTGGTACTTCTCGCGCTACAGCGCGCCGGACGCCACGACCATGGTCGACGAGCGCACCGATTACTGGATGCCGATGGACCAGTACATCGGCGGCATCGAGCACGCGATTCTTCACCTGTTGTACTCGCGCTTCTGGACCAAGGTCATGCGCGACATGGGCCTGATCAAGTTCGGCGAGCCCGCGAAGAACCTGCTCACGCAGGGCATGGTGCTCAACGAGACCTTCTATCGCGAGGACGCGGCCGGCAAGAAGACCTGGTACAACCCGCTCGAAGTTACGGTCACGCACGACGACAAGGGCCGTCCGACCGGCGCCACGCTGAACGCGGACGGCCAGCCGGTCGTGCTCGGCGGCGTCGAGAAGATGTCGAAGTCGAAGAACAACGGCGTCGATCCGCAGACGCTGATCGACCAGTACGGCGCGGACACCGCGCGTCTGTTCGTGATGTTCGCGGCGCCACCGGAGCAGTCGCTCGAATGGTCGGGCGCGGGCGTGGAAGGCGCGAGCCGCTTCCTGCGCCGCGTGTGGCATTTCGCGCACGACAACGCCACGGCTTTGCGTCATCACGCGAAGCTCGATGTATCGAAGATCACCGACGCGGACAAGGCGCTGCGCCGCGAAATCTACACCGTGCTCAAGCAAGCCGATTTCGACTACGGCCGCCTGCAATACAACACGGTCGTTTCCGCCGCGATGAAGATGCTCAACGCGCTCGACAGCGCGAAGACATCGAGCGAAGGCGTGTTGAACGAGACCTTTGGCGTGCTCCTGCGCGTGCTCTATCCGGTCGTGCCCCACATTGCGTTCCAGTTGTGGTCGGAACTCGGCTACGAGGGCGTGTTCGGCCCGCTGCTCGACGCGCCCTGGCCGAAGGTCGACGAAGCCGCGCTCGAGCAATCCGAGATCGAACTCGTGTTGCAGATCAACGGCAAGGTGCGCGGCGCGATCACGGTCGCGAAGGATGCCTCGCGGGAAGCCATCGAAAAGGCCGCGATCGCACACGAGATGTTCGAAAAGTTCTCGGAAGGCCGCACGCCCAAGAAGGTGGTCGTGGTGCCGGGACGTCTCGTCAACGTGGTCGTTTGATGCGCAAAGCCAAGGGAGTCGATGTGACCGGGAAAGCCGTCGAAAAAGGCGTGAGCAGGCGCTCGTTCCTGGCGCTGCTGGGCGGCGCCGCGGCGCTGTCCGCGTGCGGCTTTCAGCTGCGCGGCCAGCAGGACTACGCGTTCAAGCGGCTCGCGATCACGGGCGGCACGCCGCAGATGGTCGCGCGCCTCGAACGCATGGTTCAGGGCGGCAGCGACACGGTGATCGTCAAACCGTTCGAAAAGCCGGACGCCACGCTCAACCTGTCCGAAGGGCAGGGTCTGCGCACGCTGAGCCTGAATGCCCAGGGTGTGGTGCAGGAGTATGAGCTCGTCTACAACCTGAATTACTCGCTGATGGGCGCGGACGGCACCTTGCTGATTCCGCCGAGCGCCATCGCGCTGAATCGGTCGATGACCTACAGCGATCAGTACACGCTCGCCAAGTCGCAGGAATCGACACTGCTGTACAACGACATGCGCAACGACGCCGTGGACCAGTTGACCCGCCGGCTCGCGACCGTGCGCTCGCTGCATCCGGCGCCGGGCGAGCAGACGCCGGGCGTGACGCCGCGCGCGCCGCTGCCGGTTCCGCCGCTCTGATCCGCGCGCTCACGGCATCATGCAACTGAAGCTCGACGCGCTCGAAGCGCACCTCGCGAAAGGTCTGAAAGGGCTGTACGTCGTCTATGGTGACGAGCATCTGCTCGTGCAGGAAGCGTGCGACCGCATCCGGGCCGCGGCGCGCGCGGGCGGCTTCACGGATCGCACGGTGTTCACGGTCGAGCGCTCGTTCGACTGGAGCGCGTTGCTCGGCGCGACGCAGTCCATGTCGCTCTTCGGCGACCGCCAGCTCATCGAGTTGCGCATTCCCTCGGGCAAGCCCGGCAAGGAAGGCGCGGAAATGCTGAAGACGCTCGCAGGCGCCGACAATCCCGACGTCCTGACGCTCGTCACGCTGCCGCGTCTCGATGCCGCGTCGCAGAAATCGGGCTGGTTCACGGCCTTGATCGGTGCGGGTGTCGCGCTGAAGATCGATCCGATCGAGCGCGCGCAATTGCCGATGTGGGTCAACCAGCGACTCGCGCAGCAGGGCCAGCGCGTGGAGCCGGGCGAGGAAGGGCGGCGCGCGCTGTCGTTCATCGCGGAACGGGTGGAAGGCAACCTGCTCGCCGCGCATCAGGAAATCCAGAAGCTCGGGCTGCTGTATCCACAGGGCGTGCTCAGTTTCGAGCAGATCCACGACGCCGTGCTGAATGTCGCGCGTTACGACGTGTTCAAGCTCAACGAAGCCATGCTGACCGGCGACGTCGGGCGCCTCGCGCGCATGCTCGACGGGCTCAAGGGTGAAGGCGAGGCGGCGGTGCTCGTGTTGTGGGCGCTGGTCGAGGAGGTTCGCACGCTGTTGCGCATCAAGCGCGGCGTGTCGGCGGGCAAGCCGCTCGCCACGCTGTTGCGGGAGAACCGCGTCTGGGGACCGCGCGAACGGCTCATCGGCCCGGCGCTCTCGCGCGTGACGGACGAGGCGCTGGAGAAGGCGCTGTCGCTCGCGGCGCGCCTCGATCGGCAGGTGAAGGGTTTGTCGGGCAGCACGGGCGAGCGTGGCAGCGAGCCGCCGCCGGACGCGTGGGCCGGCATGTTCGAGTTGGCCATGGCGGTTGCGCAAGGCGGCAAGCCAGCGCCACGACCGCGTCGCTAGACCCGGCTTTTCACACACTGTTGCGATTTCCGCGACGGCTTAGAATGAATGTTTGACGCCTCGGCTCGTTCGAGCGGCTATGGCGGCACAGCACCGGCACACCACTGCGGCACACGGAAGAGACTCACGATGAACATCGACCAATACATGACCGACCTCGGTCGCCGCGCACGTGCGGCCTCGCGCGCGATGGCGCGGGCCTCGACGGCGGCGAAGAACGCGGCGCTGTTCGCGGTGGCGGAAGCCATCGAACGCGAGCGCGAGTCGCTCAAGCAGGCGAATGCGCGCGATCTCTCCCGCGCGCGCGAAAAGGGCCACGACGCGGCGTTCATCGACCGTCTCACGCTCTCGGACAAAGCCTTGAACACGATGGTCGAAGGTCTGCGGCAGGTCGCGTCGCTGGCCGATCCGATCGGTGAAATCAACGGGCTCAGGTTCATGCCGAGCGGCATTCAGGTCGGACAGATGCGCGTGCCGCTGGGCGTGATCGGCATCATTTACGAATCGCGGCCGAACGTGACCATCGACGCCGCGGCGCTCTGTCTCAAATCCGGCAACGCCACGATTCTGCGCGGCGGCTCCGAGGCGCTGGAGTGCAACACGGCGCTCGCGAAGCTGATCGGCGTCGGGCTTGCGGCGGCCGGCTTGCCGCAGGACGCGGTGCAGGTCGTCGAGACGGCGGACCGCGCGGCGGTCGGCAAGCTCATCACCATGACCGAATTCGTCGATGTCATCGTGCCGCGCGGCGGCAAGAGCCTGATCGCGCGGCTGATGGAAGAATCGCGCGTGCCGATGATCAAGCATCTCGACGGCATCTGCCACGTCTACGTGGACGACCGCGCGGATCTTTCGAAGGCGGCGGTCATTTGCGACAACGCGAAGACGCATCGCTACGGCACCTGCAACACGATGGAAACGCTGCTCGTCGCGCGCGGCATCGCGAAGGAGGCCTTGCCGCAACTGGCGCGCGCCTATCAGGCGAAGGACGTCGAGCTGCGCGTGGACGCCGAAGCGCGCGCCGTGCTAGAAGCGGCCCAGATCGGCTCGCTGGTGGACGCGACCGAAGAGGACTGGAGCACGGAATATCTCGCGCCGGTGCTGGCCGTGAAGATCGTCGGCGGGCTGGATGAGGCGATCGACCATATCAACACGTACGGTTCGCATCACACCGACGCGATCGTCACCGAAGACCACGACCGCGCCATGCGTTTCCTGCGCGAAGTGGACTCGGCGAGCGTGATGGTGAACGCCTCGACGCGCTTCGCCGATGGCTTCGAGTTCGGGCTCGGCGCGGAAATCGGCATTTCGAACGACAAGCTGCACGCGCGCGGCCCGGTAGGTCTGGAAGGGCTGACGTCGCTCAAATACGTGGTGCTCGGGCGCGGCGAAGTGCGTCAATAAGCGAAAAAGCCAAAAGAAGAACGATGCTCTGGATCAAATCGCTGCATATCGTGCTGATCGCCTCGTGGTTCGCGGGGCTTTTCTATCTGCCACGCATTTTCGTCAACCTCGCAATGGAGACGGACCCCGCCGCCACCGCGCGCCTGCTGCTGATGGCGCGCAAGCTGTTTCGCTTCATGACCTTCATCGCGGTGCCCGCACTCGCATGCGGGTTGTGGCTGTGGCTCGTGGTGGGTATCGGCGCGGGGCAGGGCTGGATGCACGCGAAGCTCGGTATCGTTGTGCTGCTCATTGCCTACAACGTGTATTGCGGTGTGCTGCTGCGGACCTTCGAGCGTGGCGAGAACCAGCGCTCGCACAAGTGGTACCGCATGTTCAATGAATTGCCGGTGCTCGGGCTGCTCGGCGCCGTGCTGCTGGTTGTCATCAAGCCGTTTTAAAAGCGGCTCACGTTCCCACTCTGCGGCTCTCCAGCACGTCTTTCGCTTCCGCCAGCTTCTCCGCCAGTTCGGGCCCGCGCGCCAGAGCCAGTCCCACCGCCAGAATGTCGCCGATCGCGAGATGCGAGACGCGCGACGTCATTGGCGAAAAAATATCGGTGTCTTCATCCACGTTGGCAAACAATCCGACGCTCGCCGCGCGCGCGAGCGGCGAATTGCCGTGCGTGATGGCGATCACTTTCGCGCCGCCGTGCAGCGCGGACTTGCAGGCATCGAGAATATCTTTCGTGCGGCCCGTGTTCGAGATGGCCACGACCACATCGCCCGCGCCGAGCAGCGCCGCCGACGTCGTGTACGTGTGCGGGTCCGAATACGCCACCGAAGGCACGCCCAGCTTGAAGAACTTGTGCTGCATGTCGAGCGCGACGATGCCCGAGCCGCCCGCGCCATAGAACTCGATACGCCTGGCGTCCGCGAGAATCGCGATCGCCGCCGCGACGCTGTCCGACGACAGGCTGTTGCGCACCGCGATCAACGCGCCGATGGTGCGGTCGAGCACCTTCGCGGCGACGCCCGCGGCGGGCTCGTCGGTACGCACATCGCGATACACGGTGGGAACGTCCGCTGCTACGCCTTGCGCCAGGCGAATCTTGAATTCGCGAAATCCCGAGAAACCGAGCGCCTGACAGAATCGCGCGATGGTCGGCTGGCTCACGCCCGCGCGCGCGGCGAAATCGGTCATCGAAAGGTCGAGCACCTCGCGCGGCGCCTCCAGCACGTAATCCGCCAGCTTGCGCTCGGACGGACGCAGTTGCTCGCGCATTGCTTCGACTTGGGACAGCAACATCGGAAATCTCGCCTATGCTGAAAATTGCTTGGGACTATAGCCGATGATCGGTCTTGTACAAATACTACAAGATAGATCGCCTCGATCTAAGGGAAATCCCTTGGACCGACTAAATTAGGGCGAATAAGCTACGCGAGCGCTTAAAAAGAACGCGTGGAAGAACGTTGAAATCATGTAGTTTTTCTACTAACATCGCAGCACACGGCTACACGACTCAAAAACGATCCAGAGCGATCCAACCGCCGTTCCTCGCAATCCAAACCCAAACCTCGACGGCAGGCGCGCCGGGAGTGAGACGAAGGAGCATCGATGGTTTCCCCGCATTCGCAACTCAAACAAGTCACCGACCGCATCATCGAGCGCAGCAAGCCGACGCGTGCGGCTTACCTCGCACGAATCGACGCCGCTCATGGCAAGTTTCCGGCGCGCGGCGCGCTTTCCTGCGCGAATCTGGCGCACGGCTTCGCCGGTCTCGAAGGCCAGGAAAAGTTTGCGATCAAGGCGGTGCGCGAGCCGAACATCGGCATTGTTTCGTCTTATAACGAGATGCTGTCGGCGCATGCGCCTTATAAGAGCTTCCCGGACATCATCAAGCAGGCGGCGCGCGAGCATGGCGGCATCGCGCAGTTCGCGGGCGGCGTGCCGGCCATGTGCGACGGCATCACGCAGGGCAACGCGGGCATGGAGCTGTCGCTGTTCTCGCGCGAGGTCATCGCGATGAGCACGGCGGTCGCGCTCACGCACAACATGTTCGACGCCGCGCTGTGTCTCGGCGTGTGCGACAAGATCGTGCCGGGGCTGGCCATCGGCGCGCTGCAGTTCGGCCATCTGCCGACCATTTTCGTGCCCGCCGGCCCGATGACGAGCGGCCTCACCAACGACGAAAAAGCAAAGGTGCGCCAGGAATTCGCGACCGGCCAGTGCGATCGCGGCGCGCTGCTCGAAGCCGAAGCGGCGGCGTACCACGGCCACGGCACCTGCACGTTCTACGGCACGGCCAACAGCAATCAGATGTTGATGGAAGTCATGGGCCTGCACCTGCCGAGCGCGGCTTTCGTGCATCCGCATACCGAACTGCGCGACGCTCTGACCGCCGAAGCCGCGCGCCGCGTGCTCGATATCACGTTCGAGCGCGGCAATTACACGCCCATCGGTCATGTCGTCGACGAAAAGGCGATCGTGAACGGCATCGTCGCGCTTCTCGCGACGGGCGGCTCGACCAATCACACGCTGCACCTCGTGGCGATCGCGCGCGCGGCGGGCATTGTGATCGACTGGAACGATTTCGACGAGCTCTCGCAAGCGGTGCCGCTGCTCGCCAAGATTTATCCGAATGGCAAGGCCGACGTGAATCATTTCCACGCGGCGGGCGGCGTCGCGTTCCTGGTGCGCAATCTGCTCGCAGGCGGGTTGCTGCACGAGGATGTGCAGACGGTCGTCGGCCGTGGGCTGTCGCATTACACGAAGGAGCCGAAGCTCATCGACGGCAAGCTGCAATGGGTCGACGGCGCCGCGGAAAGTCACGACACGAAGGTGCTGCGCGGCATCGGCGAGCCGTTCCAGCCGGACGGCGGTCTGCGGCTGATGCAGGGCAAGCTGGGACGCGGCGTCATCAAGATTTCGGCGGTGGCGCCGGAACATCGCGTGGTGAAGGCGCCTGCCATCGTCTTCAATTCGCAGGAAGAAGTGCAGGAAGCGTTCGACAAGGGCGAGCTGAAGCGCGATTTCGTTGCGGTGGTGCGCTTTCAGGGTGCGCGCGCGAACGGCATGCCGGAACTGCATCGTCTGACGCCGCTGCTGGGCGTATTGCAGGATCAGGGCTTCCATGTCGCGCTGGTCACCGACGGGCGCATGTCGGGCGCGTCGGGCAAGGTGCCGGCGGTGATCCACGTGTCGCCCGAGGCGTTGCTGCAAGGCCCGCTCGGCAAGGTGCGTACCGGCGACATGCTCGTGATCGACGCGCCGGCGGGCCTGCTCGACATCGAAATCGACGCCAAAGAATGGGACGCGCGCGAAGTCGAAGCGCCGCTGCATCAGGAGGCGAACGAAGCCGGCTTCGGGCGCGAGCTGTTCGGCGTGTTCCGCAGCGCGGCGCTGCCTGCGGAAGAGGGCGCATCGGTGTTCGGCGCGCTGATCGGCGCGCAACCGACCGACGCAGCCGGCGCGGCGCAGGCGGACGGCGCAGCGGCGCCGCGCGAGCGCAACGCGTTGCGCGACAACGCGCGCGCGGCGGCATCGGTGCTCAACAAGGGGCACGCCACGCATCACTGAACGAGCCGTAAAGCTGGAACCTGAGAGAAATCCGCGGACAGACCCGCAAACCAAAAGGGCGCCGCACCCAAAACAGGAGTCGCATCAAATGAAAACGGTAAGCGAAATCGTGCGTCTGGGACCGGTGATTCCGGTGCTGGCTTTCGAAACGGTCGAGCAGGGCGAGCACGTATCGCGCGCGCTGCACGCGGGCGGCGTGAAGGTGCTGGAAATCACGCTGCGCACGCCGGCGGGCATCGCGGCGATCGAGCGCGCGAGCCAGTTGGCGGACGATATCGTCGTCGGCGTGGGCACGATCACTAAGCCCGAGCACTGCGAGCAGGCGAAGAAGGCCGGCGCGCAGTTCGGTGTTTCGCCGGGTCTGACGAAGGACATGCACAAGGCCGCGCAGGACGCGGGATTGCCCTTGCTGCCGGGCGTGATGACGCCCTCCGACATCATCACCGCGATGGAGCTGGGCTACGAGATCGTCAAGTTCTTCCCGGCGCAGCAGGCGGGCGGCATTCCGATGCTGCAAGCGTTCTACGGTCCGTTCCCCAACCTGAAAATCTGTCCGACGGGCGGCATCACGGCTGAAACCGCGACCCACTTCCTCGCGCAGCCGAACGTGGTGTGCGTGGGCGGTTCGTGGCTGACGCCGAAGGCCGCGCTCGCTGCGCAGAACTGGGAAGAAGTCACGCGCCTCGCGCGTGCCGCGAGCGAGCTGGCGCCGCATAAGTAGTCGGGCCTGAATAATTCGGTTTGCGCGGTGCCGTCTCTCATGGGAGGAAGGGCAGTGCAGCTGAGCGTTTGAGT
>NZ_FCOA02000026.1 GCF_001544875.2 Caballeronia hypogeia
GCTGTTGATACTGAGTTCTTTCGTGCATCGCAACACCTTATACGAAACAGGTGTTGCACTTCAGATTTGAGGCCGCCAGCTCAATATACTTTCCAACAAAAGATCGCTCACCCCGTAGAACCGTGCTGACCTCGTTTCCGGAGTCGCTCTTGTACTTCAAGATATCTGCAGGACGAAAAGAAGTCGTATTCGGTGGCAACGGGCTTTCTTGCTGACGCGTGCCATGTCCTTACGAACGCACACGTCGTATCCAATCCGAAATGGGCAGACCGAAGCGCTATAACCTTCTCCGTAGGCCAGACAGGCGACAAAGAGAAGCCCTTCTCAATGCCATTTGTTTCTGGAACGGTCGTGGCCAGAGGCGACTATCGCCACAACAATGAGTCGGCGAACAACGATTGGGCGGTTATTCGCCTCGTTCAGCCGGTCGGCAACGATGTCGGCTTCTTGCCACTTTTTCAGATAGACGTAAAGTTCATGAAGAACCGGCCAGTGATTACTGCCGGCTTTCCTGCGGAGAAAACACGCGACATGACCGACCTCTCCGTTTTGTACGGTGATTTGAGTTGTCGGCTGATAGGAATGCATACGTACGGATTTCAAGCACACGCTTGTCAAGTCACACCAGTCAGTCCGGAGGACCCGTGCTTGAACCGAGACAACGGCCAGTATTACGCTATCGGGATGGTCGGCGGCGACACAGATTTCAACGGAATGGACAGAAGCGAACTCGATGCTCACGCAAACATTGCAGTGTCGTTCGATTCTGGTAAGGCAGACAGCGTTGAGAGCGAAGGCGACCGCATTGTCCAAGCACTTAAAGCGGACCAATGTGGAAATGTAGCGCGCGAAGCCAAGGTCAAGCCAACTGGGGGGCGTTCGAACGACGTGGTGTTCGGTCTTTTTCGTTACCCGCTAGGCGACCGCTTCGAGGTTGCGGGACACGAAAGCGCCTGCGCGAAAGATCTGGCCGAAGCCGTTCCCTGTCGATTCGCAGACGGTGACGCGCACGGCAGGAGGCGTGGAGTTCGAGGCAATGGTGAGCATCGACATGGCGCGCTTCCGGACCGATGAAGACACGCGGGCCAAAGTCATCGCTGCCGCGGATCGCGCGTTCCACCGCGCAAAGTCTCTCGGTGGTAACCAGCCTTGCTTCTCGCCGCCCGACGACAGACTCAGTCGATGCTTCGCTTTGAACGCCTGCGCCGCCGATGCCGCCGCATCCACATCTTTCAATGTGTCCGATGGCGTATCGGTCGAACGTGTCTGCTTGCCTGCCGCGTCCGCATACAGCGCCATCAAGATGCGAAAGACGTCTATGCCCCAGTCGAACGCCGTCCTGCCGGCCATGAACCGCCGGTCGAGGTCGCCATGCAGTTGGAATAGCCAAGGTCTCGTCCGCAATCGCTTAATGGCTGGTTTCCGGCTAGCAAATTGCCGGTGGCTCCGCCTCAACCCGGCCAGGAAGCGGCATTCGCTCGTACCGTTGCTCCGAGATTCAGGCATCGATTGCAAACAGGAAGCGGCCATTCAATTAAATTGAGCCTCCGCTGCAGGTCTGCGCTTTCGACGGAACGAGCCGCCCGAAATGTCTGCGCGCGGCTCGTTCCGTCAAGCGCTTGCTCACGTTGGGACTCTTCGTAGCACCGCGAAGCATGACGCTTAGCGTGCGCTCACTGCGCTTTCGGATAGCCTACGTAGTAGATACCGATGACGGTCCCGCTAGAATCGCGTATAGGATCATAGCCAGTCACATAGGGTTTGCCGAGAATGTCAGCATCACCATAGTAGGCACTGCCGCTGCGAATGGCGGCAATTGCCTTGCCCTTCGGATCGAGGACAGTCCCGATGGCTCTCGATCCGTCGGCTTTCTGCACGTTTGTTGCCACACGGACGAAGTCATCGCCGCTTTTCACGAACAACGATGCAGTGCCGCCCATAGCCTGCTTAACCTCATCGACCACGGCGAAGTTGTTATTCATCTTCGTTCCACCAAAGTACAACGCCGGCACCTGCTTTCCGGCAACGGAGTCCTCGCCTTTTACGACCGGTCCGCCCAATTCCGCCGTCTTACTCTTAAGCAAAGCCATGGCTTGCTTGACGGACTCTGGTGACTGCGCGCGACTACTCGTAGGGAATAAAAAAACGGATGTTCCTATCAAGCATAGTGCCATAAGAATAATGCGGAAAAGAAAACTGCCACTTGTCCTGTTTTCCATGATGTCGTTCTCCAATTGGCGTTACGGATCCCGTGGGGCGGAGACCTGCCCATGACGGGCAGGAAACCTATTGAGTGCTCGAAGTTGTCAAGGCCGATTGATCCATATCAGTCTAAGTCGGCTTTAATTGAAATTTGCTTTGGCGATCAGGCGGGTTTTATTTCGGCGCTTACAGGTTGTGCTGTCGCGGCCGGCTGATGGGGTTCGGGTTCGGTCACCCGGCCCAACTGCGCAAAGAGATATGGCGCGACGCTTACACGGGGAGAAGTCAGGTTTAGCGGCAGCACGCAGCTTTGCGTGAGGCGGAAAATGTCGTCCTCTCATACGCGAACAGCCGCTGTGCCTTGGCGATCGGCCACTGACATCGCGCCGAATTGATGGGCTGTTGTGGGTCGGGTACAGTCACCCGAAACGGATGTAGCTGAGATGGGCGAGAAGCGCTTTGCTCAAGCGAAAACTCAGAAGGAGGAAGAGCGCTTCCGCGTCTCTTCATAGCCAGGATCTGCGCATCGTTGAGAAGCGTACTGATCTGTAATGCACGATTCGGCTCATCAGAAAGCCTCGCGAGTTCTTCCGAACCTGACGGCTCGCAGTGGCGCAACGGGTGCGCCTCTGGCTCTTCGTCAAAACTTCGTGTAGTAAATGTAATGCATCGCGGTGATGGGTTCGATTTCGTTCGGCCCGATCCCGTCAATAGCGGGCAACAGATTGTTGTTGGCGTCGGTGGCCGGCTCGATCCGCGCGCGCACATCCTCCCCGCCGAGAGCACTGCCGATTGCATCATTTACGTTGCCGATGGCGCCCGCGAATCCCTTGCCCACGTTATTGGCGGCGTCAAGATAGTCGGGCTTCGCGCCGAGCGCCAGAGAGTTCATCAACTCGATTCCAATGCGCGCGCCGACGTCGTGAGCAAGCTCGCTGGCATTTTGCGTGTGCGCTTTGGCCACCAATGATTGTTTGCCGATGGAAACTACCTTGCCTTCGAGCATGAATTCGACACCAAAGTAGTCGGTACCGTAGACAGGAACCGCGCGGGCATACCACGGGCGCGCATGGAACCATCGAACTTGGACGATCATTTCGCCGCGATGCCGGAAGATACCCCCATCGCCCTCGTAGCCATCAATGAACTGGGCCACCGCCTTCTCGTAGGCCTCTCCTTCGCAACCGACCGGGCACGGCAGCACTTTGAGTTTCGGCATGTAGCCGATGTAGCCGGTGACTACGTGCTTGACCGCCTTGCCGCCTTCAGCATAACCGCGCAACATTTCTTCGTTGACGATCTCGGGCATGTTCGGGCTCGGCCGAAAGAACGCCGCCTCTTTAGACGTCCGGGCGATATATGCCAACTTCATCGGATTCGATTCCGTCACCACGCCCTCGGGCAGCGCAGCCATCGCTGCTGCACTGCTGGCGGGCTGCGACGGAGTAGCTGCGAACGCCACGTTGTTGACCGCATTCGCCAGAGGCTCCGGCGTGTCCAGTGTTGCAACCGGCGCCGAAACCGAAACTGTTCTGGCAGGCTGCGCAGGAGCAGCTACGACCGCCACATTTTTCGCCGCATCCCCCGTTGCCGCAGTCGCGGATTCTTGACTCATTCCGCTCAATGATGCCAACCCCAGGACCAGCCCAAATTTTGCTTTCATTCGTTCTCCGGTTCGATCTATTGGTCTTTGGTATTTCTTACACGTTAATTGACTTCGCCGTGTTCGAACGCATCGAGTTTTTGCGTCGCCTGTTCCGGGCGGATACTCTGAATGGCTGCGGTCGTTTTGTCGACGTCATAACCCACCGGCGTTTTTCCGGCGTTGGGATTATTTCCAAACAGGATCCGGAAGACTTGCATGGCAACCTTGTTGCCTCTGAAAGCGCTGGTGCAGACGGTTTTCTCGCTGGTTTCCTCGGCTTCGAACGAATTGCAGTTGATGATGTTGTCACTGAAGTAATTCGTCCACTGCTGGAAGTCACTGCTCACGAGAAACGGTTCGGCTTCGTCGTTTCGATTCAGCGTAGGCCTGCGATCCGTCACGCGTTCGACATCCCAGTGATTTCCATTCTTACGAATAACCACGTAGACGAATTTCGTCGGGGCGCGGTCGCTACTGCTGAAACTCCACGAATTATTCTTCTCAAGCGTCGCCGCGGGTTTTGGAGATGATGCGGCATCGTCTGCAAAGGCATATAAGGACGGAACAACGGTTGCGAGCAATACGAGAAGCCACTTGGATGCTTTCATGCGAGGTGCGAAGTTGGAGTGTGAGCCGGCCGGAGACAAGCGAGACAAGCGAGACAGGCGCGTCGCCTGCCCGCTTAGCTTTCAAGGAAAGATGATGTCTTACTGCAGCTTGAACTGAGTGACCTGCTCGAACGCTCCGGCCTCACGAAGCGCCATCTCCGGGTCTTCAACGACGCGAAGAAGATTCGTCTGCGGATCTTCCCATCTTCGATGGGCTTCGTAACTCATCTGACCAGCGACATAGACCTTTGCGACGCCCGTCGGCACGAAGACATGCCCAAAGAAACTGCTGCAGGGGCTGTATTGGGACAGTTTTGCTCTACTGTGTTGATCGCAATTCATCACGACCGTTTCGGTGTTGTAGAACGCACGGTCCGTGTAAGTGTGGAAATCACGCTGCGTAAAGTCCGGAGCATACTGAGTGCGGGAGCGATTGAAAACGATGCGCTCCTGGCGTTCATTTTGAATCGGCTGCCTTGAGGGCGAAACGTTGAGCAAACGATAATGACCGTCAGCAATATTCTTTTCGATCAGTACATAAATCCCGTTATCTCGATCCGCGGGACTCAGCATAGGCTTGACGAACCGATACGGCTTGCCATTGGCATTCAATACAGGAGGAAGCGGAGCAACGCATGCCGCGAGCGACGACAATGCTGCGATCGCAGAAACCAGGCGGACTGCTTTTTTCATGTGGTCTTTATAGATTTTAGAATATTTTTTGTAGTGCGAATGACAGGAGCGGCCGCGCGCGCAACCGTTGTTCAGATGCGCAATGCATTGAACATGCAGATTCTATACCACTTGTAACTTTTTGTAAGTGCCTGCGGAGAATAAACATGCGCAATCTTCTTGTCCGCCGTGGTCGGAAGATCGTCCAGGAAACGAAGTCGAAGAAACTGCTGACCGCGCGCCGGCGGGCGTCTTGTCAGGCTTTCACGACTTCTTCGGCGCGTGCTTCTCTAGCCGCGCGAAATGTTCGATCGCGAAGCGCCGCACTTTCTCTACCGCCGGATTCGTCTGCTCCTCGCTCCACACGAGGTCGATGTCCGCGTGTGCCTCCTTTGTCCACAGCGGCCGGAATACGACTTCGGCGAAGCACAGTTCGCGTGCCGACGCGGGCACGATCGCCACGCCGATGCCCGCGCGGACCAGCGCCACGATGGTGTGCGTCTGGTCGATGTACTGCACATGATCCGTCTGCACGCCGCTCGCCGCGAAGAGTCCCGCGATGCGATCGTGGAAGTACTTCCCGCCGTCGTGCGAATACATGACGAAGGGCAGGCCGTCGAGATCCTTCGCGGCGATTGCGCGGCGCTTCGCCAGCGGATGCCCGGCCGGTATCGCGAGCTGCAACGGCTCGCGAGCGATACGCTGAAATTCCATGCCGCGCATGAAGAACTGCGCGCGCATGATGCCGAGGTCGATCTCGCGCGATTCCAGAGCCTTCACCTGCTGTAACGACACCATCTCCTTGAGCACGACCCGGATGCCCGGCAATTCGTCCCGCGCCGCCGCGATGAGACCCGGCATCAGGTGATAGCCCGACACGGCCGTGAAGCCCATGATCACCTGACCGGCATCGCCGCGCGCCACGCGCCGCGCCGAATCCGCGGCCTGCGTCGACAGTCGCAAGATCCGCACGGCGTCTTCGTAATACGTCTTGCCTGCAGCGGTCAACTTGACGCTGCGGCTGTTGCGCTCGAACAGCACGAGATCGAGCGCCTGTTCGAGCAACTGGATCTGTCGCGAGAGCGGCGGCTGCGTCATGAAGAGCCGCGCGGCGGCACGCCCGAAGTGCAATTCCTCCGCGACGGCTACGAAACAGCGCAGTTGATTCAGCTCGATGATCATGTCAATTTAGGTATTGATCGATGCGGAATATAGCTTAGACCTCAATCGATCGCCTGAATATACTGACTTCCGAGATAAGCCGACCTTCTTCGAGGAAACAGAATGTCCGACGTGCTGCTGATCAATCCCGTGCTCCCGTCGCTCGACCGCGAACTGAGGGCGCGCTACGCGGTGCATCGCTATTACGAGCACGCCGACAAGACCGCTTTCCTGCACGAGGTCGCGGACCGCATCGGTGGCGTGGTGACGGGCGGCGCGACCGGGATCAGCAACGAGCTGATGGATGCGCTGCCGTCGCTGAAGATCGTCGCGATCAACGGCATCGGCACCGACGCGGTCGATCTCGCGCATGCCCGCGCGCGCGGCATCCACGTATCGACGACGCCGGGCGTGCTCACCGACGACGTCGCCGATCTCGCCATCGGCCTGCTGATCTCGGCGTGCCGCGGCCTGTGCGTCGGCGATTCGTACGTGCGCGACGGCGAGTGGGGCAAGAGCGGTCTGCCGCTCGCGCGCAAGTTCAGCGGCATGAAGGTGGGCATCGTCGGGCTGGGGCGCGTGGGACGCGCGATCGCGGCGCGTGCGTCGGCGTTCGGCTGTCCGATCGCCTACACGGATCTGCGCGAAATCCCCGCTTTGCGCTATCGCTTCGTCGCCGATCTGCGCGACCTCGCGCGTGAATCCGAGGCGCTGATTCTCGCTGCATCGGCGGACGACGCGGAAGGCATCGTCGATGCAGCCGTGCTCGATGCGCTCGGCCCGGACGGTTATCTCATCAACGTCGCGCGCGGCAGGCTCGTCAACGAGGCGGACCTCGTGCGCGCGCTGCTGGAAAAGCGCATCGCGGGAGCGGGCCTGGACGTGTTCGTCGACGAGCCCAACGTGCCCGCCGAGCTTTTCACGCTGAAAAACGTCGTGCTGCAGCCGCATCGCGCGAGCGCGACCGTGCAGACGCGCGCCGCCATGGGCGAGATCGTGCTCGCGAGTCTCGCCGCCAGCTTTGCGGGCGAGAGGCCAGAGACCAGCGTCACGCCCTGACCCGGCATCGCCCGAACCATAACCATCCCGACAAGACTTGGGAGGAGACACCTTGAAGAACCTCGATATCGCCACGTCCGCGGCGAGCGCCAGCCTGGCCCGCGTCGGACGCTTCCGTTACTGCATCCTCGCGCTGATCTTCTTCGTAACGGTCCTCAACTACGCGGACCGCGCCACGCTCTCGATCGCGGGCACGTTCGTGTCGAAGGATCTGGGCTTGTCCGCGTCCGCGCTCGGCATCGTGTTTTCGGCGTTCGGCTGGGCGTACGCGATCGGCCAGATTCCGGGCGGATGGCTGCTCGACCGATACGGCGCGAAACGCGTGTACGGCGCGAGTATCGCTCTCTGGTCGATCTTCACGCTGAGTCAGGGCTCGGTGTCGGTATTCTCGACGGCAGCCTCCGCGACGGCCGCGCTCTTCGTCATGCGCTTCATGCTCGGGCTCGTCGAATCGCCGGCGTTTCCGGCCAACGCCCGCGTCGTGGCGACGTGGTTTCCGACCAACGAGCGCGGCACCGCGAGCGCGCTGTTCAACTCGGCGCAATATCTCGCGGTGGTGCTCTTCACGCCCCTGATGGCGTGGCTCACGCATGCGCTCGGCTGGCATCATGTGTTCTTCTTCATGGGCGGCCTGGGCATCGTTGTCGCGGTAGTGTGGTTCGCCGTGATGGACGATCCGAAGTCGCACAAACGCATGAGCCGGGCCGAATACGACTACATCGCGGGCAATGGCGCGCTCGTCAGTCTCGATGCGAGTGTCGCGACCACACGGCGCCGCTTCACGCGCCGCGAAATATCGACGCTGTTCACGAGCCGCATGCTGTGGTCGATCTATATCGGCCAGTACTGCATCACGGCGCTCACATACTTCTTCATCACCTGGTTCCCGATCTATCTGATCAAGGAGCGCGGCATGAACGTGATGACCGTCGGCTTCGTCGCCGCGCTGCCCGCCATCTGCGGATTTTCAGGCGGCATTCTCGGCGGTCTGCTGTCGGACTTTCTGATTCGTCGCGGTGTGTCGATGTCGCTCGCACGCAAGACGCCGTTCATGCTCGGCATGCTGCTCGCGACCGCGATCATGGCCGCGCCGTTCGCGACGACCAATACGGCGATTGTCGTCATCATGTCGCTGGCATTCTTCGGCAAGGGGCTTGCCGCGATCGGCTGGGCCGTGCTTTCGGATGTCGCCCCACGTGAAATGACGGGGCTCTCGGGCGGCGTGTTCAACGGCATCGGCAACACGGCGGGCATCGTCACGCCGATCGTCATCGGCTATGTCGTCGCGAGCACGGGCTCTTTTGACCGCGCGCTGTGGTTCGTCGGCGCGCACGGCATTGCAGCGATGTTCGCGTACGGGCTGCTCGCCGGGCCGTTCAAGCGCATTCAACTCAAAACCTGATCGCCGAAGTTGACTATATGGAACCGCCAAAGCCGGCGCAAAGCCGACCGGCTGGTACAAGCAACCCCGTGAGACAGCACGGCGATGAAAACCAGGATCACTCCGGCGCGCTTTCGACTTCCGCTGCTGACCAGCTTATGCTCGATACGCCGCGCTCCATGCTCATGCGGCTCGCCATACGTTCGAGCTTCGCCTGATCTTTCGGATGCATGCGCACCGTCGCCGTAACCTTAATTCGGGGAGTCTCTCCGTCGGTATCCTCACTCGTCAGATTGAGAAAGGACAGGGGCTGCGATTCCATTGCATTCGAGAGCAGCGTACGTATGTGGATTTCATCCTCCTGACGCCCGATCACCGTCAGAGCGTATTCGCGCACCAGGTCGGCGCTGGAAACGGGCGTCGCATTTATGACACGGCTCAGCTCGCGCAACAGCGTATTGGTAACGAGAACGACGCCCGTGCCTGCGAATGCCGGGCCATAGTGCCCCGTGCCGCAGAGCACGCCGACGGCCGCGGAGCACCAAAGCGTCGCTGCCGTGTTGATGCCCTGGATCGACCCCTTGTCACGCATGATGACTCCTCCGCCGAGGAAGCCGACACCCGATACCACATACGCAGCGATCTGGGTCGCCCCAGACTGGCCATTGCCCGTCAGCATGCCGAGCGTGACGAACAGACACGCACCACTCGTGACGAGCGTGATGGTGCGCAAGCCGGCCGTGCGCTGGCGCAGTTGCCGCTCGAATCCAATTGCGACACCGCAAGCGAATGCGGCCAAGAGGCGCAGGGCGAAATCGACGCTCATCGGGGCAATGACGAAGCCTGTTGCGAAATAAACCGGCGAGCATCTCACGCGCAGATGTCGATGGCGTGAAAACGCGCTTCAGGCGCGGCGCAGCAACGCGGCGATCCCACGAAAGAAACGACGGAACGCGCCGACACGCGCTTCGCGTTCATCGAGATGAAGCAAGGCGTCGTAGTGATTGCGCGATTCGTCGACGCGTGGCAGTTGCGACAGAAGGAGGAAGTTCATGATGTTCTCCGTGCGCCGGGCGCGGCGCGTTGCTCCGCAAGCCGGAGCACGGAAGACGCGCCACGGACTTGCGCTAGTTATCCGGGTTGTGCTATGACGACGCGCGTGATCGCGGACCTATCGGGCTTGTCGGGTCTGTGGGACAACAGTCGCTGTCGGGCATAACGGCTCCTTGTCGGTCAAATGAATACGGACAAACGCGCATGGGCGCGCACATCCGGCCGGGTATGGGCCAGGAAGCGCGACGGGACGCAGGATGACGGACGCGAGCACGCGTCAGCGCCACACTGGCGTCAACGAATCGGGTACACGAGGGAAGTTACTGCGGCGCGCACCGTCTGCCTGATGGCTGGACGGCGGCTGGAAGCTCGAGACGAGCGGGAAGCGACGTCCTGCGTTCAGGCAGGAAAACAGTTCGAAGATCGACTACTGCAGGTGTCCGTATCGTCGAGCGCCCGAGCGACGAACTGCGTGACGCTCACGCGAGCACCGCTGTAGTCCGGGCCGGGATTGACACGGCCCGATTCCTCAGCCGGGTCGTCCGAAGTCGTTGCGGAGAGCGAGGCCGCGATGCAAGGTGAAACGACGTTCCTGGCGCCGGACAGCACCCGGTCGCACACGCGCTCGAAGGCGTGCGCCTTGTCATGCGAGGAAAGGAGTCCCGCAGCGCCGTTACGTTGAATCTGCGCGAGCGCGACCGCGCGAGTTTCGTCCGTGAGCGCAATGACGGGCGTCTCGGGATACGCGTGGCGCAATTCGCGCAGGAGAGCGAAGTCATCCGCGCTTGCTGCTTCCACGCTGCAACCCAGGACGATCAGATCGCACCCGGCGCTGCTCAGGCACGCGAGCAACTGTTGCGCGTTGCGCGCGCACGACAGCACCCTGAAACGCGCATCCGATTCGAGCCAGCTTTGCAGGCCGCGGAGTACGACGGGGCGATCGTCCGCGACGGCGATGGTGATCTTGTTGTCGTGCGTCATGATGTTCGCATGCGGCGGAATCGCGCACGTTAGCAAATCGAAAACGTAGACGCCGCGCTGCACAACAAAATTTGTCCAATCTGCTGTCGATTTGCGCAGTTACCGTTCGTCATGGCAAGCAGGGGCGCGAGGAATCGCCGGATGATCCTCGCTTCCGCGTTCCGCATATCACTGACAACCGGAGACATCCGATGAGCCTGCAACTCTACGCACACCCGTTTTCCTCATACTGTCAGAAGGCGCTGGTCGCGCTTTACGAGAACGCCACGCCGTTCGAGTGGCGCGCGCTGACGCCCGAGACGCCGGACGCCATGCGCGAACTCATCGAAATCTGGCCGATGAAACGCTTCCCCGTGCTCGTCGACGATGGCCGGCCGGTGATGGAGGCGACGGTGATCGTCGAATATCTGGGGCTGTATCACCCGGGTCCGGTGCGCCTCGTCCCCGAGGATCCGCGCGCCGCGCTCGAAGTCCGCTGGATGGACCGCTTCTTCGACAACTATCTGTCGACGCCGCAGCAGAAGATCGTGTTCGACGCGATGCGCAATCCGAACGAACGCGACGCCCGCGGTGTCGCCGACGCCCGCGCGATGCTCGACACCTCGTACGCGTTCCTCGAGCGCAAGATGGCCACGCGCGAATGGGCGGCAGGCGACACCTTCAGTCTCGCCGATTGCGGCGCCGCGCCGTTTCTGTTCTATGCCGACTGGACGCATCGCATCGGCGACGCGTATCCGAACGTGCTCGCGTATCGCAAGCGTCTGCTCGCGCGGCCATCGTTCGCGCGCGCCGTCGACGAGGCGCGGCCTTACCGGTCGCTCTTTCCGCTGGGCGCGCCCGATCGCGACTGACCTTCCTTCATCGACGAGGAGACGACTCATGACGTCTGCATCGAACACCGTTCCCGCCGCGGAACTCGCGCAACGCGCCACCATGACCTTTCCGAACGAAAGCGCCGAATATCGTCAGGCGCGCATCGCGCTGCTGGCCGAAGAGATCGAGTTGCGGCGGCACATCGAGCGCGTCGCGCGGATGCGGCGCGCGTTGCCGCCCGGCGGTGAAGTGACGGGTGACTATCGTTTCGAAGGTGAACGCGGCGCGGTCGATTTCGCCGGCCTGTTCGGCGACAAGGACACGCTCGTCACGTATAGCTACATGTTCGGGCCGCAACGCGAGCGGCCGTGTCCGATGTGCACGTCGCTGCTGTCGGCGTGGGAGGGCGAGGCGCGCGATATCGAACAGCGCGTGGCGCTGGCAGTGATCGCGCGCTCGCCGCTCGCGCGGCTCGTGGCGTTCAAGCAGGAACGCGGCTGGCGCGATCTGCGGCTCTTTTCGGACACGAGCGGCGAGTTCAGCCGCGACTATCACGCGATCTCGAAGGAAGGCGGCGACGAGCCCGCGCTCAACGTATTCACGAAGCGCGACGGCGTAATCCGGCATTTCTGGAGTGGCGAAATGGATTTCGCGACGGCCGATCCCGGCGAGGATCCGCGTGGCGCGCCCGACCCGATGCCGCTCTGGACCGTGCTCGACATGACGCCCGAGGGACGTGGCACGGACTGGTATCCGAAGCTTGACTACGGTCCGCGAAGCTGAGCGTGTCACACAAAACCACCCTTTCCCGGTGGGTCCGGCCACTCCGTTCAGCATTATCGTGTCCAGTCAAACGACAGGAGACACAGAATGGGAGTGCTGAGCGGAATTCGTGTGCTGGAATTCGAAGCGATCGGACCGGGCCCGTTCGGCGCGATGCTGCTCGCCGACATGGGCGCGGACGTGCTGCGCATCGACCGTCCCGTCGCGGCCGACGACCTCGGCCCGAAGCAGGCGGGCAAGCGCTTCGATCTGACCGGACGCGGCCGTCGCTCGGTGACGCTGGATCTCAAGCAGCCGCGAGCCGTCGAAGCCGCGCTGGATCTCATGTCGCGCGCGGATGTCGTGATCGAAGGATTCAGGCCGGGCATCATGGAGCGCCTCGGGCTCGGTCCCGACGCCGCGCTCGCGCGCAACCCGAAACTCGTGTACGGCCGCATGACCGGCTTGGGGCAGACCGGCCCGTTCGCGGCGCGCGCCGGCCATGACCTGAACTACATCGCGCTTTCCGGTGTGCTGTCCGGCATCGGCCGCGCGGGCGAGGCGCCGGTTCCGCCGCTCAATCTCGTCGGCGACTATGGCGGCGGCGGCATGCTGCTCGCGCTGGGCGTCGTGGCGGCGCTGTGTCACGTGCAGCGCGGCGGTGACGGTCAGGTCGTCGATGCCGCGATGACCGAAGGCGCGGCGCAGCTCGCGTCGATCGTCTGGGGGCAAATCGCCGCGGGCAACTGGCGCGAAACCCGCGAAAGCAATCTGCTCGACGGCGGCACGCCGTGGTACGACAGCTATCGCACGCAGGACGGCCAGTACATGGCGGTCGGCGCGGTGGAAGGGCGTTTCTACGCCGAACTGCTCGAGAAACTGGGCCTTGCCGCCGCTAATCTGCCGAATCAACACGATCGCCATGGCTGGCCGCAACTGCGCGAGCGTTTCGCGGCGGCGTTCGCGACGCGCACCCGCGACGAATGGTGCCGCATCTTCGAAGGCAGCGACGCCTGCGTCGCGCCGGTCCTGAGCTTTTCCGAGGCGCCGGCGCATCCGCATCACGTTGCGCGCGGCAGCTTCGTCGAAGTCGAGGGTGCGGTGGTGCCGGCGCCGGCACCGCGTTTCTCTGCGACGCCTTCCGCGGTGGGCGCGCGCGCGCCGGGTCGCGGCGAACATGGCCTGGCCGCGCTCGCGGACTGGGGCTTCGGCGAGCCGGACGTCGCTCGCATGCGCGCGTGCGGTCTGGGCTTCGAAGCCTGAATAGCCGTAAGTCCCCGCTTGCGGAATCGGTCCGCATGCGAGAAGGTATGGGATTTTCGTCGCGATGAAAGCTCGCAGCCTCGTCGTGAAAAATCAGGAGGCGGAGCTCCGGTATGTCATCGAGTCCTGAACAATCGTCTGAAGGCCTGGACGCGGCAGCGCTCAAGCCGCTCGTCAGCAGCAAGCTGGCGGTGCCGTGCAGCACCCGGCGCATCGCGGCGCGCGAGCGTCTGCTCTCGCGCATGCTCGCTGAGCGCCGTCGCCGTTGCTTCGTACTCCAGAGTCCGGCCGGCTACGGCAAGACCACGACGCTCGTCGCGTGGTGCCGCGCGCTCGCGCCGTTCGGCTACGACGTCGCGTGGCTCTCGCTCGACGCCGCCGACAACGAACCGAGCGTCTGGCTCGACTATCTGCTCGCGAGCGTCGCAAGAGTCGAGCCGGCCATCGCCCGCGACGCCGTTCTGCTGCAGGGCCTGGGGCGCGGCCAGGAGGACATGGAGCGGGCGATCATCGCGTTGTTGCGGGGCATCGTCGAGCATCGGCGCGAGCTGGTGATCGCGCTCGACGATCTGCACTGCCTCACCGATGCACGCATCCTCGAAGCGCTGCAATGGCTGCTCGACTACGCGCCGGACAACCTGCATGTCGCGTTCGCGTCGCGCGGTCCGATTCCGCTTTCTATGGATCGCCTGCGCGCGCAGGATCAGACGATCGAACTGAACCTGAGCGACCTGCGCTTTTCAGCGGACGAAGCGGAGAGATTTCTCAAGGCGCAACTCGGCGAAGTCGATGCCGCGAGCGCGCGGCGTCTGAACGATCTCACGGACGGCTGGGTCTCCGGCCTGCAACTCTTCTCGCTCGGTCTGAAGAAGAAGCGCCGCGCGCCCACATCCGGCGCGATCGACCTCACGATTCAGGAACAGGTGCGCGACGCGCGCACTTTCGCGCTGTATTTCGAGCGCGAGGTCCTGTCGAAGCTCGCGCCCGCCGAACTCGACCTGCTCACGCGCGCGGCGGCGTGCGACCGTTTTTGCGCTTCGCTGTGCACGGCGCTCTTCGAGCGGAACGAAACCGATCACGCGCGCACCGCGCAACTGCTCACGCGCCTGGAAAACGACGATCTCTTCATCGCGCCGCTCAATGCGACCGGGCACGAAATCTGGTATCGGCTGCATCCGCTGTTGCGTCATACCCTGCTCGAACGGTTCGAAAGCTGGAGCGACGGCACGCGCCGCGAAGTCCATGCGCGCGCGCGCCAGTGGTTTCTCGCGCACGGACATCTCGGCGAGGCGGTGCATCACGCGCTGAAGGCGGGCGAGCCCGCGCGCGCGGCCGCGTTGATCGAAGAATGCGCGCAGTCGCTCTTTCTGAACGGGCAAATGCGCACGCTCGCGTCGCTGGTGCGGCAACTGCCGCTCGCTCAGGTGCAATCGAGCCTGAACCTGCGGATCTGGATGGCGCGGCAGCAGCTTTTCCACATGGAATCCGAAGCATGCGCGGCGAGCCTCGACGCGCTCGACGCCGACCTGCCCGCGCAGGCGGCGGCGGACCGTTTCAAGGTGCTGGTGTTGCGCGTGGCGCTCGCGATCCAGCGTGACGACGCGAGCGCGGCGGCCGCGCTGCTCTCGAAGCTGCTCGACCCGCCGCCATCGGCCGATGCGGTCACGGTCGCCGGATGCCACAACGTGCTGTCATGGATCCACATGCAGCGCGGCGAATTCGAGCAGGCGCGCGAGATCCAGCAGGCTCACGGCCACGGCACGGGCGGTGGCGCGGCATTGATCGGCACGGCGGCGGGCACGCTGATGGGCCGCTGCTTCATCGGCCTGAGCTACGCGCTCGAAGGCCAGATGAATCAGGCGGAGCGCGTCTACCGCTCGGTGCTGCGCGAGGCCGAGCGGCACGGGCGCTCGTGCAATCAGCCGGCGTGCGTCGCGGCGGCGTTGCTGGGCGAAGTGCTGTATGAACAGAATCAGGCCGATGCCGCGCGCGAACTGCTCGAGCGCCGCGCGGACATGATCGAACGCGTGGCCGTCGCCGATGTCGTGCTGCGCGGCATGCTGGTGCTCGCGGGCGCGCGCTGGGCGGCGGGGCATCGGCTGGAAGCGTTCGCGTGGCTGGAGCGTCTCGAGGACTACGGCGTGTCGGCGGCGCTGCCCCGCGTGCTCGGCGCGAGTCTCGCGGCACAGGTGTTCCGGCGTCTCTCGAACGACGAATTCAGCGTGGCACAGGCGTGTCTCGAACGTCTGCGGGCGCTCGCGGATGCGACGCCCGCGCCCGACACGCCGATCTTCGACGGCTTGCGCTTCGCCGAGCGTTCGGCTGCGATACGCGTGCATATCGCGACGGGAGATTTCGAGCCGGCGGCACTCGCGCTGGACGAGACGATTGCCTGGTGCGAGACGCATCGGCGGCAGGGATACGTCGCCAAACTGCGTCTGCAACGCGCCGTCGTCGACATGCGCATGGGCCGCGCATCGGCTGCGCGGGCGAACGTGGTGGCGGCGCTCGGCATCGGGCACCGGCTCGGGCTGATGCGCAGCATGCTCGACGCCGATCCGTCCGTGCTCGATCTCATTGGTGGGATGGCTCGCGAGGAAGCCTTCGATCCGGTGCTGACGTTCTACGTCGAACGGCTGCAGAGCGCGCAGCCGCGACCGCCGCACGTCACGCCCGCGCAAAGCACGAGCACGGCGCGGCGGCGCGCGGCCGGCGACGGCATCAAGGCGCTGAGCGAGCGTGAAGTCGAAGTGGTGAGGCTGCTGGGCGAGGCGCTCTCGACCAAGAAGATTGCGCGCACGCTCGGGCTTTCGCCGGAGACGGTCAAGTGGCACCTCACCAACATCTACGCGAAGCTGGGCGTGAGCGGGCGCGATGAAGCCGTGGAGCGCATGCGCGATCTCGCCTGATTCACGCCCTGGCCCTCAGCGGCCTGACCGTTCCCAGTCGTAAGGCGCGGCGCGGCCTTCCAGAAATGCGTCGACCGCGGCGCCGTGATAGCGCGCGCTCGACGCCACCGCCTGCGCCGCGCTTTCGTATTCGGCGAGCGGCGCATAGTGCGCCTCGAAGCTTTGATTGAGCAGACGCTTCGTGAGCCCGAGCGCCTCGCGCGGCCCGGCGATGAAGCGCCGCGCAAAGCGCCGCGATTCATCGGCCAATGCATCCGGCGCGTGAATCGCGTGCACGATGCCGAGCGCCTTCGCCTCTTGCACATCGACGCGGCGCGCGGTCATGGCCAGTTCCTTCGCCGCCGAAAGCCCGATCACGCGCGGCAGCAGATACGCCGCGCCGAGATCCGGCACCAGGCCCACCTTGACGAACGACATGCAGAAAATCGCGCGCGTTGACGCCAGCATGAAATCGGCGGCGAGCGCGATCGAAAATCCGGCGCCGACGGCGGGACCGTCGACGGCGGCGATCACCGGCATTTCGAGGTTGCGCAGCCGCTGCATCCAGACATGACCGTCGGCGAGACGGCGGCGGATCGCATCGGGTGAGCCGGCCTCGGGATTCGCGCGCGCCTCTCTTAGCGACTTGAGATCGCCGCCCGCGCAAAAGCTGCCGCCAGAGCCGGTCAGGATCAGCGCACGCACCTCGCGATTGCGTTCCACGTGATCGAGCATTTCGGCATAGTCCGCGCGCAAGCCGAGCGACAGCGCGTTGCGCGATTCGGGGCGCTCGTGCGTGAACTCGGCCACGCCGTCGTCGATGACGAGCGACGCTTCGCGCAATCGAATGGTTTCTGTGGGCATGGTTTCTGTCCTCGTGGGGTTGGATGGGTCGCAGGGCAGTATCGCGTCGCGTCGCCACGCGCAACCCACCGCCGATAGGTGGCATTTCAATGGCTTTTCGATGGCGCTGGCACGCCCCCCATCGGCGGTGGGCGCGTGCGTTCGCGCCGCTGGTCTACTGGTTCGCATCGTGCAAGACCATCGAACCTACTCGGGACCTGCAATGGGACATGCCTATATCGTTGCTCCGCTTCGCACGCCGGTCGGCAGATTCGGCGGCTCGCTCGCGCCGCTCGCCGCCGCCGATCTCGCCGCGCACGTGATCCGCGCGGTGCTCGAACGCTCCGGCGCACCGGCCGATTCGATCGACGAAGTGATCGTCGCCCAGTCCTATCAATCGAGCGAGGCGCCGTGCATCGGCCGATATGCCGCGTCGCTCGCGGGAATGCCTGAGCACGTGCCCGGATACGCGGTGGACCGCCGTTGCGGTTCGGGCCTGCAGGCTGTGATCGACGCCGCGCTGCAAGTGCAGACCGGCGCCGCCGATTGCGTGCTGGTGGCGGGCGTCGAGAGCATGAGCAACATCGAGTACTACACCACGAAGATGCGCTGGGGCTCGCGTCTGGGCGATGTCTCACTGCACGACCGGCTCGATCGCGGCCGCGTGAACTCGCAGCCGGTGAGCCGTTATGGCGTGATGGCGGGCGGCGCGGCGGAAACCGCCGAGAATCTCGCGCGCGATTACGACATCACGCGCGAGGCCAGCGACCGCTTCGCGGCCCGCAGTCATCAGCTCGCCGCCGATGCATGGCGCAACGGACGCTTCGATGCCGAGGTGGTGCCCGTTCCCGTGCCGCGCAAGAAGGGCGAAACGGTTCTGTTCGCGCGCGACGAAGGCATTCGCGAGGACGCGAGCCTCGACGAAATGAGCAAACTCCGCGCGCTGCTGCGCGACGGCACGGTGACGGCGGGCAACGCATGTCAGCAGAACGATGCGGCGTCGGCATGTCTCGTCGTTTCCGATGCCTGGCTCGCGCGGCACGGCGGCGCGCCGATGGGCCGCTTCGTCGGCTGGGCGGCGGCGGGTTGCGACCCGCTGCGCATGGGCATCGGCCCGGTGCCGGCGGTGGCGCGCCTGCTGCCGCGCGTCGGCCTCACGCTGGCCGACATGGACCTCATCGAGATCAACGAAGCCTTCGCCGTGCAGGTGCTGAGCTGCCTGCGGGAATGGCGCATGGAAGGCGACGCGCGCGTGAACGTCAACGGCTCGGGCATCTCGCTTGGCCATCCGATCGGCGCGACCGGCGTGCGCATCATGACGACGATGCTGCATGAAATGGCGCGGCGCGGCGCGCGCTACGGCCTGGAGACGATGTGCATCGGCGGCGGCCAGGGGCTCGCTGCGGTGTTCGAGCGCGTCTGAGCGCAAACGACAAGGATCGACAATGACAGAGACGCAAAACAATGTTCCGTGGCGTATCGAGGACGGGCGCGTGGTGCTGCTCGCGTACCGGCATCGCGGCCGTGACGCGCTGTACTTTCCGCCGCTGCCGCCGACCTCGCCGCTCATCGACGCGACCGAACTCGTCGCGCTCGCCGGCACCGCGGCGCTCTACAGCTTCACGGTGATGCATCCGAGCCCGAAGACCGGCAAGCCGCCGATGCCGCTCGGCTTCGCGGATTACCCGGAAGGCTTGCGCATCTTCGGCCGTCTGATGTATCCGCCGGGTCGCCGCCCCGCGATCGGCGACGCGTTGAAAGCCTGCCTGATCGAAACCGAGGACGGCGAGATCTACGCATTCGAGCCGCTGGAAGAAGGAGCTCGCCGATGAAATCGTCCATCTATATTGCCGGTGTCGCGATGACGCCCTTCGGCCGCTACGAGGGCCCGATGCAGGATCTCGCGCAACGCGCTGTCGCCGGCGCGCTCGCGGACGCGGAGATCGCACCCGAAGAGATTCAGGCGTTCTACGCCGCGAACGTGTTCGGCGGCATGGTGCTCGGGCAAGTGCTGTTGCGCGACACGGGCGTGACCGGCCCCGCGATCTACAACGTCGAGAACGCCTGCGCGAGCGGCGCGTCCGCCGTGCATCTCGCGATTCACGCGCTGGAGGCGGGCCGTTACGACACGGTCGTCGTGCTGGGCGCGGAGCAGCTGACTTCGATGGGCGGCGGCGCGTTGCCCCTGCAACGCAACGACTACATGACCGCGATGTACGCGCGCGCCGGTCTCACCTTGCCCTCGGTCTACGCGATGCGCGCGACCCGTTATCTGCACGAATTCGGCGTGACGCCGGAGACGCTGGCCGGGGTCGCGGTGAAGAACCGTCGTCATGGCGCGCTGAATCCGTACGCCCAAACGAAGAGCGAAACATCCGTCGATGAAGTCATGAACTCGCGCATGGTCTTCGATCCGCTGACGCTGCTGCAATGTTGCCCGTCGTCGGTCGATGGCGCGGCCGCGCTCGTGCTCACCACGAAGAAGCCGCAACAGCGGGCGAAGCCGGTGCGCGTGCTCGCGTCGGTCGTGCAGTCGGGACGGCAGGAAACCGGCCTCGAAGACATTCTGGCCGCCGAAATCACGGCGCGCGCGGCGCAACTCGCCTATCGCGAAGCCGGCGTGCGGCCCTCCGATCTCAGCATGGTCGAACTACACGACGCGTTCACCATCGCCGAACTCATCTATTACCAGGCGCTCGGGCTGTGCCCGCGTGGCGAAGCGCATGAACTGCTGCGCTCCGGCGCGACCGCGCTCGGCGGACGCGTGCCCGTGAATCCGAGCGGCGGCCTGCTCGCGAAGGGGCATCCGCTCGGCGCGACCGGCGTCGCGCAGATGGTCGAGGCCGTGTGGCAGCTCGAAGGCCGCGCGGGCGCACGGCAGATCGAAGGCGCATCGCTCGCGCTTACGCAATGCACGGGCGGCGGCATCGCGGGCGTCGATCACGCCGCGTCCGCGGTTCACATTCTCGGCCACTGATCGAAGGAATCACGACTCATGGACAAGCAAATCGCGATCGTCACCGGTGGCGCGCAAGGCATCGGTCTGGGCCTCACGAAGGCGTTGCTCGATGCGGGACACAACGTGGCCGTGTTCGATCTCAACGGCGCGGCGCTGGAAGCGCTGCCGACGCAGGAAGGAAGGCTCGTGGGCATGCGCGTCGACGTGACGAAGGCCGACGAAGTGCGCCACGCCGTCGCGGAAATCACCGCGCGCTGGAAGACGCCGGACATTCTCGTCAACAACGCGGGCATCACGCGCGACAAGCGCTTCGTGAAGATGAGCGAGGAAGACTGGGACTTCGTCATCGACGTCAATCTGAAGTCGCAATTCCTGTGCGCGCATGCGGTCGTGCCGGGCATGATCGAGCAAGGTTATGGACGCATCGTGAACATCTCGTCGCGCGCATGGCTCGGCGGCTTCGGGCAGTCGAACTATTCGGCGGCGAAGGGCGGCGTCGTGAGCCTCACGCGCTCACTCGCGATCGAGCTCGCGAAGAACGGCGTGACCGTGAACGCGATCGCGCCGGGCATCGTCGAAACGCCGCTGATGGCGAGCTACACCGACGAGCAGCGCCAGAAGCTTAAGGCGACGGTGCCGGTGCAGCGCATCGGCCAGCCGGAGGATATCGCGCACGCGGTGCTGATGTTCACGAGCCGCGCCGCGTCGTACATCACCGGGCAGACGCTCTATGTCTGCGGCGGGCGCTCGCTTTCGAGCCCGAGCGTTTGAGGAGCGCGCCATGACCGTTCACTACCGGCTCGACAACCACGTCGCGATTCTCACGCTCGACGCGCCCGAATCGCTCAACGCGCTCGCCGTCGACGAACTGCACGCGCTGCGCACGCATCTCGCCGCCTGTCAGGACGACGACGCGGTGCGCGCGATCGTCATCACCGGCGCGGGCGAGCGCGCGTTTTGCACCGGCGCGAATCTCAAATCGACGTTGCCGCCCGAGAAAGGTTTCGCGGCGGGCGCCTACAAGAGCCGTCGCGCGGAAAGCGAGCAGGGCGGCTACACGCGTCTGCTCGACTTCTCCGACCTAGGCATCTGGAAACCGATGATCGCCGCGATCAATGGCTATTGCCTGGGCGGCGGGCTGGAGCTCGCGCTGCAATGCGATCTGCGCATCGCGACGGAAAGCGCCAGCTTCGGCCTGCCCGAAGTGAAGGTGGCGAGCGTGCCCGCGTGCGGCGGCGTGCAGTACTTGCTGCGCGCCATTCCCGCCGCGCACGCGATGAAGATGGCGCTGACGGGCGAGCGTATCGATGCGAACGAGGCGTCGCGCATCGGTCTCGTCAGCGATGTCGTGCCGCTCGCGAATCTGCTCGATCTGGGGATGACGCTCGCATCGCGCATCGCCGCGAACGGACCACTCGCGGTGCAGGCGGTAAAGCAGCTCGCCGTGCAGTCGGCGCATCTCGCGCCACGCGATTTCGTCGCGCAGGCGAATCGTGAATGGGGACTGCTGCGCGACAGCGACGACCGCATTGAAGGACGCAAGGCGTTCGCGGAAAAGCGCGCGCCGGTTTATCGAGGCTCATAGAAAGCGGGTGGACGAATGAATTTCGCACTGACCGAAGAACAGGACATGATGGTCGCGGCCGCGAAGCGCATGGTGAGCATGCGCGTCGAGCCGGTCTTGCGCGCGCACGCGCCCGACAAGCCCTTGCCGAAGGCCGCGATGCTCGACATCTTCAGCGCCTTCGCGGAACTTGGCATCACCGCGCCGCGCCTGCCGGCCGAGGCGGGCGGCGGTGGTCTGAAGATGCTCGATTACGGGCTCATTCTCGAGCAGTTGCCGCCGGTGGTCGCGCTGTCGCTCGCGTCGCACGAAGGCACGATCCTGCGCATTCATCTGGGTTGTCCGGCCCACATACGCGAACGCTATCTGCCGGACCTGATCGCGGGCCGCAAGATCGCGTGCACCGCGAATACGGAAGCCAACGCGGGATCGGACTCGGGCGCGATCCGCACACGCCTCGAAATCGACGGCGACGACGCGTATCTCACCGGCCGCAAGATGTGGATCACGAATGCGTCGATTGCGGATGTCATCAATGTCTCGTGCGTGACGGGCGTCGATGAAAAGGGCCGGCCGATCACGCGCCGCGCGCTGATCGATCGCAGCGAAATCGACATCGAAATACGCGAGACGACGATCACGGGCTTGCGTCAGGGGCATCTGAGCGAACTGGTGTTCGAGCGCGTGCGCGTGCCGGCGAGTCATATCGTCGGCGATGCGGGCGACGCGGCCAAGACCCTGACGATGGCCTGGAACGGCAATCGTCCGCTGCTCGGCCTGATGTGCGTGCATCTCGCGCAAAAGGCGTTCGATCTCGCGCGCGATTACGCCGCATCGCGCGAGCAGTTCGGCAAGCCGCTCGCAAGTCACCAGCTTGTGCAGCAGGATCTCGCGGATATCGAAACGGCGATCGTGTCGTCGCGCCTCATGTGCTACTACGCGCTCGATTGCATCGATCGCGGGCTGCGCGCGAACGGCACATCGGCAATGGCGAAACGCTACGCGACGCAGGCCTGCGAGCGCGCGATCCATCTCGCGATGCAGATTCACGGCGCAATGGGCATTAGCGAGGAACTCGGGCTCGAACAGATGTGGCGCGACGCGCGCGTCTTCCAGGTGCCCGACGGCATGAACGGCATTCTCGCGCTCATTCAGGGGCGCGAGATCACGAATACGGCGGCGTTCCGCTGACTTAAAGGAGACAAGGGACATGAGCGAAAAGATGATGGACGGCAAGGTCGTGATCGTGACGGGCGCGGGACGCGGCATTGGACGCGAAATCGCGCTGTTGATGGGCAAGCACGGCGCGAAGGTCGTCGTGAATGACGTCGGCGTCAGTGTGAACGGTGGTGAGAGCGGTGAGGATCCGGGCCAGGAAGTCGTCGACATGATTCGCGCGGCGGGCGGCGAAGCGGTCGTGAATCGCGACAGCGTTGCGGACACGGCGGGCGCGGAGCGGATCGTCGAGACGGCGATCGGCACGTTTGGGCGCATCGACAGCGTGGTGAACAACGCGGGGATTCTGCGCGACCGTATCTTCCATCAGATGACGCCGGAAGAATTCGACGCCGTGCTGCGCGTGCATCTCTACGGCTCGTTCAATGTGAGCCGCGCCGCGGCCGCGCATTTTCGCGCCCAGAAGAGCGGCTGCTTCGTGCACATGACGTCCACGTCGGGGCTGATCGGCAACGTCGGGCAGGCGAACTATGCGGCGGCGAAGCTGGGCGTCGCGGGATTGTCGAAGTCGCTCGCACTCGACATGGCACGCTACAACGTGCGCTCGAACTGCATCTCGCCGTTCGCGTGGAGCCGCATGGCGGGCTCGATTCCGGAGACGCCGGATCAGGCCGAGCGTCTTGCGAAAGCACGCACGATGTCTCCTGCCGATATCGCGCCGCTCGCCGTGTTTCTCGCGAGCGACGCCGCCGCCGATGTCAACGCGCAGATCTTCACCGTGCGCCGCAACGAGATTTTCCTGATGAGCCAGCCGCGCCCGATTCGCGCGATGCAGCGCGCCGAAGGCTGGACGCCCGAGACGCTCGCGAGCCATCTGCGTCCGGCCATGGCGCCGTCGTTCGTTCCGCTCGACGTATCCGGCGACGTGTTCAGCTGGGACCCGGTTTGATGCGTCGGCCCGAGCGCCGGAGGCTATGAGACATGGATACGATTTTCGACTATATCGTCGTGGGCGCGGGCTCGGCGGGCTGCGCGGTGGCGGGGCGCATCGCGCAGACCGGGACGCACAGCGTCGCGGTCATCGAGGCGGGGCCGCAGGATCACAGCGCGCTCGTCACGACGCCGCTCGGTCTCGTGCTGACTGCCGGCAAGGCGGGGCCGCGCAACTACGGTTATCGCACGCAGCGCCAGCCGCTTCTGAACGAACGTCGCGGGCGTCAGCCGCGCGGCCGCGGGCTCGGCGGAAGTTCGTCGATCAACGGCATGATCTACATCCGCGGCGTGCCGCGCGATTACGACCGCTGGGCGCAGGCGGGCTGCGACGGCTGGAGCTGGGACGAGGTGCTGCCGTATTTCAAACGCTCGGAGTGCAACGAGCGCGCAGGCGGTCGCGATGACGAACTGCACGGCGGCAAGGGTCCGCTCGCCGTGAGCGACCTGCGCTCGCCCAATCCGTTTTCACGCTATTTCATCGAGGCGGCGCAGGCGGCGGGTCATCGGTACAACCATGATTTCAACGGCCACACGCAGGAAGGCGTCGGCTGCTTCCAGGTCACGCAGCGCAACGGCGAGCGCTGGAATGCCGCGCGCGCGTATCTGCATTCGGGCGACGACAAGCGTCTGAGCCGGTATCCGAACCTGCAAGTACTGACCGACTCGCAGGCCGTGCGCATCGTGTTCGAGGGCACGCGCGCGATAGGCGTCGAGATTCGCCGCGACGGTCAGCTCATGACGATCAGCGCGCGCCGTGAAGTCATCGTGAGTGCCGGCGCGTTCGGTTCGCCGCAATTGCTGATGGCGTCCGGCATCGGGCCCGTGGACCATCTGCGCGAACTCGGCGTGCCGGTGATCGCCGCGTCGCCGGAAGTCGGACGCAATCTGCAGGAACACGTCGACGTGCTGCTTTGTCAGCTCAAGGTGCGGACGACGGATCTGCTGGGCGCGTCCATCGGCGGCGGCTGGCGCTTGCTGAAAGAGTGGCGACGCTACCAGCGCGAGCGCTCAGGCATGCTGACGGGCAACATCGTGGAGGCGGGCGGCTTCTTCAAGAGCAGCGCCGATCTCGCCGATCCCGATCTCCAGGCGCATTTCATGACCGCGGCCGTGACGCGGCCGATGCGCTACGGGCACGGCTATTCGGTCCACATGTGCGTGCTGCGTCCATACAGCCGTGGCGAACTGCGCCTGAAGTCGCCGGATACGCGCGAGGCGCCGCTCATCGATCTGAACATGCTTTCCGATTCACGCGACATGGATACCCTCGTTGCGGGCGTGCATGTACTCAAGCGGATTCTGGAGCAGCCCGCGCTGGCGCGTTTCGGGGGCGTGGCCAACGTGGCGAATCTGCGCGCCGACGGGTCCGACGACGACGTCATCCGTGAAACCATCAGAAGCCACGCGGACACCGCGTTTCATCCGGTGGGCACGTGCCGCATGGGCGGCGATGCTGCATCGGTGGTTGATCCGCAATTGCGCGTGCGTGGCGTGCAGGGCTTGCGCGTGGTCGATGCGTCCGTCATGCCAACGATCGTCTCGGGCAATACCAACGCGCCCACGATCATGATCGGGGAGAAGGCGGCGGACATGATTCTCGGCCGGGTGAACGAACCTGAGGTGGCGAGTGCGGCGTGAGGTGACGGTTGACTGACGCCGTTGAGGCGCCCCGTGCGAACGAAGCCGGGGCGCTTTTTTTTGCCGCGAAGCATCAGAAGCGAAAGCCCTCGATCGCTCGATACAACTGCGCGGGCCGTTGCGCGCCGCGCAGGAATTCGCCCTCCAGTTCGATCAGGTTCGGTTCGTCCTTAAGGCGCCGGCGAAACGAGCTTTTATCCAGCGCGCGGCCCTGAATGATCTCGCAGGTCCGCTGCAACTCGGTCAGCGTGAAGCGCTCGGGAAGCAGATGCAGCGGCAGCGCGGCGCGTTCGACCTTGTCGCGCAACTTCTCCAGCGCCGTGGCCAGCAACTCCGCGTGGTCGAACGCCAGTTCGACATCGGCCGCGAATGCGTTCGCCCACGCGATCGCTTCCGTCTTCCTGCCGGCCACCGCCGATATCTGATCGCGCGGCAGCAGCGCGTAATACAGCGCGCTCAACGACCAGCCGCGCGGATCCCGCGCCGCGCCGCTGAACGTGGCCACCTGCTCCAGAAACGGCACGTCGACCAGCGTCTTGCCTGAAAGCACGCGCCGCGCCGCTTCGTCGAGGCTGGCATCCGCGTCGGGATCGATCGCGCCACCGGGCAGCGCCCACGCACCTTTCGCCGGCGGGTTCGCGCGCTTGACCAGCAGCACGCGCAGTGTGTCGTCGTCGATGGTGAAGAGCGCGATGTCGGCGGTCACGAACGGGAACAGTTTCTTGATCGGCATCTTTCTTAGTTGCAGTGTGCCACTAACTCGGCTTAAGATAGTAAGTAGTTTAATGCAACTAAGTCGTCGAGCTCTGGCGGCGCCCGAATAACCAAGGACAAGAATAGAGGTAACGCCTCATGTGGATCATCACTTCGATCGGTTTCTTCAGCGTCGTGCAAAAGCCGGGCGACATCGCCGCCGATACGCTCACTGTGCGCGCCCGCGTGCGTGGCGATCTCGAAGCATTGCGCGTACAGTATTTGCCGCGGCTCGGCCCGATCACCGAAAGCAGGACCAACGACTACCGGTTTCGCGCGGTTGCGCCGCGTGCGAGCGTGACCGCCGCGATGGCGTCGATGATCGCGGATCTGCAATACAGCAACTTCAAGAGCGAGGTCGCGCAGAAACAGGGCGCGGAGCGGGCGCACGTCTACCACGACGTATGGCACGCCTTGTATGAGCTGCAGAAGAGCGAGAACACAGGCCCGGTGATCCATCCGCGAAGGAACGATTCCGGCGGCCATGTCGAGATCAGGAAGCCCAGCACTCCTTCCGCGCTCGCTGCATGGAGTCAGGCGGACGCCATCGCGTGCGTGGTGCCGGATGGCGAAGTTCCGGCGTATATCAATGGAACTTCCACGCGCTCCGAAAGCGATGTGCCGCTGGCATCGGAACAACCGGAGACGCTGTGCGAACCGGCCTTCGAAGTGCCGTCGGGATACAAGGGCGCGGCGGGCGTCGTGGTCCGTGAGCCGGACGGCCGGGTGTGGCTCGTCGCTCCGACCAACCGCTTCGGCAACTATGACGCGACTTTCCCGAAAGGCACGATGCACGAAAAGTCGGCACAGGCCACCGCGCTGATCGAGGCATTCGAGGAGTCCGGCCTGCGTGTGCGCCTGATCGCGCATCTGGTGGATGTGAAGCGCAGTCAGTCCTGCACGCGCTACTACCTTGCGGAGCGCGTCGCCGGCAATCCCGCGGACATGGGCTGGGAAAGTCAGGCCGTGATCCTCGTTCCGGCCGCGAAGCTCGGCGACGTGCTGAACAGCGCCTACGACAAGCCGGTCATCGAAGCTTTGAGCAAGGTCATCGCATGAACCAGCGCACGCTGTATGTCGACGACTTCGGTCACTACATGGATGCCGACTATCGGAGCGGCCCATTCAGGTTCGAGGACCTCGACGCCGCATTGACGCATGCACGGCGCGTGGTCGATCAATTTCTGCTCGATGCGACCGGACCGGAAATGAGCGCTGCGGCGCTGTTCGAATCCTTCAGGATGTTCGGGCCGGATCCCTGGATCGTTCCGGGCGAGGGCGACCCGAACATTCCATTTTCCGCATGGAATTACTCGCAGCAGCGCTGTCAGGAACTCTGCGGCCCTCGTTAGCGGACGCGTCAGTGCGCCACGCGCGCGGGCCTTTGCCTGAACATCACCACGCACACGACGATGAACATGACGAGCGCGATCGATGCGCCGTATCGGCTCATCGCGAGTCCGCCGTTAGCGACGGGCTTGTCGAGGAAATCGCCGACCACGGCGCCGAGCGGCCGCGTCAGAATGAACGCGCTCCAGAACAGCACGGTGCGTGAAATATCGGTGACGTAGTAGGCGATCACGATCAGCAGCAGCAAGCCGCCGAAGATCAGCGCCGCGCCCGTGTAGCCGAAGCCCGCGCTGTCGGCCGTCCAGTCGCCGAGCGCGGTGCCGAGCGTCTGCGAGAACATGATCGTCACCCAGTAGAACGCCTCCGCTTTCGGCGATGAGATCGTCCAGACCGACACCGAGCCCATCGAGCGATGCCACACCGCGAGCGACGCGAACAACAACGCGAGCAGAATCGCGCTGCCGCCCGCATAGCCGATGCCGAGCGAGCGGTCCGCGAAGTCGGCGAGCGTGGTGCCGACGGTCGTCGTCGCGATGATCGTGATCCAGTACAGCACCGGATGAAACCGCTCCGCCTTGATTTGCGCGATCACCGCGGCGATGAACACGCCCGCGAAGATGAACGTGCTCATCAGATAGCCGAGATTCATCGACATCGAGAGTGCGTCGCCGCCGGTCTCTCCCAGCGTGGTTGCCGCGATCTTGATGATCCAGAACGCCAGGGTCACTTCCGGAACCTTGGCGAGCGCTTTCTTGGCATGCGCCATCTCGTCTCTCATTGAAATTGGAAAGCTTCGAGCGTAGTCTGCGTTCGCTTAAGAGAGACTTAGCGGGCGCTAATCAACCGGGCGCCGCGCGGGTGAAATACGCGCCCGCACGTATTCGCGTATCTTCCTTCTCTGACCCCTGGACAGAAAGGAGACACGTCATGCCCCGCACCGTCGCCGAAAAGCGCGCGGCCTTTCGCACGCTGCACGAATCCGGTTGTTTCATGTTGCCCAATCCATGGGATGTCGGCTCCGCGCGCTATCTCGCGACGCTCGGCTTCAAGGCGCTCGCCACGACGAGTTCCGGCTTCGCGTGGTCGCATGGACGCGCGGACAATCACGTCACGCGCGACGCCGTGCTCGCCCACCTGCGCGAAATGGTCGAGGCGACCGATCTGCCCGTGAACGCGGACTTCGAAAGCGGCTTCGGCGCGAGTCCGGCGGAAGTCGCGCAGAGCGTGAAGCTCGCGGTGCAGGCGGGCGTCGCGGGTTTGTCGATCGAGGATTCGACCGGCGATGCATCGACGCCTCTGTTCCCGGTCGATGTCGCGGTCGAGCGCATGAAGGCCGCGCGGCGCGCAATCGATGAAAGCGGCGGCGATACCCTGCTCGTCGGTCGCGCGGAAAATTTCTTCGCGGGCAAGCCTGATCTGGACGACGCCATCGCGCGTCTCAAAGCCTATTCGGATGCCGGCGCGGATTGCCTCTATGCGCCCGGCATCAAGACACGCGAGCAGATCGAAGCCGTCGTGAAGGCGGTCGCGCCGAAGCCGGTGAATCTGCTGATAGGCGGCGTCTCGGAGTTCACCTTGAACGATGTCGCCGCGCTGGGCGTGCGGCGCGTGAGCGTCGGCGGCGGGCTCGCGCGCGCTGCATGGGGCGGCTTCATGCGTGCGGCGCAGGGTCTCGTCGATGGCCGCTTCGACGGCTTCAAAGATGCGGCGGCGGGGAACGATCTCAACGGAATTTTTGGCGAGCGCGCGTAGTTTCAGAATACAAAGGAGATCAGGAACATGGCTCGCGAAATCATCCGCGTCGAACCTCTTTCGACGTGGCTCGAACGCTTCAAGGCGCCGACTTCAGCCGTCACGCGCCACGACGGCACGGTGTACGTGTCGGGCTTTCCGCCCTTCGACCCGGAAACCGGCGAGGTGGTGGCGGACGCCGGCATCGAACTGCAGACGGAGCTCGTGCTCCGGCAACTGAAGCTGTGCGTGGAGGCGGCGGGCTCTTCGCTCGATCAGGTGTTGAAGTGCAATGTCTATTGCACGTCCGTCGAGGCATTCGGCGCCGTCAACGCAATCTATGCGCGTTTCTTTGGCCCGAATCCGCCCGCGCGCATTTTCGTCAACGTGCCCGCGTGGCCCGGCGGATTCGACATTGAAATCGATTGCGTGGCGGCGGTCGAATGAATAATGAAAACATGGATGAACTGACCCTGCTCGAAGAAGCGAATCAGCGCGCACGCCGGTATCTGGAATCGGTGGACGAGCGCCGGGTCTTTCCCGATGCCGCCACGCTGGCGAACCTCGAAGCATTCGACGAGCCCCTTCCCGATCTCGGCCGGCCGCCTCTCGACGGCCTTCGTCTGCTCGATGAACGCGGCTCGCCCGCAACAGCCGTCTCCAATGGTCCGCGCTATTTCGGCTTTGTCGTTGGCGCGACCTTGCCCGCGGCGGCGGCGGCTGAACGTCTGATGCTCGCGTGGGATCAATGCGCGTCGTCGTTCGACAACTCGCCGGTGTCGGCCACCGTCGAACGCATCGCGGCGCGCTGGGTTGTCGAAGCGCTGGATCTGCCCCGTGAGAGCGCGGTCGGCTTCGGCACGAGCGCGACCGCGTGCACGCTCGTCGCCATCGCCGCTGCGCGCCGCACGTTGCTGTCGCGCAAAGGCTGGGATTTCGATGCGGACGGGCTCATCGGCGCACCGGAAGTCAAGGTCGTCATCTCCGAGATGGCGCACATCACCGTGAAGAAGGCGCTGCGCGTGCTGGGCTTCGGCATGAAGCGCGTGGTGGTCGCACCGGTGGACGGACACGGGCGCATCGATCCTGACCGCATGCCGCCTCTCGACGACATGACGATCTTCTGCATGCAGGCGGGCGAGGTCAACACCGGCGAATTCGACCCGTTCGCCGCGCTGATTCCGCGTGCCCGGGCGGCGGGCGCGTGGGTGCATGTGGATGGCGCGTTCGGTCTGTGGGCGCGCGCATCGTCGAAGGGCTTCCTGACGGAAGGTGTGGACGGCGCCGACAGCTGGACGACCGATGGCCACAAGTGGCTCAACACGCCTTACGACGGAGCGATGGTGATCTGCCGGGATGCCGCGGCGCTCGCATCGGCAATGAACAGCGACGCGGCGTATCTGAGCGGCGCGCAGGATGCGCAGAAGAACCTGAATCTCGAGTTTTCGCGCAGACCGCGCGGTATTCCGATCTGGGCGGCGCTGCGCGCACTCGGCCGTTCGGGTGTCGCGAGCATGATCGAGCGTCACTGCGCGCAGGCGTCGAGGATCGCGGAAGGATTGCGCGACGCCGGATACGACGTGCTCAATCGCGTGGTCATCAATCAGGTGCTGGTGCGCGCCGCGACCGACGAGCATACGGTGGCGATTCGCCAGGCCGCACAGGCGTCGGGCGAGGTCTGGTTCGGGCCGACAGTGTGGCAGTCGCGCCCGGCTTTTCGCATCAGCGTGTCGTCGTGGCGCACGACCGACGAACACGTCGACAGGCTCGTGGATCAACTCGCCGAACTGCGCACCCGCCTTTGAAACGCGATCAGCGCGCTCTGCTGAACAACGGCGACGCGAGACTCGCCGCCGCCAGTTCGTTCGCCGCCGCCAGCAGTGTCGGCCCGAGCGTGGCCATGCGCGCTTCCGTGAGCCGCACCAGCGGCCCCGCGATGCTGATCACGCCGATCGCCGCATAGCCGCGCCGCTGCACGGGCGCGGCCATCGCGGTCATGCCGGGCGCGAAGACCTCGTTGATCGTCGCGTAGCCGCGAGCACGCGCGGCGTGCACGAATTCGAGCAGGCCCGCGACCGTGGTCGGCGCGCGCGGCCCGTATTGCTTCGGTGTTCCGAAGCCCTGGCGCGAGACGAGTTCGAGCGCGCGTTCGTCGGTCATCGTCATCATCCATGCGTGTCCCGTGGCGCTGCACGACAGGATCGTGTCCATGCCCATGTCCGGGTCGTAACGTAAACCCTTCAGCGCGCCTTGCGACTTGGCGACCCACGTGAGCCGGTCGCCATCGACGATTGCGAGACGCACCAGCTCGCCGGAACTCTCGGCAAGACGGTCCAGCATGCTTTGCGCGATATCCACGATGCCTGACGTCGCCAGATAGCTCAGCCCGAGACCGACGAGCTTGGTCGTCAGCACGTAGTCGCCGTGCTCGCGCAACTGTCGCACGTAGCCGCATTGCTTCAGGTCGACGAGCAGCCGGTGGCATGCGCTGCGCGGGATTTCGAGCTGGTCGGAGATCATCGCGAGCGGCGTGCCTTCCATTTGCGTCGCGAGAAATTCGAGGACCGCGAGGGTTCGTTCGGTGACGCCGGGCATCGCTTTGTCTCGCTCTTCATGTGGGGTTCGAGCGGCATGATTGCACATGCCGGGATGAAATTCCACCCTGGAACGATGTCCCACCACTGCTGTTAATCTGTGCGCCATGCCGGAATGGACGGCTCAAAACACAGAGAGGAGACACGCAGACATGCACGCGAACATGCACGATTCAGGCGACGCGCATCAGGCGATGCGCACCCGCGCCGTGACCGCCGCCGCCATAGGCACGGCGCTCGAATGGTTCGACTTCACGCTCTACGGCGCGCTCGCCGCGACCGTTTTGCCGAAGCTGTTTTTTCCCGCGATGGATTCGACTTCCGCGCTATTGGCGTCGCTCGCGACCTTCGGCGTCGGGCTCGCGGCGCGTCCGCTCGGCGCGATCATCTGCGGTCATCTCGGCGACAAGCTCGGCCGCCGCAATCTGATGCTCGGCACCGTCACGGTGATGGGTCTCGCGTCGATGCTGATGGGCTTCCTGCCGACCTACGCGAGCATCGGCGTGTGGGCGCCGTTGCTGCTCGTGATCCTGCGCATCCTGCAAGGCTTCGCGCTCGGCGGCGAGTCGACCGGCGCGCAACTGATGGCGATCGAGCACGCCAGCCCCGCTTCGCGCGGCAAGTATTCGGGCCTGCTCGGCCTGTGCTCGCCGTTGAGCCAGATCATGGCGAACGGCGTGCTGCTCGCGCTGTCGTCGTCGATGTCCGCCGAGGCCTTCGACAGCTACGGCTGGCGCATTCCGTTCGTGCTGAGTTTCGTGCTCGTGATCGTCGGTGTGTATATCCGGCTGCGCGTATCGGAGACGCCCGCGTTCGTCGCGCTGTCGAAGACCGAAGTGGCGGATGTCGGCAGCCCGCTGCGCGACGCGCTGCGCCTGCACTGGCGCACCGTGCTCCGCTGGATGCTGTTCTTCTGCGGCCCGGCGGCGATCTTCTATCTGATCGTCGTGTTCTCGCTCTCCTACGTGACGAAGACCCTCGGCGTGCCGAAGCAGACCGGCTTTCTGCTGCTGATGGGCGCGAACGTCTGCGCGATCGTCGGCGCGCTGGCGGGGGGCATGCTGAGCGATCGCATCGGACGCCGCCGCGCGCTCGCCATCGGCTCGACGGCGACTTTACTGATGCTCTTCGTCTACTTCCAGATTCTCGACACGAAGAGCTTCATGCCGATGCTCCTGGCGATGGGCTTCTTCCTGGGTTTCACGCAGTTCCAGAGCGGCATCCAGCCGGTGGCGTTCGCCGAAGCGTTCCCGACCAACGTGCGCTACTCGGGTTCGGCGCTGGCCTACACGGGCGCGAATCTCGTCGCGGGCGGCCCGATGCCGGTGCTCGCCGTGTGGCTCTTCGCGGTGTGCAACGGCTCGCCGTGGGGCGTGGTGGCGGTGTGCGTCGTGTTCAACGTGATCTCGCTCGCGATGATTCTCACGGCGCCCGAAACGCTCGGCATCGACATGAACCGCACCGATTCCGCGGCCGAAGTGGCCGGCGCGACTTCGCATTCCTCCTTGCAATCCCACTGAATCGACGCTGCACATGAAACCACTCGTCTATATTTTGAACGGCTCCAATCTCAACATGCTGGGCAAGCGCGAGCCGCATCTTTACGGCACCACGACGCTCGCAGAAGTGCAGGCGCGCTCCGAAACGCTCGCCGATGAACTCGGCCTGCAGAGCGACTTCCGCCAGACCAATCACGAAGGCGTGATGGTCGACTGGCTGCAGGAAGCGTTCGAGAAGGAAGCGGCCGTGATCATCAATCCGGCGGGCTTCTCGTTCGCGTCGATTCCGGTGCTCGATGCGATCAAGCTCATAAAAAAGCCGGTGATCGAAGTGCATATCACGAACATCCATCAGCGTGACGAGCAGTATCGGCATTCGCTCGTTTCGCTGGCGGCGCGCGGCGTGATATGCGGGCTCGGCGTGCAGGGCTACACGCTCGCGATGCGCGCGGTCGCGGAGATGTTGCGCGAGCCGGCCTAGCCCTTGTCCGGCGTGAAGTGCGCGCGTAGCGACTTGCGGATGACCTTGCCTGTCGCGGTCATCGGCAGTTCGGCGACGAAGTGCACTTCACGCGGATACTCGTGCGCCGCGAGCCGCGTGCGCACGTGTTCCTGCAATTCGCGCACGAGCGCATCGCCGGGCTGGAAGCCGTCGTTGAGCACGACCACCGCACAGACGATCTCGGTGCGCTTCGCATCCGGCACGCCGATGACCGCCGCGAAGCGCACCGCCGGATGCCTGATCAGACAGTCTTCGATCGGACCCGGCCCGATGCGATAACCCGCGCTCGTGATGACATCGTCGTCGCGGCCGATGAAGCGGAAGAAGCCCTCGTCGTCGAGCGTGCCGAGATCGCCCGTCAGGAGAAAGTCGTCGCGAAACTTCTGCGCGGTCGCGGCTTCGTCGCGCCAGTAGCCGAGGAACATCACGGGATCGGGTCTCCTGATCGCGATATGTCCTTGCGTGCCGTGCGGCAATGGCGAGCCGCTGTCATCGACGACCGCGACGTCGTGCCCCGGCACCACGCGGCCGATGAACCCGTTGCGCGGCTCGAACCATTTCTCGCACGACGACAGCACCATGTTGCATTCGGTCTGCCCGTAGAACTCGTTGATGGTGACGCCGAGCATCGCGCGGCCCCACGCCAGCAACTCCGCGCCGAGCGATTCGCCGCCGCTCGCCACCGAGCGCAGCGCGAGTCCCTCGCGTTGCGCGCCGGGCGTGGCGCGCATCATCTTGAGCGCGGTCGGCGGCAGGAACGTGTGACTTACCTGGTTGCGCACGAGCAGGTCGTACGCGGCGGCGCCGTCGAACTTGTCGAAGCGGCGCGCGAGCACCGGCACGCCGTGATGCCACGACGGCATGAGCACGTCGAACAGGCCGCCGATCCAGGCCCAGTCGGCGGGCGTCCAGAACAACGTGGCGTCGCGCGGAAAGCATTGCTGCGACATCTCCACGCCCGGCAGATGCCCGAGCAGAATCCGATGCCCGTGCAGCGCGCCCTTCGGCTTGCCCGTCGTGCCCGACGTGTAGATGATGACGGCGGGATCATCGGCGGCGGTGTCGACGAGGGTTTCATCGTCGGATGCGGCTTCGATGGCGGGCCAGAAATCGGTTTCGGTGGAAAAGAGATGCTGCAGTTCGGGCAGCGCGTCGCGGATCCGCGCGATTTTGGCTGCACCCTCGGCGTCCGTGATGACGGCCTTCGCACCCGAATGCGCGAGGCGGAACTCGATGGCGTCCATGCCGAACAGCGCGAACAGCGGCACCGCGATACAGCCCATGCGATAAGCGGCGAGATGCGCGATGGCCGCCTCCACCGATTGCCGCACGAAGATCGCGACGCGGTCGCCGCGCTCGACGCCGCGCGCTTTCATCGCGTTGGCGAAGCGGTTCGAGAGACGCCTGAGGTCGTCGAAGCTATAGCGCGTTTGCGACGCATCCGCCGCCTCGACCATCAGCGCGAGCCGGCCCGAGCCGTCCGCCCATTTGTCGCACACGTCCTGCGCGATGTTGTAGCGCGCGGGAATGCGCCATTCGAATCGGGCTGCTACGGCTTCGTACGAATCACCTGACGGGAGCATGGAATGAGCGCGAGAGAGTAGGTCGTGCGCTCATGATAAACGCGTCAGTCGATTCTCTTCTGCCAGATCGCGATCACGCTCGCACACAGCGCGACGCCGATGATGAAATAGAAGCCATCCAGCGAACCGAGGAAATTCGCCTGCTGCGTGACGAGCCGGCTGATCTCCACGAGCGCAAGGCTTTTCGCCTGTGCAAGCCCGTGTCCCATGCGCTCGAATCCGCCAATCAGCGTTTCATACGCGCTCTGAAAGTTCGGGTTGTACGGATTGACGGTTTCGGCGAGCCGCGTCTGATGCAGCGCGACGCGATGCTGTTCGAGAATGATGATGGTCGCCGTGGAGAAGGAATACGTCAGTTGCTTCACGATGTTCTTGAAGCGATAGCTATGACTGTACTCGTCGATGTCGAACACGCGGAACGTGAGATTCGCCACCGGCAGCGCGATGAAGAGCAGCAGCAGGCCGCGCAGCACCATCGGCGCAACGAGCCAGGGCATGCTGACACTGGGCGGCAGGTTGATCATCCATGTGCCGATGAACGCAGCCAGCAGAAAGCCGGTCGCGATCAGCCACTTCTTGTGCTTGATGCGCGACGCGTAACGGAAATAGACGGCGGCCATCACGAGCGAGACCATCGACGTGAATCCGACGAGCCGCCCCGCGTTTTCGACCGGATAATTCAGGCCGCCTTCCAGCAGACGCGAGACGAGAAAGCTCATTGCGTTGTTGATGTAATAGAACGCGATGTACAACGCGATGCCGACCTGAAACGTCTTCTCGCGCAACGCATGCAGACGCAGCAGCGGCTTCGGATGATGCCACTGATGCCACGCGAACCAGCCGAGCGAAAGCAGCCCTGCGGCGGTCAGCACGATGAGTTCGGGCGAGGTGCTGAAAAGCTGGAAACGCACTTGCTGCATGACGATCTGCAACGCGCCTTGCGCGAACGCGAAGATGAGGTACGGCCAGAAGTGCGTATCGCTGCGTTCTTCCGGATGCACGCGCCCGGTCGACGGCACCGCCACGAACGCGAGAACGCCGAGCGCCATGCCCGCGAACGCGGTGGACGAGAACAGCGCGCGCCATCCCACCCACGCGACGAGATAGCCGCCGCACAAGGGCGCGAGCGCGGTGCCGAGCAGGATCATGTTCAGAAAGCGGCGCGTGGCGACCGGGCGTTCCTGCGGCGTGAAACGCGTCTGAATGAGAATGCGCGCCGCGCTCATCATCGGGCCGATGAAATAGCCCTGAAAGCCGCGTGCGAGCGCCAGTTCGACGGACGATTCGGCGAGCGTCGCCGCCACCGCGCCCGCCGCGAACAGAAACAGGCAGCCGGCGATATAGCGGCGGTTGCCGAGCCGCTCGATCCACCACTGTTGCTGAAGAATGCCGAGCACGGACGCCACCGCGTATGCGCTCGACGCCCAGACGAGTTCATCGGGAGACGCGTTGACGCCGCCCGCGATATAGCTCGTGAAAAACGCGAAGACGGAGTTGTCGAAATAGTCCAGGCCGGTGGCGAGCGCAATGGCCCACGGAAACAGATCGCCCAGCAGTCGATCCGCGAGCGGCTTCGAGGATCTGACCGGAGGGACGTTCATTCAGCGTCGTCCTCGGCGGGTTTCGACTTGCGCGGCTTGCGCGCGGACAGACGTTCCTGCAACAGGCTTTCCTTGCTTTCGCCGGCGATTCTGCGCCGCAGATAGTCGAGGTCTTTCGCCAGTTCGCCGCGCACCGCCTGCGCTTCCTTCAATTCGCGTCGCACGGCGCCGATGCGCGCATCGACGGCTTCGATCTGTTGCGACAGCGCCTGTTCGATTTCGCGCAGTGACACGGCGGAATAGCCGGTGCGGCCTTCGCCGAGCGTTTCGAGCGGCCGCTTGAGCATCTCGACGATGCCTTCCAGCGAGAACCCGAGCGAGCGCAGCCGCAGAACGCGCGCGAACGATTCGAGGTCCTGCTCGCTGTAGAGCCGGTAACGGCCCTCGCTGCGCGTGGGCGTGACGAGCCCGCGTTCTTCGTAGTACTTGAGCGTGCGCGGGGTGACTTGCAGGCGCTCCGCGGCGTCGCGGACGGTGAGCAGCGCGGGCTTGGTCGGAGACATGGCGGGACGGCGCAAGAAGAACGAACGCCGCAGAGTATAACGCAAACCTGTACGTTCGCGTTCAGGTTCGCGGGCATGCGGCGTGCTTTCGAAAGAGGGCGCGATGATAGACTTGAACGATTGCGCGGCGCCCGGGTCGGACGCCCGAGCGAACATCACGAAAACAGACACGAATGAAACGATTCTCGATGATCCGCGATTTCCACCTGGCCGACTGGTTCACGCTGGGCAACGCGGTATGCGGCACAGGCGCGCTGTTCTCGTCGATGTCCTATCTCGACGATTCCGACGTCCTGCATATCTATCTCGCCTGCGCGCTGGTGTTCGCCGCGCTAGTCTTCGACGTGCTCGACGGCCGCATCGCGCGGTGGCGGCAGAAGGCATCCCTGTTGGGCAAGGAGCTGGATTCGCTCGCCGACGTGATCTCGTTCGGCGTCGCGCCGGCGATCATCGGCTATGGATTCGGCATGCGCGGGCTTTATGACCGCGTGATCCTCGCGTATTTCGTCGCGTGCGGCGTGTCGCGGCTCGCGCGCTACAACGTCACCACGGAAGAGATGTCGGGCGCGAGCGGCAAGGTCACGCATTTCGAGGGCACGCCGATCCCCACCTCGTTTCTCATCGTGCTGCTGCTGACCATCGGTGCGTGGTCGGGCGCGATCGGCGAAAGCATGTGGCTCGGCACATGGCGCATCGGCGGCTTCACGCTGCATCCGCTCGTGCTGATCTACGCGATCTCCGGCTCGCTGATGATCAGCCGCATCCGCATTCCCAAGCCTTGAATCAGCCCTGCGAATAGGTCGCGGCGGAATGATGCCGCCCGACCAGAAGGAAATGCGCCAGCGCGAGCAGCGGAAATACCGTTGCGACGGTCGCGACCAGCGTCCAGCCGCCGTGCTCGTAAAGCGGACTCGCGAATGCCGAGCCGAGCGCGCCGCCCACGAAAATGCTCGTCATATAAACCGCATTCAGCCGGTTGCGGCTCGCCGCGTGCAACGCATAGATTTCGCGCTGGCCGAGCACCATGTTCATCTGCACGGCGAAGTCGAGCGCGATGCCCGTCACGACGAGCGCGCCGACGCCCCACGCCGGATGAATCACCACCGGCAAATACGCGATCGCCGCGAGAATCAGCGCGATGAAGGTCGCGCGCACCGTGTGGCCGGCGTCGGCCAGGCGTCCGGCGATCGGCGCGGACGTCGCGCCCGTCGCGCCGATCAGCGCGAAGATGCCGATGGCCGTCTGCGTGAGACCGTAATGCCGCGTCAGCTCGACGGGAATTGCGGTCCAGAACAGGCTGAACGAAGCGAACATCAGCGCCTGGTACAGCGAGCGATGCCGCAGCACCGGCATGGCGCGCACCAGATGGCCGAGCGAGCCGATCAACTGGAAGTACGTCGCCTGATGACTCGGCTGACGGCGCGGGATCGTGAGCGCGAGCACGGTCGTGATGACGACCATCAGCACGGCGGCTGCGCCGAACATCGCGCGCCAGCCGAAATGGCCCGCGACGAGGCTCGAAATCGGCCGCGATAAAAGGATGCCGAGCAACAGGCCGCTCATGATCGTGCCGACCACCTTGCCGCGCGATTCGTCCGGCGCGAGATGCGCCGCGAGCGGAACCAGAATCTGCACCGCCACCGAAGAAAACCCGATCAGCAGCGAGATCACGAGAAACCAGCCGGGCGTGTGCGTGAGCGTCGCGGCCGTCAGACTCGCGATGGAAACGAGCGCGGTCGCGATCATCAGCTTGCGGTTTTCGAGCAGATCGCCGAGCGGCATGATGAAGAACAGCCCCAGCGCATAACCGATCTGCGTGAGCGACACGATGAGACTCGCCATGCCGTTCGCCATGTGCAGGTCGGGCGCGATGAGTTCGGTGATGGGCTGCGCGTAGTACAGATTCGCGACGATCGCGCCGCAGCAGAACGCAAAGAGCGCGATCAGGCCGCGCGTGAGTTCGATGTGTTTCGTGCCGTCGAGCGCGCTCGATGTGGGGGTCGACATGAGGGTTCCTTGTATGGCAGAGGGCGACTATACGGTGTCGCCGCGTAACGTGCTTTCCTGGGTTCGGGATTGAGCATCGATGCGTAGCTTATTCGTTGCGTGTATTCTTTGGAATACACTTGAAAAGCAAGCTTGTGTTGCGCTGCACGCAATGAAATCATGGACAAATTACAGGCGTTGAAAACGCTGATCGAAGTCGCGGACGCGGGCGGCTTCGCGAAGGCCGCGCAGCGTCTCGGCGTGGCGACCTCTTCCGTCACCCGTCTGATGGATGCGCTCGAAGCCTCGCTCGGCGCGGCGCTGCTCACGCGCACGCCGCGCAAGGTGAGCCTGACCGATGCGGGCATCGCCTACGTGGAACAGATCGGCAAGCTGCTCGACGAGCTCGCTGAAGCCGACGAAAGCGTGTTCGACAGCGGCGCGTCGCCGGTCGGCGCGCTGCGCGTCGCGGTGCCGTCGGCGTACGGGCGGCTGCGGCTCGCGCCGTTGTTCGCGGCGTTTCTGGCTGACCATCCGCGCGTGTTCATGGATGTCGTCGTCGCGGATGGTTACGCGGATCTCGCGGCGGAGCGCATCGATCTGGCGGTGCGCATCGGTTCGCCGGACCGCGACGGCAATCTCGTCGTGCGCAAGCTCGCGGACAATCCGCGCTTCCTGGTCGCGAGCGGCGCGTATCTGGCGCGCAGCGGCGCGCCGCAAAAGCCCGAGGAGCTTGCCGCGCACGAATGCCTGCGCTTCGCGTATGGCGGCAGTCATCGCACGCGGCAAGCGTGGACGTTTCGCGCGCACGAACGGGAAGCGCGCGTGGAAGTGCATGGGCATCTGCTTTCCAACAATATCGACATGCTGCTGGAAGGCGCGCTCGCGGGGCGTGGCATCGCGCTGTTGCCCGCGTGGCTCGTCGAGGCGGACCTGCGCGCCGGGCGTCTCGCGCGGCTGCTGGACGACCACGAAGCGACCCCGCACGACGCCGGCGCCGTCATCTACGCCGCGTATCTGCCGAACCGGCGGCATTCGAGCAAGGTGCGCGCGCTGCTGCGGTTTCTGGAAGCGAGCGAGAGCCTGCACGAGACCTATACGTACATATGATTTCCCGGCCGTGGCCGGCTGCGTAAGATGGCTTCATTCAAGCGGTGGACCCGTCCCGTGCCCGCCGACATTCACGCCCGGTACAGGACAACGCCTTGCCAGTTCCATCGAGAGTTTCCGTGATCGACGATGACGAATCCGTCCGCGTCGCTTCTTCCAGCCTGCTGCGTTCGCTCGGCTGGGAGGTCAGTCTGTATTCGTCGGCGGAATCGTTTCTCGAAGCCGATTCGCTCGACGGCCTCGCATGCGTCATCACCGATCTCAACATGCCCGGCATATCGGGCCTGCAATTGCAGCAGCGGCTGCGCGAGCTTCGCTTCGACGTGCCCGTCATGTTCATCACCGCATTCGCCTCCGATGCGGCGCGCCGTCAGGCGCTCGACGGCGGCGCGGTGTGCTTTCTCAGCAAGCCCGTCGACGGAAACGCCGTCGCGGAGTGTCTGGAGCGCATCAGGCAGGGCTTTTTGAAGGATTAGAATCTGCGTGGTCCGGCAGGCGCGGCCCCGTGCGGCGCGCGTACCGCGATCGTCCTCAACGAACGTTTTATCGAACGCCCATGACACCCCCGTTTGCTTCGTTCGTCGTTCGTCTCCGCGCGCCGTAATGGAGACATTCCAGAGCGCGCCGCGCGCATTGCGTGCCGATACCCGCATCGTATCCATCCTCGCGGCGCTCATCGCGCTCGTGGTTTTCCTCATCGACGCGCTCACGCCGCTCGATATCGCCATCGCCGTGCTGTATGTGATCGTCGTGCTGCTGGTCGCATCGACGGGAAACCGCACCGCGACCATTGCCACGGCGTGGGGCTGCGTGCTGCTCACGATCATCGGCTTTCTGCTTTCGCACGACGAAACCGTGTCGAGCGGAGCGTTCGCGCGCTGCGCGGTGAGCCTGCTCGCGATCGTCACGACAGGGATGCTTTCGCTGCGCAACCAGGCCGCGACAACCAAGATGCAGGAGCAGCTCGAACTGCTCAATCTCGCGCACGACGCGATCGTCGCGCACGACATGAACGAGCGCATCACGTTCTGGAATCGCGGCGCCGAGGCGCTCTACGGCTACTCGGCGCAACAGGCGATCGGCCAGCCGATCCAGCGCATGACGCAAGCGAAATCTCCCGTGCCGCACGCGCAGATCCGCACCGAGCTCCTGTGTTCGGGCCGCTGGGACGGCGCGATCACGCGCATGAGGCATGACGGCAGCGAGATCGTCATCGCGAGCCGGGCGGCGCTGCTGCGCGACGCGAAAGGCATGCCGCGCGCCGTGCTCGCGACGAGCAACGACATCACGCAGCGCAAGCGCATGGAAGCCGAACTGCGGCGCACCGAAGCGTTTCTGCTCGACGCGCAGCGCCTGTCGCGCACCGGCAGCATCGCGGCGCGCCTTCCCGCGGGCGCGATGTGGTGGTCCGACGAGGCGTATCGCATCTTCGATTACTCGCGCGACGTCGCGCCTTCCCTCGACGCGATTCTCGCGCGCACGCATCCGGACGACGTCGCCATCGTGTGCGGCGCGCATGAAGCGGCGCTTTCCGGCGCGCGCGATATCGACGTCGAGCACCGTCTGCTGCTGCCCGATGGCAGCGTGAAACACGTGCACTATGTCGCGCATCGCGCGGCGACGGAACGCGAGGGCGACGAATACGTCGGCGCGCTGATGGACGTCACCGAGACCAAGCTCGCGCAGGAAGCGCTCGCGCGCTCGACCGCCGAACTCGCGCACGTCACGCGCGTGACGATGCTGGGCGAACTGGCCGCTTCGATCGCGCACGAAGTCACGCAGCCGATGGCCGCGATCGTCACGAGCGGCGGCGCCGGCCTGCGCTGGCTCAATCGCGAGAAGCCGGAGATCGCGGAGGCGCAGCAGTCGATCACGCAGATGATCCGCGACGCCAAGCGCGCGAGCGAGGTCATCGCCCGCATCCGTGCGATGGCGCGAAAGCGCGACAGCCAGCCCGCGACGCTCGATGTGAACGAGATCGTCGGCGAGACCGTGGAACTGGTGCGCCGCGAGCTGGAACGGCATCGCGTGGACGTGCGTACCGCGCTCGCGCCGTCGCCGCTCACCGTGCAATGCGATCGCGTGCAGTTGCAGCAGGTGCTCATCAATCTGATCATGAACGCCGCGCAGGCCATGGCCGCCGTGGACGGTCCGCGCGTGCTGCGCATCGCGACGGGCGCGAGTCATAGCGATGAAGGCTATGCGCAGATCACCGTGCAGGATTCCGGCACGGGCATCGGCGAGGAGACCGCGCGCCGGCTCTTCGAAGCCTTCTTCACGACGAAGGCCGAAGGCATGGGCATGGGTTTGTCGATTTGCCGCTCGATCATCGAGGCGCACGGCGGCAGGATCTGGGCGGAAGCGCCCGAGGAGGGCGGCGCGCGGCTGTGCTTCGTGCTGCCCGAAAACGCGGGGGGAGACGATGAGCACTGACAGGGACGCGGACAAGAACACGAAGGCGAACGGCGCGATGGTCTATGTGGTCGACGACGACGAATCGATGCGCGACGCGCTCGACATGCTGTTGCGCTCCGTCGGCCTGAATGTGACGACGTTCGCCTCCGCGCACGAGTTTCTCGCGTATGACATGCCCGAAGTGCCCAGTTGCCTGATCCTCGATGTGCGCCTGAAAGGGCAAAGCGGCCTTGCCGTGCAGGAGCAGATGGCCGCGAGCGAGCTCGGTTTGCCGATCGTGTTCATGACGGCGCACGGCGATATCGCGATGACCGTAAAAGCGATGAAAGCCGGCGCGAAGGATTTTCTCGCCAAGCCGTTCCGCGACCAGGACATGCTCGACGCCGTAGCGCAGGCGCTGGAAGCCGATGAACAACGGCGCGCGGCGAGCCGTTCGGTGGCCGACTTGCGGCGTTCGTACGATTCGCTTACGCCGCGCGAGCGCGAGGTGATGGCGTTCGTCGTCTCGGGCCTGATGAACAAGCAGATCGCCGCGGAAATGAGTCTGAGCGAGATCACGGTGAAGATTCATCGCGGTCAGGCGATGAAGAAGATGGCGGCGCGCTCGCTCGCCGATCTCGTGCTGAAGGCCGAGGCGCTCGGCGTGAAGATGCCGTCGGGCGCATCGACGCCGTCGCGCGCCCAGCGGCCCTGATTCAGCGCCGCGCCGTTTCGATGGTGGTCGCGGCCGCTTCGTTCAGCGCAACGCGTTCGAGCGGCAACTCGGTAACGAACTCCGCGTGATCCAGCGCGCGCCAGTCGTGCGGCGCGTTGATCACGTAGAACGCGCCCAGGATGAGCAACGCGGCGCAACCCGATAAAAGACTGCGTGTCGATGTATCGCTCATGCTGCGCTCCCTGTGCCGGCCATGACGTCAGCTTAGAGAAGCGCAGACGCGCCGGCCATTCTACGAACGGCTCGGCGCGCCTATACGAACGGGTGATGCTTCGGGGACTTCAGTTCTGCGCCTGATGCTTGTAGTCGTGCATTGTCTCCTTCACATAGCTCCAGTACTCGGCTTCATCCTTGTGCAAGCCGAGCTCGCCGTTGCGATAAGCCATGGCGAGCTCGAGATTCGCCTCCGGATTTTCCGAGGCCGCCGCGCGCTTGAGCCACTCCAGCGCCTGGGCATCGTCGCCGCGTTCGCGATACACGTTGGCGAGCTGGAACTGCGCCTGCGCCACGCCCCACGACGCCGCGAGCGAAAGCCAGTGCGTGCCGGCGGCCGGATCGCGCGGCACGCCATAGCCGTTGCGATAGATCGACGCCAGCGAATATGCCGCCTGTGCGCCGGCGGGCGCGTCATGCCCGTCGGGATTCGCCGCGACCGTGGGCGATGTCGCGGGCAGCGAGCGCGCCGCGCGTTCGAGCCACTTGCGGCTCTGCGCATAGTCCGGCGTCTCGCCCGTCGCGCCTTTCAGCAGCACGCGGCCGAGCGCGAGCTGCGCGGGCACTTCGCCGGCCTCGGCGGCGCGTTCGAGCCAGTCGATCCCTTCTTGCACGCGCGATGGGTCCTTCTGCACGACCAGCACCGAGCCGAGCGCGTACGCCGCCGCCTCGCTGCCGGACCACGCGGCGAAGCGCAGCTTGGCGGTGGACAGCCAGTCGCGCGTCGAAAGCGCGCGCATGCGCCATTCGTCGACCTGCCGCTCGGGCGTGCGCGACAATGCGATCGCGCTGCAGGCCACCGACGCCGCGATCGCGAAAGTGCCGAATCGATAGATCCGGCCGTGCATTCCATGAAGTCCGTTTAGTACGTTCATTGCGCGAGATTGATCGAGTACACCGCGAGGCCCTTGCCCGTGCCGTCGTCGGTTTGTGTTTGCGTGATGTTCGTGATGCCCTGTGTCTGCGCGAGTGCGGCAAGATTCGGCGCGGACTTGAACGTGACCGGTCCCTGCGTGCTCACCTTCGTGAAGCGCCAGCTTCGATCCACCCCGTTCTCCGCCGATGTCACCGCCTTGACGCGCTTGATGTAAGTGATCAGTACGTCACGGTTCGCATCGGGCGATGCGTAGATGGTCTTGCTGCCGTCGAGTCCCGGAAAATTGCCGCCGCCGCTCGCGCGATAATTGTTCGTCGCGACGATGAACGGCTGGTCGCTAGCAATCGCCGTGCCCTTGTAGCTCAGGTTCCTGATGCGATTGCCGACGGTCTGCGTAACGTCTATTTCATAGCTGAAGTCCTTCGACGTGATCATGTCGAAGTTATAACCCGGATACGAGCTCACGAGTTCCTGCGGGGCGGTTTTTGTCGGATCGATGCGATTGAATCGCTGAGCCGCGGTCTCCAGCCACGCTTTCAGATCCGCGCCTGTGACCTTTACTGCATAGACCGTGTTCGGGTACAGATAAAGGTCGGCCGCGTTGTTGATCGCCACATTTCCGGCGGATACGTCCGTGAAATCGCTGCCGCCGCCGAAGCCGCTCTTGAACGGCGCGCTGACGGATATCACCGGAATGCCGGCGTATTGCGGCAGATTCGCGGCGATGTAGTCGGACACGTACTGCGCCTGCGCCTGATTGACGATCTCGATGGCCGACACGTCGCCGACATCGGCGAAGTAGGTCGTCATGCGGAAATCGGTCGAGCCGATCGGCGTCTTCACGTAGTTGATGGTCGCGAGATGCTCGGCGGCGATGGCGGCGGAAACGGACGGGTCGGCGGCGACGTAAGTCTTGTCGGCGTTCTGTATGGGACGCGCTTCGACCCTGGTCGCGCTCTTGTCGATGCTCCACGCGCCGTTCGAGTACGTGAGCGAGAGCGCCACCACGCCCAGATGCTTGCCCCAGAAATTCGCCATCACGGTGGGCACGCCGTTGACGGTGCCTTTCACCTTGTCCACGCCAGGCAGATTGAATTGCGCGACCGTGCTGTTCGCGTCCGGGAAGACCTGATGCGAGTGGCCGATCATCAGCACGTCGATGCCCGGCACGGTCGAGAGATAGTAGCTGCCGTTTTCCATCGAAGGCGAATAGGGCGATGCGTCGAGCCCGCCGTGCGACAGCGCGACCACGATCTGCGCACCTTCCGCGCGCATCTGCGGCACGTATTTCTGCGCGCTTTCGCGCAATCCTTCGGTGTAGACGTTGCCGTCGAGATTACGTTTGTCCCACGACATGATCGCGGGCGGCGTGAAGCCGATCACGCCCACTTTCACCGGCACGGTGACAGGCTTGCCGTCGGGTCCGGTCGCTTTCAGGTTGCGCGTGACGATGGTGTACGGCTTGAAGATCGGCTGCGCGGTTTTCGCGCCGAGCACGTTCGAGAGCACCAGCGGAAACGACGGTCCCGCGCAAGTTTGCTGACTCGCGACCGGCGGGAGATTCGGCACGTCGAGCTTCGAGCCCGTGACCTGGGCGAGGAACGGCAGGCCGTAGTTGAATTCGTGATTGCCGATGGTGCCCGCGTCGTACTGGAGCGCGTTCATCACCTTGTAGACGGCGAGCGTCGTCTTGCAGTCGATCGGCGCGACAAGGGCCTGATAGTCCGACAACGCCGTGCCCTGGATCGTGTCGCCGTCGTCCATGAGCATCGTGTTCGGAAACTCGGCGCGCGCGGCGGCGATCAGCGTCGCGGTGCGCTCCAGTCCGATCGACTTGTCCTCGGCGAGCTTGAAATAGTCGTACGAGAGCACGTTGGTGTGGATGTCGGTGGTTTCGAGCATCGCGAGCGTGGCTTTGGTGCCGTCGGCGACTGCGGGCGTCGCGGGCGTGCCGTTGTCGTCGTCGCCGCTGCCGCAGGCGGCAAGCATCGCCGTTGAAGTCAGAGCCAGGGCCAGAAGCGCGCGTCGTTCTCTCGTCATTCTCTTTGCTCCCTCAATTGCGTATCGGTTCGTCGGATGGAACCGGTTTTGGTTGTGGACGCAAGGAGGCTACGAAAGCTTTGTGACAGCAAACTGTTTGCATGGCGAGATTCCCGATGAGCGTAACGCAGGCGTGCGGTCGCTTTTGAGTCGATTTGCAAACGTTTGGCTTCGATTTTCTTACGAACGGCCGTCAAGTCAGCTGGAATGACGCCGTTTACCCGTGGATGACAAGACGCGGCCTATCCGGCGCGCGTTGCTCCCAGACGCCAGGTTCGCCGCGTGAACGACGCGGCATTCCCGCGGCGGCACGCGGGATCACTCTCAACCCGTCCGAATGCCTCTCGCATGCGTTTGATTCAATCCAGATTGCGCTTTGCCGCCCTCACGGCGGCGGCGCTCGTTTCGTTCTCGTCCGCCGCGCGCGCGGACGATCCGCCCGTCGTGCCACTCACGGGCGGCAAGCTGCTGCTCACGGGCGGCGTGTCGGAAGTGGAAGGCGCGGCCGGCGGCGGCCTGACGCCGTGGGCCGTGATCGGCGGCTATGGCACGGCGAACCAGCTCGGCGCGAACGCGCACGGCACCTATATCCGCACGCAGGACTACGCGCTCGGCACGTGGGGCCTGACCGTGGGCATCGCCGATCGCGTGGAGCTATCGCTTGCGCGTCAGAGCTTCGACACGCGCGATGTCGGCGCGACGCTCGGGCTCGGAGAGAACTTCAAGTTCAACCAGAACATCTTCGGCGTGAAGGTGCGCGTGCTCGGCGACGCGGTGCTCGATCAGGACACGTGGCTGCCGCAGATCGCGGCGGGCCTGCAATTCAAGCACAACGAGCAGGGCGATATCGTGAAGGCGGTCGGCGCGGCGAGCAACTCCGGCACCGACTTCTATCTTTCCGCGACCAAGTTGCTGCTGGCGCAAAGCCTCTTGCTCAACGGCACGCTGCGCTTCACGAAGGCGAACCAGTTCGGCCTGCTCGGCTTCGGCGGCGACAGATCGAATGCGTATCACGCGGAGTTCGAATCGTCGGTGGCGTATCTGCTTTCGAAGAACGTCGCGATTGGCGGCGAATATCGCATGAAGCCGAACAACCTTTCGTTCGCGCGCGAACAGGACGCTTACGACGCGTTCGTCGCGTGGGCGCCCAACAAGCACGTCTCGCTGACGGCCGCGTATGTCGCGCTCGGCGATATCGCGACCGCGAAGAATCAGCGCGGCCTCTACGTTTCCTTGCAGGCAGGGTTCTGACGATGAAGCTACGCCACGCCGCTCTGGTGGTTCTCACGCTCGCCTGCGCCAACGCCCACGCCGACGACGCGCTCTACAGACAGTTCGGCGAAAAGCCAGGCCTGACGAAGATCGTCGACGACACGTACGACAACGTGCTCTCCGACCCGCGCACCGCGCCGTACTTCGACAACGCGCCGGTCAAGCGCATCAAGCAGAAGCTCGTCGAGCAATTGTGCGTGCTGCTCGAAGGGCCGTGCGTCTACACGGGCCGCAACATGAAGCGCACGCACGAAGGCCAGAACATCGATCGCGCCGCGTTCAACGCGCTGGTCGAGGACTTGCAGGCGGCAATGGACAAGAACGGCGTGCCGTTTCACGCGCAGAACAGGCTGCTCGCGAAACTCGCGCCGATGTACCGCGACATACAGGATCGCGAATGAAGATGCTCAAATACTTTCTCGCCGCATGCGCGTTAGGCGCGACGCTCGTCCATGCCGCCAGCGTGCGCGTGCAAGTGGTCGATCAGGCCGGCGCGCCGGTGCCCGACGCCATCGTGTATGCGCTGCCGGTCAACGGCAAGATTGCCGCAGCGAAGCCGGCGGGCGCGGTCATCGACCAGATCAAGCGCCGTTTCGTGCCGATGGTCTCGGTCGTGCAGACGGGCGCCTCGGTGACCTTCCCGAACAAGGACAACATCGAGCACGATGTCTATTCGTTCTCGCCGCCCAAGCGCTTCGAGCTGAATCTTTATCACGGCATTCCGGCTAATCCGGTCGTGTTCGACAAGCCCGGCCTCGTCGTGATGGGCTGCAATATTCATGACGCGATGGTCGCTTATCTGTTGATCGTGGATACGCCGTGGTTCGCGAAAACCGATGCGCACGGCGCGGCGACCATCGGGAACGTGCCCGCCGACTCGTACAAGGTGATCGTCTGGCATTTTCGTCAAAGCGACCCGAACGCGCAGCCGGAGCAGAAAGTCAGCGCGCTTGCGGCGGACGGCGTGGCGAAGTTCTCCGTGCAGCTGAAAGCAGCCGAATAAGGAAGCCGCCCCCATGTTCCTTCACAGCCTGCGCGCGCGGATCGCGCTCGTCTTCGTGATGCTGATGCTCGTTGCGCAGGCGGCGGCGTTCGTGGTCATCAACTCGGTGATCGTCAAGAACGCGCATCGCAACGCCGAGGAGCAGTTATCCGTGGCCGAGCGCGTGTTCGCGCAGGTTCTGCATGGCAACAGCGAGCAATTGACGCAGGCCGCGAGCGTGGTCGCCGCGGACTTCGGCTTTCGCGAGGCGGTCGCGACGCACGACGGCAAGACCGTCGGGTCCGCGCTGCGGAATCACGGCGACCGCGTTCACGCGGATGTGGTGATGCTCGTCGATCTCGACGGCAAGCTGATCGCCGACAGCGCCGATGTCGGTCACGAAGGCATGGCGTTTCCGTTTCCGAAGCTCATCCGGACAGTCGCGACGAAGGGCGATGCCTCGTCGTTCGGCATGATCGGCGGGCGCGCGTATCAGCTGGTCGCGGTGCCGGTGAAAGCGCCGATCACGATCGCGTGGGTCGTGATGGGCTTCGCCATCGACGACGCGCTCGCGCGCGAGATGAGTTCGCTGACATCGCTCGATGTGTCTTTTCTCACGGTGAACGACAACGGCGAGTGGGGCGTACTCGCGAGTTCGCTGCCGCAGGACGCCCGCGCGGCGCTGAAGGATCAGGCGCAACTCGCGGAAGACGGCTACGCGACGCGCATCCTGCGCCTGCATTCCGAAGGACAGGCCGTCGCGGTGCTGCTCGAACGTTCGATGAACGAGGCGCTCGCGCCGTTTCATCGCCTGCAGTCCACGCTCCTGCTGATCACGCTGCTGGGGGTGATCGTGTCGGTCGTCGGCAGCATGCTGACGGCGCGTTCCGTCACGCGGCCCATTGCGGCGCTGGCGCAGTTCTCGAAACGCATCGGGCGCGGCGACTATGCCGAACCGATCGAGATTCGCCAGAACGATGAAATCGGCGAGCTCGCGCGCGCGTTCAACCAGATGCAGGAAGGCATCGCGGAGCGCGAGCGGCGCATCACCGAACTCGCGTATATGGACCGGCTGACCGGCCTGCCGAATCGCGCGCTCTTCAACGACCGCCTGCAGCAGGCGATCGCCGCCGCGATGCGCGGCAATCATCCGCTCGCCGTGATGATGATGGACCTCGACCGCTTCAAGTACGTGAACGACACGCTCGGGCATCCGATCGGCGACATGCTGCTCTGCGAAGTGGCCAAGCGCCTGCGCGCGGCGCTGCTGCGCGAGACGGATACCGTCGCGCGTCTGGGCGGCGACGAATTCGCCGTGCTGCTGCCCACCGACGACCTGCCCGCCGCGCGCCTGCTCGCCCAGCGCATGCTGCGCGCGCTGGAGGAGCCGATCACGATCGAAGGACAGCTCGTCGATGTGGGCGCGAGCATCGGCATCGTCACGTTTCCGCACAACGGCACGGACATGAACGTGCTGCTGCGTCGCGCCGATATCGCGATGTATGTGGCGAAGCGCTCCAATCTCGGCTACGCGCTCTACGACGAACGTCACGACCAGAACAGCGCCGAGCGTCTCTCGCTGATGAGCGAGCTGCGGCAGGCCGTGGAGCACGATCAGTTGACGCTCCACTATCAGCCGAAGGTCGATCTCGCGACGCATCGCGTGAAATATGTGGAAGCGCTGGTGCGCTGGGAGCATCCAACGCGCGGCTTCGTCGCGCCCGATCAGTTCATTCCGTTTGCGGAGCAGACCGGCTACATCAAGACCATTTCGCGCTGGGTCGCCGATAAAGCCATCGGCCAGTGCGCGGCGTGGCGCGCGCAGGGCATCGAACTGGCGGTGTCGGTGAACGTGTCGGCGCGCGAGCTGATCCAGTCGTCGCTGCCGGAGACCTTCGACGCGCTGTTGCACAAACACGGCGTCGCGCCGGAATGGATCTGGATCGAGATCACCGAGAGCGCGATCATGGACGACCCGAATCACGCCATCGAAACGCTCGACCGACTGCATGCGCTCGGCATTCGCCTGTCCATCGACGATTTCGGCACGGGCTATTCGTCGCTTTCGTATCTGAAGCGCATGCCGGTGGATGAGCTGAAGATCGACAAGTCCTTCGTGATGGGCATGTCGCAGCACAAGGACGACGAAACCATCGTGCGTTCGACCATCGACCTCGGGCACAACATGGGGCTGAAGGTGGTGGCCGAAGGTGTCGAGAGTCAGGAGATGCTGGAGCGTCTCAGGGCGCTGCGCTGCGATCTGGCGCAGGGCTTTCACCTGAGCCGGCCGCTGCCGCCCGCGAAGCTCGAAGCATGGCTCGCGGAGTGGACGGTCGGGAACCAGCAGGCGCTCGCGGTGGCGCGGGAACAAACGTAGGCGTCTACCAAGCGCGCCCGCGCTGCGCGCCGTCAGCGAGCGCGGCATCGTCTGCGATCGATGGCAGGTCGCGTTCCGAGAAGCGATAGCCGCCGCGGCCCTCCGTCTTCGCTTCGTAGAGCGCGGCGTCGGCGCGCTTGAGCGCGCTTTCGAACAGCTCGCCCGGCAAGGCGCGCGCGATGCCCACGCTCACGCCCACGCGCACCGTCTCGCCGCTGGCGAGCGCGTAGGGCGCCGACAGCTCCGCGATGACCTTGCGCGCGAGCGTCGCGCTGGACGTATCCGCGATATACGTCGCGACGATCGCGAATTCGTCGCCGCCCAGACGCGCGGCCAGCTCGCCGCGCCGCATCACGTTGCGCAGGCGGTCGGCGGCGAGCTTGAGCAGCTCGTCGCCCGCGTTGTGGCCGTGGGTGTCGTTGACGCGCTTGAAGCCGTCGAGATCGACGTACATCACCATCACTTTCTCGCGGCCCGCGCCGCCCGCCATCAGACGCTCGGCGTGATCGCCGAGATAGCGGCGGTTCGGCAGGCCGGTGAGCGAATCATGGTGCGCCCAGTGCAGGATCTTCGCCTCCGCGCGGCGGCGCTCCGTCACGTCCTCGATGATGATCACCGCGCTGCCGTCCGGCACCGGATTGCGGCTCAGTTCGAGATGCCGGCCGTCGCGCAGGGGCAGATCGAGCGGCCGCTGGCCGTCGTTGAGCCATTGCGCGCAGCGCTCGGAGAATTGCGCGCGCAGCGTCTCGCCGAACTTCGCGAGCCCGACATAGCCGATGAATTCCGGCAGCGAGACGTTCAGACGCAGCATTTCGACCGTCGCGCCGAACAGTTCCGCCGCCCGCCGGTTCGCGATGACCACCTTGCCCGCCGCATCGATGGTGCACAGGCCGTGCGGCATGTGCGCGAGCGCCGCGTCGAAGCGCGCGGCGATTTCGGCGTGACGCTGCTCGGCGGTCATCAGCGCGACGAGGTTGCGATAGTGACGCTGCACGACCGAACACATCGCGCCGATATAGAGAAACAGCGGCGGCACCAGAATCCAGAAGCCGGACGGCGCGAACAGCGCGCCCGCGCCGATCGGCACCGCGCCCAGACAAACCTGCGCGATCGCGAGATGCGGAATGCCCGCGTTGCGCGACGCGATGCCGCCGAGCAGGCCCGCGGTCACCATGATCGCGAGCGAGGCCAGCACGGCGTCGCCGGAAATGATGCAGGCCATCGTGCCCAGTCCTGTCACGAGGCAGGCGGCGAGCGCGAACGGCGCGTAGCGCGCGGCCCACGGACCGGGATGCGGCGCGCTCGGCCGGCAGAGCGCACGATAGCGGCATACGATCGAGACGCGCGCGGCGAGCAGCAGCGCATCGGCCGCGACCCAGAGGATCGCCCAGAGCGCCTGCTGGCGCCCGAGCGCGATCACCGCGACGAAGGCGCCGGAGATGCCGGAAAACAGCAGCGGGCGAATGTCCTCCACGAGCGTCGAAAGCAGCGACGCGCGAATGGCGGCCGTGACCGGCCGGCCTTCCGTTGCGGGCGTGGCCAGTATCGATTCGATCAAGGACGGATTGCCTGACATGCCTGCGTGCGGACGAATAAGGATGGCGGCGGTGTTGTCACCGCAGGTAAGCGCATTTACGGCGCCATTTGCTCAAACTTTAGGCATGACTTGGCGAAGACTCAGGCGGGATCGCACGGCCCGCGACCGTCCGAAACTTCAATTATTCGCTGTGAGCGCATTCTGAGTTTCCCGTGAGCCGAATTATGTTTTCTGCGAGACATAGTAATTTAGCGCCTGAGCCGTTCCGCCCGACGCGGCGCGCGGGTTTTGCCTCATCGAAAGCTTTCGGTTGAGGGACGATCATGGATGGATGTCCGTTGCGCGCGGCGTATCGGACGTTGTCCGGCGAGAAGTGATATCGATGCAGGAACATCGTCGTGAAGATGGCCGGAGAGCCGTAGAACGATCACAACAAGGAGACGTCATGGACACGAACTCTCTTTCACCCGACGCCAAAGGCGGGTCGCACGCCGACCACCACAAGCAGACGAAGAAGGCCACCGCGAGCGGCTGGATCGGCTCCGCGCTCGAGTACTACGATTTCTTCATCTACGCGCAGGCCGCCGCGCTCATCTTTCCCCAGCTCTTCTTTCCATCGGGCAATCCGAAAGTGGCGATCGTCGCGTCGCTGGCGACCTACGGCGTAGGCTACGTCGCGCGGCCGATCGGCGCGTTCGTGCTCGGCCATCTGGGCGACACTCACGGCCGCAAGAACGTGCTCGTGCTGTGCATGTTCCTGATGGGCTTCTCGACGATGGCCGTCGGCCTTTTGCCGACGTATCACAGCGTCGGCATGCTCGCGCCCGCGCTGCTCGTGATTCTGCGGCTGATTCAGGGTTTCGCGGTCGCGGGCGAGATTTCCGGTGCGAGCTCGATGATTCTCGAGCACTCGCCGTTCGGCCGTCGCGGCTATTACGCGAGCTTCACGCTGCAGGGCGTGCAGGCTGGCCAGATCCTCGCCGCCGCCGTGTTCCTGCCGCTCGCGTACTACATGCCCGAAGACGCGTTCAATTCCTGGGGCTGGCGCATTCCGTTCCTGCTTTCGGCGTTCGTGCTGATCGCGGGCTACATCATCCGGCGCGAAGTGCACGAAACGCCCGCCTTCGAGAAGGAAGGCGAGAAGGGCGCGGTGCCGCGCTCGCCGATCGTCGATGCCTTCAAGTACAACCTGGGCGACATGATCCGCGTCGTCTGCATGGCGCTGATGAACGTGATTCCCGTGGTGGCGACGATCTTCGGCGCGGCCTATGCGGTGCAGGCGGCTTACGGCGTCGGCTTCGAAAAAAGCGTGTATCTGTGGATTCCGGTGGTCGGCAATATTCTCGCCGTGGTGGTGATTCCGATCGTCGGCAATCTCTCCGACAAGATCGGGCGCAAGCCGCCGATCATCGTCGGCGCGATCGCCTCCGGCCTGCTGTCGTATCTGTATCTCTATTCGATCAGCATCCACAACGTGGGCCTCGCGATCGTCGCTTCGCTGCTGATGTGGGGCATCGTCTATCAGGGCTATAACGCGATCTTTCCGAGCTTTTATCCCGAGCTGTTCCCGACACGCACGCGCGTCTCCGCGATGGCGATCGCGCAGAACGTCGGCACGACGATCACGGCGCTCTTGCCCGCGCTGTTCGCGAGCGTCGCGCCGCCGGGATCGACGAACATTCCGTTCACCATCGGCACGATCACGCTCGTTGTGACGATCATCTCCGCGATCGCCGCCTGGAGCGCGCGCGAGACGTATCGCATTCCGCTCAGCCAGTTGGGCGAGCCGGATGCGCGGCCCGTCGAGAAATCCGAGTACGACCATCTGCGCGCCGAATCGGTAGCGAAGGCGCGCACCTCGTAAATCCCCATCGAATCAATGGCTTCATCACGGCGGCGCGAAACCCGCGCCGTCCGCGTGCCCTCGTGCGCGCTCTTTTTGACAACCCGGTGAATCAACGTGAACACAGACTCAGGCAAGACTCGTATCGCAGTGGCGGGCGCGGGCTATATCGGCCAGGCGCATATGGGCGTCGCGCAGGGCAGCGCGACGTGCACGCTTTCGGCCATCGTCGATCCGGCGCCCGCCGCCGCGGGCATCGCCGCGAAGGCAGGCGTGCCGCTCTATAAAACGCTCGATGAACTGCTGGCGCGGGATCGCCCCGATGGCGTCGTGCTCGCGACGCCGAATCAGCTGCATGTCGAGCATGCGCGCGTCTGTCTCGCGGCGGGCGTGCCGACGCTCCTGGAAAAGCCGATCGCGCCGACAGTAGCGGAAGCGCAGTCGCTGGTCGATGAAGTCGAGCGCTCTGGCGTGAAGATGCTGATCGGTCATCATCGCGCGCACAGCCCGATCATGGCGCGCGCGAAGCAGGTGATCGACGAAGGGCGGCTCGGCAAGCTCGTCGCGGTGATGGGCAGCGCCGTGTTCTTCAAGCCCGACGAGTATTACGCGAGCGCGCCGTGGCGGCGCGAGCCGGGCGGCGGTCCGATCCTGCTCAACATGATTCACGAGATCCACAACTTGCGCATGCTGTGCGGCGATATCGTCGCGGTGCAGGCGTTCGCCTCGCACGCGACTCGCGGCTTTCCCGTCGAGGACACGGTCGCGATCAACCTGCGCTTCGCGAGCGGCGCGCTCGGCACCTTCATGCTGTCCGACACGGCCGCGTGCCCGCGCAGCTGGGAGCAGACCTCGCAGGAGAACAAGGCCTATTCGACTTATCCCGACGAAGACTGCTATGTGATCGCGGGCACGTTCGGCTCGCTTGCCGTGCCGACCATGCGTCTCAAGTCCTACGCGAAGGCCGAAGACCGCTCGTGGTGGAAGCCGTTCGGGGAAAGCATCGTGCCGATGCAGCGCGACGATCCGCTCGCGCATCAGATGGAGCATTTCGGGCGCGTGGCGCGCGGCGAGGCCGAGCCTATTGTCAGCGCGCGCGACGGACTGCAGAATCTGCGGATTACCGAGGCCATCGCCCTGGCAGCGAGCACGGGCAAGATCATCGAAACGGTTTGAATTCACTCATCGAAAAAAAGGACTAGTCATGGCAAAGATCCTGACGCTGCACGGCGTCAACCTCAACATGTTCGGCAAGCGCGACCCGAAGCAGTACGGCACCGCGACGCTCGCGCAGATCGATTCCGAACTGGCGGCGCTCGGCAAGGAGCTGGGCGTGGAAGTGGAGTGCTACCAGACGAACATCGAGGGTGAGATGTGCTCGCGCATCCATCGCGCGTTCGAGGAGAAGGTCGATGCGATCGTGATCAACGCCGGAGCGTGGACGCATTACAGCTACGCCATCCGCGACGCGCTGGCCATTCTGACGGCGCCGGTCATCGAAGTGCACATGTCGCACGTGCACGCGCGCGAGGAGTTCCGCCACAAGTCGGTGTTCGCGGAGATCGCGAAGGGACAGATTTCCGGCTTCGGCGTGGAGAGTTATCTGCTGGGTCTGCGCGCGGCGGTTTCCGCGATCAAGGCAGCCAAGTAAGGAAATCCCGGCGGGGCGCGCGGCGGATGCTTCGCGCGCGTCGCGCCGGATTCGACGGATCAGTACGTTCGGCCGTAATGCTTCGACCGGTCCGCGTTGCGCTCACGCTCGCTCTGCACGTGCACCGGCTTGCGCTGCGTCGCGCCGCGAATGAAGAACACCGCGCAGATTGCGCAGATGGCCCAGACAGCCGCGATGATCGTCAAGTAGTTCATTTTGTCTTCCTGATGCCGTCTTTCTGGTGCGAAAAGCCCGGGCGGCCCGCGCCGCCCCAACCGGTATTCCCTTTATTCCCTCACGCCTGCGATGCAGGCATGACCAGCAATCGGCCGATCAGCTGCTGCGCGAGCGCGTGCTGTTCGGTGATGCTCGCGACGTCGTCGGTGGCGGCGTCCGGTCCGGCGTGCAGCTTGCCGGCGAGGCGCATGATGTTGTCCGACACGGTTTGCAGCGTGCGCAGCAGCTCGGCTTGCGTGGCCGATGCGATGTCCTGCGAAGCCTGATATGGCGCTGCGTTCCCTTCCATCGTCTGATACATGTCGACCCCCGTGTGTGTTTGATGTGATTCTCCCGCCGTCGCGCGCGATTCAATCCTCCGAACAACACCCGATTCCGGCCTCAAATCGTTTGTTGTGCGGTTCTCAAGTTCTTGGCGCGCCTGCGGCAGGTCCGTCCAGCAAGGCTTTGCGGTTCGCCGGACGGTAAAATTGCAGATTCGTTTTCGGGCGGTCAGCCTGTTCGCCGTGCCCGCTCGGGGCCATCCGCACAAAAAAGCAACACTTTTTAACTCAAAAGTCGGACGGATAGGTGGTCAAAATGACACAAACGAGAGTACGGAAAACCCGATCACGGTAACTTTTGCGGTTAAGACAGGCATCGACATGGTTTCAGGCAACAGAAACGAAGCAACGAAGCACGACGCACAGCGCGACGAACTCAAACGCGGACTGAAAAGCCGCCACATTCAGCTGATCGCGCTCGGCGGCGCCATCGGCACGGGGCTTTTTCTCGGCGTCGCGCAGACCATCAAACTCGCCGGTCCCTCCGTGCTGCTCGGCTATGCGATCGCCGGGCTCATGGCGTTTTTCATCATGCGACAACTGGGCGAGATGATCGTCGACGAACCCGTCGCCGGTTCGTTCAGCCATTTCGCGGATAAATACTGGGGCCGCGCAGCCGGCTTCGTTTCCGGCTGGAACTACTGGGCGATCTACATCCTCGTGAGCATGGCCGAGCTGTCCGCCATCGGCATCTACATGCAGTACTGGTGGCCGGGACTGCCGACGTGGGTATCCGCGCTCGCGTGCTTCGTCATCGTCAACGCGATCAACCTGACGAGCGTGAAGTCCTACGGCGAGACGGAATTCTGGTTCGCCATCGTGAAAGTGGCGGCGATCGTCGGGATGATCGTGTTCGGCGGCTTTCTGCTCGCCTCGGGCAAGGCGGGACCGGAAGCGAGCGTCGCGAACCTGTGGCGGCTCGGCGGCTTCTTTCCGAATGGCGTCTCCGGGCTCGTCATGTCGATGGCCGTCATCATGTTCTCGTTCGGCGGGCTCGAACTGGTCGGCATCACGGCGGCGGAGGCGGAAGACCCGTCGCGCAGCATTCCGCGCGCGACCAATCAGGTCATCTATCGCATTCTCATTTTTTATGTCGGCGCGCTCGGCGTGCTGCTGTCGCTGTATCCGTGGGACAAGGTCGCCACCGGCGGCAGTCCGTTCGTGCTGATTTTCCGCGAGATGAACAGCATGCTCGTCGCGAACGTGCTCAACGTGATCGTGCTGACCGCCGCGCTGTCCGTATACAACAGCGGCGTCTACGCGAACAGCCGCATGCTGTACGGCCTCGCGCAGCAGGGCAACGCGCCGCGCGCGCTCGCCCACGTGAGCGCGCGCGGCATTCCGCTTGGGGCGGTGGGTGTGTCGGCGTTCGTGACGGCGGCGTGCGTGATCATCAATTACTTGATTCCCGGCCGCGCATTCGGCCTCCTGATGGGCCTCGCGGTGTCGGCGCTCATCATCAACTGGGCGATGATCAGCATCATCCATCTCATGTTCCGGCGGCGCAAACGCGCGGGCCAGGAACCCACGTCGTTCCCGAGTTTCGGGCATCCCCTCACGAACTACATCGTGCTGGCGTTTCTCGCGGGCGTCGTATGGGTGATGTTCGAGACGCCCGACCTGCGTCTGTCCGTGTACCTGATCCCGGTGTGGCTGGCCGTTCTCGGAATCGGCTACTATCTCAGAAAAAGGGGCGGTGACGCGAATCGTCGCCCTTCATCTCGCTGATTTCTCGTCCTGATCCAATCACCATGTTCGAACATATCGATGCATACCCCGGCGACCCGATCCTCTCGCTGAACGAAAACTTCCAGAAGGACCCGCGCACCAACAAGGTCAATCTGAGCATCGGCATCTACTTCGATGACGAAGGCCGCCTGCCCGTCATGCAGGCCGTGCGCGAAGCGGAACTGTCGATCCTGAAGGACCTCGGCCCGAAGCCTTACCTGCCGATGGCCGGTTTCGCGCATTATCGCGACGCCGTGCAGGGCCTCGTGTTCGGCAACGACAACCCCGCGCGCGCGGATGGCCGCATCGCCAGCGTGCAGACGCTCGGCGGCTCGGGCGCGCTCAAGGTGGGCGCGGACTTCATCAGGCGTTATTTCCCGAAGTCGCAAGTGTGGGTAAGCGATCCGACGTGGGAGAACCATCGTTTCATCTTCGAGCGCGCGGGCTTCGAGGTGAACACCTACCCGTACTACGACGAAGCCACCGGCGGACTGCTGTTCGACGCGATGCTCGCCGCCATCGACAAGCTGCCCGCGAAGAGCGTCGTGCTGCTGCACGCGTGCTGCCATAACCCGACGGGCGTGGATCTCGATTCCGAGCAGTGGGTGAAGATCATCGACGTGCTGCAAAAGCGCGATCTGCTGCCCTTCGTCGATATGGCGTATCAGGGCTTCGGCTCGGGGCTGGACGACGACGCGTTCGCCGTGCGCGAACTCGGGCGCCGTGGCGTGCCGGCGTTCATCGCCAATTCGTTCTCGAAGAATTTCTCGCTGTACGGCGAGCGTTGCGGCGGCCTGCACGTGATCTGCGACGATGCCGCCGAAGCCGACCGCGTGCTCGGCCAACTGACCAGCGCGGTGCGCGCGAACTACAGCAATCCGCCGACGCACGGCGCGAAGATTGTCACGAAGGTGCTGAACACGCCGGAACTCAAGCAGTCGTGGGAGCAGGAACTCGCGTCGATGTGCCAGCGCATCGCGCGCATGCGTCAGGCGATCCACGACGGCCTCAAGGACCACGTGCGCGGCGAAATGCTCACGCGTTACATCAAGCAGCGCGGCATGTTCACGTACACCGGTCTGGTCGCCGATCAGGCCGACCGGCTGAAGGAGGAATTCGGCGTGTATATCCTGCGCTCGGGCCGCATGTGCGTCGCGGGCCTGAACGACAGCAACGTGCAGATCGTCGCCGATGCCATCGGCCAAGTGCTCGCCGCGAAGTAAGCGGGCCGGGTAAGCATTACAACGCGGGACAGGACAGCACCTTCTGCGGCGGCAGGCTGCCCGGTCCCGTGTCCACTTTCGTGCCGCGCGTCGGCGTCAGGATGAGCCGCACGCTGTCGATGCCCTCGTTCGCGAGCACGTACACATCGCCGCTTCCTTCCGGCTGCCAGTACACGCGATACACCTCGCCGTCCTTGTAGACGTGCAGCGCGCCGTGCCGCACCGTGCCGCCGCGCCAGAAGTTCACGCTTTCCCCTTCGCGCAGCGCGATCGGCCCGTCCTGCCCGTTCGTGGCGCTTTCGAGCCTGCCGCACACGACATCGTCGGCGCGGGCGTGCGTGCAGACGGCGAGCGCCGTCGCGCATAGAAAGATGGTTCCGCGATTCATCGTCATGCCTCTCCTTCGCAAGAAACAGCGCGTGCGCACCGCCGCCCTTCACGCAAGATATGCGCCGACGTTCCGCCGCGCGTGTGCTACTTTGAATGAGAGCAGCGTTCGATGGCGGAGGCCGAGATGACCGTGATCGCACCAGATGAAAGAGCGGATTTCCTGGCGATTCTCGCGCGTCATCGTCTGCAGGAAAGCGATTTTCTGGTGCAGGAAGGCGGCGCATCGGATGTCGTGGACGATGTCTATCCATTGCAGGGCCTCGTCACCATCACGCGGCGCTCGACTTTGAAGGAACGCGAATACCGCATCGGGCACGGCACCGGATGGACCGTCGCGTTCGAAAAAGATTTGAACAAAGGCGTGTTCGGCTGAACGCTCACGCCGCAGGCAGGTTTTTTTTCCACGCACATTCTTGACGCGGAGCTCGCGATGAGACCGACCGAATTCAAATCGTTCAAGGCGCATGTCGCGATGATGCTGCGCGATCTGCCGCGCGGCATGACCGCCGATCTCACCGATGTCGCGGTCGCGTACTGGAACGGCACGCAATTGGTCGGCGCGTATTTGCGCGACAACGGCCGGATCGACGAGGATTTCGATTTCGACGAAAACGCGTGGGGCAAGTGGCGCGACGAGTTTCTCCTGTGGTTCGACGCGCCGCGCTTTTCCGAACGCGACGATCTGAAGGCCGCGTTCGCCTCCGGCGTGATCGCCGCGAACGTGCACGGCGGGCTCTGGCCGCGACCGCTGTGATCCGGCTTTCACGGGAAAGCCATCTGTAAGCACTCCTCGCACGCGCCCTCCCACGCTGCCGAAACGGCACGCCGCTTGCTCCATCCGACGACGCGACAGCGTCCGAACCACGACCGCGCGCCGGCCGTGTTCCGCCATTCATCGTCCCGGAGGGTTTCAGCATGGCTGGCAACGGAAGACTTCATCCCCTCACGTTCTTCACGGCCATCGTTTTCATCGTCATCGGCCTTTTGCTCGGCGTGGGCGGCGCGTATCTCGTCGCGGTGAAAGGATCGTGGTACTACGTGATCACCGGCGCGGCCATCGTCATAACCGGGCTGTTGCTGCTGATACGGCGACGCTCCGCGCTGCTGCTCTTCGCGCTCGTGCTGTTCGGTTCGACCATCTGGGCTGTTTTCGAAGTGCACTTCGATTTCTGGCAATTGCTGCCGCGCCTGTGGATCTGGCTGCTGCTGGCGATCTGGCTGCTGATTCCGTTCGTGCACCGCGGCGCGCTGTTCGGGCCGCCTTCGACCGCGCGCGCCGCGCGCACGCCGCTCGCCGCAGCGATCGTTCTCGCGCTGCTGCTGGGCGTCGGGACGTGGTTTCTCCATCCGCACGACCGTCCGGGCCGCATCGATGTCGATGTCGCCGCCGACGCTAATCAGCCCGACGCCAATGCCGCCACCGGACGCGCGCCGGGCGACTGGATCGACTATGGCGGCTCGCCGCTCGCGCAGCGCTACGCGCCGCTCGCGCAGATCACGCCGCAGAACGCGCATCAGTTGAAAGTGGCGTGGACGTATCGCACCGGCGACATGCCCGGCGCCGACGATCCCACCGAAACCACCGATGAGAACACGCCGCTCAAGGTCGGCGACACGATTTTCCTGTGCACGCCGCACAGCAAGGTGATCGCGCTCGACGCGGCCAGCGGCAAGGAGAAGTGGCGTTTCGATCCACAGATCCAGAGCCCGATCGGGTTCAAGCACTGGGAGCACATGACTTGCCGGGGCGTCGCTTATTACGATGCGGCGATGCATGCGGCGGCGCCCGAAGTGGCGGCGGCCGCGAGTGCGCCCGCCGCGCCGACGGCTTCGGATGCGCAGGCGACATCGGCGCCGGCCGAGGCATCAGACGCATCGGTGGCGGCATCGGCGCCGGCCGAGGCATCGGCGGCTGTCGAAGCATCCGCGCCTGCGCCCGCGCAGACGCCCGCGCAAACCACGGCGCTCGCCGAATGCCCGCGCCGCCTGTTCCTGCCGACCGCCGACGCCCGCCTGATGGCGCTCGACGCCGACACCGGCAAGCCCTGCGCGAGCTTCGGCAAGAACGGCGCGATCGATCTGCGCGCCAACATCGGTCCGTTCACGCCGGGCGGTTATTACTCGACTTCGCCGCCCGCCTTGTTCCGCAATCTCGTGATCGTCGGCGGTCACGTGACCGACAACGAATCGAACAACGAGCCCTCGGGCGTGATCCGCGCCTTCGACGTGAACGACGGCCATCTTGTCTGGAACTGGGACTCGGGAAACCCCGACGCCACCGAGCCGATCGCGCCGGGCGGCACCTACGTGCGCAACTCGCCGAACATGTGGTCGATGTTCAGCGTCGATGAAAAGCGCGGCATGATCTTCCTGCCGATGGGCAATCAGACGCCCGACCAATGGGGCGGCCAGCGCACGCCGCAGGCCGAGAAGTACGGAGCGGGTCTCGTCGCGCTCGATGCCGCGACCGGCAAGGTGCGCTGGAACTATCAGTTCACGCACCACGATCTGTGGGACATGGATGTTGGCGGCCAGCCCACGCTCGTCGATCTGCAGACTGCGCAGGGCACGCAGCCGGCGGTGATCGCATCGACGAAACAGGGCAGCATTTACGTGCTGAATCGCGAAACCGGCCAGCCGATCGTGCCGATCACCGAAGTGAGCGTGCCGGGCGGCGCCGCAAAGGGCGATCACACTGCGCCGACGCAGGCCGTCTCCGCGCTCAACTTCAATCCGCCGCGCTTGACGGAAGCGGACATGTGGGGCACGACGCCGTTCGATCAGTTGTGGTGCCGGATCAAGTTCAGGAGCTTGCGCTATGACGGGCCGTACACGCCGCCATCGGAGCAGGGTTCGCTGGTGTTTCCGGGCAATTTCGGCGTGTTCGACTGGGGCGGGATTTCGGTCGATCCGGTGCGGCAGATTCTCATCGCGAATCCGGATTACATGGCGTTCACGTCGAAACTGATTCCGCGCGAGAAGATTCCCGAGGAAAACGGCGAGAAGAAGGGCAGCGAGACGAGCGGCATCAAGCTCGCGCGCGGCACGCCGTTCGGCTTTGAGATCAGCGCGTTTCTTTCACCGCTCGGCATTCCGTGCCAGGCGCCGCCGTGGGGCTACATGGCGGGCGTCGATCTGCGCACGCAGAAGATCACATGGATGCACAAGAACGGCACGATTATCGACAGCGCGCCCTTGCCGATTCCGATGCCGCTCGGCGTTCCGAGCCTTGGCGGGACGATCGTGACGGCGGGCGGCGTGGCGTTTCTGACCGGCACGCTCGACCAGTACGTGCGCGCCTACGACGTGCACGACGGCAGGAAACTCTGGGAAGCGCGTCTTCCCGCTGGCGGCCAGGCGACGCCGATGAGCTACGCCGACTCGAGCGGCAAGCAATACCTGCTCGTGACGGCGGGCGGACATGGCTCGCTCGGCACGAAGGCCGGCGATTACGTCATTGCTTACACACTGCAATGACGCGGATGATTTTCGGCGCGCGCCGGGACGTCAATGTGCCCGGCGGTAGGCTTCCGCCATCAGCGCGCTCACGCGGGCGCGCGCCTTGAGCGCGTCGCGCGTGGCCGCGCGCAGCTTGGCGGCGAGGAAAGAAACGAGTGCGATAGGCGTAGCGGCGATGATGCCCATGATGAACTCCGGCTAAGGGTAACTAACTAGGTAATAACCCTAGGTTAGCATATTGTGACGCGCTGCAACAAATTTCTTTCTGTAAATTGACTGTGAACAAAGGGTGGGCATTCCGTATGCTCCACCGCTGCGACACGGCCGCGCGAATTCCGGGCGACCGCCTCCGCCTCGCGGGAAAAGGAGAGTGCAATGAAGGCACATATCCCGGCTTGTTCCGCCGCACTCGGCGCCGTGCTGATCACGGCAATCATCGGCGCGTGTAGCGGCGGAGGCGGCTCCGGAAGCGAATCGACGGCGGCGGCCTCGGGTGGCACCTCGGGTTCCGGGGCATCGGTTCCGGCGGCGGCATCGTCCACGGCCGCGGCGAGCGTCGGCAGTCCGATGGACGTGCTCACCTGGCACAACGACATCGCCCGCACCGGCCAGCAGCTCGCGGAAACGACCCTCACGCCCGCGAACGTCACTGTGAACAGCTTCGGCAAGCGCGCCTTTTTCGGTGTCGATGGCGCCGTGGACGCCCAGCCGCTGTTTCTCTCCAACGTGCAAGTCGGCGGGGCCGCGCACAACGTGGTGTTCGTCGAAACGGAAAACGCCAGCGTCTACGCCTTCGACGCCGACAGCGGCGCGGTGCTCTGGAAAGTCTCGACGCTCGGCAGCGGCGAAACGACCAGCGACGATCACGGCTGCGGCCAGATCACGCCGCAGATCGGCATCACGGCGACGCCGGTCATCGACCGTTCGCGCGGGCCGAATGGCGCGATCTATGTCGTCGGCATGTCGAAGGACGCGTCGGGCGGTTATCACCATCGCATTCACGCGCTCGATGTCGCGACCGGCGCGGAACTCTTCAACGGGCCGACGGAAATCCGCGCGACCTATCCCGGCAACGGCGCGGGCAGCCAGAACGGCACGCTGACCTTCGATCCTGGCCAGTACGTCGAGCGCGTGGGGCTGCTGATGCTCAACGGCGTGATCTACCTCGCATGGACCTCGCATTGCGACTTCATGCCGTACACCGGCTGGGTGATGGGCTACGACGCCAACACGCTGCAGCAGGCGAGCGTGCTCAACGTGACGCCGAACGGCCAGATGGGCGCGATCTGGATGAGCGGCGCGGGCCTCGCGTCGGACGGCGAAGCCATCTATCTCCTCGACGGCAACGGCACCTTCGATCCGACGCAAAACGAGCACGAAATGCCGATCAACGGCAACTACGGCAACGGCTTCCTGAGGCTCAATCTGGGGCCGCTCAGGGTGCAGGACTATTTCCAGCCGTCGAACACGGTGCAGGAATCGAATCAGGACGAGGATCTCGGCTCGGGCGGCGCGATGGTGCTGCCCGATCTCGCCGACGCCAGCGGCACGATCCGGCATCTCGCGGTCGGCGCGGGCAAGAACAAGACGATCTACGTCGTGAACCGCTGGTCGATGGGCAAATACGATTCGAACGCGGATTTCATCTATCAGGAACTCGTCGGCCAGATTCGCGGATCGATGTTCGGCGCGCCCGCGTACTTCAACAACACGGTCTATTTCGGCGCGGTGGGCGACAGCATCAAGGCGTTCGCGGTCAGGAACGCCGCGCTGTCCGCCACGCCCACGAGCCAGACGCCGACGACGTTCGGCTTCCCGGGCGCGACGCCTGCCATTTCGGCGAACGGGACGTCGAACGGCATTTTGTGGGCGTCGGAGAACGGCAACCCCGCCGTGCTGCGCGCCTACGACGCGACCAATCTCGGCCGACCGCTCTGGAGCAGCAACGACGCGGGCAGTCGCGACCAGTTCGGCGCGGGCAACAAGTTCATCACGCCGATGATCGCGAACGGCAAGGTGTACGTGGGCACGAAGAACGGCGTCGCGGTGTTCGGGCTGTTGTCGCCGTGATCGCGATGGACGCCCCAGCCGGCGGTGCAGGCGCCTTCGCCGCCGTCCGGGGCGTCGCAGATGCGCAAGACCTGGCGTTGCTAATCAATTCGGCGCGCTGATCGAATCACGCGTCGAAATTCCGGGCGTTACGTGATCACCCGAACGATCGGATTTACCTGTCCCGGCCCGGATGCGTTATATTCAAAAATATACAGCGCATCGCCGTGCGCCGGACTTCTTGGTAACCGAGCATCATGCTGACGCTTTCCGTCCACGCCCAGACTGCCGAATCCGCTGCGAGCGGTTTCGGCGCGACCATCACCACTTTGAAGGCGGCGCGAGATCATGGGCGCGCGGAATCGATCCGCGATCTCGTGGATGCTCATCGGCGGTTGCAGAGCAGCGTGCTGCGCTTTCTTTCCCTTTTTGACGATGGCCGCACGCGCCATGAGGCGCGGTCATTGGACGCGCTCGTCGGACTGTTGCAGAAGAAGGCGCGCGCGGCGGGATTTGCGCGCATGCCCGAATTGAACGCGGCCGTGTTGGCGGCGCGCGCGGCGGCGCGGCAGCGCGAAGCGCTGTTCTGCGATTCCTTCGCCACCGATGCGCCCGCGCTGCGCGACGCCGCGCGCGAACTGGAGCGTCTGGACGCGACGCTCGTCGGTCTGTGCGTGGAGCACGTGATGAGAGCGAACGCGCCATGCGACGCGAAGCCGGATGCGCGGCGCGTCTAGACGGAACAGTCACGAACCCGTGTTAAGCTCACGCTTCTTCGCTGGGGAGTAGCCGGCTTTTCGTATCGATGCGCGCATCGCTTCCGATATTGAAAAGCGCTCATGTCAACACGCTCGGTCGTCAGACCGTGGCATGAGCAACCACACAAGGTTGGCAAGACCATCGACAGGATTCGCGACCGGTCGGGCGCGCGTTCTGTCGTTCCATCTTGCCCGACCAGAGCGCTACTCGATGAACCTCGCCTCCACGATTTTCCTTGCCTTCGCCATGTCCACCGATGCTTTCGCCGCCGCGGTCGGCAAGGGCGCGACCCTGCACAAGCCACGCATCGCCGAGGCGCTGAAGACCGGCGTGATCTTTGGCGTTATCGAGGCGCTCACGCCGCTCGTCGGCTGGGCGCTCGGCCGCGCCGCCGCGCAGTACGTGACCGCGTGGGATCACTGGATCGCATTCGGCCTGCTCGGGCTGCTCGGCGCGCGCATGATCCGCGAAGGTTTCAGCGCCGCGCGTCACGAAGAGGAAAAGCCGAACTCGCATTCGTTCTGGGTGCTCGCGCTCACGGGCTTCGCGACCAGCATCGACGCCATGGCGGTCGGCGCGGGCCTCGCGTTCATCGATGTCGATATCTTCTCGACGGCCGCGACCATCGGCTTCGCGACCATGCTGATGGTGACGATCGGCGTGATGGTCGGGCGGCTCGTCGGCGCGACCATCGGCAAGCGGGCGGAGATCGTCGGCGGGCTGATTCTGATCGGCGTGGGCAGCGTGATTCTGGCCGAGCATCTCGGCTATCTGAGTTGAACTGAATTGAACGCGCTCAACGCAACGTGCTACCGCGCGGCGTGAAGATGGCGAGCGCGGCGGCGACGATGAAAAGCGCGGGGACATCGGCCGCCAGATGCCCGAGATGACGTCCCTCGCCGCCGAACGACTGCACAGCCATGATCGCGCCGTGCACGACGCTCGACCACACCGTGAACCAGATCAGGCTCAGATGCCTGAGCGGATCGCGCGACGCGATCAGCAGAAACACGCCGAGCGTCGCATAGATGCCGACGATCATCAGCGCGTATTCGGAAAGCCCTTCGTGGCCGTGCTCCCAGGCCCATCCCGAAGGCCATAGCAGCATCAGCGGATAAAGCCCGAAAAGCGCGATCAGCCCGACAACGACGAGCACGATGCGCAGACAGGCGAGACGGCGGGCGTCGTCCATGGCGGTTTCCTTCGTGGCGCGGTGCTGCAACGATATCGCGACCCGCAAGGCGGTGGACGTTTCAACCAAAAATCGGCGTAAATACATTAACAACAACTGCTATTTGGTCGATACGATTCATCAATCAACTGCCTTTAATCCAGTTTACAGCACGCCATGCCACGTCCGATTTCCGCTCGCATCCATCTCGACGCCATCCGCAACAATCTCCGCCTGGTCAAACGCACGGCATCGTCATCGCGGGTCTGGGCCGTGATCAAGGCGAATGCGTACGGCCACGGCATCGAGCGCATTTTTCCGGCGCTGGCCGAAGCGAACGGCATTGCGCTGCTCGATCTCGATGAAGCCGTGCGCGTGCGCGAACTCGGCTGGACGAAACCGGTCTTGCTGCTCGAAGGCATTTTCGAGCCGGCGGATGTCGAGACGGCGGATCGTCACCGGCTGACCGTCACGGTGCATTGCGACGATCAGCTCGCGTTGCTGAAGGCGGCGCGGCCGCGCGAGCGCATCGACATTCAGTTGAAGATGAATTCCGGCATGAACCGGCTGGGTTTCCGGCCAGGCGAATTCGCCCGCGCGTGGGCGCGCGCGTCGGATGTCGAGGCGATTGGCGCGATCGGCCTGATGAGCCATTTCGCGAACGCGGACGACGGCGAGATCGACTGGCAGATCGACGAATTCGACGCCGCCACGCGCGATCTTCCCGGCGAACGCTCGCTGTCGAATTCGGCGGCGGTGCTGTGGCATGCGCGCGCGCATCGCGACTGGGTGCGGCCGGGCACGATTCTCTATGGCGCGTCGCCGACCGGCTGCGCACGCCATATCAAGGGCTTTCCGCTTGCCGCCGCGATGACGCTTTCGAGCCGCATCATCGGCGTGCAGTCGCTGGCGGCGGGCGAGACGGTCGGCTATGGACGCACCTTCACGGCGGATCGCGCGATGAAGATCGGCGTGGTCGCGTGCGGTTATGCGGACGGCTATCCGCGTCATGCGCCGACCGGCACGCCCGTGATGGTCGATGGCGTGCGCACGCGCGTCGTCGGCCGTGTATCGATGGACATGCTCACCGTCGATCTGACGCCGTGCCCGGACGCCGGCACCGGAGCGCAGGTGGAGCTGTGGGGCGAGCGGATTCGCGTGGACGAAGTGGCGGAGTCGTCCGGCACGATCGGCTACGAGTTGATGTGCGCGCTCGCCCGGCGCGTGCCGGTGAGCGTCGATGCGGGCGTGACAAGCGCGCACCCGGTCTGAATCCGCCCAGCGCAGGAAACGAGGCCCGCGAGATGGCGATCTCGCGGGCCTTCGTGTTTGCCGCGCCCATTTCGCTTGACCCTCACGTAGCGTAAGGTTCTAGCCTCCAACGTGCGCACCGAACGGAGGCTTGCATGCTGTTGAAGGTAGGAGAACTGGCAAAGAAGAGCGGAATGACCGTCCGCACTCTGCATCACTACGACGCCATCGGCCTGCTGACGCCTTCCGCGCGCGCCGACAACGGCTACCGGCTGTACAACCGCGACGACATCGCCCGGCTTCACCGGATTCAGGCGTTGCGCGGCTTCGGTTTGTCGCTGGCCGACATCGGCGCTTATCTGACCCGGCCCGATACCTCTCTCGCCGAGCTCATCGCGCGGCAGATCGACATGCTGGATCGTGAAGTCGAGCGCGCGATGCGACTGCGCGCGCGTCTTCACGATCTGCACGGCATGTTGATGGACGGCAGGGAGCCCGAGCTGGCCGATTGGCTCAACACGCTGGAGTTGATGACGATGTTCGATCGCTACTTTTCGCAGGAAGAACTGGACCGCATGCCGATGTATCGCAAGTCGCAGACGCAGCAGTCGGAATGGCCCGAGCTCGTGGCCGAAGTGCGCGCGCTGATGGATGCGGGCGCGCCGCCTGCCGACGCGCGTGCACGGGCGCTCGCGGATCGATGGATGACCTTGCTGGCGCGGGATACGAACAACGATCCGAGGCTGCTCGCGAAGCTGAATCGCATGCATGACAACGAGCCGTCGATGCAGGCGAGCATCGGGATATCGCCCGAGTTGCGCGATTACGTAATTCGGTCGTTTTCCGAGACCAAGATGGCGATTTACGAGCGGTACTTGTCGGCGCAGGAGTATCGGTTCCTGAGGGAGAGCTACGGCAAGCGGGCGATGGAGTGGCCGGAACTCATGGCGGATGTGCGGGATGCCATCGATGCAGGCGCGACGCCCGAGTCGGAGCGCGGGCAGGGGTTGGCGCGCAGGTGGATGGAGTTGTTTCGCAGTTATGCCGGCGATGACCCGAAGACGCACGCGAAGATTCGCGAGGCGTTGCAAAGGGAGCCGGAACTGATGAAGGGTTCCTGGGCCGACGAGAGCTTGCTTGCGTTCGTTCGGGAGGCGGTGAGGGAACTGGCTGGCGTGCGATAGCTAGTTCGAGGAGGTGCATGTCCCGAATTCAGACGTCATGGCCTACTTTGTGCGCTTCCTCACACTTTGTTTCAATTTGTTGCATGTGGCTGGGAAGCCCGCCCGGCAAGGCTTCCCGGGCAGCGGCCGCAGATGAAAACGGTTGCGCGGTCCGCGGCATGGTAAAGACTTCAAACCATGGTCCGTTAAAGCTCTCAACAGATACGGAACGGACACCATGAAGATCGAATCCAGCAACATCGACACGCTTGCAACGCTCCAGACCGGTTCGGGACAAGTCACTCAAAAGGTCGCGGGAACGAGCGCCGTCGGCGCCGTGCAACCAGGCAGCGCCACGGACGCGGACAGCTCGGCGGTGAACCTGTCGTCGCTGTCGACCGTGCGTGCGGCGAACGCCGAGGACATCGATATGGAGAAGGTCGCAGCGATCAAGGCGGCGCTCCGTGACGGCAGCTACCAGATCGACTCGGGCAAGATCGCCGACGGCATGCTGGGCGCCGCGCGCGACATGCTGCAAACGAGAACCCGCTGATCGCTGTCGCTTCCAGCGGCGACTTTTTCCCACGCAGGCATTCACATCAATCGCGCGGCACCTCCTTTCGGAGATACGACCAAGGAGGATGGTGCAACGCGCGTCACAAGACCAGAATGCACTGCATCGGTGGCGGCACCCTCCGCTCGCCACCTCACGACGATACAAACACGCGTATCGCCCATCTCCCGATCTCAAGCCCAGGACACCTGACTCTCATTCGATGCCCGCTCGCCGCCCGCGAGGCATCGATGCGACAGCCACGATGGCGGCGTTCTCTAGGAGTGTTGAGACATGGCAACCCATCCACTCAATGGAAGCGAGCGCGTGCCCGTTCAGGGCGCGAAGGCCATCGGCAAGGCGGACCCGAACGAGCGCCTGGAAGTCACCATGCTGGTGCGACGGCGATCGAGCGATGCGTTCGAGAAGCATATCGCCGGGCTCGCGGCGCAAGGCGCGGCGACGAAACACATCGGTCACGACGAGTTCACGAAGCAGTTCGGCGCTGACGCCGCGGACCTGACGGCAATTCGATCGTTCGCGCAGAAGCACGATCTGGCGGTAGTCGAGTGTCACGAGGGGCGGCGCGCGGTAGTGCTTTCGGGCAGCGTCGCGCAGTTCGAAGCTGCCTTCGGCGTGAGCCTGGAGCAGTATGAGCATGCCGGCGGCACCTATCGCGGCCGCGTCGGAGCCATCCATCTCCCCGATGAACTGAACGGCGTGGTCGATGCCGTCATGGGTCTCGACAACCGCCAGCAGGCACGGCCCAACTTCCGCGCTCGCGCGCCGCATGGCAACGTGCGGTGGACGGCGAAGGCTGCGGGCCCGGCTGCGTTCACGCCTGCGCAGATCGCGTCGCTCTATGACTTCCCTGCGGGCGACGGCCAGGGCCAATGTATCGCGCTGATCGAGCTTGGCGGCGGCTTCAGGCCCGCCGATCTCCAGACCTATTTCGCGTCGCTGAATGTGGCCGCGCCGCCTTCCGTGATCGCGGTTTCCGTGGACCACGGACGGAACCATCCGACCGGCGATCCGAACGGTCCCGATGGCGAAGTCATGCTCGACATCGAAGTCGCGGGCGCCGTGGCGCCCGGTGCGACGATCGCCGTGTATTTCGCGCCCAACACGGACGCGGGCTTTCTCGATGCCATCAGCACGGCGATCCATGACACGAAGAACAAGCCGTCGGTCATTTCGATCAGCTGGGGCGGTCCGGAATCCGCATGGACGCAGCAGGCGCTGAACGCGTTCGATCAGGCGTTCCAGTCCGCGGCGGCGCTCGGCATCACGGTATGCGTCGCATCCGGAGACAACGGTTCGGGCGACGGCGTGAACGACGGCGCCGATCATGCCGACTTTCCGGCGTCCAGCACGTATGCGCTCGGCTGCGGCGGCACCTCGCTTCTGGCGAACGGCAGCCAGGCCGCCAGCGAGACCGTCTGGAACAACGGCGCGAGCGGCGGAGCGAGCGGCGGCGGCGTGAGCGCGAACTTTGCGCTGCCGGCGTGGCAGGAGGGCCTGCAGGTCACGCGCGCCGGCGGTCAGCAGAGTCCGCTCACGAAGCGCGGCGTGCCCGACGTCGCCGGCGACGCCGATCCCGAGACCGGTTACGAAGTGCGCGTCGATGGTCACAACACGGTGATCGGCGGAACGAGCGCGGTCGCGCCGCTATGGGCCGGACTGATCGCGCGCATCAATGCGATCAAGGGCGCACCGGTGGGATATATCAACCCGCAGCTCTACAAGAACCCGTCGCTGCTCGTGGACATCACGCAGGGCAACAACGGCGATTTCGCCGCGTCGGCCGGATGGGATGCGTGTACCGGCCTCGGACGACCGGATGGCAAGAAGGTGCAGAGCGCGGTGAGTTGAAGCGCTCACGCATACGCGAGCACGCCCGCGTCCACGGCGACGCTTCGGCGCCGTCCGCATCGGTCATGCCGATGCGGGCGAGCGTAACCGGTCATCGACGGCCTGTGCCGCGATCGAAAGCCCGGACATGTCCTCCGGCGCGACCGGCCGGCTCAGCAGAAAGCCCTGCACGAAGTCGCATTCGGCGCGTCTGAGCGATTCCAGCTGCGCGGTCTCTTCGACCCCTTCCGCAATCACGCTCATGCCCAGCGTGTGAGACATCTGGATGATGCCGGATACGATGCTGCGCGTCGCCTTGTCCTGCTCCAGGCGCGCGATGAAGGAGCGATCGATCTTGACGCAGTCCGGCGCGAAATCGGCCAGATAGCGCAGGCTCGAATAGCCCGTGCCGAAGTCATCGATAGCGATGCGCACGCCCAGCTTCTTCAACGCACCGAGCGTGCTTTGTGCAAGGCTGGGATCGTCCATCAACGCGCTCTCGGTCAGTTCCAGCTGGAGGGTGGAAGGCGGAAGCGCGTGCCGGCGCAAGGCGCTGTCCACCACGTCGACGATGGCGGCATCGCGCAACTGACGCGCAGACACGTTCACGGATACGCCGAGAGAGCGGGCGCCGCCCCGGCGCCATTGAGAAAGCTGGCGCAAGGCGTCGTCCATTACCCATGCGCCGACCTCGGTGATGAAGCCGCTTTCTTCGAGAATCGGAATGAAGACGCCGGGCGAAACGAGCCCGCGCTTCGGATGCCGCCAGCGAATGAGCGCTTCGACGCTGCGGACTTCGAGCGTGCGCGGCTCGTGGATCGCCTGATAGTGGAGCTGGAACTGCTTCCTGGCGAGCGCCGCGGGCAGGTCGCGTTCGAGTTCGAAGTCGACGATCCGCTCGCTCGAGTCCTTGTCGGCGAAACGGTAGCCGTTACGCCCGGCCTTCTTGGCCGCATACATCGCGATGTCCGCGCTCGTCAGAAGCGTCTCGCGATTCGCCCCGTTGTCGGGAAAGACCGAAATACCGATCGACGCCGTGATGGTGCCGGCGCGACGCGCCTGGTCTGCCTGCACGAGCGCCCCGAGCGCGCCTCTTGCGATGTCGGCGAGCCGCTCCTTGTCCCGTTCGCCTTCGATCAGCACGGCGAACTCGTCGCCGCCGAGACGCGCGAGAAATGCGCCGGGCGGCAGCGCCGCGCTGATGATCCTGCTGAGCGATCGGAGCAGCCGGTCGGCCGCCGTATGGCCGAGCGTGTCGTTGAGAACCTTGAACCTGTCCAGGTCGACGAACATCAGCGCGAAGGGGGCTTTCTTGCGGCAATCCTCGTCGATCCTGCGCATGAGCGCGGCGCGATTCGCGAGTCCTGTGAGCGAATCGGTGAAGGCCAGGCGGTCCAGTTCCACGAGACGGTCCTGCTCCGCGGTAATGTCCTCGCTGATGCCGACGATTCGCGCCACGTTTCCGGCACTGTCCAGCACGGGAGAACCGGTGCTCTGGATCCATCGGACGTCGCCGTTCGAGCGGCGGATGCGGTATAGCGCCTTCTGGCTGATCTTCGATTCGGAAATCCGACCCATGGCCGACTTGAGTTGCGGCAGATCTTCCGGCAGCACGAGATCCATCCATGCCTGCGGCGATTCGCGAAACGTTTGAGCATCGAGACCGAAAACAGACGCACAGCCCGCGCTGATGTGATGAAAACCGGTGAAATCCGCGCTATACGAGTAGAAGCAAAGGCCGACGTGCGCCTCCATCTCGGACATCAAGGTTTCCCTGGCGCGCAGAGCGGCGGCGAGTTCTTCTTCCTGCGTCATGTCCATCGACGCGCAGATGATGCCGTCCACGCCGCCCTTGCCATCTTCGATAGGAATCAGACGCGAATGCCAGACCTTGGGGATGCCCGACGTGGTCGCGCAGCTTCCCTTGAACGCGGTGCGGGCGCCGTTCATCGCGCCGTGAAACGCATTGTGCGCGGCGATCGCGTCTTCGTTCGACCAGAAGCCGAGCCAGTTCGAACCGGCGAGTTGCTCGGGGCCGCTCGCTTCCATGAGTCTCGCGCCATACTCGGAAATGCGCACCATGCGGCCGTCGGCGTCGAGCCATTTCAGACACTCGCGGTTGGCGTCCAGAAGTGCTCTGGAAAGCGCGGTCGTACGATTCGCACGCGTGACATCCCGGCGCGCGCGACGCAGGCAGATCGCAAACACGGCCACGCCGACCGCGACGCTGATGCCGGGCGCGACACCTCTCGGCACGACGGACAGCATGACGCCCAGCGCCACGTAGGTCAGGACACAAGCGCCCCAAACCGCGAGACCGATCTGCAGGAGGATCGGCCAGGAGAGCGTCGCGCGGTCCGACCGCGCGGACAGGAAGAACGCGAGGAATTCCTGGTTCTGGGCGGTCGTGGGTCCCTGTCGTGAAGCGTCGCCACTCGCGACGGTGCTGCACGATTCGGAATTGAGAGACAGGGACATTTCGTGTACGACGCGGACTTTCGATGAACGATGCAGCGGGATTAGCTTCGCATTCGGCGAGGCTCACCACTTGTTTACGTCATCCGAATTCCGATGCTTTAGGCGCGAGGACCGCGCCACGCTGCCGGCAAAGTGCCAGTGAGGTAATTTTGTCCTGTCGGTCGAGATGCGCCGGAGTTCAGTCGGTCTCCGGCGCATTCGCATTCACGCTATTTCGTCATGGCGCTCACTTCGTCGTGAAGACCGAAATGCCGCCGTTCGGGAACTGGCTGGACGAGCCAGGCTGGAAGGGCACATAAACCTGGCCGAGCGTGCCGTCCACCGCGACGGAGTGGGCGCCCGCTCCGATCGCCACCTTGTAGAGCAACTGCCGCGTCGTGCCGTCGATCACGCCCATCTGCGGGCTGAAGCCCGAGGCTGCCGCGGTGCCGCTCGACACATAGTGCCGTGCTGGCAGGAAGTATCGGTTCGAGGCGGAATCGTACGTCACCTGATCGACACCGCCGAATGGCACCGACGCCAGTTGCGCGCCGGTATTGCGATCGAGAATCAGCGTGATGAGCGGATCGCCGGCCGAAGGATCGCATCCCACGAGAATGTCGCTGTTCGGCCCCAGCGCGATGCCGGCGGGCGAGCACTTGCCAAGCGGGAACGCCTTGCTGATCTTGAGCGTACCGGACGTGACCGTATTCGCCGCGATGACGTCCAGTTCGCCATCGGGGTTCGCGGTGGTTCCATCGTTGTTGATATAGAAGTTCTTCGTGGTCGAATCATAAGTGCATGCTTCGAGTCCCGACGATCCGTTGAAGACCAGCTTCGACACGATGGCCTGCGTCGTGGTCGAGATGACCGTGACGTAGGGCGGCGTCTCGCCGGGGCTTGCGAACATCGCGAGATGATCGTCCGGGTCGTAGCAGCCTTCATCGACGCGTGAGCCGGAATTGCTGATTGCGATCGTCTTGACCGTCTTCAGTGCATTGGTATCGACGACCTTGACCGAATCGACATCGCCGACGTAAATCGTGTTCGTGCCGGTAATGCCCACGATTCCATCGGGACCGGAAACGTCCGTCGTCGCGCCTACGCCCGCGAACGGGCCGGGGATCTGCGCGATCAGCGCGTTCGATTTCGTATCGACGACATCGACGGCCTTGTTGTTGCGATCGGCAAGATAGTAGCGGCCCGCTTCCGCATAGCCGATATCGAAACTGAACGGCGGGCTCGATGCATTGGGAACGGCGATATTGGTAATCAGATTCGGACTCGATGCAGTCGGACTCGAATCGTCGTTTCCGCCGCATCCGGCGACGACAACAGTGGCAGCAAGCAGTAACGCGAGCACAGGCATTCTCATGGATCGACTCCCCTTTGGTGGACCAGAATTCACGGCGTAAGCATGCGCAAGCCTCTTTAACAATGCACAACAAATAAATTGATGGTTCCCATATGGAACCGTTGATGAACGTACGAAGACTGAAAGTTGCGCGTCGCTGGCGCGGTCCTGTTTTAGTAATCCTGGAAGCGCCTGGAAGGCTTCACCTCGTGGCCCGGCACGACGCGAAAATCGCGGCGGGCTTGCGTCTTCATCCCCGCCGTCCGGGATGAGCGGGCGCAGTGCGTTGTAAATCGATGGTTGGGCAATCGAAAGTCACTTTCTTAGCAAAGAAGATGCTGTTCGGCATCCGCCAAAGGCGGCCTTGGTAAAAACACCGACACGCGCAATGAGACCTGTCGAGCCATGAATCAAAGGACTTTTTAAGTCATTCATGTTCTTAAGCTTGGGCTAAGGTTATATGGCTTAAGATCAATCGGCGGATAGCTTTAATGAATATCATTAGATTGGTAATGCTAAATAAATAGAAATGGCGGCCGCGTTCGAGGCGGCGCACGCTTTGATAGCGCGTCTGATAATGTATGCTCCGGGACCACTACTGTTCGAAGGTATGTCGCGGATGCACTTTGACATTGTCGGGGATGTTCATGGGCAGGCGCACAAGCTCCGGGCGCTGCTGAAGCGCATGGGTTATGCCGAGCGAAACGGGGCGATGCGGCATCCGGAACGGACCGTCATCTTCGTAGGTGACTTCGTCGATCGAGGTCCTCATCAGATGGAGACCATCGACATCGTGCGCTCCATGATGGACGCGGGCAGCGCGCTGGCGGTCATGGGCAACCATGAATTCAACGCGATCGCCTGGTATATGCGTGACCCTGCGCAAAGCGGCGAGTATCTTCGGCCGCGTCGGGGCGAAGTTGGGGAGAAGAATCGTCATCAACACGCGGCCTTTCTCGCCGAAGTGGAACACAGGCCGTGCCTGCACGCCGAAATCATCGACTGGTTCCTCTCTTTGCCGCTATGGCTGGAGCTTCCCGACTTGCGGGTGGTTCATGCATGCTGGCATCCGGAATTCATGGCTGCGCTGGAGCCACACCTGAAGCCCGGCCGGCTGCTCGATGAAGAGATGATGATCAAGGCGAGCCGGAGAGGTTCAAAAGAATACCGGCAGGTCGAGACGCTGTTGAAAGGCATCGAGGTGAAGCTTCCAGACGGCTGCTCGTTCAAGGACAAGTCGGGCATCACGCGACATGAGGCACGGACCCGCTGGTGGGATCCGTCCGCCACGACATATCGACAGGCGGCATTCGTTCCGCCCCACGACAAGGCGCAATTGCCCGATACGGAGATTCCGGGGAGCGCAAGGATAGGCTACAGCGGCGACAAGCCGGTTTTTCTGGGTCATTACTGGCTGACCGGCCGTCCTGAAGTGTTGTCGCCCACGGTCGCGTGTGTCGATTACAGCGCGGGGAAAGGCGGTCCTCTCGTCGCTTATCGTTGGAGCGGCGAGTCGATCCTGTCGTCCGCAAACTTCGAATCGTCCGGCGACGAATAATGTAGCTCGTAAGAATGGTTTTCAGGGCGGACCTTACGGCGATCTGTTTTTCGTCGGCTTCGTGACGGGCGCGATTCGAGAAATCACTCGCAAGTAGCGGCTCCGCATGCCAGGGAGCCAATGCCTGTATAGCCTAATTCATTCGCTCCGGACACGCACGCCCGGACGCGTTGATTCCTGTGCGCTTAACGCCTACAACAAAGGTGTCCGGCGATGTTTCTCCTGGCCGGATTCAACCCGCAGACGAGGCGCAAATGAGCTATCAACTGATGGGTAGCATCCTTGAAGTGTGCGAATGCAAGGTCCTGTGTCCATGCTGGATCGGAGAAGATCCCGACAACGGCATTTGCCGCAGCGCGATTGCCTACCATTACGAGCAAGGCGCGATCGACGGCGTCGATGTGGCGGGCGTGACGGTCGCGTTCGCCGCGTTCATTCCCGGCAACGTCCTGAAAGGCGGCTGGCGCGTCGCGATGTTCGTCGACGAGCGCGCGAGCGACGCGCAATTCGATGCGCTGGTGAGCGCGCATCGTGGCGAACGCGGCGGACCGCTCGCGGATATCGTGAAGCTGATCGGCGAGATGGTGTCGGTGGAACGCGCTGCGATCGAATATACGGTTGCAGCCGGCAAGGGCCGGATGAAGGTAGGCGAAACCATCGAGGCCGAACTGGAACCCTATCGCGGTCCGACCGGCGAGCCGACGAAACTGGTCGAGAGCATCTTCTCGACGATACCCGGATCGCCCGCCTTCGTGGGACGGGCGAACTCGTTCCGCCTGCGGCACGAAGCGCTCGATCTCGATCTCGACTTGACAGGCCATAACGCCATTCAGGGATCGTTCAGCTTCACGTCGTGAAGACGCCTCTGCGCTCGCGGCTTTTCGCGTCGCTCTTCGCCGCTTTGGCGGCGGGCGCGTGGATCGCACTGTGGTCTTGGGATGCGGGGCCGTATGCACGCTATCTGCATCACGCGAGCTGGACCGAGTTGCCGGGCATTGGGCCGATGTGTCGCGCGCTGCCCGGCGCGAGCATCACGCTCGCGGCCTCGCTGCACAGCGTCGCCTGGCTCCTGATGATCGCGGCGATGATGTTGCCGACCGCTTTCCCGCTGTTCGATACCTTCAGGCGGATGACGCTCTCGCGCACGAGCTGGCGCACGCTGACCGCGTTGCTGATTGCCGGTTACGCGACTGCGTGGGCGGCGTTCGGCCTCGTCGCGCACGGCTTCGATGCCGCGCTCCATTTGCTCGCGGAGCGATCCTCGACGTTGCTCGCGGATGGCTGGCTGATTGGCGCCGCGATCGTCGCGCTGGCGGGCGTCTATCAATTCAGCAGCCTCAAGCACCGCTGTCTCGACAAATGCCGCTCGCCGCTCATGTTCATCACCGAGCACTGGCATGGCCGTAGCCCGCGCCGCGAGAGCTTCCTGCTCGGCGTGAGTCACGGCGTTTTCTGCATCGGCTGTTGCTGGGCATTGATGTTGCTCATGTTCGCGGTGGGCACGGGAAGTGTCGGCTGGATGCTTGCGCTGGGTGCGATCATGGCGGCCGAGAAGAATCTGCGCTGGGGAAGGGTTATTGGCCGGCCGCTAGGCGTCGCGTTGCTTGCGTGGTCGGCCTGGATCGTCGTGCAGAATGCGCGCTTCGTGTGAGGCGCACGGCGCGGGAACGCCACCTCCCGAAAAAGCAGGCGTCACGATGGCTTTTGCTGCCGGCCTTTTCTGTTTCTTATCCCAACGCTCCAGGTCGCGCCGACCATGATGATGAAAAGCATCCCGCCGGCCGGGCTGATGAGTGATCGTTCGCCGCCGATTACGGTTATGTCGGTCGCTGCGAGGCCGATCAGGACCGCGTATGGAAGCACCGCCAGATCCAGAACCGCCACCGTGGGCAACTGCGCGTCCGATGCTTCGGCGAAGGCCGTTGTGATGAGAATGTTCGCGGCAAGTCCGAGCGCGCTGGCAATCATCAAATTTCCGATGAATGGCGTTTCCCATTGGAAGCGAGGCGTTTGTCCCATGATCAGGTAGGCCATGAGAGCGCAGAGCGGCATCGTGATAGCCATGACAAACGCGCTCTGAAACGAGATAGTGGTCGAGTCGAGCTTGTATTTCTCGTCGATTCTTTTGGACATGAGATTCTCGCCGGCGAAAGCCAAGCCGGCCAATGCTGGCGCCGCATATTCGAAGAACAGTTGTTCACTGTCGGCGATTTCGAGTCCGGCGACTCCCTGTTCGGATAGCTGATTCGCGACGGAGTACCCAATGGCGCCAGTCACGGATAGGGTGATAGGCCAGAACTGCCCCCTGTAATCCACTTTGCGGTTGATCAGAAACGGCGTAAGCAACAGCGTGAACAGGGGATGTAAAAGGAAGAACGAGTAACTAAAGGTCTGCGTCGGATTCTTCCACAGCGCAATCGACATGAACAATAAGCATAGCGATCCGAACGATCCTCGAATCCAGGTTTCGACCTTGATGTCCAGTAAAGATGAAAAACAGGCTTGCCGTTCTTTTTTCCACAGCCTGGTCAAAGGAATGTAGGCTGCGAAAGCTCCAAACAGAAGCGCGGCCCTGGCGAGAATGTATAGCTCCGGCGTGGCATACGCTCCCGCCGGCTTTACGGTCGACTCGACATACGTGAAGAGAGCGGATGCGATCGCCGCCGCGCCATAAACCTTTGCGCTCGAAAAGGAGCGATACAAACGCGACTGCGTCCTCACGAACCATGACTTTCGGTGGTCTGAACCTGAAGGCAGTTTCACGCTCATGACAGTTCGCGCACCGGTTAGCGAACATTAAGGCATCCTCGACTCCGTGGTTTCAACTCAAACAGCAATCGATGGGCGTGAATACTGCCAATTGGGAGATTCGACTTCTTCAGCATTGCTTCAATCGTTTCACTTCGCGCTAAAAGACCGACCGTCCGGGAATTTGCGCCTCGTCACGCGCTACGAGAAAGTAGGGACGCGTTCCACGGCACATTACAAATTGCTAGACTCCTCCTGTCGGAAGCGTAAGGACCGATCGTGGAGGCTGTATGCACCAGGAAGATGCGATACATCGCGCCATCCGAGGCATCTACGAAGCAGCGCTGGCGCCCGAGACCTGGCCAAGCGCCATCGATGCCGTAGTCAAGGCTGGCGGAGCACATAAGGCGCTGCTGCTTGCATCGGGCCGGCTTGGTTTTACGCTAACCAGCGGTTTCGACGTCGAGGACGACGTGGTTCGCATTCGGCGGGAGCTTCATGACAGACCCCCGCGATGGGTAGAGGCCATTCCTGTGGGAACGTCGATGCTGCAAACATCGGCGGTAAGCGATGCAGATTTCAAGAAATGCGAACTTTATAACGAGGCGGTGCGTCCGGCCGGAGGGTTCTACGGTCTCGTTTCGTCAGTACTGTGCAACGCCGATTTCAAAGCAATGCTGATACTGGCTCGAAATGTAGGGGCCGCTGACTTCACAGCCGATAACGTAAGAACGGCGGATATCATCGGTCCGCACATCGCCACCGCAATCAAAGTCTGGCAACGCATTGCGAATTCAGAAGGGAAGGCGTCGGGCAGTCTCGAAGCGCTCTCGAAGTTGAGTATCGGCGTGATTTTTCTCGATGAGGCGATGTGTCCGGTTCTGGCAAACCCTTGCGCTGAAGCGCTGGCCGGGGCACAAGACGGCTTGATACTCAACGCGCGTCAAGTGTCGGCGCAAAGATCCGACGATGCAGACGCGCTCGCCAACGCCATCGCATCGGCTACGCGGTTCGGCATATTCAGGCGGTCAATGCCGGATTTCACCGTCGAATCCATGTCGGCGTGGACCTCGCTGATCCGCCGGAAGCCGCCACGCTGCCCGCTCGTTGTGAGAGTCTTTCCGCTGGCGGTGGCGGACTCTCATCGTATCGACGTTCCCAGCGCCCGCACGCTCGTGTTTGTGATGGAACCCGATCGTCCTTCCGGAATAGATGAATCTTCTGTTCGCGCCGTCTTCGGACTGACCCGCAGAGAAGCGGCGCTTGCAATCGTGCTCGCACGAGGTGCGGACCTGCGACAGGATGCGACCGAGATGAATATCGGGATCGGAACGGTTCGAAGTTATGTGAAGCGAATACTCGCGAAGACGGACACGCACCGTCAGGCTGAACTCGTTTCCGTACTGTTGCGGGCAAGCCTTCATTCGGTTGACGGACTGACTTCCACGAGTAATCAGATCGAGGCGACTGTCGGCTTGAGGCACCGCTTCTGATGCAATTGAAGAGGGTTGAGAGCACGCCGCGTCATTTTCCAGAGATGATCCTATTCGCGCGCCGTCTATGCGAACGCAGCCGGGATCGCCAACTTCAAACTTGCGCTTCGAACCAGGCATATCAGGAGATGTCGCGCTCGAAGCGATTCCGGCGAAAATCAGACCAGGATCGAAAGCGAGCCGCGTAGAGATGTCATTATCTTTTCGCGACTCGCGCTCGTCGCTACGCCATAGTATGTTGCTCCGCCGCGGCCATCCCTCCAAAACGCCCGCTGTTGAAATCCTCCACGGCTTCGCGAATCTCTTCGGCCGTGTTCATGACGAACGGGCCATATGCCGCAACGGGTTCGTCAATGGGCTCTCCACTCAACACCAGGACGATGGCGTCGCCGATCGCATCTAGCCGGACGTCGGTATCCTCCTGCGAAAGCAGAACCAGTTGCGCCTCACCAGGACGTGAGCGTAGCCTCCCTCGTCCGCAGCGCGGTCGAGCAATCTCTCCCATTGATCGAGGCGCTCAGGCAGGAACTGGCGCTGGACCTCCCCGATGACCCGCTCACCGTGCTGGGCGACGGCAGCCGGCTGATCCAGGTATTGACCAACCTGCTCAACAATGCCGCGAAATATACCCAGCAAGGCGGTCGCATCGCGCTTACGGCGGGCGTGCGCGACGGGCAGGTAGCGATCAGCGTCGCCGACAACGGCATCGGCGTGGACGCGATCATGATCCGCACCGCGCTGCCCGGTCTGGATGGCCACACGCTCGCAAGGCAACTGCATGCGGTGCATCCACACGAGCGCACGCTATACATCGCGGTGAGCGACGCATGTCAGTCGCATGACAAGATCGTCGCGCGTGGCGTCGGCTTCGATCATCATGTCGAGAGGGCTGTTGCGATGGCCACCCTGAGCAGGATCCTGCATGCCGTGCCGACGTGAGAGCGCGAAGGCGTGCTCCTGGCCCGTGTGTCGTTCCCCCGGAATCTAGTATTTCCACAGCGCAAACTCGCCCTGCGCCAGCTCCTGTTTCAGAAACTCGATACACACGCGCACTTTCGCCGATTGCGCCGCACGTGCCGCGGACATCGCCCATACGTCGGCGGGCTGTTCCCACGCTGGCAGCACTCGTTCGAGCGTACCGGCCGCGAGCGCTTCCGCGACGTACCAGTGACCGACCATCACGATGCCATGTCCATCGCGCGCCCATCGGAGAACGACGTCGCTGTGATTCGATGCAAGCGTCCCGGTCACCTTGACCGTGCCCCAGCCCGAAGGTCCCAGAAGACGCCACACGCCGAAAGGCTCGTCCCGCTCGCGGAACACGAGACATTCGTGTTGCGCGAGTTCCTCGACGCTCTTCGGCCGCCCGCGCGCATCGAGATAAACGGGCGACGCACACAGCACGCGCGGACTGGCGGCAATGTGATGCGCGATCAGCCCCGGCTCCTGCGCCGCGCCCACGCGAATATCCAGATCGAATCCTTCCTCCACCAGGTTCACCCGGCGATCGACCAGCTCCAGCCAGATTTCCAGTTCCGGGAAGCGCTTTTTCATGAGCGAGACGATCGGCGCGATGTGGCTGCGCCCGAGCCGCAGACTCGCGCTGATGCGTAGCGAGCCTCTGGGACTTTCCCGAAGGTCCGACAGATCGTCGCGCATCGAATCGACGTCCTGCAGGATCGCCCGCGCCCAGCGATTCACCGTCTCGCCGTCCGTGGTCAGCGAGACCCGGCGCGTCGTCCGGTGCAGCAGCTTCACGCCGAGGGTCTTTTCCAGCAAGGCGATGCGCTTGCTCACGTGCGTCTGCGAGTTGCCGAAAGCCTGTGCCGCCGCGACGAAGCTCAGGCGTCGCGCGACCTCGCAGAACAGGCGGAGATCGCCCACGAGAGGATCATTAAGCATGATATGGTGATAATGACGTGCCGAATTGACGAATAATAAACCGATTCGTCGATAGTAAGCTCCGGCCATGCTTTGATAACCCCGGAGACAAGCATGATCGACGGAAGCACCCGGCTCATCGCCCACATCGGTTTTCCGACGCACGCGTTCAAGTCGCCGATGATTTACAACCCGTATTTCGAGCACGAAGGCATCAACGCCGTGGTCGTGCCGATGGGTTGTCGCACCGAGCATTACGCTCAATTCCTCAAAAGCGTGTTCGCGCTCGACAATATCCAGGGCGCGCTCGTCACGATGCCGCACAAGGTCACGACCGCCGGCCTGCTCGACGACGTGTCGCCGGCGGTGAAGATCGCGGGTTCGTGCAATGCCGTGCGTCGCGCGGAGGATGGACGGCTCATCGGCGACATGTTCGACGGCGAAGGCTTCGTACGCGGCGTGCGCCGCAAGGGCTGCACGCTGGAAGGCGCGCGCGTGCTCGTCGTCGGCTGTGGGGGCGTCGGCTCGGCGATCGCGGCGTCGCTGGCCAAAGCGGGCGTCGCGTGGCTTGCACTCTCCGATGCCCGCGACGAGGCCGCGCGCGGTTTGGGCGAACGTCTGCGCGCGCACTATCCGCGGCTCGAAGTGACGACCGGCTCCAACGATCCCCAAGGCTACGACCTCGTCGTCAATGCGACGCCCATGGGCATGAACGACGGCGATCCGCTACCGGTCGACGTGACACGCATCGCACCGGAAACCTTCGTCGGCGAAGTCGTCATGAAGACGGAAATGACCGCCTTTCTTCGAGCCGTTCAGGCGCGCGGATGCCGCTTTCAGGTCGGCTCCGACATGCTGTTCGAACAGATTCCCGCCTACCTCGAATTCTTCGGCTTGCCGGGCACGACACCGGAAGTGCTGCGTTCGCTCGCGAAGCTGAGCTACGGAGAAGCACGATGAAAACACCGAAGTTCGGCTGGTGCGGCCTGTTGGAGAACGCATCGACGATGAAAGACTCAGGGCTCGATTACATCGAGGCCCAACTGGTTCCAATGAAGCTGGAAGACGATGCCGCCTTCGCGCATGCGAAAACGCTCGTTGCGGATCTGCCGCTGCCCGCGCTCGCGTTCAGCTATCTGTTTCCGCACGACGCGCGCATTGTCGGCCCGGAGAAGGATGAGCGGCGCAATCGCGCTTATTTCGATCGCGTGGTCGAGTTGATGACGATGGCGCGCGCGCGCATCGTCGTGCTCGGCAGCGGATGGACGCGCAACCTCCCCGATGGCTGGTCACGGCGTCAGGCCGAAGACGAATTCCTGACGACGCTTTCCTGGTGCGCCGACGTATTGCGCGGCTCGGGCGCCACGCTCGTCATCGAGCCGCTGAACCGCAAGGAATCGAATCTCGTGAACAGCGTGGGCGATGGCGCGCGGCTCGCGAAGCTGCTCGGTCGCGATGAAGTGCGCGGGCTCGCGGACTTCTATCACATGGACGAAGAGAACGAGTCGCTCGACGAGCTGCGCGAACACGGCGAGTGGCTCGCGCATATCCATCTCGCGGACACGGGACGGCTGAATCCGGGCACCGGCCTGTACGACTATCCGACGTTCTTCGGCAACCTGAAAGCGTGCGGGTACAGCGGGCTCCTGAGCGCCGAATGTGGCTTCAACGGCGAACCGCTCGCGTCGATGCGAGCAAGCGCCGCGTTCATGCGACGCGCATGGCGCGACGCCTGACATCTTCATGTAACGGGCCGATACAGGCCCGCATACCTCGAACGGAGGAGACACATCATGCAAGCTGATTCACTCGGCAATGCCGCCGCCGATCGCGCGGCCGACAAGGCGACGCGTCGCCTGATTCCCTTTCTTTTGCTCATGTACGTGCTTGCGTTTCTCGACCGCGCCAACGTCGGCTTCGCGAAGCAGGCGCTGCATGATGTCGTTGGCATATCGGACGCGGCGTTCGCGTTCGGTGCGAGCATTTTCTTCATTGCCTATGTGCTGCTCGAAGTGCCGAGCAATCTCGCGTTGCACAAGGTCGGCGCGCGTATCTGGATGTGCCGCATCATGGTGACGTGGGGACTCGTATCCGCAGCGACGATGTTCGTGCGGGGGCCGACGAGTTTCCAGGTGCTGCGCTTCGTGCTGGGCGCGTGCGAGGCGGGTTTCTTTCCCGGGGTGATTCTCTATCTGACGTACTGGTTCCCGGATGCGCGCCGCGCAAAGGCGATGGGCCTGTTCTACTTCGGCGCGCCGCTCGCGTTCATGTTCGGTGCGCCGTTGTCAGGCTATCTGTTGCGCTTCGACGGCATGCTCGGCCTGCACGGCTACCAGTGGATGTTCCTGCTCGAAGGCCTCGCGGCGACGGCGGTGGGCGTATGGGCGTACTTCTATCTCGACGACAAGCCTGCCGATGCAACGTGGCTCGATACCGGCGAAAAGCGGGCGCTCAGCGCCACGCTGGAGGCCGAAGACGCGGCGAAGGTCTCGCACGGCCCGCATGGCTTCGGGGCGACGCTCGCGAATCGCACGGTGCTGTATTTCGGCTTCGTGTTCTTCCTGATCCAGATGGGCGTGTCCGTCGTCGTGTTCTATCTGCCGACGTTCATCGGCAAGCTGCTCGGGACTGGACCGAATGCTCTGGTCGGCTTTGTCGTGGCGATTCCGTGGGCGTGTGCGCTCATCGCGACCTACGCCGTCCCGAAAGCCGCCGGACGTGCGGGACGTCTGACGCTCTTCGGCTGCTCGAGCCTTGCCGTCGCCGCTGTCGCCATGTTCGCGTCGGCGGGCGGATCGCCGCTCGTCTCCGTGATTGCGCTGTGTCTTGCAGTGGCGGGACTCTGGGCCGTGCAGCCGATTTTCTGGACGATGCTCACGAACTGCCTGGGCGGCATGGCAGCGGTCTCGGGCGTCGCGATGGTCAACACGATCGGCAACATCGGCAATTTCGTGTCGCCGAACGTCAAGACATGGGCCGACGCGAGCTTCGGCTCGAACGTCGCGGGACTGATCTTGCTGAGCGGTATCGTTCTGCTTGGATCTCTGTTGTTCGTCGGTGCGCGGCGTTCAGTTCGGCCATCGCGTCTCGCGAAGAGCGGCGCCGCCGTCTGAATTCGCCGGAGCGTCGCGTGCCGCACGCGCGGACGATCCACCGTCGCGCCGAGTCGCGGTCTTTGCGGCGATTCTCGCCGCGCGCTCGTCGCAGTCCTATACTCCTGACCATGGCCTCCACCCGCGCCAAGACGCTCCCCGCGGAGGCCAACCCGGCGCAATCCCGAGGGAGGCGATCGATGACAACGAACTGTCCGCAGGGCATCGCGTTGCCAGGACAAGTCGTCCTCGTTTTTCAGGGCGGAGGCGCACTGGGTGCGTATCAGCTCGGTGTCTACCAGGCAATACATGAACTGGGCATCCAGGTGGACTGGGTGATCGGCACATCCATTGGAGCGATCAACGCGGCGTTGATCGCCGGTAATCCGCCAGAGCGCCGATTTAAGCGCATGGCGGAATTCTGGAACCTGATCACCGGCCGGGCCCGGTTCGACCTGCTCGCTGCATGGCCCGGCGTGGACCGAGCGCTCGCGAGAGGGATGATCATCGGTGGCGGCATCGCAGGATTCTTCGAGCCGAATCCGGCGTCCTGGTTCGGGCCGTTCGCCCCTCTCGGCGTGGATCGTGCGTCTCACTACCGGATCGAGCCGTTGCGCAAGACACTGGCTTCGTTTGTCGACTTCGACCTGTTGAATGCCGGTCCCACGCGTCTGACCGTCGGCGCGGTGAACGCCCGTTCCGGCGCGATGCGCTACTTCGATTCGCGTGACGAGCGTCTGAGTGTCGAGCACGTCATGAGTTCGGGCGCGCTGCCGCCGGCGTTCCCCGCGATACGGATCGATGGCGAGCCATACTGGGACGGCGGCATCTATTCCAACACGCCGATCGAAGTCGTGCTGGATGACAAGCCGCGCAAGAGTTCGGTCATCTTCTCCGTCCATTTGTGGAATCCGGCCGGCCCCGAACCGCAAAACCTGTGGCAGATTTCGGAGCGGCAAAAGGACATTCAGTACGCCAGCCGCACCGACAGCCATATCGCGCGGCAGCAACAGATTCACCGCCTCCGCCATGTCGTGCGCGAACTCGTGAAGCGCCTTCCGGAATCCGAGCGCAACACGCCCGAGGTTCAGGAACTCGCGGCCTGGGGATGCCAGACCACCATGCGCCTGATCAAGCTCGCGGCCCCTCGCCTCGATGGCGACGATCCGTTGAAAGACATCGACTTCACCCCGGCCGGCGTTGCCGCCCACCAGCGCGCCGGCTATGAAGGAGCGATGCGCGCCATTGCCGCGCATCCGTGGGACACGCCGCTGGATCCCATAGAAGGGCTGGCGGTTTCCAGCGCCGACGACGACCTGGTCCGCGAAGGCCAGACCTGAGACGCCGATCTCCCTTCTCGACGACGAGGGAGCAAATCATGATCGAGCTCGACAAACTCGCCAGAGTGCGCATATTCAACGACCTTCCGCAGGATCGTCTCGAATGGCTGCGCGATCGCATGACGGAGTCTTCCGTTTCCGCAGGCGACGTGCTCATGCGCGAGGGCGAGATGGCCACCCGCCTGACGATTCTCCTCGAAGGAGAACTGAACGCGACGCGCAGCGCCGAGGGCCGCCACACCGTCGAGCGTTACTTTGTCCCCGAGGCGTTCGGCACGCCCTGCCTGATCGCATCGATACCCTATCCGGTAACGCTCACGGCCATGAGTGCGGGCCGAATCGCCCACCTGCCGGAAGCGGCGTTTCACGAGCTGTTCGTTTCATGCGGACCTTTCAGCCGTGCCGTGGCGCGCGTGATGACCGACTGGCTCACCGCGCTGGAAACCGCCGCACTCAATCGGAGCCGCCTTGCTGCACTGGGAAAGCTCGCGGCGGGGCTCGCCCATGAGATGAACAATCCGGCATCGGCGTTGACGCGCGCGCTCGATTACGTGCGTCAGGATCTCGCCGGTCTCGAAGCATCGGCGTTGGCGCTCGGCCAGCATGCGGTGCCGAAAGAAACGATCGATCGACTCGCCGCCGTTGCAGCGGGCGAGGCATCGATCGAGCGTGCGCGCACGGCGAATCCGCTGCGGCAAAGCGAGCGCGAGTCGCGGCTCGCGGAGTGGCTCGCCGCGCGGCGCGTCATGAAGCCGTGGCGCGTCGCGCCGGTGCTCGCCGCGCACGGCGTCGAGCCCGACGTGCTCGCACGGTTCGCCGGCGAGCTGAGCCCGGAGCAACTCGACGCGTCCATCGGCTGGATCGCCCGCATGCTCGACCTTCGCTCGGTCCTCGACGATGCGATGCAGGGCGCGCAGCGCATCTCGGACATCGTTGCGGCGATGAAATCCTATTCGTTCATGGATCAGGGCCCGCAGCAGGAAATCGATCTTCACGACGGCATCGACAACACGCTGATGGTGATGATGCACGAGACGAAGCGCGGCATCGCGGTGATCCGCGAGTACGACCGCAGCGTGCCGCGCATACAGGCGTACGGAAGCGAGCTCAATCAGGTGTGGACGCGGATCATCGAGAACGCGATCGAGGCGATGAACGGGCACGGCGACATCGTGATCCGCACGAGTCGCGACGGCGACGATGCCGTGGTCGAGATCGCCGACAGCGGTCCCGGCATTCCGCCCGATGCGGCGCAGCATCTGTTCGAGCCGTTCTATACGTCGAAGTACACGCTTCACACGCAAGGTCCGAGTCTGGGGCTCGGCCTGCATATCGCGTACCGTATCGTGGTGAACCGGCATGGAGGGACGATCGGCGTGCGGTCGGGGGCCGGGGGAACGGTTTTCCGCGTCACGCTCCCGCTTGCCGGCGCGCACGACGAGGCGCAGGTGAACGCGCGACTCGCCGGCCCGGTCCTGTAATGCCGAAAGGTTCGCGAAACCCCGCTCGCGCAGCGCCTACAATGTCTGCAATGAACGCCGCGCGAGCCGGCATCGGCACTTGAATCGTCATGGACAAACCCGTGATCCTCGCCGTGGACGACGACCCCATCGTGGCCGGCGCGGTCGCGCGCGATCTGCAGATCGCTTACGGCGAGCACTATCAGATCGTGCGCATGGAGTCGGGGCCGGCGGCGCTGGAGGCGGCGCAGCAACTGCGCCTGCAGAATCGTTCGGTCGCGCTTTTCATCGCGGATCAACGCATGCCGAGGATGAGCGGCATCGAGTTCCTCGAGCAAGCCATCGAACTGTTTCCCGAAGCCAAGCGCGTGCTGCTGACGGCCTACGCCGACACCGACGCCGCCATTCGCGCGATCAACAAGGTGCATCTGGATCAGTATCTGCTCAAGCCCTGGCATCCGCCGGAGCAGAACTTCTATCCGGCGCTCGACGATTTGCTCGCCGACTGGCATGCGTCCTTCCGTACGGGGTTCCAGGGCATCCGGATTCTCGATCACCGCTGGTCGCCGCACGGACACCAGTTGCGCGATTTCATGGCGCGCAACCACATTCCGTTTCGCTGGCTGGACGTCGAGCGGCACACCGAGTCCGATCCTCTGTTGAACGCGCTGAGCACGGGTCAGCATCAGTTGCCCGTCGTCGTGTTCGAAGACGGCACGGTGCAGAGCAGGCCGACGATCGCGCAGATCGCCGAAAAAGTCGGACTGCACACGCGCTCGACGACGCCGTTCTACGACCTCGTCATCGTGGGCGGCGGGCCGGCCGGACTGGCCGCGGCCGTGTATGGGGCATCGGAAGGGCTGCATGTCGCGATCATCGAGTGCGCTGCGCCCGGGGGGCAGGCGGGCACGAGCTCGCATATCGACAACTATCTCGGCTTTCCGTCGGGCGTGAGCGGCGCGGATCTGTCACGGCGGGCGCTCGCGCAGGCGCGGCGGTTCGGTGCGGAGATGATCCTCACGCAGCACGCCGTGGGGTTGCGAATCGAGCCGCCGTACAAGTTCGTCAAGCTTTCCGATGGCTCCGAGGTCAGTTGTCTCGCGTTGATGGTCGCGAGCGGCGTGTCCTATCGCAAGCTCGAAGCGCGCGGCGTGCACGAACTCACGGGCGCCGGCGTCTACTACGGCGCGGCCCTGGTGGAGGCGGTCGCGTGCTCGAACCAGGATATCTATATCGTGGGCGGCGCGAATTCGGCGGGGCAGGGTGCGATGTTTCTCTCGAAGTACGCGCGCTCGGTCACGATTCTTTGCCGCGGATCTTCGCTGAGCGTGGGGATGTCGCATTACCTCGTCGAGCAGATCCACGAGACTGCGAACATTCATGTGCGCCCTCATACCGAAGTCGAGAGCGTGAGCGGCGAAGGCCACCTCGCGGAAATCACACTGCACGACATGCAGACCGGGCGTTCGGAAACCGTTCCGGCCAGCGGCCTGTTCGTGTTCATCGGCGCGGCGCCGTGCACGGAATGGCTGCGCGGCGTGGTCGAGCGCGACGAGCATGGGTTCCTGCTGACGGGCCGCGCGCTGGTTCGGGGCGGGCGGGCGCCGGCGGATTGGCAGCCCGGACGCGACCCGTTCCTGCTCGAAACGAGCGTTCCCGGCATCTTCGCGGCGGGCGACGTGCGCGCCGATTCGGTCAAGCGCGTTGCCGCAGCGGTCGGCGAAGGCTCGATCGCGGTGCACTTCATTCATCAATACCTCGCGAATCCATGAGCGATCCGTCGAAGCTCTTCGATATGCCGCTCTTCGCGGGCCTGTCCGCGGAGCGCAGGCAATGGGTCCGCGAGAACCTGAGCGAGCATCGCCTGAAGAAGGGCGAAATCCTGATGCACGAAGGGCAGACCGTGACGCATCAGTTCGTGCTCCTCGAAGGCGAGCTGCTGACGGAAAAACGCGTGGCGGGCCGCCAGGTGATCGACGATACGCGCAGCGCGCCCGTTTCGGTCGCGGAGGCATCGCTGCTCGCGGGCATGCCGCTGCCGCTCACGTTCAGCGCGAACACGGACTGCTATCTGATCTCGTTGGCCGAGAGCACCGTGCGCACGCTCATGAACGAGTGCGAGGCGTTTGGCAAGCAGATCTTTCGTTCGATGTACGGCCGCATCAGCGCCTACGACACGTTCATTCTCAGCGGCGAGAAACTGGCCGCGCTGGGACGGCTGTCGGCCGGCCTCGCGCATGAACTGAACAACCCGGCGGCGGCCGTCGCGCGCGCGGCGGACGGCATGCGCGACGCGCTCGACAGCCTGCATCGCGCGACGCGCGCGCTGGTGCTTTGCGCGATGCCCGTCGACGTGATGGAGACGCTCGATACATGGGCGCGCCGCGCCCCGCCCGCCATCGACGCCACGCCTGCCGGCTCGCTGCGTCGGAGTGAAGCGGAAGACCGCTTCGCGCAGTGGCTGTCCACGCACGGTATCGACAAACCCTGGCTGATGGCGCCGCGGCTCGTGGCTGCCGGCTTCGCGCCGGAAGAATTCGAGCCCTTGACGGCCCGTGTGAGCCGCGAGCAATTCAGCGCGGGCATCCGCTGGCTGGCCGCGACATTCGAGATGCGCTTTCTGTCGGAACAGACGTGGCTCGGCGCCGAGCGCATCTCGGAGATCGTCAAGGCGATGAAGTCGTACTCCTACATGGACCAGGCGCCGTTGCAGGAAGTGGACATCCATGGCGGCATCGAGGATACGCTGACCATCATGCAGCATCGGCTGAAGCACGGCGTCGTCGTCACGCGGGACTACGATCGCGCGTTGCCGCCCGTGCCGGTCTATGGCAGCGAACTCAATCAGGTGTGGACCAATCTGATCGACAACGCCATCGACGCGATGGATGAGCGCGGCGAGCTCACGATTCGCTCGCATCGCGAAGGCAACTGCGCGGTGATCGAAATCACGGACACCGGGCATGGCATTCCCGCGGATGTCCTGCCGCGCCTTTTCGAGCCGTTCTTCACGACCAAGCCGCCCGGCAAGGGTAACGGTCTCGGGCTGCATATCGCTTACCGGACAGTGGTGCATCGGCACGAGGGGAGACTCGGCGTCGTGGCGACCGAAGTCGGAACGACGTTTCAGGTGCGCCTTCCACTCGTGCATCGGCACGCGCCCGGCGGTTAGCTCCTTCCAGTGCGACAATTCGCGCGTCGCGATGAAGTGCTGAGGAACTACTCTGTCTCTATCGGCCGCGAGCGATACGCGGATCACGGGAGACGAAGATGCTGAGTCCACATGAGATCGCAGCGCTGATGCTGCTCGATGCAAACCCCTTCCAAAGCGAACTCGATCTTTGCGATCTGAACGCCTTATGCGAGCGACAGCTTGTTCGACTGGAAAAGCTGACGTCCGGGATCGAACATCGACGCCTGACGGAGCAAGGGCGCGCAGTACTGCAATCGGTCGGGAAGCTGCACTAGGTCGGATCGCCGCAACGTCGACTGTCGTCGAGATGGACGAGGTCGGCTTTCCAATGGGCGGGCATATAGGTATCCCGACGCCACGGCGCGGGTCGATGAGACAGGATCGCGTCGCGCCGCCCTATCTTCGATCGATTGAATACTTCCCCGGGCCCGTGACGAACAGCAAAAGCAGTCCGCCCATGATGCTGATGTTCTTGTAGAAGTTGATCGTGTTCGCGTACCGCTCCATGCCTTGCATTGTCCAGAAGTGGTGACCGATCAAGGCCGTGCCGAGCGTATAGAGCGCAAGGAGCAGCGCAAGCGGGCGTGTGAAGAAGCCAAGCACGATCGCAATGCCAACCACGAATTCCATCACGACCGCAATGAAGGCGGAGATCGTTGGAACCGGTGCACCGGTCGACGCCATGTAGGCGACCGTGCCCGAAAATCCAATGAGCTTTTTCCAGCCGAAGAGAATAAAGAGGCCCATCAGCAATACACGGGCGACGAGGATGAGCGAGTCGTTCCGTTGTTCGAAAGTCAGATATCGCATGGCAAGCTCCTTATCTTGATGAGCGCCAAACATGCGCTGGTCAACAGTGCCGGCTGATGTGAAGCCTATCCACATTCTTCGAGCGCGCGACATTCGAATAAACCCGTGCGCTTGCGGATGCCAAACGGACCGGCCGGGTCGTCGCAGTCTAGCGCTTCCTTATCGGGCAATACGGAGAATTAATGATTGACGCTCTCTCGCCGAGAGGCAGAAGCTCTCGGAAATTTCTGCGACATGCCTTCCGGTTCGCTAACGTTCACGAGCGGTTCGGTGTACAACGGCCTCGCACCGTTCGTGCTCGTTGCGCGCCGAAGGCTCGGCCGGGATGCGTCGCGGTGGAATCGCAGAACCTGGAATTCAACGGGAAGCGCTATGGCTGACAGCATGGCAGACCTCTTCCGGCGTCTAACTGCAGGCGTCTATGTGATCGGCGTCGCCCATGGCGGCCTCCGGAATGCATTCACGGCAAGTTCGGTAATGCTGGTTTCCTTTCGCCCGCTCATGGTCGCGCTTGGCATCAACCCGACTCACGCGTCTTATCCGATTCTCAATAGCGGCCGGGTGTTCGCGATAAACGTGTTGCGCGCAGAACATCTGGCGCTGGCCAGGCACTTCGGAACACAGTCGGGCCGCTCGGTCGACAAACTGTCCTCGGTAGCCTGGCGAGCAGGCCGGAGCGGAGCGCCGTTGCTGCTCGACGCGCTAGCTTATTTTGACTGTCAGGTGGATAGCGAAATCGAGGCTGGAGATCATCGTCTCGTCGTGGGTCGAGTCGTCGACGGAGCGGTGCTTTGTCCGGATGCCGAGCAGTTGATCTATGCGGCGACCGGTGACCTGGATCGGAGCGCCGATCTCTACGCGAAGGATTTCAACTCTTGGAAGTAAGCGGCACGTGGAGCAAGTGCGGCTCGCGACTGTGGGCAACGTCGACGCCGTCTCGAGGCTAAAGGAAGAGCCTGAATTTCAGTGCTCGTGCCCGTCGCACCATTGAATCGCCCATCTCTGAGCCGCTTCGACGGCATCCGCGTCGCTTCGATAGTCGCCGATATCGCCCGACCACTTGACCTCGGAGGCATTCATATCCCCCTGAGCGCGCCGGAAGATTTTTGCGCGTGCGTAGTAATGGCCACCCTCCTCAAGACAGAATGCTTCAATTTGGAACTGCCGGTAGTCGAAATTCATGATCGTCTCCAGATCATCGTCGGCATAGCCGAGATACGAAGTACACCCTCGTCCATGGTCGAGTTCGTCGGCGCGTTGGCCGGCGAGGCATCCGTCGTTGGTGTGAATTGATTGACAAAGGACCATTCAGGCGGTGTGAACGAACCGCTGATCGAGAAGTTCCGTGTGGCGGGCAGGAGTGGCCGCGTTGTGTGAGCGGTCAGCGCCAGGGGCTATCCGCCGAGGTGATCGACGGCGCAGTCCAGGGTCGCGCCGCCGGTACGGTTGCCTGCATGATCGCGCGGCTAACGAACGGTACGCACTTCGTCCGCGAGTTCACCTTTTCGCCGGCGGGTATCCAGCGCACACTTCGGCGCTGGCTTGTTTGCTATTCCCGCTCGCTGTCATTGTCTCGCTGAAACGGAGCAGCGGGCAGTGGCCGCTCGTCGACATATGCGATCCCGGAACGGATAGCGAACTGTACGGCTGCGGTTCGACTGGCGAACGTGCCCAGGTTGATCAGCGAGTTGACTTCTCCCTCTTTCTTCCGAACAATCACGCGGGCGACGAAAGCATTTCCCACCCGCACCGCGGAGGGGTGCACGGCAGCACCGTGGTGGTAGAAGAGCATGGCGATATCGAATTGCGTCTCGAACACCTAGACTTTAGTCGGACAGCGATGGGTCGCAAGGCCTTTTACCATTTTCACTTAACTGCTTGATAAAGCATTCCGACCGGGCAGTTTCAGGTATCGCTGCGCGCCTTCGCCGCTCTGATGGCTTCGTCGAAGCTCGCAGCGGTAGCCACATGCCGATGCCTCACGCTGACAAGCCATCCCTGTTCCGAGAGACACCATCGAATGTCGCGGGCATCGAGCAATGCCGAGAACCATCGCCAGAGTGACGCATCTTCCGCATTGGCGAGCGCCGCCGCGTGCGCGCGATTTGCACGCATTGTCCGGTTGTCCATTGAGCAAAAAGTAAGATTGCCGTTCAGGCGAAAGAAAGAATCCGGTCGATGACCGCCTGATTGGCGAGCGAGCTTTCAAGCGCAAACGCGATTTCCGTATCCTCGCCCAGGAGCTTCGAGCAGAAGTTCTCCACCATCGACCGATATTGATCGGTGTCGTCGAACGTGACCGTTTCGACTTCGCCCGTGCTGTCGGTTCTCGTACGCACGCGCGCGCAGTCGTAGACGCCGGGATTGAACGGCGCATCGAGCGCGATCCAGCCGCGGGTGCCGTGAAAGACCATCGATTGCCGGCGCGCACGCTGCGTGCCGCAGTAGAAATGCAGTGAGAATGCGTCGAATCGCACATCGCAGACGGCGAGCTTGTCCGTGCCGTAGCGAGGATCTATCGTCACCGCGGCGCGCACGTCGAGCGGCTCCGCGCCGGTGGCGATACGCGTGGTGACGACCGGATACACGCCGATATCGCGCACGCCGCCGCCGCCCAGGTCACGGTTGTTCTTCAGGGCGTCGGGATCGTCGTTGAAATAGGTGAAGCTCCCTTCCACGTGTTCCAGCTTGCCGATGACGCCAGCGGCGAGACGTTCGCGAACATATCGCCACTGCGGATGATGCGCGACCATGAACGCCTCGACGCACAGCAGACCGGTTGCGTCGCGCAGTGCGATGAGCTCGCGCACCTGCACGGCGTTCATCGCGATCGGCTTTTCGCACAGCACGTGCTTGCCCGCTTCGAGCGCCTTCCTGCACCAGTCGAAATGGCTCGCGGTGGGCAGCGGGATGTACACGGCGTCCACGTCATCGCTGTGCAGCAGCGCGTCGTAGCTCGCGCACGTCGCGGGAATATCGTGCTTCGCGGCGAACGCTTGCGCGCGCACGCCATCGCGTGCGGCGACGTGCGTCACGCGTCCATTGCGCGAGCGTTGAATCGCGGGCACGACGAACTTGTCCGCGATATTCGCCGCGCCGAGCACGCCCCATCTGATCATTTCCGGCATTCGATTCGCTCCTGTATCAGCACACGGCCTGTAGCCGATGCGCGCACGTTCCCAGAATCTCGACGGCTTCGCGCCGCCACCAGTTCGCTTGCGAGAAGATCTCGACTTCCACGAGCCCGTCGTAACCCGCATCCTCGACGCAGCGGCGCAGCGCGCGCAGATCGATCACGCCGTCGCCCATCATGCCGCGGTCGAGCAGCATGTCGCGCGTATCACGCAGCCAGTCGCACACGTGGAACGCCAGCAGCCGTCCCGCGCGGCCCGCCGCCGCGACCGAATCGGCGAGCGCCGGGTCCCACCAGCAGTGATAGGCGTCGACGGCAATGCCGAGAAAGCCCGAGCTTCCGGGATCGATCGCCTCGCACAGGTGCAATGCCTGCGCGACCGTATTGATCACCGAGCGGTCCGCCGCGTACATCGGATGCAGCGGTTCGAGCGCGAGCGGCACGCGCAACTCGCGCGCGGTGTCGAGCAGGGCGCCGATGCCGTCCGAGACTTGCGCGCGAGCGCCTTCGATATCGCGCGATCCATCGGGCATGCCGCCCACGACCATCACGAAACACCGCGCGCCGAGCGTGGCCGCGTCGTGCAGCGCGGCTTTGTTATCGGCGATATTGCGGGCGAATTGCTCGCGCGTCGCGGCGGGCAGATAGGTGGACCGGCAGTAGCCGGTGACGGTGAGACCACGCGCCTCGATCCGTCGCGCGATGGCGCTCACGTCCTCGCCTTCCAGATCGCGACGCCACGGCGCAATGCCGCCGAAGCCGGCGTCCGCCACGCGATCGATCACGCGGCCAATCGGTTCGCGATGACCGAGCGTCGCCGTATTGATCGAGCACAGGTCGAGCCGTTGATGTAGATCGCGCATGATGTGCTGTTCTCGCGTGTTCATGCATCGAGACCGAGCGGTGCGAGCACGCGCCCCATGCGTTCGATTGCAAGCGACGGATCGCGCAACAGGCGCGCCTGATCCGCGAAGCGGAACACGTCCGCGAGATAGGCGGGCGGCCGCACGCCATGATGGCCGCCGAGCATGAAGAAGTGGTCCTGGAAGCCGTTCAGGTAGGCGAGGAACACGACGCCTGTCTTGTAGTACTGCGTCGGCGCGCGAAAGATATGGCGCGAGAGCGGCACGGTCGGCGCGAGCAGCGCGTGATAAGTCTCAACGTCGCCGCTGGCCAGCGCCGCGAGCGCTTGCGAGGCCGCTGGCGCTATCGCATCGAAAATGCCGAGCAGCGCGTGCGAATAGCCGTGTTCATCGCCGGCGATCAGACCGGGATAGTTGAAGTCGTCGCCCGTGTACATCTTCACCGAGGGCGGCAGACTCCGGCGAAACGCGATTTCCTTCGCATCGTCTAGCAGCGAGATCTTGATGCCGTCCACCTTGTCCACGCTCTCGCCGATGACATCGAGGCAGACGCCCGCCGCGTCCGGATATTCATCCGCGCCCCAATAGCCTCGAAGTTCCGGATCGAACATCTCGCCGAGCCAGTGAAGGATCACCGGCTGATCGCACATCGCGAGCACCTCGCGATAGACGCGGCGGTAATCATCGGGCGTGCGCGCGACTTTCGCGAGCGCGCGGCTCGCCATCAGGATCACGCGGCCGCCCACGCGCTGCACGGCTTCGAGTTGCTGTGCGTAAGCGCGGATGACTTCATCGCACGTGGAGATGTCCTGGGGCGCGACATGATCGGTTCCGCATCCCGAAGCGATTCGCGCGCCGGGAATGTCACGCGTGCCTTCCATGGTGCGCGTGATCAGTTCGAGCGCGCTCGGCCAGGGCAGGCCCATGCCGCGCTGCGCGGTGTCCATCGCTTCGGCGATGCCCAATCCCTGCTGCAACAGGTAACGCCGATATTCGAGCGTGCGCGTCCAGTCGATGGCGGGCGCGCCGTTCAGCTCGCCCGCACGCAGTGGATCGGCGACGACATGCGCCGCCGAATAGGCGATGCGGCTGAAGGGCGCGACAGGCGTGCGCACATCGAGCGGCACGCCTTGCACGCGATACGTTTCCAGTGCGCCGCAAGCGGTAGGGAGTTTGATGGTCGATTTCATGTCGGATCAGTATTTGGTGACGAGCAGGCCGCCATCGACGCGGATGGCCTGGCCAACGCTATAGGGCAAACCGCCGGTCGCGAGCGTGCGCACGGCGACGGCCACTTCCTGCGGCGTGCCCCAGCGTTTGATGGCGGTGAGACCTTGCTCCATCTGCGCGTCGTAGCGTTCTTTCGATGGCGCGGTCATCTCGGTGGCGATGAGCCCCGGCTGAACCTCGTACACGCCAATGCCGTGCGGCGCGAGCCGCAACGCGAACAAGGTGTTCGCCATAGAAAGCCCGGCCTTTGAGACGCAGTATTCGCTGCGCGCGGGCGAAGCCGCGACCGCGTTCGACGACGTGATCGTGATGACGCTCGGATGCGCCGCGATGCTCGCACGCGTGCGCGCCAGCATGTGTTTCGCGAACGTCTGCATGAGAAAGAACGTGCCGCGCGTGTTCACCGTCATGCAGCGGTCGAAGCTCTCGGGCGTGACATCGAGCAGATCGCCGCGCGACATGACCGAGACGCCCGCATTGTTCACGAGACAATCGATCGTGCTGCCGAGGCGCGCTTCGATCTCAAGCAGCATCGCGCGATGGCTTTGCAGATCAGCGAGATCGTTCACCACGGCAATCGCGCGCGCGCCGGTTTCTTCGACTTCGCGTACGGCGTGATCGAGTTCGTCGCTTGCGGCGATATCGGTAAGGGCGATATCGAAGCCCGCGCGCCCGAGTTCGATGGCGATCGCCCGTCCAATGCCGCGCCGGCTTCCCGTGACGAGTGCAATGGGCCGCGCGCTCACAGCGATGCTCCGTTCACGACGAGATCGCGCGCGATTATCGTGCGCTGAATCTGATTGGTGCCTTCGTAGATCTGCGTGATCTTCGCGTCGCGATACAGGCGCTCCACTTCATAGCCGCGAATGTAGCCGCTGCCGCCGAAAATCTGCACGGCGTTCGCGCTGTGCTTCACGGCGGTATCGCCCGCGAAGCACTTTGCCATTGAACAGGCGATGCTCGCGCGGTCGCCCGCATCGAGACGTTCGGCCGCGTCGTGCACGAGCAGCCTCGCGGCCTGGATGTCTTTCGCCATGTCGGCGAGCATCCATTGCACGCCCTGGAACTCCGCGAGATGACTGCCGAACTGCTTGCGCGTCTGCGCATATTCAAGCGCGGCTTCGAGACCGGCCTGCGCGATGCCGACCGCCAGCGCCGCGATGCCCACACGGCCCTTGTCGAGCACGCTCATCATGATGTGAAAGCCGCGTCCTTCCTCGCCGAGCAACGCGTCATGACGCAGCTTCACGCGGTCGAAATGCAGTTCGCCCACCTGCGACGCGCGCTGCCCCATCTTGTGTTCCTTCGGGCCTTTCGACACGCCATCGAGATGGCAGTCGACGATGAAGATGCTCATGCCGCGCTTGCCCGCGGCCGGATTCGTGCGCGCGAGCACGAACGCGACATCGGCGACGGGCGCGTTATGAATCCACAGCTTCGCGCCGTTGAGTTCCCAGCCGTCGGCGGTGCGCGTGGCGGTCGTGCGGATCCCGGAGACATCGGTGCCCGCATCGGATTCGGTGATGCAATAGGCCGGCCGCAGCGCGGCGCGCAACAAGGGCTCCATGTACTGCGCACGCTGCGCCTCGCTGCCATGCACGCTCAACAGCGTGCCGACGAGTTCGAGCAGGCCGCATTGATCCGCCACCGACGCATAGCCGCGTGACAACTCCTCCATGACGAGCGCATACGCGGCGACATCGAGCCCCGCGCCGCCGAAATCTTCCGGCACGGTGATGCCGAACAGCCCGAGCTCGCCCATCTGCCTATAAATCTCCGCGGGAAAGCGCTCCTCGCGATCGAGTTCTTCCGCGAGCGGACGAATGACTTCCTGCGCGAAGCGGCGCGTCGTGTCGCGAATCTGCTGATGTGTTTCCGAGAGTTTCATGTCGTCTCCAATCGATAGGGAAGGGCCCGGAATTTGCGTTCGGCCGACCGGTTCAGGTAAACCCGAGCGCCTCGCAAAAGCCCTTGAATTACGTGGTTTCGTGTGCCAGTATTCGCAACAAGTAACCATCTGGTGGGTTATTTAAGACCAACGGATCGGCGCTGTCAACGAGTTTCGCGGCCGATCAGAAAGGAGGATGACTTGAGCAAGTGGATGCGGGCCGCGGACGCGGTCGGGCAAATTTTCGATGGCGCGACGATCGCGCTGGCCGGTTCCGGCGGCGGTTTGCTGGAAGCCGACGCGGTGCTCGCGAAGCTGGAGGAGCGTTTCCTTGCGACCGGGCATCCGCGCGATCTGACGATCGTTCACGCACTCGGCATAGGCGATGGCAAAGGCAGCGGACTAGGCCGCCTGGCGCATAAGGGAATGGTCAGACGAGTGATCGGCGGACACTGGAGCTGGTCGCCTGCAATGCAGCAACTGGCGCAGGACGAATCGATCGAGGCGTACAGCTTTCCGGCTGGAGCGATCTCGACCTTGCTGCGCGAGATCGGCGCGGGACGCCCGGGCCTCGTCACGCATGTGGGGCTGCGGACCTTCGTGGACCCGCGCATCGACGGCGGCAAGATCAACGCCCGCGCGACCGAGGATCTGGTGGAACTCGTCGAGCTGGATGGTCGCGAATACCTTCGCTACAAGCCCTTCAAGGTGGACTTCGCGATCGTGCGCGGCTCCACGTCCGATGAGGCTGGCAACGTCACGTTGCGTCGCGAGCCGGCCGATCTCGATGTCTACGCCGCGGCGCTCGCGGCGCACAACAGCGGCGGCCGCGTGATCGTTCAGGTGAAGGCGCGGGCGCAGGACGACTACGTGCCGGCGCGGCTCGTGCGCATTCCCGGCATTCTCGTCGATGCGCTCGTCGAACACGGGCCGCAGGTGCAATGCGCGGTGGCGGAATACGACCCGGCGATCAGCGGCGAAGTGCAGACGCCGATCGACGACGGCTTCTACGAACTGCCTACGGGCATCCGCCGCATCATCGCCACGCGTGCGGCGCGCGAGTTGCAGGCCGGACAGTCGGCCAATTTCGGCTTCGGCATTCCTGGTGGCATTCCCGCCCTGCTCGCGGATCAGGGGCGCATGGGCAGCTTCTGGGGCTCGGTGGAGCAGGGCATTCACAACGGCGCGATGCTCGATGGCGCGATGTTCGGCACCGCGCGCAACGCGGACGCGATCCTGTCGAGCGTCGATCAGTTCGATTTCTACAGTGGCGGCGGCGTCGACGTGACCTTCCTCGGCATGGGGGAGATGGATCGCGCGGGAAACATCAACGTGTCGAAGCTGGGTGCGACGGTCGTGGGTCCGGGCGGGTTCATCGACATCACGCAGGGCGCTAAGAAGATCGTGTTCTGCGGCAGCTTCGAGGCGAAGGGACTCGTGGTCGAGGAACACGAAGGGCGCGTGAGCATTCGTTCACCGGGCAGCGTGCCGAAGCTCGTCGAGCGCGTTCAGCACATCACGTTCAGCGCGGAGCGTGCGCGCATCACCGGTCAGGAAGTGCTCTACGTGACGGAGCGCGCGGTGTTCCGTCTGGAAGATGCGGGCGTGCGTCTGATCGAAGTGGCGCCCGGCATCGATATCGAGCGCGATGTGCTGGCGCGCATGGCGTTTCGTCCGCTCATCGATGAACGGCTTCTCGTCGCGGCGGAAGGTGAAAGCGCATGAGCCGCGCTCTCGGCGCGCGTGATGCGCTCAGGACTTGCGGATCGTCCGCAGCACGGTATCGATGTTGAAGGCAAGGCGGGAATCGAGCGCTTCCTTGTCCATGAAGTCGAAGTCGAAGATCAGACCGCTCGTGAAACGGTTGGTCAGATAGTAGTAGCTGATGCCGGCCATGGTGATGTGCAGATGTCGTGGATCGACGCCGCTGCGGAACGCGCCGGATTCGACGCCGCGATCGAGTATGCGTTGCAGCATCGAAGTGAAGCCCTGATGCAGTTCCTTGAAGCGCGCGGACTTCTTCACGTGACGCGCCTTGTGAAGATTTTCGTTGCTCACGAGGTTCAGGAATTCCGGGTTGCGGAGGTAGTAGTTCCAGGTATGCGTGACGAGGGCGCCGATCGCGTCCTCCGGTGACAGGTGATCGAGATCGAGTTTGCGTTCGGCGGTGCGGATGTCGGCATAGACGTCCTCCAGCACTTCGAGGAACAGATTCTCCTTGCTGCCGAAGTAGTGATAGATCATCCGCTTGTTGGACTTCGCCCGCGCGGCGATGGCTTCGACGCGAGCGCCATCGAGACCGAGTTTCGCGAACTCCTTCTTCGCGGCTTCGAGGATTCGGGCGCGCGTGAGTTCGGGGTCGCGCTGTCTGGGTTGACGAGTGGGGGTGGCTTTGGCGGCTTTGGCGGCGGCTTTTTCTGGCGTAGTCGCAATGGTCATGGGGTTCTCATGCGCAAGAGTCCGGGAGCCGGCGAATACCGGCGTTCTGGCGACGACTATAAACCAAAACGGTCGTCTCAAGAGAGTAACCGGATAGTACATAAGCGACCGGAGATCCGAAGCTTCGGTCAGGCAATTTCAAAGAGGCAGACATGGTGACGACGAGTGAATCGAAAGCAGCCCTGAATCTTCCGCGCGAGGCGATACGCACGCCGATGTATATCGACGGCAAGCATTACGCCACTGCCGAACACGAGTTCTTCACGCGCAGGAGTCCGGGTCATGGCGTGCCGGTGACGGCAACGGCGCGCGGCAGCCGCAAGGATCTCGACCTGGCCGTCTCCGCCGCGCGCCGCGCTTTCGACGACGGACGCTGGTCGCGCATCTCGGGCGAAGAGCGCGCGACCGTGCTGCTCGAAGCGGCCCGGCTGATCCGCGCCAACTGCGAGACGCTCGCGTGGTTCGAGACGCTGGAAAGCGGCAAGCCGATCGCGCAGTCGCGCGGCGAGATCAACGCGGCGGCGGGCATCTGGGAATATGCGGCGGGTCTTGCGCGCGTCGTGCACGGCGATACGCACGACACGCTCGGCCCCGACGTGCTCGGACTCGTGATGCGTCAGCCGGTCGGCGTCGTGGGCATCGTCACGCCGTGGAATTTTCCGTTCTTCATTCTCTCGGAGCGCTTGCCGTTCGCGCTGGCGGCGGGTTGCACGGTCGTCGTCAAGCCCGCCGAACTGACATCGACCACGACGCTCAAGCTGGCCGCGCTGCTCACCGAAGCCGGTTTGCCCGACGGCGTGGTCAACGTGGTGACGGGCCTGGGCTCCGTCGTCGGACAGGCGCTCGCCGAGCACATGGACGTCGACATGATCTCCTTCACCGGTTCGACGCCCGTGGGTCGCGCGGTGATGACCGCGGCCGGCGCGAACATGAAGAAGGTCGGGCTGGAGCTGGGCGGCAAGAATCCGCAGATCGTATTCGCCGACGCGGACCTCGACGACGCCGCCGATGCCATCGCGTTCGGCATCAGCTTCAATGCGGGGCAATGCTGCGTGTCGGGTAGCAGGCTGATCGTGCATCGGTCGGTCGAGGGCGAGCTGGTCGAGCGCGTGTGCGCTTTGCTCGAGAAAGTGCGCGTCGGCGAGCCGCTGGATGCGTCGAATCATGTCGGCGCGATCGTCGAGGCGCGGCAGTTCGAGAAGATTCGCGGCTTCATCGAAGCGGGAAAGCGGGACGGCGTGCAACTCGTGCGCGGCGGCCGCGCGAGCAGCGAGGGCGAGCGCTTCTTCATCGAGCCGACGGTGTTTCGCGGCGTCGATCCGCGCAGCACGCTCGCGCAGGAGGAAATCTTCGGTCCCGTGCTGGCGGTCAGCACGTTCGACAGCTTCGATGAAGCCATCGCGCTCGCCAATGGCGTGCCGTACGGACTCGCCGCGAGCATCTGGACGCGCGATCTGCAACGCGCGATGAAGAGCATGCGCGAAGTGCAGGCGGGACGCGTGTGGATCAACTGCACGATCACCGGCGGCCCGGAGCTGCCTATCGGCGGATTCAAGCAGTCGGGCATCGGGCGCGAGACGGGGCGTCATGGCGTCGATGAATACACGGAACTGAAATCGGCCCATGTGCAACTCGGCAACCGGACGCGCTGGATCGGCTGAAAGCAAGATATGAGCATCGGAGACAACCATGTATGACTATGTGATCGTGGGCGGCGGCGCGGCGGGATGCGCGCTTGCCGCGCGCCTGAGCGAGGACGCCGGCAACCGGGTGCTGCTGCTCGAAGCCGGCCCGCCCGATACGGACCCTTACATCCACATGCCGGTCGGCTTCTTCAAGATGACGGGCGGCCCGCTGACATGGGGCTATCGCACGGCGGCGGCGGCTGAAACGCAAGGCCGGCAGATTCCGTTCGCGCAAGGCCGCGTGCTCGGCGGCGGCGGCTCCATCAACGCGATGGTGTTCACGCGCGGCCAGGCCGCCGACTACGACGGCTGGGCGAGCGACGGCTGTGCCGGCTGGAGCTTTCGCGACGGCGTGCTGCCGTACTTCCGCCGCATGGAGGACAACGAGCGTCTTTGCAACGAGTATCACGGCACGGGCGGGCCGCTCGGCGTGTCCGATCTCATCAGCGTGAACGAGCTGACGAAGGCGTTCGTGCGCGCGGGGCAGGAAGCCGGCATGCCGTACAACAGCGACTTCAACGGCGAGCGTCAGGAAGGCGTCGGCGTGTATCAGGTGACGCAACGCAACGGCAGGCGATGCAGCGCCGCCGTCGGCTATCTGCGCGAAGCGCGTGCGCGAAAGAATCTGACGATCAAAACGAATGCGCTGGTTGCGCGCATCGTGATCGAGCGTGGGCGCGCGGTGGGCGTGGAGTATGCGGACCGGGACGCGCGCGGCGATGCGATCGTCGCGCGCGCGGAACGCGAAGTGATCGTGACCGCCGGCGCGATCGGCTCGCCCAAGCTGCTCATGCTCTCGGGCATCGGCAATCCCGTCGCGCTGGAGCGCGCGGGCGTGAAGCCGCTGCATGCGCTTGCGGGCGTGGGCGAGAACCTGCAGGACCATTTCGATATCGACATCGTCTACGAGCTGAACGGTCCGTACAGTCTCGACAAGTACGCGAAGAAGCACATGATGCTGCTCGCGGGCCTCGAGTACAAGTTGTTCAACAAGGGGCCGGTGACCTCGAACATCGCGGAAGGCGGGGCGTTCTGGTACTCGGACAAGAGCGTGGCGACGCCCGATCTGCAGTTCCATTTCCTGCCGGGCGCGGGCGTGGAGGCGGGCGTGCCGCCAGTGCCTTCGGGTTCGGGTTGCACGCTGAATTCGTATTTCCTGCGCCCGCGTAGCCGTGGCCACGTCACGCTGCACAGCGCCGATCCCGCCGACGCGCCCATCATCGATCCGGCCTATATCCGCGATCCCCATGACCTCAAGGTGGCGGTCGAAGGGATTCGCCAGAGCCGGGAGATCATGAATCAGAACGCGCTGCGCAAGTACATCCGGCGCGAGCATTTTCCCGGCGACAGCGTGCGCACCCAAGCCGACTATGAAACCTACGCGCAGCAATACGGACGCACCGGATATCACCCGGTCGGCACCTGCAAGATGGGCGTCGACGAGATGTCGGTGGTCGATCCGCAATTGCGCGTGCGCGGCATCGAAGGACTGCGCGTGGCCGATTCGTCGGTGATGCCGCGCATCGTCAGTTCCAACACCAACGCGCCGACGCTGATGATCGCGGAAAAAGCCTCCGACCTGATTCGCGGTCGTGCGCCGCGCGTGGATGCGTCCGCCGAAAAGAAGCGCGACATGCCGGCGATCATAGGCTGATCGTCGCGACGCGACTGTTAAGTAAATATCCAGATATTTATTGCTCTCCTGGAGGAGACATCATGTCACGACACGACTCATACTCGACTTTCTCGCGCCGCGATTTCATGAGGCTCGGCGCCGGCGCCGCTTTCGCCGTGGCGGGCGGAGGCCTCTCGGGTCTTTCGTTCGGTGCGGGACAGACCACGCTCGCGTGCTCGTTCCGCTCGCTCACCAACCCCTACTACAGCGCGTTCAACAAAGGCGCCGAAAACTTCGCGAAGAGCGTCGGCCTGCCGTATGTGCCGCTCACGACCGAAGGCAGCTCCGAGAAGGGCATCGCCGATATCCGCGCGCTGCTGCAGAAGACCGGCGGCAATCTCGTGCTCAACGTCGATCCGAACGATTCCGCCGACGCCCGCGTGATCGTCGAAGCGTGCTCGAAGGCGGGCGCGTTCGTGACGACGATCTGGAACAAGCCGAAGGATCTGCATCCGTGGGACGCGAATCCGAATTACGTGGCGCATCTTTCATACGACGGCGTTGCCTACGGCGAGGAGTGCGCGACGAAGCTCTTCGAGGCGATGGGCGGCAAGGGCGGCGTCGTCGCGCTCGGCGGCATCTTCAGCAACGTGCCCGCGATCGAGCGCAAGGCCGGTCTAGACGCTGCGCTGAAGAAGTATCCGGGCATTCAGTTGCTCGATTTCCAGGTGGCGGACTGGAACTCGCAGAAGGCGTTTCCGATCATGCAGGCCTGGATGACGCGCTTCAATTCGAAGATCAAGGGCGTATGGGCCGCGAACGACGACATGGCGCTCGGCGCGATCGAAGCATTGCGCGCGGAAGGGCTGGCGGGGCAGCTTCCGGTGACCGGCATGGACGGCACGCAGCCGGGACTCGCCGCCATCAAGGTGGGCGAACTGGTGGCGTCGGTGGACTGGGACCCGTACTGGCTCGGCGGCATCGGCCTGTCCATGGGTTTGCAGGCGAAGGACAAGAAGCTCGATGTCGCCAGCATGGCAAAGGACAAGCGCGAATCGTTCTGCAAGGCGACCTTCGTGACGAAGGCCAACGTGCAGGAGGTCATGGCGCGCGCATCGAAGCCCGCCGCCGACTGGAATAACGTCTATGCCCGCGTGTCGGGTCCGGTGGTGTACCGATGAACAAGCTCACCGTGGCGCCTTCCCGGCAGGCCATCGCTCCAGTCATGACCGGGATCAGGGGCGCCGCCGCGCGATCGGCGTTGCGGCGCTTTTCTCCACTGCTCGTGCTGGTCGCGCTCGGCCTGTGCATCGGCGCGCTCAATCACGACTTCTTCGATCCGATGAACCTGTCGCGCATCGCGATTTCGGCGGCGATTCCGCTCACCATCGCGCTCGGCGGAACCTTCGTGATCCAGCTCGGCAGTATCGATCTGTCGGCGGAGGGAATCGTCGCTGTGGCGGCCATCGCCATTTCGATGCTGGTCGAGAACTCGTACAACGACAATCACTTCGGCCTGTGGGTGCTCGCCGTGGGCATTGCGGCGGGCGTGGCGCTGGGGCTCGCCAACGGCGTGCTGCACGTGTTCCTGCGCATTCCGTCGTTCATCACGACGCTGGCGGTGGGCTTCGTGGCGTCGGGTATCGGCACGGCATGGCTGTCGGGCAACACCATTCGCGTGAGCGACATGGCGCTGCGCTCCATTTCGATCACGCGTTATGCGGGCTTGCCGTTGTCGGTGTGGATCGCGCTGCTTGCGCTGGCCGTCGCCTGGGGCGTGCATCGGCATGCGTTGCTTGGGCGGCACACACTCGCCATTGGAGGCGGCGAGGATCTCGCGCGCCTCTCCGGCGTGAAGGTGCGTCAGGTGCGCGTGGCGATCTTCGCGCTGGCCGGCGCGTTCTACGGTCTCGCGGGCATTCTCGCCGTGGCGCAGTACGGACAGGGACACGCGATGATCGCCAGCGGCCAGTTGTTCATCGCGATCACGGCGATCGTGGTGGGCGGGACCTCGCTCGCGGGCGGCAACGGCAGCCCGCTGAATACGCTCGTCGGCACGCTGATCGTCGTGGTGCTCGGCAACGGCATGGTGCTGCTCGGCGTGCCGCCATACGTGCAGCAGGGCATTCAGGGCGTGCTGATCATCGCTGCGGTGACGCTCGCGCTGAACCGCTCGCGCCGGCGCATCGTGAAATAAGGACGGGAGACACGACATGCTGACACTCAATAACGTCACCAAGCGCTTTCCCGGCGTGCTCGCGCTGGATGACGTGAGCATCGAAATCAGGCCGAACGAGATCGTCGGTCTGATCGGCGAGAACGGCGCGGGAAAGTCCACGCTCATGAAGCTGCTGACGGGCGCATACCGTCAGGATTCGGGCGAGATCGCACTGAACGGCCAGCCGCTTTCCATTCGCAATCCGCGCGACGCCACGGCGAAGGGCATCGCGATGGTGTATCAGGAGCAGTCGATCCTGCCGAACCTGACGGTCGCCGAGAATCTGTTCCTCGGGCGTGAAGAAGAGTTCGTATCGTTCGGCCGACTCAACTGGACGAAGCTGAAACACGCGGCGCAACGCGAACTCGCCAACGTGCGCCTGGACGTGGACCCGCTCGCGCTCTGCGAATCGCTTTCGTTCGGCCAGCGGCAGATGATCGAACTGGCGCGGGCGCTGTCGCTCGCGAGCCGCGCGAACGGCATGCCCGTGGTTCTGCTGGACGAGCCGACGTCCGTGCTCGAAGCCGCGGAGATCGAGATTCTTTTCCGCCTCGTGCGCGAGTTGAAGACGCGCGCATCCTTCGTGTTCGTGTCGCACCGGCTGGACGAACTGCTTGCCCTGAGCGACCGCGTCTATGTGATGAAGGACGGCAAGGTCGTCTCCGAGATGGCGAGCCAGTCGGCGTCGGTCGGCAAGCTGCACGAGATGATGGTCGGGCGCTCGCTGAACGGGGAGTACTACCGCGAGAACCTGCAGAAACCCTGTCGCGCGGATGTCGCGTTGAGCGTGAGTCATGCGTCGCTTTCGAACGCGCTGAAAGACGTTTCGTTCGATGTGCATCGCGGCGAAGTATTCGGCGTGGCGGGCGTCGTCGGCTCGGGGCGCGAGGAGTTGTGCCGCGTCATCGCGGGTCTGGAGAAGCTCGATTCGGGCGACGTGTTCGTCGGCGAGACGCGGCTCAAACCGAACGCGAATCATGCGGTCGCGCTGGGCATCGGCTACGTGCCGCGCGAGCGCAAGCTCGAAGGGCTCGTCACGCAGATGAGCGTCGCGCAGAACCTCACGCTGCCCCGTCTCGGCGCGGTGAGCCGCGCGGGTGTGGTGCGCAAGTCGGCCGAACGCGTGCTCGCGGATGAATGGATCGAACGTCTGCATATCAAGGCGCCCGGACCGGATGCATCGTGCCGGAACCTGTCGGGCGGCAATCAGCAGAAGGTCGTGCTCGCGAAGTGGCGCTTCGCGGGCAGCACGATCCTCGTGCTCGATCACCCGACGCGGGGTCTCGATGTCGGCGCGAAGGAAGAGGTCTACCAGCTCATTCGCGAGCTCACGGCGGAGGGCGTCGCGGTCGTGCTCACGGGCGACACGCTGGAGGAAATTCTCGGTCTCAGTCATCGCGTGATGGTCATGCGCGACGGCCGCGCCGAAGTCATCATGCCGTGCGAGGTCGGAAGCAAGCCTTCGCAGGTGGACATCGTCGAACATATGGTGTGAGGTCAGCATGCGGAACATGAATCCATCAATCAAGGCCAGGCTGGGCGACAACGCGCCGTTCGCCGCGCTCATCGCGCTGTATCTCGCGATCGAACTCGCGCAGCCTAGCTTCTTCACGCTCTCCACACAGTTTGGCCTGCTCGCGGATAGCTCGACCCTCTTCATCATGGCCGCCGGGACGACTTTCGTGGTGCTGCTCGGCAGTATCGATCTGTCGTTGCAGGCGGTGGCGTCGCTGGCGAGCGTGATCGTCGCGATGCTGCTGCCGCGTCTGGGTCCGATGGCTGCCGTCGTCGCGCTCGCGGCATCGTTCGGCATCGGCTTGCTGAGCGGCGTGTTGCAGACCGTGCTGCGCATTCCTTCCTTCATTGCAACGCTCGCCGTCGGCGGCATCGCGTCGGCTTGCGCGTTGACGCTTTCGGGTACGAGGTCCATCGGCATCAGCGACGAGATGCGCAATGCATCGCTCGGCTGGACCACGGGAACGTCCTTCGGCGTGCCGCACGAAATCCTGCTGGGCGCGGCGGTCTTCGCATTGTGCGTGTTCCTGCATCGCGCGACGGTGTTCGGGCGGCGCGTCGACGCGATTGGCGCGGGTGAACCGGCGGCCATCGCTTCGGGATTGCGCGTGTCGGTGACGAAGTGCCTCGTGTTCGCGACGTCGTCGAGCTTCGCGGGGCTCGCGGGCATCGTGATGGCCGGGCGTCTCGGCAGCGGCTCTCCCACGCTGGCGGATCAGTTCCTGTTGCCCGCCATCGCGGCGGTGATCGTCGGCGGCACCGCGTTGACGGGCGGATCGGGAGGCATTGCGCGCACGCTCGTCGGGGCCTTGCTCGTGTCGGTTGCGCGCGTGGGGATGACCTTCGTGGGCATCAGCGTGTTTGCGCAGCAGATCGTATTCGGGCTGATCCTGATCGTCGCGGTGACGGTGGCGTTCGACCGGTCGAAGGTGCTCGTCATCAAATGAGTTTTTATCGAGGGAGTCGAGGAGTATGAAGGTTCTGGTGCCAGTGAAACGCGTGGTCGATTACAACGTGAAGGTCCGCGTGAAGTCGGACAACACGGGCGTCGATATCGCCAACGTGAAGATGTCGATGAATCCGTT
>NZ_FCOA02000027.1 GCF_001544875.2 Caballeronia hypogeia
AGGACCGTGAAACGACTCCACGCCGATGATAGTGCGGATTCCCGTGTGAAAGTAGGTAATCGTCAGGCTCCTCATGCTTAAAGCAGAAAAAGGCCCCAGCTCGTTGAGTTGGGGCCTTTTTGCTTTTCATCGTACTATAAGTGAGAGCCTCGATTGTTTCGGGACGTAAGAAACGCTTGACAAGAGTGTGTTGTTACCCCATAATCGATAGTTCTCTGCGGAGGGGTGCCCGAGTGGCTAAAGGGGGCAGACTGTAAATCTGTTGGCTTACGCCTACGTTGGTTCGAATCCAACCTCCTCCACCAGAATTCAAGCGGTAAGGGAATCCAACCCAAGCGGGTGTAGCTCAATGGTAGAGCAGAAGCCTTCCAAGCTTACGACGAGGGTTCGATTCCCTTCACCCGCTCCAGTGTCGGTTTGTAGTGCCCATGTGGCTCAGTGGTAGAGCACTCCCTTGGTAAGGGAGAGGTCGGCAGTTCGATCCTGCCCATGGGCACCAGCTGTTCAGTCTAGTAAGTTGCGCGCGGCGCAAGGTGCGAAAATCCTGTTAGGAGTCGAAAATGGCCAAAGGTAAATTCGAGCGGACCAAGCCGCATGTGAACGTGGGCACGATCGGTCACGTTGACCACGGCAAGACCACGCTGACGGCAGCAATCACGACGGTGCTGACCAAGAAGTTCGGCGGCGAAGCAAAGGCGTACGACCAGATCGACGCAGCGCCGGAAGAAAAGGCGCGTGGTATCACGATCAACACCGCGCACGTCGAGTACGAAACGGCTAACCGCCACTACGCGCACGTCGACTGCCCGGGCCACGCTGACTATGTGAAGAACATGATCACGGGCGCGGCGCAGATGGACGGCGCAATCCTGGTGTGCTCGGCCGCTGACGGCCCGATGCCGCAAACGCGTGAGCACATCCTGCTGGCTCGCCAGGTCGGCGTGCCGTACATCATCGTGTTCCTGAACAAGTGCGACATGGTGGACGACGCCGAACTGCTCGAGCTCGTCGAAATGGAAGTGCGCGAACTTCTGTCGAAGTACGACTTCCCGGGCGACGACACCCCGATCATCAAGGGTTCGGCGAAGCTGGCGCTGGAAGGCGACGCGGGCGAACTGGGCGAAGTGGCGATCATGAGCCTGGCCGACGCGCTGGACACGTACATCCCGACGCCGGAGCGCGCGGTTGACGGTTCGTTCCTGATGCCGGTGGAAGACGTGTTCTCGATCTCGGGTCGCGGCACGGTGGTGACGGGTCGTATCGAGCGTGGCCTGGTGAAGGTCGGCGAGGAAATCGAAATCGTCGGTATCAAGCCGACGGTGAAGACGACCTGCACGGGCGTGGAAATGTTCCGCAAGCTGCTCGACCAAGGTCAGGCAGGCGACAACGTTGGTATCCTGCTGCGCGGCACGAAGCGTGAAGACGTGGAGCGCGGCCAGGTTCTGGCCAAGCCGGGTTCGATCACGCCGCACACGCACTTCACGGCTGAAGTGTATGTGCTGAGCAAGGACGAAGGCGGCCGTCATACGCCGTTCTTCAACAACTACCGTCCGCAGTTCTACTTCCGTACGACGGACGTGACGGGCTCGATCGAGCTGCCGAAGGACAAAGAAATGGTGATGCCGGGCGACAACGTGTCGATCACGGTGAAGCTGATCGCTCCGATCGCCATGGAAGAAGGTCTGCGCTTCGCCATCCGTGAAGGCGGCCGTACCGTCGGCGCCGGTGTCGTGGCAAAGATTATCGAGTAAGAGCCAGAGATCTTCTCGGTAGTTAGCGGTTTCGGGGTCGGCTAAACCGGTCGGCCCCAAATGGTTTAGGGGTATAGCTCAACTGGCAGAGCGTCGGTCTCCAAAACCGAAGGTTGGGGGTTCGATTCCCTCTGCCCCTGCCAAAATTCTTGCGCCAAGTGGCGCTGTTTAAGGTGTTATGGCGAATCCTTCCGTCGAAACTGTAAATACTTCCGGCGACAAGTTGATGTTGGTGGCGGGCGTATTGTTGGTCTTGGCCGGGTTCGTAGGGTTCTTCTGGCTGAATGGCCAAGAGTGGTACGTCCGCGGCGCAGCGCTTGCTGTTGGTGTTATCGCGGGTGTCGCAGTCGGTCTTTTCTCTGCGCCGGGCAAAGGCTTTATCGCCTTCGCCAAAGACTCGTACAAGGAAGTCCGCAAGGTGGTCTGGCCAACTCGCAAAGAGGCCACGCAAACAACCTTGGTGGTCTTCGCGTTTGTTCTGATCATGGCCATATTCCTTTGGCTTAGCGATAAGTCGATCGAATGGGTGATTTTCTCGGCGATTCTGGGTTGGAAATGATATGAGCGATACTCCGACATCCCCGAGCGGAAAGCGTTGGTATGTGGTGCACGCCTACTCCGGTATGGAGAAGAGCGTGCAACGCGCGCTTCAAGAGCGCATCGAACGCGCTGGCATGCAAGATCAATTCGGTCAGATTCTCGTCCCGACCGAAGAGGTGGTGGAAGTAAAAGGCGGTCACAAGTCGGTCACTGAGCGTCGTTTCTTCCCGGGCTACGTCCTGGTTGAAATGGAAATGACGGACGAAACCTGGCACCTGGTCAAAAACACGGCCAAGGTTACCGGTTTCGTTGGCGGTGCCCGCAATCGCCCAAGCCCCATCTCGCCGCGTGAAGTCGAAAAGATCATGTCGCAGATGCAGGAAGGCGTTGAGAAGCCGCGGCCGAAGACGCTTTTCGAAGTGGGTGAAATGGTCCGCGTGAAGGAAGGTCCGTTCACGGACTTCAACGGCAACGTCGAAGAAGTGAACTACGAAAAGTCCCGGGTCCGAGTTTCTGTCACGATTTTCGGGCGCTCGACACCGGTCGAACTCGAGTTCGGTCAGGTCGAAAAGCTTTAATCGAATACATCGCGCGTGGCTTTCGAGCCATCGCGCGATTCGCGCTTACGGTCCGCGTTATGACCGTTGAGGAGCGTCAGTACGCGGTAACGCAGAACGCGCGCTATCACTCACCGAACGCTCGCGCGTTCAGCAGAGGTTTTCAACATGGCAAAGAAAATCATCGGCTTTATCAAGCTGCAGATTCCTGCAGGTAAAGCCAACCCGTCGCCGCCGGTCGGTCCGGCACTGGGCCAGCGCGGCCTGAACATCATGGAGTTCTGCAAGGCGTTCAACGCGCAGACTCAGGGCATGGAGCCGGGTCTGCCGGTGCCGGTCGTCATCACGGCATTCGCGGACAAGAGCTTCACGTTCATCATGAAGACGCCGCCGGCTACCGTTCTGATCAAGAAGGCAGCCGCTGTGCAGAAGGGTTCGGCAAAGCCGCACACCGACAAGGTCGGTAACATCACCCGCGCTCAAGCGGAAGAAATCGCGAAGACCAAGATGCCTGACCTCACGGCAGCTGATCTGGACGCAGCCGTGCGCACGATCGCCGGCAGCGCGCGTTCGATGGGCATCACTGTGGAGGGCGTGTAAATGGCTAAGCTTTCTAAGCGCCTTCAGGCATTCGCAAGCAAGGTCGATCGCCAGAAGCTGTACGCGATCGACGACGCACTGGCTCTCGTGAAGGAATGCGCGAGCGCAAAGTTCGACGAGTCGATCGACGTTGCTGTTCAACTCGGCATTGACGCGAAGAAGTCGGACCAGGTCGTTCGTGGTTCCGTGGTTCTGCCGGCTGGTACCGGCAAGTCGGTTCGCGTGGCAGTCTTCGCGCAAGGCGACAAGGCTGAACAAGCTCGCGCAGCAGGCGCGGATGTGGTCGGCATGGAAGATCTGGCTGAGCAAGTCAAGGCCGGCAACCTGAACTTCGACGTCGTGATCGCATCGCCGGACACGATGCGCGTGGTCGGTACGCTGGGTCAGATCCTGGGCCCGCGTGGCCTGATGCCGAACCCGAAGGTCGGCACCGTGACGCCGGACGTCGCTCAAGCTGTGAAGAACGCGAAGGCCGGTCAGGTGCAATTTCGTGTCGACAAGGCCGGTATCATCCACGGCACGATCGGTCGCGCATCGTTCGAGCCGGCATCGCTGCGTCAGAACCTTTCGGCGCTGATCGAAGCGCTGCAAAAGGCAAAGCCGGCGACGAGCAAGGGCGTGTACCTGCGCAAGATCGCGGTGTCGAGCACGATGGGCGTTGGCGTTCGCGTGGATCAAGCCACGCTGGCGCAACAGTAAGAATCTTAGGCGCGGTCGAATGGCCGCGTCTCTTAAAGGGCTTTGGGCGGTTGTTTTGCAGCAAGTCAGCGGAGCAACCGGTTGTCAAAGACCGTTGGTGGCGGTGCAGTAAGCAGGCAGCGCCTTAATTCAAGCCAACGCAGATGGCGAACCCGAAACAGTTTTGCAGTGGTTGAAGTCGGTTGTCGAACGTCGTGAGACGATTCACCAATCGATCGAAATACTCCTAACAGTCGGACGCCGTTGTTGAACGTGGTGCATGAGGGTAGTTCGCCCGAGTGCATCGAATCTGGAGGTTTAACCGTGCCACTGAACAAAGAAGATAAGCAGGCAGTCGTCGCTGAAGTCGCCGCGCAAGTCGCGAAGGCTCAGACGATGGTGCTCGCTGAGTATCGTGGGATCACGGTTGGCGATCTGACCAAGCTGCGCGCGAAAGCGCGTGAGCAACAAGTGTATCTCCGCGTGTTGAAGAACACGCTGGCGCGTCGCGCCGTCGAAGGTACGCCGTTCGCTCCGCTGGCTGAGCAGATGACTGGTCCTCTGATCTACGGCATCTCGGAAGATGCCATTGCCGCTGCCAAGGTCGTCAACGACTTCGGCAAGAGCAATGACAAGTTGATCATCAAGGCTGGTTCCTACGAAGGCAAAGTGATGGACAAGGCAGGCGTGCAAGCGCTGGCCAGCATCCCGAGCCGCGAAGAACTGCTCTCCAAGCTGCTGTTCGTCATGCAGGCTCCTGTTTCCGGCTTTGCGCGCGCTCTGGCCGCGCTGGCTGAAAAGAAGCAGAGCGAAGCTGCGTAACGACCGCGCTTGGGCGCCAGTCGCTTAAGTTAGGCAAAGCTAGATCGCTAGCTCGATCCGAATTCAATTTAGGAGTATTTCAAATGGCAATCGCAAAAGAAGACATCCTGGAAGCCGTTGGCTCGATGTCCGTTCTGGAACTGAACGAGCTGGTCAAGGCGTTCGAAGAGAAGTTTGGCGTGTCGGCAGCTGCTGTTGCAGTCGCTGGCCCGGCAGGCGGCGGCGCTGCTGCTGCTGCTGAAGAGCAAACCGAGTTCACCGTGAACCTGCTCGAAGCAGGCGCGAACAAGGTTTCCGTCATCAAGGCAGTTCGCGAACTGACGGGTCTCGGCCTGAAGGAAGCGAAGGACCTGGTTGACGGCGCACCGAAGCCCATCAAGGAAGCGGTGCCCAAGGCTGCTGCTGAAGAAGCGAAGAAGAAGCTGGAAGACGCTGGCGCGAAGGCTGAAATCAAGTAAGTTTCATTGCGCTATGCGAAGGCTGGCGGTTTTTACCGCCGGCCTTTTTGTGCTTTATGGGGACGTCGTTTTGATGCCATTGGGCATGTAAAAATGTCTCGATAGAGGCCAAAGAAAACACCGCGGAGCGGAAGAAGTTTCCGATTGTTTTCTTTGTCTTCTGAAGCGACTGCAGAAGGCAAGTTTGGTCGGGTAGCGGGAAACACAGGCATCCGCTGCCGTCAGCCAGCGGTTGGTAGCGGCCAACCACCAAGCTTCTAGATTCGCGCGTCCTCCCCGGACACTCGCGCGGGTCTCAGTCGGTGAACACCGGGTCGTGACATCGAGGTATCCCGCCTCGGTAACACCCGCCGTGATTCGGAGATCGTATGCAATATTCCTTCACCGAGAAGAAGCGTATTCGCAAGAGTTTCGCGAAGCGCCCCATCGTTCACCAAGTTCCCTTTTTGCTGGCGACCCAGCTTGAATCATTCCAGACGTTTCTGCAAGCAGAGACGTCTTCTTCGCAGCGCAAGGCAGAAGGCTTGCAGGCTGCGTTCAGTTCTGTTTTCCCGATTGTCTCGCACAACGGTTTCGCGCGGCTCGAGTTCGTCAGCTACATGCTGTCGTCGCCCGCGTTCAACATCAAGGAATGCCAGCAGCGTGGCCTGACGTACTGCTCCGCGCTGCGCGCGAAAGTGCGTCTGGTTCTGCTCGACAAGGAATCCCCGAGCAAGCCGGTCGTCAAGGAAGTGAAGGAGCAGGAAGTGTACATGGGCGAAATTCCGCTCATGACGCCGACCGGCTCGTTCGTCATCAACGGCACTGAGCGCGTGATCGTGTCGCAGCTCCACCGTTCGCCTGGCGTGTTCTTCGAGCACGACAAGGGCAAGACGCACAGCTCCGGCAAGCTGCTGTTCTCGGCGCGGATTATTCCTTATCGCGGTTCGTGGCTCGACTTCGAATTCGACCCGAAAGACGTGCTGTACTTCCGCGTCGACCGTCGCCGCAAGATGCCGGTCACGATCCTGCTGAAGGCAATCGGCATGACGCCGGAGCAGATCCTCGCGAACTTCTTCGTGTTCGACAACTTCGGCCTGATGAGCGAAGGCGCGCAGATGGAATTCGTTCCTGAGCGTCTGCGCGGCGAAGTCGCGCGCTTCGATATCCAGGATCGCGATGGCAATGTCATCGTCACGAAGGACAAGCGCATCAACGCGAAGCACATTCGCGATCTCGAGAACGCCAAGACGAAGTTCATCTCGGTGCCCGAGGAGTACTTGCTTGGCCGCGTGCTGGCGAAGAACGTGATCGACCCCGAAACGGGCGAAGTGATCGCGAACGCCAACGAGGAAATCACCGAAACGGTGCTTGAGAAGCTCCGCGAGGCGAAGGTCAAGGACATCCAGACCCTCTACACGAACGATCTGGACCAGGGCCCGTACATCTCGTCGACGCTGCGTATCGACGAAACCGCCGACAAGATGGCTGCGCGCATCGCGATCTATCGCATGATGCGCCCGGGCGAGCCGCCGACCGAGGAAGCGGTCGAGGCGCTGTTCAACCGTCTGTTCTACAGCGAAGACGCGTACGACCTGTCGAAGGTCGGCCGCATGAAGTTCAACCGCCGCGTTGGTCGTGACGAGATCATCGGACCGATGACGCTGCAGGACGACGACATCCTCGCGACCATCAAGATCCTCGTCGAGCTGCGTAACGGCAAGGGCGAAGTGGACGATATCGACCACTTGGGCAATCGCCGCGTGCGTTGCGTCGGCGAACTCGCGGAGAACCAGTTCCGCGCGGGTCTCGTGCGTGTCGAACGCGCAGTCAAGGAGCGCCTCGGCCAGGCCGAAAGCGAAAACCTGATGCCGCACGACCTGATCAACTCGAAGCCGATTTCGTCGGCGATCCGCGAGTTCTTCGGTTCGTCGCAGCTTTCGCAGTTCATGGACCAGACCAACCCGCTGTCGGAAATCACGCACAAGCGTCGTGTTTCCGCACTAGGACCGGGCGGTTTGACGCGCGAGCGCGCGGGCTTCGAAGTCCGTGACGTGCATCCGACGCACTATGGCCGTGTGTGCCCGATCGAAACGCCGGAAGGTCCGAACATCGGTCTGATCAACTCGCTCGCTCTGTACGCGCACCTGAACGAATACGGCTTCCTCGAAACGCCGTACCGCAAGGTCGTGGACAGCAAGGTGACCGACCAGATCGACTATCTGTCGGCGATCGAAGAAGGCCGTTACGTGATCGCTCAGGCGAACGCGGCAGTCGGCGAAGACGGCACGTTGACCGACGAACTCGTGTCCTCGCGCGAAGCGGGCGAAACGATGATGGTCACGCCGGACCGCATCCAGTACATGGACGTGGCGCCGTCGCAGATCGTGTCGGTGGCCGCATCGCTGATTCCGTTCCTCGAGCACGACGACGCGAACCGCGCGTTGATGGGTTCGAACATGCAGCGTCAGGCCGTGCCTTGCCTGCGTCCGGAAAAGCCGGTCGTCGGTACGGGTATCGAGCGCACGGTTGCGGTCGACTCGGGTACGACGGTTCAGGCGCTGCGTGGCGGCGTGGTGGATTACGTGGACGCAGGCCGTATCGTGATTCGCGTGAACGACGATGAGGCTGTTGCAGGCGACGTCGGCGTGGACATCTACAACCTGATCAAGTACACGCGTTCGAACCAGAACACGAACATCAACCAGCGTCCGATCGCGAAGGTTGGCGACAAGGTTGCTCGTGGCGACGTGCTGGCTGACGGCGCATCGACCGATCTGGGCGAGCTCGCGCTCGGTCAGAACATGCTGGTCGCGTTCATGCCGTGGAACGGCTACAACTTCGAAGACTCGATTTTGATCTCGGAGAAGGTCGTTGCGGACGATCGCTACACGTCGATCCACATCGAAGAACTGAACGTCGTTGCTCGCGACACGAAGCTCGGACCGGAAGAAATCACGCGCGATATTTCGAACCTCGCGGAAGTGCAGCTTGGCCGACTGGACGAGTCGGGTATCGTGTACATCGGCGCGGAAGTCGAAGCGGGTGACGTGCTGGTCGGCAAGGTCACGCCGAAGGGCGAAACCCAGCTGACGCCGGAAGAAAAGCTCCTGCGCGCGATCTTCGGCGAGAAGGCCTCGGACGTGAAGGACACGTCGCTGCGCGTGCCGTCGGGCATGAGCGGCACGGTGATCGACGTGCAGGTGTTCACGCGCGAAGGCATCACGCGTGACAAGCGTGCGCAACAGATCATCGACGACGAACTGAAGCGCTATCGCCTCGACCTGAACGACCAGCTGCGCATCGTGGAAGGCGACGCGTTCTCGCGTCTCGCCCGTATGCTGAACGGCAAGATCGCGAACGGCGGTCCGAAGAAGCTCGCGAAGGGCACGGCGATCGACCTCCCGTACCTCGAAGATCTCGACCACTACCACTGGTTCGACATCCGACTGGCGGACGAAGAAGCAGCGGCACAGCTGGAAGCAATCAAGGACTCGATCGAGCAGAAGCGTCACCAGTTCGACCTCGCGTTCGAAGAGAAGCGCAAGAAGCTCACGCAAGGCGACGAACTGCCGCCGGGCGTGCTGAAGATGGTCAAGGTGTATCTCGCCGTGAAGCGTCGCCTGCAGCCGGGCGACAAGATGGCGGGCCGTCACGGTAACAAGGGTGTGGTGTCGAAGATCGTTCCGATCGAAGACATGCCGTACATGGCAGACGGCCGTCCGGCCGACGTCGTGCTGAATCCGCTCGGCGTGCCCTCGCGGATGAACGTGGGTCAGATTCTCGAAGTGCATCTGGGCTGGGCCGCGAAGGGTCTCGGCTGGCGTATCGGCGAAATGCTGCAGCGTCAGACCAAGATCGAGGAAATGCGCCAGTTCCTCACGAAGATCTACAACGAGTCGGGCCGTCAGGAAGAGCTGGAAAGCTTCTCCGACGACGAAATCCTCGAACTCGCGAGGAATCTGCGTGAAGGCGTGCCGTTCGCGACGCCGGTGTTCGACGGTGCGACGGAAGACGAAATGTCGCGCGCGCTCGATCTGGCCTACCCGGACGAAATCGCCACGAACCTCGGCATGACGCCGTCGAAGAACCAGGTCACGCTGTACGACGGCCGCACCGGCGAAGCATTCGAGCGCACGGTCACGGTCGGCTACATGCACTACCTGAAGCTGCACCACCTGGTCGACGACAAGATGCACGCACGTTCGACCGGTCCGTACTCGCTCGTCACGCAGCAGCCGCTGGGTGGTAAGGCGCAGTTCGGTGGTCAGCGCTTCGGTGAGATGGAAGTGTGGGCACTGGAAGCGTACGGCGCGTCGTATGTGCTGCAGGAAATGCTGACGGTCAAGTCGGACGACGTGACGGGCCGGACCAAGGTTTATGAGAACCTCGTCAAGGGCGACCACGTGATCGACGCGGGCATGCCGGAATCCTTCAACGTGTTGGTGAAGGAAATCCGCTCGCTCGGTATTGATATCGATCTGGACCGCAACTAATCGGACTACGGAGAGAAAGCAATGAAAGCTCTGCTCGATCTATTCAAGCAAGTCCAACAAGAAGAAGTTTTTGATGCGATCAAGATCGGCCTCGCGTCGCCTGACAAGATTCGTTCTTGGTCGTTCGGCGAAGTGAAGAAGCCGGAGACCATCAACTACCGCACGTTCAAGCCGGAGCGGGATGGTCTGTTCTGCGCGAAGATCTTTGGTCCGATCAAGGACTATGAATGCCTTTGCGGCAAGTACAAGCGCCTGAAGCATCGCGGCGTGATCTGCGAGAAGTGCGGCGTCGAAGTGACGCTGGCGAAGGTGCGTCGTGAGCGGATGGGCCACATCGAACTGGCCTCGCCGGTCGCGCACATCTGGTTCCTGAAGTCGCTGCCGTCGCGTCTGGGCATGGTGCTCGACATGACGCTGCGCGACATCGAGCGCGTGCTGTACTTCGAAGCATACGTGGTGATCGATCCGGGCATGACGCCGCTGAAAGCGCGGCAGATCATGACGGAAGAGGATTACTACAACAAGGTCGAAGAGTACGGCGACGAATTCCGTGCCGAAATGGGCGCGGAAGGCGTGCGCGAACTGCTGCGCGCGATCAATATCGACGAACAGGTCGAGATGCTGCGCACCGAACTCAAGAACACGGGTTCGGAAGCGAAGATCAAGAAGTATGCGAAGCGCCTGAAGGTGCTCGAGGCGTTCCAGCGTTCGGGCATCAAGCCTGACTGGATGGTGCTCGAAGTGCTGCCGGTGCTGCCGCCGGAACTGCGTCCGCTCGTGCCGCTGGACGGCGGCCGTTTCGCGACGTCGGACCTGAACGACCTGTATCGCCGCGTGATCAACCGTAACAACCGGTTGAAGCGTCTGCTCGAACTGAAGGCGCCTGAAATCATCGTCCGCAACGAAAAGCGGATGCTGCAGGAAGCCGTCGACTCGCTGCTCGACAATGGCCGTCGCGGCAAGGCGATGACCGGCGCGAACAAGCGTCCGCTGAAGTCGCTCGCTGACATGATCAAGGGTAAGGGCGGTCGTTTCCGTCAGAACCTGCTCGGTAAGCGCGTGGACTACTCGGGCCGTTCGGTGATCGTGGTCGGCCCGACGCTCAAGCTGCATCAGTGCGGTCTGCCGAAGCTGATGGCGCTCGAACTGTTCAAGCCTTTCATCTTCAACAAGCTGGAAGTGATGGGCGTTGCTACGACCATCAAGGCCGCGAAGAAGGAAGTCGAGAACCAGACGCCGGTGGTGTGGGACATCTTGGAAGAGGTGATCCGCGAACATCCAGTCATGCTGAACCGCGCGCCTACGCTTCACCGTCTCGGCATTCAGGCTTTCGAGCCGGTGCTGATCGAAGGTAAGGCGATTCAGCTTCACCCGCTCGTCTGCGCGGCGTTCAACGCCGACTTCGACGGTGACCAGATGGCCGTTCACGTGCCGCTGTCGCTCGAAGCGCAGATGGAAGCGCGCACGCTCATGCTGGCGTCGAACAACGTCCTGTTCCCGGCGAACGGCGATCCGTCGATCGTGCCGTCGCAGGATATCGTGCTGGGCCTGTACTACGCATCGCGTGAAGCGGTGAACGGCAAGGGCGAAGGCATGACGTTCACGGGCGTGTCGGAAGTGATCCGCGCGTACGAGAACAAGGAAGTCGAGCTGGCTTCGCGCGTCAACGTGCGTATCACCGAAATGGTGGCGAACGAGGACACGAGCGAAGGCGCGCCGAAGTTCGTGCCGAAGATTTCGCTGTACGCGACGACCGTCGGCCGTTCGATCCTGTCGGAGATTCTGCCGCCGGGTCTGCCGTTCACGGTGCTGAACAAGCCGCTGAAGAAGAAGCAGATCTCGCAGCTGATCAACACGGCGTTCCGCAAGTGCGGTCTGCGCGAAACGGTGATCTTCGCCGACCAGCTGATGCAGATGGGTTTCCGTCTTGCAACGCGCGCCGGTATCTCGATCTGCGTGGACGACATGCTCGTGCCGCCGCAGAAAGAGACGATCGTCGGCGACGCCGCGAAGAAGGTGAAGGAATACGACCGTCAGTACATGTCGGGTCTCGTCACCGCGCAGGAACGCTACAACAACGTGGTCGACATCTGGTCGGCGACGTCGGAAGCGGTCGGCAAGGCGATGATGGAGCAGCTCGCAACCGAGCCGGTCACGGATCGTGACGGCAACGAAACGAAGCAGGAGTCGTTCAACTCCATCTACATGATGGCTGACTCGGGCGCGCGTGGTTCCGCGGTGCAGATTCGTCAGCTGGCCGGTATGCGCGGCCTGATGGCGAAGCCGGACGGTTCGATTATCGAAACGCCGATTACCGCGAACTTCCGCGAAGGCCTGAACGTGTTGCAGTACTTCATCTCCACGCACGGTGCTCGTAAGGGTCTGGCGGATACGGCGTTGAAGACCGCGAACTCGGGTTACCTGACGCGTCGTCTCGTGGACGTGACGCAGGATCTGGTCGTCGTCGAAGATGATTGCGGCACGTCGAACGGCGTGGCGATGAAGGCGTTGGTCGAAGGCGGTGAAGTCGTCGAAGCGCTGCGTGATCGTATTCTCGGTCGCGTCGCGGTGGCGGACGTCGTCAATCCGGAAACGCAGGAAACGATTTACGCTTCGGGCGACCTGCTCGACGAAGACGCGGTCGAGAAGATCGAAAGCCTCGGCATCGACGAAGTGCGCGTGCGCACGCCGCTCACCTGCGAAACGCGTTATGGCCTGTGCGCCGCGTGCTACGGCCGCGACCTGGGCCGCGGCTCGCGCGTGAACGTCGGTGAGGCAGTCGGTGTGATCGCTGCTCAGTCGATCGGCGAGCCGGGCACGCAGCTGACGATGCGTACGTTCCACATCGGTGGTGCGGCATCGCGTGCGGCGGTGGCTTCGACGGTGGAAGCGAAGTCGAACGGTACGGTGCGCTTCACGGCCACGATGCGTTATGTCACGAATGCGAAGGGTGAGCAGGTCGTCATCTCGCGTTCGGGCGAGGCGATCATCGCGGACGACTTCGGTCGCGAACGTGAGCGTCACAAGGTGCCGTACGGCGCGACGCTGCTGCAGCTCGACGGCGCGCAGATCAAGGCCGGTGCGCAACTGGCACAATGGGATCCGCTGACCCGTCCGATCATCACCGAGTGGGGCGGTACGGTGAAGTTCGAAAACGTCGAGGAAGGCGTGACCGTTGCGAAGCAGATCGACGACGTGACCGGTCTTTCGACCCTGGTCGTGATCGACGTGAAGCGTCGCGGTTCGCAAGCCTCGAAGAGCGTGCGTCCGCAGGTGAAACTGCTCGACGCGAACGGCGAGGAAGTGAAGATCCCGAACACCGAGCATTCGGTGCAGATCGGCTTCCAGGTCGGCGCGCTGATCACCGTGAAGGATGGTCAGCAAGTGCAGGTCGGTGAAGTGCTGGCGCGTATCCCGGTTGAAGCGCAGAAGACGCGTGACATTACCGGCGGTCTGCCGCGCGTGGCCGAACTGTTCGAAGCGCGCTCGCCGAAGGACGCGGGTATTCTCGCGGAAGTCACGGGCACGACGTCGTTCGGTAAGGACACGAAGGGCAAGCAGCGTCTCGTCATCACGGACCTCGAGGGCAATCAGCACGAGTTCCTGATCGCGAAGGAAAAGCAGGTGCTGGTGCACGATGGTCAGGTCGTCAACAAGGGCGAAATGATCGTGGACGGCCCCGCCGATCCGCACGACATCCTGCGTCTGCAGGGTATCGAGGCGCTGTCGCGCTACATCGTGGACGAAGTGCAGGACGTGTACCGTCTGCAGGGCGTGAAGATCAACGACAAGCACATTGAAGTGATCGTGCGTCAGATGCTGCGCCGCGTGCAGATTACCGACAACGGTGATACGCGTTTCATCCCTGGCGAACAAGTCGAGCGTTCGGACATGCTCGACGAGAACGACAAGATGATCGCGGAAGACAAGCGTCCGGCTTCGTATGACAACGTGCTGCTCGGTATCACGAAGGCATCGCTCTCGACCGACTCGTTCATCTCGGCGGCGTCGTTCCAGGAAACGACGCGCGTGCTGACCGAAGCGGCGATCATGGGCAAGCGCGACGATCTGCGTGGCCTGAAGGAAAACGTGATCGTCGGCCGTCTGATTCCGGCCGGTACGGGTCTCGCGTTCCACAAGGCGCGCCGTGCGAAGGAGTCGTCGGATCGCGAGCGTTTCGACCAGATCGCAGCCGAAGAGGCTTTCGATTTCGGTACGCCGGAAACCCCGGCAGCGGAACAGCAGCAGCCGCATACGACCGGCGAGTAAGCTTCGCTTTGTCGCAGTAGCATCGAACCGCCCGGCCTCGGCTGGGCGGTTTTTTTTCGCCTGCACGGTTCGCCGCGTGGCCTCTGCCGTTCGGCCAACGCGGTTTTCACGCGTGCATGCGTTGGTAGAATTCGTTATCTCTCACGCCGCATTGCGTCTTTCCGCTCATGTCCCGTTCGCTCGAAATACTCAACGAAATCTTCGGCTATCCCGCGTTTCGCGGCCAACAGGCGGAGATCGTCGAGCATGTCGCGAACGGCGGCGATTCGCTCGTGTTGATGCCCACGGGCGGCGGCAAGTCGCTGTGCTATCAGATTCCATCGCTCGTGCGGCGCGAAGAAGGGTTCGGCGCGGGCATCGTCGTGTCGCCGCTCATCGCGTTGATGCAGGATCAGGTCGCCGCGTTGACCGAAGTCGGCGTGAGGGCGGCGTATCTGAATTCCACGCTGTCGGGCGCGGAAGCCGCCGCGACTGAGCGCGCGTTGCGCAATGGCGAGATCGATTTACTGTACGTCGCGCCCGAGCGCCTCATGACGCCGCGTTTTCTCGATCTGCTCGACAGCGCGCCGGTCGGGCTGTTCGCGATCGACGAAGCGCACTGCGTATCGCAATGGGGCCACGATTTCCGTCCCGAATACATTCAGCTTTCCGTGCTGCACGAGCGTTTTCCGGAGGTGCCGCGCATCGCGCTGACGGCAACCGCGGACGCCATCACGCGCGACGAAATCGTGCATCGGCTCGCGCTCGACGACGCGCGCATCTTCGTTTCGAGCTTCGATCGGCCGAATATTCGTTACCGGATCGTCGAAAAGGACAATGCGCGCTCGCAATTGCTCGACTTCATACGCGCCGAGCACACAAACAAGGACGGCACGACCGACGCCGGCGTTGTGTACTGCCTGTCGCGCCGCAAGGTCGAGGAAACCGCGGAATGGCTGAAAGGCCAGGGCGTTCGCGCGTTGCCGTATCACGCGGGCATGGAGTTCGAGATCCGGCAGAAGCATCAGGAGATGTTTCAGCGCGAGGAGGGCATCGTCATGTGCGCGACGATCGCGTTCGGCATGGGCATCGACAAGCCGGATGTTCGCTTCGTCGCGCATCTGGATTTGCCGAAGAGCGTCGAAGGCTACTATCAGGAGACCGGCCGCGCGGGCCGCGACGGCATGCCGGCGAACGCGTGGATGGCCTACGGTCTGGGCGATGTCGTGCAGCAGCGCAAGATGATCGACGAATCCGAGGCCGACGATGCGCACAAGCGCGTACAGACCGGCAAGCTCGACGCGCTGCTCGGATTGTGCGAGGTGGCGTCGTGCCGTCGCGTTCGACTGCTCGCTTACTTCGGCGAGGCGAGCAAGCCGTGTGGCAATTGCGACACGTGTCTGGAGCCGCCCGCATCGTTCGACGCCACGCGTGAGGCGCAGATGGCGCTGTCGTGCGTCTATCGTGCGCAGAAGGCGAGCGGTTTTCACTTCGGCGCGGGACATTTGATCGACATTCTGCGCGGCACTCGCAGTGAGAAAGTGCTGCAGCGCGGACATGAAAAGATTTCGACGTTCGGCGTGGGCGCGGCGCTCTCCGAAGCCGAATGGCGCGCCGTGTTCCGCCAATTGGTCGCGTTTGGCTATCTTGCCGTCGATCACGAAGGATTCGGCTCGCTCGTGCTGACCGACGCTAGCAAGTCGGTGCTCAAGGGTGAAGAGCCGGTCACGTTGCGCAAGTACGTGAAGCCGGTGCGTACGCGGCAGTCATCGGCTCGCACGGGCGAGCGTGCCGATCCGACCGCCGGCATGTCGCCGCGCGAGAAGTCGCGCTGGGAGCGTCTGCGCGCGTGGCGGGCGGAAACGGCGAAGAGCGACGGCGTGCCCGCCTATGTCATCTTCCACGACGCGACGCTGGCGGAAATCGCGCGAAGCGATCCCGACACCATCGAAGATTTGCGACACATTCCCGGCATCGGCGTGCGCAAACTCGAGCGTTTCGGCGACGAGTTGCTCGATGTCGTAGGCTCCGACTGACAACCTCCGCCGCAAAAGCCGCGGAAATCCCCGCAACGTATTGACCCAATTGGGATTTTCGGAATATCATGCTTGGTTCTCGTTCTTGGTCCGCCTTCGGATCCGGCTTAGGGCTGGATGCGCGATGTGGAATTCATCGGCGAGATTGTTAAACGCGCAATTCTTTTCGCTTTGCCCGTAAGAAGCTGCGCGGAAATTGTTCATTTTTAGGATTAGACAATGCCAACCATCAATCAACTGGTTCGCAAAGGCCGCACGTCGGAAACGACGAAGAGCAAGTCGCCGGCCCTGCAGGACTGCCCTCAGCGTCGTGGCGTGTGCACCCGTGTGTACACGACGACGCCGAAGAAGCCGAACTCGGCACTCCGTAAGGTCGCCAAGGTTCGTCTGACGAACGGCTTCGAAGTCATTTCGTACATCGGTGGTGAAGGCCACAACCTGCAAGAGCACTCGGTCGTGCTGATCCGCGGCGGCCGTGTGAAGGACTTGCCTGGTGTGCGTTATCACATGGTTCGTGGCTCGCTGGATACCCAGGGCGTCAAGGATCGTAAGCAGGCTCGCTCGAAGTACGGCGCGAAGCGTGCCAAGGCTGGCAAGTAAGTCGCCCGCCTGCAGTAGAAGAATCAGGTCGCCGCAAGGCGGTTTAGGCGGTGGTGCCGGAATTGCCGGTGCTATCGAGTAAGTGGTCACCCGGCCAAGCTGGTTTAGTCGAATAGATGGATCGGGTTAGTTGGTGGCCGCGGGGCGGGAAAATCCGCTCCAACTGAAAAAGTAAAGGAAGAATCATGCCGCGTCGTCGCGAAGTCCCCAAGCGGGAAGTGTTGCCGGATCCGAAGTTCGGCAACGTAGATGTAGCCAAGTTCATGAACGTGCTGATGCTCTCCGGCAAGAAGTCGGTTGCCGAGCGTATCGTGTACGGCGCTTTTGAACAAATCCAGACCAAGGGTGGCAAGGACCCGCTGGAAGTGTTCACGGTTGCGCTCAACAACGTGAAGCCGGTGGTCGAAGTGAAGAGCCGTCGCGTTGGTGGTGCCAACTATCAGGTTCCGGTCGAAGTGCGTCCCTCGCGTCGTATGGCATTGGCGATGCGTTGGTTGCGTGAAGCCGCGAAGAAGCGCAGCGAAAAGTCGATGGCCCTGCGTCTCGCAGGTGAACTCTCGGAAGCCGCGGAAGGCCGCGGCGGCGCAATGAAGAAGCGCGACGAAGTTCACCGCATGGCGGAGGCCAACAAGGCATTCTCGCACTTCCGTTTCTAAGCTCCCGCTCATAGGGCAAACGGAAAAATCAGGGCGGGTGCGCTACTCCAGGCGCCTCGCCCGTTTGTGTTAGAACGCACGGGCACTCGCTGGTGCGTTGACCGAAAAAGGATTCCAAAGTGGCTCGCAAGACACCTATCGAGCGCTACCGCAATATCGGTATTAGCGCTCACATCGACGCCGGCAAAACGACGACGACCGAGCGCATTCTGTTCTACACGGGCGTGAACCACAAGATCGGTGAAGTTCACGACGGCGCAGCAACGATGGACTGGATGGAGCAGGAGCAGGAGCGCGGCATCACCATTACGTCGGCTGCTACCACGGCCTTCTGGAAGGGCATGGGCGGCAACTACCCCGAGCACCGCATCAACATCATCGACACGCCGGGACACGTCGACTTCACGATTGAAGTGGAACGCTCGATGCGCGTTCTCGACGGCGCGTGCATGGTCTACTGTGCAGTGGGCGGCGTGCAGCCGCAGTCGGAAACGGTGTGGCGTCAGGCGAACAAGTACAAGGTTCCCCGTCTCGCGTTCGTCAACAAGATGGACCGTACCGGTGCGAACTTCTTCAAGGTCTATGACCAGTTGAAGAACCGCCTGAAGGCGAACCCGGTTCCGGTCGTGGTGCCGATCGGCGCGGAAGAAAACTTCAAGGGCGTCGTCGATCTGCTGAAGATGAAAGCGATCATTTGGGACGAAGCGTCGCAAGGCACGAAGTTCGATTACGTGGACATCCCGGCCGAACTCGTTGACACGTGCAACGAGTGGCGCGAAAAGATGATCGAGTCGGCTGCCGAAGCCAGCGAAGAGCTGATGGAAAAGTACCTCGGCGGCGAAGAGCTGAGCGAAGCGGAAATCGTCAAGGCGATCCGCGACCGGACCATCGCGTGCGAAATCCAGCCGATGCTGTGCGGCACCGCGTTCAAGAACAAGGGCGTGCAGCGCATGCTCGACGCCGTGATCGACTTCCTGCCGTCGCCGGTTGACATTCCCCCGGTCACGGGCGAGCTCGAAAGCGGCGAGAAGGGCGAGCGCCGTGCATCCGACGACGAAAAGTTCTCGTCGCTGGCATTCAAGATCATGACGGACCCGTTCGTCGGTCAGCTGATCTTCTTCCGCGTGTATTCGGGCGTCGTGAATTCCGGTGACACTGTGCTGAACGCAACCAAGGACAAGAAGGAGCGCCTTGGCCGTATTCTGCAGATGCACGCGAACCAGCGCGAAGAAATCAAGGAAGTGCGCGCGGGCGACATCGCGGCAGCCGTTGGCCTGAAGGAAGCGACGACGGGCGACACGCTGTGCGATCCGCAGCATCCGATCGTGCTCGAGCGCATGATTTTCCCGGAGCCGGTGATCTCGCAGGCCGTCGAGCCGAAGACCAAGCCGGACCAGGAAAAAATGGGTCTCGCGCTGAATCGTCTCGCACAGGAAGATCCGTCGTTCCGGGTTCAGACGGACGAAGAGTCGGGCCAGACCATTATTTCGGGCATGGGCGAACTGCACCTCGAAATCCTGGTTGACCGGATGCGCCGCGAGTTCAACGTGGAAGCGACTGTCGGCAAGCCGCAGGTTGCTTACCGCGAGACGATCCGCAGCAAGGCTGAAGATGTCGACGGCAAGTTCGTCAAGCAGTCGGGTGGTCGCGGCCAGTACGGTCACGCGGTCATCACGCTCGAGCCGAACGAGCAGGGCAAGGGCTACGAGTTCCTGGACGAGATCAAGGGCGGCGTGATTCCGCGCGAATACATCCCGGCCGTGGACAAGGGTATCCAGGAAACGCTGAAGTCGGGCGTGCTGGCAGGCTTCCCGGTGGTGGACGTGAAGGTGCACCTGACGTTCGGTTCGTACCACGACGTGGACTCGAACGAAAACGCGTTCCGCATGGCCGGTTCGATGGCCTTCAAGGAAGCAATGCGCAAGGCAAGCCCGGTCATCCTCGAACCGATGATGGCTGTGGAAGTCGAAACGCCGGAAGACTACATGGGCAACGTGATGGGCGACCTGTCTGGCCGTCGCGGTATCGTCCAGGGCATGGAAGACATGATTGGTGGCGGCAAGATTGTTCGCGCCGAAGTGCCGCTGTCGGAAATGTTCGGCTACTCGACCTCGCTGCGCTCGCTGACGCAAGGCCGTGCAACGTACACGATGGAGTTCAAGCATTACGCTGAAGCCCCGCGCAACGTCGCCGAAGCGATCATCAACGCCAAGGGTAAGTAATTCCCGCATGTAATTCGGCGCAAGCCACAAGCTTTAAACCGATAACCAAACTTTGAAAGAAGGTAATCATGGCAAAAGGTAAATTCGAGCGGACCAAGCCGCACGTGAACGTGGGCACGATCGGTCACGTTGACCACGGCAAGACCACGCTGACGGCAGCAATCACGACGGTGCTGACCAAGAAGTTCGGCGGCGAAGCAAAGGCGTACGACCAGATCGACGCAGCGCCGGAAGAAAAGGCGCGTGGTATCACGATCAACACCGCGCACGTCGAGTACGAAACGGCTAACCGCCACTACGCGCACGTCGACTGCCCGGGCCACGCTGACTATGTGAAGAACATGATCACGGGCGCGGCGCAGATGGACGGCGCAATCCTGGTGTGCTCGGCCGCTGACGGCCCGATGCCGCAAACGCGTGAGCACATCCTGCTGGCTCGCCAGGTCGGCGTGCCGTACATCATCGTGTTCCTGAACAAGTGCGACATGGTGGACGACGCCGAACTGCTCGAGCTCGTCGAAATGGAAGTGCGTGAGCTTCTGTCGAAGTACGACTTCCCGGGCGACGACACCCCGATCATCAAGGGTTCGGCGAAGCTGGCGCTGGAAGGCGACGCGGGCGAACTGGGCGAAGTGGCGATCATGAGCCTGGCCGACGCGCTGGACACGTACATCCCGACGCCGGAGCGCGCGGTTGACGGTTCGTTCCTGATGCCGGTGGAAGACGTGTTCTCGATCTCGGGTCGCGGCACGGTGGTGACGGGTCGTATCGAGCGTGGCCTGGTGAAGGTCGGCGAGGAAATCGAAATCGTCGGTATCAAGCCGACGGTGAAGACGACCTGCACGGGCGTGGAAATGTTCCGCAAGCTGCTCGACCAAGGTCAGGCAGGCGACAACGTTGGTATCCTGCTGCGCGGCACGAAGCGTGAAGACGTGGAGCGCGGCCAGGTTCTGGCCAAGCCGGGTTCGATCACGCCGCACACGCACTTCACGGCTGAAGTGTATGTGCTGAGCAAGGACGAAGGCGGCCGTCATACGCCGTTCTTCAACAACTACCGTCCGCAGTTCTACTTCCGTACGACGGACGTGACGGGCTCGATCGAGCTGCCGAAGGACAAAGAAATGGTGATGCCGGGCGACAACGTGTCGATCACGGTGAAGCTGATCGCTCCGATCGCCATGGAAGAAGGTCTGCGCTTCGCCATCCGTGAAGGCGGCCGTACCGTCGGCGCCGGTGTCGTGGCAAAGATTATCGAGTAAGATATCGGGCTTGCTCGATTTGAAGTCGCAGTAATGCAGTAAACCGGGGCCGGATGTCCGTCTCAACGGATATCCGGTCCTACGCTCTTTTGCCCATGTGCGGTGCAATACCGCCTCGCTCTTTTCAAGGAATCGTCATGCAGAACCAAAAAATCCGCATTCGTCTGAAGGCTTTCGACTATCGCCTGATCGATCAATCGGCAGCCGAGATCGTCGACACGGCGAAGCGGACTGGCGCGATCGTCCGTGGCCCGGTGCCGCTGCCGACGCGTATTCAGCGTTTTGACATCCTGCGTTCGCCGCACGTCAACAAGACGTCGCGCGACCAGCTCGAAATCCGCACCCACCAGCGCCTGATGGACATCGTCGATCCGACGGACAAGACCGTCGACGCGCTGATGAAGCTCGACCTGCCGGCAGGCGTCGACGTCGAAATCAAGCTGCAGTAAGTCCCAAAAGCTCTGCTGATCGGCAACAACAAGGTCGGACAGAGCTAAGTCTTTGATTGCTTGCAGGATTCGAAAAGCCTTGTTATACTCCAAGGCTTTTCGCGCCCATGCGCTTCAAAGGCGCAGAAAGTGGTGCAAGAATAGCCGACCCAGTTTCCCGTAACGAAGCCGGCATTTGTAAATCAGCCCCGACCAATCGCAGTTGGGAATGGAGAAAACGATGAGCCTTGGACTCGTAGGTCGCAAGGTTGGCATGACCCGTATCTTCACGCCTGAGGGGGATTCGATCCCCGTCACCGTGCTGGACGTGTCGGACAACCGCGTGACGCAGATCAAGACCGTTGAAACGGATGGTTATACCGCCGTTCAGGTTGCATTCGGTACTCGCCGCGCATCGCGTGTGACGAAGCCGTTGGCGGGCCACCTCGCCAAAGCCGGCGTTCAAGCCGGTGAAATCCTCAAGGAATTCCATATCGATGCAGCCAAGGCAGGCGAACTGTCGAACGGCGCTGTCATCGCTACGGATATTTTCGAAGTCGGCCAGAAGGTCGATGTGCAAGGCACGTCGATTGGTAAGGGCTACGCCGGCACGATCAAGCGCTACAACTTCGCATCCGGTCGCGCGACGCACGGTAACTCGCGTTCGCACAACGTTCCGGGTTCGATCGGTATGGCGCAGGATCCGGGTCGCGTGTTCCCGGGCAAGCGCATGACGGGTCACCTCGGTGACGAGACCGTCACGGTTCAAAACCTCGAAATCGCCCGCATCGACGCTGAGCGCAATCTGCTGCTCGTCCGCGGTGCTGTTCCGGGTGCGAAGGGCGGCAAGGTCTTCGTGACCCCGGCCGTCAAGACGCGTGCTGTGAAAGGAGCGAAATAATGGAACTTAAGCTCCTGAATGCCAATGGTCAGGAAGGCGCTGGCGTGAACGCATCGGACACCGTGTTCGGTCGCGATTACAACGAAGCCCTGATTCACCAGATCGTCGTCGCTTATCAGGCGAACGCACGTAGCGGCAACCGCGCGCAGAAGGACCGCGAGCAGGTCAAGCACACCACCAAGAAGCCGTGGCGTCAGAAGGGTACGGGCCGCGCTCGTGCCGGTATGTCGTCGAGCCCGTTGTGGCGTGGCGGTGGTCGTATCTTCCCGAATTCGCCGGAAGAGAACTTCTCGCACAAGGTCAACAAGAAGATGCATCGCGCAGGTCTGCGCTCGATCTTCTCGCAGTTGGCTCGCGAAGGCCGTATTGCAGTCGTCGAAGACTTCGTACTCGAAGCTCCGAAGACCAAGCTGCTGGCCGAAAAATTCAAGGCGATGGGTCTCGACTCCGTGTTGGTGATTACCGATACGGTCGACGAAAACCTGTACCTCGCGTCGCGCAACCTGGCCCACGTGGCAGTTGTCGAGCCGCGTTACGCCGACCCGCTCTCGCTGATCTACTTCAAGAAAGTGCTGATCACGAAGGCTGCGGTCGCTCAGATCGAGGAGTTGCTGTCATGAGCGAAGTTCGCAAAAACGATCATCGTTTGATGCAAGTTCTGCTCGCGCCGGTGATCTCCGAAAAGGCGACGCTGGTTGCCGACAAGAACGAACAAGTCGTGTTCGAAGTCGCACCGGACGCCACGAAGCAGGAAGTGAAGGCTGCTGTCGAGCTGCTGTTCAAGGTCGAAGTCAATTCCGTCAACGTGCTCGTCACGAAGGGCAAGGCAAAGCGCTTTGGCCGCTTCAACGGTAAGCGCAAGGACGTGAAGAAGGCGTACGTCTGCCTGAAGCCCGGCCAGGAAATCAACTTTGAAGCGGAGGCCAAGTAATCATGGCAATCGTGAAAGTTAAGCCGACCTCGCCGGGTCGCCGCGCGATGGTCAAGATCGTCAACAAGGATCTGCATAAGGGCAAGCCGCACGCAGCGCTGCTCGATTCGCAATCCAAGTCGGCGGGCCGTAACAACAACGGCCGTATCACCACGCGTCACCAGGGTGGTGGTCACAAGCAGCATTACCGTATCGTCGATTTCCGTCGCAACAAGGACGGCATCCCGGCAAAGGTCGAGCGTCTCGAGTACGACCCGAACCGTAGCGCGAACATCGCGCTGGTTCTGTACGCAGACGGCGAGCGTCGCTACATCATCGCGCCGAAGGGCGTGGCGGTTGGCGCACAGCTGATGTCCGGTTCGGAAGCGCCGATCCGCGCAGGCAACGCTCTGCCGATCCGCAATATCCCGGTCGGTACGACGATCCACTGCATCGAGATGCTGCCCGGCAAGGGCGCGCAAATGGCGCGTTCGGCTGGCACGTCCGCCATGCTGCTGGCTCGCGAGGGCGTCTACGCTCAAGTGCGTCTGCGCTCGGGCGAAATCCGCCGCGTGCACGTCGAGTGCCGCGCGACGATCGGTGAAGTGGGCAACGAAGAGCATAGCCTCCGTCAAATCGGTAAGGCTGGCGCGAACCGCTGGCGCGGTATCCGCCCGACGGTGCGCGGCGTTGCAATGAACCCGGTCGATCACCCGCACGGCGGTGGTGAAGGTAAGACGGCAGCAGGTCGCGATCCGGTGAGCCCGTGGGGCACGCCGACGAAGGGCTATCGCACCCGCAGCAACAAGCGCACGACGACGATGATCGTCCAGCGCCGTCACAAGCGTTAAGGAGTAGGCAATGACACGTTCTGCTAAAAAAGGTCCGTTCTGCGACGCTCATTTGCTGAAGAAGGTTGAAGCGGCTGCGTCTACGCGTGACAAGAAGCCGATCAAGACCTGGTCGCGTCGTTCGACGATTCTGCCGGACTTCATCGGTCTGACGATCGCTGTTCACAACGGCCGTCAACACGTTCCGGTGTACGTCACGGAAAACATGGTCGGCCATAAGCTTGGCGAGTTCGCACTGACCCGTACGTTCAAGGGTCACGCGGCCGACAAGAAGGCCAAGAAATAAGGGGCAATCAAGATGGAAGTGAAGGCAATTCATCGCGGTGCCCGCATCTCGGCGCAGAAAACGCGCCTTGTGGCTGACCAGATCCGTGGTCTGCCGGTCGACAAGGCGCTGAACGTCCTGACGTTCTCGCCGAAGAAGGCGGCGGGTATCGTCAAGAAGGTCGTGCTCTCTGCGATCGCGAATGCGGAACACAACGAAGGCGCCGATATCGACGAGCTCAAGATCACGAGCATCTACGTCGACAAGGCTGCTTCGCTGAAGCGTTTCACCGCACGCGCCAAGGGTCGCGGTAACCGCATCGAGAAGCAATCCTGTCACATCACTGTGACGGTCGGGAATTAAGGAGCCATACGATGGGACAGAAAATTCATCCGACTGGCTTCCGTTTGGCCGTCAGCCGCAATTGGGCTTCGCGCTGGTACGCGAACAACAACAATTTCGCGGCAATGTTGCAGGAAGACATCGGTGTTCGTGAATATCTGAAGAAGAAGCTGAAGAACGCTTCGGTTGGCCGCGTCGTCATCGAGCGTCCTGCGAAGAACGCGCGCATCACGATTTACAGCTCGCGTCCGGGCGTTGTCATCGGCAAGAAGGGTGAAGACATCGAACTGCTGAAGGCCGAGCTGCAAAAGCGCATGGGCGTTCCGGTTCACGTCAACATCGAAGAAATCCGCAAGCCGGAAACCGATGCTCAGCTGATCGCTGACTCCATCACGCAGCAGCTCGAGCGCCGGATCATGTTCCGCCGCGCGATGAAGCGCGCGATGCAGAACGCGATGCGTCTTGGTGCCCAGGGCATCAAGATCATGAGCGCGGGCCGTCTGAACGGTATCGAAATCGCTCGTACCGAGTGGTATCGCGAAGGTCGCGTGCCCCTCCATACGCTGCGTGCCGATATCGACTACGCGACGTCCGAAGCCAAGACGACGTACGGCATCATCGGCGTGAAGGTGTGGGTCTACAAGGGCGACACCCTCGGCCGTAACGAAGCGCCGGTCGTGGAAGAAGTGGCGGAAGAAAAGCGTCCGCGCCGTAACGCACGTCCGGGTGGCGATCGCCGTCCGCGTCGCGATGGCGAAGGCGGTGGCCCGGCAGGTGCACGCCGTGGCGGCCCGCGCCGTGGCGGTGACGCGAAGACTGGAGAATAACGATGCTGCAACCGAAACGCAGAAAGTATCGCAAAGAGCAAAAGGGTCGTAACACCGGCAAGGCGACGCGCGGCAACGCGGTGTCGTTCGGTGAGTACGGTCTGAAGGCCATCGGTCGTGGCCGTTTGACCGCGCGTCAAATCGAAGCGGCGCGTCGTGCAATGACGCGTCACATCAAGCGTGGCGGCCGGATCTGGATCCGTATCTTCCCGGACAAGCCGATTTCGCAAAAGCCGGCCGAAGTGCGTATGGGTAACGGTAAGGGTAACCCTGAGTACTACGTCGCTGAAATTCAACCGGGCAAGATGCTGTACGAAATGGACGGTGTCACCGAAGAACTGGCGCGCGAAGCGTTCCGTCTGGCTGCAGCGAAGCTGCCGCTGAAGACGTACTTCGTCGTCCGTCAGCTCGGCGCCTAAGGAGTAAATGATGAAGGCAACTGAACTTCGCCAGAAAGACCAGGCCGCGCTCAACAAGGAGCTGTCGGACCTGCTCAAGGCGCAATTTGGCTTGCGTATGCAGCTCGCGACCCAGCAGCTCACGAACACGAGCCAGCTGAAGAAGGTCCGTCGCGACATCGCACGTGTGCGCACCGTCATGACCGAGAAGGCGAACCAGAAATGAACGATAGCGTAAAAACCTCGCTCAAGCGGACGCTGGTCGGCAAGGTCGTCAGCAACAAGATGGACAAGACGGTCACCGTGCTGGTCGAGCACCGCGTGAAGCATCCGATCTACGGCAAGTACGTCGTGCGCTCGAAGAAGTATCACGCGCATGATGACGCGAACACGTACAACGAAGGCGATCTCGTCGAAATCCAGGAAACCCGTCCGATTTCGAAGACGAAGGCCTGGGTTGTGTCGAAGCTGGTTGAAGCCGCTCGCGTGATCTGAAGCCGAAGTTAGGCGATGCTGTAAGTAGTTGTATCGCAGTAAGTTTCGCTTGCAAGACCGGGATTATTTGTTATAATCTCGGTCTTCCCTCTTTGTGGGAGCCCCGTCGCGGGCGAAATTGGTGGGGGAAGCCGGCTTGGGCGCCAGCCTGAGTCGACAGATTCACCGGATTGCGATGGCGGGTTTCGTCTGCCGTTGCTGCCTGTTCTAACCCAAGCAGCCATTTGGCTGACGGGACCAAGACTGACCGGCTGTGCCATGGTGGTGCAATCGGATTAAGTTGGGAAAGATAAACCATGATCCAGACCGAAACTCGGCTTGAAGTGGCCGACAACACGGGTGCGCGTGAAGTCATGTGCATCAAGGTGCTCGGCGGCTCGAAGCGTCGTTACGCAAGCATTGGCGACATCATCAAGGTGACCGTCAAGGAAGCGACGCCGCGCGGACGCGTGAAAAAGGGCGAAATTTACAACGCCGTGGTCGTTCGTACGGCCAAGGGCGTGCGTCGCCAAGATGGCTCGCTCATCAAGTTCGATGGCAATGCCGCCGTTCTGTTGAACACGAAGCTCGAGCCGATCGGCACGCGTATTTTTGGGCCGGTTACGCGTGAACTGCGTAGCGAACGATTCATGAAGATCGTTTCGCTCGCGCCGGAAGTGCTGTAAGGAGTCGCGATGAACAAGATTCGCAAGGGTGACGAAGTCATCGTCACCACCGGCAAGGACAAGGGCAAGCGCGGCACCGTGCTGGCCGTTGGGGAAGATCGTGTGACGGTCGAGGGTATCAACCTCGTCAAGAAGCACGTGAAGCCGAACCCGATGAAGGGTACGACGGGCGGCGTGGAAGCCAAAACGATGCCGCTGCATATTTCGAACGTCGCATTGGTCGACGCGAACGGCAAGGCATCGCGCGTTGGCATCAAGGTCGAAGACGGCAAGAAGGTTCGCTTCTTGAAGTCGACCGGCGCCACGCTCAACGCCTGACGCGGAGTTAAAAAATGGCTCGTCTGCAAGAGATTTACAAAGAAAAGGTTGTGCCGCAACTGGTTGAAAAGTTCGGTTACAAGTCGGTCATGGAAGTGCCGCGCCTCACCAAGATCACCCTGAACATGGGTCTTGGCGAAGCCGTCGCTGACAAGAAGGTCCTTGAGCACGCCGTTGGCGACCTCACGAAGATCGCCGGCCAGAAGCCGGTTATCACCAAGTCGCGTAAGGCAATCGCTGGTTTCAAGATCCGCGAAGGCTACCCGATTGGCACGATGGTTACCCTGCGTGGCAATGCCATGTACGAATTCCTGGACCGTTTCGTGACGGTTGCGCTGCCTCGCGTGCGTGACTTCCGTGGCGTGTCGGGAAAGGCGTTCGACGGCCGTGGTAACTACAACATCGGTGTGAAAGAGCAGATCATTTTCCCCGAAATCGACTACGACAAGATCGACGCGCTGCGTGGGCTGAACATCAGCATCACGACGACTGCGAAGACCGACGAAGAAGCAAAGGCATTGCTCGCCGGCTTCAAGTTCCCGTTCAGAAACTGAGGTTACCGTGGCTAAACTGGCACTGATCGAACGTGAAAAGAAGCGCGCGCGCCTGGCAGCCAAGTACGCTCCGAAGCGTGCTGAGCTGAAGGCTGTGATCGACGACGCAAGCAAGTCGGACGAAGAGCGTTACCTCGCGCGTCTGGCGCTGCAACAACTGCCCCGTAATTCGAACCCCACTCGCAAGCGCAACCGCTGCGCGATCACGGGTCGTCCGCGTGGCACGTTCCGCAAGTTCGGACTCGCACGCGGCAAGATTCGTGAAATCGCTTTCCGCGGCGAAATCCCTGGCCTGACCAAGGCGAGCTGGTAATAGGAGAAACATAAATGAGCATGAGTGATCCTATCGCCGATATGCTGACTCGCATCCGCAATGCGCAGATGGTTGAGAAGGTTTCGGTGACTATGCCCTCGTCGAAAGTCAAGGTTGCGATTGCGCAGGTTTTGAAGGACGAAGGTTATATCGACGACTTCGCGGTGAAGGCTGAAGGTGCGAAGATCGAATTGAACATCGCGTTGAAGTACTACGCTGGCCGTCCGGTTATCGAGCGCCTCGAGCGCGTCTCGAAGCCTGGTCTGCGCGTGTACCGCGGTCGCAACGACATTCCGCAGGTCATGAACGGCCTGGGCGTTGCCATCGTCTCGACGCCGAAGGGTGTGATGACCGATCGCAAGGCGCGCCAGAACGGCGTCGGCGGCGAAGTCATCTGCTACGTCGCTTAACGCCTAAGGAGAAGATACATGTCTCGAGTAGGTAAAAGCCCGATCGCGCTGCAAGGCGCGGAAGTGGCGATCAAGGGCGACGTCATCACCGTGAAGGGTCCGCTCGGCACGATCTCGCAATCGGCTAACAAGCTGGTCGCCGTGACGAACGAAGATGGCACGCTGAAGCTGGCTCCGACGGACGAAAGCCGCGAAGCGAACGCGATGTCCGGCACGATGCGCGCCCTCCTGGCGAACATGGTGCAGGGCGTTACCAAGGGTTTCGAGCGCAAGCTGACGCTGGTTGGCGTTGGTTATCGTGCGCAAGCGCAAGGCGACAAGCTGAACCTGTCGCTGGGTTTCTCGCACCCCGTGGTGCACCAGATGCCGGAAGGCGTCAAGGCTGAAACCCCGTCGCAGACCGAAATCGTGATCAAGGGGATCGACAAGCAGAAAGTCGGACAGACCGCAGCAGAAGTGCGCGGCTATCGTCCGCCTGAGCCGTACAAGGGCAAGGGCGTGCGTTATTCCGACGAGGTCGTGATCCTCAAAGAAACGAAGAAGAAGTAAGGGTGCGCAATCATGGATAAGACTCAATCTCGCCTGCGCCGCGCTCGTCAGACGCGTATCAAGATCGCTGAGCTGCAGGTTCCGCGTCTGGCCGTGCATCGCACGAATACGCATATCTACGCGCAAGTGTTCTCGGCATGCGGCACGAAGGTCGTGGCAAGCGCCTCGACGCTGGAAGCTGAAGTGCGTGCTGAACTGGCCGACAAGTCGGGCAAGGGCGGCAACGTCACCGCTGCGACCCTGATCGGCAAGCGTATCGCCGAAAAGGCCAAGGCAGCCGGCATCGAATCCGTCGCCTTTGACCGCTCGGGTTTCCGCTACCACGGCCGCGTGAAGGCGCTGGCTGATGCGGCGCGCGAAGCCGGGCTCAAGTTCTAAGGGAAGAATTCGTCATGGCAAAGATGCAAGCGAAAGTTCAGGCTGACGAACGCGACGATGGCCTGCGCGAAAAGATGATTTCGGTCAACCGCGTGACCAAGGTCGTGAAGGGTGGCCGGATTCTCGGTTTCGCCGCACTGACCGTGGTTGGCGACGGTGATGGCCGCGTCGGCATGGGCAAGGGCAAGGCAAAGGAAGTTCCGGTTGCCGTTCAGAAGGCAATGGAACAAGCCCGCCGCAACATGTTCAAGGTGCCCCTGAAGAACGGCACGCTGCAACACGAAGTGCACGGTAAGCACGGCGCATCCGCAGTCCTCCTCGCTCCGGCGAAGGACGGTACCGGTGTGATCGCTGGCGGCCCGATGCGCGCAGTGTTCGACGTGATGGGCGTGCAAAACGTCGTGGCCAAGAGCCACGGTTCGACGAACCCGTACAACCTCGTTCGTGCGACGCTGGACGGCCTGCGCAAGCAGTCGACCCCGGCAGACATCGCGGCGAAGCGTGGTAAGTCCGTCGAAGACATTCTGGGCTAAGGTGGTCACCATGTCTGAAAAAACTGTCAAGGTTCAGCTCGTCAAGAGCCTGATCGGGACCCGCGAATCGCACCGCGCAACGGTGCGTGGCCTCGGCCTGCGCCGCCTGAACTCGGTTTCCGAGCTGCAGGACACGCCGGCAGTGCGCGGGATGATCAACAAGGTTTCGTACCTCGTTAAGGTCATCGCTTAAGCGCGACCCACGGATCCAAGGAGTTGAACATGGAATTGAATAACCTGAAGCCGGCAGAAGGCGCGAAGCACGCTAAGCGTCGCGTCGGTCGCGGTATCGGTTCGGGCCTCGGCAAGACCGCGGGCCGCGGCCACAAGGGTCAGAAATCGCGTTCGGGCGGCTTTCACAAGGTCGGCTTCGAAGGCGGTCAGATGCCTCTGCAGCGTCGTCTGCCGAAGCGTGGCTTCACCTCGCTGACGAAGGAATTCGTCGGTGAAGTGCGCCTGGCTGATCTGGAAAAGCTGCCGGTCGACGAGATCGATCTCCTGGCGCTGAAGCAAGCGGGTCTGGTCGGCGAGCTCATCAAGAGCGCGAAGATCATCAAGACCGGCGAAATCACGCGCAAGGTCACGGTCAAGGGTCTGACGGCAACGGCAGGCGCCCGTGCAGCGATCGAAGCCGCTGGCGGCTCGATCGCCGAGTAACTGGCTCATCGCCGTTACTAGCACTAGCATCGGAGAAGGTACTTGGCTAACAGCCCGAGTCTCGCAAAAACCGGTCGAAGCGCGGCGAAATTCGGCGATCTGCGTCGGCGTGCAGTGTTCCTGCTGCTGGCGCTGATCGTCTACCGCATTGGTGCGCATATTCCGGTACCCGGCATCGATCCGGATCAACTGGCGAAGCTGTTCCAAAGCCAGTCGGGCGGCATCCTGGGCATGTTCAACATGTTCTCGGGTGGCGCGCTGTCGCGATTCACGATCTTTGCGCTGGGCATCATGCCCTACATTTCGGCGTCGATCATCATGCAGTTGCTGTCGATCGTCTCGCCGCAGATGGAAGCGTTGAAGAAGGAAGGACAGGCGGGGCAACGGAAGATCACGCAGTACACGCGTATCTTCACCGTGGTTCTGGCGACCTTCCAGGCGTTCGGTATCGCAGTTGCGCTGGAAAATCAGCCAGCTCTGGTTCTGGACCCCGGCATGGTGTTCCGGCTGACGACGGTCGTCACGCTGGTGACGGGCACGATGTTCCTGATGTGGCTGGGTGAGCAGATCACGGAGCGCGGTCTCGGCAACGGCATTTCGATCATCATCTTCGGTGGTATCGCGGCGGGTTTCCCGAATGCGATCGGTGGTCTGTTCGAGCTGGTTCGCACCGGTTCGATGAGCATCATCTCGGCGATCATCATCGTGGTGCTGATCGCGGCGGTCACGTATCTGGTCGTGTTCATCGAACGCGGTCAGCGCAAGATCCTCGTGAATTACGCGAAGCGCCAGGTCGGTAACAAGATTTACGGCGGACAGTCGTCCCATCTGCCGCTGAAGTTGAACATGTCGGGTGTGATTCCGCCGATCTTCGCGTCGTCGATCATCCTCTTCCCGGCAACCATCCTGAACTGGTTCAGTTCGGGTACGCGCACCAACTGGTTCGCGAACACGCTGCACAATGTGGCCGAAGCGCTCAAGCCCGGTCAACCTGTGTACGTGCTGCTGTATGCGTTGGCGATCGTCTTCTTCTGCTTTTTCTACACCGCACTGGTGTTCAACAGCCGGGAGACCGCCGACAACTTGAAGAAAAGCGGTGCTTTCGTTCCGGGTATCCGTCCGGGCGATCAGACTGCACGGTATATCGACCGCATCCTCACGCGTCTGACGCTGGCCGGTGCGATCTACATCGTATTCGTGTGCCTGCTGCCTGAGTTTCTGGTGTTGCGCTGGAACGTGCCGTTTTATTTTGGTGGAACGTCGCTGCTGATCATTGTCGTCGTCACGATGGACTTCATGGCTCAGGTACAGTCGTACGTTATGTCGCAACAGTATGAGTCGCTGCTCAAGAAGGCAAACTTCAAGGGCGGCAACGTCCCGATGCGTTAATTAGGACTATGGCCAAAGACGATGTAATCCAGATGCAGGGTGAGGTCATCGAAAACCTGCCCAACGCTACTTTCCGGGTGAAATTGGAAAATGGCCATGTGGTCCTGGGGCATATTTCCGGAAAGATGCGGATGCACTACATCCGCATCCTGCCGGGCGACAAGGTTACGGTTGAATTGACGCCTTACGATCTGTCTCGTGCGCGGATCGTGTTCCGGGCGAAGTGATTTAGAAAAAAGGGTAATATCATGAAAGTGATGGCATCGGTTAAGCGCATTTGCCGCAATTGCAAGATCATCAAGCGCAAGGGCGTTGTGCGCGTGATTTGCAGCTCTGATCCGCGCCACAAACAGCGTCAAGGCTGAACGCCGCGCTTTTGCTTGCGCTTTTTGTTTGAGGAAAAACAATGGCTCGTATCGCAGGGGTTAACATCCCGAATCACCAGCATACCGAGATCGGCCTGACGGCAATCTTCGGCATCGGCCGCACGCGTTCGCGTGGCATCTGCACCGCTGCTGGCGTGGAATTTTCGAAGAAGGTCAAAGACCTCACCGACGCAGACCTCGAAAAGCTGCGTGACGAAGTGGGCAAGTTCATCGTCGAAGGCGATCTGCGCCGTGAAGTGACGATGAACATCAAGCGCCTGATGGACTTGGGTTGCTACCGCGGCATGCGCCATCGCAAGGGTCTGCCCCTGCGTGGCCAGCGTACGCGTACGAACGCACGTACCCGCAAGGGTCCGCGTCGTGCAGCGCAATCGCTGAAGAAGTAAGCGGAACTGACAGTTACAGGAAAACGTAATGGCTAAGGCTTCGAACAACTCCGCGGCGCAACGCGTTCGCAAGAAGGTCAAGAAGAACGTCGCCGAGGGCGTGGTTCACGTTCACGCGTCGTTCAACAACACCATTATCACGATCACCGATCGTCAAGGTAACGCGCTGGCATGGGCGACCTCGGGCGGTCAGGGCTTCAAGGGCTCGCGTAAGTCGACGCCGTTTGCAGCCCAGGTCGCAGCCGAATCGGCTGGCCGCGTGGCAATGGAATACGGCGTGAAGAACCTCGAAGTGCGGATCAAGGGCCCCGGTCCTGGCCGTGAATCGGCGGTGCGCGCGCTGCATGGTCTTGGCATCAAGATCACCGCGATCTCCGACGTTACGCCGGTCCCGCACAACGGCTGCCGTCCGCCGAAGCGCCGTCGTATCTAATACGCCGACGCAAACCGCATGTTTCCTGTCGATGCGTAAGTATCGGCGGGTTTCGTGCGTTATGCAGTTTTACTAAGCCCACCGTTCGACCCAAAGGGTTCGGACTAGCGCAGATCGAAGTACCTCGTTAGTCTGCGTGATCAATATTTAAGGATGCAAAGTGGCACGCTATACCGGTCCCAAAGCCAAGCTGTCCCGCCGTGAAGGCACCGATCTGTTCCTGAAGAGCGCACGCCGCTCGCTCGCCGACAAGTGCAAGCTCGACAGCAAGCCCGGCCAGCACGGCCGCATCTCGGGCGCGCGTACGTCCGACTACGGCACCCAATTGCGCGAAAAGCAAAAAGTGAAGCGTATCTACGGCGTTCTGGAGCGTCAGTTCCGCCGCTACTTCGCTGAAGCCGACCGCCGCAAGGGCCCGACGGGCGAAAACCTGCTGCAATTGCTCGAGTCGCGTCTCGACAACGTCGTCTATCGCATGGGCTTCGGCTCGACGCGCGCGGAAGCACGTCAGCTCGTGAGCCACAAGGCGATCATGGTGAACGGCCAAGTCGCGAACATCCCCTCGCTGCAAGTGAAGTCGGGTGACGTCGTGTCCGTGCGCGAACAGTCGCGCAAGCAGGCACGTATCGTCGAAGCCCTCTCGCTGGCGCAGCAAGGCGGCATGCCGAGCTGGGTGTCGGTCGACGAGAAGAAGTTCGAAGGCACGTTCAAGTCGATGCCCGAGCGTAGCGATATCGCCGGCGACATCAACGAAAGCCTGATCGTCGAATTGTATTCGCGTTAATCGCGGCGGTAATCGGATAGACAGCCGGGGGAGCCTGATTGCTCGTGGCAAGGGGTGGCCTCGGCTGTTTATTTTCAGGTTGTTACCGGTCAGCCTTATCGGTGTAACGAGCCGAGGGTATTGAAAAGGAAAACCTATGCAAACCAGTTTGTTGAAGCCCAAGATCATTGCAGTTGAATCGCTTGGTGAGAACCACGCGAAAGTGGTTATGGAGCCGTTTGAACGCGGCTATGGCCACACCTTGGGTAACGCGCTTCGGCGCGTGCTGCTGTCGTCGATGATCGGCTACGCGCCGACCGAAGTGACGATCGCAGGCGTCGTGCACGAATACTCGACGCTCGATGGTGTGCAAGAGGATGTGGTCAACCTGCTGTTGAACCTGAAGGGCGTCGTCTTCAAGCTGCACAACCGCGACGAAGTCACGGTGACGCTGCGCAAGGAAGGCGAAGGCGTCGTCACGGCCGGCGATATCGAACTCGCGCACGACTGCGAGGTCATCAATCCGGAACACGTGATCGCGCACCTGTCGAAGGGCGGCAAGCTCGACGTTCAGATCAAGATTGAAAAGGGCCGCGGCTACGTGCCGGGCAACGTGCGTCGTTACGGCGAAGAGTCGGCGAAGATCATCGGCCGCATCGTGCTGGACGCGTCGTTCTCGCCGGTTCGCCGCGTGAGCTATGCCGTGGAAAGCGCGCGTGTCGAACAGCGTACCGACCTCGACAAGCTCGTGATGAACATCGAGACCAACGGCGTGATTTCGCCGGAAGAAGCGATCCGCCAGTCGGCTCGCATTCTGGTCGATCAACTGTCCGTGTTCGCGGCGCTGGAAGGCACCGAAGCGGCAGCGGAAGCGCCGTCGCGCGCACCGCAGATCGATCCGATCCTGCTGCGTCCGGTCGATGACCTCGAACTCACGGTTCGTTCCGCGAACTGCCTGAAGGCCGAGAACATCTACTACATCGGCGATCTGATCCAGCGTACGGAAAACGAACTGCTGAAAACGCCGAATCTGGGCCGCAAGTCGCTGAACGAGATCAAGGAAGTGCTCGCTTCGCGTGGCCTGACGCTCGGTATGAAGCTCGAAAACTGGCCGCCGGCCGGTCTCGACAAGTAAGACCAGAGTCGAAGCGTTGTTGTCAAAGACGCGGATTTTGCTTTAAAATCCGCGTCTTGCTTTTCTCCGACCGGCCCGTGCCCCGAATCAGGGAGCAATAGAAGAGCTGGCTCTAAACTCGTTATAGGAAGCTGAAAAATGCGTCACAAGCATGGTCTGCGGAAACTGAACCGCACGAGCAGCCATCGTCTGGCAATGCTCCGCAATATGTCGAATTCGCTCATCGAGCACGAAGTCATCAAGACGACGCTGCCGAAGGCCAAGGAACTGCGCAAGGTTGTCGAGCCCCTCATCACGCTGGGCAAGAAGCCGTCGCTCGCGAACCGCCGTCTGGCGTTCAACCGCCTGCGCGATCGTGATTCCGTCGCGAAGCTGTTCGACGTCCTCGGCCCGCGCTACGCGAACCGCCCGGGTGGCTACCTGAGCATCCTGAAGTTCGGTTTCCGCGTCGGCGACAACGCACCGATGGCGCTGGTCCAGCTGATGGATCGCCCGGAAGTCGAAGAGACGGAAGAAGTGCAAGAAGCGGAATAAATCCCGTCTTCGGTTGTTAGTAGAAAGGCCAGGCTCGAAGTCTGGCCTTTTTGCTTTGTGCGTGTTCCATTTTTGCCGCGACCCTTCAGCGCGCCGGAGCGTAAAAGTGCGTGCCAGCCGCCGATGCTACGATACGTAATTGGCCTGCTCGCCTTCACGGAGTCCTGTGTGAACGTTCCCGTCGTTTTGATGTTGTCGACGCTGCCCGATGCCGCCGCAGCCGATGCGCTCGCGCAGGCGGTTCTGGAAACGCGGCTCGCCGCGTGCGTGACCAATCTGGGCGCGGTGTCGTCGCAATATCACTGGAAGGGCGCGCTGGAGTCGTCGCAGGAAGTGCAGTTGCTGTTCAAGACGAGCGTCGCGCGCAGCGATGAGTTGCAGCGCTTCATCGACGTCCGGCATCCGTATGAAACGCCCGAAATCCTCGTCTGGCAGGTCGATGCCTCGCCGGGCTACGGTCAGTGGGTCAACGTAGAAACGCAGCGTCCTCTTCATGTTTGAGTTTTCTCGTCTCATCACGCGGCGGTTTTTCGGCGCGTTCCTGTTCCTGATCGCGTTCGCGCTGCTCTCCGGCGCCGCGCGCGCAGCCGACGATTTCCTCGATCCCGACGTCGCGTTCAAGTTCAGCGCGACCGAAAAGCCCGGCGAAATCGATGTCCGCTACAAGATCGCGGACGGCTATTACATGTACCGCGAGCGCTTCGCCTTCGCGGTGAAGAGCGGTGATGCGACGATCGGTGCGGCGCAATTGCCTGCCGGAAAGGTGCACTTCGATCAGACGTTCAACAAGGACGTCGAGACGTATCGCGGCGAGTTGCTTATCCGCATTCCGGTCACGGAGGCGAAGGGTCCGTTCGAACTGGCGGTGACATCGCAAGGTTGCGCGGATCAGGGCATCTGTTATCCGCCGATGGAAAAGACGTATCGCGTGCGCGGCGATGCGCTTCAGCCGGCCGGTGTCGCTCCGAGCGCGCCCGCGACCGATTCGCAAACCTCGTGGTTCGAGCGCGTGACCAGCGCCGATTACGCGCAATCCATGCTCGAAGGCGGCGGATTTTTCACCATCGTCGGACTGTATTTTCTGGCGGGCGTGGTGCTGAGCTTGTTGCCGTGCTCGTACCCGATGATCCCGATTCTTTCCGCGATCATCGTCGGCGAAGGCGCGCGCGTGACGCGTTCGCGCGGATTCGCGTTGTCGGTGTCGTATGTGATCGGCATGGCGCTCGTCTATACGGTGCTCGGCGTGGCCGCGGCGCTGATCGGCCAGAGTCTCGGTGCGTGGCTGCAGAATCCGTGGGTGCTCGGCGCATTCGGCGTGCTGCTCGCGGCGTTCGCGATCGCGCTGATTTCGGGCGTGGATATCGCTTTGCCGGCGCGCTGGCAGAGCGGCGTGAACGAGGCGTCGCAGAAGCGCAGCGGCGGCAAGTTCGCGGCGGTCGCGGTAATGGGCGCGCTTTCCGCGCTCGTTGTCGGCGCGTGCATGACGGCGCCGCTGTTCGCCGTACTCGCGTTCATCGCGCATACCGGCAACGCCGTGCTCGGCGGTTCGGCGCTCTTCGCGATGGGCGTCGGACTCGGCGTGCCGCTGCTGGTCATCGGATTGGGCGCGGGCGCGATCCTTCCGCGCGCCGGCGCGTGGATGGACGGCGTGAAGGTGTTCTTCGGCGTCGTCCTGCTTGCGGCGGCGCTGTGGATCGTGTGGCCGGTGCTCGGCGTCGTCGCGCAAATGCTGCTCGCGGCGCTCTGGCTGCTGATCGCGGCGGTGTCGCTAGGGCTGTTCGCGCCGGCTGCGTCGGGGAGCGTCTGGACGCGACTCGGACGCGGGCTCGGCGCCGCGTTCGCGATCTGGGGGGCAGCAGTGCTCGTCGGCCTCGCTGCGGGTTCCACGGATCCGCTGCGCCCGCTCGCGGTGCTGGCTTCACGCGGGGATTCATCGTCGGCCGCTAGCACGCAAGCGCAAGGACCGACGTTCGCGCCGGTGCGCTCATCATCGGAACTCGATTCGGCGGTCAAGGCTGCCGCGAAACCCGCGATGCTCGACTTCTACGCCGACTGGTGCGTGTCGTGCAAGGAAATGGAGAAGCTCACATTTTCCGACGCCCGCGTGCAGGCGCGTCTCGCGCAACTGAATCTCCTGCGCGCGGACGTCACCGCCAACAACACGGACGACCAGGCCCTGCTCAGGCGCTTCAAGCTGTTCGGCCCGCCCGGCATCATCTTTTTCGATGCGCAGGGCAACGAGGTTGCGCGCGTGGTTGGCTACGAGTCGGCGGACAGGTTCCTGAAGAGTCTCGACAAAGTCAGCGGATAAACAAAAAGGGCGATGCATTCGACGCATCGCCCTTTTCACATCCGACGCCCGGTCGTGTTACTTCGACGCCCGCAGGATGCGCGCGGCGTCCAGCGCGAAGTACGTCAGCACGCCATCCGCGCCCGCGCGCTTGAACGCTAGCAGCGCTTCCATCATCACCTTGTCGTGATCGATCCAGCCGTTCTGTGCGGCGGCCTTGATCATCGCGTACTCGCCGCTCACCTGATACGCGTACGTCGGGAAGCGGAACTCGTCCTTCACGCGGCGCACGATATCGAGATACGGCATGCCGGGCTTGACCATCACCATGTCCGCGCCTTCCTCGATATCCATGCGCACTTCGCGCATCGCTTCGTCGGTGTTGGCGGGGTCCATCTGATACGTCATCTTGTTGCTCTTGCCCAGATTCGCGGCCGAGCCGACGGCATCGCGGAACGGGCCGTAGAACGCCGACGCGTATTTCGCCGCGTAAGCCATGATGCGCGTGTGGATATGGCCGTCGCTTTCCAGCATTTCGCGAATCGCGCCGATGCGCCCGTCCATCATGTCCGACGGCGCGACGATATCCACGCCCGCCTCAGCCTGCACGCGCGCCTGATCGACGAGGATTTCGCTCGTTTCGTCGTTCTTCACGTAGCCTTCTTCGTCGAGCACGCCGTCCTGGCCGTGGCTCGTGTACGGATCGAGCGCGACGTCGGTGAGCACGCCGAGCATCGGGAAGTTTTTCTTCAACTCGCGCACGGCGCGCGGAATCAGGCCTTCGGGATTGGTGGCTTCGCGGCCATCCGGCGTCTTGAGCGACGGCTCGATAGCCGGGAACAGCGACAGCACCGGCACGCCCAGTTCGACGCACTGCTCGGCGACCTTCATCAGCAGGTCGACGGACGTGCGCTCGACGCCGGGCATCGACGCGACATCTTGCCGCACGTTCGTTCCCTCGACGATGAACACCGGATAAATGAGATCGTTCGTCGTGAGGACATTTTCGCGCATCAGCCGACGCGAGAAGTCATCGCGGCGCATGCGGCGCGGGCGATGGTGGGGATAGAAGCTCATGGTTCGACTCGAATTGGATGGTCTTCAGGGGAGGTCGAAAACGTGTTTCGAAACGCGTAAAGCCTTGCCGAACAAGTACTTGGCGGCGTCTGAAACCGTTTTGAGACAATGGTATATCATACCGATCGAGCGAGGCGCTTGCCGCCGGACTCCCCGCTTCTCCTCCCTGAGCGGGTGCCTGTCGATATTCGATTAGGCTATTAACCCGCCGTCATGCGGCGGGTTTTTTTATGCCGCCGCCATTCGGCGAACGTCACTCGGCGGCGTCTTCTTCCGCGTTCTTGCCCGCTTCCTCAGGGATCAGCCAGCTTTCGATCTTTTCATGCGCTTCATCGAGACCCACGCGCTTCATCGCGGAGAAAAGCTGCGTGGTCAGCTCGCCGCGATAACCCGCGTCCCTGAATTCAGCGAAAGACTTCTTGGTCGCGCGCAGGGCGTTGGTCATCTCCTGTCGCGTCAATTTGTCGCATTTTGTGAGGAGCGCGTGGATCGGCTTACCGGTGGGCGCGAACCAGTCGATCATGATGCGATCGAGATCGGTCAGCGGGCGGCGCGAATCCATCATCAGGATCATGCCGCACAGTTGCGCGCGGCTCTGCAGATACGTGGACAGCAGCCGTTGCCAGTGCTCTTTCGCGGCGCCCGGCACTTCGGCGTAACCGTAGCCCGGAAGATCGACGAGAAAGCCGGTCGGCGCGTCTTGCGGGCCGACCGAAAAGTAATTGATGTGCTGCGTGCGCCCCGGTGTCTTGCTCGCGAACGCGAGCCGCTTCTGGTTGCACAACACGTTGATAGCGGTCGATTTACCCGCGTTGGAACGTCCACCAAAGGCGATTTCGGGCTGCGGCGTGGGCGGCAGGTCGCGCAGATGATTGACGGTCGTGAAGAAGCGGGATTGGTGAAGCAGAAATGACATTGGCGGACCCAATCGAGTGAGGGGTGAATACCAGAAGCCTTGAGAAGCCGGCGAATACTGGGCATGCCCCGACTGGCGTCTTTGCGTGTAGCGGGTTATTGTACAATACGACGGATTTTTAAAGATCAGCACGGGCACGCAAGACCCACGCCGCAGGCTTCACCCACAGCTTTGCACGGGATCGGAGTAAGGCGCTAAAGCGCCAACTCTTATCGACAGGAGCGAGACAGTTTCGGGGCACTTTTTGAGCCTCTTCGTTCAGCGAGTTCGGGTATCTTGCGGCGATAATCGGTCGCCGTCGTTTTTTGCAGAACCTCACATTCTCACAAGACGAAAAACAGGGTACGCGAATGAACCGACTGTACAGGTCTCTGGTGGTGATTCGGGCAGCGGCGGCTTTCGGTGCAGGTTTGAGTGGTTTAGCGGTAGCGGTGTCAGCGAGCGCGGCGGAACCCGCGCAACCGGCGAAGCCGGATGTGGCGAGGGGGCAGGCCATCGCAACCCAGGTGTGCGCGGCGTGTCACGCAGCGGACGGAAACAGTGCCGGAGCGGCGTTTCCGAAACTCGCGGGCCAGCACGCGGAATACATCGTCAAGCAACTGAAGGATTACAAGACGCAGCCGGGCGCGAAGGCACCGGCGCGCAACAATCCGATCATGGCGGGCATAGCGGGCGCGCTGTCGGATCAGGACATGTTGAACGTCGCGACATACTTCTCCCAGCAGAAGGCCAAGCCCAACTACGCGCGCGACAAGAATGACGTCGCGCTGGGTCAGAAGATTTATCGCGGCGGCATCGCGGACAAGGGCGTGCCGGCGTGCGCGGCGTGCCACGGCGCGACGGGCATGGGCATTCCGGTGCAGTATCCGCGGCTGTCGTGGCAGTGGGGCGATTACACGGTGGCCCAGTTGAACGCCTTCGCATCGGGGCAGCGCAACAACAGCGAGCCGATGCACCAGATTTCCTCGCGCCTGAACGAAGCGGAGATGAAGGCGGTGGCGGATTACATCGCCGGTTTGCATTAACCGCAGCAAGCAGCGTCCAGCGGTTCCCAGCCAACACGGGAGCCGCCCACAAACACGAAGCCGGTCCCGGATATCCGAGAAGACCGGCGCGAAAACAAGAAAAGGGTGGGACGTCGGTCTGTCAGACCGCCAGCGTCTCCACCCTTTTTTGCTGTCCAGTCGGAGTTTGAATGAGCGTCACCACATCGGGTATGCAGTCGAAGTCGAGTCGCCGCGCAGTCAGGCATTTCGTCGAACTCGTGAGTTCCATGCGCTTCGCCATCGCGCTGCTGGTCATCCTGGCGATCGCGAGCATCATCGGCACGGTGCTCACGCAGGACGATCCGTATCCCAACTACGTCAATCAGTTTGGCCCGTTCTGGGCGGACATCTTCCGGGGCTTGAGCATCTACACCGTGTATAGCGCATGGTGGTTCATGCTGATCCTCATCTTCCTCGTGATCTCGGTTTCGCTGTGCGTGATCCGCAACAGCCCGAAGATGATCGCGGACATCAAGAGCTGGAAGGATCGCGTGCACGAAGGTGGCCTGCGCGCGTTCCACCACAAGGGCGAGTTCACGGTTTCGAGCAACCGCGCGCAGACGGCCGCGACGCTCGAGCGTCTCGCCGCCAAGATGGGCTATCGCACCGTCACGCGGCAGACCGACAACGGAGCGACGCTCATCGCGGGCAAGCGCGGCGCGATGACGAAGATCGGATATATCTCGGCGCATCTGGCGATCGTCGTGATCTGCATCGGCGGGCTGCTCGACAGCAATCTGCCCATCAAGCTGCAGATGTGGATGTTCAACAAGACGCCGATCAACTCCAACGCCGTTATCAACGACATTCCGCCGGAGCATCGCCTGTCCACGTCGAACCCGACGTTCCGCGGCTACGCGTGGGTGCCGGAAGGGCAATACGTCGGCACGGCGATTCTGAACCAGCAGGACGGCTCGATCATTCAGGATCTGCCGTTCTCCATTCAGCTCAACAAGTTCATCGTCGATTACTACTCGACCGGCATGCCGAAGCTCTTCGCGAGTGACATCGTCGTGATCGATCACAAGACCGGCAAACGCATTCCGGCGCGCGTCGAGGTGAACAAGCCGTTCACGTACGACGGCGTGTCGATCTATCAGTCGAGCTTTCAGGACGGTGGCTCGAAGCTCGAAATGACCGCGTGGCCGATGACCGGCGGCAGCGCGAAGACCGCGCCGTTCAGCGGCACGATCGGCGGCACGGCGCCCATCGGCGCGCAGTTCGTGGGCGCGCAGGGCGAGACGGTCGAGTTCACCGATTTCCGAGCGATCAACGTCGAGAACATGACCGACGGCAACGGCGCGCCCGACGCGCGCGGCGTCGGCAAGAAGGAGACGCTGCGCGACGCGTTCGACGAACGTTTAGGCTCCGGCGCGAAAACCTCGAAGCCGACCGATCTGCGCAATATCGGCCCGTCGGTGCAATACAAGGTGCGCGGCACGGACGGCCAGGCGCGCGAATACAGCAACTACATGCTGCCGGTCGATGTCAGCGGCCAGCGCATGTTCCTCGCGGGCATGCGCCTGAGCCCGAACGATCCGTTCCGTTATCTGCGCATTCCCGCCGACGAGCAAGGCACCGTCAAGCAGTGGATGGATCTGCGCGCCGCGCTCGCCACGCCTGCGACGCGCGCCGAAGCGGCGCATCGTTTCGCACTGCGCTCCGTGCCGCAGGAAAACGGCGATCTTCAGAAGCATCTGGAAGAGAGCGCCAATCGCGTGCTGAATCTGTTCGCCGGCGTGGACGAAAACGGCAAGGCAGTCGCGAATCCTCAGATGATTGGCGGTTTCCAGAGCATCGCGATGTTCATCGACCGCTCGGTGCCGAAGGGCGAGCAGGAGAAAGCCGCCGGTCTGTTGATGCGCATGCTGGAAGGCGCGATGTGGGACGTATGGCAGATTTCCCGAGAGCAAAACGGCCTTCCCGCGGCTAAAGTGGATGAGAAGAACTCGGCGTTCGTGCAGGCGTCCATCAATGCGCTTTCTGACAGCTTTCTGTACGGTTCGCCGGTCTTTCTGCAACTTGACAACTTCAAGCAGGTGCAAGCTTCGGTATTCCAGTTGACGCGCGCGCCGGGCAAGAATCTGGTGTATCTTGGCAGCCTTCTGCTGGTCGTCGGCATTTTCGCGATGTTCTACGTGCGCGAGCGCCGGCTCTGGTTCTGGCTCAAAGATGCGGGACAAGGCGGCGCGAGCGTGCTGATGGCGATGTCCACCGCGCGCCGGACCCTCGACTTCGAAAAGGAATTCGTGCGTACGCGCGCGCAGATCGCTGCGGCGCTCGGCGCGAAGCCGTCCGATCCGTCCCCGGCATCCGGCGCTGCCACGGCGCAAACGCAATCCGAGGCTTCGAGCTCGGAAGTTTCAACACGGTAAGATCATGGACCTTTCTCAGACTTCCTCCCACGCATCCGCCAAGATGGAACGTCCGGCGCCGGGCGGATTGCCCGATGTCGCCACGTTCGACGACCGTCCGTTCCTGCGGCGCCTCACGCCCATCGACTGGCTGTTCGCCCTCGCGATGGTCGCGGGCGCGGGCTTCGCGCTGAATCGCTATCACGCGTACATGGACGTGTACGACACGGCCGTGCTGATCGGCGCGGTGCCGACTTTTACTGTGCTCGGCTGGCGCTGGAAACCAGTGCGTCTGCTGATCGCGATGATCGCGATCATGTCGCTCTTCTCGATCCAGCTCTACCAGCACGATCTGGCGCGCGCCGACACCAATTTCTTCCTCAAGTACTTCCTGTCGAGCCAGTCCGCGATCCTGTGGATGAGCGCGCTGTTCATCCTCGCGACGCTGTTCTACTGGATCGGCCTCGTGACGCGCTCGCAGACCGGAGGCGCGATCGGCTCGCGCATGACCTGGGTCGCGGTGCTGATGGGCTTCACCGGCATGATGGTGCGCTGGTACGAGTCGTACATGATCGGCACGGACGTCGGTCATATTCCGATCTCGAATCTGTATGAAGTGTTCGTGCTGTTCTGCCTGATCACGTCGCTGTTCTATCTCTACTACGAGCAGCATTATTCGACGCGCGCGCTGGGCGCGTTCGTGCTACTCGTGATCAGCGCGGCGGTCGGGTTCCTGATGTGGTATTCGATCGCCCGCGACGCGCAGCAGATTCAGCCGCTCGTGCCCGCGCTGCAAAGCTGGTGGATGAAGATCCACGTGCCGGCGAACTTCATCGGTTACGGCAGCTTCGCGCTCTCCGCGATGGTGTCCGTCGCGTATCTCGGGAAGCAGCGCGGCTTCATGGCGGATCGCCTGCCGTCGCTCGAAGTGCTCGACGACGTGATGTACAAGTCGATCGCCGTCGGTTTCGCGTTCTTCACCATCGCGACGATTCTCGGCGCGCTGTGGGCCGCGGAAGCGTGGGGCGGCTACTGGAGCTGGGACCCGAAGGAAACCTGGGCGCTGATCGTCTGGCTGAACTACGCGGCGTGGCTGCACATGCGCCTGATGAAGGGCCTGCGCGGCGCGGCGGCGGCATGGTGGGCGCTCACCGGCCTGGTCGTCACGACGTTCGCGTTCCTCGGCGTGAACATGTTCCTCTCGGGCTTGCACAGCTACGGCAAGCTCTGATTGGCCGACGTCGACGCGAAAAGAACCGCCATGCATCGCGCTGGCGGTTTTTTTTCGTTTTGCGCTGGAATACGGGTATTGAATCTGCTGTTCTCCTCGTATGGGCGATCAGCGCCGCAATGGAAGGAATGCACATGTGGATCAGACGAAACCGCCATCTCTACGGCGGTGATATCGCGGGTCATGAAATCACACCGCGCGAAGTGTTTGAAAATCGCCGCCGCGCGCTGCGCTCGCTCGGCGCGCTGGCGGCGACCGGTCTTGCCGGCGCGAGCGGCATCGCGCACGCGACGCTGACATCGCCCGACGCGAAAGGCCAGAAGCTCGCCGCGACGACGAACCCGAAATTCGTTGCGATCGACAAGCCCACGCCGTTCAAGGACATCACCTCGTACAACAACTTCTACGAGTTCGGCACCGACAAGGGCGATCCCGCCGATCACGCGGGCACGCTGCGGCCGCGGCCGTGGAAGGTGTCGGTGGAAGGCGCGATCAAGAATCCGAAGGTCTACGACATCGATGAAATTCTGAAGCTCGCGCCGCTCGAAGAACGCGTGTACCGGCTGCGCTGCGTCGAAGGCTGGTCGATGGTGATTCCGTGGATCGGCGTCTCGCTGTCGGAGCTGATCAAGCGCGCCGAGCCGACGGGCAACGCGAAGTACGTGCAGTTCATCACGCTCGCCGATGCCTCGCAGATGCCCGGACTTTCCACGCCCATCCTCGAATGGCCGTACTCCGAAGGTCTGCGCATGGACGAAGCGATGAATCCGCTCACGCTGCTCACGGTCGGCCTGTATGGCGAAGTGCTGCCGAATCAGAACGGCGCGCCGGTGCGCGTCGTGGTGCCGTGGAAGTACGGCTTCAAGAGCGCGAAGTCGCTGGTGAAGATCCGCTTCGTCGAGAAGCAGCCGCCGACGAGCTGGAACCTCTACGCGCCGACCGAATACGGCTTCTATTCGAACGTGAACCCAAACGTCGATCATCCGCGCTGGAGCCAGGCGACGGAGCGGCGCATCGGCGAAGACGGCTTCTTTCAGCCGAAGCGCAAGACGCTGATGTTCAACGGTTACGGCGATCAGGTCGCGTCCTTGTATCAGGGCATGGATCTGAAGAAGAACTTCTGATGTCGAGCGCAACGGATATCAAAGGTGTTCGTGCGCGCGTGGCGTCGCCGCCGCGCTGGGTCGCGCCGGTCAAGATCGCGGTGTTCGTGGCGATGCTGTTTCCGCTCGCGCGTCTCGTGTTCCTCGGTGTCAACGGCGGTCTGGGCGCCAATCCGATCGAGTTCATCACGCGCTCCACCGGCCTCTGGACGCTCGTATATCTCTGCATCACGCTGGCGATCACGCCCCTGCGACGCATGACCGGCATCACGGCGCTCGCGCGCTTTCGCCGGATGATCGGCCTGTACGCGTTCTTCTTCGCGGTGATGCACTTCACGACCTACATCTGGTTCGACAAATGGTTCGATGTCGCCGAGATGGTGAAGGACATCGGCAAGCGGCCGTTCATCACGGTCGGCTTCGCGGCATTCGTGCTGCTGATACCGCTCGCCGCGACGTCCCCGAAAGCGATGGTGCGCAAGCTCGGGCGACGCTGGCAGATCTTGCATCGCGCGATCTATCTCATCGCCGCGCTCGCGATCCTGCATTTCTGGTGGATGAAGGCAGGCAAGCACGATCTCGAGTTGCCGAAGATTTATGGCTCGATAGTGATCGTGTTGCTGGGCTGGCGTGTGATCGCCTGGCTGAAAACACGACGGGCATAAAAAAAAAGCGATGCCCTCGGAGCATCGCTTTTTCATTGGAGCACGAAAGTTTCAGTCCGGCAGAATCGATTCGCCGGCGAACAACTGCCGCACTTCCTCACGCTCGCGCACGAGTCGCGCGCGTTCGCCGTCTACCATGATTTCCGCGGCGCGCGGGCGCGTGTTGTAGTTCGAGCTCATCACGAAGCCATACGCGCCCGCCGAACCCACGGCGAGCAGATCGCCCGGCTCGACGGCCAGTTCGCGATCGCGCCCGAGCCAGTCGCCGCTCTCGCACACCGGACCGACGACGTCGTACGTGTGCGCGGGCGCATCGCGCTCAACGACCGGCACGATGCGATGGAACGCCTCGTACATCGCGGGGCGCGCGAGGTCGTTCATCGCGGCATCGACGATGGCGAAATTCTTTTCTTCGCCCGGCTTCAGGTATTCCACACGCGTGAGCAACACGCCCGCATTGCCGACCAGCGAACGGCCTGGCTCGAAATACACTTCGCGTTCGCCGTGGCCGCGCTTTTCAATGTGATCGAGCAGCGTCTTCACGAATTCGCCGATATCGGGTGGCGTTTCGTCGTCGTAGGTGATGCCGAGACCGCCGCCGACATCGACATGGCGAATGCTCATGCCGTCCGATTCGATCTGCGCGACGAGGTCGAGCAGCTTGTCGAGGGCGTCGAGATACGGGCTGATTTCGGTGATCTGCGAGCCGATATGGCAATCGATGCCGACGACATCGAGATTCGCCATTTGGTGCGCCTGCGTGTAGGTCGCACGCGCATCGCTGAAGGCCACGCCGAACTTGTTCGATTTCAAGCCCGTGGAAATGTACGGATGCGTTTTCGCATCGACATCGGGATTCACGCGCAGCGACACGGGCGCTTTCTTGCCGAGCGACTTCGCCACGTCATTGAGCGCGTGCAGCTCGGGAATCGACTCGACGTTGAAGCACTTCACGCCCAGTTCGAGCGCCTCGCGCATTTCCGCCGCCGTTTTGCCGACGCCCGAAAACACCGTGTTTTCCGCGCGGCCGCCCGCCGCCAGCACGCGCGCCAGTTCGCCCGACGACACGATGTCGAAGCCTGCGCCCATGCGCGCGAACACGTTGAGCACCGCGAGATTGCTGTTCGCCTTCACCGCGACGTGCACGGTCGCCTTGCGGCCGGCGCAGGCGTCGGCGTAAGCGTGATAGGCGCGCGTCAGCGCATCGCGCGAATAGACATAGAGCGGCGTGCCGAACTGCTCCGCGAGCGATGCGGCTGAGACGCCTTCGACGTGAAGCACGCCGTCGACGTAGTGGAATGCGGAATCGTTCATGCGTGGAATCGAAAATGCGCCGATGAGGCGAGGGCTGGCGGATCAGTAAGCGGACGAAGCGGCTTTCGGCGCCGATGCGGCGTTGGGTCCGGTCTTCAAATCCGTTTCGGGCGAAAGCGATAGCGGCTCGCCCGATGTATCCGGAACGGTGCCTCGGCGCGCTGCGGTTTCACTGCCCGGATTCACATCCGAAGGCGGCGTATTCTGGAGATCGGCGGGACGTTGCGGGAGCGGCGGCACAGTTGGCATGTAGAGCGGACCGCGTTGTCCGCAACCGCCGAGCGTGAGTGTGGCCGCGGCGCCGAGGCTCAAAGCCGCTACAATCGCGCTCATCCTGAAAACGACACGCATGACCGTCCCTGTACATAGAATCGATGGAGTTTAGCATGACAGACCAGGAATACCTGACGCTGGCGGAGGCCGCGCTGACCGCCATCGAGCGTGCGGTTGATGAAGCCGACGCCGATATCGAATTCGAGCGCAGCGGCAACGTGCTCACGCTGGAATTCGAAAACCGCACGAAGGTGATCGTCAATTTGCAGCCGCCGAAGCACGAAATCTGGCTCGCGGCGAAGGCGGGCGGATTCCACTACAAATACGTCGACGGCGCGTGGCGCGACACGCGCGACAACAGCGAATTCTTCGCTACGCTCAGCAAGTATTCGACAGAGCAGGCAGGCGAGCCGATCCGCTTCAAGGCGTAAAAAAAGCGAGCGGTTCTTTCGAGCCGCTCGCTTGGCGTTTCATGTGTCGCCGGGCCCGGTCAGTGGCCCTTGAACAGATTCATGATGTCCTGCTTTTCCTGCTCGCCGACTTCCGGCGCGGGCGCCGTCACGCCCGACACGCCTTCCTGCGGCGGCGCCTGACTCACGCCGATGGTCGCAACGAAGCCGTGGCCCGGCGTCATGTCGTCGTAGTAAAGCTCGTTGCCGAGCGACGTGATATCGGGCGGCATCGTCGGCTTGTACTCGGGCACGCCCTTGAGTGCCGTGCCCATGTAGTCCATCCACACCGGCAGCGCGAGTCCGCCGCCGGTTTCCTTGTCGCCCAGGCTGCGCGGATTGTCGTAGCCGATCCAAGCGACCGCCACCAGCGTGCGCTGATATCCGGCGAACCATGCATCGCGCGAATCGTTCGTCGTGCCGGTCTTGCCGGCGAGATCGCCGCGCTTCAACTGATTCGTTTTCGCGCCCGTACCGTGCTGCGCGACGCTCTGCAACAGGCTGTTCATGACGAACGCGTTACGCGGCGTGATCGCGAGCGGCGCGCTCTGCTGCGCGACGAGCGGCTGCGGATGCGAGACGACGCGCCCGTAGGGATCGGTGATATCGGCGATCAGATACGGATTCACGCGATAACCGCCGTTCGCGAACACCGCGTAACCGGCCGCCATCTGCAGCGGCGTGACGAGACCCGCGCCGAGCGCCATCGGCAGATAGGCGGGATGACGGTCAGCGTCGAAGCCGAAATGCGTGATGTACTGCTGCGCGTACTTCGTGCCGATGTGACTCAGAATGCGGATCGACACCATGTTCTTCGAACGCTGCAGCGCCGAGCGCATGGTCATCGGGCCGTCGAAGCCGCCGCCGTAGTTCTTCGGCTCCCACGCCTGGCCGCCGGTTTCCGCCGCGCTGAAGAACAGCGGGCCGTCATTGATGATGGTCGCGGGCGAAAGTCCCTTCTCCAGCGACGCCGAGTAGATGAACGGCTTGAAGCTCGAACCCGGCTGACGCCACGCTTGCGTCACGTGGTTGAACTTGTTCTTGTTGAAGTCGAAGCCGCCGACCAGCGCGCGGATCGCGCCGTCCTGCGGCACCATCGAAATGAGCGCGCCTTCGACTTGCGGCAACTGCGTGATGATCCAGTTGCCGTCGTCGTTCTTCATGAGACGTACGATCGCGCCCGGACGAATGCGCGCGTTCGGCTGCGCCTTGGGGCCGAGCGCGAACGCGACGAAACGCAGGTCGTTGCCGCTGATCGTCGCCGTATTGCCGTCGATGAAACTCGCCTTCACTTCCTTCGGACTCGCCGACGTGACCACCGCCGCGACAATTTCGCCGTTGTCGGGATGCTCGGCGAGCGCGTCGTCGATGGCCTGCTCACGGTCGTCCGCATTCGCCGGCAAGTCGATATAGCCTTCCGGTCCGCGATAGCCGTGGCGGTGCTCGTAGTCCATCAGACCCTTGCGCACCGCGCGGTAGGCGGCGTCCTGATCGGCGGAATCGATCGTCGTGACGACGTTCAGACCGCGCGTGTACGCTTCCTCGCGATATTGCGCGTACATCATCTGACGCACCATTTCCGCGACGTACTCGGCGTGCACGCTGAATTCGCGCCCTTGTCCCTTCACGACGAGCGGCTGTTTCGCCGCCTGCTCGAACTGGTCCTGCGTGATGAAATTCAGCTCGCGCATGCGCTGCAGGATGTATTCCTGACGCACCTTCGCCCGCTTCGGATTGACGACCGGGTTGTACGCCGAAGGCGCCTTCGGCAGACCCGCGAGCATCGCGGCCTCGGCGAGCGAGATATCCTTCAGATCCTTGCCAAAGTAGACCCGCGCCGCGCTCGCGAAACCGTACGCGCGCTGCCCGAGATAGATCTGATTCATGTACACCTCGAGAATCTGATCCTTCGTCAGCGCGCGCTCGATCTTGTATGCGAGCAGCATCTCGTAGATCTTTCGGGTGTAAGTCTTTTCGCTCGACAGGAAGAAGTTGCGTGCGACCTGCATCGTGATCGTGCTCGCGCCCTGCGATGCGTGGCCGTTGGTCAGCGCGACCGAGCCCGCGCGCAGGATGCCGGTGAGATCGACGCCGCCGTGATCGTAGAAGCGCGCGTCTTCGATCGCGAGCACGGCTTTTTTCAGATGATCGGGCACGTCCTGGATGCGCACGACGCTGCGGCGCTCTTCGCCGAATTCGCCGATCAATACGTGATCGGCCGTGTAGATGCGCAGCGGCACCTTCGGCTTGTAGTCGGTGAGCGCTTCGAGCGAAGGCAGATTCGGCATCGCGACGACGAGCGCGTAGCCGAGCACCAGCCCCGCGCACACGATGAGCGCGAATACGCTGACGAAAAAGCCTAGCAGGAGCCTCGCCCACCACGGGCGCTTGGCTTTCTTTTGCCTCTCGGGCGGCGTGGACGGCGAGTTGGTCGGGGAAGAGGATTGCATAGAACCACCAAAAACAATCTCGCGATTATAGCCGCCTGACTTTTGGACTTTTCTTAACGCTTACAGTACGCGGCGGACACGCCGGTTTGCCGCTGTCTTCAAGATACGCGCGATCGTGCGCGGAATCATCTTCTTATCGTGCGTTGGTTTCGCGTTAGCCATTCGGCCGAATGTTCGCCACCGGCGAGCGTCGCGAAAATCCTTTCACGTCAAGCGCCCGAACGGTTCGGTGCGCAAGTGAATGTGGAAGGAGCAGGTCATGAGCAAAGAAAAAGCGCTGCGCGGAAAGATGCTGACCGTCACGCGGCGCTATGCGGCGGGTATCGATGTGGACGAAGACGGCGTGCGGCTCGCCATCGTCAGCCGGCGGCTTCGGGCAAACGCGTCGGTGTGCATCGAGCATCTGGGACTGGTGCCGCTGCCGTCGGGCGCGGTGATTGACGGCGAGTTCGTGGACCGCGCGGCGATCGTGTCGGCGTTGCGCGAGACCTTCGGGCGCGTGCCTCCGAATGGCGCATGGCGGGCGCTGCGCTGTGCGATGGGCTTGCCGGCGTCGGCGACGCTCACGACCCAGGTACCGCTCGCGCGCGTCCTCGATGCATCCAGTTCCACCGCGGCAGAGATCGGTGACGATCCGCGCGGCGTGCTGGAGCCCGCCGTGCTCGCCGAGGCCGAGCGGGCGTCGGGCATCGAGCGCGGCGCGCTGGCGGTCGACTGGTCGGTGCAGACGCGCGAAGACGGCCAGGCGCAGGTGTCGATCGCCGCTACGGCGCGGCGGCATGTCGAGGCGCGCGTCGAGACGGCGGCGGAGGCGGGCGTTGCGCTATCGGCCATCGACGGCGAGCCGGCCGCGGCGCTGCGCGCGATGCGCCATACCGGCTCGGTCGAACTTCACGACGACGCGCGCTATCTCGTCTGCTGGCTCGAAAGCGCGGGGCTGCACGGCTGGCTGGTCGGCCCGCGCGGCGTCGAGAACGAGGGTCGCTATCCGGCGCCGGAGTACCGGAGCATCGCGGAGGCGCTGCACGATCTTGCGGGCGAGGACGCGCCGCTCGATTGCATCTACGCAGGCGGGCGCATCGAGTTGCTGGCGCACGCGGGTGTGCCGCTACCGGTGCTGGGCAAGACCTTCGGCTGCCCGGCATTGCCGTTCGAGGCCGCGCCGCACGGCAACGGCGCATCCGAGATCGAAGCCCCGCACCGGCATTCGCCGCGCTTCGCGGTCGCGTTCGGGCTTGCATTGCGCGAGGTGATGCAATGACCGCCGCCCTTCTCGATGGATTCAACCTCTTGCCGCATCGCGCGCGCAAGCGCCGTGAAATCCGGCGTCAGCGACTCGCGCTGCTCGGCGCGCTGAGTCTCGCCGGCTGCGCGGCCGTGGGCGCCGTCGCCGGCTGGGACATGTTCGAGCGCGCGCGTCTCGACGAGCGGCGCATCGCGCTGGAGGCATCGTTGCGCGCTTCCGGCGGGCAGATGGAGGAGCACACGCGGCTCGTTCGCGCCGAAGCCGAGCGGCGCCGCGCGCGCGACGCCGCCCAACGGCTGGCGTTGCCGCGCGACCGGTTCCTCGCGCTGCTCGAGGCGCTCGCGGATGCGCCGCCGCAACGAGGCGTCGCGCTGCAACGCGTCTCGCAGCGAAACAACGAAGTGGAGCTTGCGGCGCTTGCTCCCGATTCGCACACGGCGGCGCTCTGGCTCAAGCGGCTGGAGCGGCTGAACGGCGTGCGGGCAGTCGAAGTGACCGAGATGAAGCGTCGCGCGGAAATGGCGCCGCCCGGCAAGCGCAAGGCAATGACAGCTTTCGCGGACCGACCCGAGCACTATGAATTCATCGCACTCGTGCGCTATGCGCCGGACGGCTCGCATGCCGAAGCGCGTCCGGTCCTCGCTGCGGATCAACCGGCGACACACGGGAGGCGCCCATGAATGCAATGTCGATGCATCGCGCAACCCGGAAGCATCCGCGCGATTCCTTCGCGTGGAGGCTTCCGCTGCACCACTGGTCGTTGCTTCGAACAACGATCGTCGGCGTCGCTCTGGCGCTGATCGTTTTCGTGCTCGGCGCGAGGGCATGGCGCGTGTCGGATGCGAGCCAGTTCGAACTCAGCCGCGCGGGGTGGTCGGCGGCGCAGGCGAAAGCACAGGACGCGCGGCGCATCGCGGCGGAACTGCCGGCGTTGCGCGCGCGAGTGGCGTCGGCACGTACGGAGCCGGAGCGCTGGAGCGCCGCCGACGCATTGCGCGCCAGTGCAGATCTGGCGGCGCAGAGCGGGCTGAGAGTGGCGCAGATCGAGCCCGCGACGGCGCGGAGCGCCGATCCGAAAGCGGTCGAGCCCTTTCCGGAGCGTGTGCTCAAGCTCCACGCGGAGGGCACGTTCGCGGAGATGCGGCGCTTTCTGGAGGCGCTCGCCGGTTTGCCGCGGCTCATCGTGCCCGGGGACGTGCGGATCAGGCGACAGGCGGACGCGCTCGTCATCGAAACGGCTTTGCGCGTGTTCGAAACGCTGCCGCCCGCGGCTGTGACGACAACGGCGGAAATCGCCGCGCGCGCGAATGCGTTTGTCATCGACCCGTTCGGCAATGCGGACGCGGGCCTGCAAGGCGGCGACATGCTGCTGGTGGGCACGTTCGTCGGGCGTCGCCGCGCGATGGCGCTGCTGCAGAGCGGCCGCGATGTCGACGGTTTCGCGCCGGGTGCGAAGATTGGCGACGAGTGGCTCGGTCGCGTCGTGCCGAGAGCGGTCGAACTCGCTCGCCGCGATGGCGCGTCGCGCAAGCTGACTCTCGTGGAGGATCGCCCGTGATCCGATTCACGCAGCTTTCACGCACGATGGCGGGCGTTGGTCTGGCCGCGCTTCTGTTCGTTCACGCGCCGCTGGCGGCCGAAAGCGCCGATGCAATCGTCGCGCCGTTGCCGCCGCTGCCGGGCCTTTCCGAGGCTTCATCCGGCGATCCGCACGTGACTGCCGTGCCGGGCGAGGAGCCGCCGGGAAAGCCCACTGCGGTGACGGAAGACGCGCTCGAAGGTCCGCCGGTTCCGCTCGCTCCGCCCGCGCGGCTGAGCGTGTTGCCGTCCTCGTCCTCGTCCTCGTCCTCGTCCTCGTCTGCGGGCGCGCGGCCGCCTGCCGACGACGGCAAGCCGATCACGCTCGATCTGAAGAACGCCGATCTCGGCGCCGCGCTGCATGCGTTCGCGCGTTTCGCGGGCGTGAACATCGTCGCGAGCGAGAAAGTGCGCGGGCAGGTATCGATGAATCTCGTCGCCGTGCCGTGGCGGCGCGCCTTCGACACGCTGCTCGAAGTCCACGGCCTCGCGATGGAGCAGCACGACAACGTGATCTGGGTCGCGCCGATCGCCGAGCTCGCCGCTCGCGAAAAGCTGCGCTTCGAGGCCCACGCGCGCGCGGCCGATCTCGAACCGCTCGCGAGCCGCACGTTCGTGCTGCGCTATTCGCGAGCGGAGGAGCTGCGCAAGATGCTGAGCGGCTCGGGCAGCCAGCGTGTGCTGTCGAAGCGCGGTTCCGCGATCGCCGACACCCGCACGAATCTGCTCTTCGTCACTGATCTCGATGCGCGTGTACAGCAGATCGCCGAGCTGATCGCGCTGATCGACCGATCGACGCCGCAGGTCATGATCGAGGCGAAGATCGTCGAGGGCGAAGCGGGACTGTCGCGCAATCTTGGCGTCAGGCTCGGCGTCGCGGCGCAGGGCGACCCCGCGACCGGTTTGGCGGGCGGCAAGGACGGTGTGGTATACGATTTGTCGGCGGGGCCGATCAGCGGTTTCGACGCGGCGACGGCCGGTCTTACGCTGTTCGTTGCGCAGGCCACACGGCTGCTCAATATTGAACTGAGCGCGCTGGAGGCGGAAGGGCGCGGACAGATCGTCTCGCGGCCGCGCGTCGTCACGGCGGACCGGGTCAAATCCATCGTCGAGCAGGGCATGGAGGTGCCGTATCAGGCGAAGGTCGGCAACGGCATGTCGGGCGTGCAGTTTCGACGCGCAACGCTCAAACTGGAGGTCGAGCCGCAGATCACGCCGCACGGGCACGTCATTCTCGATCTAGACATCACGAAAGACAGTGTCGGCGAGCAGACCGCGAACGGGCCTGCCATCCACACGAAGCACGTGCAGACGCGCGTGGAAGTAGAAAACGGCGGCACAGTGGCGATCGGCGGCATCTATTCGGACGACGAGCGCAACGACACGACCGGGGTGCCGGGGCTGTCGAAATTGCCGCTGATCGGTTGGCTGTTTCGCAACGAGGCGCGGCGCGCGTCGAAGAGCGAACTGGTCATATTGGTCACGCCGCACGTTATCGCGTCGGGCAGCTGAAGCCGACGAGTCAAGGCTGACGGGCGGCGCGACTCGACAAAGCGGGCGGTTTGCCCTTAAGCTGCCGCACGAACAAATCGCATCGAACTGGAAGGAAACCGAGTTGCAGGAAGGGCACGCGAACGCGAACATCTTTTTCGTCGGACTCATGGGGGCGGGTAAAACCACCGTGGGCCGTGCGGTTGCGCGCCGTCTGCAGCGCTCGTTCATCGATTCGGATCACGAGATCGAGGCGCGCACGGGCGCCCGCATTCCAGTGATCTGGGAGCTCGAGGGAGAAGCGGGTTTCCGCCAGCGCGAGGCGAATGTCATCGACGAACTGTCGCAGCGCAGCGGCATCGTGCTCGCCACGGGTGGCGGCGCGGTGTTGCGCGCCGAGAATCGCGAACATCTGAAGAATCGCGGCATCGTCATCTATCTGCGCGCCAATCCGCACGATCTCTGGCAGCGCACGCGGCGCGACAAGAACCGGCCGCTGCTGCAGACCGAAGACCCGCGCGGCAAGCTCGAAGCGCTCTTTCAGACGCGCGATCCGCTGTATCACGAATGCGCGCATTTCGTCGTGGAAACGGGGCGGCCGACCGTGAACGCGCTCGTCAATATGGTCCTGATGCAACTGGAGGTCGCCGGCGTCGTCAAGTCGCCCGAGTCATAATGCCCGCCATGAATATCCCTACGATCACCGTCAGCGTCGAACTGGGCGAGCGCGCCTATCCCATTCATATCGGTGCGGGCCTGATCGGCCGCACGGAACTGTTCGCGCCGCATATCAAGGGCGCGTCGGTGGCGATCGTCACCAATACGACCATCGATCCGCTCTACGGCCATCAACTGCGCGCCGCGCTCGCGCCGTTCGGCAAGAAAGTGACGACCGTCGTGCTGCCGGATGGCGAGGCGCACAAGAACTGGGAAACGCTCAACCAGATTTTCGACGCGCTCCTCACCGAACGCGCGGACCGCAAGACCACGCTGATCGCGCTCGGCGGCGGCGTCGTGGGCGACATGACCGGTTTTGCCGCCGCGTGCTACATGCGCGGCGTACCGTTCATTCAGGTGCCGACCACCTTGCTGTCGCAAGTGGATTCGTCGGTGGGCGGCAAGACGGGCATCAATCATCCGCTCGGCAAGAACATGATCGGCGCGTTCTATCAGCCGCAAGCCGTGATCGCCGACATCGCCGCGTTGCATACGCTGCCGCCACGCGAACTGGCCGCGGGGATCGCCGAAGTCATCAAGACCGCCGCGATCAAGGACGCCGAATTCTTCGAGTGGATCGAAGCGAACATCGACGCGCTCAACGCTCAGGACGAAAGCGCGCTCGCGCATGCGGTGAAGCGCTCGTGCGAGATCAAGGCGTCGGTGGTGGCGTCGGATGAGCGCGAAGGCGGGCAGCGCGCGATCCTCAATTTCGGCCACACCTTCGGCCACGCGATCGAAGCCGGTCTCGGCTACGGCGAATGGCTGCATGGCGAAGCAGTAGGCTGCGGCATGGTGATGGCGGCGGACCTTTCCGTGCGCCTCGGCAAGCTCGACGAAGCCGCGCGCGCGCGACTCGTGCGCGTGATCGAGGCGGCGAAGCTGCCGGTCGTCGCGCCCAGCCTCGGCGACGACCGCTACGTCGATCTGATGAAAGTCGACAAGAAGGCCGAAGCCGGCGAGATCAAATTCATTCTGCTGACCCGCTTCGGCGCGACCGAGATCACCGGCGCGCCCGATCAGGCGGTGCGCGCGACACTCGCCGCCAGCGTCTGATCCGCGCGAGGCGGCAACCACCACGACGATGCGGAGCAGCCGGTGAGCGAACGAGAACATCAACTTCCGCCGGGCGCGCCATCTTCGCTCGCACTCGAAGCGCATCTCGCACCGTACGCGGCGCATTCGTCGCAATCGCGCGGACGTCGCTTCGCCGAGCCGCCGCCCGCCGCGCGCACCGAGTTTCAGCGCGACCGCGACCGCATCGTGCATTCGACCGCGTTTCGCCGGCTCGAATACAAGACGCAGGTGTTCGTCAATCACGAAGGCGACCTGTTTCGCACGCGCCTCACGCACAGTCTGGAGGTCGCGCAGATCGCGCGTTCGGTCGCGCGCAATCTGCGGGTGAACGAAGATCTGGTCGAAGCCATCTCGCTTGCGCACGATCTCGGACATACTCCGTTCGGCCACGCCGGACAGGACGCGCTGCACGAATGCATGCGCGATCACGGCGGCTTCGAGCACAATCTGCAAAGCCTCGCGGTGGTCGATCAGCTCGAAGAGCACTATGGCGCGTTCAATGGCCTGAATCTTTGCTTTGAGACGCGCGAAGGCATTCTCAAGCATTGCTCACGCGAGAACGCGCGCAAGCTCGGCGACCTCGGCGAGCGCTTTCTTACGGGCAAGCAGCCTTCGCTCGAAGCGCAGATCGCCAATGTCGCGGATGAAATCGCCTACAACAATCACGATGTCGACGACGGCCTGCGCTCCGGCCTCATCACGCTCGAACAGCTTTCCGAAGTGAGTCTGTGGCACACGCACTTCGAAGCGGCGCGCGCCGATTATCCGAACATCGAAGGGCGCAGGCTGATTCACGAGACCATCCGGCGCATCATCAATACGCTGATTGTCGATTTGATCGAGTCGACGAACCGCAATCTGCAGCGCGTCATGCCGCAGTCGCTCGACGATGTCCGCAACGCGCCGACGCTCGTCGCGCATGGCGATGAAGTCGCCGCGCAGGCGGCGCAACTCAAGCGCTTTCTGTTCAAGAACCTGTACCGGCACTATCGCGTGATGCGCATGGCCAACAAGGCGAAGCGCGTCGTGACCGGACTATTCGAAGCCTTCACCGAAGACCCGCGTCTGTTGCCGCCTGCGTATCAGGCGCGTTTGCCGGTCGCGGAGGAATCGGCGAACGACGCGCCTTCGTCGGGTCATGGCGACAGCTCGCAGGCGCGGCTCGTTGCGCATTACATCGCGGGCATGACCGATCGCTATGCATTGAAAGAGTATCAACGCTTATTTGTCATCGACAACAACTAAGATCGCGCGCTTTACTGCGTGAATCATCAAAAGGAGACTCATCGATGAGCTGCAAGCCCTTGTTCCCCACGATCTCGGCCGCGGCCGTTCTGGCGTTCGGCGTCAGCACAGCCGCTCACGCCGCCACGGAAATCCAGTTCTGGCACGCAATGGAAGCCGCGCTCGGCGAGCGCGTGAACGACATTGCCAGCGACTTCAACAAATCGCAGAGCGATTACAAGATCGTCCCCGTGTTCAAGGGCACGTATGACCAGACGCTCGCGGCGGGCATCGCGGCGTATCGCAGCGGCAACGCGCCGGCGATCCTGCAGGTCTACGAAGTCGGCACCGCAACGATGATGCAGGCGAAGAAGGCCGTTCTCCCGGTCTACGACGTGTTCAAGCAAGCCGGCGTGCCGCTCGACGAAAAGGCCTTCGTGCCGACCATCGCCGGTTATTACAGCGATGCGAAGACCGGTCATCTCATCTCGATGCCGTTCAACAGCTCGACGCCCGTTCTCTACTACAACAAGGACGCGTTCAAGAAGGCCGGTCTCGATCCGAACCAGCCGCCGAAAACCTGGGCCGATGTCGAAGCCGACGCGAAGAAGATCAAGGCCGCCGGTTATTCGTGCGGTTATTCGTCGGGCTGGCAGAGCTGGATTCAGCTCGAGAACTACAGCGCATGGCACGCCGCGCCGTTCGCAACGAAGAACAACGGCTTCGACGGACTCGACGCCAAGCTCGAATTCAACAAGCCGCTGCAGGTCGCGCATATCCAGTTCCTGCAGAACATGGCGAAGGAAGGCACGTTCACCTACGTGGGCCGCAAGGACGAGCCGGTGTCGAAGTTCTATAGCGGCGACTGCGGCATCATCACGAACTCGTCGGGCTCGCGCGCGACCATCGCCAAATATGCGAAGTTCGATTACGGTGTCGGCATGATGCCCTACGACGCGAACGTGAAGGGCGCGCCGCAAAACGCGATCATCGGCGGCGCGAGTCTGTGGGTGCTGTCTGGCAAGGACCCGGCCGTGTACAAGGGCGTCGCGAAGTTCCTCGCGTATCTGACGACGCCGGAAGTCGCGGCGAAGTGGCATCAGGACACGGGCTATCTGCCGGTCACGCACGCCGCGTATGAACTGACGCAAAAGCAGGGCTTCTACGACAAGAACCCGGGCGCGGACATCGCCATCAAGCAGATGATGAACAAGCCGCCGCTGCCGTACACGAAGGGTCTGCGTCTGGGCAACATGCCGCAGATCCGCACGATCGTCGACGAAGAGCTCGAACAGGTCTGGGCCGACAAGAAGACCCCGCAACAGGCGCTCGACGCCTCCGTGCAACGCGGCGACGAATTGCTGCGCCGCTTCGAAAAGACCGGCAACTAAGCCACTTTGAGCCACGCGCCCGCGCAGTCGCGGGCGCGCCGTTCAGGACACATCGAATGGAAAAACGGTCTCGTTTCGATACGAGCGTGTTGCCGTATCTGCTCGTCGCGCCGCAGCTCGCGATCACCGCGCTGTTCTTTCTGTGGCCCGCGGGCGAAGCGTTGTGGCAGGCCACGCAAAGTCAGGATGCGTTCGGCACGTCGAGCGAATTCGTCGGCTTGCAGAACTTCAGGCAACTGTTCGCCGATCCGCTCTACCTGTCGTCGTTCAACACGACAATGATCTTCTGCGCGCTCGTCACCGTGTCGGGTCTCGTGATCTCGCTACTGCTCGCCGCATGCGCCGATCGCGTGACGCGTGGCGCCAAGGCGTATCAGACGTTGCTCATCTGGCCGTATGCGGTCGCACCCGCGATCGCCGCCGTGCTGTGGTCGTTCCTGTTCAATCCGAGCATCGGGCTGGTGACATACGCGTTGAGCAAGCAGGGCATCGTGTGGAATCACGCGTTGAACGGCACGCAGGCGATGTTCCTCGTCGTGCTCGCGTCCGTGTGGAAGCAGGTCAGCTACAACTTCCTGTTCTTCTATGCGGGCTTGCAGGCGATTCCGCAATCGCTGATCGAAGCCGCGGCTATCGACGGCGCGGGTCCGGTGCGTCGCTTCTTCGGCATCGCGCTGCCGCTCCTGTCGCCGACGAGCTTCTTCCTGCTGGTCGTGAATCTCGTGTATGCGTTCTTCGACACCTTCCCCGTCATCGATGCCGCGACCGGCGGCGGTCCCGCGCAATCGACCAAGACGCTCATCTACAAGATTTTCGCGGAAGGCTTTCAAGGACTCGATATCGGTAGCTCGGGCGCGCAATCGGTCGTGCTGATGGTGATCGTCGTCGCATTGACAGTCGTGCAATTCCGCTTCGTCGAACGCAGGGTGCAATACTCATGATCGAGAACCGTCGCGGCTTCGATATCTTCTGTCATGCGGTGCTGCTCGCGGGCGTCGCGCTGATCGTGTTCCCGGTGTATGTCGCGTTTTGCGCGGCCACCATGAACTCGAAGGAAGTCTTCAGCGTGCCGCTTTCGCTCGTGCCGAGCACGCATCTCATCGAGAACGTCGCGCATATCTGGAAGTACGGTAGCGGCAACGCGGCCGCGCCGTTCGGCCTCATGCTGCTCAACAGCCTGGTGATGGCGCTGGTCATCTCCATCGGCAAGATCGCGGTGTCGATCGTGTCCGCGTATGCCATCGTGTTCTTCCGCTTCCCGCTGAAGAACCTCGCGTTCTGGCTGATCTTCATCACCTTGATGCTGCCCGTCGAAGTGCGCATCTTTCCGACGGTGCAGGTCGTCTCGTCGATGCATCTGTCGAACACGTACGCGGGCCTCACGCTGCCGCTGATCGCGTCGGCGACCGCGACGTTCCTGTTCCGCCAGTTCTTCATGACCTTGCCCGACGAACTGATGGAAGCGGCGCGCATCGACGGCGCGGGGCCGCTGCGCTTCTTCTGGGACGTCGTGCTGCCGCTCTCGAAGACGAACATCGCGGCGCTCTTCGTCATCACGTTCATCTACGGCTGGAACCAGTATCTCTGGCCAATTTTGATCACCAACGAAGTCTCGCTGCAGACGGCGGTGGTCGGCATCAAGAGCATGATCGCGTCGGGCGATACCGCGACCGAATGGCATCTCGTGATGACGGCGACGCTGCTCGCAATGCTGCCGCCGCTCGCGGTCGTCCTGACGATGCAGCGCTGGTTCGTGCGCGGACTCGTGGACTCGGAAAAATAACGGAGACATCGGATAGATGGCAGCGCTGAATCTCAAAGGCGTCAAGAAAACATACGACGGCTCGAACTACGTACTTCATGGCATCGATGTCGCGATCGAGGACGGCGAGTTCGTCGTGATGGTCGGTCCGTCGGGCTGCGGCAAGTCCACGCTGCTGCGCATGGTCGCGGGGCTCGAAAGCGTGTCGGACGGCGCGATCGAAATCGGCGGCAAGGTCGTGAACAAGCTTGAGCCGAAGGATCGCGACATCGCGATGGTGTTTCAGAACTACGCGCTCTATCCGCACATGAGCGTCGCGCAGAACATGGCGTATGCGCTGAAGATCGCAGGCACGGACAAATCGGCGATCGACCAGCGCGTGGCGAACGCCGCGCGTATTCTGGAGCTCGAGCATCTGCTCGCGCGCAAGCCGCGTGAATTGTCGGGCGGGCAGCGTCAGCGCGTGGCGATGGGCCGCGCGATCGTGCGCGAGCCGGCGGTCTTTCTCTTCGACGAGCCTTTGTCGAACCTCGACGCCAAGCTGCGCGTGCAGATGCGCCTCGAAATCCAGCGTCTGCATGCGCGGCTCGCCACGACGAGCCTTTACGTCACGCACGATCAGATCGAAGCGATGACGCTCGCGCAGCGCGTGATCGTGATGAACAAGGGCCACGCCGAGCAGATCGGCGCGCCGACCGAAGTGTACGAAAGGCCCGCGACGGTGTTCGTCGCGAGCTTCATCGGCTCGCCGGCGATGAATCTGTTGGAAGGACGTTTGTCGGATGACGGCGCGGCGTTTCAGATTGCGGGTGACGGGCCGGCGGTGCCGGTGAGCGGCGCGACCGGCGTGACGGATACGATGCACGGCCGCGAGTGGATCGTGGGCATTCGTCCCGAGCACATGACGCCGGGCAACGCGAACGCGCCCAAGGCGACGCTCGATGTCGATTCGGCCGAACTGCTCGGCGCCGACAACCTAGCGCACGGCCGGTGGGGCAAGCACGACGTCGCGGCGCGCCTGCCGCACGAGCATCGGCCGCAGCGCGGCGAGCGGCTGGAAGTGTCGTTGCCCGCGCGGCATTTGCATTTCTTCGATCCGTCGACCGGACTGCGCGCGAACTAGTGGAGGCGATGCGATGAGAACCTGGCCTTATCCTCCGATCGTCGCGCATCGCGGCGGCGGCAAGCTCGCGCCGGAGAACACGCTCGAAGCCATCGACGTGGGCGCGCGCCTCGGCCACAAGATGATCGAGTTCGACGCGAAACTTTCCTCCGACGATGTCGTGTTCCTGCTGCACGACGACGCCGTGGATCGCACGTCGGACGGGCACGGCGCGGCGAAGTCGATGACCTACGCGCAACTCGGCGCGCTCGACGCGGGCACGTGGTTCGGCGCGGAGTTCGCGCACGCGCGCATGCCGACGCTCGCGCAGGTGCGCGAACGCTGCGCCCGGCACGGCCTCGCGGCGAATATCGAGATCAAGCCGAGTCAGGGGCGTGATGTGGAAACGGGGGTGCTCGTCGCGCGCGAGGCGGCGAGTTTGTGGGCGGATGCCGAGCCGCTGCCGCTGTTGTCATCGTTTTCATACGCGGCGCTGGAGGCTGCTCGCGATGTCGCGCCGAACCTGCCGCGCGGCATGCTCTACGAGCGCGTGCCTGCCAACTGGCATACGCAGACCGCGGCGCTGTCGTGCGTTTCGCTGCATGCGAATCATCAAGCGCTAGACGCTGCCCTCGTCGCGCAAATCAAGGATGCCGGGCTTCGCATTCTCGCCTACACCGTGAACGACCCGGGGCGCGCACGGCTGCTCGCGCAATGGGGAGTCGATGCGATCTGCACGGATCGCATCGACCTCATTGGCGCGGACTTCCTGGACGTGTCGTCCGATTGATCGCGCGAAGCGCGTAGTACGTGAGCGTGAATCGTCAGCGCACGCGCGCCAGCAGCACGCCGGCGACGAGCGCGAGCCCGCCGACCAGCACGATGGTCTGCCAAGGCTTTTCGTGGATGTAATTGTCGGCGTCTTCGAAGACGGCGCCGGCGCGTTCTCGCAGCGCCGCCTGCGTATCGTTCAGACGTGCGCGCGCGCTGTCGAGGCGCTCGCCAATCTGCGCGCGCAACGCGGCGGCGTCGGCCGATGTGCCGTGTGAGAGCGTGTCTTCGAGTTCGCTAAGCAGCGAACGCAGTTCGGAACCGATGTCCTCGGCCGCTTCACGTCCATGCCGCGCGATGCGGCGGGCCCGGCGGCTCGTGGAAGTCCATGAATCTCCGATGGCGTCTCGCGTATTAGGCAATGCGTTCATAGATCGCTCCGTCGATGGATGAGTCGTGGATGACCCGCGCGTGGAGGCGGGGAAAGTTCATCATGCAGCAAATTCGATGCCGATGCCGCGATCGTGCGCGATGCCTCGGTAAGCACGACCGCGCCGCACGATACGCGCGCATCGTCGCGTAAGAACTGCAAGCGATGACGCTTTTAAAAGGTCACATTTACAAGTTCGATGAAAAAGAAAACGCCGGCATGCGTTAAACATGCCGGCGCTTTCTCTCTTATTGCAATGCTGCCTGAATCGTCATTCTGCTGAGAATCAGCAGAACTGCTTTAGAAGCGATAGCCTACTCGCAAATACGTGACGATTGGGTTGAGCGTGATTTTCGCCTTGGACTGAGCATTCAGCGTTCCGACGGGCGTTTGCGCCTGCGTGTTCAACGTCGCCGTAGCCTTCAAAGGAATGAAGGACACGGAAAACCCGGCGAACCAGTGTTCTGTGAAATTGTAAGTCGCACCGAGATTAAACACGGGCGCCCACGAACTATCCGTGTCTACCGTGGTCGGACCATGCAACACCGAGCCTTCGAATTGCTGGTTCGTGATTTGCGCGTCGGTGAACCAGGTACGTGTCACGCCAAGGCCGACGAACGGGCGGAACTTCGCCGTGGGAGCATTGAAGAAGTATTTGAACAGCAGCGTCGGACTCCACTGCTTGGCGCTGCCGAGCTTGCCGTACTGCGAAAGGTTGCCTTTGCCTTCGAGGTCGAACGTCGGCGGCACGCCCATTTCGAGTTCGGCTGCAATATGGTCGGTGGCGAAGTAACCTACGGTGAAGCCAACGGTGTCAGCACTCGAGATACCGGCGCCTGTGCCGGGAACATCGATATTGACGGGAGATCCGCCTACACTTGTTTCTTTGAGCGGACCGCTGCTGTCTTGCGGTGCAAAGTGAAACCAGCCTGCTGTTGCATAGAACGACCCAGCGGATTGGGCATGTGCCGCGGTGGACAGACACGCTAATGCGGCGATCCCCGTTACGACTTGTTTTATTTTCAATTTGTGCTCCTCCAAAAAGCACGCTCATTATGAACACAACATTTCACATAAACCATAGCGGTGCCGTAGAGCATTCTCCCTAGGGCAAAGAGCGGCTTTGGGGCTTCGTTGCACGGCAATTGCATGCGTTTCGTCATGCCGCCGCGACGGCTCCGAGAGGCCCCCGAACGGGGTAACAGAAACGCGACCAACGGAATATCCAGCATGGCACGGCTTGCACGACTCTACGTTCCCGAACAGCCGCAGCATGTCATCCTGCGTGGTCTCGACCAGCAACCCGCCTTCGTCGACGACCAGGACTACGAGCTCTTCATCGACTGCTTGAGGACTGCTTCACGTGATCATCACCTCTCCATCCATGCCTATGCGCTGATGCCGCAAGCGGTGCATCTGCTCGTCACGCCTCGCGACGAGTCCAGCTTGCCCAAAGCGATGCAGGCCGTAGGACGTCGTTACGTAGCGCACTTCAATCGTCGTTACATGCGGCGCGGCACGTTGTGGGAAGGACGCTATCGAGCCACGGTCATCGAGGGCGAGCGCTACTTCCTGCTCGCCACGCGGGTCGTCGAGATGGCGCCGGTGCGCGCGCAACTCGTCGCGGCGCCGCAAGACTACAAATGGTCCAGCTTCCGTCATCACACCGGGCTTACGCTCGATGGTCTGATCACTGACCATCCGCTCTTCTGGTCGCTCGGCAACACGCCGTTCGAGCGACAACATGCATACAAGGAGCTGTGCGAACAACCGCTCGACGAACGCGAAGCCAACCGTTTGCTGCAAGCCACCCTCAAAGGTTGGGTGCTCGGCAGCGATGCGTATCGCGAGTGGGCGTCGCATGCCGCGAACCGCCGGGTGTCGCCGCTGCCGCGCGGCCGGCCCCGCAAGATCCGCGAAACTCCACAGCCTCAATAACGGCGTTCCGCCGCGAACCTGAAGCAAAAAATGAAACGGCGTCTCGAATTTTCGGAGCTCGCCGTTTCTTTTTTATGAAGATCGATGAGGCCCCAATATATTCGGGCCCGTTTGCACCATATCGATAATTGGTGTCATATCATCAAGTTTTATTTGCCATCGCTTTGATTCGTCGCGTATATTTCGATTTCCGGCGATTGCCGCGGTGCAGCGTGCCGCGCACGACCGTGCAGTGCGACACATACAAGCTGAAAAAACACGTCGCAGGCGACAAGAAAATGGTTCAACGGCCGAGTCGGCCCCTCACAGTAGAGACGGTGTCCCCATGAACGATCATCAGCAACCGGCAGCCGGTTCGCTTCCCGCCGCGCAGGGCATGTACGACCCTGCGAACGAACACGACGCGTGCGGCGTCGGTTTCGTCGCCCATATCAAGGGGAAAAAGAGCCACGAGATCATTCAGCAGGGTCTCAAGATTCTCGAAAATCTCGATCACCGCGGCGCGGTCGGGGCCGATCCGCTGATGGGCGACGGCGCCGGCATCCTGATCCAGGTGCCGGACGGCTTCTATCGCGAAGAAATGGCCAAGCAGGGCGTGACGTTGCCGCCGGCTGGCGAATACGGCGTCGGCATGATCTTCCTGCCGAAGGAACATGCGTCGCGTCTCGCGTGCGAGCAGGAGCTCGAGCGCACGGTCAAGGCCGAAGGCCAGGTCGTGCTCGGCTGGCGTGACGTGCCCGTCGATTCCAACATGCCCATTTCGCCGACCGTGAAGGCGAGCGAGCCGCTGATCCGTCAGATTTTCATCGGCCGCGGCAAGGATATCGTCGTGACGGACGCGCTCGAGCGCAAGCTGTACATCATCCGCAAGACGGCGAGTCATCGGATCCAGGCGCTCAAGCTCAAGCACGGCAAGGAATACTTCGTGCCGTCCATGTCGTCGCGCACCGTCGTGTACAAGGGCTTGCTGCTGGCCGGTCAGGTCGGCGTGTATTACCGCGATCTGCAGGACGAGCGCGTGGTTTCCGCGCTCGCGCTCGTGCACCAGCGCTTCTCGACCAACACGTTCCCGGCGTGGGAACTCGCGCACCCTTATCGCCTGATCGCGCACAACGGTGAAATCAACACCGTGAAGGGCAACGTCAACTGGCTGAACGCCCGCACGGGCGCGATCGCCTCGTACGTGCTCGGCGACGATCTGCCGAAGCTCTGGCCGCTGATCTACCCGGGCCAGTCGGACACGGCATCGTTCGACAACTGTCTCGAACTGCTGGTGATGGCCGGCTACCCGCTCGTCCACGCGATGATGATGATGATTCCCGAAGCCTGGGAACAGCACACGCTGATGGACGACAACCGCCGTGCGTTTTACGAATACCACGCCGCGATGATGGAGCCGTGGGACGGCCCCGCCGCGATCGCGTTCACGGACGGCCGCCAGATCGGCGCGACGCTCGACCGTAACGGCCTGCGTCCGGCGCGCTATATCGTCACCGACGACGATCTCGTGATCCTCGCTTCGGAATCCGGCGTGCTGCCCATTCCCGAGTCGAAGATCGTCCAGAAGTGGCGTCTGCAGCCGGGCAAGATGTTCCTGATCGACATGGAGCAGGGCCGCATCATCCAGGACAAGGAACTGAAGGACAACCTGTCCAACGCCAAGCCGTACAAGAGCTGGATCGAAGCCGTGCGCATCAAGCTCGACGAGATCGAGCCGAAGGCGGAAGACGTCGAAACGCAACGCCGCGAAGCGGCCGTGCTGCTCGATCGTCAGCAGGCGTTCGGCTACACGCAGGAAGACCTCAAGTTCCTGATGGCGCCGATGGCGCAATCGGGCGAGGAGGCGGTCGGTTCGATGGGCAACGACTCGCCGCTCGCGGTCATGTCCAACAAGAACAAGACGCTCTACAACTACTTCAAGCAGTTGTTCGCGCAAGTGACGAACCCGCCGATCGACCCGATCCGCGAAAACCTGGTGATGTCGCTCGTCTCGTTCATCGGTCCGAAGCCGAACCTGCTCGACACGACCAACATCAACCCGACGATGCGCCTCGAAGTGTCGCAGCCCGTGCTCGACTTCAAGGACATCGCGAAAATTCGCGCGATCGATCAGTACACCGGCGGCAAGTTCAGCTCGTACGAACTGAACATCGTGTATCCGGCGTCGTGGGGCAAGGAAGGCATCGAAGCGCGTATCGCGTCGTTGTGCGCGGAAGCCGTCGATGCCGTGAAGTCCGGCTACAACATCCTGATCGTGTCGGACCGCCGTGCCGACCGCGATAACGTCGCGATTCCGGCGCTGCTCGCCACGTCCGCGATCCACTCGCATCTCGTGCAGCACGGTCTGCGCACGAGCACGGGTCTCGTCGTGGAAACGGGTTCGGCGCGCGAGACGCACCACTTCGCGCTGCTCGCGGGCTTCGGCGCGGAAGCCGTGCACCCGTATCTCGCGCTGGAAACGCTCGCCAATATGGCCGAAGGCCTGAAGGGCGATCTGTCGGCCGAGAAGGTGATCTACAACTTCACCAAGGCAGTCGGCAAGGGCCTCCTGAAGGTCATGTCGAAGATGGGCATTTCGACGTACATGTCCTACACCGGCGCGCAGATTTTCGAAGCGGTCGGTCTGTCGTCTGAACTGGTGGAGAAGTATTTCAAGGGCACGGCGTCGAAGGTCGGTGGCATCGGCATCTTCGAAGTGGCGGAAGAAGCGATCCGCCTGCATCGCGACGCCTTCGGCGACAACCCGGTTCTCGCGAACATGCTCGACGCGGGCGGCGAATACGCCTACCGCGTACGCGGCGAAGAGCACATGTGGACCCCGGACGCGATCGCCAAGCTGCAACACTCGGCGCGCAGCAACTCGTATCAGACGTACAAGGAATACGCGCACATCATCAACGACCAGACGAAGCGTCACATGACGTTCCGCGGTCTGTTCGAGTTCAAGGTCGAACCGACGAAGGCGATTCCGCTCGACGAAGTGGAATCGGCGAAGGACATCGTCAAGCGCTTCGCGACCGGCGCGATGTCGCTCGGCTCGATTTCGACCGAAGCGCACGCCACGCTGGCGGTCGCGATGAACCGCATCGGCGGCAAGTCGAACACGGGCGAAGGCGGCGAGGACGAAACGCGTTATCGCAACGAACTGCGCGGCATTCCGATCAAGAACGGCGACACGCTTCAATCGATCATCGGCAAGGAAGTCATCACGGACATTCCGCTGAAGGACGGCGATTCGCTGCGCTCGAAGATCAAGCAGGTCGCGTCGGGCCGTTTCGGCGTGACGGCGGAGTATCTGTCGTCGGCCGACCAGATCCAGATCAAGATGGCGCAGGGCGCGAAGCCGGGCGAAGGCGGTCAGTTGCCGGGCCATAAGGTTTCGGATTACATCGGCAAGCTGCGTTACTCGGTGCCGGGCGTCGGCCTCATTTCGCCGCCGCCGCACCACGACATCTATTCGATCGAAGATCTCGCGCAGCTCATTCACGATCTGAAGAACGTGAATTCGTCGTCGAGCATTTCGGTGAAGCTCGTGTCGGAAGTCGGTGTCGGCACGGTTGCAGCCGGTGTCGCGAAGGCGAAGGCGGATCACGTCGTGATCGCCGGCCACGACGGCGGCACGGGAGCGTCGCCCTTGTCGTCGCTGAAGCATGCGGGCACGCCGTGGGAACTCGGTCTCGCGGAAACGCAGCAGACGCTGGTGCTGAACCGCCTGCGCGGCCGCATTCGCGTGCAGGCCGACGGCCAGATGAAGACCGGCCGCGATGTCGTGATCGGCGCGCTGCTCGGCGCGGATGAATTCGGCTTCGCGACGGCGCCGCTCGTCGTCGAAGGCTGCATCATGATGCGCAAGTGCCATCTGAACACCTGCCCGGTCGGCGTCGCGACGCAAGATCCTGTGCTGCGCGCGAAGTTCTCCGGTCAGCCGGAACATGTCGTCAACTTCTTCTTCTTCGTCGCGGAAGAAGTGCGCGAGATCATGGCGCAGTTCGGCATCCGCAAGTTCGACGATCTGATCGGCCGCGTCGATCTGCTCGACATGAAGAAGGGCATCGACCACTGGAAGGCGAAGGGTCTCGACTTCTCGCGCATCTTCTATCAGGTGCCGGTGGCCGAAGACGTCGCGCGCAAACATGTGGATGTGCAGGATCACGGTCTCGAGAAGGCGCTGGATCACGTGCTGATCGAGAAGTCGAAGGCGGCGATCGAGAAGGGCGAGCACGTGTCGTTCATCCAGCCGGTGCGCAACGTGAACCGCACGGTCGGCGCGATGCTGTCCGGCATGATCGCGAAGAAGCACGGCCACGACGGCCTGCCCGACGACGCGATCCACATTCAGCTGAAGGGCACGGCGGGTCAGAGCTTCGGTGCGTTCCTCGCGAAGGGCGTGACGCTCGATCTCGTCGGCGACGGCAACGACTACGTCGGCAAGGGCCTGTCGGGCGGACGAATCATCATTCGCCCGACCAACGACTTCCGCGGCAAGTCCGAGGACAACATCATCTGCGGCAACACGGTGATGTACGGCGCGATCGAAGGCGAATCGTATTTCCGCGGCGTCGCGGGCGAGCGTTTCTGCGTGCGTAACTCGGGTGCGACGGCGGTCGTCGAAGGCACGGGCGATCACGGCTGCGAATACATGACGGGCGGCACGGTGGTCGTGCTCGGCGAGACGGGCCGCAACTTCGCGGCGGGCATGTCGGGCGGCATCGCGTTCGTGTACGACCCGGACGGCGCGTTCGCCGGCAAGTGCAACAAGTCGATGGTCTCGCTCGATCCGGTTCTGCAACAGGCCGAACAGGAACGCACGGTGGACCGCACGCTGTGGCACACCGGCAAGACCGACGAAGCGCTGCTCAAGGGCCTGATCGAGCGTCACTTCCAGTTCACCGGTTCGCCGCGTGCGAAGTCGCTCCTCGAAAACTGGGATTCGGCGCGCCGTCAGTTCGTGAAGGTTTTCCCGACCGAGTACAAGCGCGCGCTGGGCGAGCTTGGCGCGAAGAAGGGCAAGGAAGCCGTCGCGGCTTAAGGCCAGTTTTAAATATAGAAGGCCTTCCCGATGCGAGTGCATCGGGAAGCAGGTCCCTCACTGTACATAGAGAAAGAAATGGGCAAGGCAACCGGTTTTCTCGAGTTCGAACGCCGCCACGAGGCGTACGAAGCACCGCTGACCCGCGTCAAGCATTACAAGGAATTCGTCGCCGCGCTGACCGATGAAGATGCGAAGGTTCAAGGCGCGCGCTGCATGGACTGCGGCATTCCGTTCTGCAACAACGGCTGTCCGGTCAACAACGTCATTCCGGACTTCAACGATCTCGTGTTCCAGCAAGACTGGAAGAGCGCGATCAACGTGCTGCATTCGACCAATAACTTCCCGGAGTTCACGGGCCGCATCTGCCCGGCGCCGTGCGAAGCGGCTTGCACGCTCGGCATCAATGACGATCCGGTGGGCATCAAGTCGATCGAGCACGCGATCATCGACAAGGCGTTCGCCGAAGGCTGGGTCGTGCCGCAGCCGGCGAAGCACAAGACGGGTAAGAAGGTTGCCGTCGTGGGTTCGGGCCCCGCAGGTCTGGCCGCTGCACAGCAACTCGGGCGCGCGGGTCATGACGTGGTCGTGTTCGAGAAGAACGATCGTATCGGCGGTTTGCTGCGTTATGGCATTCCCGACTTCAAGCTCGAGAAGTGGCTGATCGACCGTCGCATGCGCCAGATGGAAGCGGAAGGCGTGTCGTTCCGTACCAACGTGTTCATCGGCAAGGACGCGCTGCCGGAATACATCGCCAACACGGCGAAGGAAACCATCACGCCGGACGAGCTGAAGGAACAGTTCGATGCGGTCGTGATCGCGGGCGGCTCGGAAACGCCGCGCGATCTGCCGGTGCCGGGGCGCGAGCTCGAAGGCATCTACTACGCGATGGAATTCCTGCCGCAGCAGAACAAGGTCAACGCGGGCGACAAGCTCACGGATCAACTGCTCGCGAAGGGCAAGCATGTCGTGGTGATCGGCGGCGGCGATACGGGTTCGGATTGTGTGGGCACGTCGAATCGTCATGGCGCGAAGGGCGTGACGCAGTTCGAGCTGCTCGCGCAACCGCCCGAAGAAGAGAACAAGCCGCTCGTGTGGCCGTACTGGCCGATCAAGCTGCGCACGTCGTCGTCGCATGAGGAAGGTTGCGAGCGCGACTGGTCGGTGGCGACGAAGCGTTTCGAAGGCAAGAACGGCAAGGTCGAGAAGCTGATTGCGGTGCGCGTCGAATGGAAGGGCGGCAAGATGGTCGAAGTTCCGAACTCCGAGTTCGAACTGAAGGCCGATCTCGTACTGCTCGCGATGGGCTTCACCCAGCCGGTTTCGCCGGTGCTGGACGCGTTCGGCGTCGAGAAGGATGCGCGCGGCAACGTGCGCGCGGCGACCGAAGGCGACAAGGCGTATTACACGTCGGTGGACAAGGTGTTCACCGCGGGCGATATGCGTCGCGGTCAGTCGCTGGTGGTGTGGGCGATTCGTGAAGGGCGTCAGTGCGCGCGTTCGGTCGATGCGTATCTGATGGGGTCGAGCGAGTTGCCGCGCTAAGCGAGCTCTGCAGGAACGAAAAGGCCACGCGAATGCGTGGCCTTTTTGCTTTCGGGAGCGGGCGGCTCAAGCCTCCGCCATCGCCCTTTCGATCTCGATCTTGTAATCATGGAACATCGCCACCGACTCGCGATGCGCCACGCTCAGGATAGCGGCCTTCGGCAGGCGCTCGGTCAGCGTGTTGTAGATATGCAGTTCGTTGTCGGCATCGAGCGCGCTGGTGGCTTCATCGAGGAACAGGAAGTCCGGCTTGTGCAGCAGCACGCGCGCCGCAGCCAGACGTTGCTGCTCGCCCGGCGAGAGACTGCGTGCCCAGTGCGCGCTCTCGTCCAGCCGGCCCGCATACGCTTCCAGATTGCACAACCGCAACGCTTCACGCGATTCGTCGTCAGTGAACGTGCCGCCCGGCGACGGATACGAAAGCGCGGCGCGCAGCGTGCCGATCGGCAAATAGCTCATTTGCGGAATGAACATCAGCTTCGCGTCGACGGGCGCGTCGATCGTGCCGTCGCCGAACGGCCACAGGCCCGCGAGCGCGCGCATCAGCGTGCTCTTGCCCGAACCGGACGGTCCGACCACGAGCCAGCGCGATCCCGGTTCGATCGAGACATCGGCCACGCGCGAAAGCGGCGAGCCGTTGGGCAGCGCGAGCATCAGGCCACGGGTCGTGAGCGCCAGGGTGCTCGTGTAATGCAGATTGATGCCGCCGCGCTCGGTGGCCGGCGAGGTTTCCTCGCGGATATGCGTCGAGCGCATCACGCGCTTGAATTCGCGAAGACGATTCACCGTGGCGCGCCATTCGACCAAGGTCGAATAACTGTTGATGAACCAGGAAAACGAATCGCTGACCGTGCCGAACGCCGATGAAATCTGCATCAGCACGCCGAATGAGAACGCGCCGGCGAAATAGCGCGGCGCCGCGACCATGATCGGGAAGATGATGGCGATCTGCCCGTAGAAACTCAGCACGAAGGTCATGCGCTTCGTGTACTTCATGATCATCCACCAGTTGTCGCGGATGCGCTGGAAGATGGTCTTCGCGTTGGCGGTCTCGGTCGCGATGCCGTCGTAGAACGCGATCTGCTCGGCGTTCTCGCGCACGCGGATCAGGCCGAAGCGGAAATCCGCCTCCACTTTCTGCTGCTGATAGTTGATCGACACCAGCGGATGCCCGACCTTCTGGATGATGAGCGAGCCGAGAATCGCATAGAGCGCGGCGGCCCAGACCATGTAGCCCGGAATGGTGATCGGCGTGGCGCCGAGCGAGAAGGTCAGCGCGCCCGCGAGCGTCCAGAGAATCGTGATGAAGGTGACGAGCGTGACGAGCGTCGAGAGCAGGTCGAGGGACAGCGAGAGCGTGGTCGTCGCGAAGGATTGCAGGTCGTCGGAGATCCGCTGGTCGGGGTTGTCGGCCAGGCGGTCGCGCTCGATGCGGTAGAACGCCTTGTCGCCGAGCCATTGTTCCAGAAACCGGTTGGTGAGCCACTGCCGCCAGCGGAACGCGAGCATCTGACGCAGATATCGGCCGTAGACCGCGAGCAGGATGTATGCGAACGCGAGGCCCGTGAAGATTAGCAGCAGATGCGGGAAGTCCTTGACGTTCTTGTTCTGCAGCGCGTTGTAGAAGTCCGCGTTCCAGCTGTTGAGACGCACGTTGATCCACACGACTGTCATGTTGATCGCAATGATCGCAACGAGCAGGCCCCACGCGACGCCGCGCTCCTCGGAGACCCAATACGGCTTGATGAGGCTCCACGCCGAGACTTGATCGGCCTTTTGCTGCGAGTTCTGGGTAGGCGAGTTGGTCATTTGTTTCCTGCTTGTGCGCCGGACGGGCGGCGGGTTGTTTCGTCATGCAGCCGTTTTCCGGCGCGCGGCGGCATGCGCGCAGCCTGTTCGCGGCCCCGCAAATTGTTCCGGGGTTCTCTTAACGCTCACTTAATATCGCGCGATCGTTCGGTGAACCATGTTCGCGGCATTGTGCCAGAGTGCCGCCGGGCGCGAAAAAACCCGGGGCAATCCCGGTTTGCAGCGCCTTCGCCTTTCATGTTCTAATGACCTCCGACGAAACAGGGGTGCTTCGCGTGCATCGGCGGCCAGAACGGTTGTCAGCGCGGCGAGGCTGAGAGAGACCCTTTGCACCCGATCCGGGTAATACCGGCGAGGGAAGTTTCCGGAGAACGCGCGACACCCGCGCCATTCCTCCAGTCTCTTCCGAGTAACTGTCTTTGCCGTCCGGCGCGCGCTGTTTCCATCGGCGACGTTCCGGGCCGGTCTCTCTCCGCTGAATTCGTCCTTGTGATGTGCCGCCGCGCCCGCATGGCCGAGATCGCGTATTGCATCTCCTCGTGCTGCGCAGCGTTACGCATGTGACCGGAGCAAGCGCTCAAGCGCCAGTTCTGGTCGACAGGAGACATCGAATTGAACAGGATCGAACAGGGTGGCGCGTGCCGGCCCGATTTCGCCGTGGTCGGCGGCGGGCTCGTCGGACGGCTCGTCGCGTGGCGGCTCGCGGGCGCCGGGCACGAGGTCGCGCTATACGAACGCGGTGACGCCGCAGGCACGCAGTCGGCTGCGTGGGTGGCCGCCGCCATGCTCGCGCCGCTTGCCGAAGCAGCGGTCGCGGAGCCGCTCGTCGTCGGGTTGGGCGTCGCATCGCTCGAACGCTGGCCGCGTCTCATCGCGCAATTGCCGGAACCGGTGTTCTTTCAGCGCAACGGCACGCTCGTCGTCTGGCACGGCGCCGACCGCGCCGAAGCGCCGCTCTTCGAACGCCGGCTGCGCGCCAATTCGCCCGCCGAATTGCTCGAAGGCGGCTTCGTGAAGCTGGCAGGCGCGCAGGTCCCGCAAGCGGAACCCGCGCTCGGCGCGCGTTTTGCGCAAGGCTGGCTGTTGCCGAACGAAGGGCAACTGGATAACCGCCAGGCGTTGAGCGCGCTCGCCGCCGGGCTCGAGGCGCGCGGCGTGCGCACGCACTGGAACACGGCCATCGAAGCCATGCCCGACGCGCGCTGGGTCATCGATTGCCGCGGACTCGGTGGCAAGCCCGCGTGGCCCGCGCTGCGCGGCATCCGCGGCGAGGTCGCGCGCGTGCACGCGCCGGGCATCGGCTTGACGCGTCCCGTGCGGCTCCTGCATCCGCGCTATCCGCTCTATATCGCGCCGAAGCAGAACGATCTATACGTGATCGGCGCGACCGAAGTGGAAGGCGAAGACATGTCGCCCGTCAGCGTGCGCTCGGCGCTCGAACTGCTGAGCGCCGCGTTCGCGGTGCATCCGGGCTTCGGCGAGGCGCGCATCCTCGAATTGAACTCACATTGCCGGCCAACCTTGCCGGATCATCGGCCGGCCGTCGTCTGGGACGGGGTGCAGACCTTGCGCGTGAACGGTCTGTACCGACACGGCTTCATGATCGCGCCGGAGGTAGCGGAAGTGGCGTGCCAACTGGCCGAGGCGCTCGTTTCTGGCGATGTCGGCAGCGCCGACAGCTTCGCCGATTTCCGCGCCGCCGCGCGCTGGCCGGAACTGCTGCACGGCGAATGCATGGCCGCGTCGGCGCTCCAGTAATCAGGAACAAACATGAACATCCACATCAATCAGCGTGTCTTCGATCTGCCCGACGCCGCCACCGTCAACGAGGCGCTCGCCGCTTTCGGCGCGAAGCCGCCGTTCGCCGTCGCGCTGAACGGCCAGTTCGTCGCGCGCGGCCAGCACGCCACGAAGACGCTCGCCGCCGGCGACAAGCTCGATGTCGTGTCGCCCGTAGCGGGCGGCTGAACCATTAAACCGAAGGATCGAACCATGACCGTATCCACCGCCGACGTCCTCACGCTCTACGGCGAGGCGTTTCCGGGCCGTCTGCTGCTCGGCACGTCGCGTTATCCGTCGCTGCAATCGCTCTCCGACTCCATCGACGCCGCGCGGCCCGGCATGGTCACCGTCGCGCTGCGCCGTCAGTCGGAGACGGGCGAAGCCGGTTTCTTCGATGTCCTGAAGCGCCACGGCGTCGCGCTGCTGCCGAACACGGCGGGCTGCCAGAGCGTCGATGAGGTGCTGACGACCGCGTATATGGCGCGCGAGGTGTTCGAGACGCCGTGGATCAAGCTCGAACTGATCGGCGACGACTACACGCTGCAGCCGGACCCGATCGGCCTCGTGGAAGCGGCGGCGAAGCTGATCCGCGACGGCTTCAAGGTGCTGCCGTACTGTACGGAAGACCTGGTGATCGGACGCCGCCTGCTCGACGCGGGCTGCGAAGCGCTGATGCCGTGGGGCGCGCCGATCGGCACCGGCCGTGGCGTGACGAATCCGTACGGCCTGCGCACCTTGCGCGAGCGTCTGCCGGACGTGCCGCTGATTGTCGATGCGGGTCTCGGGGTGCCATCGCACGCGTGTCAGGTGATGGAGTGGGGCTTCGACGGCGTGCTGCTCAATACGGCAGTGTCGCAGGCGACCTTCCCGCCGCAGATGGCGCGCGCATTCGCGCTGGGCGTCGAAGCGGGGCGCACCGCGTTCCTCGCCGGGCCGATGGCCGAGCGTGACAGCGCGCAGGCGAGCACGCCGGTCGTCGGCATGCCGTTCTGGCATCAGGACGGAGGTGCCGCGTGAGCCTCCTGAATCGCGAAGTGTTCTGGCCGCCGGCGGACGAGCTGATCGAAGTCGCCGAGCGCATCCGCGCGCGTCTGGGCGAGTGGCCTGCCGCCGAGACGCGCTGGCGAATCTGCCTGGCTATTCCGGAGACGCCGAAAGCGGACGATCTGATTGTCTTCACCGAGCCCGAGCAGACAATTGCGGCCGGCGACGCGGCGGTCCTCGAAGCGCACGATGGCCGCGTCACGCTGCATCGTGGCGGCGAAAGATTCGCGCTCGAAGGCGAATGGTCGGATGATTGGCTCGCGGCGCTCGCCGCGTTCCTCGACTGCAATTTCGAGCCGCACGACGCGCTCACGCTCGCGCTGGCGTGGCGCTCGGGCGATGAAAACAAGGACGACGCGTGGCCTGTCGATTTCGCGACCTTCCCGCGCGTGGCCGATCTGCCGCCCGCGCCCGAAGGCGGATTTCCGGCGTGTCCGGACCGGCTGGGGCTTTACCCCGTGCTGCCGAGCGCCGAATGGGTCGAGCGCGTTCTCGATCTCGGCGTGCGCACCACGCAACTGCGCCGCAAGACGACCGATCCGGCCGATCTGAAGAACGAAATCGCACGTTCGGTCGCGGCGGGGCGTCGGCATGACGCGCAACTCTTCATCAACGATCACTGGCGCGAGGCGATCGAGGCCGGCGCTTACGGCGTGCATCTGGGTCAGGAAGACGTCCAGACGGCCGATCTGAACGCCATCGCTCGAGCCGGCCTGCGCCTTGGTCTGTCGACGCACGGTTACTACGAGATGCTGCGCGCGCTGCATTTCCGGCCGAGCTACCTCGCGCTGGGCGCGGTGTTCCCGACCACCACGAAAGTCATGCCGACCAAGCCGCAAGGTCTCGCGCGGCTTGCGCGCTACGTGCAACTGCTGTCGGGGCGCGTGCCCCTCGTCGGGATCGGCGGTATCGACATGAAAGCGATGCCTCCCGTGCTCGCGACGGGGGTCGGCAGCGCGGCGGTCGTGCGCGCGGTGACCGAAGCATCCGACACGGCGGCTGCGGTCTCGACGCTGCAACAAATGTTTTCAAGTCAACGGTGAAAACTCCCAAAACCACGCGGGCACCGACCTAGGCAAAGCACCGATTGCGCGCAGGCCCTATAATTCGGCCTCTTGCGTCAACGGAATCTCTTACCCAGTGCCTGCTTCTTCCGAGACCCTGCTAGAGCTACGCGAGGTCGACTTCGGCTACGGCGACCGGCTCATTCTGTCGAACCTGAACATGCGTTTCACGCGTGGGCAGGTCGTCGCGGTCATGGGCGGCTCCGGCTGCGGCAAGACCACGACCTTGCGCCTGATCGGCGGTCTCGTGAAAGCGAGCCGGGGTCAGGTGACGTTCGGCGGACAGGACGTCGGCGCGCAGACGCGCGACGGCCTGTACGCGCTGCGTCGCAGGATGGGCATGCTGTTCCAGTTCGGTGCGCTCTTCACCGATCAGACCGTGTTCGAAAACGTCGCCTTTCCGCTGCGCGAACACACCGATCTGCCGGAAGCGCTGATCCGCGACCTCGTGCTGATGAAGCTGAATGCGGTCGGTCTGCGCGGTGCGCGCGATCTGGCGCCGTCGGAGATTTCGGGCGGCATGGCGCGCCGCGTGGCACTCGCCCGCGCGATCGCGCTCGATCCCCAATTGATGATGTACGACGAGCCTTTCGCCGGTCTCGATCCCATTTCGCTCGGCATTACCGCGCAGCTCATCCGCACGATCAACGACGCGCTCGGCGCCACCTCCATTCTGGTCACGCACGACGTGCCGGAATCCTTCGCGATCGCCGATTACGTGTATTTCATCGCGAACGGCGGGATTCACGCCGAAGGCACGCCGGCAGAACTGCGCGCGTCGCAGGACCCGACCGTGCGCCAGTTCATCGACGGCACGCCGGACGGCCCGTTCAAGTTCCACTACGCGAGCACGCCGCTCGCGGCGGATTTCGGCATCGGAGGGCAGGCATGATCAGCGCGCTCGGACGCTGGGTGCTCGACGGTTTCGGCACCGCAGGCTACGCCACGCGCATGTTCCTGCGCCTCGTGCTTGAATTCTTCCCGCTGCTGCGCCGCCCGCGCCTTGTCACGAAGCAGATCCACTTCGTGGGCAATTATTCGCTGGTGATCATCGCGGTGTCGGGTCTGTTCGTCGGCTTCGTGCTCGGCTTGCAGGGCTACTACACGCTGAGCCGCTACGGCTCGGAACAGGCGCTCGGCCTGCTCGTCGCGCTGTCGCTCGTGCGCGAGCTCGGTCCGGTCGTGACCGCGCTCCTGTTCGCAGGGCGTGCGGGCACGTCGCTGACCGCGGAAATCGGCCTGATGAAAGCCGGCGAGCAACTCACGGCGATGGAAATGATGGCGGTCGACCCCCTGCGCGTGGTTGTCGCGCCGCGCATGTGGGCGGGCATCGTCGCCATGCCGGTGCTCGCGGCCATTTTCAGCGCGGTGGGCATTCTCGGCGGCTATGTCGTCGGCGTGATGCTGATCGGCGTCGATCCGGGCGCATTCTGGTCGCAGATGCAAGGCGGCGTGGACGTGTGGCGCGACGTCGGCAACGGCGTGATCAAGAGCATCGTGTTCGGTTTCGCGGTGACGTTCATCGCGCTGTTCCAGGGCTACGAGGCGAAACCCACGCCGGAAGGCGTGTCGCGCGCGACGACCAAGACGGTCGTCTACGCGTCGCTCGGCGTGCTCGGGCTCGATTTTCTGCTGACCGCACTGATGTTCAGCTAATGCACCAGGCGCGGACGCCCGGCCGGGCGCGCGCGTTGTGAAGGGCACAGACCGTCACACGCCATCCGCGCAAAGATTCTCTTTGGGAAGACGATGAAAAAGACTGCTCTCGACTTTTGGGTCGGCATGTTCGTGGTGCTCGGTTTCGTAGCGCTGCTCTTTCTCGCGCTGAAGGCGGGCAACATGAGCTCCCTGTCGTTCCAGCAAACCTACGCGGTGAAACTCAAGTTCGACAACATCGGCGGCCTGAAGGCGCGCGCGCCCGTGAAGAGCGCGGGCGTGACGGTCGGGCGCGTGGGCAGCATCGGCTTCGACGAGCACACGTATCAGGCCGTCGTCACGATCGATATCGATCAGCAATACAAGTTTCCGAAGGATTCGTCCGCGAAGATCCTGACTTCGGGTCTGCTCGGGGAGCAATACATCGGCCTCGAACCGGGCGGCGACGATCAGATGCTCAAGAGCGGCGACACCATCTCGATGACGCAATCGGCCGTGGTGCTCGAAAACCTGATCGGCCAGTTCCTTTACAACAAGGCAGCGGATTCGGGCGCGTCGAAGGCACCATCGGCGCCGGCGGCGCCCGCTCCGGCGTTTCCGGGTGCGGCAAGCGCCATGGGCGCATCGGGCGCGGCTCAATAAGGAGAAAAAAATGCAGGCCATGGGGATGCGGCGCGCAATCATGATCGCGTGCGCAGTGGCGCTCACGGGTTGCGCGACGGTGACGACGCCGACCAAGGGCGACCCGTTCGAAAGCTACAACCGGACGATGTTCACGGTCAACGACACTGTCGACAAGTACGCGCTGAAGCCGGTGGCGAAGGGTTACGTGTGGGCCGTGCCGGAGCCGGTGCGCAACAGCGTGACCAACTTCTTCTCGAATATCGGTGACGTCTATATCGCCGCGAACAACCTGCTGCAGTTGAAGATCGCGGACGGCGTGTCGGACATCATGCGCGTCGCCATCAACACGGTGTTCGGCGTCGGCGGTCTGTTCGACGTCGCGACCATCGCGAAGCTGCCGAAGCACGCGGGCGATTTCGGCCTGACGCTCGGCCACTACGGCGTGCCCTCCGGCCCGTTCCTCGTGCTGCCGCTGCTCGGGCCGAGCACGGTGCGTGATTCGGCGGGCCTGATCGTCGACTATTACGGCAATCCTCTCACGTACGTGAGTCCGAGTTCGGTGAGCTGGGCGCTCTACGGCGTGAATCTCGTCAACGTGCGCGCGAATCTGCTGGGCGCAACTGACGTGCTGGCGGACGCCGCCCTCGACAAATACTCGTTTGTGCGTAATGCGTATCTGCAGCGCCGTCAGTATCTGATTTCGGGCGGCGGCGACGAGAGCATGCCGGATTACGGCGAAGCGCCGCTGCCGAATTACGGCGATGAAGGCGCGGCTGCAGCGGAAGGCGCGTCGGCGACGGCGGCGCCTGCCGCACCGGCATCGGCTGCGGAAAGCGCGACACCCGCATCGGGCACGGCGGCTGCACCTGCTCCGGCGAGCGAACCCAGCAGCACGGTGCCGGGCAACCAGTACGTGCCGCCGCGCGCGCCGCCTGGATTCCCTTCATTCCGCTTGCGTTGAGCGGGGTTTCGCTAACGCGCGGTAACATATCTAACGACATTTCTTACGCTTTGGAGCACGCGCCGCCTGAACTCGGTCCGGACGGCGCGCTCAAACCGAAGCCTCTATCTCTGCAGGGTTTGCGATGAAAAAACTATTTCTTCTTCCCCTCTTCGCCATGTTCGTGGCGTTCTGCAACACGGCGTCGGCCCAGTCCGTCGATGCGAGTTCGCCTGACGTGTTGATCAAGACCGTCACGCAGCAAGTGCTCGACGAAATCAAGTCGGACCCGAAGATCCAGTCGGGCGACATCAGCAAGATCACCGAGCTCGTCAATCAGAAGATCCTGCCTTACACGGACTTCACGCGCACCACGCGTCTCGTGATGGGCCGCAACTGGAACAACGCGACGCCGGAGCAGCAGAAGCAGATCGTCGAGCAGTTCAAGATGCTCCTGATCCGCACGTACTCGGGCGCGCTCGCGCAAGTGCGCAACCAGACGGTTCAGTACAAGCCGTTCCGCGCGAATCCTGACGACACCGACGTCGTGGTGCGCTCGGTCGTGATGAACAACGGTCAGCCGGTCGAACTCGACTATCGCCTTTACAAGACGGCGCAAGGCTGGCGCGTTTACGACATCAACGTGCTCGGCGCGTGGCTGATTCAGGCATATCAGCAGCAGTTCAACGAGCAGATCTCGCAGAACGGCGTCGGCGGTTTGCTGCAGTTCCTCACGCAGCGTAACCAGCAGCTCGCGAGCGGCAAGGCATCGTGAGCACGCAGGCGCAGGTCGCAAGCGGCGGCCGTTTCCAGACCGCCGCAACCTTGACCCACGAGAGCGCGAAGGCCGCGCTCGAGTCGGGTCTGTCGCGCATCGCGTCGGGCGCGACCGAAGTCGATTGCGCGCCGCTCACGCAATTCGATTCCTCCGCGCTCGCCGTGCTGCTCGCATGGCAGCGCGCCGCCGCGGCACGCGGCGCTGCGCTTGCCGTCGTCAATCTTCCTTCCGGGCTCGTGAGTCTTGCGCGAGCCTACGGCGTCGATACGCTCCTCACCTTCCGACATTGATCCTGCATTGAAGCAATGCAGCAGCGGCACGTCTGCCGCTGCGATCAGGATCGCTCCGAAGTCGGCCCCCGCCGCTTTGCCCTATAATCAAACGTTTTTTTCGCGCCCGAACCCGGCCCTTTTTGTCTGAGCCGAGTCCGCCAAGCGAAACTCCGCACAATCGAGGCGCCGCCGCGCGAGGCGCGCGCACTGTCCATGTCAGCCATAGAAATCCGAAACGTCAGGAAGCGCTACAAGGAGCTCCAGGCGCTCAAAGGCGTGAGCCTCACGGTGGAAGAGGGCGAGTTCTTCGGCCTGCTCGGCCCGAACGGCGCGGGCAAAACCACGTTGATCAGCATTCTGGCGGGCCTGGCGCGCGCCGACAGCGGCACGATCTCCGTGCGCGGTCACGATGTCGTCAGCGACTTCCGGGCGGCGCGTCGAGCGCTCGGCATCGTGCCGCAGGAACTGGTGTTCGATCCGTTCTTCACGGTGCGCGAGTCGCTGCGCATCCAGTCGGGCTATTTCGGCCTGCGCAACAACGACGACTGGATCGACGAAGTGATGGCCAATCTCGATCTCACCGAGAAAGCCGACGTCAACACGCGCGCGCTGTCCGGCGGCATGAAGCGCCGCGTGCTGGTGGCGCAGGCGCTGGTGCATCGGCCGCCGGTGATCGTGCTGGACGAGCCGACCGCGGGCGTCGATGTCGAATTGCGTCAGACGCTCTGGAAGTTCATCTCGCGCCTGAATCGCGAAGGCCACACCATCGTGCTGACGACGCACTATCTCGAAGAAGCCGAATCGCTGTGCGACCGTCTCGCGATGCTTCGCCGCGGCGAAGTCGTCGCGCTCGAGCGCACGAGCACGCTGCTGCAGCGTTTCGCGGGCATGCAGTTGTATCTGCGTTTTTCGAACGGCGTGTTGCCCGCCGAGCTTCGTTCGCTGGAAGTCGATCCGAACGCGGTCGGCGGCGCGCAACACTTGCTGCGCCTGTCGAGCTACGACGACGTCGAGCCGATTCTCGCGAAATGCCGCGCCGCCGGCTGCACGTTCGATGAAATCGAAGTCCGCAAGGCCGATCTCGAAGATGTCTTCATGCAGGTGATGAACGGGCCGGAAGTGGTCGAGGGACTTTCATGAGCGGTTTCCAGACGTTGTTCTACAAGGAGCTGCTGCGCTTCTGGAAGGTGTCGTTTCAGACCGTGCTCGCGCCGGTGATCACGGCGCTTTTGTATCTGACCATCTTCGGTCACGCCCTGTCGGGACACGTACAGGTATATCCGGGCGTCGGTTACACGAGCTTTCTCGTGCCCGGGCTCGTGATGATGAGCGTGCTGCAGAACGCGTTCGCGAACAGTTCTTCGTCGTTGATTCAGTCGAAGATCACCGGCAATCTGGTGTTCGTGCTGCTGCCGCCCATCGCGCATTGGGAAATGTTCTTCGCTTATGTGCTCGCGTCGGTCGTGCGCGGTCTGAGCGTGGGTCTGGGCGTGTTCATCGTGACGATATGGTTCATCCCGATGTCTTTTTCCGCGCCGTTCTACATTATTGCGTTCGCGATCCTCGGTTCGGGCATTCTCGGCACGCTGGGTCTGATCGCGGGCATCTGGGCGGATAAATTCGACCAGCTCGCCGCGTTTCAGAACTTCCTGATCATGCCGCTCACGTTCCTTTCCGGCGTGTTCTACTCGACGCACACGCTGCCGCCGCTGTGGCGCGCGGTGTCGCATCTGAATCCGTTCTTCTACATGATCGACGGCTTTCGCTACGGCTTCTTCGGCCTGTCCGATGTCAATCCGCTGGTGAGCCTCGGCATCGTCGGAGCATTTCTGGCCGTGCTGGCGCTGATCGCCGTGCGACTGCTCGCGAGCGGCTACAAGCTGCGTCACTAATTCAAGGAGACTCTCACATGTTGCCGACTCCGGAGCAGGTGAAGGACTACATCGCTGGCGGCCTCGCCTGCCAGCATCTCGAAGTGGAAGGCGACGGCCAGCACTTCTTTGCAACCATCGTGAGTGATGCGTTCGTCGGCAAGCGGCTGATCGCGCGTCATCAACTGGTTTATGCGGCGCTCGGCGAGCGCATGAAACAGGAGATTCATGCGCTCAGCATGAAGACCCTCACCCCCGACGAGTGGAAATCGGCCTGAATCCACCCGGCGAAGCCAACTCAGGTCATACGACTCAACCAAGCAACACCGGCATCACCGGCAGACAAAGGCTGTACATAGTGCGATTCATTCAAGATAACCGCGGCGCCGAATCCGGCACTGCAGGAAGCTCGGTCGAAGGACAAGCAAGCATGGATAAACTGGTCATCACGGGGGGCAGCAAGCTCTCCGGCGAAATCACCGTCTCGGGCGCGAAGAACGCGGCTTTGCCCATTCTCTGCGCGAGCCTTCTCACTGCCGACGACGTCCATCTGTCGAACGTGCCGAATCTCCAGGACGTGCGCACGATGGTCAAGCTGCTACGCCAGATGGGCGTGCAGTCCGAAGTGTCCGGCGACGGCCGCGTGAGCCTGAACGCATCGAAGGTCGACAAGCTGATTGCGCCGTATGAAATGGTCAAGACCATGCGCGCGTCGATTCTTGTACTCGGGCCGCTGGTCGCGCGCTTCGGCGAAGCGAAGGTGTCGCTGCCCGGCGGCTGCGCGATCGGTGCGCGTCCGGTCGATCAGCACATCAAGGGCCTGCAGGCGATGGGCGCCGAGATCAACATCGAGCACGGCTTCATCGAGGCGCGCGCGAAGCGTCTGAAGGGCGCGCGCATCATCACAGACATGATCACGGTCACCGGCACCGAAAACCTGCTGATGGCGGCGGTGCTGGCCGAAGGCGAGACGGTCATCGAGAACGCGGCGCGCGAGCCGGAAGTCTCCGACCTGGCGCACCTGCTCGTGAAGATGGGCGCGAAGATCGACGGCATCGGCACGGATCGTCTGGTGATTCAGGGCGTCGACAAGCTGCATGGCGCGAAGCACGACGTCGTGCCGGATCGCATCGAAGCGGGCACGTTCCTGTGCGCGGTCGCGGCCGCGGGCGGCGACGTCACGCTGCGTCGCGTGAGCTCGCATCTGCTCGACGCAGTAACGGCCAAGCTGCGCGAGGCTGGCGTCAGCATCGAGGAAGGCGACGACTGGATGCGTGTGCGCATGAACAAGCGCGCCGACGCGGTGAACATCCGCACCTCCGAATACCCCGCGTTCCCGACCGACATGCAGGCGCAGTTCATGGCGCTCAACACGATTGCGAACGGCACCTCGCAAGTGGTCGAGACGATCTTCGAGAATCGCTTCATGCACGTGCAGGAGCTGAACCGTCTCGGCGCGAGCATCACGATCGACGGCAATACCGCGCTCGTCGCGGGCGTCGAAAAGCTCTCGGGCGCGAAGGTGATGGCGACCGACCTGCGCGCGTCCGCGAGCCTCGTGATTGCCGCGATGTGCGCGGACGGCGAGACGCTCATCGACCGCATCTACCATCTGGATCGCGGCTACGACCGCATGGAAACGAAGCTGACGGCTGTGGGCGCGAACGTGCGCCGCATCAAGGGCAGCGGGAGCGAGCAATGAGTTCGGTGCCACAGACGTCTTCCTCGGTCGAACCCAGCGCGCCGCTCACGCTCGCGCTTTCGAAAGGGCGTATCTTCGAGGAAACCTTGCCGCTGCTCGAAGCGGCCGGCGTGCAGGTGGCCGAAGATCCTGAAAGTTCGCGCAAGCTGATCCTGCCGACCACGAACCCGAACCTGCGCGTGATCATCGTGCGCGCGACCGATGTGCCGACTTACGTCGAATACGGCGCGGCGGATTTCGGCGTGGCGGGCAAGGACGTTCTGATCGAGCACGGCGGCAGCGGCCTGTATCAGCCGGTCGATCTGGACATCGCGCGTTGCCGCATGTCGGTGGCGGTGAAGGCGGGCTTCGACTATGCGAACGCGGTGCGCCAGGGCGCGCGCCTGAAGGTCGCGACCAAGTACACGGAAACCGCGCGTCAGCATTTCGCGGCGAAGGGCGTGCACGTCGATCTGATCAAGCTGTATGGCTCAATGGAGCTCGCGCCGCTCGTGGGTCTGGCCGATGCAATCGTCGATCTGGTCAGCTCGGGCGGTACGCTCAGGGCGAACAACCTCGTCGAAGTCGAAGAGATCATGCAGATTTCCTCGCGCCTCGTCGTGAACCAGGCGGCGCTGAAGCTCAAGCGCGCGGCGCTCAAGCCGTTCCTGGACGCCTTCGAGCGCGCCACGGTCAGCAAGGGAAATTAGGCGGGCCGCACGCGGCGGCGCGCCATCAGCAAAACGGAAAACCAGCATGTCTATCAAGATTCGCAAACTCGATTCCAGCACCGGTGGTTTTCAGAAGGCGCTGCGCGCGGTTCTCGCGTTCGAAGCGAGCGAAGATGAAGCAATCGAGCGCTCGGTCGCGCAAATCCTCGCCGATGTAAAAGCGCGGGGTGACGTGGCCGTGCTCGAATACACCAACAAGTTCGATCGCCTGAAGGCCGACAGCGTCGCGGCGCTCGAACTGCCGCTCTCCGAAATGGAAGCCGCCCTCGAAGGCCTGGAGCCGAAACGCCGCGCGGCGCTCGAAGCGGCGGCGGCGCGCGTGCGCGGCTATCACGAGAAGCAGCGCATCGAGTGCGGCAGCCATAGCTGGCAATACACCGAAGCCGACGGCACCGTGCTCGGCCAGAAAGTCACGCCGCTGGATCGCGCGGGTATCTACGTGCCGGGCGGCAAGGCGGCGTATCCGTCGTCGGTGCTGATGAACGCGATTCCGGCGCGCGTCGCGGGCGTGAAGGAAATCGTCATGGTCGTGCCGACGCCCGATGGCGTGAAGAATCCGCTCGTGCTTGCGGCGGCGCTGATCGGCGGCGTGGATCGCGTGTTTACGATCGGCGGCGCGCAGGCGGTCGCGGCGCTCGCCTACGGCACGGAAAGCGTTCCGGCGGTCGACAAGATCTGCGGCCCGGGCAACGCATATGTCGCATCGGCGAAGCGTCGCGTGTTCGGCACCGTGGGCATCGACATGATCGCGGGGCCATCCGAAATTCTCGTGATTTGCGACGCCACCACCGATCCGCGCTGGGTCGCGATGGACCTGTTCTCGCAAGCGGAGCACGACGAGCTCGCGCAATCCATCCTGCTATGCCCGGACGACGACTTCATCCAGCGCGTGGAAGACGCGATCGTCGAACTGTTGCCGTCGATGCCGCGTCGCGATGTCATCCAGCGTTCGATCGAAGATCGCGGCGCGCTCATCAAGGTGAAGGACATGGCCGAAGCGTGCGCGATCGCGAACGACATCGCGCCGGAGCACCTGGAGATTTCCGCGCTCGATCCGCATCAGTGGGCCGCGCAGATTCACAATGCGGGCGCAATGTTCCTCGGTCGGTATACGAGCGAAAGCCTCGGCGATTACTGCGCCGGTCCGAACCACGTGCTGCCGACTTCGCGCACGGCGCGTTTCTCGTCGCCGCTCGGCGTGTACGATTTCATGAAGCGTTCGAGCGTGATCGAAGTGAGCGCGGAAGGCGCGCAGACGCTCGGCGAAATCGCGGCGGAACTGGCTTACGGCGAAGGCTTGCAGGCGCATGCGAAGAGCGCCGAGTATCGAATGAAAAACATCGGCTGAAGCGGGCCGGTCCGAACGAACGAGGCGGCCTGAGAGCCGCCATCCAGAACCGGTGAGAGAGCGCCGGGAAATCATGACGACTGCACAAGACATCATCCGTTCCGACGTCCTCGCGATGACGAGCTATCCCGTGCCCGATTCCACGGGCCTGATCAAGCTCGACGCGATGGAGAATCCCTACACGCTGCCCGCCGATCTTGCGCAAAAGCTTGGCGAGCATCTGGCGGGCGTCGCGCTGAACCGCTATCCCGCGCCGCGCCCCGCCGAATTGCTTGCGAAGCTCAAGCGCGCGATGAACGTGCCCGCACGCTGTGACGTGCTGCTAGGCAACGGCTCGGACGAACTGATCAGCATGCTGTCGGTCGCGTGCTCGAAGCCGGGCGCGAAGGTGGTGGCGCCGGCGCCGGGCTTCGTGATGTATGAGATGTCGGCGAAGTTCGCGCATCTGGAGTTCATCGGCGTGCCGCTCAACGCCGACTTCACGCTCGACGCCGACGCGCTCATCGCCGCCATCGAAGAACACGCGCCCGCGCTCGTCTATCTCGCGTATCCGAACAATCCGACCGGCACGCTCTACGAGGACGCCGACATGGAGCACGTGATCGCCGCGGCGAAGAAGAGTCTCGTTGTGATCGACGAGGCGTATCAGCCGTTCGCGGAGAAAAGCTGGATGCCGCGCGCGGCGGACTTCGACAACGTCGTCGTGATGCGCACGGTGTCGAAGCTCGGCCTCGCCGGCATCCGGCTCGGCTACATGGCGGGACGCCCCGAATGGATCATTCAGTTCGACAAGGTGCGTCCGCCGTACAACATCAACGTGCTCACGCAGGCGACCGCCGATTTCCTGCTCGATCACCTTGACGTGCTCGACGCGCAGGCCGCCGAATTGCGCGCCGAACGCGCGAAACTCGCGCGCGAAGTCGCCGCGTTGCCGAACATGACGGTGTTCCCGAGCGCGGGCAACTTCCTGCTCGTGCGCGTGCCGGATGCGGCCGTGGCTTTCGAAACCCTTCTGACTTCGCGGGTTTTGATCAAAAACGTGGGTAAAATGCATCCATTGCTGGCTAATTGCGTGCGTTTGACGGTCGGCACGGCCGAAGAAAACGCGCAAATGGTCGCGGCGCTCAAAAAACTCGCGCTCAACTGAATCCCACTCTCGACAAGTTCCAAGGAATCACCATGCGCATTGCGGAAGTCGTTCGCAACACCAGCGAAACGCAGATCCGTGTGAAGCTCGATCTGGACGGCACCGGCAAGCAGAAGCTCGCCACCGGCGTCCCGTTCCTCGATCACATGCTCGACCAGATCGCCCGTCACGGGCTCATCGATCTCGACATCGAAGCGCATGGCGACCTCCATATCGACGATCACCATACCGTCGAAGACACGGGTATCACGCTCGGGATGGCCATTGCGAAGGCCATCGGCGACCGCAAGGGCATTCGCCGCTACGGCCATTCGTACGTGCCGCTGGACGAAGCGCTGTCGCGCGTCGTCATCGATTTTTCGGGGCGGCCGGGGCTGGAGTTCCACGTACCGTTCACGCGCGCGCGCATCGGCACGTTCGACGTCGATCTCACCATCGAATTTTTCCGTGGCTTCGTGAATCACGCGGGCGTGACGCTGCATATCGACAATCTGCGCGGCATCAACGCGCATCATCAGGTCGAGACCGTGTTCAAGGCGTTCGGCCGCGCGCTGCGCATGGCCTGCGAAGTGGACGAACGCGCGGCGGGGCAGATTCCGTCGACCAAGGGCAGCCTCTGATCGACGCACGCGGGTTCGGCGCGTGAAACGCGTCGAAAGCACGATGGATCTGTTCAAGTCGTTTATCTCATTGCTCGCGCTGATCAACCCGATCGGCGCGATACCGTTTTTTCTCAGCCTCACCTCGCAGCAATCCGACCTCGAAAGACGCAACACGATTCGCGTCGCCTCGATTTCGGTGTTCTGCGTGATCGCTGTGACGGCGCTGCTCGGGCAGCAGATCATCGCGTTCTTCGGCATTTCGGTCGGGTCGTTCGAAGTGGGCGGCGGCATCATCATGCTGCTCATGGCGATCAGCATGTTGAACGCGCAGGTCGGCAACGCGCGCTCGACGCCGGAAGAACGCATGGAAGCCGAGGAGCGCAACAGCATCGCGGTCGTGCCGCTCGCGATTCCGCTGCTCACCGGCCCGGGTTCGATCAGCACGGTGATCGTCTATGCTGCCAATGCGCAGCATTGGTACGACCGCTTCGGGCTCGTCTTGCTGGGCGCGATCATCGCGGGACTGTGCTTCGGCGCGCTGAATCTGGCGGAGCCGATCGCGCGCGTGGTCGGGCGCACCGGAATCAATATCGGCACGCGTCTCATGGGTTTGATGTTGTCCGCGCTGGCGGTGGAGTTCATCGTCAACGGGTTGAAGGCCTTGATGCCATCTTTGAAATGAAAACTTCGATTGCGATTGTTGATTACGGAATGGGCAACCTGCGCTCGGTGTATCAGGCGCTGAAGAAGGCTGCCCCCGAGGCGGATGTGGCGATCGTCGCTCAGCCCGAAGGCATCCGCGCGGCGGATCGCGTGGTGCTGCCCGGTCAGGGCGCGATGCGCGACTGCATGGGCCATCTGGCCGAATCCGGCCTGCAGGAAGCGGTGATGCAGGCGGCGCGCGAAAAGCCGATGCTCGGCGTGTGCGTCGGCGAGCAGATGCTGTTCGACTGGAGCGAGGAAGGCGACACGAAGGGACTCGGCCTGCTGCCCGGCAAAGTGGTGCGCTTCCAGCTCGACGGCCTGCTGCAGGACGACGGCTCGCGCTTCAAGGTGCCGCAGATGGGCTGGAACCGCGTCCGGCAAACGCAGCAACACCCGATCTGGGACGGCGTCGCGGACGGCGCGTTCTTCTATTTCGTGCACAGCTATTACGTGGTGCCGGACAATCCGGCGCACACCTCGGGCGAAACCGTGTATGGCGGCGCTTTCACGTCGGCGGTGGCGCGCGACAATATCTTCGCGACTCAGTTTCATCCGGAGAAAAGCGCCGACGCCGGCCTGCGCCTGTACCGCAATTTCGTGCACTGGAACCCGTGAAACGCCGCGCACGCCTAGCGTTTTCGCTGATTACGACGTGCGCATGACCGTTGCAAGACTTGTACTACACTAGCGAGACGGCCGGCGGAAAGGCATTAAAGACCGCACCCGCGCCGTTTTGATCAACTCCACCCAGAAAATACGCGATACCTATGCTGCTCATTCCGGCCATCGATCTTAAGGACGGTCAGTGCGTGCGCCTCAAGCAGGGCGATATGGACCAGGCGACCATTTTTTCAGAAGATCCGGCAGCCATGGCCCGACATTGGGTCGATCGCGGCGCGCGGCGTCTGCATCTGGTCGATCTGAACGGCGCCTTCGCCGGCAAACCGAGAAACGGCGACGCGATTCGCGCGATCATCGACGAAGTGGGCAACGAGATTCCAGTGCAACTGGGCGGCGGCATCCGCGATCTCGAAACCATCGAGCGCTATCTCGATGACGGCCTCTCGTACGTGATCATCGGCACGGCGGCGGTGAAGAATCCCGGCTTTCTGCAGGACGCGTGCAGCGCGTTCGGGGGACACATCATCGTCGGACTGGATGCCAAGGACGGCAAGGTCGCAACCGACGGCTGGAGCAAGCTGACCGGCCACGAAGTCGTGGACCTCGCGCGCAAGTTCGAGGACTACGGCTGCGAGTCGATCATCTACACGGATATCGGCCGCGACGGCATGCTTCAGGGCATCAACATCGAAGCGACCGTGCGTCTCGCGAAAGCGGTGAAAATTCCGGTCATCGCGAGCGGCGGGCTGTCGAGCATCGCGGATATCGAATCGCTTTGCGAAGTCGAGGGTGACGGCGTCGAAGGTGTCATCTGCGGCCGCGCGATCTACTCCGGCGATCTCGATTTCAAGGCCGCTCAAACGCGCGCCGACGCGCTGCGCGAGGCCGACGGCGCTTGAAAACGCCCGGGCGCGAGCACATCTGAGCAGCACAACGGGCGGCCGCGACGCCGCCCTTACTTCGTAAGTGGCAAGAACATGGCTCTCGCTAAACGCATCATTCCCTGTCTCGACGTGACCGCGGGCCGCGTCGTGAAGGGCGTCAATTTCGTCGAACTGCGCGACGCGGGCGATCCCGTCGAAATCGCGCGCCGTTATGACGATCAGGGCGCCGACGAACTCACGTTCCTCGACATCACGGCGACTTCCGATCAACGCGATCTCATTCTGCCGATCATCGAAGCGGTCGCCTCGCAAGTGTTCATTCCGCTGACCGTCGGCGGCGGCGTGCGCGCGGTCGAAGATGTGCGCCGGCTGCTCAACGCGGGCGCGGACAAGATCAGCATGAATTCGTCGGCGGTGGCGAATCCGCAGCTCGTGCGCGATGCGTCGGACAAGCACGGCTCCCAGTGCATCGTCGTCGCGATCGACGCGAAGCGCGTGTCGGCCGAAGGCGAAGCGTCGCGCTGGGAAGTGTTTACGCACGGCGGCCGCAAGGCGACGGGCATCGACGCGATCGAATGGGCGCGCAAGATGGCCGAGTTCGGCGCCGGCGAAATCCTGCTCACCAGCATGGACCGCGACGGCACGAAATCGGGCTTCGATCTCGCACTGACGCGCGCCGTGTCGGACGCGGTGCCGGTGCCGGTGATCGCATCGGGCGGCGTCGGATCGTTGCAGCATCTGGCGGACGGCATCGTCGAAGGTCACGCGGACGCGGTGCTCGCCGCGAGCATCTTCCACTACGGCGAGCACACGGTCGGCGAGGCCAAGCGCTTCATGGCCGATCAGGGCATCTCGGTGAGGGCGTAAGCGATGAGCACCGAAAGCAACTGGCTCGACAAGGTGAAATGGGACGCGAACGGCCTCGTGCCGGTCATCGCCCAGGAACACACGACCAACGACGTGCTGATGTTCGCATGGATGAACCGCGAGGCTCTGGCGAAGACCATCGAACTCAGGCGCGCGGTGTATTTCTCGCGTTCGCGTCAGCGCCTGTGGTTCAAGGGCGAGGAATCGGGCCACGTGCAGCACGTTCACGACGTGCGCCTCGATTGCGATGAGGACGTCGTGCTGCTGAAGGTCGAGCAGGTCTCGGGCATCGCGTGCCACACCGGCCGCCATTCCTGTTTTTTCCAGAAATTCGAAGGCACGGCGGAAAACGGCGAGTGGGTCGCTGTCGAGCCGGTCCTGAAAGACCCCGAAAACATCTACAAATGACGCAAGCCAATACGCTGGACACGCTGCTGCGCCTCGCCGCCGTCATCGACAGCCGCAAGGGCGGCGATCCGGAACAATCCTACGTTTCCCGACTCTTTCACAAAGGCGACGACGCGGTCCTGAAGAAGATCGGCGAGGAAGCGACGGAAGTCGCGCTCGCCGCGAAGGACGCGCGCCACGGCGGCGCCAAGCAGGCGCTTGTCGGGGAAGTCGCCGATTTGTGGTTTCATTGTCTCGTGATGCTGTCGCATTTCGACCTGAGCCCCGCCGACGTGATCGCGGAACTGGAAAGACGCGAAGGTTTGTCGGGGATCGAGGAAAAAGCGCTGCGCAAGTCGCGCGAGCGCGAGCAGAACGGCGGCTGACGAGCAGCACGCTTCACGAAGGAGGGGCAAGCATGAACCGGCCTTACGAACCGTATCCGCCGCCTGTCGTTCAGGATTCGACCGATCCGCGCAACATGCGCACGTTCACGCATATCCTTTATGCGCTGTACGCCTTCTACTGGCTGACTGGCGGGCTCACCGGCCTCGTCGCCATCATCCTCAACTACATCAAGCGCGGCGATGCGGCTGGCACGCCGTATGAGGACCACTTCACCTGGCAAATCCGCACGTTCTGGTGGGCGGTGCTGGGTCACCTGATCGGCTTCGCGACGCTCTGGATCGGCGTTGGCTTTCTGATTCTCGGCGCGGTCAGCATCTGGACCCTCTACCGCATCATCAAGGGCTGGCTGTATCTCTACGAAAACAAGACGATCGAACCGCGCGCCTGGTTCTGATCCGACTTTGATCATCCATGCCCGGCAACGGGAGACACGGGACATTCATGAGTCAAGACAACTGTATTTTTTGCAAGATCGCTTCCGGGCAGCTTCCGAGCACGAAAGTCTATGAAGACGATGAGTTCGTCGCCTTCAACGACATCAATCCTGCCGCGCCGGTTCATGTGCTGGTGATCCCGCGCAAGCATATTGAAACACTTTCGCATTGCACAGAAAGTGACAGTCCGCTACTTGGTAGAATGGTAAGTCTCGTCGGACGTTTGGCAAAAGAACTCGGGGTCTCCTACACGGGAGGCGACACCGGCTTTCGCACGGTAATCAATACCGGACCGGGCGGCGGGCAGGAGGTGTATCACATCCACGCGCATTTGTTAGCCGGCGAGCGCCCGTGGCGCCGAATGGGGTAATGCTGCAATCTTTGTTTGCATTCTCCTTTCCAATGAAATATTGGGCGAGCAAAATCGATAGTTGAAGCTGAGGCGGTCTGCCTCGGCTGGCCGCGAGGCCGATCTTCCGCCACCGGTATCCAAATCGGGGTGGAATCACGGAGAGTTTTATCATGGGTTCGTTAAGCATTTGGCATTGGTTGATCGTTCTGCTGATCGTGGCGCTGGTTTTCGGCACGAAGAAACTGCGTAATATCGGCGGCGATCTCGGCGGTGCGGTGAAGGGCTTCAAGGAAGGCATGCGCGAAGGCGAGACGCCGGCAAATCCTGCCGATCAGCGCGAACTGCCGCGTAACGGCGCGGTGGACGTCGAGGCGAAGGACAAGTCCCGTTCGAGCGACTATCGCTGATTCGGCTCGACCGTAACCTTCCACTTTTCGTTCAATGCTCGATCTCGGTCTGACCAAAATGGCGGTCATCGGCGTCGTGGCGCTGGTGGTCCTCGGGCCAGAGCGCCTGCCCGGTGTCGCGCGCACGGCGGGAGCGCTCTTCGGGCGCGCGCAGCGCTACATCAACGACGTCAAGTCGGAGGTGGCGCGCGAAATGGAACTCGATGAGCTCAAGAAGATGCGCACCGAGTTCGAAACCGCCGCATCGAACGTCGAATCGTCGATTCACGACACGCTCAAGCGCCACGAGTCCGAGCTGAACGATGCGTGGAACGAGGGCACGTCGGTCGCACCGAGCATTGCCGGGGGCGGTGCGGAATCGGCGGACAGCGCCGCATCCGACAAACCCTGGGTGAGTACGTCCGCGTCGACGGCCAAACGCAAGAACTGGCGCGTCAAGCAAAGCGCGATCCCCAACTGGTACAAGCGCACGACCTCGCGTCGCACGCGGGTTCAATCGGGCGCGGCGCGCGTCGCTCGCCACACGCCCGCCACCTTGCGCCGGCCGACGAAGTTCTTCTGAGCGAGTCGCGCTTCCTTCATCGATGATTCCTACCGAGGGCCGGCGTGAGCGACCCGCAACAAACTAAAGAAGAGCCCGTCGAAGAGACGTTCATTTCGCATCTGGTCGAATTGCGCGACCGCATCATCCGCGCGGGCGCTTCGGTCGTCGTGGTGTTCATCGCGCTGGTGTACTGGGCGCCGGACATCTTCAAGCTGCTGGCGCGTCCGCTGATGCAGAACCTGCCCGCCGACGGCAAGATGATCGTCACCGACGTGACCGGCTCGTTCTTCGTGCCGATGAAGGTAACGATGCTCGTCGCGTTGGTGATCGCGCTTCCTATCGTGCTGTATCAGCTCTGGGCGTTTGTCGCGCCCGGTTTGTATCAGCACGAGAAGAAGTTGGTCGCGCCGCTCGTGTTCAGCAGCTATGCGCTGTTCCTGTGCGGCATGGCGTTCGCGTATTTCGTGGTGTTTCCGACCATTTTCCGCGTGATGGCGCACTACAACGCGCCGCTCGGCGCGGAAATGACCACGGATATCGACAATTACCTGAGCTTCGTGCTGACCATGTTCATCGCATTCGGCGTAACGTTCGAGGTGCCGATCGTCGTCGTGCTGCTCGCGCGCATGGGCGTCGTGTCGATCCAGAAGCTCAAGCAGATTCGTCCGTATGTGATCGTTGGCGCGTTCGTGATTTCGGCGGTCGTCACGCCGCCGGACGTGTTCTCGCAACTGATTCTCGCGATTCCGCTCATCATTCTTTATGAGGCGGGCATCGTCGCGGCGCGGCTCATGATCGGCAAGGACGGCGTCAAGAACGAGGAAGCGCCGGCGGAACAGTGATGGCGGGTGCGGCGGATTGTCGCGTTGCGCGCCGGTCTGGCCGATGAGTTTCACGCGATAAAAAAAGGCAGCTTCGATTTCGCCGAAGCTGCCTTTTTGCTTTTGCGCCGTGGCGATTTCATTCGTCGCCCTGGTCGCCTCCGTCGCCCTGATCTTCATCCGGCATCTGCGGGGCGCGCGGCGGGGCGGGACGCTTGCCGATCATCACGTTGACGTCGAGCTCCTTGTTCTTGCGCATCAGATGCACCTTCACCGACGTGCCCGGCTTGATCTGCGCGACGACGTTCAAGAGACGCGTGGTGTCGGTGATGGTGTCGTCGTTGATGGACACGAGAATGTCTCCCGGCTTGATGCCCGCCTTGTCGGCCGGGCCGCCCTGCAGCACGCCCGCGACGATCGCGCCGGACTTCTGATCCAGCCCGAACGATTCGGCGATCTCCGGCGTCACGTCCTGCGGCTCGACGCCGATCCAGCCGCGGGTGACCGAGCCGGTCGTGATGATGCTCTCCAGCACGCTGCGCGCGGTCGACACGGGAATCGCGAAGCCGATGCCGAGCGAGCCGCCGCTGCGCGAATAAATCGCAGTGTTGATGCCGAGCAGATTGCCGTTCACATCGACCAGCGCGCCGCCCGAGTTGCCGGGGTTGATGGCCGCGTCGGTCTGGATGAAGTTCTCGAACGTGTTGATGCCGAGGTGATTGCGCCCGAGCGCGCTCACGATGCCCATCGTGACCGTCTGGCCTACGCCGAACGGATTGCCGATCGCGAGCACGACATCGCCCACGCGCGTCTGATCCATCCGGCCGAGCGTGATGGTCGGCAGATTGGTCATGTTGACTTTGAGCACGGCGAGGTCGGTTTCCGGATCGACGCCGATCACTTTCGCGCTCGACGTGCGACCATCGGCGAGCGCGACTTCGATTTGATCCGCGCCGTCGACGACATGCTGGTTCGTTAGAATGTAACCTTCCGAGCTGACGATGACGCCAGAGCCGAGATTCGACGCAGGCGGCTCGTCGCTCTTGCGCTTGTTCTTGTCACCGAAGAAGTAGCGGAACAGCGGGTCTTTCGCGCGCGGGTCGGGCGGCAGGTTGCCGTCCTTGCTGGAGAACACGTTCACGACGGCCGGCATCGCTTTCTGCGCGCCTTCCGCATAGGACGATTGAACGGGGCGTGAGCCGATGCTCGGCGCCACTTCCTGCAACGCGACGATCGGCGCGGCAAGCTGCTTGCCGAATTGGCCTTGACGTTGAAGCCACTGCGGTTTCAAGGTCGCGATGATGAACATCAGGGCCAAAAGCACGGTGACCGCCTGGGCAAAAAACAGCCAGAAGCGTCTAAGCATTTGAAGGGATAGAGGAATTCATGGATCGGATCGAACTCGAATTGTATCTGAACAATCTGCTGGAAATCGGCCGCTTCAAGGACTATTGCCCGAACGGTCTGCAGGTTGAAGGCGCGCGCCGCGTCCACAAGATCGCGACCGGCGTGACGGCCTCGCTGGCCTTCCTGGAAGCCGCGCTGGAATGGGGCGCGGACTCCGTGCTCGTGCATCACGGCTACTTCTGGCGCAACGAGGCGCCGCAGATTACCGGACGCAAGCATCGACGTCTGCGCACGCTGATCGCCAACGACATCAATCTCTTCGCGTACCATCTACCGCTCGATTCGCATCCGGAGCTGGGCAACAACGCGCAGATCGGCGCACGGCTCGGGCTGATCGCGGATAGCCGTTTCGCCGATCAGGATCTCGGCTGGGCGGCGACGCTCGCCATGCCGCTTTCCCTCGAACACTTCAGCGCGATGGTTGAGAACGCGCTCGGCCGCAAGCCGCTCGTGTTCGGCGATACAAACAAGGAATTGCGCCGTGTGGCATGGTGCACGGGCGGCGCGCAAGGTTATTTCGAGGAAGCCATCGCGGCCGGCGCTGACGTCTATCTGAGCGGCGAAGTCTCCGAGCAGACCATGCATATCGCGGCGGAATCGGGCGTGGCGTACATCGCGGCCGGCCATCATGCGACCGAGCGTTACGGCGTGCAGGCGGTGGGCCAGCACTTGTCCGAGCAGTTCGACATCGAACATCTTTTTATCGATGTCGATAATCCTGTTTAATACGCTATTAAGCCGTCCGGCGCATTATTGGCGCTTGCAGTTGCCTTAAATGAATGCTTCACGAGATTGCGCGAAAAACGTGGGGAAAACCCTGAAGCATCAATCACTTCGAGTGATTTTTGCTAACTGGCCCTTGTAAATGCTAACTCCATTCGCGCACACTAACGGCGGAACACTGATGTGACGGTATAAATCCAACTCAGAAGTGGGGCGTGTGATGCGAGACAAGGAAGAAAAACGCGTCGACGGCGGCCGCCGTACCTGGCTGATTGCGACGACCGTAGCAGGTGGTTTCGGAGGTGTGGCAACCTTAGTTCCTTTCGTGGGGTCGTTTGCTCCATCGGAGAAGGCCAAGGCGGCGGGCGCGCCCGTCGAGGTCGATATCAGCGGACTCAAGCCGGGCGAGATGATGACCGTCGCCTGGCGCGGCAAGCCGGTGTGGATTCTCAACCGCACCGACGAGATGCTGGCGGACGTGAAGAAGGCCGACAACGAAGTGGCCGACCCGAAGTCCAAGATGGAATTCACGATGCCGTTGCCGGAGTACTGCAACAACGAGTATCGATCGCGCGCCGATCACAAGAATATTCTCGTGGCGGTGGCCGTGTGCACGCATCTGGGCTGCACGCCCACACCGCGTTTTCAGGAGGGTGCCCAACCCAATCTCCCCGATGACTGGCCGGGCGGTTTTCTTTGCCCGTGCCACGGCTCCACCTACGATCTGGCGGGCCGCGTCTTCAAGAACAAGCCTGCGCCGCAGAATCTGGACATTCCACCGTTCATGTTCACTTCAGCGACGCAACTCGTGATCGGCAAGGACGAAAAGGGAGAGGCGTAAATGGCGACCGCAGACAAGGAAGTGGAGACAACGGGGCTGACCGGTTGGATCGACCGCCGGTTTCCGATGACCTCGACCTGGAAGAAACACGTATCCGAGTACTACGCGCCGAAGAACTTCAACTTCTGGTATTTCTTCGGCTCGCTTGCGTTGCTGGTGCTGGTCAATCAGATCGTCACCGGCATTTTCCTCACGATGAACTACAAGCCCGACGCGACGCTCGCGTTCGCCTCGGTCGAGTACATCATGCGCGAGGTGCCGTGGGGCTGGCTGATCCGCTACATGCATTCCACGGGGGCGTCGATGTTCTTTGTCGTCGTCTATCTGCACATGTTCCGCGGGCTGATGTACGGCTCGTACCGGAAACCGCGCGAGCTGGTGTGGATCTTCGGCTGCGCGATCTTCCTGTGCCTCATGGCCGAAGCCTTCTTCGGCTATCTGCTGCCGTGGGGGCAGATGTCGTTCTGGGGCGCGCAGGTGATCGTGAACCTGTTCTCGGCGATTCCGTTCATCGGGCCGGATCTGTCGCTATGGATTCGCGGCGACTACGTGGTGTCGGATGTCACGCTGAACCGCTTCTTCGCGTTCCATGTGATCGCGATTCCGCTGGTGCTGATCGGGCTCGTCGTCGCGCACCTGGTCGCGCTGCACGAAGTCGGCTCGAACAATCCGGACGGCATCGAGATCAAGGCGAAGAAGGACGCGAACGGCATTCCGCTCGACGGCATTCCGTTCCATCCGTACTACTCCGTGCACGACTTCATGGGCGTGTGCGTGTTCCTGCTGATTTTCGCGGCGATCATCTTCTTCGCGCCGGAAATGGGCGGTTACTTCCTCGAAGCCAACAACTTCGTGCCGGCCAATCCGCTGCAGACGCCGTCGGAAATCGCGCCGGTCTGGTACTTCACCGCGTTCTACGCGATGCTGCGCGCCACCACCGACCCGTTCAAGATCGTGCTGATGATCGTGATCGCGTTGCTCGGCCTGCTCGCGCTCGTGAAGGCGCGCGGCAAGTGGAAGCTCGGCTTGCCGGTGCTCGCCGTGCTCGTGCTGATCTTCATGGCGCTTACCGAATCGAAGTTCTGGGGCGTGGTGGTGATGGGCACGGCCGTGGTGTCGCTGTTCTTTCTGCCGTGGCTGGACAGGAGCCCGGTGAAGTCGATCCGTTACCGGCCGCTGTTCCACAAGGTTTTCTACGCGATCTTCATCTTCGCGTTCCTGATGCTCGGCTTCCTCGGCACGCGACCGCCATCGCCGGCCGCGACGCTGATCGCGCAAATCTGCGCGCTGATCTACTTCGCGTTTTTCCTCGGCATGCCTTTCTGGACGCCGCGCGGCAAGTTCAAGACGCCGCCTGAGCGTGTGCACTACAAACCTCACTGAGCGCACGTCCGGAGACGAATACGATGAAAAAATGGCTCTCTGCAATATCGATGATCGGCGCGCTGATGTTCGTGTTCGGCGCGGCGCCCGTGCACGCCGAGGAAGAGGCGGTGCTCGATCGCGCGCCTGACAGTTCGGACAATCTCGCGTCTTTGCAGCACGGCGCGCAGATCTTTGTAAACTACTGCCTGAATTGCCACAGCGCGACCCTGATGCGGTACAACCGGCTGACCGATCTCGGCATCAGCGAGAAGCAGATCCAGGAAAATCTGCTTTTCACGACCGATAAGGTTGGCAACACGATGTCGATCGCCATGCGCCCGGAAGACGCGAAAGCGTGGCTCGGCGCGGCGCCGCCGGATTTGTCGGTGGAAGCGCGGGCGCGCGGCAACGACTGGCTCTATACCTACTTGCGGAGTTTCTATCGGGATCCGACACGTCCGACCGGATGGAATAATCGCGTCTACGAGAATGTCGGCATGCCGCATGTGCTGTGGACGCTCCAGGGCATTCGCGATGCGAAATTCGAGACCGATACGGACGAGAAGACGGGTGAAAAGGTAAGAAGATTCGTGGGTTACACTCAGGTAACACCTGGTGCCCTGTCGTCCGTGGATTATGATTCTAGTGTGGCCGATCTGGTTTCGTACATGTCGTGGATGGCGGAACCCGCGCAGCAGACGCGGAAGCGGCTCGGCGTCTGGGTTCTGCTGTTCCTGGCGCTCTTGAGTTTCCTCGCGTGGCGCCTGAACGCGGCATACTGGAAAGATATTAGATAGCGCGCCTTCGAAGGCGTGGGTCGGCGCGATGGCGTTTTCGTCAAAGGAAACGTCACGGCCGGCCTTTCGAGTTTACTGAAGGAACTTTAAAAACATGATGGTTCTGTATTCCGGCACTACTTGCCCCTTCTCCCAGCGCTGCCGGCTGGTGTTGTTCGAAAAGGGCATGGATTTCGAGATTCGCGACGTTGACCTGTTCAACAAGCCGGAAGACATCGCGGTGATGAACCCGTACGGCCAGGTGCCGATTCTCGTCGAGCGTGACCTGATCCTGTACGAGTCGAACATCATCAATGAATATATCGACGAGCGTTTCCCGCATCCGCAACTCATGCCGGCGGACCCGGTGCAGCGCGCTCGCGCGCGTCTGTTCTTGCTGAATTTCGAGAAGGAGCTGTTCGTTCACGTAGGCACGCTCGAGAACGAGAAGGGCAAGGCAGCAGAAAAGAATCACGAGAAGGCGCGCGGCGCGATCCGCGATCGCCTGACGCAACTCGCGCCGATCTTCCTGAAGAACAAGTACATGCTGGGCGAAGAGTTTTCGATGCTCGACGTCGCGATCGCGCCGCTGCTGTGGCGCCTGGATCACTACGGAATCGAGCTGTCGAAGAATGCGGCGCCGTTGATGAAGTATGCCGAGCGGATTTTCAGCCGTCCGGCGTATATTGAAGCGCTGACGCCTTCCGAAAAGGTGATGCGTCGATAGTTTGAGTGCGTTGGGACGCGGCGGCGCAGTTTGCGGGTCGCATTCCGACAGAGGAAAGTTGATGCAAGAGATTTCCACCAAGCCATATTTGCTTCGTGCACTGTACGAGTGGTGCACGGACAATGGTTTCACGCCCCACATCGCGGTCCGCGTCGATGCCGCGACGCGCGTCCCGCGTCAGTTCGTGCGCAACGACGAGATCGTGTTGAACATCAGTTTCGAGGCGACGAGTCAGCTTCAGATGGGCAACGAGTGGATCGAGTTCAGCGCCCGCTTCTCCGGCAAGTCGCACAAGATCGAAGTGCAGGTGGCGAACGTGCTCGCGATCTACGCGCGAGAGAACGGGCAGGGCATGGCGTTTCCGGTCGAGCCGGCTTCCCATTCGGGCGCAGATCTGACGGCGGCTCCCATTGCTTCGCGGCCAGCGGAGCGTGAGGCGCGACAGGTCGAGGAGTCGGCGAGGCCGCGGACGGATTCCAAGCCGACGTCGCAACCCGAGGAGCCGCAATCGGGAGTCGACGAGGACGCTTCGAAATCGCCTGTGCGTTCTCACCTCAAAGTCGTTAAATGAAGTAGAATCTCGGTCTTCGCCGGCTTAGCTCATCTGGTAGAGCAGTTGATTTGTAATCATCAGGTGGCGGGTTCGAGTCCTGCAGCCGGCACCAAGACTTACGCCGACGGGTCGTGAGATGTCCGCACGACCCGTTTGCTTTGAGTTGGTTTGAATGTGTAGGTTGAGTCAATAAGAATTGCTTCAAAATCTTGTTGACGAAAGCCGAAACGTTCTTCATAATCTCGTTTCTCTGCTGCTGACAACGCAGCGACGCAAGGCGGAAG
>NZ_FCOA02000028.1 GCF_001544875.2 Caballeronia hypogeia
GCGACCAACGACTGGAACGCGGCGGCGAAGAAGTTCGTCGACTCGCATCCGGAGAAGGTTCAGGCATGGCTTCAGCAATAGACGCGACAGGCGCGTTCGGCAGCGCACGCGATCGCGACGCTGCCAGTCGGTGATTGACGGAGTAACCAGGAGTATCGAATGTCGACGGACCCTCTTCTGCAGCCGTTCACGCTGAAGCATCTGACATTCCGCAATCGCATCATGACGACGTCGCACGAGCCGGCGTATGCCGAAGACGGCATGCCGAAGCAGCAATATCGCGCGTATCACGTCGAGCGGGCGAAGGCAGGCATCGCGCTCACCATGACCGCGGGTTCGGCGGCGGTCTCGAAAGACAGTCCGCCCGCTTTCAACAACATCCTCGCCTATAAGGACGAAGTCGTCGGCTGGCTGAGGGACCTCGCGGACGAATGCCACGAGCACGGCGCCAAGGTCATGATCCAGTTGACGCATCTCGGCCGGCGCACGCGATGGGACAACGGCGACTGGCTTCCGGTCGTTTCGCCTTCGCATAAAAGGGAGGCCGCTCACAGGGCGTTCCCGAAGAAGATCGAGGACTGGGACATCGACCGGATCGTGCGCGATTTCGCCGATGCCGCCGAAAGAATGAAAGCCGCCGGGCTCGACGGTCTGGAGATCGAATCGTATGGTCACTTGATGGACCAGTTCTGGTCGCCGCTCACCAATACGCTCGACGGACCATACGGCGGATCGCTCGATAACCGCATGCGCTTCACTTTCGAGGTGTACCGCGCCATGCGCGAGCGCGTGGGCGACGACTTCCTGCTGGGCATTCGCTACACCGCCGACGAAAGGCTCGCGGGCGGCATCACGAAGGAAGAAGGGATCGAGATTTCGAAGCGGCTCAAGGACTCCGGCCTGATCGACTTCCTGAACGTGATACGCGGCCATCTCGACACGGACGCCGGACTGACCGACGTCATTCCCGTCATGGGGATGCAGAGCGCGCCTCATCTCGACTTCGCCGGAGAGATTCGCCGCGCAACCGACTTTCCGACCTTTCATGCGGCCCGCATTCAGGACGTCGCCACCGCGCGATTCGCGATCGAATCCGGCAAGGTCGACATGATCGGCATGACGCGGGCGCACATGACCGATCCGCACATCGTCAGAAAGATCATCGAACGCCGTGAGGAGGACATTCGCCCTTGCGTGGGCGCGAACTACTGTCTCGATCGCATCTATCAGGGCGGCGCGGCGTACTGCATTCACAATCCGGCGACAGGTCGCGAATTGTCTCTGCCGCAAACCATCGCGCGCGCGCCTGTCAGCAAGAAAATCGTGATCGTCGGCGCGGGTCCGGCGGGACTCGAAGCCGCTCGTGTCGCCGGCGAGCGCGGGCACGACGTGGTCGTGTACGAGGCGATGAACGATCCCGGCGGCCAGATCAGGCTCGCCGCGCAGAGCACGCGCCGCAAGGAACTGATGGGCATCGTCGACTGGCGAGTGGCGCAGTGCGAGAAGCTCGGCGTACGCTTCGCATTCAACGCGTGGGCCGAAAAGGACGACGTGCTGGCGGAGCAGCCCGCTGTCGTGATCGTCGCGACGGGCGGCATGCCTCACACGGAAGTCTTGTCGCAGGGCAACGAGCTGGTGATCTCCGCGTGGGACCTGATTTCAGGAGATGTCAAACCCGGCAAGAACGTGCTCGTCTTCGACGACGCCGGCGATCATGCCGCCCTCCAGGCGGCCGAGGTGGTCGCGCAGGCCGGCGGCATGGTCGAGATCATGACGCCGGACCGGATCTTCTCGCCCGAAGTCATGAGCATGACGCTGGTGCCTTACATGCGTGCGCTGCAGAAGCTGAACACGCGCTTCACGGTCACGTATCGGCTCGAAGCGGTGCGGCGCGAAGACGGCATGCTGGTAGCGACCGTCGGAAGCGACTATGGCGGGATCAGCCGCGAGCAGCGCTACGATCAGATCGTCGTGAATCACGGCACGGTGCCCATGGACGATCTGTACTTCGACCTCAAGCCCTTGTCGGCGAATACGGGCGTCGTCGACTACGACTCGCTGATCGCAGCGCCTAGGAAGGATGTCATCAACAATCCGGAGGGCACGTTTCAGCTCTTCCGCATTGGCGATGCCGTGTCCGCGCGCAATATTCACGCCGCGATTCTCGATGCGCTGAGGCTCGTGAAGGACGTGTGAGAAGGTTGTGCGCGGACCGCTGCGTCCGCGCACATCGGCATGGGCCGCGTCAGAACTTGTGTCTGAGCCCCGTGAAGATCGCCGTCTGGCTCGCCGATGAAGACGTGCCCGCATAGACGATGCTCGCCACCGTCTGGTACTGACCGTTGATGAGCGTCGAGGCATCGCCGACCGCCTTCTGATACACGGCGGACACATAGATGTCCGTGCGCTTGCTCAGAAGGTAGTCCGCACCCAGCGTGAACTGATGCCACTTCGGATGAAGGCTGTCCGAGGAAGCGCCGGGCAGGTTGGTCGCGTGACCATCCGTGAAGGCATACACCCCGATGAGCTGGACCGAAGGTGTAATCAGATATCTCAGGTTCAGGTCGTAGTTGTTCAGGCGTCTTCGTGCGCCGTCGTTGTATTGAATGTCGGAGAGGCTGTAGCCGAAGCCGGCGGTCGCGCTGCCGAACACGTAGCTCGTGCCCGCCGCGAAGATGCGCTGGCGTCTCACGCCGCCGTCCATTCCATAGAAGAAGACCGAGCTGTAGTCGTCGCCGTTGCTGGTCGACGCGCCGCCAACCGCACCACCGGTATTGGAACCCGCGTCCGGATGATCGAGCTGAAGATATCCGGCGCCGATGGAAAACGGCCCGTTCACATAGTTCGCGGAAAGCGCCCATGCGCGGTTATTGCCGAATCCGGTCCCACCGCTTCCCGCGGCCTGATTGCTGAAGGAATAAACGCCGTCGACGGAGACGCCATAGAAGTTGATCGAGCGGAATTTGACCGTGTTGTTCAGGCGAAAGAACTGGTTGAGGTTGTCGTTGTCGCCTATGTGCGCCGATGTCGACCAGAAGCCCGGTCCGAAGAGCGGCGCGACCAGATCGGCGATTGCATCGTATTGCCGGCCCACGGTAACGGTGCCGAGCTTGTTCGAACTCAGGCCGACGAACGCTTGCCGGCCGAACATGCGGCCCGCCTGCCCGAGCGTGCCGTTCATCGCGTTGAAGCCGTTTTCCAGCGTGAAAACCGCGCTCAGACCGCCGCCCAGATCCTCTGTGCCGCGAAGCCCGAAGCGTGATCCGCTGGCTTTGCCGGTCGTCGCCTGCCATGCATGCGCGCCGTTCAGATTGCTGATGTAACCCAACCCCGCGTCCACCAGGCCATACAACGTGACCGAACTCTGCGCCATAGCCTGCGATGCGCTCGCACTCAAGGCGCTCAATACAGCTACCGAAACCAGCTTTCTCATTGTTCTCGTTCCTTAGCTATCCTATTTTCAACCGACTAAAAAATGATTCAGAGACTCTGCGCCATGCGCAGCAGCGCGACCATGCCCGGATCGTCTTGCCCCTGCGAACGCTCCGCGAACATTCGCGCGCGGCCGATGCGATTCGGCCGGCCGCGAAACGCCACGAGCGTCTCTTCGATCGCCTTGCACGCGATTGCATTCCCGGCATCGGACGCCGACGCCGCTTCGAGCGCCTCGCCGACCGCGTTCAGCGCGTCCAGCACCGTCTTGTCGCCCAGCTTCGCGCCGCCTCTTGCGCAAAGCACTTCCGTCACGCGCCGGATGATGGCGACGAGATCGCCGCGCGTGAGTCCGACGGCGCTCTCGCTCTGCTTCGCCGCGGTGAGCAGCGCCTGCGCGAGCAGCGTGCCGAAGCTCGATCCCGAGGCGTTCGCGCAGCCGAGCGCGGCGCGCCGGAACACGTCGGTCAGCGTGTCGCTCATCAGCGGCAGCGCGGCTTCGACTTCGGTGGCGCACTTGTCCAGCGTCGCACCTAGATCGCCGTCGCCGAGCCGTCCGTCAAGTGCGTTGAGTTCGGGCGCGGCGGCGTGCAGTCCGACGCATGCACGCGTGATCGCGTCCTTCAGTTGTGTTGCGTCGACCGTCATCGTGCGTTCCAGAAGGGACAGTTGGTGGGCGCCGCGAGAAGGCGCGCGGATTCATCGTCGAGCGGCATGAGTGTCAGCGAGGCGCCCGTCATTTCCATCGAGGTTGCATAACGTCCGACCAGCGGAGTCTCGATATCGATGCCCTTCTCTCTCAGGCGCGTCCGCACGGATCGATACAGGATGTAGAGCTCTTCGAGCGGCGTCGCGCCGAGGCTGTTCAGCAGCACGGAAACCCGCGCGCCGCGCGTGAGCGTCATGTCCGCGAGCAGCCGTTCAAGCATTTCATTGGCGAGTTCGTCGGCACGCTTGAGCTTGCCGCGCCAGATGCCGGGCTCGCCGTGAATGCCCATGCCGAACTCCATTTCGTCGTCGGCGATCTCGAAGGACGCGCGCCCCACCTCCGGAACCACGCATGGCGCGAGCGCAATGCCGATCGAGCGGCAGGCGTCCGCGGCGCGTCGGGCGACGCGCGTCACCTCGTCAAGCGAAGCGCCCTCCTCCGCCTTCGCGCCCGCCAGCTTGAACGCGTAGATAAGGCCCGCGACACCGCGACGTTTCTCTTTCTCGTCGAGCGACGCGCTCGCGACATCGTCCGCGACGCGCACCGACGCCACCGCCATGCCTTCGAGCTCGGCGAACTCCTGCGCCATCTCGAAGTTCATCCGGTCGCCGCCGTAGTTGCCGTACAGTTGCAGCACGCCAGCGCCGCCGTCGGCCGCACGCATGGCCGCGAGGCAGTCGTCCACGCGCGGGCCCGCGAACACGTTGCCCACCGCTGCGGCATCGAGCAGGCCCTGTCCGATATAACCGTGAAACACCGGCAGATGGCCCGAGCCGCCGCCCGTCACGATGCCGACCTTGCCCTTCGTGACGCCACCCGCGCGCACGACCACGCGCGGCGCATCGACTGGGCGCTGATAGACATGCGGATGCGCGGCGCACAGGCCGTCGAGCATTTCGTCGACGTAGTCATTTGGTTTGTTCAATATCTTCTTCACGTTTGCTCCAGGCGAAGACGGGCGCCGCCGCCGCGTGCGCGACAGCGTCCTGTGTTACGTATAGGTCTTTCGGGAAACCCGGGCGTCAGCGACGATCGGCGGCCGGCTTCGTTTCGGGCAGCGCCAGGGCGCACACGGCGGACAGAACCGCGATCGCCGCCATGTAAGCCGCAATCGGCCAGTAGGAATTGAACTGCATCATCAGGGCTGTCGCGATGAGCGGAGAAAGGCCGCCGCCGAGAATCGGGCCGATCTGCTGCACGAGCGACAAGCCCGTGTAACGCACGCGCGCCGGGAACAGCTCCGAGAAGAACGCGCCCTGCGCGCCGAACATCGCGCCGTGGCCAAGCCCCAGTCCGATCGCCACGGCGAGCCAGATGGAAGGCGCGGTGGCCGCATCCATCATCCAGAAGAACGGCGCCGCGAAGGCCGCCTGCAGCAACGCGCCGAACACATAGACAGGCTTGCGGCCGAACTTGTCCGCGCACAACCCGAAGATTGGCAGCGTCACGCATTCGACCAGACATCCGACCAGAATGCCGTTGAGCACGAGCGACTTCGGCAAGTGATGCACGGTCACCGCATACGTGATCGCGAACACCGCGTAGATGTTGAAGAGACCGCTTTCAGCCACCTTCGCGCCGATGCCCAGCAGAATGCGCCCCCAGTGATCGCGGAATGCTTCGGCAATCGGCAGCTTCGGCGGCGCCTTCTCGCGTGCGGCGGCTTCGAAATCGGGCGATTCGTCGATCCTGAAGCGGATGAACAGCCCGAGCCCGACCAGCACGATGCTGCCGATGAACGGCAGACGCCAGCCCCAGCTCAGGAACTGCTCTTCACTCAGTCCGGCGGAGAGGCCGCCCATCAGCGCGATGGGCAACAGGAAGCCCGCCGGCAAGCCGATATGCACGACTGAACTGCAGAACGCGCGCATGCGTGGCGGCGCGTGCTCGATCGCCATGACCATGCCGCCGCCGTACTCGCCGCCGATGCCGATGCCTTGCAGCAGGCGCAACACCAGCAGCAGGATCGGCGCCCAGACGCCGATCTGCGCGTAGGTCGGCATCAGTCCGATCAGGAACGTCCCGATGCCCATGATCAGCACGGTCAGCAACAGCATGTTCCGGCGTCCCACCTTGTCGCCGAAATGCCCGAACAGAATGCCGCCGAGCGGCCGCGCGCAATAGCCGATGAAGAAGGTCGCGAACGCGGCGATCGTGCTGATCAGTGCGTTATCGGCCGGGAAGAAAATCTTGTTGAAGACGATCGCCGTGGCGGTCGCATAGAGGGTGAAGTCGTAGTACTCCACCATGGTGCCGATGGCGCTGGCGAACGCGACCTTGGCGTATTCGCGGCGCGTCGTGCTGCGATCCGCGACGCGAGCCGTGGTCCCGGAGGACCGCGAATCGAACGACTCCGCTGGTTGTGTCATATGTCTCCTCGTCACTCTTGTCTCGGGCGATGACGCGGGTGCGGCCGCCACACTCTGGCGACGTTCGCGCACCCGCATCCCCGCGGCCGGTTGACGGCCGCGCGGACCGCAAGAACCTGTTACGGTCGTTATGCGTCGAAGCGCAAGACAGCGTCGAGCTCGCGCTTGATGTTGGCGAGTTGCGCTTCGCTCGTGCGCGGCATCGGCATGCGCGGCAGGCCGGCGTCGCAGCCTTGCAGCGTCAGGGCGGTCTTGATGTTCGCGGGCAGATTGTCGGCGAAAATCGCGTTCCAGAAACGCAGCAGCGCTTCGTGGATGGTGCGCGCGCGCTCATGGTCACCGCTCTTCACCGCGTTCCACAGCGACACGCAGACGCCGGGCACGGCAGCCGGGTTCGCCGCGATCGTGCCATGCGCGCCGAGCGCGAACGACGGATACAGCAGCGCATCGACCGCCGTGTAGACGCGCGCATGCTTCGGTGCGCCGATCAGCAGATCGGCCATCAGCTTGAGGTCGCCCGCGCTCTGCTTCACGCCCTGCACGCCCGGCAGCTCGTTCATCAAGCGGATGAGCAACGCCGGCGACAGGTAATTCCACGGAACGACGTTATAGATCACTACGGGAATATCGACCGCGCTGGTGAGCGCCTTGAAGTGCTCGAACGTGGCCTGCTCGTCCGGCTTGAACACATAGTGCACCGGTGTGACCTGCAAGGCCTTGACCGGCAGATGGGCGACGGCTTTCGCGCGGGAAATCGCATCGCGCGTGCTGTTGGCGATGATGCCGACCATCACCGGCACGCGTCCGTCCGCTTCCTCGACGCAGATTTCGGTGAGACGGGCCAGCTCCTGCTGGCTCAGCGTATGACCTTCGCCGCTGCTGCCGCCCACACACAGGCCGTGCACCTTCTTGCGAATGTTGAACTGAACGACGTTGCGAAACGCTTTTTCGTCGATTTCACCGTCTGCGGTGAAGGGCGTGACGACAGGAGGGATGATGCCGGTTAGTTCGAGGCTCATGGGTCGGGTCTGGATCAAGGAGTTGAAAGGATCGACGGTCAGGCAGGTGAATCACCGTTACCCAGGCCGTTCATGCGATGCGGGCGCGATTGTGCGGCTCACAGGTTAGAATGATATCAGTAACATGTTACCGAGATATCAGGGAAAACACGCAGCATGTGAGCGCGTGGTTACGCGACATTGACGCGCGCGCATCGTTTATCCTTTGGCCGAGTGAATACAACTGGAGCATCCGAAGCAATGGCAGCCATCGAGCCGCGTCCCCCTACTCTCGCGCAACGCGATATGGCCTATGAAGGGTTTCGCCAGCAGATCATGAACGCCGGCCTGAAGCCGGGACAGTTCGTATCGCAACGCGAACTGACGGAATTGCTGGGACTGCCTTTGGCGGCGGTGCGCGAAATGATTCCGCGACTGGAAGCTGCGCGACTGATCCGCACCGTGCCCAAGCGCGGTCTGCAGGTCGCGCACGTCGATCTGAAGCTGGTGCGCAATGCGTTCCAGATTCGCGCGATGATCGAGCGTGAGGCGGTCCTCCACTTCGTGCGCAACGTGAGCGACGCAGACCTTACGCGCATCGAACGCGAGCATCAGGCGATACTCAAGCGCGCGCGCGCCGCGACGCCGGACGCGGAACTCGACCGCGACGCTCAGACCGTCGACTGGGGCCTGCACGATTTCATGGTGGATTCGATCGGCAACGAGATCTTGTCGGAGCTGTATCGCGTCAACAGCCTGCACGTCCGGCTGATCCGTCTCGACGCGCACGTCATACGGCCCATGCGCATCCTGCCGGCCATGGAGGAGCATCTGCAGTTCCTCAAGGTCGTGAAGACACGCGACGAGAACGCCGCCGTGACGAAGATGATGGAACACATCGAACGCTCGAAGCAGCGCGTGCTTCAGGCCTTGCTCGAGGACCGCGGCTCCTAGCGCGCTCGATAAACCGGCGAGTACGCGGCGGCCCTCATGTGTTCGACGAGATCGGCGGGCCGCTCGGTGCGCGCCAGGCCATGCTCGAAGACATACTCCGCCACCGCGGCCGCCACATGCATCGATGCGTCGAAGATCCGGCTCTGCGGCGGGTAGATCAGACCTTTTTCAAGGCTCTCGTTCGTGACCTGCTCCGCCACCGCTTGCGCCGCGATAATGAACATTTCCTGGGACACGCGCGTGGCCTCGGTCGCGAAGACCGCCATGCCCATCGCGGGAAAGATATAGACGTTGTTGCCCTGTCCTGGCACGAAGTGACGGCCTTCAATCTCCACGGGCGGAAACGGGCTTCCGCTCGCGAAGATGGTCTGTCCGCCTGACCATCTGTACGCTTCCTCGGCGGTGCATTCCGATCGTGACGTCGGATTGGAGTACGGGAAAATGATCGGCCGCTCGTTGATTTCGCTCATCGCTTGAATCACCGGTTGGCTGAAAAGCTTCGGCACCGTACTCACGCCGATGATGCCCGTGGGCTCGAGCGCGCGGATCGCATCGACGAAGGTTTCAACCGGTTCGTGATCGATGGCGAAAACCCTCTGGAAGCCGGCCAGGTCGGTGCGCGATTGCACCATGAGTCCGCTGACGTCGAACAGCGCACTGCGCCTGCGAGCCGCGTCGATATCCATGCCCTCCAGCACCATCGCCTGGCTGATCAGTTCCGCGATGCCCGTCGCGGCCGATCCGCCACCGAGAAACAGGAAGCGCTGATCGGTCAGCTTCTGCTTGGAGATGCGCAGCGCAGCGTATATCCCGGCGAGCGCGACGGCCGCCGTGCCCTGAATATCGTCGTTATAGGTGCAGACCTTGTCCTTGTAGCGTTCGAGCAAAGGCACCGCGTTGAAGTTGGCGAAATCCTCCCACTGAATGCAGCACTTCGGGTAGGTCTCCTGCACCGCATCCACGAATTCACCGACGAAAGCATCGTATTCTTCGCCGCGCACACGTTCGTGCCTCAGACCGAGATACAGCGGATCGTCCAGCAAAGACACGTTGTTCGTGCCGACATCCAGCATCACCGGCAGACAATACATGGGCGGCACCCCTGCGCAGGCCGTGTACAACGCAAGCTTGCCGATAGGAATGCCCATGCCGCCGACGCCTAGATCGCCCAGCCCGAGAATGCGCTCGCCGTCGGTCACGACGATGAACCGTACGTCGGGTTCCGGCCAGTTGCGTAGCAGTTCCTTCACGCGGCCGCGCGCGTCGATCGGAATATAGAGGCCGCGCGTGGCTCTGAACACATGGTCAAACTTCTGGCAGGCCTCGCCTACCGTCGGCGTGTAGACGATCGGCATGTAGGTCGCCGGATCGGACATCAGCAGCGCGTAGAAGAGCGTTTCGTTTCGCGCCTGCAAATCGGACAGGAACAGATAGCGCTGCAGGTCGTTGTCGAGTTGCGAGAGCTGGGCGTGCGTGCGCGCGATCTGGATTTCCAGCGAACTCACACCCGGCGGCAGCAAGCCTTCCAACCGGTACTTCCGGCGCTCCTCGTGCGAAAAAGCGGAACCCTGGTTCAGGCGGGGGTTGTGGAGGATGTCATAGCCGTAAGCTTGCGTGGACATGATCGACTCCTTCTTGACGTGAGCGGAACGTTTCACGACGACGAGCGCGAAGCCCGCCGATCGAGAAGTTTAGGCACGCTTGCTGGAACCAGTCCACGAGCGTGCAAGGTCTGGATTTGACGTGGGAGTTCCGGCGCAGGTGTCGCGTCCGTTCGCCTGCCGCTAACTTCGCATTCCGAATTAGTTATTGCGCTTTGGAGATACTCGGTGAGGTCGTGAGCGAGCCAGTCGATCGAAGCAACGACCAGCGTAACGATCGCTACAGAACCCGTTCGATTCATTACGAATGTTATGCCAAGGCGCTCGAAGCGTTCCTTCTGCCTCGCCAGGAGCGCCCACTCTCTAACAGGATCAATGGGTCGTGAAACATTCGCTTGTCCGAGAGGGCTGAATGCGCCGCAGAGCCTTACGGTACGGGCTGTGGCAAGGTGAGCTTAGATCGAATCAGATTGTTTCACGGTGCAGCGCCGGCTTGCGTGATGAGAGAAATTTCAGGGAACTTCGGCCTTGTGCGTAGGGGGAATGTCAGCGAAAGAGCCACGTCGCCGGGGGCTTGCGCGGCGCGTGGGGCGGGTCGTTTAGCAGTTGCCCCTTGCCAGTTGGAGGGTGGTCTCTGCGGCAAAACGCTTGAGGTAACTTCACCGCTGCGAACGACAGCCATGCTTACGCAACCAGTCAGTCGGCTAGGAGGCGGTGCCCGATCCGGTCGTTGCTTGGGACCGGTACTCGTCCACCCGCTGATCGAACGCGCCCGCTTGCAGGATTCGATTCACGGAGGGTCTCGGCCCCCTATATCCTTCGAATTGCGGAGGTCGCAAGACGCCCGGGAATCGTCCGTGAAGTGAATAGTTCTAGGAGACACGCCAAAGTAGTGAGGCGCCAACTTTGCTATGCCGGCGCTATTTGAAGGAGGAAGCCGGATGGAATCTCAGTGCGATTCAGCACCAGATGTCTGTCCGGAGAATCTGTCGGAAGAAGCTGAGTCCCAAGTTGGGACACGCATGAGACGGTTGGCCGGTGCTCGATCCGGTTGCACGCGGGAGGAGGCACTGCATCAGTCACGCACGCTCATATCCAGTGCCTATCTCGTGAAAACGAGGTTCGCTTCGAACCGGAGGGTCGAGTGTCCCGAGTTGGGACACTTACATGCGAAATGATCGCATCAATGAAACACGGCTCTGACGAGAGCGACGTGAGAGATTGAAAACACTCAACTCACCCAGCGCCGGTGACAGCGATCTTTCGAATAACGGAGGTCGCCAGACATCTAAGGATCGGTGCTGACGGAATAGTTCTAGGAGGTACGCCAAGGCAGGGACAAGCAAACTGTGCTTTCCCGGCGCAATTTGAAGGAGGAAACCATTGAATCGGATGAAATCTCCGCGCGATTCGATCTACCCGGAGAATCGATCGAAGGAATCTGTGTCTCAAGTCGGGACACGCGGTTGCCCGCGAGGAAGAGGCGATGCACCAGTCACGCACGCTCATTTCCAATGCCTATCTCGTGAGAACGAGGTCCCCCTTGAACCGGAGGGCCAAGTGTCCCAACTCGGGACACCTCCCATACGAAACGATCGCCTCAATAAAAAACGGCTCTGATGAGAGTGGCGTGAGAGACTGAAAACGCCCCAACTCAGCAGAGCCGCTAAAAGCGCAGCGAACTAGCCCAAAAAATCGCCGACGAGATTCGCATTACTCCCGCCGACCTAAAAGCTTTTAAGCGCCGTCCCCAAATAACTGAGCGACCAACTCCCTGATCTGTTTTTCCTTATCCGAGGTCAGCATCCCTGCCTTGATTTTGACCGTCAGCCCCAAAGAATCCTTCGTGATCGAACCGGCCTGAGATCCGCCAGAAAATATCTTGTCGATGCTCCGGTCGCTCACGCTTTGAACCGTCTTGCCATTATCATCCAGCGCCTGCTTGATAGCCTTTCCAAGCTTCAACTGATCCAGGTCTCCCGCGACTACGCGCACCCACAGACCCTTCGCGATTTCGAGCGCATCCGCTCCCTGCCCGCGAAGCACCGAGACCACATTTTCCGCGGCGGTAGCGCCGAGCAAACGCGGTTGCACATCGAGATCCTGAACGACAAACTCGGGCAACTCGCTAAAAGCCAAATAGCGATAAAGCTCCGACCGCGAGATTCCCAGCGCCTCCGCCATTCTCTTGCGATTGGGGAATTCCTTTTCGGTACGTCGAATCGACCGTGAAATTTCGTAGTCGCACAGATCCTCACGCGCAACGTTTTCGACGAGAGCCAACATCGCCATCTCTTCGTCCGAGAGATCGACCACCAGAACCTTGATCGAGTCCTTGCCGATCATCTTATGCGCGCGCCATCGCCGCTCTCCAGCGACGATCTGATATCCCGAGCCAGCCCGGCGTACGACGATCGGCTGAACCAATCCCGCTTCGCGAATCGATTCGGCGAGTTGCGCGAGCTTCGCATCGTTGAACACCTGACGCGGCTGCCACGGATTCGGAACGATCTCCGAAACCAACGCTTCTGATGCGGGACCCGCCTTCTCGAGCTGAACGATGCGTTGCTGCGCCGACGCCAGCGCCGCAGCCATCCCGGGGGCCGTGCGCGGACTCGACGACTTTTCCTGTTGAGGATCGAGCTGGATGTCTTTCGCCGCCCGAACCTCGGCAGTCTTGCTCATCATGCGGTCACGAAGGCTGCTCATTGTCCGGCCCTCCATTGGGCAACGTATTGGTCATCGATCCACTTGCAATAGTCCACCATCGGCTGCTTGACCCGCGCCAGAGTCTTCGCAACCGTCTCCGCGCGCGACAGATCGAATACCGTGGAAAACGCCAAAGCGCCGTTGCTCATGACGGAGCTCGCGGGAATTTCGGTCGTGTGCAGCCAGTCGCCGTAAGCTCGTTGGGACCACGACCGCACAACCGGTGCGGACGATGTATTCCCGTAATCGACTCGCGACAGCAACACCGATACAAAGTCGTAGGTCTTGTCGACCTCATGCTCGACAAACCCGTTCGCAACTTCGGCGAAGAGGGACCAGAACGATACAGACGAGATGAAATCGAGACTCTCGGGTACGAGCGGCATGACCATCGAATCGGCCGCCATCAGACCGTTGAGCGTCATATAAGAGAGCGACGGCGCCGTGTCCAGAATGATGTAGTCGTATTGAGCGCGAAGCGGCTCGATGCCCTTGCGCAACACCGACCAAAATTCGAAGTTCGCGTTGGTCTTTTGCGCGGTCGGAAGATGAAACTCGGCATCGTGCAAATAGTTATGGGCGGGAATGACGTCTAGACCATCCCAATAGGTACTTTGCACTTTCGTCGCGAGACCTCCCTCCATCTGCGGGTCATATATGTATGGCAGGACAGTGTCTTCCCAAGTGACGTCTTTCTCCGCGTAGAGACCGCACAATTCCGATAGCGATGCCTGCGGATCGAGGTCGATCATGAGGACTCTGCGGCCGCGTAAACTTAGCCCTTGGCCGATACACATCGACGTCGTAGTCTTGCACGAGCCGCCTTTGAAGTTGGCCGTGATCAGCACCCGGCCACGGTGTTCGCGCGTACCGGAGACCAATGGCGTCTGATAGATATCGGATACCTGTTGCACCCAGGTTCGGGCATCCTTCAACGAAAAGATGCGCGCCCGTCCGGTACCGTGCGTTTCGCCCGGCGGCAATTCGCTTCCTTCCTTCGTCGCGAGATAATTGATCTTCTGACGGTCGATGCCGCACATGTCCGATAGCTCACCAATCGTGAACATGGGCGCGGTCTTCCTGGGCCTCGGCGCCAGGATCTGATCGCGCAGTTCGTTCGTCATGACCGACAGACGCTCGGCGAACTCTCCGAGATTGGAGAGCTTCACCCTTCGGTTGATCCCTGGCAGTTCACTCAAATTCATTCCGACGCTTCCTATTTATATCGACGGTGAGGAGTTTTCTCCACGCTCGACGGTGTTTCCACGGTTTTGGTTAGACAACGTATCGAACCGTAGAATACTAGTCACAGTGACGAATGGCTATTGGAATCGAATCAAAATTCATGGCGCGTCGTCCGAATGGATAATAATCGTTATTTTTCATATACTTACATCCATTTCTTTAATCTCGTTCGCCACAAATTTGCCGGTTCACGCCGCTGGAAACCAGCTCAAAGACCCGGCCGCCACGATTTTTCAACACAGAACACCTCACCACAGACGACGGTAAGCAACGCTCCCGATCCTCTATTCCTTCGCAATCACAATTCTCCTCACCTTTCACAAGGGGATTCGCATCGATCCGAATTCAACCTTTGTCCTCTGTCGTGTTCTCACAGCAGATTTCGCATGGTTCGCAGACTGGTTTGTTTACTTTTATAAAGAACAAAACGAACTACCACTAACGTCAAAGCGCGATCCTATTAAAATCAATTACTTATTGCGGCAAGGTGAGGTGAACTGTGTTCCGGGTGATGTTGATTGAGTGTCAAGGTGCCGCGTTTACCCCGCGAGAGTGAAGCGAATTGGCGCCTAAGGTGAGAAGTTTGGGCGTGAATGGTGAGGGAAATTGTGTGCCACAGTCGGCTAAGGTGAAGTTTCCTGTGTCCGGGTGCGGATAAGGTGAGGTAATGTGTGTTGACAGCTCACCGCGAGGCCGGTACCGTACCGCTCGATTGCACCAACGACACGATTCGCCACGGAGACGGGATGACGACAGCAGGGCAGGTGGCCACGTCCAGGCAACTGGCGCTGGCGCTTTTCGACGATGCGAACGCAGAAGGTCTGCCCGTCGACGCTGCGCGAACGGATATCGGATTTTCGCGGAAGAACGTGCTGATTCGGATCGTCGACCTGGGCGTGGCGGCGCGGCGTCTTATCGATGCAGCGTATTTCATCGTCGCACAGGAAGAAAAGATTCACGACCTGTATGACGTCGAGCTCGATTATTTCAAATGGCTCATGCGCTACTCGAGCCGCAACAACGCGCATCTGGAGCAGGTGATCACCGAGGCGCAGAGGGCGCTCATTCAGGCCACCGCCGAACCCGATGCCGACGGGTCCAAACCGTTCGGCTCCGTTCAACTGATCGGACGCATCTCGTACGTAGGCGGCCGTTTTCAGTTCCGCGTGCCGCCGGATCTGATCGGGATCATTCGTGGCCCCGGAAAATCTCACTGGCTGAGCCTGCGCATCACGTCGCTTTTCACGCTCAGCTACGCGCGCGTGATGTACGACCATCTTCTCCCATATGCCTCCGAAGGCGTGACCGACTGGTTCACGCTCGAGGAATTGCGAGCGTGGCAGGGCACCATGGGCGCGAAGGCGCAGGAGTTCAAATATTTCAAGCGCGACTGGCTGGCGCCGGCCGTGGACCAGATCAATGAGGTTTCCGATATTTCGCTCACGTACGAGACGCGCAACGAGCCCGGTTCCCGAAAGATTGGGCGTATGCGCTTTCGCGTCGAACGGAAGGAGATGGCCGAGCGCCTGCTTCACACGCACGAGCACGCGCAGGCGCTGTATCAGACGCTCAAGCAGGAGTTTGGCCTTTCCAGCACGCAATTCAGCCAGATCGCCTCCGATCGCGATACCTATACCGACGAACGTCTCGAACAGGCGATCGAGCGCACGCGGTTCAGCTTGAAGCTGGGCAAGGTATCGAAGAGTCCGGCGGGCTTTTTCATGAAAGCGCTGAAAGAAGGCTGGATCGTTTCGGACGCGGAGCGTCAGATGATCCAGATTCAGGAAGGTCTCGCACTCACCGACCGTCGCGATACCGAAGCGAAAGAGCAAGTCGAAACTCGCCTGGCGTTGCAGATCGCGGCTCAGGATGTGAATGCGCAGAATCGCATCGTCGATGAAGTGCGTCGCGGCTGGGATGTCTATGAAGCCGCGGCGCCCCGGCAACGCGAAGATTGGCGGCGCTCCTTCAAGGCGAGCCCGGGCGGGAAACTGACGCTTCGAAGACTGGGCATTGATCCGTCGAGCGAACTCGTCGAAGAGATGATCCAGAAGTATCCGGACCTCAGAGATGGCTTTGCAGGATATGTTTTCAACAAGACGCGATCCGCAAAGGGCAGGGGCTGACGCGGCCGAGGCGAACTCGAACCATGCACATGAGATCTGATTGGTTGAATTGACTAGGTTGCAACTAACCGTCTTCCACTACTCAAACTTCGATTCGCTTCGCCATTACCCATGCGAACAGGTTGCCGGTACCGGATCGGCACGCGCGGTTCGCTTCATGCGCGACGAACTGAAGCGCCTGGCAATCAGCGGGAGTACACTGAATTTCTGCGGTTCTGCTCGCCGCGGAAGGAGGTTGCGATGAGATTCGCCGACATCTTCAAGCGCCCAAAGAAGGGCGACGCGCCCGCTCGGTCCGACGCAGGGCCTCACCACGAGGAACATGCGAAATCGGTGCAGAAGCAGGCAAAAACCGTGTGGGATGCAATCGGCCGCAGGCGTCATAAGGATGCGAAGTGGCACTAGCATTCGTATCGAAGCAGGCCCGGGCAGCAAAAATGCCGGGCCTCTTCGCAGAGCGAGTGGCTGGCATCTTGCCGTGATGCGGCGGACTGGCGGGTACCGAACATCTGATGAAATCGCGCTGCCTCAAACCGGCTCAATTAAATCGATTCCACGGCGTCTTCCCAACACAACCGTACGGATGATCGGTATGAACATCGCCGACTTCACGTAATATTCGGGATGGCAGGTTCAGCAGCGGCGATCGCCGATATGCGCAGCGCCTTCTCCGAATATCTCGCGCACATCTCCGTGCGCGGCTACTGATGGTTCCCCTTGTAATTCCGACGATTCGCTGAACGCGAATCCGCGCAGACAACGATCAGGAATATGGCATATCAAAGCTCCGAGATTACTCAACTCCTCGCAAAGCAGGAGGCATTGGAAAAGCAATTGGCCGAGGCGCGTGATAAGGAAACCCGGCTTGCGTTGATCGAAATCGTGCAGAAGATGCGCGAGTATGGAATCACGCTGAACGAATTGATGGGCCGAAAGCCCGGCGTTCCCGAAGTCGACGCGCCTGCGCGATATCAGGACCCTCTCAGCGGCGCGACCTGGAGCGGGCGGGGACGCGCACCGAACTGGATCGCGGGAAAGAATCGCGACGAATTTCTGGTCGACCGGAATGCCGCCGCGCGCGCCATGGTCCAGGCAGCGCTCTTCCCCGAAGAGCGGTAATCGCGGCAGCGAGTTGCAATGAGTTGACTCTGCGCCTGCCAACGAGAGCAGGCCGTTCGGTCACGCCTTCAGGGGCGTGACCTGCCAGGCCGCTGCGCTCGCACATCGTTTGCGAAGCCTTGCGAGCGCGACGATCCATCACCGTGACTTGCTGCTCCAGAGCCGGACCAGTTCGTCGAAGCCAATCGTGACCGATTCAGGCTTGCCCAACGCCCAGGCGACGACCGCGCCGCCCTCGATCGCGTTCAGCAGGATGTTCGCCGCCTTTCGGGCCGCGGGCGCTCCGTCCAGTTCGCGCGCTTTCTTCCCTTGCTGCACGACGCGTTCGAGCCAGTCCAGATGGATCTGGAAGAACGCTCTGGTCTGATCCTGCATCCGCTCGGGAAGCGCGGCCAGTTCGGCGGCGAGCGCCGTGCAAAGCGGAAACGTGCCGTCGAACAACGACGCACTGAACAGTTCGGCATACGCGCTCAGACGTCGCGGCGCGCTCTGGTCATTCCCGAGTATGGCCTCCAGTTCCTCGCGAAAGCGCGCGAGGTAGTCCTCGACAACTTCCACGCCTAACTGTTCCTTCGTCGGAAAGTGATGATGGATGCTCGCCTTGCGAACGCCCACTTCATCGACGAGATCTGCATAGCTGAAGTCAGCGTAGCCGCGAGTCCGAAGCAGCCGCTCGGCAAGCGAAAGAATTTTTGTGCGCGTGGTGGTTTCCATATTTCCAGGCAGACGAGTTTTCGCGCACTTTACCATCCAGTTGGTAGGTTGGCAATTCATGCTTTCGTTTATCGACCTACCAACTAGAAGGTTTAGAATTCGACCCACGCTACTTCAACAGGAGCTCACATGTTTGACTGGAACAAGTACCGGGGTGATCTGAACGAAAGACTCGCTCAGCTCGGCAAGCTCACTCCATCGACCATGCAAGGTGTCGCGGCGCTCGCGCAAGCCGGTGAAAAAACCGGCCATCTCGATGCGAAAACGAGAGAGCTGATTGCTCTCGCGGTCGCCGTCACCACTCGCTGCGATGGTTGTATCGCGTTCCACGCGGCCGAAGCGAAAAAGGCCGGCGCGACGGCAGACGAACTGGCTGAAGCCTTGGGGGTCGCGATCAATCTCAACGCCGGCGCCGCACTGGTTTATTCCGCCCGGACGCTGGACGCGTTCGACAAGGCCTGACCGCACAACCTTATTCCAGGAGCGACTTATGAACTTGAACGATATCGACGTCAACGCTTTGGGCGCTTTCGCGAACGACGTAAAACAACGACCTGAAACAGGGACGGCTGGCTTCAAGGTCACGACCAGGTGGGCGAGCCAGACGAAGACTGTGGCGACCGTTTCCAGTTACCAGCTCGGCGGCAAGACGATCGAGCGTAGTTTCGACATCGCCGCCGACGAACCGGTCGAATTACTCGGAACCAATTCGGCTCCCAACCCACAGGAGCTGCTTCTCGCAGCGTTGAATGCTTGCATGTCGGTCGGCTATGCGGCCAACGCAGCCGTGATGGGCATCAAGCTGGAGAAGCTCGAGATCGAGAGCTTCGGTCAACTCGATCTGCGTGGTTTTCTGGGCCTCGACACATCGGTGAAGCCGGGGTACGAAGAAGTCAGCTATACGGTGCGCATCAAGTCGAATGCCCCGCGCGAGAAGCTGGAAGAACTTCACGCCATCGTGATGAAAACCTCGCCGAACTATTCCAACTTTGCGACGGCGATTCGCATGGTTCCTCGTCTGGTCGTCGAAGGCTCTTGAACTCATCCGCAACCATTGTTCACCAGGAGATGCGCCATGCTGGAGGATTCAAACGAAGTTGTGCGTTGTGACGTGCGAGAGGGCATCGCATGGCTCGTCATCAATCGCCCCGACAAGCTCAATGCGTTGTCGTCCACGGTAGTGATTGCGATGCGGCAGTGGATACAGCAACTGAACGAGGACGACGCGGTCCGCGTGATCGTCATCAGGGGAGCGGGTAAAGCGTTTTCGGTCGGCTACGACATTGCTGAAGAGGTGGCGGCCGGCATCGAGCGACCGGAGGACTGGCACAACGCGCTCACGCGCAACGTGGATCTGTCGATGTCCGTATGGGCCTCGCACAAGCCGACGATCGCGGCAGTCGACGGCTGGTGTCTGGCCGGCGCATGCGAACTCGCGATGGCTTGCGACATGATCGTCGCCACCGAGCGCTCACAGTTCGGCGAGCCGGAAATCCGCTTCGGTTCGGGGCCTGTCACCATCCTGATGCCGTTTCTCATCGGCCAGAAAAAGACCAATGAACTGCTTCTGACAGGCGACGTGATTTCAGCAGCGGAAGCGGAAAAGATCGGGATGATCAACCGTGTCGTTTCCGCGGACGAACTGATCGAGACTGTCGACAAGCTCGCCCGGAAGATCGCCGTCACGCCCAATATCACCTTGAAGCTCACGAAGATCGCGCTGACCCGCGCGTATGAGGCAATGGGCTTGCGTCAGGCCGTCAATGCAAATCTGGACGTGGCCGCGACGCTCAACGCGGCCTACTCGCCGGAGAAGTCCGGGTTCGCTCAACGGGTCAAGGAAGAGGGGCTTCGCAAGGCGCTCGACTGGCGCGACTCACGTTACGGGAAGCTCTGATTTGTTCGATGGCGAAGGTGCGGTCGGCGATAGTGCGATATCGCCGGTCCGCAATCTTGCGCACAACAATATGTAGTCCGTATTAGTGAAGGAGACATCGATGAAAAGTACGATGCAGGCGAATCAACTCGGCCTTGCGTTGTTGTTGCGTCATGCATGTCGTGTGAATGGACGGTCGAGAATCGTATCCGTCACGGCCGATGGCCTTCGTGTCGAACAGACCTTCGCGGAGCTGGCTCAGCGCGCGGGACGACTCGCACATGCGCTCGAGGAGCGCGGCTTTCCGGCCGGAACGGTCGTCGGCACGCTGGCCGGTGCGTCTCGCGAGCATCTGGAGGCGTATCTCGGCGTTCCGGCGAGCGGCCGCATCCTTCACACGATCAATGTGAGGCTGCATGCGGATCAGCAGGCCTACATCGCCGAACATGCGAATGACGAGGTCGTCATTCTCGATAGCCAGAACCTCGAAGGGTTTGCATCTTTCGCGCATCGACTTCCGAAGCTGAGGCTCGTGGTGACCGTGGGTTCGCGAGCGGCGAGCGTCGCGCCGCAAGTGCCGTGCGAAACCATCGACTACGAGATGCTGCTCGCCGAAGGCGCGCCTCGCATCGACTGGCCAGACATCGACGAGAACGAGGCCGCCATCATCTGCTTCACCGGCGGGACGACCGGATTGCCGAAAGGCGTCGCCTATAGCCACCGCTCGATCTGGCTACAGGCGATGAGCATCTGCACCGCGAACTCCGTGGGCCTCAGCAGCAACGACTGTCTGTTGCCGGCCGTGCCGCTCTATCACGTCAACGGCTGGGGCCTTCCGTTCGCCGCATTGATGGCCGGTTGCGATCTGATTCTTCCGGGTGCGTCAATGCATCCATCGGCTCTGATCGCGCTCATCGAGGCCGAATCTCCCACGATCGCCGCCGGCGTGCCGACCATCTGGTCCGATGTCCTCTCCGAGATGCGCGCGCGTGGCCTGAGCCGTCTTGGCCGGCTCAAGTCGGTGAGTTGCGGAGGGGCGCAAGTGCCGCACCGGCTCATCGATGATTACGCGGCGCTGGGCATCGGCATGGTTCAGGCGTGGGGCATGACGGAGACCTCGTCCATGTCCGCGATCGCGCAAACGCCGGCGTGGGTGAGCAGCGCGGATGACCGACACCGCTGTGCATCGGCTCAGGGGAGAGTGGTCTGCGGACTCGAAGTGCGCGTGTCCGATCTCGACGGCGCCACGCTGCCAACCGATGGCGTTGCCGTCGGCGAGATACAGATTCGCGGGCCCTGGGTTACGCAGTCTTATCTGGATGTCGAAGACCAGAATCACCTGCAGGATGGATGGCTTCGCACTGGCGACCTCGGCACCGTGGATTCTGACGGTTTCATCCGCCTCACCGACAGACTGAAGGACGCCATCAAGTCGGGCGGTGAGTGGATTCCGTCGCTGGCGCTGGAAAGCGCGATTCGAAGTCATCCATCGGTTCTGGATGTCGCCGTCATCGCGGTGCCGGATGAGCGCTGGCAGGAAAGGCCCGCTGCCATCGTCGTCTTGAAGCCTGACGAGACGGCGAGCGCACCCGCGCTGCGCGCGCATCTGCTCGGCAAGGTCGCGAAATGGTGGATTCCCGAGCATTGGGCATTCACCGACGCAATTCCGCGAACTTCAGTTGGCAAGATCGACAAGAAGCGCATCCGCGAGATCGCCGGTGCATCGATACCCTGGACGCTGACGGCGAATCAGGAGGGCGCCTCGACCTCGGCCGCTCCATCGATGCGTTGACTCTTCCGGGCACCGGGCCTGATGCCTCACGCCTCAGGCTTGCTTCAACGGCATGGTGTAAGTCGTCGCGGTGCCGCTCAGGCAAACCTCGCCTTTCTGATTGGTGACGGAGACTTCCACGTTGCAGATGGGCTTGTCTTCACGCACGGACTTCACTTCGACGCGACCGGTCACCGTGTCTCCAACGAGCACGGCCTTGGAGAACTTGAGCTCCATCCCGAGGAATACGGTGCCCGGACCCGGCAACGCCTCGGCGACGATGGCGTTGAGCATGCCGGACGTGACGCCGCCTTGCACGATCAGACCGCCGAAAGGGGATTGCTCCGCGAGTTCTTCATCGTAGTGCAACGGATTGCGGTCGCCCGTGATTTCCGTGAACAGTTCGATGTCGCGCTTGCTCATCGTTTTCTGGCGCTCGGCGCTCGAACCCACCGCGGGCATTCCGTTGAGGGTTTTGCTCCAGCCATTGTCTCCGCTCATGCTTTCTCCTTGATCTTGGGTTCAACAACTGTACTCAACGTTTGTCGCGAGGCGTGAGATGCGCGAGAAACGCAGCGCTCGCGTCATCCAGCGGCTCTCTGGACTTTTCGAGCTTCGAGCACATCACCGCGCCTTCCCATGCATTCCAGAAGTATCGCGAAAGCGCGGCGGTGTCGGCATCCGCGCGAATTTCGCCACTGGCCTTGCCTTCCTCCAGACACGCACGAATTCGGCCGCGCCAGTCCTGCAGAACGTCCATGAGGGCACGGCGGAAGGTTTCGTCCAGCGCGGCCAGTTCCTGGCTCAGATTGCCGACGAGGCAACCACGCTTGAACTTGTGCCGCTGCATGCCTATAGCGGCGTCTTCCGTGAACGCCTTGATGCGTTCGAGCGGCGAGAGGCTCGCGTCTTTCAGATGCATGTCCAGCTTCTTCGCGAAGTACTCGTGATACGCCTGGATGACCTCCAGGCAATACGCGTCCTTGCTGCTGAAGTAGTAATGAAACGAGCCTTTCGGCACGCCGGCGAGCGCGACGAGTTCATCGAGCGAGAAGTTATGAAAGCCCTTCTCGGTGAGGATCGCGACACCGAGCCGGATCAGCTCGGAGCGGCGGCCACTATCTCTTTTGGTTGCAACCGTTGCCATGGTTCTGACGTCCTTCGAATGATTGATGCTTTTTCTACCAGCGCGGCTGTTTCTTCAGAAGCGGACTCATCGCGATCAGGCCGAACAGCGGGCCCGGCAGCAAGAGCAGCGAACTCCACGCACCCAACGCGTGATACACACTCGTCGCCGAAAAGATCGAGCAGGCGGAGATGAAGAAACCGAGACTGTTTTGTATCGTCAGCGCGCCGCCGACCCGTTCGGGCGGACAGGCGCGCACGGAAAGCGCGGAGAACTGCGGTGAATCGGCGACCACGCTCACGCCCCAGATCAGCAGCACGGCGAGTTGCGCATAGGCGGGCGCTTTATCGGCGAAAAACGGGTAGAGCAGACAGATCGATCCCGACACGAGAAGCGCGGCGAACGCCGCGCGCGCACTGCCGAAACGCTTGCTGAAAGCGCCGCCGGCGACACAGCCCAGCGCGCCGATCCCGATCACCGCGAAGGACCACAGCGCGACGTCCCGCGTGGACGCCGCAGCGCCGCTCTGCAGTGCATGAACGACGAGCAGCGGCACGAGCGTCCAGAATGCGTAAAGCTCCCACATGTGACCGAAATAGCCGAATGCCGCGGCGCGGAATTCGGGTGATCGAAATACCGAGCGGGCGTTGCCCACGCCTGCCTTCGATTGAGCCCGGCGTGCATGCGGCCCTTCGCCGAGCGTGAGCACCATCGCCGCGCCGATGAGCGCCAGCAGCGACGACGCAAGCACGACTGTCTGCCACGGCAGCGCGTCGAACGCGCCGCGTATTGCATGTACAGAAGCCGTACCCAGCGTCAGCATCGCGACGAGCCACGCGAGCGTCTGCGCGGCGCGGGCAGGCGCCCAGGTCACGAGCAGCTTCATGCCGAGCGGATAGATGCCCGCGAGCGCGACGCCCACGCCGAATCGAAACACGACCGCCGATGCGAAGCCCGAGCTGCACAAGGCAAAGAGCGCATTCAGCACCGCGCCGAGCACGCCGCATGCGGCGAAAACGCGGCTCGTCGGCAATCGGTCCGCGATGCCCGTAAAAGCCGAAATCAAGGTCCCGACGATAAACCCGGCCTGCACGGAGTTCGTGAGCCAGCCCATTCCCGATGCGGTGAGGTGCCACGACAACTGCAGATCGTGCATGGCGGCGTTCGCGCTGAACCATAGCGACGTGCCGAACAACTGCGCGAGCGCGATCACCGCTATTGCGCGATTGGCGCGCGACGCCGCCAGCGCTTCTGTTCGATCCGCGCCAAGTCCGGTGCTCACTCGAAAGTCTCCTCAAAGGTCATGTCCGTTGCCTGGTCGAGCCGCGTCAGTACTTTCCCGGAACCACTATAGGTTTTTGTAGACGACCAGTCAACTAGGGGCTATAACGTCCCTAACTGACCGGTCGTCTAGTACCTCGCCCACATGACTGAGCGACATGAAACGCATCAGACAACGGAGACATGAGCAATGGAAAAGGTGAACGCAGGAGCAGCGTCGTCAATGAACAGGCCCGTGCGATCCTACGGGCTACGCGGATTCACGCGCGTGTGCGTGGTGCTTGTCGAGAAGGTGATGCCGGACCCGTTCGTCATCGCTGTATTGCTTACGTTGCTGACGTGCGTGCTCGCGGTTGCGCTCGCGCCGCATGGCGATATCGGCACGGTTGTGACGAGCTGGTATGACGGCGTCTTCAAGATCGCGAGCTTCGCCTTTCTGGTCGCATTGACGCTCGTCACGGGACACGCATTGTCGACCTCGAAGCCCGTGTCGATGTTGCTCAGGAAGGTCGCGTCGTATCCGACGACCGCCGCGGGCGCGATGACGCTCACCTTCTTCGTCTCGATGGCCAGCGGCCTGCTCAACTGGGCGGTCGGTCTGGTCGTCTCCGCGTTGTTCGCCCGCGAGATCGCCAAGCGTGTGCGAGTGGACTTCGCGTGGCTGGTCGCGGCGGCGTACGCGGGCTGGTCGTTTTATCCGTGCGGCCTTTCCAGTTCCATCGCCCTCTTGAGCGCGACCAATGGCTCGCCGCTGAACATCATCGAGAAGGTGACCGGCTCGGTGCTGCCGATGCGGGAATTCCTGCTGTCGCCGTTGAACTTCGTTCCGGTCATCGTGCTCGGCGTGCTGGTTCCGCTCGTGTTTCGAATGATGAAGCCGCATGACAACGAAACCATCGCGGCCGATCCGGCGAAACTCATCGAGGAAGACACCGTCGATGTCTCGACTGAACGTCCGAAGACGTTCGCCGCGTGGCTGGATCACGGATGGGTACTTAACCTGATTCTCGTCGTGCTGGGGATGGGCTATATCGTGATGAAAGTCATGGCCGGCAAGTTCACGATGGACCTGAACATGCTCGTCATGATCTTCCTTATCCTCGGTCTGGTGACGCACTGGACGCCGCGGGCCTACCTCACCGCAATCAACAACGCCGCGAGAGTCGCCGGTCCCGTGCTGCTTCAGTTTCCCATCTACGGCGGCATCATGGGCGTCATGACAGTGACGGGCCTCGCCGACGAAATGGCGAAATGGTTCATCAGCTTTTCGACCACGCACACGCTCCCGTTCTGGACCTTCGTCTCGTCCGTGCTCATCAGCATGTTCGTGCCGAGCGCGGGCGGACACTGGATCGTGCAGGCGCCGTTCGTCGTGCCCGCGGCCCAGCATCTCGGCGTCTCGCAGCATGCGGTCGCCATTGCCGTCGCGCTCGGCGAAGGCGTGGCCGATATGGTGCAGCCGATGTGGGTCATTCCGCTGCTCGCTATCGCCGGCGTGGGCATGGGCCGGGTGATGGGCTTCACCGTCATCATCTTCTTCGTCATGCTCGCGGTAATGGGAGGCACGCTCCTTCTGCTGTAAGCGACTCGTTCAATCATTCGCATACTTTGGTGTCACTGAACGCTCATGGATGAAATGAATAACCTTGGCTTCATTCTCGCGGCCGCGTGTCGAAGGCATGGCGCGGCGGTCGCGATCGAAGCGGCTGAAACGAAGCTGACGTACGAAGCGCTGCTCGAACGCGCGATGCGTGTCGAGCGCGCACTCGCCGCGCACGATTGCCGTCCCGACGAACCCGTGCACGTGCTCGTCTCCAGTCATCCGGCCGACCTTGCCGGCTTTCTCGGCGTGTGGCTCGCGGGCGGCGTGGTGGTGCCGCTGCATCGCACGTCGCCGGCGAGCGTGATCGACAGCGTGCAGGGCCGAAGCCGCGCGCGGCTCTTGGTCGACGTGGCGCGCTCGGAAGACGACGCCGTCACGCGAATCGGCGAGACGCCGCCGCCGGCGCGCCCGCAACTCGAACGCGCCGCGATGATCATCTTCACGTCCGGCTCGACGGGCGTTCCGAAGGGTGTCGTGATCGGTCACGACGCCTTCAGCGGAAAGCTTCGCGCAATCGACGCGATGATCCATTTCCGCCGCAACGAACGCACGCTGCAACTGCTAAACATCACGTTCAGCTTCGGCATCTGGTCGAGCCTTCTGACGCTGATCGGCGGCGGGACCATCGTGCTGCCGCAGAAGTTCGTTCCGGCGCTGCTGCTCGAACAGTTGCGCAATGAACAGATTCATCGCGTCGGCGTGGTGCCGACCATGTTGCGCGCCATGCTCGCCGTGCTCGCGCAGGGCGCCGACGGTCTCACCGCCGCATGCCCGACGCTGCGCCAGATCCTGACCGGCGGCGAGCAGTTGAGCGAGCAGCTCGCGACGCAGGTCGCGCGGCTCTTTCCGGATACCGATCTGGTGAATATCTTCGGCCTCACCGAGACATCGACCTGCGACTTCTTCCAGTTTCCTCCGGACCGGCAGGCGAATCCTCACTCGCTGGGCTTGCCGTCGAGCAACGTACGGTTTCGCGTCGTCGATGAACCGGGCGCGCCGTGTGGGCAGGGCGTCATCGGCGAATTGCAGATCAGCAGTCCCTTCCTGATGACGGGCTACCTCGATGAACCCGGCCTCACGCAAGCGGCATTCTCCGACGGATGGTTCAGAACGGGCGACCTCGCCCAGCTCGATTTGGACGGTCAGGTGCGTCTGATGGGCCGCTCGAAGGAGCTCATCTCGCGCGGCGGCAACAAGGTCACGCCTATGGAAGTCGAACGCGCCCTCAAGCAATACGAGGCCGTTTGCGACTGCATGGTCGTAGGCGCGCCCGATGAGATTCTCGGCGAGCGCATTCATGCGCTGATCGTTCCGAACAGCGGCTGCGCGATCGAAGCGGACCCGCTGCGCGCATTTCTTTCGACCCGGCTCGACCGCTTCAAGATGCCGGACTTCATCTATATCGCCGATGCGCTTCCTGTCGGGCGAACCGGCAAGGCGGACCGGCGCGAGCTGCGCAACATGATTTCCGGCGGCACGCTTTCGCCCCTTGCGGGCCGTTCCTGAGACCGAACCGGAGACACCCGATGTCCGAATTCATCACGCTCAAATACGAAGTCAAAGACTCGATCGCGATCATCACGCTGAACCGTCCTGAGCGTCTGAACGCGCTGGGCAAGAAGTCGCTGGAAGAGATCAACGCGGTCATGAACCGCGCGGAAGACGATGAAGCGGTTCGCGCGATCGTCATCACCGGTGAGGGAAAGGCGTTCTCGTCGGGCTTCGACCTGAAGGAGCAGATGGAAGCGCGTCCGGAAGGCGCGGCCGTGTGGCGCGAAATTCTCGACCGCGATTTCGATACCACCATGCGTTTCTGGGACTGCCCCAAGCCGACCATCGCCGCGGTGCACGGCGCGTGTGTGGCCGGCGCGTTCGAGATCGTGCTCGCCTGCGATATCACCGTGGCCGCGCGCTCGGCCATCTTCGGCGAGCCCGAACTCAAGTTCGGCGCGGGCATCGTCACGATGCTGCTGCCCTGGATGACCAACCCCAAGCAGGCGAAGGAAATCATTCTGACCGGCCTCGACCATATCGGGGCGGAGAAGGGCGCGGAACTGGGCTTCGTCAATCGCGTCGTCGATGAAGGCGAGCACTTGAACGAAGCGCTTCGCATCGCGCGCACGATGTGCGTCATCGACCCGAACCTGATGCGCGAAACCAAGCGCGCGATCAATCACAGTTTCGAAGCGCGCGGCATGAAGGAGACGCTCAAGCACGCGCTCGATATCGACCATGCGGTCGAGACGGCGGTGTCGCCCGACAAGAAGGCGTTCATGGAAGTCGCGCGCGCGCAGGGCATGCGCGAGGCCATCCGCTGGCGTGACCGCCGCTTCGAATTCTGATGCTTCAAACCCGAATCATCCAACTGGAGAACGTAATGTCCGGACAGACCTTCAATGCAATGATGCTCCGCGAGGAAGACAAGAAGACCAAGGCCGCGATCGAGAAGCTCGGTTTCGACTCGCTGCCGGACGAAGACACGCTGGTGAAGATCGAATATTCGACCATCAACTTCAAGGACGCGCTGGCCGTTACGGGCAAGGGGAGGATCGTCAAGACGTGGCCGCTCGTTCCGGGAATCGACTTCGCCGGCGAAGTGGTCGAGACGTCGAACCCGAATCTGCGCGCCGGTCAGAAAGTCGTGCTCACCGGCTGGAGCGTGGGCGAGAAGTACTGGGGCGGCTACAGCCAGTATCAGCGCGTGCGCGGCGAATGGCTGGTGTCGCTGCCCGAGGGTCTCACCACCCGGCAGGCGATGATGATCGGCACCGCGGGCTTTACCGGCATGCTGTGCGTGAACGCGCTCGAAAGCGCGGGCATCACGCCCGCCAGCGGTCCGGTGCTCGTGACGGGCGCGGCGGGTGGCGTGGGCAGCGTGGCCGTCGCGGTGTTGAGCAAGCTGGGATACGAAGTCAGCGCGCTCACCGGCAATGAAGAGAAGCACGAGTATGTGAAGGGCCTCGGCGCCAAAGAGTTCGTCGATGGCCCGCAATGGGCCGACGCCCCGCGTCCTCTCGAAGCTCAGAAATGGGCCGCGGCCATCGACACCGTCGGTTCGAAGGTGCTCGCCCGCGTGCTCGCCGAGATGAACTACAACGGCGTGGTCGCGGCGTGCGGGCTCGCCGGAGGCGCGGACCTGCCGACCACCGTCATGCCGTTCATCCTGCGCGGCGTGCGGCTGATCGGCGTCGATTCGGTGATGCTGCCGTCGAAGGATCGCATCAAGGCGTGGAACCGCATCGTCATCGACCTTCCGGCGACGCTGCTCGACGGTATCGCCGCGCAAACGGTCCGGCTCGAAGACGTGGGCGCAGCGGCCGAAGCCATGCTCGCGGGTCAGCTCAAAGGCCGCGTGCTGGTCGACGTGAACTGACGTCCGTGCGTCGCGAGGAAATTGCCCGGATGCTTTCGCTGCTGCTGCGTTCATCCGGGTACTCGATGAACGGCTATCATGCACGCTTCGGCAAGCAGGGAAGCGTTCATGGGAATTCACACATCGGGTCCGTTCATTGAAATCGTTCGCTGGCACGACCGAGGCGACGGTCTTCCATGCTGACGTGGTCGGTCTACAGCGGCCTGTTTCTCGCGGCCTTCGGCGCGGCGACGCTGTTGCCGCTCCAGTCGGAGGCGGTGCTGGTCGGACTGCTGCTGAGCAAGCACTATTCGGTGAACCTGCTGCTTGCGGTGGCGACGGTTGGCAACGTGCTCGGATCGGTCGTCAACTGGCTGCTCGGCCTCTATATCGAACGCTGGAAACACAAACGCTGGTTTCCCGTTTCCGATGAAAAGCTCGAAAAGGCCCAACGCACCTACCAACGCTTCGGTCAGTGGTCGCTGCTCCTGAGCTGGGCGCCGGTGATCGGCGATCCCCTCACGCTGCTCGCCGGCGTCATGCGCGAGCCGTTCATGCGCTTCGTGTTGCTCGTGACGATCGCAAAACTCGGCCGATACCTCGTTCTTACCCTCGTGACGCTGGCGATCGTTTGAATTGGCGCCTGATTTTTGTTCGGATACTATAGTAGACGTTAGTCAACTATGAAATACGGGCTCGAACGATGAATATCCGCGATGCAGTGCTCGACGACCTCCCGGTCGTCACCTCGATCTACAACGACGCCGTGCAGCACACCACGGCAATCTGGAACGACAGGCTCGTCGACGTAGCGAACCGCACGCAGTGGCTCGCGGAGCGTCAGAAGCAGGGCTACCCGGTGCTGGTCTCGGTCGATGAAGCCGGAGAGGTCACGGGCTATGCGTCGTTCGGAGACTGGCGCGCGTTCGATGGCTACCGCCACACCGTGGAGCACTCGGTCTACGTGCACGCCGGTCAGCGCGGCAAGCGCATCGGCGAGGCGCTGATGCTTGCGTTGATCGAGCGTGCGCGCGGCATCGGCAAGCACGTCATGGTCGCCGCGATCGAATCGGGAAACAAGGGCTCCATTCGCCTGCACGAGAAGCTCGGTTTCAGTCACGTGGGCCAGATGCCTCAGGTCGGCATGAAGTTCGGCGAATGGCTCGACCTCACGTTCCTTCAGCTGATTCTCGATGACCGCGCGAAGCCGGGCGACGCCTGAATTGCACGCGCTAGATTCGTGATGTCTCGCCTCTCGCCTGCCGTCTGAGCAGCGGGGCGAATCCGGCCAGGCCCGCGATCGGACCGATGACGAGCAGCCACGCCGAGTCGAGCCCGATTCTCTCGAACAGCGTGGTTGCCGCCGAGATCGATACGACCGTGATCGCGAAGCCGATCGAGTTCTGAATCGCGAGCGCGCTTCCCACGAGTTCGGGCGGGCAAGCCTTCGCGGAGAGCGCGGAAAACTGCGGCGAATCCGCGACCACCGTCGCGCCCCACACGAGCAGCAGAAGAAACAGAAGCGGGGTGCCGGCATTGCGCCACATCAGCGCGAACAGCACGCAGCACGTGCCCGATATCGCCAGCGCGCCCGCGGCGACGCCAGCGCTGCCGATCCTTCGCGACAGCATGCCGCCCGCGAGACAGCCGACGGCGCCCGCCGCGAAGACGAAAAACGAAAGACCGGACACGCCGCCCGCATGCACGCCCTGCGCCAGCGATGAGCGTGAAATGTAAAGCGGCACCAGCGTCCAGAACGCGTAGAGCTCCCACATGTGGCCGAAATAGCCCAGCGCCGCGCTGCGAAAGTCGGGGCGTTTGAGTGCGTCGAAGATTCCGGGCGAAGCGGCGGCCGCGCCTGCTTCCTGCCGGCGAGGATCGATTCGTGGCCGTGGCCCGTCGCCGAGAACGGCGATGAGCGCGCCCGCGATCAGCGCCAGCACCGACGACGCCACGATGATCGCCTGCCACGGCCAGTCCGCGCCTACCACTTTCAGCGCGTGCGGAAGGCCTGAGCCCAGGGTCAGCATCGCGACGAGCTGCGCCAGCGCCGGACCGGTTTTCTCGGGCGCCCACTTGACGATCAGCTTCATTCCCATCGGATAGATGCCGGCCAGACATATGCCGACGAGAAAACGGCACATCGCGCCGGAAAGCACGCCTGTCGCGAGCAGCGCGAACATCGCGTTGAAGATGGCGCCGAGAACGGCGCTCAGGACGAAGATGGAACTCGCGCGAAACCGGTCGGCGATGCCGGTCAGCGACATCGTCAGCGTGCCGAGGATGAAGCCAGCCTGCACCGCGCTGGTCAGCCAGCCGATATCCGTGGCGCTGGCGTGCCACGCGCGCGTGATTCCGGAAGCAGCGCCGTTGGCGCTGAACCACAGCGAGGTTCCGAACAACTGCGCGAGCGAGATCACCGACACGGGGCCGGCGCGTTCCACCAGCAGTCGCCGCACGCCGCTACTTTCCGCCATTGCCAAGGGAATATCTCCTGTCGTTTCAGCGCGCTGCGGACGGCCGCTGGAAATAGCCGTGCGCCAGCGCGGTCCAGTAGCGAACGCCTGCCGGGATGAGCGCGTCGTTGAAATCATAGGCCGGGTTGTGCAGGCCCGCATCGCCACCGCTTCCGGCCAGCACATAGGCGCCGGGACGGGCTTCCAGCATGAACCCGAAGTCCTCCGATGTCATGTTCGGTTCGACATCGGCGTGAACCCGGTCGTCGCCGAAGGTGGAGCGCAGCACGGCGGCGCAGAAATCGGTTTCGGCTTTCGTGTTGACGGTCGCCGGATAGTACTGGAAGAACTCCGTTTCGATCCGCACGCCATATGAATGCGCTGCGCCCTGACAGAGGCGGTCCACGCTCGCCTTGATTTCGTTCAGCAGGCGCGACGACAAGGTGCGAATCGTCCCTCGCATCTCGACCGATTCGGGCACGACGTTGTCCGTCTCTCCCGCGTGCATCATGCAAACCGACAGCACGGCCGGATCGACCGGATCCTTGTGCCTCGCGCAAAGCGTCTGGAACTGAAGCACCAGCGCGCAGGCGATCGGCACGGGATCGATGCCGAGATGCGGTTGCGCCGCGTGCGCGCCGACACCTTTCACGACGATGCGAAAGCGCGTGCCCGCCGCCATGATCGGCCCCGCACGCAAGCCGAAGTGTCCCACGGGCAGGCTCGGCCAGTTGTGCATCGCGAACACCGCTTCGCTCGGGAATTGCTCCAGCAAGCCTTCGTCGAGCATGCGCTTCGCGCCCGCGCCGCCTTCTTCCGCAGGCTGAAAGACGAAATGAACGCTGCCGGGCAATCGCGGCAATTGCTTGAGCACGCGCGCGGCGGCCAGCAGCATGACCGTGTGGCCATCGTGACCGCAGGCGTGCATGCGGCCTTCGTGACGCGACGCATATGCGTGCTGACTCGTCTCGCGGATCGGCAACGCGTCCATGTCCGCGCGCAGCAGAATCGCGCGGGAAGGATCGGCGCCGGGCAGGCTCGCGACCACGCCGGTTCCACCCAGCCCTCGCGTGACTTCGTATCCGATCTGCCGTAGTTCATCGGCCACCGCTTCCGAGGTGCGGACTTCCTCGTAGCGCAGTTCCGGGTGCGCGTGCAGGTCATGCCTCAGTGAAATCCATCGCGGAAGATGTTCGTCGATCAGTGCGTCCAGTTGCGCTTCAATACCTTGATTCATGCTCGTTTCGAATGTTCATGTCAGTGTCTCGACGCGATAGTCGTCGAGCGCCTGCAGGCTGAGAAGTTGCTGCATGCAAGCCTCGGCCAGCTCGCCTCCCTTGATCGGAAAATGGTCCTTGAAGAACTGCAGATGCGCCGCGTGCTCGTGAAAGTGGTGTGGCGTGAGCACCATCGAGAAAACCGGAACGTTCGTATCCAGTTGCACGCGCATCAGTGCATCGACGACCGTGCTCGCGACGAAATCATGGCGATAGATTCCTCCATCGACGACGAACGCCGCGCCCACGATCGCGTCGTAACGCCCGCTCGCCGCGAGCCGGCGCGCGAACAAGGGAATCTCGAACGCGCCGGGAACGGTGAAGTAGTGGATGCGGCTTTCATCCATTCCTTTGGCTTGCATGCGACGCGCGAAGGCTTCCTTGCCCGAGGCCAGGATGTCCGAATGCCATTGCGCTTCGACGTAGGCAATCTCGAATCCGGAGTGTCCGTTCATCACGTCATCCTCAATGGTTCGTCAAAGCGCTGTCGCGCCGCTGCGTGCTTCATCGGTCGCGCGTCTCGTGAGCAGGGTCACGATGACGAGCGTGATTACGTTGAGCACGAGCGCGACAATGCCGACGTTCAGGTCCTTCAGCGCATCGGGGAGGAACGGGAAAAGTTGCGCGATCGTGCTCTTCGTGAGCGACACGGCCGCAACCGTCGCTTCTCCGACGATGATGCTCGCGAAAGCGGCGGGCCGCGTGACCGGGTTATTGCGCATCAGCGAAGCCACGAGCACCGGGAACAGTTGCGTCACGAGCGCATAGGCCATGAGCAGCAGCGAGACGATGGTCTGCCCGCCCTGCAGCGTGAAGAACACGGCGGCCAGCATGATGAGCGGCGCGATCCAGCGCGCGGAAGCGGCGATGTGTTCCTTGCTTGCGCCCGGCCGCGCCACGCGGTAGACGTTATTCGCGAGCAGCGTCGATGCGGTCATGAGGATCATCGAGCCGGGCACGATCGCGGTCAGCACACCGGCCGCGCCGATCACGCCGACGAACCAGGGATCGAATGTCGCCATCGAGATCTTGAGGAGCGCCAGATCGATTTCGGTTCCCTTGAGGCCGGGAATGCGCAGGACCGCCGCGAAGCCCACGAAGAAAATGAACAGCAGCATGAGCTGATAGATCGGCAGCACGTAAGCATTCCGGCGCAACACTTCCTCGCGTTTGGCGGTGTAGGTCGCCATGAACATGTGCGGCCACATGTAGAAGCCGAGCGTCGAGAGCAGCACGGTCGAGACGAGCCACACCGGGCTCTCGCCGCGCGACGACAGGGCGAGAAAGCCGGGCTTCGCTTCTTCGATGGCGGCGAACATCTGCCCGACGCCGCCGTAGTAATGGAACGGCAGGTACAGGCCCAGAAAGACGGCGACGCCCATCACGAGAATGTCCTTCACGACGGAGGTCCACGCGGAGCCATGCACGCCCGACAACGCGACATAAACGGCGACGACGGTCGCCCCGATCCATACGCCCTGAGTCGATGACAAGGCCGAATACGAGGCCACCGTCACGATGATGCCGAGCCCCTTGAGCTGCAACACGAGATACGGAATGAGCGCGACGATGCCGACGATCGCCACGAACACGCCGAGCATCGGGCTGCTGTACTTCGCGGCGAAGAAGTCGGGTTGCGAGATGAGGCCGCGCTGCTTCGCGTATCGCCAGATGGGCGGAAGCAGCCAGTACGACAGCACGAAGCACAGGCTGCCGTAGCCGATCATGTAGTACGCGGCGCCGCCGTGCCCATAGGCGTATCCGCTGCCGCCGAGGAACACGAAGGTCGTATAGATTTCTCCGGCCATCAGCAGGAACACGATCGCGGTGCCGAATCCTCGCCCGCCGACGGCCCATTGCTCGAGACTCATGCCTTTCCCTGGCCGGGCGCGGATGCCGAGAAACAACGCCAGCGCCATGGCGGCGAAAATGATCAACAGTGCGCTATTCATGCATGGTCTCCCGCGAATTCTTCACTGGTTTTGACGCGGTGCTTGCTGTCGGAATGGCAGATGAGCGCCATCACGATCGACGTGATGACGAGCGTCCCGGCCAGCCACGCAAGCAGAAAGGGCATGCCTAGAACGAACGGCGTCACGCGATTCAGGAAGAACGGCCCGAGCAGTACGAACGCGGGCGGCAGAACGACGAGGGTGTGGATGGGACGCATCGAGACTCCACAAGCTTTTATTTTGAAAAGACGAGCGGAGCCACGGGCTGCAATGTCCCGGACGAGAACGCCGTCAACCTGTGCGGTGTTGCCTTGCCCCGGAATGCCACCGCTGGCATTCCGTCCTGCACGCGCCTGGTCGCGACCAGACGCGAGGAACTTCACATGCGGTTTATCGGCCGATTCCCGCCCGACGCGATCAGACGATCACACGATCAGATGCGAGATGCTCTTGACCGTCGTATAGCACTCCAGTCCTTCGACGCCGCCTTCGCGTCCGTAGCCGCTTTCCTTCACGCCGCCGAACGGCGTCTCCGATACGGCCGACACGAAGTGATTGATCGCGAGATTGCCCACGTCCATTTCCTGTCCGAGCCGGTACGCCGTTGCGGCGGAGCGTGTGAACGCATAGCCCGCGAGCCCGAAGGGCAGGGCGTTCGCCTTCGCGATGGCTTCATCGAGGGAATCGAAGGGCGTCACGAGACACACGGGCCCAAAGGGTTCCTCATGCATCACGCGAGCGGAGTCGGGCACGTCGGCGAGAATCGTGAAGGGGAACAGATAACCCGCGCCCGGCAGCCGCTTGCCGCCGCACATGAGGCGCGCGCCTTCATCCACGGCGTTCTGCACGAGCGCTTCGATCGCCTCCAGCCTGCGACGGTTCGTGAGCGGGCCGATATCGCTGCCGGATTCGAGCGGATGGCCGACACGAACCTCTTTGCCATGCCGCACGAACGCGGCGACGAACGCGTCATACACCGCGCGATGCACGAAGTAGCGCGTGGGCGCCACGCAGACTTGCCCCGCGTTGTTGAGCTTCCCCTTCACGCATGCAAGCGCGACGGAATCGACATCGATGTCATCGCAGACAATCACTGGCGCGTGACCGCCCAGTTCCATGATCGCCGGCTTCATGAAGCGCGCCGCGAGTCCCGCGAGATGCTTGCCGACGGGCGTAGACCCGGTGAAGGTGATGCCGCGCACGACCGGATTCGAGATCAGATGCTCCGAGATCTGCGCGGGATCGCCGTAGACGAGATTGAGCACGCCCGGCGGCAGGCCGGCGTCCATCAGCGCGGTCGCGAGCATGACCGCGCCCGCCGGCGTTTCCTCGGCCGGCTTGAGAATGATCGAGCAGCCGCTCGCCAGCGCGCCGCCGATCTTGCGGGCGGGCGAGCTCATCGGGAAATTCCACGGCGTGAACGCGGCGATGACGCCGAGCGGCTCGCGAATGACAGTGTGACGCATGCCCGGCTCGGCCGGAATGACGCGTCCGTACAGACGCTTGCCTTCGTTCGCGTCCCAGGCCATCAGGTCGCAACTGCGCAGGACTTCGGCGCGCGCCTGCGCGAGCGTCTTGCCTTGTTCCATCGCAATGACGGGCGCGATCGTTTCGACCCGCTCGCGCAGAAGCTCCGTCGCGCGCAGGATGATTTCCGCGCGCCGCGCGGGCGATGTGCGCTTCCAGACCCGGAGCCCACTTTGCGCGGCGGCGAGCGCGTCATCGAGGTCGTGCGGCGTGGCGTTGGGGACGGCTCCTATCACGGTCTCGTCGGCGGGGCTGATGACCGGCTGGCCCGGCGCATCGCGCCAGGTTCCATCGATGAGCAACTGAATCTTCGGGTAATGGATTGCCATTGAAAAATCTCGATCCGGTTTCGACACGTCACGCCGCCACGGGCGACACGCCGGCCGCCGCATTGCCGACGCGATGAAAATTGCGTGCGTAATAGATGAGCGCATCGGCTTCGCTGCGCGTGCGCGTGGCTTCGATCGTGCAGAAGAAGACCGTGTGGGTGCCGACTTCCGTGGTGGATCGCACCGCGCAATCGAGCGCGCTGATCGCGTCTTCGAGCACCGGCGCGCCGGTTTCGAGCGCGTGCCATTCGCCGCACGCGTAGCGCTCGTCCATGCTGGCGTCTTTAGTGGCGAAGCGCGCCGCGACGTGTTGCTGTTCCGCCGACAGCACGTTCACGCACAGCACGCCGTTCTCGCGAATGATGGCGTTGTTTCGGCTCGACCGGTTGATGCAGACGAGCAGCGTCGGCGGGTCGTCGGTGACCGCGCACACGGCGGACGCGGTGCAACCCGCGCGGCCCGCCGCGCCGTCGGAAGTGATCACGTTGACGGACGCACCCAGGCCCGCCATGGCTTCTCGAAAGTTGGTCTTGTCGATCATGATTTCGCCCGATCCGGTTGCGGATGATGGATATGAGAGATCAAAGGTCCTGCCCGAAGCCGCCGCGATACTGCGCCGCAGGATGCGACTCCGGCAACCGCGCATGGCCGAAGAGCTTCTCGCGATAAGTCCCGTCGCGATACGCCGTCTTGTACGCGCCGCGCTCCTGCAGCACCGGAATCAGCAGATCGACGACGTCATCGAAGCATTCGGGCACCACCGTGCGCGACAGATTGAAGCCGCCGATGCCGGTTTCCTCGACCCACGCCATCATCAGATCGGCGATGCTTTGCGCGGACCCGACCCACGGCGTCTGCCGGCTGCCGAGCACCATCTGTTCGAGCAGCTTGCGGCGCGTCCATTGCGGTCCGGCGGTGCGCGTCATCGCCTCGACGTTGGAGACGATCGCCTGGCTCTTCTGCGTATCTACGGGTTCGTCGATGTCGTAGCGCGAGAAGTCGATGCCCAGCGACGCCGCCGCATGCGCGAGCGCCGCCTCCGAGCTCACGTAGCGCCGGTAGTCCTCGAGCTTGTCGCGCGCTTCGGCGTCGGTTCGGCCGATCACCAGCGTCGCGCCCATGAAAACGTTCACGTCGCTCGCACTGCGGCCGTACTGCGCGGCGCGCGCGCGAATGTCGCCGACGATCTCGCGTATGCCTTCCTTCTTCTGGCCGTTCACGAACACGCATTCGGCGTGCGTCGCGGCGAACTGCCTGCCGCGCGTCGACGAGCCCGCCTGATAGAGGACCGGCGTGCGCTGCGGCGAGGGCGCGCACAGATGCATGGCGTCGACCTTGTATTGCGCGCCCCGATGATGAATCGCGCGCACGCGCGACGGCGACGCATACACGCCTTTCTCGCGGTCGTTGAGCACGGCGTCGTCGGCCCAGCTTCCTTCCCAGAGCTTGTAGACGAGCGACATGTACTCGTCCGCGAGGTCGTATCGGTCGTCGTGCGCGAGCTGATGATCGATGCCGATGGCCCGCGCCGCGCTGTCCAGGTAACCCGTGACGATGTTCCAGCCGATGCGTCCGCCCGTCAGATGATCGAGCGTGGACATGCGACGCGCGAACAAAAACGGTTGCTCGTACGTGAGGTTGCACGTGACGCCGAAACCCAGATGCTTCGTGACGGCGGCCATGGCTGGCACGATCATCAGCGGATCGTTCGCAGGCACCTGCACCGCGCCGCGCAGCGAGGCATCGGCGTTGCCGCCATAGACGTCGTAGACGCCGACGACGTCCGCGAGGAACAGGCCGTCGAAGAGCCCGGCTTCGAGCTTCTTCGCGTAGTCCATCCAGTACTGGAGTTCGCCGTGCCTGCTGGACTGGTCGCGCGGATGCCTCCACAAACCTTGCTGGATGTGGCCGACACAGTTCATGTCGAAGGCGTTGAGGCGGATTTCTTGCGGCATGGTCGTGTCCTGTATTCGATGGCGCCTGATAAGGCCTGAACTTCGATGTGTTTACTATAGTGGACGATTGACTACTGTCAAAAACAATTTAGCTCGGGGTTTACGCTCGGGCATACGAAGTAGAGGGAGGGGGCGCCGCTTATAATTTGTCGCTCCGCATCCAACCGACCACGAGGTTTCCGAGTGACGAGTGACCCGACTGACGCCATCGCCACGCGCATCAAGATCGAGCGCGAACGGCGGAACTGGTCGCTTTCCGAGCTCGCGGAGCGCTCCGGCGTATCGAAAGCGATGATCAGCAAGATCGAGCGCGGCGAGGCCAGTCCGACAGCGACGGTGCTCGGACGCTTGTCCGGCGCGTTCGGCCTGCAACTGTCGACACTGCTCGCGCTGGCGGAACAGGCCGGTCTCCGGATCAGCCGCGCGGATGCGCAGCCGGTCTGGAAAGACCCGGAAACGGGCTACACGCGACGGGTGCTGTCGCCGCTCAATGGTTCGGTGCTCGAACTGGTCGAAGTCAATCTGCCTGCCCGCACGCGGGTGTCGTATCCGCCGTCTGCGTTCACGTTTCAGCATCAGCAGATCTGGGTGACCTCGGGCACGCTGGTGTTCGAGGAAGGCGAGGCCACGCACACGCTCAATACGGGTGATTGCCTGCAACTCGGGCCGCCGGTCGACTGCACGTTCGTCAATCCGACCGATGATCCCTGCGTCTACGTGCTCGGACTCGTCAAGCGCTGAACGCGCATCTCCACGCGGAACCGCCGCAGTGCGTGTTCCGCGTCCGCTGAAGCTTCCCCCATCCGCCCCCATGCGAAGCGTCCTTCGCGGCGCGGCTGCGTCCGTCCTGCGATAAACGAAGCGGCATTCGCCCGCGGTTTGTGCGCGCATCGGCGAAACCCTTGTGCGGCAAGGCTTTCGCGGCTCCGTTGAAACTGGCACGACCTTCGCGAATAGAAGGGCGTGCGAGCTTTCGGTCTCGCCAACCAGCGCAAAAGGAGCGACAAAATGCACGATATCGGAACTTCCCGGCCCTCCGGATGGGGCCCCGGCTATAGCGAGTTTGAGCAGGAATTGTCGGCTGAAGCGGCGGGCGAGACGGCTCAGGAGTTCGAGGGCGAAGGCGAGTTCGAAACCGAGTTCGAAGTCGGCGAAAACGAATTCGAAGGCGAGTTCGAAGGCGAAGTCTCGGGCGAAATGCAGGAGATGGAGCTTGCCGCCGAACTGCTCGGCGTCAGCAACGAGCAGGAGATGGAGCAGTTCCTGGGCGGCCTGATCAAATCGGTCGGACGCGCGGCGACCAACTTCGCGAAGTCGTCGGCGGGCAAGGCGCTCGGCGGCATTCTGCGCTCGGCGGCGAAGTCCGCTTTGCCGATCGTCGGCAGCGCGCTCGGCAACTTCGTCGTGCCCGGCGCGGGCGGTGTGATCGGCGGCAAGCTCGCGAGCATGGCGGGCAGCGCGCTGGGCCTCGAACTCGAAGGCCTGAGCAACGAGGATCGCGAGTTCGAAGTGGCGCGCCGCCTCGTGCGCATCGGCCAGCATGCGACGCATCATCTCGCCTCGATGCCGCCACACGTGCCGCCCGCGCGCGCCGCCCGCATCGCGTTCCTGCGCGCCGCGCGCCAGGTCGCGCCGGGACTCGTGCCCGCCATGCGCGCGATCTCGCGCAACGGCGTCGCGGCCGCGCGCCGTGCGCCGGTGCCGATCTTCGGCGGACCCGCCGCCCGCCGCGCGCCCGGCCAGCGCTATGTGCCCGGCGCGTTGATCGACGGCGTCGCGCCCGTCTATGACGGCGCGCCCGCACCCTTCTACGACGGCGCCACGCCGGCCGCGCCCGTGGCGAGCGCGCCGTGCCCGAACTGCGGCACGCATACGCAGGTCGGGATTCCGCACAGCGGGCAATGGCGGCGTTCGCGCAACGGGCGCGCCATCATCCTCTATCTGAGCCCGCGCCGCGTGGCGTACTGAACCGCGAGGCTCGAGTGCGATGAACCCGTGTGTAGAAGCGCTGCGTCTGCTCGAACAAGAGGTGCTCGGCATCCGTGCGAGGCTCGACGCGCAACTCCCGTACGCGCTGCAAATGCCGATGGTGCCCGCCGCGAACGTCAGCGACGAGGCGATGTCCGCCATCGAACGGCATATGCAGGTGGCCCGCCAGCAATTGCGCAAGCGCATCGCGCAATTTCTGGGGCAGTTGCGCGCCTTGCCGGCCACGCCCGCGAACGTCGCCCGCGCGCAGCGCCGCTATGCGCTCCTGAAGCTGTATTTCCACGCCGCGCTCACGCACTTTGAAATCTTCGCGGAAGTGCTCACGCAGCGCAGCCAGCACGGCACCGGCATCTGGCTCGCGGGCCTCGATGTCGCCGCGCAGGACGGCCTGCGGCAGCCGGGCGTGCCGGTCGCGCCGCCGCCCGTCATCTGCTATGTGGAGCGCGGGCACGGCGGCGCGATCCGGCGGGCGCGCACGCGGCTGCCCGGCGGCGGCAACAACCCGGTCGCCGTGATCCGCATGCCGCGCGAGCGGATGGTCGGCACGGGCATCGCGGCGTCGCTGTATCACGAGGTGGGACATCAGGCCTCGGCGCTGCTCGATCTGGCCAATGCGTACAAGCGCGCGTCGCCGTCGCGCTTCGTGCGCGGGCCTTCGATCTGGCGCGCGTGGGACCGGTGGATCGGGGAGATCGTCGCGGACTTGTGGGCGGTGTCGCGCGTGGGCATCGCGGCGACCGTCGGGCTGATGAGCGTCGTCAGTCTGCCGCGCGCGTTCGTCATGCGCATCAATCTGGACGATCCGCATCCCGCGCCGTGGATCCGCGTGAAGCTCTCCGTCGCGATGGGCCGCGCGCTGTATCCGCATCCGCAGTGGTCCGCGCTCGAAGCGGTGTGGGAGCGGCTCTACCCGCGCACGCAGATGAGCGCCGCGCAGCGCGCCTCGTTCGATGCGCTGTCGCGCGCGATTCCCCGCTTCGTCGCCGTGCTGCTGTCGCTGCGCCCGCATGCGCTGCGAGGACGGACGATCGGGGCGGCGCTCAGCCTGCCGGATCGCCGCCCCGAAGCGCTGCTCGCGCTCTGGCAACGCGTCAGGGCGCGCCCGCAGCAACTGCTCGCGGATACGCCGACGCTCGCATTCGCCGTGCTCGGCCAGGCGCGCTACAGCGGTCTGCTGCCCGCGCAGACAGAGCTGAAGGTGATCGCCGAGCTGTTGCAGCGCTGGGCACTCGCGGGCTACCTGCCGTGGAGCGCGGGCAGCACGCAACTGAGCGTGGCGCTCAACCAGCGGCGGCCGCCCGCGATCCCGCCGCACGTGAACTCGCCGTACTTGAACCCGTTGCACGCCAACCCATTCGCCGCTTGATGCTGATTCCCTGAAGGAGAAAACGATGAGTACCATCCCATTCCCGGGCGTGCTGCAACTGAAGGTGGACCAGGACGATCCCGACAACCCCGGCAAGTTCACCGTGCAGATTCCCGTCGAGACGCTCGCCGCGACGGAGCGCAGCGCGAGGGGGCCGCTGCGCCGCGCGAGCCAGGGCGCGCTCGCGCCAGCGAGCGCGCTGGCGGGCGGGCCGGCGGTCGTGCGCACCATCACGCTGTCGAAGAATCCGGATACGACGGGCGGCACCGGCGCGGGCGACCTGCTCCTGCAACTCGCCGACGCCGTCCGGGCCATCGTGACCGCGGCGACGTCGCAGGACGAGGTCATGCGCATCGCGGCGTATCTCTTGAGCGGCGACAGCGTGAGACTGACCGGCACCTACACGCCGCCCGCCGACCGGGCCGTGGTGCCGTCCGCGGCTGCGTCGGCCGGCGGCGCGCCGGCTGGAGCGCCCGCGGTCGCGCAGCGCATTCGGACCATCGGGGTGGGCGCGCCCAGCCTGGCGGACCCGGCGCGCGCCGACTCGACGAGCCTGGCGGTTCCGGACGCGCGCGGCGTGGCCAGCCTGCAGACCGATACGCTGGGCGTCGCCACGCCGGCGCCTGACCCGACCGGCGACGCGATCACCGATCGTTCCGGCGTGGTCGGCGACGACCGCATGTTCGGCGCGGTCACGCCGGTCTCGATGCGCCGTTCGTCGCTGCCGCTCACCGCCGACGTCGCGCTGTGGATTCTCATCAAGCGCAATGCCGAGCTGCTTTCCTGGGAGAACTACACGCGCAATCTCGATCTGCTGTTCTTCAGCAGCGGGACGGTGGACGAGCGCCCGCTCTATCCCGGGGCGGCGCGCCTGAGCCGCCGCCGCTTCCTCCCGTTTACCGACACCGACGCGTATCGCGCGCTCAAGGTCGCCACCGAGGCGTTTGTCGTGACGTGGGGCGCGGTCGTGCACGACGGCACGGACAACGCGAAGGTCATGGCGCTGCTTCAGGGCGATGATCGCGCGCGCCTGCTCGCGAACGAACGCCTCGGCCTGAAACTCACCGACAAGGACGTGAAGGCGCTCGCGAAGATGTACCTGACCGAGCATCAGAATCTCAACGAGTCGCCGTCCGTGCCGTATCTCGAACGCATCGTGAGTCAGTTGCAGGGCACCGGCGCGGGCGATATCGCGCAGTCGGCGCAGGACGCGCTCGTCGTGCAGCAGCGCGAGAATCCCGACTTCGGCCCGTGCCACGAAACCTGCCTCTGGCTCACGGCCTGGAACAACGACATCTCCGCCAAGCTCATGCATCCGCCGCTCATCGAGCTGATCTGGAGCTACTGGATGGAGGAGCTGCAACTCGTGCAGACGATGAACGCAGTCTCGCGGCGTTTCCAGAACATCTCCAGCGGTCCGCGCGATCCGCTTGCGCAACTGGAGCTCGACTCGCTGCGGCCGCTGAACAACCTCATCTGGGGCTGGGTGCAGGACGAGCAGCATCGTCTGCCCATCGAGCGGCGCGCGGCGGAATACGCGCATCAGTACGGCCTGCAACTGTTCGGCCGCGCCGTGCCGAAGATGCGTACCGCCGACAACCGCAGCAAGTTCCTCGAAGCGTTCCACACGCTGCTGAATCAGTGCGTGCCGTTCTTCCGTCAGTCCGACGACACCACGGTCGTGCCCGACGGCTTCCCGATCCTGAACGCGCTGCGCGAAGTGCACCTGATTCTGTCGGAAGGCGCGCACAACCAGTTCCTCGATCTGCCGACGACCTCGCGCATCGAAATGATGATGCAGCAGTGGCTGCTCGCGCGGCCCGAGTTCCGCGAGTATCTGCCGCGTCGCGCGATGGTCGCGTATCCGGAGCCGTGGATGCATTCCGTCGAAAGCATGCGCAAGCTGCAAGGCTGGGGCGACACCAACACGTTCCAGTTCTGGCAGCTCGCGACGATGGGCGAGCAGATCGTCTCCTCGATCCGCTGGGGCGACTGGAATTCGATCAACGATCCGGCCAACGCCGCGAACTGGGCCACTTTCTTCCGCCCGGAGATTCAGGCGTATATCCACTCGTACCGGGCGGTGACGGGGGTGGACGTGAGCGCGGAACCGGTGGATGTACAGGTGCCGGGCATCCATCTGCTCAGGCGTCTGCGCGAGCGGCGCAACAACCTCGCGGCGTGACGGACGGCGAGGCGCGCGATGATCGACTTCGCTTCCGCGCTGTATCTCGGCATGCGGCATCCGGCGGGCGCGCTGGGCGGCTGGGATGCGCTGACGAGCGGCCTGCCCGCGGCGCTGGCGGCCGCGCCGCTCGCCCGCCGCGTCGCCGCCGACGCAGCCGCGCTGCAGGGCGCGGAAGCGGGCATGGTCGGCGCGTCGACGCTACATCTGGCGATCGACGCGTTCGAGCTGCTCGGCCGCACCCACGCGCTGATCGCCGACGACGCGCTGTATCCGGTGATGCGCTGGGCGCTCGAACGCATGATCGGCCGTGGCGTGCCGGTGACGTGGTTCCGCCAAGGCGATGCCGCCGATCTCGCGCGCAAGCTCGCGTGGCGCGGTTCGGCGCGCCCGCCCGCCGTCATCACCGACGCGACCGTCGGCGGCGGCGTGCCCGCGCCCATCGGACGTTATGTGGATGCGGTGCGGCGCGAAGGCGGTCTCGTGCTGGTCGATCACAGTCAGGTGCTCGGGCTGACAGGCGAGCGCGCATCGCCGCGCAGTCCGTGGGGGCAGGGAGGCGGGGGCGCGTTGCGGCATGCCTCGTTGCCGCAGCCGTCGCGGCAGCCCGTGCTCCTGCTCGCGTCGTGGGCGAAGGCGTTCGGCGCGCCGCTCGCCACGTTATGCGGCCCGGCCGCGCTGATCGGCCACATCGCCCGCGACGGGCCGACCCAATCGCATTGCAGCCCGCCGAGCGCGGTCGCGCTGCTGGCCGCCCTCGATGCGCTCGCGATCAACCGGCGCGCCGGCGCGCGATTGCGGCTGCGGCTGCTGCACCGGCTGCAGCGTCTGCATGACGGGCTCGCTGGACTGGCGCGCGCTGCGTTGCCCGATCTGCATCTGTCCGGCCGATGGCATCCGCTGCAACGAATGACGCTTGCCAGCGACGAACGCGCGCTCGCGCTGCACGCGGGCCTGAGGGCGCGCGGCATGCGCACGGCGCTGCTGCGCCAGCGCGGCGGCGGCTATGCGCTGATCGTGATCGCGCGGGCAGATCATCGCGTGGCGGAAATCGACGCGCTGCTCGCCGCGATCGCGTCGCTCGCCCCGCATCTTCCCGCAGCGAAGCGCGTCGCGCGGCGTTTAACCGTATCGAAGGAGATCGAGCATGTTTAAGACCGCGGACGGACACACACTGGACCTCGCGCCGTGGCGCATGCGACGCTTCATGCGGCTTCTCGCGCAGGCGCGGCGCACGCCGCCGGGCATGACGTCGCGCACGCTTACGCAGGACATGCAGATTCTCATGCGGCGCGCGCGTCGCGTGGACGCGGACCCGCGGCGCAGGCTCGCGCGTTTCGAAAGCGCGGGCGCATGCTGCCGCGCGTGCTTTCTCGCGCGGCAGAAGCGCGATGCGATGGAGATCGTCGCGCTCGCGATCGCGCCAGGCGGGCATCTCTACGAGCAGGAACTCGAATCGATGCCGAAGTCCGCAACCATCACGCTCGACTGGAAGCCCTACGGCAGCCTCGAAAGCGCCGCAGACAAGGTGCGCGGCATGGGCGTCTATATCCTGACGAGCAACGGCCGGCCGCTTTACGTCGGCAAGTCGCTCGATCTCGCCGACCGTCTGCGCGCGCATCGCCTGTACGCCACGCAGCACGGCGCCGGGCTTGCCGTGTGGGTCGCCAATACGCGCTCGGCGGGCCAGGCGGCGGCGGTCGAGCACGCGCTGGTGCGGACGCTGGGCCGCGGCCTGACGAACACGAAGCTGCATGGCGACATGCGCGTGGGAAAGCGCGGGCTCGACATTCGCGGTCTGCTGCCGACGGCGTTCGGAACCTATGAAAAAGCGCCGGGAAACCGGGCCTTCCGCAAGGCCGGCGGGATCTTCGAGCTGACGCCATGATTATCGACTTCCATGTGCACGCCGGGCAGGGCGACGGCATGACCGGACCTTGGGACACCACCGCGCCGCTCGCGGCCTACGCGCGCCGCGCCACGCGCGCGGGCATCGCGCGTTCCGTGCTGCTGCCGGTGTTTCAATCCGACTACGCGCAAGGCAACCGCGATGTCGCCGCCATCGTGCGCGCGGACCCGCAGCGCTGGATCGGTTTCGCGATGGTGCACGCGGAGCGCGATCGCGAGCGGATTCATCGCATGATCGAGGAAGCCGTGCTGATGCTCGGCCTGCGCGGCATCAAGGTGCACCGGCACGATGCGCGCATTCATCGGCAGGTCTGCGACGCCGCGCAACGGTGGAATCTTCCCGTTCTCTACGATCCCGGCGGCGAGACCGGCGGGCTCGAACTGCTCGCGCAGACGCATCCGAACGTCGCCTTCGTGTTCGCGCATCTGGGCAGCTTCGCCGATGACTGGGCGGCGCAGCGGCGCGTCATCGATCTTATCGTTCGGTATCCGAATCTGTTTGCCGACACGTCCGGCGTGCGGCGTTTCGATCTGCTCGAAGAAGCGTTCCGTCGCGCGGGGCCGCGCAAGCTGTTGTTCGGCACCGACGGACCGTGGCTGCATCCGGGTCTGGAACTCGCGAAGATCCGCGCGCTCGAGCCGTCGCGCGAAGCGTTCGACGCCATCGCGGGAGGCAATGCATTGCGTCTGCTCGCACGCGCGCGCGTGATGAGCGCGCCGCGCGCCGCCGCGCATTGATCTCGTCGAGCGCGGATCAGGCGCCGTCCGGCAGGCGGCTCTGACGGCGCAACTGCAGCGCGCGCGGCGTGACGCGCAGCAGCTCCGCCGCGCGGCTCGTCGATCCGGCGCGGCGCTCGGCCAGCTCCACGGCGAGCGTCTCGGCGATCTGCCCGATGTGCTTGAGCCCGAGCCCCGCGTCGAGCGCGCCTTCGACCGCGAGCGCGAACGCCTGCTCCCAGCCGTTCACGCTCGCGCCCGGCGCATCGGCTGTGAAAGCGTCGCGCAGACAGCCCGTGCTCAGCACGCGAAAGCCGCGCTGCCGGTCCGCGAGCCGCAGCACGACATTGCGCAACTCGCGCACATTGCCCTGATAGTCGGCCGCGACCAGACGCTGCATCACTTCGGGCATGACCTGCGGCGCGGCGTCGCCTTGTTCGGCGAGAAAGTGCGTGACCAAAAGCGGAATGTCCTCGCGACGTTCGGCGAGACTCGGCGCGCGCACGGTCCATCGCGCGATGCGGAAGTACAGGTCGTTGCGGAAGCGTCCCGCGTGCACCTCGCCTTCGAGGTCGCGATTGGTCGCGCACGTGAGACGGAAATCCGACTTGCGCCAGACGTCCTCGCCGATGCGCTTGTAGGTGCGCTCCTGAATCACGCGCAAAAGACGCGCTTGCAGGCGCGGCTCCAGTTCGCCGATTTCATCGAGAAAGAGCGTGCCGCCGTCGGCCATCGCGACGGCGCCGTCGCGCGCGGAAACGGCGTGCGTGAACGCGCCCTTCGCGTGTCCGAAAAGCTCGCTGCCCGAGAGTTCCGGACTCAGCGTCGTGCAATCGACGACGACGAACGGCCCGCGCCGGCGCACCGGATCGAGATCGTGCACGAGGCGCGCGAGCAGTTCCTTGCCGCATCCGCTTTCGCCGAGCAGGAGGCACGCGCCGTCGCCGAAGCGGCCGATTTCCGCGACGCTGCGCAATGTATTGCGCCAGATCGTCGATGCGCCGACCGCGCGTTCGCGCAGCCATTCCGCATCGAGGATCGACTCCATTTCAGCAAGACGATCGACCCGTCGCGCGATTTCATCGAGCAGCAGAGTTTCGTCGTCGGCAAGCACGATGTCGCACAGCGACGCGGGCCACCATGCCTCGGGCTGGCAATCGACGCGCGTCTCGCGCGTGCATCCGACGATGAAGCCCTCGGGCAGCGGATGACGGCGCAGCCAGCGCGCGGCGGCATCGGCGACGCGATTGCCGCTCGCGATGACGATCACCACGAACGGGCCTTCACTCGTCGCGCCGGTTTCGACTTCGTCGGGGACGCCACGCTCGCGCAATGCCGCTTCGAGCGCGCGTGGATCATCGTGATGCAGGACGACGCGCATGAGGCCGCACCGGCGTGTCTTGCGGGATCATTGAAGCGGCGAGCGCCTCGTGACGGCGTTGCGTTTCTCGCGGTTGTGGCCGTTGTAAGCGGAAGTCGGCGTGTTGCGCATGTGAACCTCGGATTCGGTCGGCGCTCATGCACGTTTGCATGCGCCCGGATTCGAGCCGTGAATCTCGAATCGATGGATGCCCGAAGAGGGGTTCCCGGTTTGAATTGATCGTCGCGCGATGATGCCGACGCGTCATGTATCGGAGCCGGTCGAGCAGGTTTCGTGTATGCCTGTCCTATGAAACGATGCAGCAGCTCGTAATATCAAAACCGGGATGAGCGTTAGCGCACAATCGCGCGGCCCGCGCACGGAAGGGTCGCATCGGAATGCGTTCGTTATCCGTATCAATGTCGGAGCGATGCGCAAGCGTGGCGGATCGTGGCGTGTGCGGGATTTTCAGTACTTGCTTCGTGCGGATCGGTTGAATGTCGCTATCGACGCTGCGGCCCGAACATGCGCGACAACGCGCGCGCGAGTTCCTTCACGACCGCGTCGGCGGTCGGCCGGTGCAGCAGCGCGATATCCATCGTCTCGATGGGCGGCAGCCCGCTTTTGGGCGTCAATACGACGTGATCCGCCGTGACCGCGCGCGCCGGCAAGAGGCTGATGCCCAGACCGTCGGCGACGGCCGCCTGAATGCCGCTCAGGCTCGAGCAGATGAAGCTCAGACGCCAGCGCCGCCCGATGCTTTCGATCGCGTGGGTCATGTCGTCGCGATAGAGCCCGCGCGGCGGAAACGCGACGAGGGGGATCGGATCGAGCTGAATGGACGGATGCTTCGCGCTGTCGATCCAGCGCAATTGCTCGGGCCAGCTCGCGACCGCTTCGCGACTGCTGCGCCGCTGCTTGACGAGAATCAGGTCGAGTTCGCCGCGATCGTAGCGGTAGCTCATATCGCGGCTCAGGCCGCTCGTCACTTCGAGCTTGACTTCAGGATGCTTGCGGCTGAAGGCGGCGAGCATGTGCGTGGTCGGGCCGCCGACGAAGTCGTCCGGCACACCGAGCCGGACCGTCACGCCGACGTTCGCGCCCGACAGCGCCTCGAACATTTCATCGTTGAGCGCGAGCATGCGGCGTGCGTAGGCGAGCAGCGTTTCGCCGGCGTCGGTCGGGCGAACGTCGCGGCTGCCGCGTTCGAGCAGCCTGTGCCCGGCCATTTCTTCAAGACGGCGCACCTTCTGGCTGATCGTGGACTGCGTGGAGTGAAGCCGCGCCGACGCCGAGGTGAACGTGCCGCAATCGGCCACCATGACGAGGGCCTTCAGAAGATCCAGATCGAACAGCGGCGTGCGCGCGGTGGGGGAGTGTTTCATCGACCTGGTCGAGCCTTGAATTCGGACATGGACTTCTATCACGCATGACGGGCGCTGGCAATCGCGCGGGTTTCGCTTCGGAAGGCATTCGATTGTCAACTGGCGGCCATTCGAACATTTAATTTTTTAATACGCGAACGCGTGGCTAACATCAAGCGAATTCTCACCTCACACGCGAGGACAGATATGAAGTTTCGCGTTCTTCTCGCCGCGCTGCCGTTCATCGGCCTGTATTCGGGCGGCTCGCTCGCCGCGCATACGCCGTTTCTGTTCGGCATGCCCTTCCTGCTCGTGTGGAATCTCATCTGGATGGCCGCGACGGCCGCGATTCTCGCGCTCATCCATTGCCTCGACACGCGCGACGAAGCGGCGCACGCGAACGAACACGCGGGAGGCGCGCAATGAACGCGTCGCTCGTCATCATCATTCTGTTCGCGATCTTCGCGCTCGCGGTGGGGCTTTACGCGCGCCGCGGCAAGACGCTCAGCCTGGAGCAATGGGCGGTCGGCGGACGCGGTTTCGGCTCGCTGCTCACCTTCCTGCTGATGGCGGGCGAAGCGTTCTCGACCTTCTCGTTCCTGGGCGCGAGCGGCTGGACCTACAGCAAGGGCGTGCCGGCGTTCTACATCCTGTCGTACGGCTGCCTCGCGTATGTGCTCGGCTACTGGATGCTGCCCGCCATCTGGCGCTATGCGAAGGACCGCAACCTCGTGTCGTTCGCTGACTATTTCGCATCGAAGTACGACAGCCGCGCAGTGGGCGTGCTGGTCTCGGTGGTCGCCGTGTTCGCGATGGTCTCGCTGCTCATCATCCAGTTGCGCGGGCTCGGCATCATCGTCTCCGAGATGTCGTACGGGCTGATTTCGCAGAGCACGGCCATCTGGATCAGCGCGCTGCTGATGGTCGCGTACATGTCCGTCTCCGGCATTCACGGTTCGGCGAACATCGCGATCTTCAAGGACGTGCTGATCCTGGGCCTCGCGATCTTTCTGGGCACCTATCTGCCGCTGCATTACTTCGGCGGTTTCGGCGAGATGTTCGCGCGCATCGACGCCGTGCATCCGGAACTGCTGCGCATGCCCGAGCACGGCTTCAACCTGAGCTGGTACAACTCGACGCTGCTCCTGACCTCGCTCGGCTATTACCTGTATCCGCACGGCTTCACGGCGGTGTATGTGGCGCGCGATGCTTCCGCGCTGCGCAGGAACGTCGTGCTGATGCCGATCTATCAGGTGCTGATCGCCTTCCTGTTCCTCGTCGGCTTCGCCGCCGTGCTCACCGTGCACGGGCTAGAAGGCGCGCAAACCGATCTCGCGCTGCTGCGTCTCGTGAAGCAGACTTTTCCATCGTGGTTCGTCGGCATTGTCGGCGGCGCGGGACTGCTTACGGCGCTGGTGCCGGGATCGCTCATCATGCTCAACGCATCGACGACGATCGCGCGTAACATCTATCGCGAAGGCTTCGCGCCGCAGGCGAGCGATCGCGAAGTGGCGCGCGTCGCCCGCATCGCGCTGCCGCTGTTCACGCTGGTCGTCGTCTACTTCGTGTTGCGCGGCGGCGCGACCTTCGTGTCGCTCGCGATCTTCTCGTCGAGCCTTCTGACGCAACTGGTGCCTATGCTCGCCTCGAGTTTCCTGCAGCGCCCGTTCGGCACGCGCGAAGCGGCGTTCGGCGGCATCGCGGCGGGCGGCATCGTGCTCGGGTTGTCGAGCTGGGGCGGCATGACGCTGGCGTCCGCGTTCCCCGGCGCGCCGCTCGCGTTCACGTCGATCAACATGGGGCTCGTCGCGCTGTGCGCGAACGCCCTGGTCTTTGTCGCAATCAGCGCGGGGCAACGCCTCTTGCGCACACGTATCGATACCGCCGTTCAAACATGACTTCTTCTCTCTACCTCTCCAATGTCCGGCTGGCCGATGGTCAGCAGGTTTGCGTCTCGGTCGTCGATGGCCGGATCGAAGCGCTCGGCGCGCAGGTCGCGGCGCCCCCCGGCGTGCATGTCGAGGACGGCGGCGGCGCCTTGCTGCTGCCGGGCTTCGTCGAAGGTCACACGCATATCGACAAGAGCAACTGGGGCCGCCCGTGGTATCGCAACGAAGTCGGCCCGTTGCTCACCGACCGCATCAGCAACGAACGCGAGTGGCGCAGCACCTCGGGCCACGATGCCGCCGCGCAGTCGCTCGCGCTTTCGCGCGCGTTCGTGCAGGCGGGCACGACGCGTCTGCGCACGCATGTCGATATCGATACCCACGCGCGTCTGCGCCATCTCGAAGGCGTGCTCGCGACCCGCGAAACCCTGCGCGGCGTGCTCGACATGCAGATCGTCGCGTTTCCGCAGTCGGGCATGCTGATCCGTCCCGGCACGGTGGAACTGCTCGGCGACGCACTCGAGGCAGGCGCGGACGTGCTCGGCGCGCTCGATCCCGCGCTGATCGACGGCGATCCGGTCGCGTCGCTCAACGCGACCTTCGCGCTTGCGCAGCGCTATCGCAAGCCGATCGACATTCATCTGCACGAACCCGGCGAAGTCGGCGCGTTCACGCTGAAGCTGCTGCTGGATCGCGTCGAAGCGACGGGCATGCAGGGGCAGGTCGTCGTGAGTCACGGGTTTTGTCTGGGCGCGTTGCCGGAGCGCGAGCGCGATGTGCTGCTCGATCGCATCGCGCGTTTGCGCGTGGCGCTGCTCACGAGCGCGCCGCCTTCGCGCACGGTGCCACCGCTCAAGCTGTGTCGCGAGAAAGGCATCACGATGTTCGGCGGCAACGACGGCATTCGCGATACGTGGTCGCCTTACGGCGTGCCCGACATGCTCGAACGCGCGATGCTGATCGGCATGCGCTACGACCTGCGTCGCGACGACGACCTCGCGATGGCGTTCGATTGCGTCAGCGAGGCCGCCGCGCGCGGCTGCGGTTTCGCCGACTATGGGCTGCGCGCCGGCGCGCGCGCGGATCTCGTGCTGGTCGATGCCGAATGCGTCGCGCATGCGGTGGTGGCGCGGCCGAGGCGCAAGCTCGTGGTCTCGAACGGGCGCATCGTCGCGCGTGACGGAGCGCTCACGTCATGAGCGAGATCGAACATGTCGACATACTCATCGAGCATGGCTGTGTCATCACGATGGACCCGTCGCGCCGCGTGATCGACGATGGCGCGGTGGCCGTGAAGGGCGATCGCATCGTGGGCGTCGGAAAGACGGATGCGCTCGCGCGGCGATACCGTCCGGAACGCAGAATCGACGCACGCCGCAAAGCCGTGCTGCCCGGCCTGATCGACGCCCACGCGCACGCCGGACACGCGATGCTGCGCACCATCGGCGGCGCGGACGGCGATGCGTGGACGGCTGCTTGCGAGGCGATCTACACGCGCGCATCGGATGAAGCGTTCTGGGAAACCGAGTCGCATCTCGCGGCGCTCGAACGCCTGAAGGCAGGCGTGACGACGGGCGTATCGCTGCTGGGCGGCGGCGATTCGATCATGCGCGTCGATGACCCGGTGTACGCGCGCCGTCACTGCGATGCGGTGGTCAAGACGGGCACGCGCTCGATCGTCGCGGTGGGTCCTTCGCGTCCGCCCGCGCCGCGCGCCTACACACGCCATGACGCGCAAGGCAGCGTGACGCGCGATGTCAATTTCGACGCGATGTTCGAGGTCTGCAAGGAGATCGTCGCGACGTGCCACGGCGACGCGCACGGGCGCATTCAGGTCGCGCTGACGCTGCCCGTGTACGCTCCCGGTCACTATCCGGCGGTTGCGCGTTACGAACTCGACTATCGGCGCGAGGCGCAGCGTTACGCGGCGCTGGCGCGTGAACGGGACCTGAGCTTCACGCAGGATGGACATCGCGCGGGCACGCTCGAATTCGCGCATCGCGAGCTGGGTTTGCTGAGCGCGAAGTCGTTCATGTCGCACGCCATCGATCTGACCGAGGCCGACATCGCGGCTTGCGTCGAAACCGGCGCTTCCATCGTGCATAACCCGAGCGCGATCATGTCGATCATCGGACGCTGCCCGGTGCCCGAACTGATCGATGCGGGCGTGACGGTTGCGATCGGCTCCGACGGCGCCGCGCCCGATCGCGGCTACGACATGTTCCGCCACATGTGGCAGTGCATGCACTATCACCGTCGGCACTTCCGCGATCCGGATGTATTGCCGCACGGCAAGGTGCTGGAGATGGTGACGATCGATGCGGCGAAAGCGCTGTCCATCGATCATGAAGTGGGTTCGCTCGAAGCGGGCAAGCTGGCCGACATCATTCTCGTCGACCTCTTCAGGCCGCATCTGATGCCGATGAACATGCCCGTCTACCGCGTCACGTGCTTCGCGAACGCGGGCGACGTATGCATGACGATGGTCGGCGGAAGGGTGCTGATGGAGAACTACCGGGTGCTGTCGGTGGATGAGGGAGAAATACTCGAACGCGTCACCGAAGTTGCGGAGCGCGCGTTCGAGCGCGCCGGCGTGCGCCATCTGCTGGACGCGCCGCCGACGCTGTGGTCGCGCAGTCACTATTGAAGCCGCGGCGCGCCCGGGGAGACGGGCGCGCCGCATCGCGCGAATCTCAGCGCGGCGCGTTGAGCGTCAGCTTCATGTGACGGTTCACGTCCTTGTACAGCAGATAGCGGAAGCGGCTCGGCCCGCCCGCATAGCAGGCCTGCGGGCAGAACGCGCGCAGCCACATGAAGTCGCCGGCCTCCACTTCGACCCAGTCCTGATTCAGGCGATACACCGCCTTGCCTTCCAGCACGTAAAGTCCGTGCTCCATCACGTGCGTTTCCGCGAAGGGAATGACGCCGCCCGGCTGGAACGTGACGATATTGACGTGCATGTCGTGACGCATGTCGCTGGTATCGACGAAGCGCGTCGTCACCCAGCGGCCTTCGGTGCCGGGCATCGGAATCGGCTCGATATCCTGTTCGTTGGTCACGAAGGCTTCGGGCATCGGCACGCCGTCCACGGCTTCATAGTGCTTGCGGACCCAGTGGAAGCGCGCGGCGTCCTTGCCGCGATTGCGCAACTGCCAGTTCGTGCCGGGCGGAATGAACGCATAGCCGCCGGTCTTGAGCACGTGCAGCGTGCCTTGCAGCGTCAGTTCGATTTCGCCTTCCACGACGAACAGCACGCCCTCGGCGTTCGGATCCTGTTCGGGCTGCTCGCTGCCGCCGCCGGAAGCCACTTCCATGATGTATTGCGAGAACGTTTCGGCGAAGCCGGAAAGCGGACGCGCGAGTACCCAGAGACGCGTCTTGTCCCAGAACGGCAGATGGCTGGTGACGATATCGCGCATCACGCCCTTGGGGATGACGGCATACGCCTCGGTGAACATCGCGCGGTCCGTCAGCAGCTCGGTCTGAGCCGGATGGCCGCCGCGTGGCGCGTAGTAGGTGTTGGTCGACATACGAAAGTCTCCGTTAGGGTTCACGTCGTCGTCCTCAAGGCCGACGACGTGCTGCTGTCCGGTTTTGGCCGGACCTGAATCACATGCGGGACGAAGCGCCCCGGAACTGTCCATTGCGGACGATGGCGCGGACCTTTTCAACGCGCCCTTAATTTTGGTTTGAGACGTTGCGTTGCGCGGGCCCGCCGCGGTGAACCTGTACAAAATATAGGAGATGGCGGATATCGACAAATTAAATGTCGGAATGCGGGGTATCCATTTTCTGAATGGTTTCGTGGTTTTGTATGATGAAAATCCGGAGGTGTCCGCAGTGATTCTCTCCGCGCCGCGGAGACAATCGCGCGGCGCGCTGCGGCCGGGTTCCGCGCCCGCGCGGATTCAGGTAACGTGGCCCGGTCTGCGCGGCGCGTCTGCCGTCAGGCTCCCTGTTCGACGACGTGCGCAAGCTGATCGACGGCGCACGCGCTCGCGTCGCCGCCGCGGTGAATGCCGAGCTTTCCCTGTTGTACTGGCAGATCGGCCGGCGCATCCGCGACGACGTGCTGGGCGGTGCGCGGGCCGAATACGGGCAGCGGGTCGTCGCGGCGCTCGCCCGGCAACTGACGGCGGCGTACGGCCGCGGCTGGAGCGAGCAGCAGTTGCGGCATTGCGTGCGGGCGGCGGAGGTATTTCCGGACGAGACGATTCTCTCCGCGCTGCGGAGCGAATTGAGCTGGACGCATCTCAAGACGCTGATCTACATCGACGATCCCTTGAAGCGCGATTACTACATCGAGCTATGCCGCCTCGAACGATGGTCGTCGCGCCAGTTGCAGGAACGCATCCAGTCGATGCTGTTCGAGCGCAGCGCGCTGTCGCGCAAACCGGCTGAGGCGATCCGGCATGAGCTTTCGCAACTGCGGCAAACGCAGGCGCTCACGCCCGACGTCGTCCTCAAGGACCCGTACGTGCTCGACTTTCTCGGTCTGAACGACCGTTACCTGGAACGCGATCTGGAAGACGCGATCCTGCGCGAAATGGAGCAGTTTCTGCTCGAACTCGGCGCGGGGTTCACCTTCGTCGCGCGTCAGAAGCGCCTGCAGATCGACGACGACGACTTCTATCTGGACCTGCTGTTCTACAACCGCAAGCTCCGGCGCCTCGTCGCGATCGAACTGAAGCTGGGCGCGTTCAAGGCCGAGTACAAGAGTCAGATGGAGCTGTATCTGCGCTGGCTCGCGAAACACGAGCAGGAGCCGGACGAACAGCCGCCTATCGGCATCATTCTGTGCGCGGGCAAGAAGCAGGAGCAGATCGAGTTGCTGGAGCTGGGCAAGAGCGGCATCCACGTCGCGGAATATCTGACCGTGCTGCCGCCGCGCGAGGCCCTGGAAGCCAAGCTGCATCAGTCGATCGCGCTGGCTCGCTCGCGCCTGCGCGACGACCGCGACGACGCCGGACCGGCGTCCGACTGAAGCGGATCACCCGTTCGCGCCCCGCCCCTCCCGCCGCGAGAGGGGCCAAAACCTGCCCCTTTCCCTATTCTCTGTTGCGTCGGCGATCGACAGACGCCCGACGCTGCCTGCCCTTGCGCGCTGAAAGCGACATGGCCGGCGGGCGTCGACATGAACAGCAGACGGCTGCGCGCGCATCCACTCAGCGCGCGGCGGCAGGAGACAGGAATGAAGCTCAAGGAATATGGTGTAGCCACGCTGGAAGATTTCGTTGGCAAGGAACTGGGCGTGACCGAATGGGTCGAGATCGACCAGTCGCGTATCGATGCCTTCGCCGCTTGCACCGGCGATCATCAATGGATTCACGTCGACGTGGAGCGGGCCCGCCGCGAAAGCCCCTTCGGCGGCACGATCGCGCATGGCTATCTGCTGCTGTCGCTGCTGGCGTCGCACTCCATCGAAGTCGGGCTGATCCCGCCCGATGCGCAAGCGGGCCTGAACTACGGGCTCGACAAGGTGCGTTTTCTCTCGCCCGTGAAGGCCGGCGCACGGGTGCGCAGCCGCATCGTGCTGGCGTCCGTCGAGCGCAAGGGCAACGGCAGCGTCGTGCTGAAGAGCGACATCTCGTTGCAGATCGAAGGACAGCACACCCCGGCGCTCGCCGCGCAGACACTCGCGATGCTCGTGAAGTGAGCGCGCCGCGACCAACACGACTGCCCGAAGATACGAACCGATGACGACCCCCACCTCCCTCGAAGCGTCGCGCGATGCCGCCGATGCGAACGCTTTTGCCGGCCTGCGCATGAGCGATGTGCTGAACGCCGCGCAGCAATTCACGACCCAGGCGCTGAAACAGCCGGTGCTTTTCGCCGGACAGGAAATGAACCTGATGCGCGATCTGACGTCGATCTGCCTGGGTCTGGCGAATACCGAGCCGCAGCCCGGCGACAGGCGCTTCAGCGATCCGAGCTGGCGCGGCAACGCGCTGTATCGCTCGACGATGCAAGGCTATCTCGCGTGGTGCGACGCGCTTTCGAGCTTCGTCGACCGCTCGACGCTCGACGCGCCCGAGAAGGCGCGCGTGCAATACGTGGTCTCGCTCCTCACCGATGCGCTGGCGCCCACCAACGCGCTCGCGGGCAATCCGGCGGCGCTCAAGAAGCTCGTCGATACGGGCGGCGCGAGCCTTGTCGCGGGCCTGAAGAATCTCGCGGGCGATATCGCGTCGAATCGCGGCATGCCCACACAGGTCGACAAGCGCGCGTTCGAGGTCGGCGGCAATGTGGCCAACACGCGCGGCTCGGTCGTGTTTCGCAACGAGGTGCTGGAGCTCATCCAGTACGCGCCGACGACCGCGAAGGTCTATGAGCGGCCGCATCTGATCGTGCCGCCGCAGATCAACAAGTTCTACGTGTTCGATCTCGCGAAGGGCAAGAGCATCGTCGATTATCTGTTGCAGGGCGGCTTCCAGGCGTTCGTCGTGAGCTGGCGCAATCCGGGCGCGGAGCAGCGCGACTGGGATCTCGATACGTACGTGCGCGCGCTCATCGAGGCCATCGACGCGGTGCGCGACATCACCGGCAGCGACGATGTCAACCTGCACGGCGCATGTTCGGGCGCGATGACCATCGCGGCCTTGCTCGGCCACACGGCGGCGCGCGGGCAGAAGCTCGTGCATGCCGCGACGCTCGCGGTGGCGCTGCTCGAAGGCTCGCCCGATTCGCAGCTCGGCCTGTTCGCCACGCCCGAGGTCGTCGCGGCGGCCAAGCAGAACAGCATGTCCAAGGGTGTGCTGCCGGGCGACGAAATGGGTCGCATGTTCGCGTGGCTGCGGCCCAACGAGCTGGTCTGGAACTACTGGGTGAACAACTATCTGCTCGGCAACGATCCGCCGGCGTTCGACATTCTCTACTGGAACAACGACACGACACGCCTGCCCGGGCGCATGCACGGCCAGTTGCTCGACATCTTCACGCACAACCTGTTCGGCAAGAAGGACGCGTTGACGGTGCTCGGCACGCCCGTCGATCTCGCGCAGGTAACGTGCGACAAATATGTGATCGGCGGCATGACGGATCACATCACGCCGTGGAAGGGCGTGTACGACACGGCGCGCATGTTCGGCGGAAAGACGCGCTTCGTGCTCAGTTCGAGCGGACATATTCAGAGCCTCGTCAATCCGCCCGGCAACCCGAAGGCGAAGTACTTCCTCAACCCGGCGCTTCCCGCGACCGCCGACGACTGGCTCGCCAGCGCGGCATCGCGTGCGGGGTCGTGGTGGGAAGACTGGCGCGACTGGCTCGCACGCCGCTCGGGCGTGAAACGTGTCGCGCCCGTTGCGCCGGGCAGCGAGCGTCATCCGCCGATCGCGGATGCGCCCGGAACCTACGTTCTCGAAGCCTGACGCTCAAGCTTCGGAACGATCAATCAGGATGACCATGGAAATGAACACCACGACTGTGAGCGGCATGGAAATCCGGACCATCGACGTGGGCGGCCAACGGCTGCGCGTCGCGACGCGGCGCGGCAGCGCGAGTCTGCCGCCGCTCGTCATCTTCAACGGCATCGGCGCGAATCTGGAGCTCGTCGCGCCGTTCGTCGAAGCGCTGGACGACGTCGAAGTCGTCATCTTCGACATGCCCGGTGTGGGCGGCTCGCCCGCGCCGGTCTTTCCATATCGCTTCACCAACCTTTGCCTGATGACCGACAGGCTGCTCGCCCAACTCGGCCATACGGGACCGGTCGATGTCATGGGCGTTTCGTGGGGTGGCGCGCTCGCGCAGCAGTTCGCGCATCTTTATCCGGAGCGTTGTCGCCGGCTCGTGCTGGCATCGACGTCGCCGGGCGTGATCATGGTGCCCGCGAGCGTCTCCGTTCTCACGAAGATGATCGGCCCGCGCCGCTATCGCGATCCGGACTATCTGGAGAAAGTGGGCGCGGATCTCTACGGCGGCGCGTTCCGCAGCGACCCCTCGCTGCTCAAGACGCACGGCCGTCATATTCAGGCGCCGGGCGGGCGCGGCTATCTCTATCAGCTGATGGCGGCGTGGGGCTGGAGCAGCCTGCTGTGGCTGGGCGGCCTCGCGCAGCCGACGCTCGTCATCCATGGCGACGACGATCCCATCGTGCCGCTCGTCAACGCGAAAATTCTCGCGTCGCGCATACCGCGGGCGAGCCTTCAGGTGGTGAGCGACGGACATCTGTTCGTCATTACGCGCGCGTTCGAGGCGGCGCAAGCGGTGCAGCGCTTTCTCGCGGAAGAATAGCGGCGCGCGGTTCATCGGTGAAGTCAGTACGCAAACGCACGGACGCGCATGGGCGGCTGACCGATATTAGTGCTCTCCCAAGAGCCAGGGGAATCCGATGCGCGCCTTCGCCTCCCTCGCTGTTCTTGCTGTGCCGATGCTCCTCGCCGGGTGCAACACGCCGCCCATTCCGCCGGGCAAGTCCGTCGATATTTCCACCGCGTTGCAGAACGTGCTGGAAGGATTCTGCGATTTCAAGAAAACTCAGGCCGAACACAGACAGGACTACGGTGTCGCGATCGACGCGGTTACCGTGGAGCTCGATCTGACCGTCGACGGCGCGCAGAATCCGCCCGTGGCCGTGGCGCCCGACATCAAATTCATCCCGACGGTCAGCTACGGGCATGTCATTACGGCGAATACCGGCAGCAGGCTGGTGGTTTCGCTGAAGAACGTGGATGGCGCCGGTGGCGCCGGGTTGCGGTGCGCGTCGCCCGGGGCGGCGAAAGCGGCGGGCGCGAGTGCGCCGGTTGTGCCGGTTGCGCGGTAGGCACGATGCCAATGACGCCCCCCGTCCGTTCGACCTGACCGAGCCTCGCCCGCTTACGTCAGCAACCGTCGCGCTGCCGATAAAACCGCTCGTAACTTCTCGGCGTCTGCTGGCTTGACCAGGTGGCCGTCGAAGGAAGCCGCCACGGCCTGCTGCCGGTCGGCCTCCTGGCCGCGACCCGTCAGCGCCACGATCCGCATCGGCGGCTGGGCCGGGAAGTCGCCGCGCAGATGCCGAGCGACGTCGAACCCGTCCATCCCGGGCATGGCCAGATCAAGGAACACCACGTCTGGCCGGCGCCGCCGCACGCTTTCCAGCGCCTGCGGGCCGCCGTAGACCGCTTCGGCGTCGTGACCGTCCAGACGCAGCAGTTCGGTCAGCGCATCGGCGCCGTCGCTTCTGTCGTCCACCACGAGCACCCGCAAGGCGCGGCCCGGCGAGGCCGCCTCGGACTGCGCCGCCGCGCAAAGCTCGCTTGCCGTGGCGACCACCGCCACCGGCAGGCGCACGGCGAACGTGCTGCCCCGGCCCGCTCCCTCGCTCGCGGCGGTGACGATGCCGCCCTGCATCTCAACCAGTTGCTTCACCAGCGAAAGGCCGATGCCCAGACCGCCCGCCGAATAAGCCTGCTGATCGCGGACCTGCGTGAAGAGCTCGAAGACGTGCGGCAGGGCTGCGGGCGGGATGCCGATGCCGGTATCGCTCACTTCTATCAGCGCCTGCTCGCCGTCGCGGGCGACGCGCACCGTGATGCTGCCGCCGTCGTCCATGTACTTCGTGGCGTTGGACAGCAGGTTGGACACCACCTGCGTCAGGCGCACCCGATCGCCTCGGACGGTCAGCCCGGAGCCCGCCTCGTCGACGACGGTCAGCCGGTGGTGTTTGCGTTCCACCTCCGGGCGGCAGGCATCGAGCGCCAGGTTCACGACGTCGCGCGGCTTCACGAGTTCGAGATTCAGCTCGATCTTGCCGGTGCTGATGCGGGCCACGTCGAGCAGGTCGTCCACGAGGTGAACGAGATGCCGCAGCTGGCCGTCGCTGCGGGCGAACAATTCCTTGGTCAGCGCCACGCTGTCCGGGTGGCTGTTCCCGATCTGGACGTTGTAGACCAGCGGCGCCAGGCCGTTGCGCAGTTCGTGCGCCAGCACGGCCAGGAACTGGTCCTTGCGGCGGTCGGCTTCATGCAGCGCGGCCTCGGCATGGGCGCGTTCCATGGCCGCCCAGGTCCGTTCGGCGGCCTCCTCCAGCAGTCCGAGTTCCTCGCGTGTCCACGCCCTGGGTCCCGTGGTCGCGGCCACCAAAGCCCAGACGTAGTTGCGCTCGCCGCGTCGCAACGGAGCCACCAGCATCGCGCCGATCCGGATCGCGAGCAGCGATTGCCTTTCGAGGTCCGAGAGCGCCGGATCGCTCGCGACATCCGGATAGAAGACCGACTGTGTCTCCATCCGGGAGACAGAGTCGGGAAAGTCCCTCAGGCGATATTCGCCCTCCACCGACGGCAGGTCGGCGCGCCGGTATTCGAACTCGGCCCAGCATTTCTCGGCGTCGCGCGACAGGCGGACGATATAGCAACGGTCCACGCCCAACTGCTCGCCGACCAGGCGGGTGGTGACGCAGCCGATGACGTGCGCCTCCCGCTCGATGCGCAGCGCATCACTCAGCTTCAGCAGGAAGGATTGCCGCTCCTCCCGCTCGCGCAGGACCTGATCGGCTTGGATGCGCTGCGTGATGTCGCTGCCCGCCCCGAACCATTCCGTGATCTCGCCATCGGGCCCCAGCAGCGGCACGGCGCGCGAGAGTACCCAGCCCACGCCACCGTGGGCCAGGCGGACCCGATGCTCCAGCTCGAACAGCGACTTGGTGCGGATGGCCGCCTCTATGGTTCGGCGCACCGCGGGCAGGTCCTCGTCGGGAATGTATTTTTCGACCCAGTCCTCGATGGGCGCCGCCGTGTTGGCAAGCGTTTGATTGTCGAGCTGAAACATCAGCCGCCAGTCTGGGCTCATACGGTAGATCGAGTTGCCGCCTGCGGTGACCAGCGCGCGGAACCGGGCCTCGTTCAGTTGCAACCGGGCATTGGCGACGTCGCGCTCGCGCTCGGCCTGCTCGGCCCGGTGCTTCGCTGTCGCGTCCACCGTGACGTTCAGCAGCCCGGCGACCGCGCCCGACTCGTCTCGCATCGGCGAATACGAGAAGTTCCACCACGTGTCCTCGGCATAGCCATGGCGGGTCATGACCAGCGGCATGTCGTCGAATCTCACCGTCTCACCGGCGAAAACCTGCTTCACCAGCGGCTCGATGTCCTGCCAGATGTCGGGCCACGCTTTGCGAAAGGGGATGCCGAGCGCGCGTGGATGATGGTCTCCCAGCATCGGGGCGTAGGCATCGTTGTAGATGACGATCTTCTCCGGTCCCCATGCCAGTTGCATGGCGTGGCCCGACGCCAGGATCAGGTCGACGGCGCTCCTCAGGCTGTAAGGCCACTCCTCGATGGGGCCGAGCGAGGTCGCCGTCCAGTCGCACGCCCGAATGAGGCGAGACATCTCGCCGCTGCCGCGTGGCCAATCCGTCATGAAGGTGATGCTCCTGCAGGGAAGCGCCAGCGATGGATTCGTGGCGCGCACCCTCGACGAGGGGCCTAAGCGTTCAATCTTACGGATGGTTCAATCGGGCGCAAGTACGGCGGCGTCGTTCACCCGGCGTGAGCGCTTCAGGCTGAATCGCCTTTGTACGTAAAGGGTGCCTTCGCGGACACGCGCGTCACTCGATATCGCAGTGGCAGTGCGGCTTTCGGCCGAGGCATACGACTCGCCTGAACCGGTCGTGCGCGTCATTCAGGAATCCGATCCGGATAATCGACGTTCGAGGCCATTGACAGAGAAATTCGTCTGCGTGCTGGCGCTCGGTGAACGGCTAGGGCTCCGCTCGATCCTGCTGCCGGGGATGCTCGCGTTTGGCGCGAAACTCGGTTGTCGCGTGGATGAGCAATCCGGTCATGCGGTTTGTTGCGCAAGTATCGCGGGAGTGCCGCTGTTCAGCGGCGGGGCGATGCGTCTCGGCAGTGACGCGATTCGGATATTTAAGCAGCCTGTGACGGCGAACCCTTCGTCAGGACGCCGCTTTTCGGGAATGGAATCGTATCTGGTGCCCAGGGCGGGACTCGAACCCGCACGCCTCTCGGCGCTACCCCCTCAAGATAGTGCGTCTACCAATTCCGCCACCTGGGCAAGGGGACCGAATTGTAGCGGGAAAATCCGGAAATGCGAAGCGGCGAGATTCGCTCGTTCTTCAGGGCGCGCGCGCCACCGACACCGCCTCGCCCGCCACATTCCAACCCAAGCCCAGACTCTTCTGCAGCCCGACGAAGTCCTTCAGCAATTCGGCCTGCGCGGCCACCACATCCTGCTGCGCGGCGAACTGCGTGCGCTGCGCGTCGAGCAGATCGATGAGCGTCGAAACTCCCGCCGTGTACCGTTGCCGCACGAGCGTAGCCGATCGTTCCGCGGACGCCTGCACCTGCTGCAGCCGCACCACATGCTCGCGCTGATTGCCGTAACGCGAGAGCGACGAGTTCGCATCCTTCAACGCGGCGAGCACGGTTTTCTCGTAGCGCGCCTCGGCTTCGTCGCGCGAGGCTTTCGCCGCATCCACGTTCGCGGCCGTGCGGCCGAAGTCGAACAGGTTCCATTGCAGATACGGCACGGCGACCCACGAGAAATTCTGCTTGCGCAACAGATGACTCGGCTCCGACGCGGAAAAGCCGATATCGCCCAGCAAGGTCACCTTCGGAAAATAGTCGGCGATATGCTCGCCGATCTGCGCATTGCTCGACGCGAGACGCCGTTCGGCCGCGCGGATATCCGGACGTTGCTGCAGCATCGTCGCCGGATCGCCGATCGCAACCGAAGACGGCAACGCGGGCAACGGCGCACGCGCGCCGAGTTCGGCATCGAGCGCGCCGGGCGCGCGGCCCGTCAGCACGGCGAGCTGATCCAGCGAATCGGTGATCTGCGACTGCAGCGGCACGAGCGTCGCGCGCGTGGTGCCGACCTGCGTCGTAAGCCGTTCGACATCCACTTCCGCCGCCGTGCCGCGCGCGCGGCGCTGCTCGGTCAGCGTGAGCATCTGCTGCTGATACTCGGCCGTGCGCTCGGCGAGCGCGAGCCGTTGCTGCTGATCGCGCAAGTCGATGTACGCCGACGCCACTTCCGCCGCGAGCGACACCTGCGCATCGGAGAGATCGGCTTGCACGGCGTCGGCTTCGTCGGATGCGGCTTCGATCGCGCGGCGCGTGCCGCCGAAGAGGTCGATTTCCCAGGAGGCGTCGAAGCCCACGGTGTAGAAGTCGACGGGACCGCGCCCGCTCGATCCCGACCCGCCCTGATCCCCCGACGACGAGCCGAAAATCGATGTATCCGGCGAGCGCATGCGCAACGCCGCCGCCGAGCCCGAGACTTTCGGCAATTCGTTGGCGCGCTGCCCGCGCAGTTGGGAGCGCGACTGACGCAGCCGGGCCTGCGCCATCTTCAGATCGGGATTATGGGCGAGCGCGGCGTCGATCAGCGAGTTCAGCTGCGCATCGTCGAGCGCCTGCCACCACGCGGCGGGGGAATGCGTCGCCACCACGCCTTGCGCCGGCGTGCGCACGAACGCGCCGCTTTTCGCGGCTTCAGGCGCGACTTCCGGCGCGCCGTGATAGTCGGGGCCGACCGTGCACGCGGCGAGCGTGAAGGCGGCGAGCGCGGTGAGCGGAAAGAGGCGGGTGAAGCGGGAAGGGAACATCGTCGGACGATTCATGGCATCAGTGGCCGGCGGAGGACATGTCGCCGGATTGGGCGCGCGGCGTCTTGAGCAGAAGCGCGAGCGGAAGGCATGCGAGCAGCGCGATCGCGAGCACGTAAAAGGTTTCGGAGTAAGTCATGACGATGGCCTGCTGGCCGATCTGCATCGACAACTGGCCGAGCGCCTGCATCTTCGCGTGGGCCATGTCGCCGCCTTGCGCGAAGAAATTCGCGGCGCTCGCGGCCATGCGTTCCTGCCCGATCACGGAATTCGCGCTGAGCGATTCGCGGATCGACGCCGTGTGGAAGTCGTTGCGCCGGTCGATGACGGTGCCGAGAATCGCAAGGCCGACCGAGCCGCCGAGATTGCGCGCCATGTTGTAGAGGCCGGCCGCATCGCCGGATTCCTCGCGCGAAACCGCCGCCATCGACGCCTGATTGAGCGGCATCATGGCGAGCATCTGGCCGAAGCCGCGCAGGATCTGCGACCAGAAGAAGTCGTGCCCGACGCTCTGCGCGGTGAGCGATATGTCGAGCAGGCAGCTCGCCGCGAAGAACAGCAGCCCCGTGATGACGAGCACGCGAAAATCCATCTTGCCGAGCAGACGCGGCAGCACCGGCATGATGAGAAACGCGGGCACGCCGGACACGAGCATGATCGCGCCGGACTGCAGCGCGTTATAGCCCGCGACGATGCTCAGGAACTGCGGCAGCAGGAAAGACACGCAATAGAGCCCCGCGCCGACCGCGAACACGATCAGAATGACGCTCGCATAACGCGGATTGCGCAGGAGCGAGAGCCGCACGATCGGTTTCTTCGCGACGAACTGCGAGATCGCGATCAGCAGAAAGCCGAAAGCCGTGACGCAGGTGAGCATCACGATCTCGCCCGATTCGAACCATTGATTGCGCTGGCCTTCTTCGAGCACGACCGTGAGCGAGGAGAGACCGATGGCGAGCCCCGCAATGCCGATCCAGTCGGCCTTGAAAAACGACTCCCAGTGCGATTCCTCCGCCGGCAGCCCGCTGACGAGCAGCGCGACGAGCGCGAAGCCAACCGGCACGTTGACGAAGAAGCACCATGACCACGAGATGTTTTCCGCGAGCCAGCCGCCGAGCACTGGCCCGAGCAAAGGACCCAACAGCACGATCAGCCCGAAGATGGTCATGCCCACGGGCATCTGCTCGCGCGGCAGCCGCGTGCGGATGATGGTCTGCGCGGTGGGAATCATCGCGCCGCCGGTGAAGCCCTGGCCGATGCGGCCCGCGACCATCATCGGCAGCGAGGTGGAGAGGCCGCACATGACCGAGAACAGCGTGAAGAGCACCGCGTTGCCGAGCAGGAAATTGCGCAGGCCGAACACGCGCGTGAGCCACGCGGCGAGCGGGATCATCACGATTTCCGACATCAGGTAGCCGGTGGAAATCCACGTGCCTTCCGTGCCGGTCGCGCCGATCTCGCCCTGGATCTGCGGCAGCGCGGAGTTGGTGATGGAAATGTCGAGCGTCGCCATCAGCGCGCCGAGCGCGCCCGCCGTGACCGCGATCCAGTCGGTCGCGCTCGCGCGTGCGTGCCGCTCAGTCATGGCGGTTTTCCGCGGCGATGCGACGGCTCTCGTCGGTGGCGGATTTCGTGTCGACGTCGACCGTCACGGAAAGACCCGGCAGCAGCACCTTGCGCGTCTCCGGACCTGTATCCACGCGAATGCGTACCGGCACGCGCTGCACGATCTTGGTGAAGTTGCCGGTGGCGTTCTCGGGCGGCAGCAAGGCGAACTGCGCGCCGGTGCCGGGCGCGAAACTTTCCACGACGCCATGCAGGTCCGTGCCCTTGAGCGCGTCGACATGCAGCGTCGCCGGCTGGCCGATACGCATGCGGCCGACCTGCGTCTCCTTGAAGTTCGCCTCCAGATAGAGCGATTCGACCGGCACGACCGTCATGAGACGCGTGCCGGGCTGCACATACTGCCCCACGCGCACGGTGCGGTCGCCGACGCGCCCCGCGACCGGGCTGACCAAGGTGGTGTCGTTGAGATCGAGCTTCGACTGGTTCAGTTGCGCCTGCGCCGCTTCGACTTGCGCGCGCGCCTGGGCGATCTGCGCTTCGGTCGCGCCGATCTGCGTCGATGCCGAACGCGCCGCCGCGAGGTTCGCGGCTAGCGTGGCGCGCGCCTGATCGCGCGTGGACACGAGGCTCGCGAGACGCTCGGCGGTCTCCGCGCCGGTCGCGACCAGCGGACGATAACGCGTGACGTCGTCCTCCGCGTGCGCGAGACTCACGCGCGATACTTCGGCCTGGGCCTTCGCCTGATCGGCGTTAGCGTGCTGCTGCTTCAACTCGGCTTCGGCGCGCTGAATGTCGGCGGCGCGGGCGTCGAGCGTGGCCTTTGCCTGATCGAGCGATGCCTGGTACTGGCGCGTATCGAGGCGCGCGAGCGGCGCACCTGCCGCGACGGTCTGATTGTCCTCGACGAGCACTTCCGTGATATAGCCGCTCACTTTCGGCGCGATGGTGACGCTGTCGGCTTGCAGATAAGCGTCGTCGGTGGTTTCGATGAAGCGGCCGACGGTCCACCAGCGCGCGCCCCACGCCGCGCCCGCGATGACCGCGATAATGCCGAGCGCGATCAGCAGGCGCTTGCGCGACGGTTTGCCTTGGGCCGCGTCGACGGGCTTGCCGCCGTGCGTGGGCGCAGTGACTGACATGATTTCTCCGGGATCTTTCGCGCCACCGCGTGCATGCGGTAGCCTTCGATGAATGCGAGACAGCGAGGGCGCATCGGCTGAAATCCGGATGAAACCAGTCACGCGATGCGCTCGCCAAACTAGACGATGGCGTCTAGTATGCACGAATCTAGACGCTAGCGTCTAGTTTGCCTTTGCTTTGAGGAGACACGATGAAGAAGCCCCGCGCCGGCGGTGAAAGCGAATTGCAAGACCAGGAGCGCGGCAGCACGGCGCGTTCGCCGCTGCAGGCGCGCGGCCGTGCGCGCATCGAGGCCGTGCTGGACGCGACCGCCGAGCTGATCGTGGAAAAGGGACTGGAAGGCGTGACCATGCACGGCGTCGCGCGGCGCGCCCAGACGCCGATCGGCTCGATGTATCACTTCTTTCCCGATCGCGACAGCCTGCTCGCCGCGTTGTGGGATCGTCACGCGGCCGCGCTGCAGGAACTGGAGGACGAGCTTGCGCTGATCGACAGCGAAACGTGGCGTTCGCTGTCGGCGGAAGCGGTGATCGATCGCATCATGTCGCCGCACATCGAATATTTCGACCGCAAGACGGATTTACTGATCCTGATGTCGGTCATGCCGCACGACGAAGCGAAGAAGAAGCGCAAGTCCAGCATGATGCGCAAGGTGATCGACGCGCGCATGCCCGGCGTGAAAGCGTCCGAGCGCGAGCTCTACGTGGACATGCTCCATGCGCTCGCGAGCGGCGCGCTCGCGGTGAAGCTGCGTCCCGCAATGGGCGACGTGCAACTGGCACGACGCTATCTGCGGGAAGTGAAGCGCGCGCTGGCGGCGTATCTCGCGGCCGTCGAGGAGGCGATTCTCAAATGAGCGTGCTCCTAACAAGGAACCGTGTTATTCGACGTTCCAATTTTCTGTTCTTCTGATCGTCTTGTCTCTGCGAACAGGCGCTTGTCTGAATCCGCCATTTCGGTCGGATATGTGTGGTCGTATCGAAGTTGAAGGCTTTGCCGCCTAGACTCTGATTGCCGGCTACGGGTCCCCTTTCCCGAGTCCTGCTCGCTGGCATTCATGAGGAGGTCGCCATGAAGACATTCGTTATCGCGGTCGCTGCCGCGTCGGCGCTCGCAGTGCCGCTTTCCGCGTTCTGTCAGGCGGATGGATCGATGACGCGCGCTCAGGTGCGCGCCGAGCTGCAACAACTCGAAAAGGTCGGTTATGACCCGGCCACGGGCGACGATCCGCACTATCCGGCCGACATCCAGGCAGCGGAAGCGCGCTTGTCGGCGCAGAGCGGCAACACCGCGTATGGCGGCGTGACATCGGGCGCATCGGCCTCCGGTTCCCGTACCGTCGTTCGCCCCGCGACGAACGAGGAGATGAAGCAGCTCTATTTCGGGGGGCAGTAAGTGTTTTAGTGGTTCGCGCAGTGCCTTAGTGAACGCGGCGCGGGCGAGTTCCCGCGCCATGCCTGCTCGAATGCAGGCGAACATGTGCGCCGCAGACTCCTGGGTCTCCGGCGCACGTTCGTATCTGAACCCTTCGTCGTGGACATGGACCGGGCGCACGAGCGCTCTATTTCGCCTTTCATCGATGAAAGGCGATTCGGCATCCGAATCAAATGATGTGACGGCTCCAGGTAACCCTTCTTTTGAATCAAGCTTGAAAGAATCGAGTTCCATTCAAACCGCGCGAGCGTCGCTCGTCCTTGTGGAAGGAGCAAAACGAACATCATCAACCGGGAACGACATCATGGGCTTCTTCGATCTGGGCGTGCAGGAGGAAGGGTCGTTTCTTCCGGCCATTCGACACACCGTTCTGGAAGGGCCGCTCACGCTTGTCCGCTTCTCCGACTCGAGCCGTCACGAGCTGGGCGCATACGGCAAATACTGGATGTATGGCTCGGAAGTACTGGAAGCGCTGGCGCAGCGGCAGATCGATCGCCTGATTCGCGATATCCGCCGTCGCTGGGCCATCGCCAACGACTGGGGCGATCTGCGAAACTGCTGGGTGCTGCGCCTGCCCGAAGGCGGCGAGATCAATGCTTACTGGGGCTTCACGAAACCACAGTCACGGGTCTCGGACGAGGCCGCGAAGAGCCTCGCCCAGCCCACCACCAAGTTCTACGCGGGCGGCTCCATTCAACTGATCCTGTCGATCGGACCGCGCGAGCGCGGATACATTGCCGGACCGTTCAGCACGCTCTGCCTGACATCGTCGATCATCGAAGGCCGATGAGCGCGCGCGGAAATGGACGTCCCGGCAATTTCGCGCGATTCGCGCTAACCTGCGGGCTTCGTCAAACCATTTTCGCACTCGCCTCATGACCCAGCCGCTTCGTATCGATTTCATTTCCGACATCGCGTGCCCGTGGTGCGCGATCGGCCTGGCCTCGCTCGAACTCGCACTTTCGCGTCTTTCCGATATCGTCGAGCCCGAGATCGTCGTGCATCCGTTCGAGCTCAATCCCGACATGCGCCCGGAAGGTGAAGCCATCGTCGATTATCTCGGCCGCAAATATGGCCGCACGCCCGAGCAGATCGAAGAGACGCAGCGCATGATCCGCGAGCGCGGCGCGGGCGTCGGATTTACGTTCGGCCCGCGCACGCAGGTCTACAACACGTTCGATGCGCATCGTCTGCTGCACTGGGCGGGCATCGAAGGCAAACAGTTGCCGCTCAAGCGCGCGTTGTTGCGCGCGTATCACGGAGAAGGCCGCAATCCGGGCGCTCACGACGTGCTCATCGAGACGGCGCAGGCCGTCGGGCTCGATGCGGCGCGCGCACGCGAAGTGCTGCAGAGCGGCGCATACGCGGACGAGGTGCGCGAACAGGAGCGCGAAAACCAGGCGATGGGCATCAGCTCCGTTCCCGCGATCATCCTCAACCAGCGCTATCTCGTGAGCGGCGGCCAGCCGCCCGAGACCTTCGAGCAGGCGATCCGCCAGGTGCTCGCGCAACCGCAATAGCGCTTCCAGCCGATGAAATTCGCCGTCACCGTGGTCACGCCTCCCGGCTATGCGCACTCCGCCGCATTCCACGAAGTGGCCGAAACGCTTCATCATGCGTTGCGCTCGCTCGGTCACGACAGCGTGATGACATGCGAGGGAAGGCTCGACGGACGGCGGCATATCGTGCTCGGCTCGAACCTTCTGCCGCATTGCGGGCTGACGCTCGCGCCGGACGCGATTCTCTACAACCTCGAGCAGGTCCATGCGGGATCGGAATGGATCACGCCCGCGTTGCTCGGACTTTTGCGCCGTCATGTCGTGTGGGATTACAGCGAAGCGAACGCACGCGCCTTCGCGGCGCTCGGCGTGCAGGTCGCGCGCGTGGTGCCGATCGGTTATGTGCCCGAACTCACGCGCATCCGCTTCGCCGAACCGCGCGATATCGACGTGCTGTTCTTCGGTTCGATGTGTCCGAGGCGCGCGAACGTCATCGACAGGATGCGCGCGGCGGGCATCGACGCGATCGCGGTGTTCGGCCTCTACGGACGCCCGCGCGACCGGCTCATCGCTCGCGCGAAGCTGTTGCTGAACGTGCACGGCCGCGTCGACGGCGTGCTGGAGATCGTGCGGCTTTCATATCTGCTCGCCAATGGTTGCGCGGTGCTGAGCGAGCGTTGCGCGAACCCGCGAGATGAAGCGCCCCTCGCGCACGCGATCGCCTTCGCCGATTACGATGCCTTGCCCGGGCGCGCCGCTGAACTCCTCGCATCCACCGCGCAGCGCGAGCGGCTCGCGCGTGACGGTTTGGCGGAAATGCAGGCGCGTCGAGCGGCGGATTATCTGCGCGCAGCGCTTGCATGAAGGCGCGTGCCGAAGGCCCTCACCGCGCGCACTGACTCGACTCCAGCGCGAGCAGATTCAGCACGAGCAGAATGGCGGACTGATTGTCCGCGCTGATCGCGATACCGAGCGTGCCGCCGATCCATCGGCCGATCTTGGTCGCCGCGAAATCTCCGCTTTGCGCGGACTTCTTGAGCGTGACCCCGAGCTTCAGCGCGCGATAGTGGTACGAAGGAATGTGATGCCGCGACGCGATGCCGACGAGCCCGCCCTTGTCGCCCGAGCACCAGCCGAAGGTGCCGGCCAGCACCAGTTGCTCGTACTTGTCGAGCCCGCCGATGAACTCGCGCGCCAGATGCCGCACGCGCGATTCATCGAGTCCATGCTGGATCAGCACGGAGCGGACCGGATCGTCCAGCGCGCGCGCGTGTTCGTCCATCTGCGCTTCGACGCCATCCACTTCCATCGATACATCGCGCTGATGGCTCGCGCTGCGCAGGTGATCGATCAGAAAGCGCCTGAAATACGCGCACACCGCGTAACCGCTGGATGGCGCGCTTTGCTCGCCTGAATGCGAGCCGCCGTGTCCGGGGTCGAGACGCAGCACCTTGGTGTAAATGAACTGTGCGATCAGCTCTTCCTTGTCCTCGCGCAACGCGTGCAGCTCGGGCGGATGATACGTGCGCAACGCGCCTTGTACGAGGTTATAGATCGACAGCATTTCGTCGTGAGACAGCTTCGTGCGACGCCGCCACAGATCGGTCAGCATCGGAGCCGCGCCGCTGGCCTGCGCGACGTCCATGGTCAGGGTCTCCATCTCGTCATCCCCTCATTCAGGTGGCCACGAATCGAGTATGGTTTTTTCCTACCAACCGACCAATATGCAGTTGGTAATAGCCGTCGTCTAAACGCCCGGGTATACCGGCTGCAAGGGGATGACAGAATGCATGGCGATCAACGAAAGCGCGAGCTCGACGCCGATATCGACCACGATGTCGCAAGCGCGCTTTATGCGGCAGACCCGGCGTCATTCCCGACGCACGCGTGCGCGATCGCGCTGCTCGTCATGGTTTATGTCACGGGTGCGGACGACGGGATGCTGCCCTTGGCCTGCGTGCTGCTCTATGGCATGGCGAACTCTCTCTCCATCGGCATGTGGGCGTGGCGGCGGCGTCAGGCATCGCGATTCTGCTCGTGCCGCTGGATCGAGCTTCATGCGTTGAGGAACGTTGCCCTTTACAGCGCGCCGGGCTGGTCGATCTGGTTCGCATTCCAGCACGCATCCGCCGGCCTCGTCGCCGCGCATACCGTGATGCTGGTCGCACTCGCGGCGCTCGCCTATGGCTCCAATGGCCTGAACCTGCTCAACCTGCGCTGCGCGATCCTGCCGCTGCTTCTGCCCGCCGCCGCGCTGCATCTGCTGGAACCGGCGCCCGGCCGACTGGAATTAGGCGTCGCGCTCGTCATTTTCATCGTCGCCGTGGATCTGCTCGCAGCGCAATATCGCAAGCTCTTTCGCGGCATCGTCGAGGCGCGCGTCGATCAGCAGCGGCTCGCCGAAACCATCGCGCGGCAAAAGGGCGTGATCGAGGAGACGAGCATTGCGAGGACGCGCTTTTTCGCGGCGGCGAGTCACGATCTGCGTCAGCCGCTGCATGCAATCGGCCTGCTCGCGCAGACGCTCACGGACCGCCGCGCGAGCGATGCGGAGCGCGAGGACACCGCGCAGCACATCGTCTGCAATGTCGAAGCGCTGAATCATCTCTTCAATCAGGTGCTCGATCTGGCGCGCATCGAAAGCGGCGTGACTCAGGTGATGCCGCAGCACTTCCCGCTCGCCGACGTCCTCGCGCGCATAGAGCGGCAGTTCCGTCCCGCCGCGGCCGAGAAAGGACTGGCGCTGCGCATCGCGCCTACGTCGTGTGTCGCGTTCACCGATCCCGTGCTGCTCGAACGCGTGCTCGCCAATCTCGTCTCGAACGCGGTGCGTTATACCGAATGCGGCTCCGTGTGGATCGGCGTGAGGCAGGCCGCGAATCGCGAACGCTGCTTCATCGAAGTGCGCGATTCGGGCATCGGCATCGCGCCGCAGGAGCGCGAACTCGTATTCGAGGAGTTCTATCAGGCGCCGCTCGCACATCGCGACGGCCGCGAAGGCCACGGTCTCGGCCTCTCGACGGTGCGGCGTCTCACGCGCCTGCTCGGCTGCGAGCTGATGCTGCGTTCCGCGCCAGGCCGCGGCACGACCATGCGCGTGCCGGTCAGAACGGGCGATGCGAGTCTCGTCACCGCGAGCCTCGTCGCGCCGCCCGAAATGAGCGCGTTTATCGACGGCCGCCGCGTGCTGTGCGTCGACGACGATCCCGCGAATCTCGACGCACTCGGCGCCTTGCTCACGCGCTGGGGCTGTGTCGTGCGCGGCTGCCGCGACGAGCTCGCCGCCGTGCGCGCGATCTCCGAAGGCTTCGTGCCGGACGTGCTGGTTTGCGACTATCGGATCGACCGTCACCAGACCGGCATCGAGGCGATGAACGCGGTGCGCGAGGCGCTGCGCCGGCGCGGCCATCACGGTCTCGCGCGCGTGATGATGACCGGCGACATGGCCTCGCCCGAACTCGCGGCGCTCGCCGCCGAAGGCGTGCCGGTGCTGCACAAGCCGGTCACGCCAACGCGCCTGCGACGCACGCTCGACACGCTGCTGCAACCGAGCGCGCAAGGGCAGGAGGCGGCGGAAGTCGCGTGAACCCGCAGATCACGCGACGTTGCCGCGCATGCGCAGCGCGCGCAGATATTGCCCGGCCACTTCCGACGCGCCGTAGTGCACGACCGTTTCGTCGACGAGCGCCCACACTTGCGCGCCGCCCAGCCGCACGCGCCGGCAGAACGAAAGGTCTTCGGACAGGTAATGCCCCTGTTCCTCGATGGTGTCGAAAAAGCCATAGAAGCGGCCGTCGGGCAGCGTGTCGCGATACTGCTCGGGCGGCGCATAGCATTGCGTGAACGGCAGCGCGACATCGAACGCGTCGCGGCGCGCGAGAAAGATGCCGGTGCCGACATGCTCCGCTTCGACGAAACCATCGGTGACGCGAGCGTGGCCATCGTCTGAAGTCTTGAGGCGCACCGTGTAGTCCGCGTGTTTTTCGAGCCATTCGCGCAGCGTGAGCCCCTGATCCGACGCGCCGATGCACTTCTCCAGGTTCATGCGCCGATACGGATACGCGACGCCCGCGACGCACTTGCCGGCGGCGAGCAGCTTCATCACGGCTTGCGGCGCGAAGCGCATGTCCGTGTCGAGAAAGAGCAGATGCGAGAACTCGGGATGCGCGACGAGATAGCTCGCGAAGAAGTTGCGCGCGCGAATCACGTGCGACGAGCCGACGTGCATCGTCTGGAAACCGCAGCCCGCGTCGGTGAGGGCGCGCGCGGTTTCCATCAGCGAGAAGGCGAAGTTGATGTGCACGTCGTCGTGATGCGTCGGCAGGCAGATGAGCACGTTGGGCGCGGTCATAGTTCACGTCCCGTGCGCAGCCAGTCGTTGATGACCGCGATCGCCGCCGACCGGCTGTGCACGCCGAGCGCCCGGAAAATCACCGAAAGGTGCACCTTGACCGTGCCTTCCGCGACCTGCAGTTCGCGCGCGATCATCTTGTTCGTGCAGCCGCGATGCACGAGCCGCATGATCTCGCGCTGACGCGGCGACAGGTTCTCCATCAGATGCCGGTGATGCGGGGCGAGGGGGGCGCCGGACGTGTTTCTGAGCGGTTGCGTCGAGTCGCATGCGTGCGGCGCCGGCGCGCCCGCGCCAGCCAGGCAGAGCGCTTCGATCGGCACATAGGCGCCGCCCGAGAGGACGAGCTCGATGGCCTTGAGCATCACGCTGGCGGGCTCGCGCTTGGGTACGAAGCCGAGCGCGCCGGCGGCGAGCACGGCGCGCATCTCGTCGACGGATTCCTCCGCCGACAGCACGACCAGCGGCAGTGTGGGATTGGCCTTCAGGAGCGTCGCCAGCGACGCCGCGCTCGCCATGCCCGACATGTGCAGATCGACGATCGCGAGATCGTGATTCGCGCCGGGATGCGCGGCGGCGGCGAGCGTGTCCCAGCTATCCGCCTCGTCGAACTGCGCTTCGTGGTCGAGGCCGCGCAACAGCGACTTGACGGCCTGGCGAATCAGCTCGTGGTCGTCGGCGACGAGGAATCTCATGCTCGCTCCGTTCATGGTGCGCTCGATGGCGTGTCGTCGACGCACAGGTCCGGGTCGCTCACGACGCAATCGGCCGTGGGCATAGACGGACCGCCGCGCACGCGCACCGCCGACTCCCTCGCCGAGATGCGCAGACCCTTGGGCAGCAACACCCACATCTGCGCGGGCTGCTTCATGCGGCTCGCTTTCTGCTGCGCCTTCTCGCCGGTGCCGAAGAAGTAGTCGGCGCGCACCGCGCCGCGAATCGCGCCGCCCGCGTCCTGCGCCATCAGGAGCCGCGCGACCTGCGAGCCGTCGGCCGCTTCGCTCGCGTTGATGAACACCGGCGCGCCGAGCGGCGTCGTGCGCGGATCGACGGCGGCCGAGCGCTCCGCCGACAGCGGCACGCCGAGCGCACCGATCGGCCCGGCGGCCGAATCGGGGATGGTCCGGAAGAACACGTAGCTCGGGTCCGACGACGCGAACGCATAGTCGAGCGGCGGCGCGGGCGCGTCGGCTGGGACGGCTGGATTCGCTGGATCGGCTGTGGCGGACCTGGCCGGTTGATTGACCGCATGGGCCGCCGGGGACGCGCTCACCCGCGCAGGCCGCACGGCGGGCGTCGCGCCCTTCACGAGATTGAAGCCGCGCAACAGCGGCGATTCGGGCGGGCCTTCAGGGCGCGCGGCGGAATCATCGGGCACATCCGGCGATGCGGCGTCGTTCGCGCCGCGCAGCAGCACGGACTTCGGCGCATCGTCGGATGCGGAGGCATCGATGTGGCCGTTCGTCTGCTGCGTGCTCACATCGCCTTCGTCGAGATCGATCTCGACGCCGCGCACCAGCACCTTGCGGCCCTTGCTCGAGGCACTCGCGACCGGCGGATTGAAGGCGAGCCCGTTCTGCTCGGCGTACGCGAGCCGGATCACTCCGCCGCCGTCCGGCAGCACGATCTTCCCGGCGCCCTGCAACTGCATCGCGTAGAGCATGGCTGGGTCCGCGACCCAGGCGAGCACCGGCGCGTCGATGCGTCCGCGCTCGATCTGCGCGCGCGAGTAATACGGCACGATGCGGTTGCCCTCGCGACGCAGCCGCAGCTTCTTGTCGCGGATATCGGGCACGCTGTTGCCGAGTTCGAGCGCGTAGACGCCTTTGGCATTGCCGGTCGCGATCGCCGCGAGCGGCACCACCGTGCGCCCCTCCACGCGCGCCATGACCGCCTCGCTGCGCGCGTTGGGCGGCAGGCGGCGCGCATCGAGGAACAGCATGTCGCGCGGCACGCCATAGACCGGCAGCACATAGGGCGCGCCGTACTTGCGGCTGCCCCGCAGGACCGGCTCGTAGTAGCCCGTCAGCACGCCGCGCGAACTCTTGTCGACATTACGGATCTGGTAGACCGTGAAGTTGTCCTCGAAGAAGCGGCGCACCGCGGCGTTGTCGTTCGCGGCGATGCCGCGCGCCGCCGCGCACGGTGCCGCCCACGCGGGCTTGCCGGCGAGCACCGAGCAGCCGCGCCGGAACGCGTCCCACGATTGCGCGACGTCGTCTCCGGACCAGCCCGGCACGCTGGAGAAGGGCACCGGCGTGTAGAGCGCGTTCTTCGTGGCGAAGGGCGTCGCGGTGGCGGAAAGCGCGGCCGACGGACTTGCGGGCAGCGGGTTGACGATGCCCGGCTCGCGTCCCGAAGGCGCCGCGCTGACCATCGACGATGGATCGGCGGACTCGGCGGGCCCGGCGCTGGGGGAAGCCGTCTCGCGCGCCTGCGCGACTTGCGGCGCGGGCGGCGCCGGCGAATTCGCGCACGCGGCGAGCGCACCCGCGAGCATCGCGCACAGCATGGACTTCGCGCCTGAACGCGCATTCGACAGCGCAGGCGACGTTGCAGGAAAAGCGCCGGGCGTGCGGCCCGGCTCCGCGGCCCGGCCGCGCGTGCGTGTTGCCATGATGTCCTCGTCCAGCCGTGCAGGGCTTGCGTCTTGCCGTGCCGCGCGTCATCGGGCGTGAGGCGCGCTTCGCTATTTAGACGAATGGACGACGTCGATTTTGAACGCCGCCGCGCCGAACGCGACGGGGCATGAAGGCGCCTCGCTGGCGCACGACGGCACGCCCGCGAAGGGCGACGCCGTGAGCGTGCGCTGGGCCGCCGCCGCCTTCTGCGCTTCCACGGAGAGGCGCGCGAACGCGTCGTCGTGCGTCATGTCGAGCGCGCTGAAGTCGCGCGGCACGGCCGACACGATCGCGATGAAATGATTCGCGCCGACGGGGTCGCCTGCGTCCATCGCCCAGTTCGAGCCCGGCAGCACGAGGCGCTTCTTCGCCTTGATGCGGTTGTCGGGGTCGAGCGTGTTCGGGAAAAGCTGCATGTAGGCGTTGTCCGGATCGACGACGAACACGTAGAGATAGCCATCGCGATTACTGGTGACCGAGAAGCGCAGCCGGTCACGTCCGATGACGGCGCGCGGCTGCGGCACTTCCGCCTTCACGACGATTGACGGATCGGCGAGCGAGACGATGCGCGCGAATTCGTCGGCGGGGGTGAAGGGCGGCAATGCGGGCGGCGGCGTGACCGGCGTCGATGCGCGGGCCTCGACCGTCGCCGACGCCACGGCGGGCGCAGCGGAAGCCGCAATCGACGCGCTCGCGACGTCGACGCCGCTCGCGATCCGGTCGGCCTCGACGATGCCGGGAGGCGCGTGCATCAGCAGCTTCGGCACGAAGAAGCCGAGCGCGGCCGCCGCCGCGAGTCCGCACGCCGCGCCGAACATCCAGCCGATGCGCCGCCGCGCGCTGGCCGTCATGGCGCTCTTGCCGCCGCCTGCGGCGTCCTCGTCGAGCGAAATGCCGAGTTCGGCGGCGAACTGCCGGTCCGTCTGCGGCCGGTTCGCGGGCTGAACGTTGAGCGCGTGATCGATCGCCTTCAGGAAGCGGTCCGAATAGCGCCCGGCGGCGAGCTTCGCGAGCGGCTGATAGCTGTCCTTGACCATCCGCCCGACGGACGGCGGCGGTGTTTTCCCGGTGATCGCGAAGTAGACGAGCGCGGCGAGCGCGTAATGATCGGTCCACGGCCCCTGTCGGAGCGACGGCACTTCGGCGTATTGCTCGATCGGCGCATAGCCCGGCTTGAGGATCACGGTGAGCGCCTGCGTCATGTCTCCGATCACGCGCCGCGCCGCGCCGAAATCCAGCAGCACCGGCCGATGCCCTTCGTCCAGCAGGATGATGTTGTCCGGCGCGATATCGCGATGAAAGCAGTTGGCCGCATGCAGGACGGCGAGGGCATCCACGAGCGGCGTGAGCAGTGTGCGCAGCCAGGCTTCGTCGGGCGGCGTTTTCATGGCCTTGAGCGCGTCGCGCAGCGTCACGCCCTTGTAGTACGGCATCGCCATGTACGCGGTGCCGTTGGCTTCCCAGAACCGATAAACCTTCACGAGCGACTGATGATCGAAGCGCGCGAGCAGCCGGGCCTCATCGTTGATGAAGCTCTTCAGTCCGGCGCGGAACATGCTCTCGTAGCGCGCCGAGCGGACCTGCACCTGCGTCGCGCCGACGCGCGCCGCGAGCGCCGAGGGCATGTACTCCTTGAGCGCGACATGACGATCGAGCGAGGTATCGAAAGCCAGATAGACGATGCCGAAGCCGCCTTCGCCGATCAGCCCGAGAATCTCGAACTCGCCGAGCCGCGTGCCGGGCGGCAGCACGTTGTGGGTAGCGGCAGGATCGAAGGCGTGCGGTGCTCCGGGTGCTTCCGGCACGCCCGGCGCGTTCGTGAACGACGACCGCGCGCCGCTCACGATCACCGTGCGGTCCTCGGCGGCGTTGTTTTCCGTCGCGCCGTCGTCGCGGTCGTCTTCGGGCGCGCGGCCGGTCGCGTTCATGATCCGCAATCCCGCAGCAGCGTGGTGAAGAGCGCCGTGTCCGGCAGCCCGTACACGGGCCACACGGTGAACGGGCGCGGCTCGTGATCCGGCGGATCGGCGGCCCTCGCGGCCTGCGCCGAGGTCCACATGCTCATGCCGTATACCTCGCTCTGCCACGCCGGCGCAAAACTGCGCGCGAGCGTCTCGGGCAGGGCATCGGCCGATTGCACGATCCATGGTTCGTCGAGCACGGCGGCGCGCGTGGCGGCGCACGACGAGCCGAGCACCGGCACGGGCAGCGCGGCCAGTTGCTCGTCGAGGCGCTCGATGCTGTGATCGAAATCGAGCGCGGCGAGCGCCACGGCTTCGATGGCCGAAAGCCATTGCCAGAGCGACGCGATCTCCGTGCCCGTGGCCGGCGCGCACGGCAGCGCCGCCGCGACGGTCAGCGGGAAATGCCGCCCGACGCGATCCACCGACGCCATCACCACGCCGGTCCAGCACGAGGCGAGCGTCGGCGCAATGGCGCCCGGCATCGCGAAGAAGCGCCACACCGGGCACGTCAGATACAGTTCGAGCCAGTCGGCGCCCAGCGCGTGCTGCGTTTCCGCGACGCGCTGCGCGAGCCATGCGTCCCACGGCGCGACGAAGGCGTCGGAGAGCCGCCGTGCCGCGAAATCGCCGAGCGAGGGCAGCTTGCCGTACCAGCCGGCAATGGCCGTGCCGCCTTCTCCGAGCGTGGCGCCGAGATCGTCGCTCATAGGCGTTCGGGACAGGAGAACTTGCGCAGGTCCGCGAGCCGGAACGGATTCTCGACGCTGCTCGCCGTCACTTCGAAGCGCGCCTTGCGGCCTTCCACATCGAAGGTCACGACGAAGCGCTCGGGCTGATCGGTCGGCTCCACGTCGAGCCGGTCGAACATGCGGAACAGCGCCCACGGACCTTCGAACACCACGTTGCTCGCGCCGCTCGTGGGCGGCGGCGTCAGTTGCAGGCTCACGCGCCCCGAACCGCGCGCGCCGGGCCACTGGATCGTCGTCGCGATCTGCGGGCCGTGCGCGTAGGTGAGCACCTGCCCGTCGACATCGAGCGTGAAGGAGAGGATCGTCGGGTCCATGTCGAGCGGCTTGAACTTCAGCGTGAGCGCGGGCGTCTTGCCGCCTGCCGCGAAGAACACGCCGCGTATGGTCGCCGCGCGCTCGAACTGCGCGAGTCCGGCCGGACTGATCTGCGTCGCCGACGAATCCGATTTCTTGAACGCCCACGGCTTCGCGGAGACATCGACGTCCTGCGCGAGGTTCTTCTGGAAGAAGTCGTCGAACTTGCCGCCGGGCGCGAACAGCGCGCCGAAATCCTCGGGCAGCACGTCGCGCGCGGAAGCCGGGTTGAACGGATAACGCCCGCCCACCGCGCGCGCGCAGTACGCCGAGATCGACTCCTTCAAGTCGTCGGTCATGTTCGCGCGCCGCGCCTGCTGCGTCTGCGCGGCGCCCTGGCTGCCGAGATCGAGCAGCGCGGTGCGGATCGGCTCGGGCATGCGCGCGGCCTGCGTGCGCAGCTTCGCGGGCGCATCCGATGGCGGCGGCGCGGTCTTCTGCTGCAGGGCTTCGTCGGTGGCGCTCAGGTAGGTGTAGATGTCGTTGATGAGCGCGAGCATCTGCGTGATGGGCGCGGGCTGGCCGCCGCCCGGGCTCGTGACCAGCGCGCGCAGCCCGCTGAAGCGATCGTCGACGATGCTTTCCAGCCGCGTGCCCGGCGCGACCGGCGCGATGCGCGTGGGGTCCGGCCCGCCGATGATGCTCAGCAATTGCTGGCGCGCCGCGCTGATCTTGTCGGTGGCCTTGTCGACGACGGTGGTTTCGCTTTCGGGCTTCGCGGCCAGCGTGGTTTCGCGCGAGGCGGCCTTGATGAGCATTGCGAGCGGCGAATCCGGCGCGGACAGAATGCGCGCGATCTGCACCGACTGAGTCAGATTGTCCGAACGCACGATGCGCACGTCGTTCAGGAAGTCGGTCCAGGCGCGCGCGTAGTCCTGCAGATAGAGCAGGCGCACGTCTTCGGTCAGACGCTGCATCGCCGCCGGATCGCCGCGCGGCAGACCGCTCTGGTCGCGAATGCCGAGCACCCACGGCTGTTCTGCGGCGAGCTGGACCGACACCTGATCGACGGCCTTCAGAAACGCCTTGTGATAGCCGTCGAACGAATACAGACCGGGCACGCCGCTCGTGAGCGGCTTGCCGCTCGCGCGCACGAACACGAGCGATGCGTTCGGCCCGGCCGCGCGCGCCACGGTGAATTCCGGAAAGTCCGCGCCCACGCCCTGCTGCTTCACGCGCCCGTACACGCGCTGCGCGAGCGTGCTGGTGGCGAGCATCGCGCGCACATGGGCGACGAGGCGTTCGTCGAAGGGTAGATTCGGATGGACGACGCCGCGCGCGAGCAAGGTGTCGAGATGCGCGGCGAGCGCGGCGCGCTGGTCGTTGCCGACTTCGCGCGGCAAGGTGCGGTCCCAGTCGGTGAGGATCCAGGTCTTGAGCGCATCGGCATCCTGGTGATCGGGCTGGTTCATCATCAGATACGCCTTCAGCGATTCATACGCGTAGCCCGCATTCGACGGATTCGCACTGCGCGCCTGCTCCTCGATGCGCGCCGCGAGCTTGGGCAGGAACAGATCGTCGAGCAGGCGCTCGTAGGCGTCGTTGGCGGCGGCGTCGAGCTTCGCGCCTTGCCACAGGCCGAATTGCATCGCGAGCGGCGGATGCGCGGCATCGACCTGCGGCGTCGAGGCGAGACTGCGCACCGCCGAGAGCAGCGGCAGCAGCGCGACGATGTTCGCGTTCGCGGCCGTGGTGCCCGCCGCCGCCTGCTTCGCGAGTTGCGCGGTCTGCTCGACGCTCGCCACGTAAGCGCGGTTGCGCAGATAGCTCGTGCCCCACAGCGTGAGCGCGCACGCGCTCACCGCCGCGATCGCCGCGTAGGCCGAAAGCCGCCACAGATGCCGCCGCCGCGCCCATTGCAGATTCGATCCGGCGAGCCCCTGTTCCGCGAACACGACCTGCGTGAGCAGACGTTCGAGAAAGAAGCTGCGCCCGCTCGACGCACGCACCGGCTGCATGCCGCGTTCGATGCCGAACGCGCGCGCAAGCGATCCCATCACGCGATCGATGGGCGTGCCTTCCTGCGTGCCGCTCGTGAAATAGACGCCGCGCACGAGCGGAATGTCGTCGTGCTTCGACTGCACGAAGGTCGCGCGCAAGGCCTCGGCGAGCACGGGTTTCAGCGCGGCGAACTGCTGCGGAAAGCCCATGATCGCGGCTCGCTGCGCGAGGCCGGTCTCCGTGTTCAGACGCTCGGGCAGACGCGCGACGAGACGCGCTTCGAGCGCATCGAGCTCGGCGTCGATGCGCGCGGCGAAATCGCTTTCACTGAGCGGATGCTTCGGATCGTACGGAAAGGTGAAGCCGAAGATTTGCGCGCGCTCTTCCTTCGAGAGGTCCGCGAAAAACTCCGTGAAGCCCGCGAGCAGGTCCGTCTTGGTGACGAGCACGTAGACCGGAAAGCGCGTGCGGAACGCCTGCATCAGCTCGCGCATGCGCGCGCGCAGCGTGCCGGCCATGTCCTGCGCGCTCGCGGGCGTCGCGGCGAGCAGGTCGGGCACGGCGAGCGTCATCAGCACGCCGTTGATCGGCTGGCGCGGACGCGTCTTGCGTAGCAGCGCGAGGAAGCCCTGCCACGCGGTCTGATCGGTGTCGCGGTCGCTTTCCTGCGTGGTGTAGCGGCCGGCGGTGTCGATGAGAACGGCGTCGTCGGTGAACCACCAGTCGCAGTTGCGCGTGCCGCCGACGCCGCGAATCTTGTCGGTGCCGAAACGCTCGGCCAGCGGAAAACGCAGGCCGGAATGCACCAGCGCCGTGGTCTTGCCCGCACCCGGCGCGCCGATGAACATGTACCACGGCAACTGATACAGATACTGCCTGCCCGACAGCGTGATCCAGTCGCGCCAGCCCGGCTTTTTTCCCGACGCGGTGATGCGCGCGTCGCGCAGCGCGGCGAGCGCTTCGTCGAAGCGTTTGGCGAGCGTCGCGACTTCCGCTTCGCCGGGCGTGGGTGCGGCGGCGCTGCGCGCGATCTCGGGCGGCGGCGCGAGCCCGGCGGAAAGCGCGGCCTGCGTGCGCCGCGCGCGCCATGCGACCCACAGATGACGCAGCACCAGCAGCAACACGACGCAGCCCATTGCGATGAAGCGCGCCTCGTGCGTTTCGAGCGGATACTTGCCCGCGATCGACACGAGCGGCCCCGCGATCCATATCGCGCCGGACACGAGCAGCAACCCGAGCGCGAGCAACAGCAGCGGATGGAAGATGATCTTCAGGAGCGTCTTCATGTTCAGGATCCCGGCTTCGCGAACAGCGTGATTTCGACGCGCCGGTTGCGCGCGCGGCCGGCGGGCGAATCATTGGGCGCGACGGGATCGGCTTCGCCTTTGCCTTCGGCCTTCAGGCGGGCGTCCGGCACGGTGGCCGCGAGCAGATCGCGCACGTTCGCGGCGCGCTCCTGCGAGAGTTCCCAGTTCGACGGATACCGCGCCGAGCGGATCGGCCGGTCGTCGGTGTGGCCGGTGACGAGCACGTTGCCCGGCACCGCCTTGAGCGCCGCCGCGATCTGTCCGATGAGCGGCCGCACCTGCTCCGATACCTCCGCGCTGCCGGGCTTGAAGACGTTGTCGCCATGCAGCGTGACGACCGAGCGATCGACGCGATCATCGACGGCGAGCTGGCCATCGCGGATCTCCTGCGCGAGCAACTCGGCCAGACGCGGCCTGGCCGCCTGCGTGACGACCAGCGGCCGCTGCGCGCCCGCGCGGATCGAGGCGAGCGTGCTGAACGCGGGATCGGACAGTTGTCCCAGACGGAAGCTCATCGCCAGATACGCGAGCGCGAGCATCAGCAGCGCGAACGCGCCGACGACCCATACGGGCAGCACGTCGGTGGTGCGTCGGCGCGTCGTGGGCACGCCTTGCCAGTGCGGCGAGAGCGCGCGCTCCGGCTCGCCGCGCTCCTTGCGGATCAGCTGATAGAGCCGCGTGCGGATCGCATCGAGCGCCTGCCTGCCCTGCGCCGCGACGCGATAACGCCCCTCGAAGCCGAGCGCGAGCACCATGCTCGCCAGCTCCAGCAGATGCAGATGTTGCGCGGGCTTCTGCGCGAGACGCGCGAGCAGTTGAAACACCTTCTCGCCGCCCCAAGCCTCGTTGTGGAAGGTGACGAGCAGGCTCTGGCGCGCCCACACGCCCGCGCCCCACGGCGTGCCCGATGCGGCTTCGTCGAGCATCGTGCAGACGATGTAGCGCGCCGCCGTCACCTGTTCCGCCGCGACGCCGTTCACGCGCGCCTGCGCCTCGAAGCGGCGCACGCCGGCCGCGAGCGAATCGCGCAGCGCGGCGGGATCGGCGCAGGCGCTCATTGCGCGGATGCGCGGCGCGAGCTGCAACAGCGGCGCGCACGCGGCGACCAGCGGATTGACGGCGCCGCCCTGCGCGAAGGCCGCGTCGAAGGCATGCGCGTCGGCATCGGGCGAGCTCGCGCCGGGCGTGAACGGACCCTGCGTGTTCCCGGTGCGGCGACGCGCGCCGGGATTGGGCTTGATCATCGTCTGGTCGGATTCGAATCCGGCGAAAGGATCGTCGTCGTTCGTCATGTCGTCAGAGCACCTGAATGATCAATGGCGGATGGCCCAGCACTCCAGTTCCAGCGCCGGAAACTCGCCCGCGATGTACATCGCGAGGTTCCCGGTCTGCTCCAGCTCCTTCCACAGCTCGCCGCCCCGATCCAGCTCGAAATACGAATAACCCGCGTGAAACGGAATCTGGCGCGGCGCGACCGGCATGGCGCGCAATTCGATGCCCGGCAGCGCGAGATTCACCAGATCGCGCAGCTTTTCGGCGGGCGCGACTTTCACCTGCGTCGGGAAGCGCGTGCGCAGCGCTTCGCCCGGCATCTGCGCGCTCGCGGCGAGCACGAAGCCCGCGGTGCGCAGCAGATCGAGATCGTTGATGACGGCCACGCGCACGCCGGGCTTGCGGCTCTGCAATTCGATCGCGATGGCGTTCGGCTCCGGCACCTGCGCGAGCAGTTGCCGCACGTCGCGCATGAGCGGCTCGAAGGAGCTGGCGAGATCGTCGTGGCGATACGGCGGATAGGCGAGCACGCGGCGGCGTTCGTCGAAGGCGGCGAGATCGCCCGCGAGCGCGAGTGTCGTCTGATACAGGCGTTCGGGATGCAGCAACGGCACTTGCAGCAGATGCGCGAACTGCGGCTCGAAGCGGTTGAGCGTTTGCAGCAGCAGGAAATCGGCGATCTCGGAGACGCCGCCGCGCCCCGGATTCGCGATATGCCGCGCGAGCCGGTCCGCATGCTGATGCAGCAGCCCGGCGATTTCCTGCGCGTGGCCGAGCAGACGCGCATCGGCGAGTGCGTGGAGCATCGGCGGAACGTAGCCTGCGTCGAGCATCACGCGGTTGTCCGCGCGCCGCTCCAGCACGCGCGCAATGCCGATGTTCGCGAAGGCGTCGGTGGCGTCGCGCGCGAGCATGAGCCGCAGGTTCGGCGCGCCCACGCGCATGTCGGCGACGCGGTCGGTGCTGGTGGTGACGTCGGCGACGGAAGTGTCGGTGGTGCGGTAGCGCAATGCGTCGGTGTGGCCGTTGATCGCGGAGGCCGTGCCGTCGGGATCGAACTCTTTCGCGCCGGAGCGTTCCAGCGGCAGCGCGAGCAGCACGGTTTCGTCACGCGTGCCGGCGGGGATGTCGAGCGGCGGCGGCGCGGGGAAGTCGTCGGGAAAGGAGAACGCGGTGCCGTCGGGCAGCACGCCGAACGCGGACGCGAGCGCGATCTTGCCGAGGCCGAGCGCGACGTCGTCGAGCATGATCGACGCCCAGCCCCACGACCAGGCTTCGGTCGCGCGCGCATGCGAGCGCACGAGATGCTCGATGAAGCGGTCGTGTTGCTGGAAATGCTGAGGTTCGAGAAACAGCCCCTCGGACCAGATCATGCGTTGGTGCCAGGTCATGGTGGCGTATCCGCATTGTGGGTTGGGCGTCATGCTCGCGCAGTGCCGGAAGGCGGCGCGAGCGCTTCGCTCATAGAACGATTCAGACGGGCGAATTTGGAACGGCGCGTTGCCGGCTTCACTTCGCTTTCTTTTTCTTCGACGTCGGCGGTGCGGGCGCGGGTTGCGCCGCGATCGACACATCTGCTGCATCAATACGCACGCTCATGATCGTCGTCTGATTCGGCGGCACGGGTGCGGTGGCGCGCCATCTCGAGCGCTCGATATCGCGATAAGCCGCCACGACCGCGATGAACTTCGTGCCCGGCTGCACGGGCTGCTCCACGCTCTGCTTCTCACCCGGCCTGAGCAGGAACTCGTTTTTCGCATTGAGATCCGCGCCGAGCGTCGCCTGGTCCTTGCCATAGAGCGTGAAGAAATCGGCGCTGTCGAAGGCGGACGTCGCCTTCAGTTCGTACACGCGCACGAGCACGGGCGACGGACGTCCGTTCTGATCCGGATTCACACGATCGACGGCGTTCACGTCGATATGCACGACGGTCGGCGGCGGCGGCGGAGGCGGCGGCGCCGACTTGCACCCCGCGACGGCCAAAGCGCACAAGAGAACAACCCGCACGCCGCGCCACGCCGCAACAAGGCGCAGGAAGCCCGAAATCACCTCGACGTTTTTCATGATTCGTCCATATGCCCGCCGACACGGCATCAGACGAACGAAGCCAGCGCATTTTTCAAATCGGCCGCGGTGGTTCGTCTACTCGTGACACCGCCGCGAACGCTGGCTGCTCGCGGCGGAACAAAGCCGGGGTCCATCGAGGAGCGCATCTGTGAAACCGATCGAGCGGGTTGACATCGTATTCGCGCTGATGACGGCGCTCATGCTGAGCGCGCCCGCCGCGCAGGCTCAAGCCGCGACGAATTCGGGCTGCGCGCCGGGTGCCGCGAGCATGCAGCTCGCGCTCAACGATCTGCACGAACCGGGCATGCCGCTCGCGCAGAACGACGCATCCGCCGAACGCGGTGCACGCAACGCGCCGGTTACGAAGGAAACGCACCCAACCGATGCCGCTCAAGGCACGCCCCTCACCCCCGCCGCGCGCGACGCCGAGGCTCGCGTGCGCGACGCCGAAACCATCGCGACGCTCTCCAGGGAAGGCCAGCTTCTGCTCGCGCGCGATCAGGTCAAGCTCGATGGCTATGCGTACTGCAGCATGTCGGTGGCGGCGGCGGAACGGGGCGACTTTCGCGAGAGCATCGAGGCGGCCTCTCGCGCGCTGGTCGTAGCGAAGGAGACGGACAACGCCGATCTCGGCGCGCTGTCGCGCCGCGATCTCGCCATCGCCTACAGCTACGCGGGCGATCTCGGCGACGCCGAGCGCTACGCGAAGGAAGCGATCGCCGCCGGAGCAAAGAATCCGCAACAGGTGCTCGCGCCCGCGCACAAGGTGCTCGGCGACATCGCGGCGCGGCGCGGCGATGCGGCGGCGGCGCTCTCCGAATATCGCGCGGCGCTGGAGGCGGCGTCGCCGCGCTATCGGCCGCTGGTGCTGTTGTCGATCACGAACGCGCAGATCGCGAGCGGCGATCCGGCCGGCGCGCGGGCGACCTTCGAGCAGACCAAGGATGTCGATGGCACGCTGCTCGCGCCGCTCAGGAAGCGTATCGAAGGCAATCTGCTGCTCGCCGAGAACCAGCCCGGGCAGGCGCTCGCCGCGTTCTCCGCAAGCGCGACGAAGGGCGGCTCGGACGCGAGCTACGACAACCTGTGGGCGCACGAAGGCATGGGCCGCGCATATCTGGCGCTCGGCAAACGCAAGGAGGCGCGCGACGCATGGCTCGCCGCGCTCGACGACTCCGAATCGATCCGCGCGCGCTTTCGCAGCGACGAGTTCAAGACGGGGCTGTTCTCCGACACGCAGACTGTCTTCGAGGAAACCATCGCGCTGGTCGTGGAGGATGGCGACTATCCGCTCGCGTGGACGTTGTCCGAGCGCAGCCGCAGCCGCGCGCTGCTCGACGTGGTGCGCAACCGGCTCGATAAAAACGTCGATGCAACGCAACTCAACGGCCGCACGCTCTCGCTCGCCGATGTGCGCGCGACGCTCGCACCCGGCGAGGCGATCGTCGAATATCACAGCCTGCCGGATCGCATGATCGCGTGGGTCGTGCGCGCCGATGGCATCACGGGCTTCACGCTGCCGATCAAACGGCACGACATGACGCTCGCCGTGAGCGACTTCCGCAACGCGATCATTCGCGGCAAGCCGCAGGCGATCACCTACGGCTCGAAGCTCGATGCGCTGCTGATCGAGCCGCTCGGCCTGCGCGCCGACGAACGGCTCATCATCGTGCCGAACGGCGCGCTGCACTACATGCCGTTCCAGGCGCTCAAGAATGCGCAGGGCTTTCTGATCCAGCGTCACGCGATCTCGCTCGCGCCTTCGGCGAGCGTCGCGGTGCAGCTCGTGCGGCGTCAGCAGCACATCGCGAGCAATCTCGTCGCGTTCGGCAATCCGCGTATCGGGCCGGAGTACGAACTGCCGTCGGCGGAGGCGGAAGTGCGCGCCATCGGCCCGCTGTTCTCGAAAAGCGAAACCTTCCTGCGCAGCGACGCCACCCGCAGGACGTTCGATGACAACGCGCCCGCCGGCCGCATCGTCCATGTGGCGACGCACGCGCAGGCGGACACCATCGATCCGCTGCATTCGCGCGTGCTGCTCGCGCCCTCGGCACAGCCCGCCGACGGCCCGGACCCGCTGCTCGCCGCCGACATCTACAACCTGAAGCTCGACACGGTGGCGCTCGTCACGCTGTCCGCGTGCGAGACGGCGCTCGGGCGCGTCGGGCGCGGCGACGAAATCATGGGCTTCACGCGCGCGTTCTTCTATGCGGGCGCGTCGACGCTGCTGGTGTCGATGTGGCCGGTCGCCGATGAATCCACCGAACTCACGATGCGCACGTTCTACGGCTCGCTCACCAAGGGCGAGCAGGCAATCGACGCGCTGCGCGACGCCCAGCTCGCGGTGCTCGCGAACAGCCGCTTCGCCCATCCGTTCTACTGGGCGCCGTTCGATCTGATGGGCAACTGGCGGCTTTCGGTCGCCCGCTGAGTTTCGTCCGACGCCGCGCCGCGCGCCGGTCCCGATGAGGATGTCGCCGTGAACCATGCCATGAAAACCGAACTCCTTGCCCAGCGTTTGCGTGCGCGCCCGCGCCGTTCAGCCCGTCTCGCGCGCATGGCGGGCGCGAGCCTCGCCTGCGCGAGCGCGATCACGGCGTGGGCGCAGCAGACGCCGCTGCCCGGCACGGCGCAGGTGCCGAGCGCGGGCACGCTGCTCAACGAGCAGCCGCGTCCGCCGGTCTCCGCCCCTCCGCCC
>NZ_FCOA02000029.1 GCF_001544875.2 Caballeronia hypogeia
CAATCGGAATCTGGTGCTCTCCGCTCGCGCGGCGTAGCGCCAAACTCGGCGGTCTCCGACAAAGTCGGGGCGGTTCACCGTGGATCAACTGCAACCTCTCTTGGGCGAAGTGGTGGGCACCAGCGACTGGACCGTCATCGATCAGCAGCGCATCAACACGTTTGCGGATGCGACCGGTGACCATCAGTGGATTCACGTGGACCCCGCACGCGCGGCGTCGGGGCCTTTCGGCGCACCGATCGCGCACGGCTTCCTGACCCTTAGCCTGCTGCCGGTGTTTTCGGAAAGCGCTTTCGTGATCAGTCAGTTCAGGCTGGGTGTGAACTATGGCTTGAACAAAGTCCGCTTTCTGAAGCCAGTAGTCGTGAATGCCCGTTTGCGTGCCCATTTCAAGCTGCTCAGTTTCGAGTCTCTCGACAACAAGGGCACCCAGCTCATCTTCGAAATGACGGTCGAAATGGAGGGCGCGGATAAGGCGGTTTGCGTCGCCGAGTCGATCCTGCGTCTGTTCGACTGAGTGAAACGATCAAGAGATTCAAGAGAGGAAGACAATGAGCGAAACATCTACGGTACTCCTGAGCGAGCAGGAAATCATGATCCGCGACGCAGCTCGCAAGGTGGCGCAGGAAGTCGTCGCCTCAACGGCCGCCGAGCGCGACCGCAAATGCGCGTGGCCGACGAACGAGTTGAAGGCCGCGGCAGAACTCGGCTTTCTCGGCATGCATGTCCCCGCCGAGTACGGCGGTTCGGCTTTGACCTTTCCGGAATATTGTCTCGTCGTCGAGGAGTTTGCCGCCGCGGACGCTGGCTTTGCCACCATCATGCACGTCCACAACGGTCTGGCAGGCTGTGTGGCCCAGGCCGGCACCGAGGCGCAGAAGCGAAAGTACCTGCCGGACATGGCCTCGGGCAAGACCATCGTGGCGGGGCTGCTGACCGAGCCGCAGGCCGGCTCCGACACCGCGGCCTTCCGTACGACCGCGCGCCGCGAAGGCGATCACTATGTGCTGAACGGCAGCAAGCAGTTCATCTCGAATGGCAATGAGGCGGGCGTCGGCATTGCCATCGCGGCGGTGACCGAGACGCCAGACGGCAAGAAGGGCCCAAGCCTGTTCATCGTCGATCCGCGTGCGCCCGGCTACAACGTGACCCGGGTCGAGGAAAAGCTGGGCCAGCGGTCTGCCCACGTCGCCGCGATCCAACTCGACAATCATCGCGTGCCCGTCGAAAATCTGATCGGCGAGGAAGGTGCCGGCTACAAGCGGGTGATGGGCATGTTGTCCGAAGGCCGCATCGGCATTGCGGCCGTCGCCTGCGGCGTCGCCCGCGCCGCATTGGAAGCCGCAGTGAAGTACGCAAAGGAGCGCGAAGCGTATGGCGGCCCGATTGTCAAGCTGCAAGGCGTCGCTTTCGACCTCGCTGACATGGCCACGCAGGTCGAGATCGCTCACCAGTTCATGTTGCACGCGGCACGCCTGCAGGCGGCCGGGGTCCATTGTGCGAAAGAAGCATCGATGGCCAAGCTGTTCGCCAGTGAAATCGCGGAAAAGGTCTGCTCGGACGCCATTCAGATCCATGGCGGCTATGGCTATCTGACCGATTTCCCGGTGGAGCGCTACTACCGCGACGCACGCGTGACCAAGATCTACGAAGGCACCAGCCACATCCAGAAGGTCATCATTTCGCGCGAGATCGCAGGCCGCTGAACGCGCAAACGATGTGGTCGTGTGCGGTCATGTCGCGCGAGTCGGGGCAGGTATCGACCCGTGCGATACCGATAGAGGGCTTCGTGCTGAGGTGCCTGGCTAGCGCCGGGCGTTTTCGTAGACGTGGGTGGTCCGGCACGTGGATTCAGTGAGGCGCCGCGCGTCAAGCTGATCCGACGACGGCACGGGTTGCCCTGGTTCATTTGTCGAGAGATCCATGTTTCCAATCTTTGAAGCCCGTTGGCTTGGCTGCTTTCTCACCGTTGCCGCTCTGCAGGTTCAACCTGCCGTAGCGCAGGTTGCCCCGGCCGGACCCACTGCCGTTGTTCCCGCCGGTGCGATAGACGAGTTGCGCACCCGGGCGTTCGATGCCGCCGTCTGGGGCATGCCGATCGTCAGCGTCGATGCCATGCGCGAGGCGTACTTCCGCGATGCGGGTGCACGCTACAACGACATCGTTTATTGGTCACGTCCAGCCGACTGGAACAACCAGACCACCACGCCGAATTCCTCGTCGCTTTACGTCTACTTCAACTTCAACCTGAAGGACGGGCCGGTCGTCGTGGATCTTCCAGCCGCGGACGGTATCGGGGTCTTCGGCGGTCTGATCGACGCGTGGCAGGTACCGTTGACGGATGTCGGGCCCGCGGGCCAGGACCAGGGAAAAGGCGGGCGTTATCTATTGTTGCCGCCCGGGTTCAAGGGCGAGGTTCCGCCGGGCTATATTCCGCTGCGCTCGACGACCAACAATGGTTACGCGCTGATTCGGGTGACCTCGAAAACGTTGTCGCGGGCCGACCTCGATACAGGCAACGCGTATATCCACAAGCTGCGCGTGACGGCGTTCTCAGATGTCTCGGGTGGCGCGCAGCAGCGATTCATCGATATGAACGGCAAGCTGTTCGACGGTATTGTCCGCTTTGACGATACCTACTTCGTGCGGCTGGCGCGCATGGTGAACGAGGAGCCCGCGCTGCCGCGCGACGCCCGCATGTACGCCAGCGTGCGTGCGCTCGGCATCGAGCCGGGCCGGGCCTTCACTCCCGACGCGGCGACCCGCGCGCGATTGCGCGCTGCTGCGCAATTGGCACACGCGAGCTTCCGTCAGGCGCTGCTGGCCGGCGAAGTGCCGTGGTGGCCTGGTTCGCGCTGGGGCATCAATTCGCAGGTCATCCAGGGCGTGAAAACCGGCTTCACCTTCGACGACGGACAACGCCTCGACATTGGGGCGCGCGCGGCAGTCTTCTACTTCGCCTACGCCCCGCCCCAGAAACTCGGAAAAGCGACGTTCTACCTGACGGGCTGGCGCGACGATCGGGGCGAATTGTTCGAGGGTTCTGGGCAGTACCGCTTGCGGGTCCCGCCACGGGTACCCGCGCGCGAGTTCTGGGCGGTCAACGTCTACGACAGCGAAACGTGCGGGTTCATACGTCGAGCCCCGCGCGTCGGTCTGGACTCCTACGACAAGGGACTGCAGCGCAATGCGGACGGATCGATCGATATTTACTTCGGACCGCAGCCGCCGGCGGGCAAGGCGGCCAACTGGATCTATACCGCTCCTGGAAAGCCATGGTTCGTCGGGTTCCGTCTCTACGGACCGGGTGCGCCGATCCTCGACAAGTCGTGGCGGTTGCCGGACGTCGTGCGGCAGTGAGGCGGATTCTGCGCACGTCCGCGGCAACTCCCAGCAACTGCATTGCGTAGCACGCGCGAGACGATTGCGCGCCGAAGCCTATCCCTTGATGTTGTTCCGCTCACAAGAATTTGCGAGTCAGGTTCGTTTGAAGACGTCGGTACTGGCGACGTCGGTGCAATAGCCCTAATGAAGACCGTTGCTTTCCGATGTTCCTACGGAACGCTTCTATGAGTCGTTGAGACGTCGTGATAGACACGAGGGATGTTTGAAGGAGTTCGTATGTGTTTCATCCGGCGGAGTATCGGCGGCGCGGCATTGGTCGTGGCAGCACAGGGCGCCTGGGCACAAACGGGATTGACGTTGTATGGTGTGGCTGACAGTTTCGTGCAATTTCTGGGTAACGGATCGACGCAGTCGTTCTCCGTGCGCAGCGGCGGTAATACCGGTTCGAATTTCGGCATGCGAGGCGAGGAGGATCTGGGGGGCGGTTTCAAAGCAAAGTTTGTCCTCGAGAGCGGTTACACCATCAACAACGGCGGATTCTACGTCGACAGTTCGACGCTGTTCTATCGTCAGGCCTGGGTCGGGTTGGCGCACACGGACTATGGTTCGCTGACGTTCGGACGACAGTACCAGCCGACTTTCTGGGCCATCTATTACACCGACCCGTTCCGCGGTGGGGAGGCTTTGTCGCCTGTCGCGGCCACGGCGGTGGCGGTGGATCGCCATACCCTCGCTACGCAGGTCACCTCCGGGCGAACCAGCAACTCGATGGAGTACCAGTCGCCCATCGTAGGGGGGCTGAAGCTTTATACGATGTACGCCTTCAGTTCGACTGCGACGCAGCCTGTCGTGCAGTCCGTCGGTAATCTGTTTGATATCGCGCTTTCCTACAGCGGAGCTGCATTGTACGTGGGTCTTGCGTATCAGAATCAGCATGGCGGATCGGAGATCATGCCGGGGCTGCCTGCTGCGCTGAATACGCTTGGCACGGAACGCTTCACGGGCGGCCTTGGCTACCGGATCGGCATCGTGAATCTGCAGGCCAACTACACCTATAACCGCTCGAGCAACGGGCCCAAAGGCTCGCTCGCCGCACAACTCGACGCGGCGCACTCGTACAGCTTCGCCGAGGTCGGCGCGACGATTCAGGCGACCCTAGCCGATACGTTCGAAATCGCCGGAGTCGAACGCAACGCGCGTGGTGTGCACGACAGTGCGGTGGGCATCGAGATCGGCGCTGACCACAGCATTTCGAAGCGCACTGCGGTCTACGCGCGTGCCGGTTACATCAAGAACCATGGCAGCTCGATGATGAGCTGGCCAGGCGTGGTGGTAACCGAACCGGACAGCTCTCAGCGTCTGGTGGTCTTTGGCATCACGCATCGCTTCTGAGTCGAGGCGCTCTCGCCGCCTTCACAGGCTTGCTGCAGCTATGGGTTCGTCGACAGATTCAGACGCCCACCGGGTGTAGCTGAGGCGCGCCATTGCCACGCGCAGGCGAAACCGCTGCCCACCAGCCCCGGTGGCCGTCCGTCCACAAATAGAGGGGAGGCCGCGCACGCGCATGCGCACGGCTTAAGGTGGCTATCGGGCCAACCGGAGTCTTGACCGGCGTTCGGCTCAGTCTTCCCATTACATAACCGGCGTTGCGTGGTCGGTCCGCCGCCATGCAATTGCTTTCATTATCTCGTTCTCCGAGGCAATTCATGACGATTCGATTTGACGGCCGGGTGGCGTCGAAACCGAGCCGGTCGTGATTCCTGCCGGTGCGTTGTCAGTAGACGCCGTACAGGCACATTTCGAACAGATCGCCGACTGGAGCACGTCTGCCTGTCGCGACGACGCCAACCAGGCGGTACATGGGTTCGTCACCGCGATGGAGCGCGCCTGCGCCTAAACCGAGCTGGCGGTCGGCTGTGGAAGACCAATTGACTGTGGGGCGCACCTTTTGCCGACGCGCTCCCCGTCAGCAGAGGCGATCAGATTCAGCGTCACCTAGCGTGCGACAAGTGCCGGCCACGCAACGACCGCCACTCGCGTAGCAGTTGAACCTTATTTCGATCCATCAATCAGCTGGTGCGCTGACGTTCGCGAATGCGACCCCGGCCGGGATGCAATCGCCGTTTTGTGAAGGCGCATATACCGGATAGTCCCGGGGCAAGGTGCCACTGAACGCAAGAGCCTTCCCAGGCGGCGCGCCCATTCGTCTCAACGCAGATTTCGACAGCGTCGATGGCCGTTTCCCCTCCCCACCCCCCCCTTTCTACAGGGGAAGAGCACGCGATCGCGATGCTAACTTGCGCTTGACTGAGCAGTGGGTTCGGGATGCGCGACAGGATCTTTTCATCGTCATCACACCAGTTGTCGTCCCGGAGGCGGGCACGGTCGATTCAACACGAGCGGTACGAATGAGGGGAACAGCGTAGGCGTGGCATTTCCCTTCGCGAGCGCGCTGCCAATAAAAGACAAAGGAGACAAGGAGATGTTGCGCAACAAACAGAAGGCCGTTGGGCCTGCGAACATGCCACGCCTCACCGTGCTGGCCGGCCTGCTTGCGGCCATGATGCCGCTCCAGGCCTACGCCTTCAAGATCGATACCGGTTCGACGGACTGGGACGTTAATTGGGACAACACCGTCAGCTACAACCTGGGCATGCGCGCGAACGGTATCGATCCGATGATCGGCAATAACCCGAACTTCGACGACGGCGACTACAAATTCAATCACGCGGGCGACATCATCACGAACCGGCTCTCGATTCTGTCGGAGCTGACTGCCGCTTATCAGGGCTACGTGGGCTTTCGCCTGTCCGGCTCTGCTTGGAAAGATTTCGCGTATGGCAGCGGCGACGCCACGAATCCGGGTGTCTTTGCGCCAGGCATCACGTATCGTTCGTTGGCGTCTTATCCGAACGCCACCTATAGCTCGTTCACGAACCGCTACTACGTGCAGGGTGCCCAACTGCTCGATGGATTTGCGTTCTATAACACCCAGGTGGCAGACCGGGCGATCTATCTGAAAGCCGGTCAATTTACCGAATACTGGGGCAATTCGCTGCTTTCGCCGAGTCAGGGCATTTCGTTTGCGCAGGGCGCGACAGACGGGATCAAGGCGTTGAACTCACCCGGCACGACGACGAAGGAACTCTTGCTGCCACGTCCGCAGGTCAGCATGACGGCGCAGGTTACCCCCCAGGTGGCCGTGTCGGGTCAGTACGCACTGGGCTGGACATACAGCCGGCTTCCGACCGGCGGGACCTATCTTGAAGCGAACGACGCCGCGGCCCAGGGGCCGTCGTATCTCGTCATTCCCACTGCAAAGGCCGCGGTGCTCGTTCCGCAAGGGGAGTCCATCAAGCCCTCTCAGATCGACAACAACTTCGGGCTGAAAGTCAGCTGGACGCCGACCTTCATGGAAGGCGCGATGGGTTTCTATTTCCGCCGTCTGGATGAAGTGGCGCCGTGGATTCTCACGAACTGGAAGGGTGGGGTGCCGACCGACTACCACCTCTCTTACAACCGTGGCGTCCAACTGATCGGCTACAGCCTCGACACGACGCTGGGCAGCGTCAGTGTCGGCTTCGAAGCCTCGTATCGTCACAACACTGCGCTCGCCACGGCGCTGAGCCCCGCTATTGCAAACCAGACCGAAGGTGCAAAGGGCAATGTCTTCAACATCGTGACGAACGCGATCGTGCCACTTTCGAAATCGCCGCTGTGGCAGACAGGAACCCTGACGGCAGAAATCGGCTATACCCATCTGCTGTCCGTTACGCAGAACGCGCAGCTCTTCAACGGCGTGGGCTACTCGGCCTGTCCGAGCAACAACAAATGGAATGGCTGCTCCACCAAGGACTACGTCGGTGCCGGCATCGTATTCCAGCCGCAGTGGCTGCAGGTGTTTCCGGGCGTCGATCTGAGCATGCCGACGACCGTCACGGGCGGCGTGTGGGGTAACAACCCGATCAATCCAGGTTCCGCCGGAGGCGCGCAGGGCTTCTTCCAGTATTCGATCGGCCTGCAGGCACTGATTCGCCAGAAGACGACCATCACGCTCTCGTATATCGGCTATCACGCTCACGTGAACACGACTTCCGTGACGCCGTCTGGCCTGCCGTACAACAACACGGGCAACGGCCTGATCGATCTCAACGACCGGCCTTGGGTGTCGCTCGCCCTCCAATCCTCGTTCTGAGGCGTAACAAAGTTCAGGAGACAAGCATATGAAAGTTCTACTTCAAGTAGCCGCGGCAGGCCTCGTGACCCTGCATGCCGCGGGTGCGGCCGCCGCCGTGTCCGCAGACGAGGCTCGGCAGCTCGGTACCACGCTCACCCGGTTCGGATCCGAAAAAGCGGGTAGCGCCGACGGCGCGATTCCGGAGTACACCGGCGGCCTGTCCAAACCGCCCGCGGATTATACGGCGAACAGCGGCAAGTGGCCCGATCCGTACAGCGCCGAAAAGGCGCTCTTCAGCGTGACTCCGGCGAACATGGGCCAATACGCGGACCAACTGACACCTGGCGCGGATGCGCTCCTCAAGCGTTTTCCCGACATGCGTCTGGAGGTCTATCCGACGCATCGCTCGGCGTCATATCCGCAATGGGTGCTCGATAACACGGTGAAAAACGCAACGAGCGCGCATCTCGTCGGCAAGGTGGAAGGTGACGGCGTGGCCGGTGCGTTTGGCGGCGTTCCATTTCCGATTCCGAAGAGTGGCTACGAGGTCATGTGGAATGCGATGCTCAGTTATCGGCCCACGGAATTCTCGGTCGTCAATATGGGCGGCCAACTCATCGATTCGTCCGGCGGCCGTACGGAACTGCCCGTTCTGAACATTACTGAATACCGGCCTTACTTCGATCAGAAGAACGCCGCCGGTAATTTCTCGGGACCGTACCTGCGCGCATGGATACAGGCCGAGACGCCACCGACGACGGCTGGCACCACCGTGCTTGTCGATTACTCGAGCAACTATTCCGACACCGACCAGGTGAGCTGGGCTTACTTTCCTTCACAACGCCGTACCCGCATGGCGCCAGACTACAAATACGACACACCGTCCTCCAGTTACGGCGGCGTGCTCTTCTGGGACGAAGGCAACGTATTCACGGGCAGGATGGACCGCTTCGACTTCAAGCTGATTGGCAAGAAGGAGATGATCGTTCCTGCTAACAACTATCGCCTCTCTCAACTCCCGGTGGACGACGTTTTCGGCCCCAAACACCTGAAACCGGATGCGGTGCGCTGGGAGCGCCACCGCGTGTGGGTCGTCGAGGCCACGCTGAAGGCTGACGCGCGACATGCGTACGCGAAGCGGGTCTTCTACATCGACGAAGACAGCTGGACCTTCGTCGAGGCCGACGGCTACGGCCACGACGGAAAGCTGTGGCGCGTGGGGATCGACTACCAATTCCCGCTTTACGATGGCGGCGGTGTTTTCGCGCTGTGCTACGGCTTCTACGATCTGCAGAAAGGGAACTACTTCCTCACCTTCACCAATGGCGCGAACGGCGCACCCTTGTTGCGGGTTTCCGACCACCTGAGCCACCCGAATCTGTTCACGCCCGCGGGCATGTCGGGGACGGGCTTGCGTTGACGCGTAACCCTTAGCTCAGGAAAAAACCACGGTCCTCCCGGCAAGCCGCCGGTGCGGGGCCGGCCTGGTTCATTTTGCATTGGCCGGATCGAGGTACAGCATGCTTCATCACAAATACGTTGCGCGAACGATGCGCGTAGGCCTCTTGGGAATCTCGTTACTGACGGCAAGTTGGGTAGCGGGCGCGCAAGTGGAGCAGGGGAGCAGTTCGGCGTCTCAATCGGGGGCCGCTATCGCGCCGAAAGATCCATTCGTCGACCCGCTCGACGCACCCGCGTTCATGCACCGGCGAGCGACCGGGCGGCCCGTGATGGCCGCCGCGCGCGCGGGTACACGCATCGTCGCGGTGGGCATGCGTGGACTGATCATCATCTCCGATGATGAAGGCAAGACCTGGCAGCAGGTCGACGTGCCGGTACGCAGCGACCTGCTCGCGCTCAGCTTCCCGACGGCGCGAGACGGTTGGGCGGTCGGTCATGACGGTGTGGTGCTGCACACCGTCGACGGTGGCCGGTCGTGGCGGCGCCAGTTGGACGGCCGGGTGGCAGCGACGACGCTCGTCTCGTATTACAAGGCCCAAATTGCGGGCGGCGATTCCACGTTGCGGCCTTTTCTCGACCAGTTGATGCTGAACTACCGGCAGGGTCCGTCGCTGCCGCTCCTCAGCGTTTGGTTTCGCGACGTTCAGTATGGGATCGCGGTCGGACCCTTCGGCATGGCGATCGCAACCGAGGATGGCGGCAAGACGTGGCGGCCGATACTCGATCGTTTCGACAATCCGCAGTTCCTGCATCTGAACACTGTCTTCGGGCAAGGCGACCAGGTCTACGTGGCTGCGGAGAAGGGGACGGTGTTCCGCCTGGATTCCGCAAGCGGCCGATTCGTTGCGGTCAATACCGGCTATGCGGGCAGCTTCTTCGGCATGACCGGTAACGATCGCGCGTTGTTTGCCTTCGGTCTGCGCGGCACGATCTATCGAAGCGCGGACCATGGCATGAGCTGGTCAAGATTGCCTAGCCCGCTGCGCGGTGCGGTGACGGGAGGGGCGCCCATCGCTTCGCGTGAGCAGCTCGTGTTCGTCTCCGCAGCGGGGGAAGCCGCGCTGTACGACGAGCATGACAGCTCGTTCACGCCAATGCAGACGGGGCAAGCGTCGGTGCTGACGGCAGTTCTCCCTCTGAAAGCCGGCGCGTATGCAGTCATGTCGCTGGTCGGCCCTACTTTCGCTTCCACCCGGTAACCACTGCTGTTTGCGTAAAGAGAGTATCGATATGAACTCCAATTCGGAGCGCGTCGACCCGAACCCGGTCGTGCAAAAAAAAGAGGACTTCGAGTCGAACTCGGGGGGCTGGCTGGAACGGCTGATCTTCAACAATCGGCGCTGGATTGTCGTAGCGTGCGTGCTCGTCACACTGTTTCTCGGCTTTCAGGCGACGCAGTCGAACGTCAGCGCGAGCTACGAACGAATGATGCCGCAGTCGAGCGCGTTCATTCGCAATTACCTCGCGAATGTCGATTCATTGCGGTCCCTGGGCAACTCGGTACGCGTAGTCGTGGAAAATCGCAACGGCACGATCTACGACGCTCGATATCTCAAAGTCCTGCGAAAGGTCAACGACCAGATCTATTTGCAGCCGGGGGTGGACCGGGCCTTTGTGAAGTCCTTGTGGATGCCCGTCGTTCGTTGGACCGAGGTAACGGAGAGCGGCTTTCAGGGCGGTCCCGTCATGCCGGACGACTATGACGGCTCTGCCGCCAGCATCGACCGGTTGCGCCAGAACGTGGCGCGGGCGGGCATCCTGGGGTCTCTCATTGCCGACGACCTGCATTCCAGCACGATCTTCGTGCCCCTGCTCGATCACTACGCGGATACCGGCAAGCCATTCGACGCGCGAGCAGTGCACGACGCGCTCGAGAAGATCCGCCACGACTACGCGCGCGACGGCATCGACATTCATGTGATCGGCTTCGCGCAACTGGTCGGCGACCTGATTCACGGACTCCTGCAGGTGGCGGTGTACTTCGCCGCTGCTGCCGCAATTGCGATGGCCGTGATCTACGGCTATACCCGTTGCGTGCGCAGCACCGCGCTGGTGATCAGCTGCTCGCTGGCCGCGGTCGTGTGGCAGCTCGGGATCGTCCATCTGTTGCGTATCGATCTCGATCCGTATTCGATCCTGGTGCCGTTCCTGATCTTCGCGATCGGTGTGTCGCATGGTGCGCAGAAGATGAACGGCATCACCCAGGATATCGGCCGCGGCACCCACCGATACGTCGCCGCGCGCTACACGTTCCGGCGTCTGTTCCTCGCTGGGCTGACAGCGCTGCTCGCGGACGCGGTCGGCTTCGCCGTCCTCATGCTGATCGACATCCCGGTGATTCGTGGACTGGCGGTGGCCGCGAGCGTCGGCGTGGCGGTGCTGATCTTCACGAACCTGGTGTTTCTGCCCGTGCTGCTGTCGTACACCGGGGTCAGCGCGGCCGCTGCGGCGCGCAGCCTGCGCGCCGAAAAGCACCATCTGCTCGGGGCATTGCTGGTTCCTTTTACGCGGCGCGGACCCGCCAGCGTGGCCGTGCTGCTGGCGGGGATTCTGTGCGTTGGGGGCCTGGTGGTCGGCCAATACCTGAAGATTGGCGACCTTGATCCCGGCGCGCCGGAGCTGCGTCCGAACTCGCGCTATAACCGCGACAACGCGTACGTGACGAGTCACTACCGGCTATCGACGGACCAGTTCGCGGTGATCGTCACGACGCCTCCGGGCGGCATCGCCGACTATAAGACGCTGATGGAGATCGACGAGCTCGAGCAGGATTTGCGCGGCATCGAGGGCGTCCAGACCACGGCCTCGGTCAGCGCTGTGAGCCGGCGCATCACCGCGGCGGATTTCGAAGGCGATCCGCGCTGGATGACTATCGCACGCGATCCGGCCATTTCGTCGCAGGCGGTCAACGACGCCTATGTGGCGAACCCGGAGCTCGTCAACGGCGCGCGCTCGGTCGCACCCGTGGTGGCGTTCCTCGCCGATCACAAGGCAAAGACGCTTGAGCGGGTCGTCAAGGTAGTTGAGGCATTCGGCGCGCAGCACAACACACGGGATCGTCAATTTCTGCCGGCCGCCGGCAGCGCGGGCATCGAGGCAGCGACGAACATGGCGGTCGAGCAGGCCAATCGCACGATGCTGCTGCTCGTCTATGCCGCTGTGATCGCACTGTGCTTCGTTACGTTCAGGAACTGGCGTGCCGTGGTCGCTGCGGTGGTGCCGCTCGTGGTCACGTCGATTCTCTGCGAGGCGCTGATGGTGATACTGGGCATTGGGGTGAAGGTCGCTACGCTCCCGGTTACGGCACTGGGCGTGGGCATCGGCGTCGACTATGCGCTGTATCTGCTCAGCGTTCAGTTGACGCTGCAGCGCCAGGGCGCATCGCTCGAGACCGCATATCGCGAGGCAGTCGGTTTTACCGGCAAGGTGATCGCGCTGATCGGCGTGACGCTGGCGATATCGGTCGTCACCTGGGCATGGTCGCCGATCAAGTTTCAGGCCGACATGGGGGTATTGCTGACGTTCATGTTCGTCTGGAACATGATAGGTGCGCTGGTGTTGATTCCCGCGTTGTCTCACTTTTTGCTGCAAGGCGGTACGCGCAAGCCAGTGAGCAGTGCCCTGGATGATCTGGCTAAGAAATCGCCGTGCCGAGGCTGACCTTGTCGGCGTTTTCGCGCTTGGCCTCGCTGGTCGTTGCGCTCGTCAGCTCCGTTCAGTCGCCGGTAGACGCACATGCTGAGCGGCGGCGAGGTGCCACTGGTATCTGCGCAGGGAAGTCAGTCGTCGCGGCTTCGCGCGCGGGGAGGTGAGGGAGACCCTCCCTGGCCCTCTACATAAGATAGGGGCACCCCGTGGCAGTTCCGCCTATCCTTCGAGTCATTCCAAACAGGTTGTCTGGTTTGTGCGGTGCCGCGCTGGTGCGCGGTCGCCAGAGCAAGCCGGCGTTCATTCGCGAATGCGAGGAGCCATGACGACCGATATCGATCACGGCATGCGCCGACGACGCGCAGCAACAGGAGGGAGTGGTGAAAATACTGGTAGCAGTGAAGCGGGTAGTGGACGCCAACGTAAAGGTCGGTGTGAAGTCGGACGGTACGTGCGTCGACATCGCCAACGTGAAGATGTCGATGAATCCGTTCGACGAAATCGCGATTGAAGAGGCCGTTCGTCTGAAGGAAGCGGGCGTCGCGACCGAAGTGATCGCCGTGTCGGCGGGTGTGACCCAGTCGCAGGAAACGCTGCGCACCGCGCTCGCCATCGGCGCGGATCGCGGAATCCTGATCGAATCGAACGAAGATCTGCAGCCGCTGGCGGTTGCGAAGCTGCTCAAGGCGCTGGTCGACAAGGAACAGCCACAGCTGGTGATCCTCGGCAAGCAGGCCATCGACGACGACTCCAACCAGACCGGCCAGATGCTCGCCGGGCTTGCGAATCTGCCGCAGGCGACGTTTGCATCGAAGGTCGTCGTGGCCGACGGCAAGGCGACGGTGTCGCGTGAAGTGGATGGTGGTGCGGAAACGCTGTCGCTGACGCTGCCGGCCGTGGTCACGACCGATCTGCGCCTCAATGAGCCGCGCTACGTGACGCTGCCGAACATCATGAAGGCCAAGAAAAAGCCGCTGGAAACGCTCAAGCCCGAGGACCTCGGCGTCGATGTCACGCCGCGTCTGAAGACGCTGAAAGTCGCCGAGCCGGCGAAGCGCTCCGCCGGTGTGAAGGTGCCGGATGTGAAGACGCTGGTCGAGAAGCTGAAGACCGAAGCCAAGGTGCTGTGAGGAGAACCAAGAAATGACGAACCTGGTAATTGCAGAACACGACAACGCGTCGATCAAGGCCGCGACGCTGAACACGATCGCAGCGGCACAGAAGGTCGGCGGTGATATTCACGTGCTGGTGGCGGGCCACAATGCGGAGGCCGCAGCCGATGCGGCAGCGAAGATCGCGGGTGTCGCCAAGGTGCTGCTCGCCGACGCGCCGCAACTGGCCGACGGGCTTTCTGAAAACGTCGAAGCAACGGTGCTGAACATCGCGAAGAACTACACGCACATCCTCGCGCCGGCCACCGCCTACGGCAAGAACATCGCGCCGCGCATTGCCGCGAAGCTCGATGTGGCACAGATCAGCGACACCATCGCAGTCGCCAGCCCGGATACGTTCGAGCGTCCGATCTACGCGGGCAACGTGATCGCGACGGTTCAATCTCAGGACCCGATCAAAGTCATCACGGTGCGCACGACAGGGTTCGATCCGGTCGCGGCAGAAGGCGGCTGCGCGACGGTCGAGACGATCGCGGCAGCGGCGGATGCGGGCATCTCACAATTCGTGAGCCGCGCGGTGACGAAGCTGGACCGTCCGGAACTGACGAGCGCGAGGATCATCGTGTCGGGCGGCCGGGGCCTCGGAAGCGGCGAAAACTATACGAAGGTGCTGGAGCCTTTGGCGGACAAGCTGGGTGCGGCGTTGGGCGCATCGCGCGCGGCGGTCGACGCGGGCTTCGTGCCGAACGACTATCAGGTCGGCCAGACCGGCAAGATCGTCGCGCCGCAACTGTATGTCGCGGTTGGCATCTCGGGCGCGATCCAGCACCTCGCCGGCATGAAGGACTCGAAGGTGATCGTCGCGATCAACAAGGACGAAGAAGCGCCGATCTTCAGTGTGGCCGACTATGGCCTCGTCGGCGATCTGTTTGCCGTCGCCCCGGAACTCGTGAGCGAACTCGAAGCCCGGACATAGGTTTCGAGTTCTTAGGAGCAATCGCGCGCCGAAAAGCAATTGACTCAAACTTGAGGAGCCGTCTGACCCATGCGCCTTGCCGACTACTTCGACGCCGCCGCGTCCCGTTTTCCGAGCCGCACCGCTTTCGTCGACGGGGCCGTGCGCATCGATTTCGCCGATGCCCAGCGTTTCGTCCATGCCGTGGCGCATGCTCTCGCCGCCGAGCCGTCGCTGGCGGCGGGGGCGCATGTCGCGATCTACGCGCCCAACGACTACCGCGTCAGTCTGCTCCAGATCGCTATCAACCGCGCCGACATGGCGTGGGTAGCGGTTCACACGCGCAATTCGGTGGAAACGAACATCCAGGTACTGGAATACGCGGATGTGCAGCTCGTCTTCTTCCACAGCGCCTACGAGCGGCTCGTCCCGCAACTCAGGAGCGGCCTTGCGCCGACTTGCCGTTTCATCAGCATCGACGCGCCCTCGGCTGACGGACGCTATCTGGCGGACTGGACCGCGTCGCACGGCACTCCGTTCTGCGCCGGCCCCGAAGAACCGGACCGCACTGTCCTGCTGCAGCCCACCGGCGGTACCACCGGACCGTCGAAGGCAGCCGTCCACACGAACAGGTCAGTGGAGATGGGGATCGTCTCCACGTTCGTCAATCTGGGCATGGACAGCGAGACACGCGTGCTCGCGGTGGCGCCCCTGACCCACGCGGCCAGCTATCTGACGTTCGCCAGCGCGGCGCGCGGCGGCATGACAGTCGTGCTGCCCGCGTTCGACGTCGAGGCTGTGCTCGCCGCGATCGAACGCGACCGGATTACGCACCTGTTTGTACCGCCGACCGTCATCTATACCTTGATTGGCGATTCGCGCACGGCCAGCGCCGATCTGTCGTCGCTGCGTGCGGTCCTGGTTGGCGGCGCGCCCATCGCGCCCGAGAAAATGCGTGAGGCAATCCGGCGCCTCGGTCCAGTGATCTACGAGGTGTTCGCGCAAAGCGAGTGCCTCTGCTGCCTCATCAAGAAGCCAGCCGATTATCTGAGACCGGACGGCTCGCTCGATGAAGGCGTACTTCGGTCGGCGGGGCAGCCTGGCCCGTTCGGATGGGTTGAGATCATGGACGAGTCGGGCAATCTCGCGGGGCCTGGCGTGAAGGGCGAGATCGTCGTGAAATCGACCAGCGTCATGAAGGGCTACTACAAGAACCCCGGGCAGACTGCGGAAGTGTCGGCGTTCGGGTGGCATCACACCACTGACGTAGGCGTGCGCGATGAACGAGGCTTCATCACCGTTCTCGATCGCACCCGGGATATGATCGTCAGTGGTGGCTTCAACCTGTTTCCGAGTGAGATCGAGGCGGTCATCAACAGTCATCCCGCGGTGCTCGATTGCGCGGTGGTGGGTGTGCCCGACGAGAAATGGGGCGAGGCCGCCAAGGCCGTGGTGCAGCTCAAGGCCGGCAAGACGCTGTCGGCGGACGAAGTGATTGTGATGTGCAAGACCGCCCTGGGTAGCCTGAAGACGCCCAAGTCGGTTGAATTCTGGCCCGATCTGCCGCGTAGTGCGGTAGGCAAGGTTCTGAAACGCGACATTCGTGCCCGCTTCTGGGAAGGCCAATGGCGCGCGGTTTGACTGCGCCCTGATAGACAAAACCGACGAGGGCACACCATGAAGCCTCGCTTGCGAATCTCCCGCTGCATCGTCGGGTTGACGATTGCAAGTACCGCTCTGTCGTCGATCGCGTGGGCCACGACCGAAGAACCGCTGGGCGCCCCGGCCGCAGTGACCGTGGACAACTTCGTGCGGGCCGAAACCGATCTCTACTTTAATAACTCCGTGACCGACGGCGGATTCGGGGGCTGGCATCATAACCGCGGCCTTCTTCCCATCGATCATCAGACCGTCATCCGGGGCAACCGCGACACGTTGTATTCGACGCGCGTCTTTGATCTCGACGCTGGCCCGGTCACCGTTACTTTGCCGGATGCCGGACCGCGGTTCATGTCGCTACAGGTGATTAGCGAGGATCAATACACGACGACCGAATATGGAGCCGGCGCCCACACACTGGACAAAGCGACAATCGGTACGCGGTACGTGATGGTCGGCGTTCGCACGCTGGTCGATCCGCACGACCCAGGCGATCTCAAGCGCGCCCATGCGTTACAGGACGCAATCAAGGTTTCGCAGCCGGGCGGACCTGGAAAGTTCGAGATTCCGAACTGGGACAAGAAAAGCGAGAAAAAGGTGCGCGAAGCGCTCCTCGTTCTCGCGAGCACGGTCACCGACACACGACGCGCCTTTGGAACAAAAAAGGAAGTCGATCCGGTCCAATATCTGATCGGCGCCGCTTCGGCATGGGGGGCTAACGCGCCCCGCGATGCAGTCTATCTCAACGTCGTTCCAGCAAAGAACGACGGCGGCACGCGCTACACGCTGAAGGTCAAGGACGTTCCTGTCGACGGCTTCTGGTCGATCAGTGTCTATAACGCCGAGGGTTACTACGAAAAGAATGCATACGATGCATACACCGTAAACGACATCACGGCCAGAAAGGACGCGGACGGCGCGATCACCATCCGGTTCGGCGGCTGCGATGCCGGGATACCGAACTGTCTGCCGATCACGAAAGGATGGAACTACATGGTGCGGCTCTATCGGCCGCGCGCGGAGATCCTGGATGATAAGTGGACCTTCCCGGAAGCGGAGCCGGCGAACTGAGAGACGCCAGGTAACCTGCTCTCTGGCGTCGCCGCTGCGCGCATTCTGGTTCAGCAGAAAGAATCTGACGAACGAGCCACTATGACGCCATGGGGTGCGCACCAGTTCATTGAACGGCTTCGGCCTCCGGAAACTTCCAGCTGCCGTCAAGCACCTGCACACGAGGCCGATACAGTCGGACCATGTAGTTCCAGCCGGGGGTGACGGGCAGGCAGTTCGCCCGCTGTCCATCACAGCCGCCGAATTGCACCGATACCATGCCGTCGGCATCCTTCTTCGCCGCCACGTTGTTCAACGTATATGCGCCCTGAGCGTTCGGCTCGAAGTAGCCCTTATCGTTGTAGACGCTGATCGACCAGAAGCCGTCCACCGGCACGTCGCCCACCCGCAGGCGATACACCGTGGCGCCGTCGTTGCGGCGCGGCTTCACGTTGAGATACATGGCGTCCTTTTCTGGATTACCGCCCCACGCGATGGCGGTGCCGATCAAGTGGTGAATGGGTGAGATCTTCCCCGGCATGCCGAAGGCATCGTTCAAGTCCGAAAGCGTGTCACCCAGCGTGGCGAGCGCGTCGCGAACGCGTTTCTGGCTGGTCTTGTCCCAGTCCGGAACCTTGAAGCTTCCAGGCGCGGCTTGCTGCAACGCAATGCCATCCTGCAGGGCATGAAGCGCCCGCAGGTCCGCCGGATCGCGCGCATCGACCAGCGTGCGAACGCCAATCATCACGTAGCGCGTACCGATCTGTTTGCGCGTCAATGTATAGGGTCCTTTTCCATAGGCCACCATCATCGTGAAGTGATCTTCATTGATCGCCGTCACCGAGCGGAACCGCGTGCCCGCATCCGGCAGGGTAATCGTCACGGGGCCAGCGTTCAGGTCGAAAACTCCCGTCGAGTAGACGGTATCGCGATTGGCTCGCACGACCGATTGCCGGTCGATCGGCATCAGGTCGCGATAGTGACGCAACTTGCCGAAGCCGCCTTGTTTCACGACCGTAGAAAAGTACATGTCGGACTCCGCGCGCGCGAAGTTGTCGACCGTTACCGTCAGCGGGGTCGCTTGTGGTTCCGCCGGCGTGGTCTCCGCTACCGTGGGAAGGGCTGCGCCAGCAACCGCCACCAGCAAGGCGACGCGGAAAGTGCGAAAGCACGGTTTCATGGTTTCTTCTCTGATCACATGTTGACAACAGGGTATCGGCGGCTTGTCAGGCTCACCCGTCCACAGGGAAATGGGATGCAACAAGGATAAGCACGTCGATCTACAGCGCGCCCCTCCCCGGGCGGGAGGGCGTCCGAACGCACCAGCCTTCCCGGGGGCACCGGCGGCTGCACGATCGGCTCGGTGTGCCCTCCCAAAGATAGAGGTGAGGCGGGTGGTGCGGGCCCCTATTGTTGGAGTGCCAGGGTGCGATGACCCGGCCGCAGTTGCCGCGCGACTGGGACCTTTGCCGCGTTCGGCCTGGTGATGAGTACGTCGCTCCTCGAGTTGTCGTGGAGCCGGCGCAACCGCTGCCATATCGGGCAGGCGTGCCAGGGCGTCGCCGGTTACGAACGCTGCTATCGGAACAGGCATGAGCGCGGGAACGTTCAGTTACAGGGAGGAAGAAATGTCTGACTTGCAGGGCAGGGTTGCGATCGTTACGGGCGGCGCGGCGGGAATTGGCCGCGCCACTGCACTGTTGTTCGCGCGAGCCGGCGCACGGGTGGTAGTCGCCGACAGGGCGGAGGAGGCGGCCCGGGCGGTGGTCGCCGAGATCGAACGGGAAGGCGGCGAGGCGATGTTCCAGCACGTGGACGTGAGCCGCGAAGAGGATTGCGCGGCGATGGTGAAAGCCGCTGTCGAGCGCTTCGGCAGGCTGGACATCGCCTTCAACAACGCCGGCATGCCGGGCCGGGTTTCCAAGACGGAGGATCAAGGCTTCGCGCACTGGCACCGGATCATCGACGTCAACCTGAACGGGGTCTTCCACTGCATGGTGCATGAGCTGCGCGCGATGAAAGAGCACGGCGGCTCGATCGTCAATACCGCTTCCGTCGCCGGCGTGCGCGGTGCTCCCTTCAGTTCGGCGTACGCGGCGTCAAAGCATGGCGTCATTGGTCTGACCCGATCGGCGGCGAGGGAGTACGGCAGGTACGGTATCCGCATCAACGCGATCTGCCCGGGCGTCGTGAAGACGGCGATGGCAGAGGAGTTGGCCACGGCGTCACCGCCGGGAACCGCGGATGCGTTGCTGGCGGCGTCCATCCTGCGCCGGCCGGGCGAGCCGGAAGAGGCGGCGGAACTGGTGATGTGGCTGTGCTCCGACAAGGCGTCATTCGTCGCGGGCGCGCACTACATGATCGATGGCGGCCTGACGGCTTGAGGGCGGGCGTAGGGCGCACGTTTCCGGCTTCGCCGCAGGCGTGCGCTCCTCTCTGACTTTAACCCTTCGATGGGTTGCCGGGACCGCCGAAGGGAAGCCTACGCGCGGTCGGCCGGCAGCGTGCGGACCGTCCGTCGCCGCACCGCTTACTTGCCAGTGAACTCCGGCTTGCGCTTTTCGAGGATGGCGGTGATCGCCTCCCGATGGTCTTCTGTCTTGCTCGCCAGCCACTCGTACGACATGCAGGTATCCATGACAGCGTGCGCGAGCTGCTTGAGGCCGATGTTGGTCGACACCTTGGTCCAGCGGATCGCGTTGCTCGCGCCATTGGCGAGACGGTCGGCGAACTGATTGACGCACTCGTCCAGCTCGGCGGCCGGCACGGCATGGTTGATCAGGCCGATGCGGGCGGCTTCGATGGCAGGGATCGGATCGCCGGTCAGCAGATATTCCTTGGCGCGGGCGTAACCGATCAGCTGCGGCCAGATGATGGCGCCCCCATCGCCGGCCACGAGGCCGACATTGACGTGCGGATCGGCGAACTTCGCGGTGTCGGCAGCGAAGATCACGTCGCAGAACAACGCGATGCTGCAGCCGAGGCCGATCGCCGGACCGTTGACCTTGGCGATGATCGGCTTCTCGCAGTCGAGCTGGGCAAAGACGATCTGCTTACCTTCGCGCGCCGTGACGCGAAACGCAGCGGGGTCGTCGAAGCCAGCCTTGACAGCCTCCAGGTCCCCCCCAGCCGAGAAGGCACGCCCTGCGCCGGACAGCACGATGACTTCCGACTCGGGATCGTTATTCGCGTCGATGAACACCCGGGCCAACTCGGCATGCAGCCCGCCGTTGACGGCATTCAACTGCTCCGGGCGGTTCAGGGTGATTTCGAGGACGCGGCCGCGCCGGGTGAAGGTGATGTGCTGGTATGCGCTGAAGTCCATGTTGTCTCCGTGATGACGGGTGATGGGCCAGATTGGCTCATCGAACGATAGCCAGCTGCATGTTGGAACGTCCCCTCCCTAGTAGACAGGGCCGAGGCCGCCAGTGAGGCGTAGGCCGGCATCCAGAGCAAACAGGAAGCGCATTGCGTCCGCAAGGGGAGGTGAACGCAAGCGCCGCGATGCATATCGTGACGAGCAGGCAAGAACGCCGTATGGAATCTATTGAGGAGAAGACATGAGTGAATCTGTGTCCTTTGAGGTGAAAGGCCAGGTCGGTTGGATCACCCTGATGCGGCCACAGGCCCGCAACGCCATCAGCAAGGACATGGCTTTGGCCATGACCGCGCAATTGCGTAACTGGCAGCAGGACGACCAGGTGCGGGTGGTCGCCGTGACTGCCACCGGCCTCGCCTTCTGCGCGGGCGCCGACCTGAAGGCAAGCGGTACTCCCGGTCCCGGCGAGCCAGACCTTCTGGACACGCTCGTCGCGTTCTTCGACACGCTACGCGCCTTTCCGAAGCCCACAATCGCCGCTGTCAACGGCCTCGCGGTGGCCGGCGGCCTGGAGACGGTGCTGGCCTGCGACTTCGTGATCGCTGCGCAGAGCGCGCGCTTTGGCGATGCCCACTCGAACTTCGGCGTGTTCCCCGGCGGCGGCGGCGCGGCCGTTCTGGGGCGAAAGATTCCGCTGAACGTGGCCAAGTACCTGCTGTTCACCGGCGAATCGCTGCCGGCCGGCGACATGAAGCAGTACGGCCTGGTCGTCGAGGTCGTGGCCGACGGTGAACTGGTGGCGCGTGTGCAGGCCATCGGCGACAAGCTCGCGACGAAGAGCCCGCTGGTGCTGCGCAAGATGAAGAAGGTGGCCGACGAGACCGCCGACAAGCCGCTGGCCGACGCTTTGCGCCACGAACTGCTGGAACTGCGCAATCACCAACGCTCGTATGACATCGCCGAGGGCCTGCGCGCTTTCGCCGAGAAGCGTACGCCGGAATTCAAGGGCTATTGAGCCCAATACTGGATCGAGAACATCATGGAAAACATCTACATCGTCGGCGTCGGCATGACGCCGTTTGGCCGCCACGCCGACAAAACCATCAAGCAACTGACCGCCTCGGCCGTGGAAGACGCCCTGGCGGACGCCGGTTGTGAGCGCAAGTGGGTGCAGGCGGCCTTCTATGGCAACTGCACGCAGGGCCACTTCGACGGGCAGCACATGATCCGTGGTCAAGTGGCGCTGCTGCCGCTCGGTTTCGACAGTATTCCTATCTTCAATATCGAAGGCGCATGCGCTTCATCGAGCCACGCGTTCAACCTCGCGGTGAACCAGCTGCGAGCCGGGGCGGCAGATATCGCCATTGCCGTGGGCGCCGAGAAGATGTTCTCGAAGGACAAAGCCAAAATGTTCTCGGCCTTCGAGTCGGCTTGGGACATCGAGACATTCGAGGAGAACAAAAACTACCTCGCGGAGATGGGCAAGGGCATCGTGCCGCCGCCGGGCTCGCAGTCGGACAAGCCGTACAGCCCGTTCATGGACGTGTATGCGGCGATCGGCCGAGGCGGACTGATGGAGCGCTTCGGCATCACGCAGCGCCAGTTGGCAGCCGTGTCGTCGAAGAACCACGGCCACTCGGTGCATAACGAGCGCTCGCAATACCGCAACGCGATGAGCATCGAGGAAATTCTCGCGGCGCCGCCCATCACCTATCCGATCACGCTGCCGATGTGCTCGCCGATCTCCGACGGCGCCGCCGCCGCCATCGTCTGCACGGAATCCGCACTGAAAAAGTACGGCTTCGATCGCCAGCGCGCGATCAAGGTGCTGGCGAGCGTGGTGCGCTCGGCCTCGGCTCGCGCCGCCACTGATTTCGACAACGGCTGCACGCTCCAGGCCGGTAAGGCGGCCTACGAGCAGGCTGGTATTTCACCGGAAGACGTCGACGTGGCCGAGATCCATGACGCCACCGCGATCGGCGAACTGCTGGCGGTGGAGGCGCTGGGGCTGTGCGAGCCGGGCGCGAGCGGCGAAATGGCCGAGCGGGGCGAGACCACGCTGGGCGGCCGGCTGCCGATCAACCCGTCGGGCGGCCTCGAGTCGAAGGGCCACCCGATCGGTGCCACTGGCCTGGGCCAGATCTTCGAACTGGTGGAACAGTTGCGCGGCAACTGCGGAAAGCGCCAGGTCGAAGGCGCGCGCATCGCACTGCAGGGCAATGGCGGCGGACTGTGGCGGGTCGAGGAGTCGACCGAGCACGTCGGCATCTTTGCCCGCGCCTGAAAAAAATAGTCGCAAGAAACACAGAACAGGAGGAGTCGCATGAGCGAAGACGCGGTCATTTTCGAGCGCATCGGCAAGACGGCCGTCATCACGCTGAACCGGCCACACCGCCGCAATGCGCTGGACAGTTCTGCCCGGGATCTGCTGATCGCCGCCATCCGGACGGTGCAGACCGACCGCGAGATCCGCTCGGTCGTGCTGACGGGCGCGGGCGGTCACTTCTGCTCGGGCGCGGACCTGGCGGGCGGTGACGAAGAGGGCGACAAAGGCTTCATCGGCCGTGACGTGCTGGTCAACCACCAGCGCTGGTACACGGCGCTGATGGATCTGGAGAAGCCGGTGATCTCTGCGGTCGACGGTTTCGCGGTGGGCGCGGGCTTCTCGCTCGCGCTGGCGGCGGACTTCGTGATCGCCGGCCCGAACGTGAAACTGGTCGCCAACTTCGCGCGCATCGGCTTCGGTCCGGATCTCGGGCTCATGTACACGTTGCCGCGACTGGTCGGCGTGGCTCGCGCCAAGGAGATCGTGTTCACCGCACGCGACATTTCGGCCGACGAGGCGCTGGCGCTAGGCCTGGTTCAAGCAGTGGTGCCGGCCGAGCGACTGCGCGATATCGCCATCGAGATGGCGCAGCGCTTCGACGATGCGCCGACTCACGTGCTGGGCGCGGCCAAGCGGATCATGAACCGCGCCTACGAGACCGACCGGGAAGCGATGCTCCAGATGGAGGCGACGCTGCAAGGTATGTGTACGTCCAGCAGTTTCAGCGCCGAAGCGATGCGGCGCTTCTTCGCGAAAGAAGCGCCGATCTATCCGGGCGCCGAGCGTCTTTTCTGACATACATTCAACTTTCCAAGGAAACAAGACATGACACAGAAGGTCGTGGTTGCGGGGGTCGGCATGGTCCCCTTCAAGAAGCCAGGGCAGAGTGATCCCTACCCGGTGATGGGCGCCGAGGCGGCGCGCCTCGCGCTGGCGGACGCTGGCGTGGGCTACGAATCGATCCAGCAGGCGTTCGCCAGCTATATCTATGGCGATTCGATCTGCGGCCAGCGCGTGCTGTACGACGTCGGCATGACGGGCATCCCCATCATCAACGTCAACAACAACTGCTCGAGCGGATCGACGGCGTTGTACATGGCGCGCCAGGCCATCGCGAGCGGCGAAGTGGATATCGTGCTGGCGGTTGGCTTCGAGCAGATGAACCCGGGCGCGCTCGGCTCCAATTTCGCCGACAAGCCGAATCCCGTCGAGCGCTTCAGCGAGAAGCTCAACGAACTGCTCGGCTCGGTCGACGTGCCGCAGGCGCTACAGACTTTCGGTGGCGGCGGGCTCGAGCACATGCGCCGCTTCGGCACGCCGCTGGAGACCTTTGCGAAGATCCGCGCCAAGGCGAGCCGTCATGCGTTCAACAACCCGATGTCGGTGTTCCGCAACGTGCTGACCACCGAGGACGTGATGGCCGACAAGGTGATGTGGCCGGGCGTGATGACGCGACTGATGGCCTGTCCGCCGACCTGCGGCGCAGCGGCGGTCGTGTTGTGCAGCGAAGCCTATGCGAAGAAGCATAGCCTCGACGCTCGCGTCTGGATCGCCGGTCAGACGCTGACGACGGACGGCCCCGAGGTGTTCGCCTCGAACGATCTGCGCGACCTCGCCGGCTTCAGCATGTCCCGCGCGGCGGCGAACAAGGTGTATGAGCAGACCGGCATCGGCGCCGAGGAAGTCGATGTGGTCGAGCTGCACGACTGCTTCGCGCAGAACGAACTGCTCAGCTACGAAGCGCTGGGTCTGTGCCCGGAAGGCGGGGCGCAGAAATTCGTCGACGACGGCGACAACACCTACGGCGGCAAGTACGTGGTCAATCCGTCGGGCGGCCTGCTGTCGAAGGGGCACCCGATCGGCGCGACGGGCCTCGCGCAGTGCACGGAACTCGTGCAGCAATTGCGCGGCCGGGCGGACAAACGCCAGGTCGAAGGCGCCCGCATTGCGCTCCAGCACAACGTCGGCATCGGCGGCGCGGCGGTCGTCACGATGTATCGGATCTGACGAGCGCTCAGGCAGGCGCTGACGCGAACCCCTTCCCTGTCTCCATTTCGGGAGGTGCGCCCCGGGACGGTCGACGGATATCGTTGATGCGTACTTCACGCGGCAAGCCGCGCCGTTGCGCCGCAGCGCGCCAGCGGACGTCGTCGGGACGCCTGCCCGTGAGTGGTCTAAACCAAGGAGAAAGAGATGACCGAGAAGGTCGTTGTTGCCGGGGTCGGCATGATTCCGTTCAAGAAACCAGGCCAGAGCGAACCGTATACGGTCATGGGCGCACAGGCCGTGCGCCTCGCGCTGGCGGACGCGGCAGTGGGCTACGAATCGATCCAGCAGGCTTACGCCAGCTATATCTTCGGTGACTCGACCTGCGGCCAGCGCGTGCTCTACGACATCGGCATGACCGGGATTCCGGTCGTCAACGTCCACAACAACTGCGCGAGCGGGTCATCGGCGCTGTTCCTGGCCAATCAGGCCATCGCTAGCGGCAGAGTGGACATCGTGCTGGCCTTCGGCTTCGAACAAATGAATCCGGGTGCGCTGGGCGGTCTCTACAACGACCGTCCGGCTCCGCTCGACCCGTTCCTGCAGGAGTGCGCCAGCGTGGTGCCCGAAGGCGTGCCGATGGCGCTGCGCCTGTTCGGGGCGGCCGGGCTGGAGCATATGCGCCGCTTCGGAACACCGCTGGAAACCTTTGCGAAGATCCGCGCCAAGGCGAGCCGCCATGCGATGAACAACCCAATGGCGGTGTTCCGCAAGGAAGTCACCGCCGAAGAGGTCATGGCCGACCAGATGATGTGGCCCGGCGTCATGACGCGCCTGATGGCGTGCCCGCCGACGTGCGGCGCGGCCGCTGTCGTGCTGTGCAGCGAATCCTACGCACGCAAACATCGCCTCGATGCGAGCGTGTGGATCGCTGGCCAGGCCATCGCCACGGATGGTCCGGAGACCTTCAGGTCCGGCGACCTTCGGCATGTCGCCGGCTACGGCATGTCGCGGGCGGCGGCCAACAAGGTGTACGAGGAGGCCGGTATCGGCGCCGAGGACATCGATGTCCTCGAACTGCACGACTGCTTCGCGCAGAACGAACTGCTGAGCTATGAAGCGCTGGGCCTGTGCCCGGAGGGCGGCGCGCAGAAATTCGTCGACGCCGCCGATAACACTTACGGCGGCAAGTACGTGGTCAATCCGTCGGGCGGCCTGCTATCGAAGGGTCACCCGATCGGCGCGACGGGTCTCGCCCAGGCGACCGAACTGGTGCAGCAATTGCGTGGCCGGGCCGACCAGCGCCAGGTCGATGGCGCCCGTATCGCCCTGCAGCACAACGTCGGCATCGGCGGGGCAGCGGTCGTCACCATGTACCGCAAGGACTGACGGAGAGCATCTCGAATGGATTTTCAACCTGATCCCGGCCTGGCATCGTTTCGCCAGGAAATCCGGCATTTCCTCGAGCAGCACGTTCCGGCGGACCTCAAGGGGCTGCCGCGCAGCACCCGCTCGCCGCGACACCAGGTCCTGCGCTTCCAGAAGCTCCTGCATGAGCACGGCTGGGGTGCGCCGTACTGGGCGGCCGAGCATGGCGGCAATGGCTGGTCGCTGCCGGAGCAACTGGTGTTCGATGAGGAGTGCGTGGCGGCCGGCACCCCGACCCAGGACGGTTTCGTGCACAAGCTGCTGGGCCCGGTGCTGAACGCGTTCGCTACGTCCGAGCAGAAGGCCGAGCACATGCCGGCGATCGTGCAGGGTGAGCGACTCTGGTGCCAGGGCTTTTCCGAGCCGGGCTCCGGCTCCGACCTCGCTTCGCTGAAGACACGTGCCACGCGCGACGGCGACCATTACGTCGTCAACGGCCAGAAGATCTGGACCAGCTATGCACACGAGTCCGACTGGATCTTTCTGCTGGTGCGCACTAGCACCGAGGGCAAGAAGCAGGCTGGCATTAGCTTCCTGCTGGTGGACATGAAAACGCCCGGCATCACCGTGCGGCCGATCCGCAGTATCGATGACTGCCATCACCTGAACGAGACGTTCTTCAACGACGTGCGCGTGCCCGTCGGCAACCTGGTCGGGGAGGAGGGCGCCGGCTGGCGCATCACCAAGTTCCTGCTCAATAACGAGCACTCCACCGCGGCGGAACTGCCGGCGCTCAAGCGCTACATGCGCGAACTGCTCCAGTTCGGCGCCGCGCAGCGCATCGGCGGGCAACGGCTCATCGAGCGGCCGGAATTCGCACTGAAACTGACACGTTTGGACGCCGAGTTGCAGGCGATCGGCATGATGGTCCAACGCGTGGCCAAGCTGGAGATGGAGCACCACCCGGACTCGCTGACCTTGGGCTCGATGCTCAAGATCCGCGGTACGGAATTGCAGCAGCGCATCACCGAAGCGCAGGTCGAGGCGCTCGGTGACTACGGCGCGGTGGCGTATGCGCATCCGCACGATCCAGCACCGGACGAGCCCTATCCGCTGCAGGACACGGCGCGGGGCATCGCCAACGACATGTTCTTCCGCCGCGCATCGACCATCTATGGCGGTACCAGCGAAGTGCAGCGCGGCATCATCGCCAAGCTCCTTTTCCAACTCTAGGCAGCGGACGGATAGCGATTTCACACTGAGCCCGGAGTAGTTGCTGCTGCGAGACAGCGTGCTGCGCTAGATCGGACGGCCCGGATAGGTCCGCATGCCTAGCCGGGCCATCCTTCGGCTGTTTGCCTGAACTTTTACTTTCTGCTTGGAGGCAGACCATGACGATTCGCTTTGACGGCCGAGTGGCCATTGTGACGGGAGCCGGCAACGGCCTGGGGCGCATGCACGCGCTGGAACTGGCCAGACGCGGCGCGAAGCTGGTGATCAACGACTTCGGCGGCAGCCGCGACGGCAAGGGCGGCTCGTCCGATGCCGCCCTTGCCGTCGTCGAGGAGATCCGTCACGCCGGTGGCGAGGCCATCGCCAACGGCGCCAACGTTGCCGACTTCGAGCAGGTGACAGCGATGGTCGCGCAGGCCAAGGCCGAATTCGGCCGCATCGATATCCTGATCAACAACGCGGGCATTCTGCGCGACAAGAGCTTCTCGAAGATGGAGATGGCGGACTTCCGCGCGGTGGTCGACGTGCACCTGATGGGCTCGGCGTATTGCACCAAGGCGGTGTGGGAAATCATGCGCGAGCAGAACTACGGCCGCGTACTGATGACGACGTCGGCGGCGGGCTTGTTCGGCAACTTCGGCCAGGCCAACTACGGCTCGGCGAAGGTCGGGCTGGTGGGGCTGATGAACATGCTTGGCATCGAGGGCACGAAGAACGACATCCGCGTGAACACGCTCGCGCCAATGGCGGCCACACGCATGACGGAAGACGTTTTCCCGGCGCACCTGCTCGAGGCGACCGGTCCTGAAACGGTGACGCCGGGTGCGCTATACCTCGTCAGCGAGAACGCGCCGAACCGGGTGGTGCTCGGTGCGAGCGGCGGGGTGTTCTCGACGATGCGCATGGTGGACACGGCGCCGGTGGCGATCCCAGTGTCGGAGCTGACGCCTGAAGCCGTGGAGGCGCGCTTCGCGCAGATCAGCGACTGGAGCACGGCGGCCTTCCGCGAGGATGCCGGCCAGCAGGTGCATGCCTACGTGACGAGGATGCAGGCCGCACGCGGCTGACGCTGGCGGTTCACTTATCTGTCGAGTACGTGTTCAAGACGCCACCTCCTGAGGTGGCGTCCGCTCTGGAGGTTAGGAAATGACTTGGAATGGGAGCGGTCCGCTGCAGGGACTGCGCGTCCTGGAAATTGCGGGAATGGGTCCGGCGCCGATCTGCGGCATGCTGCTGGCGGACATGGGCGCCGACGTCGTCGTCGTCGACAAGAAGCAGATGGGTCGGGAAGACCTCGACCTCGGCAAGCATGCGATCCAGAACCGGGGCAAGCGCTCGATTGCGGTCGATCTCAAGACGCAGGAGGGTGTCGAAACCGTCCTCAAACTCGTGGAGAACTGCGACGCGCTGATCGAAGGCATGCGCCCGGGCGTGATGGAGCGGCTCGGGCTGGGACCGGATGTGTGCCTCGCGCGCAATCCGAAACTCGTGTACGGCCGGATGACCGGTTGGGGCCAGCACGGTCCGCTGTCGCAAGCGGCGGGTCACGATCTGAACTACGTTGCCCTATCGGGTGCCTTGTGGTGGTCAGGCCAGCCCGGCGAAGCGCCGATGTCGCCGCCGAGCCTCGTCGGCGATATCGGGGGCGGCTCGATGTATCTGGCGGTCGGCTTGCTGGCGGGCATCATGAGCGCGCGGGCGACCGGCAAGGGCCAGGTGGTCGACGCCGCGATCGTCGACGGCAGCGCCCACATGCTGAACCTGATTCTGAGCCTGAAGTCGACCGGTCAGTTCGTCAACGAGCGCGGACGCAGCCTGCTGGACGGTCCGCACTGGTATCGCACTTACCGCTGCGCCGACGGCAAGTTCCTTTCGATCGCCGCAGTCGAGCCGCGTTTCAACAAGCTGCTGCTGGAAAAGCTGGGCCTGACAGACGACCCGCTTCATGCCGCGGCCTACGATCCGGTGCGCTGGCCGGAACTGCACGAGCGCTTCGCGGTGCTCTTCGCCACGCGAACCCGCGACGCGTGGTGCGCGTTGCTGGAAGGCACCGACGCATGCTTCGCGCCGGTACTGAATCCGGACGAGGCGGCGGCCCATCCGCACATGGCCGCGCGCGGCGTGTACAGCACGGTCGATGGTATTCTGCAAGCCAACCCCGCGCCACGATTCTCCGCTACGCCGACAGGCAGACCCCGCAGCATTCCACAACGTGGCCAACATACCGAGACGGTATTGCAGGACTGGTGCCGCGAGTGATCCGCCGCAACCGTACCCGGCAGCAGGCCGCAACGGACGATCTTCGTCCGGCGCGCCGCACCGGCGAAGAAGACGAATGGAGACATCAATGATCGACAACAATTCATCCACCCTGGTCCACCGTTTCCTGCACTGGGAGCTTACCCAGCCCGATGCGGTCTTCCTGACCGAATCGATGCCGGACGGGCGGGTGGTCGACTATACGTGGCGCGACGCCGGTGACCAGGCGCGCCGCGCGGCCGCCTACCTGCAATCGCTGCAATTGCCGCGGGGCAGCTCCATCGGCATCGTCGGCAAGAACAGCGCGCACTGGATGCTCGCGGATGTCGCCATCTGGCTGGCGGGCCATGTTTCGGTGCCGCTCTATCCGACCGCCAACGCCGACACGGCGAAATACGTGTTCGACCACTGCGACGTCCGTGTGATCTTCGCCGGTAAGCTCGATGGCAAGACAGATTCGTGGAACGAGATCCGCGAGGTCGTACCGGCGGGTGCGCCGATCATCTACATGCCGATGTCACCGCAAGCGCCCGGCATGCAGACATGGGATCAGATCGCCGCTTTGCACGAGCCGCTGCGCGATGTGCATCTGCCCGCTCCCGCCGACATGGCGACCATCATTTACACATCGGGCAGCACGGGTCGGCCCAAGGGCGTGATGCACAGCTTCGCTGGCATGTTCGAATATGCAAGCCGCTCGGGTGAGTTCTGTAGATTTACCACGGAGGACCGTGTGCTCTCGTACTTGCCGCTCGCGCATACGGCCGAGCGTTGCTTCATCGAGTGCAACGCGCTGTGCCACGGCTTTCACGTTTTCTTCAACGACAGCCTGGCGAGCTTTGCACAAGACCTGCTGCGGGCCCGCCCCACGGCATTCATCTCAATGCCGCGCCTGTGGACCAAGTTCTACCAGAGCATTTGCTCAAGAGTGCCGGCCGAGCAACAGGCGCTGATCCACGAACGGTCGTCCGAGGCCGAAGCGCTGAAGAAGCGGCTACTGGGCATGCTCGGCCTCGATGCTGCGCGCATCGCTTTCACAGGCTCAGCGCCGTTGCCGTTCGAAATCACCAACTGGTATCGCGCGCTGGGGCTCGAACTGCTGGATGTGTACGGCATGACGGAGAATCTGTCGTACTCGCACTACAGCAGGCCGGGCCTCGTGCGTCCCGGCTATTCAGGCCAAGCAATGCCGGGCGTGGAATGCCGCATTGGCGAGAACGGCGAAGTGCTGGTCAAGGCGACCACGATGATGATGGGCTACTACAATCAGCCCGCGCTGACTGCCGAGAGCTTTACGGAAGACGGGTTCTTCAAAACCGGGGACCGTGGCGAGCTGGACGAGATCGGACGCCTGAAGATCATCGGCCGCGTCAAGGAGATCTTCAAGACGAGCAAGGGCAAGTACGTCGCGCCCGCGCCCATTGAGAACAAGCTTGGCCATCCGAAGATCGAAGCCGTCTGTGTGACCGGACACGGTTTTCCGCAACCGTTCGCTCTCCTGATGCTCGGCGCGGATGCGAGAAGCGAGATGCGGGATGCCGGCAGTCGCAGTGTCCTCGAGGCCGAGTTGCAGGCCGTGCTCAACGACGCGAACACCACGCTGGAGGGCCATGAAAAGCTCGCCTTCGTGGTAGTCGTGAACGATGCATGGACCACGGAAAATGGCCTGCTGACGCCGAGCCTGAAGATTCGTCGCAGCTTGATCGAAGACCGCTACGAAAACAAGATGCAGCAGTGGTCGGCTCGCGGACAGACGGTCATCGTGGAATAAGCCTGGCCGGCCGGAAGCGCCGGCTGCGGCCGACCGCCAGCGCGTCGCGCGTTACTTGAGAAACCCTCGCTGGCGCGCGACGGCGATCGCGGCGTAGCGGCTCGACACCTCCAGCTTGTCCAGGATGTTCTTGACGTTCCATTTCACTGTCCCGAAGGTAATGTTGAGCGTCAGCGCAATCCGCTTGTTTGACATTGCCTGCGCCATCAGCCCCATGATTTCCAGTTCGCGGGGCGTCAGGATAGCGCGCTGTACCTCGGGACCGTCCCGGTCCGCCGGCACGGGTTCCGGCGGCGGACTTTCGGGCACCGCTCTGGCGAATAGGTCGACGAGATACTGCTTAGCCGCTGGCTGCAGGTCGAGTTCATCCCGGAAGCGCTCAAGCAGCTCACCAACATCTTCCCATTCGTCGAGGATCGTGCGCACCAGACCGAGTGTGGCGGCGGTTTGCAGCGCTTGCGCGAGGCAGTGTCGGACGTCTTCATCCTGGCCCAGGCCGTCGTGCGCAACGGCGCAAAGCAGGGCCGTTCTGACCAGGATCCGGCCACGGCCGTATTTCTCTGCGAAATCACGCACTTTGGACAAGGCATCGAGCGCGTCCGTGGGGTTGCAATCGACCAGCGCCAGGCGTGCGCGTGCCATTGCCACGATGGCGAGTATCTCCGCATGCGACCCCGTCGCATGCTGGTATTGCGCCCCCAGCGCCTTCAGTTTCGACGCGCGCTCGGCGGCGCGCAAGCGATCGCCCATCGCGAGAAGAATCGTCAATTGCTCCGCAACCATGTACGCTTCCGCGCGATCCAGCCCGTGAATGTGGAAGTGATTGGTCTGCTTTTCGAGAAAGGCGAGCGCGAGCTCCGGCGATGCGCGCAAGACATCCAATTGCGCGCGGGTCAGCGAGGCCCTTATCATGACGTCCGGCGTCGACGAACGCACGAGGCCAGGGCGATTGGCCAGAACTTCCAGCGCGTCGTCCGGACGGTCCAACTCGTAGTACACGTCGCCTAGCGTGGCAGCGCACACATTGGCGGGGATCGACAAGCGTCCGTAGGTGGTTTCCGCGCGGATCAGGACATCCGCGCCGATGCGCTCGGCTTCCCGCGCGTTGCCTTCCATCAGGTACATCTGCGCGCGAAGGCTCTCGAACCCCAATGCCATATCGGTGTCGCGGTCCTCGGGCCTGACCGGGTGGTCGTCATAGATTTTTCGCACGTCGTCATAACGGCCGTAGGACATGTAGCCCACCGCGAGCCCGGCCAGACTGAGGTAGTGCAGGGAGCGATTATCGAACGACACCTTGTACAAGGGTTCGAGCAACTCAATTACTCGCTTCATGTCGTCGCGGTGCATGGCGACGCTCGCGTCCATCAACGTGAGCTTGGACGAAATGGCGGGATTCTTTACCGCGTCGGTCCGACGGATCTCTTCCAGCCATCGTTCCGCCTTGTCCGGCCTGCCGGAGTATGCGTACGTCAGACAGCCCAACAAGAAAAGCTTGGGATGGGCGAACAGCGTTTCCTGCGGCAGCCTGTCGAGAAGATGCAGCATCGGGCTTATATAGTCCATGCTCCAGGTCGCGGGAGTGGCTTTCTCCATCGCATCGACCGCATATTCGAGGTCTCCGCCGAGATTCGCGTGGCGCAAGGCCTCGACGAGAATGTCGTGCTCGGCGAACCATCGGCTCGCACGCCTGTGGATAGCTTCAACCTTGTCGTGTCCTTGTCGCGGCAGCCGCTGTGCGAGAAACTCGCCGAAGAGCGGATGAAAGCGATACCAGGGTAACTCGTCGTCGATGTCGATACGGAAGATCAGCAGATTTTCGTCCTCGGCACGCTTGATCATTTCGGACGCTTGGGGGTTTTCTGCGACATATTCAGCGAGTTCGGCATTGAAGCGCCGCAATACCGAAATCTTCTCCATGAACTCGATCAAGTCAGCGGGCAGATACGCAACGACATCTTCGACGAGATAAGTCTGGAGATCAGTTGATTTCCACAGCAATGTCCGCAGCTTGGAGCGCTTCGAGGGATGAATTCGCAGCATCGTGGCGATTGGCTGCAGACTCGCTGGCCAGCCACCCGTCAGATCGTGTATAAGATGCACCTCGTCGGCATTTAGCTTCGGCGAACTGAGATTCTGTTCAAGGAAGTGTCGCGTCTCATCCACGGTGAAAGGCAGCGCCTTGAAATCGATCTCCAGCAACTGTCCTTGCATGCGTAGGCGCCCAAGGTCGAGTTGCGGCGTTGAACGAGAAGAGATGACGAGGTGCAGGTTCGCCGGGCAGTGATCCAGCAGTTTCTGCATCAGCCGGTACGTGGCGGGTGACTCCGCGTGATGATAGTTGTCGATCAGCAGAAAAGCTCCTTGCCGACCGCCTCCGCCTCCGTGGTGACGACCGCAACCGTTGCTTCCATCGACTGCGTGCTGCCATCCGTGAGCAAGCCTCCGTCGTCGCAAGGGACGCCGAGGCGCTGCAGAGCAGCAAGCAGGTAGGAATGGAAGCTCGAGAACTGGCCGTCGTCGTGGCTCAGCGATAGCCACGCCACGTCGATTCCCGCTGTCATCAATTTTTGCCGCCATTGCGCAAGCAGGATGGTTTTTCCGAACCCGGCGCTCCCGGTAACAAGTGTCGCAGTGCAATGCTGGCCTTCATGCAGACGCGCCAGTAGATGGGTGCGAGGGATGTGGCGCGTACTAATACGCGGCGGCGAGAATTTCGTCGCGACGAAAAGATTCCCGGAACGAATCGCGGACGGTGGCATGCTGATTTAAAGAACAGGGGTAAAGGGAATGCTCAGTGTCACGCGGACCGGCGCGAAACCGCGAGATCAGTCGCTTGCGTGCTCTCGATGTCGATCATACTAAATCTCTGATGTCTCGACACCCTGTAGTGCAGTGGGCACGAAAATCCGTCCGAAGAGGGAGGGGCGGGGCTTCGGGATTTGAGCAACAGGCGGAGGGGTCGCTAGACGTAAATGGATCGGCGCTTACTGTCACAGCGCGTTCACGACTCGCGTTTCTGCGGACAAATCGAGGCTCACCGCGTCGTCAGGCCGGGGAGGGGCCAGCGCCGCCAAGGTTGCCACAAAAAACGTTATAAAAACCGTCCACCGGACTGGTTTTCAGGACCACGGCGTAGTTGCCAGAGCGAAGCTGCGCCATCGGGACTGGCACGCTTTTCCACATCCTCATCGGCACGAGGTCACCGACTCTTGCGTGCTGATTCAGTTCGAACTCCGGTGCGGGTCCCAATTGCTCGCACGTGCCTGCGTAGATGTATGAATAGAGGCGCGCCGGCAGGGCGACGTGTGACGGGAGTCCGCTGACGAACAGGACAATTTGCATGGTCGTGGCACTGGTCGGGACCAGGGTAGCCACTGCGACCCTTCCCGCATTTTGCGACGTCGCGGAAAGGTGAATATTGACCAGTTCGTCGCGTTGACCTGCCATTGCGACACCTGATAGTGCAGCGAGTCCGAGTACCGCGAACCACGTGGATCGTGCGTTGATGTTCATTATTCGCCTCCTGCTTACAATTCGTGCTGTTCGCGCGTACCTAGTCAAATATAGGCAGTTTATGGCAATTTGGCACTCGTCGAAAAAGGAGGCTCCAAGGCTTTGGCGGTCAGCGCTTTTCAGCACTCCCCGCCCGGTTCTGTACAGGCTAGCGAGTTCGATGGGGCCGGGCGGGCCGCGATCGAATGGGGGCGGGAGCGAGTGTTGACACGAACCGACGCACTCGAAAGAGCGCCTCAGGAAAGTCGCGACGTCTAGCTTAAACGCTCGTTTCGCTGCGTGCAGTAGGTCGACGCTATCGTAACGTGGGGTCATGCACAAACAACGTGGAAGACTTTTAGGTTTCCTATTCATTGAACACAACGAACATCTCCAACGATGACAGAATAGCCATACTAATAAACTTATAGAGTTGCTTGAGGCGAGCCCGTGCCGGCGCTTTCCGGTGAGTTACGGATGTGTGGTCCTGGCCGGTTTCTGAACGGAAACGACCGCCGCTTGCCCGTTGTGGTAGCGTATCCGGAGCAGTTCGTCGCCCGATTGAGCGTTGCGGCCCAGCTGTTCAATATTGTGAACGACTGCCTCATGGAGTCCAATACCCTGTACCACGTGTTGCTCGGTGCGGTAGATAATTCGGCCGCAGTACTCGCCTCGAGTCGTATCGATTTGCTGCAATGTAAGACCACGGTCCGAGACGAATGACTCGGCCTCGTTCACAGACCTCTGTCGAACTGCTCGCAACTCTGCAAAGAATGTCCGCACGACCTCAACCGCATGCTCAAATGTTGGCGAATAATTCAACATCTCGATTGCGGCGAAGCGCTCTTTCATTGCGGGTGGGGGCGCATCGAGGGCAGCAGCAAAAGCCTCCAGATGACGGTATATGTACGGCCTCGCAAGCTCCAGCGCATCGGACTCCCGCTCTGCGACCATCGACAGATCAAAAAGGTCGCGCGCGGTTCCTTGATTTCCCCGGTGATACATTTTCTTTGCAATGATTTCCGCAGCAGTCTCTACGCGGACGGGACGCTGGAAAAGCTCCCAAGTGTCGAAGGCATATGCGTCAGGTAGCAGATTAGGCGACGCAACGAAGTCGATTTCGCCATCTTCCAAATGCAATTTCACGAAATTCGCCGCTTCCGTGTATTGCGAATCGCAGAGGGCGTCGGCGACGTCGCTCAGGCGCGGCGTCACGTATCCAAGCGCCTGCGGATCGGACACGAAAAAATCAATGTCCTTGCTGTTGCGGTGTCCGTACCGCAGCATCAGGACGGTGCCCCCACCAAACGTGAAAAATGGGTTGGGCACGCCACCGTGCTTCGAAATTTCATCGACAAGCATCAGGGCCTTAGGGAGCAAGGACTCCCAGAGACCCGCCGGCAGCTCTTTCGGCTGGGTCATGCCCACAGATCCTTACGGTTGATCGAGTGCAGCTGGGCGAGGCGCGTGACATTGGCCCATATCTCGGACGGCGCGCGGTGCTCCATCTGAGCGGCTTCCTCAACGGCCATTACCACGTAATCGAGCGGCGACTCGTCAAGAAAGTGGCCGACGTGTGCCTCGAAGCCCGATGGCACTTCGGCCGTGGCCAGCGCCCGTTCCAACATTTCCGCCGACAGTTCGCCGCGATAGCTTACGCTGGCGTTTTTTGCGGCCATCCATAAGCCGCGCTTGCGCTTTCGTGCGTCGACGTTCGGGGAAAACGACAGCCCGAGCACCCCCAAGGTCCGTGTGACCCGTTCAAAACCAAGGTCTTGCAAGGTGCCAGCTTCCAGCGCCTGGATCGTGCGACGAGACAGGCCAGCCATTTTCGCCAGACGCTCTTGTGTCAAGCCAAGCGACCGCCGCCGTGCGCTGATGGTCTTGCCGAGTGAGCGAATGTCCATGTTGGCCTCCGCTCCAATTATAAGCCGAAGCGTCAAAAGGCGCAAAATTTTGCGCTTTTCGTCCACGTCGGTACAGCCCGACGTAGCGCGCTCAGGGCGGCTGTATGATGTCTGAGCGCCGCTTCATGGCTAAAAAGCGGCATGCGGTAGGCTTTTCATTTAGCACCTGATTCAGCCACTCGAGGACTGCGGTGCATGATTTGATCAATCCAATTCGCGCAAACTTTGTATTTATCGAAAATAAATCATGCGACGAGGTCACGCGCGGTGTCGGCGCACGGTGTTGTGTTAGCTACATACTAAAAAGACGATAAATTAATTTATGTAAAGTTAAGATGGTCCACAGGGCCCTGCGGCTGTTGATTTGGTCGCGCCGGACGCCCGTCCGTACAGTCCTGCAGCAGCGTTCGCTGACTCCATTGGTCGACCCAAGAGCCCAAATCAGTCCTTCTCGTCATCACCGCCCGTGATGATGTTGATATTGGGTGGTTCGTTGATCAGCATCTGACGGCCTCATAGACTGCATCCACACCGACAACTCTTAATAGGAGACACGGCGTGGGAAGGCGACGACCCGCGCTCTTGGACCATGGAACAGTCCCTTAATAGCCCGGCGGCGGAACCCCAGGCGCTCTCGATGGGTGAGAAGTTGAGCTACGGAGCGGGAGAAATCGCTTCGAACATTGCCTGGAACATGGTGACGGGCTTTCTCCTCTTCTATTACAGCGATGTAGCGCTGCTGCCCGTTGCCGCACTGGGCGGCTTGATGCTGGTGACGCGAGTGCTCGACGCAATCTTCGACCCGATGGTCGGGATTATCGTGGACCGCACATCCAGCCGTTACGGGAAAGCGCGTCCTTACCTCCTCTATGCCACGGTTCCGTTCGGCATTCTTTGCGTCGCGACCTTTTCCGTTCCGGAGCTCTCCCCCGTCGGGAAGCTGGCTTACGCATACGTCACGCTGACGCTTCTCGGCTTGCTGTACTCGCTGCTCTACATCCCCTATAGCGCGCTGCTTCCCTTGATGACGCGCAATCCAGCCGAGAAAAACCAGCTCGGGAGTTTCCGCTCGATGGGGACTTCTCTTGCGTCGATCTTTGTCTACGGCTTGACCATGCCCATCGTGGGCTACGTCGGCGCTGGCAACCGTCAGCACGGTTTCACTGTGGCCGCCGTGATCATGGCCTCGATTTCGGCCTTGCTGTATCTGCTCGTTTTCCGCAAGTGCAGGGAGCGCACGCAAACCTCTCAGGTGGTCCAGCGCGTTCCGGTCAAGACGAGTATTGCGCAGATGTTCAGCAATCGAGTCTGGCGCATTGTCTTCATTATGGCGCTGCTCATCTTTATCAAGCTGGGTGTCTTGGTATCGAGCGTCGCCTACTTCACGAAGGACGTGCTTCAGATGCCGTGGATGATCTCGGTGCTGTTGCCGTTGCTCTCCGTGGCGATTCTAATTGGCGGATTCTCCGCGGGTCTCTTCTTCAAGCGCTACAACAAACGAGTCGGCAACATCGCCGCGATCGCGATTTCGATCCTACTTACGCTTGCCATGCCGTTCTTCCAGGCACAAGCAGGGGTGTTTATCGCGCTCTTCGTGCTGTCCAACATCGTAACGGGAGTTCAAGCGGCCACGACTTTCGTGATGATGGCGGATGCCGTCGAAGTTCACGAGATGAAGTTCAATAATCGTGCGGACGGCCTCGTCGTGTCCAGCGTCAGCTTCGGGATCAAGGTTGGCATGGCGGTCGGTACCGCATTGACCGCATTTGCGCTCGGCTGGGCTGGTTACAACCCAGCAGACCTCACCCACAAAACGTCTTCGGTAGTCGCTTCTCTCTTCTACGTAACACCCGTTGTCCTGATGATTCTGCAGGTCATCTGCCTGTCGTTTTACCGATACGACGAAGTGCGAGCATCGCGTAACCACAATGCGATGCAAGGAGAGGGCGCACCAAAGGCGCTCTGAGTTGAAAATTTTAGGAACACTTGATCATGATGAAAAATCGCGTAGTGAGCGATAACGGACTGCGAGCCACGGAAACGGGCTTCGCGATTGACGTGAGACTGCCTTGGTATCGCTCGCTTCCCTTGTCGACTGTCGATGTCGCCGAAATCTCCTTGAACGGCGAAACCATTGCTCTTGAGGACGTCACCTTCGAGCTCGATGGTGAGTGCATCAAACCGACCGAACTTCGTTCATTGACGGACCGCTGGTGGTACGTACTCGACTCGGCATTCCTTCATGTCAAACATGCACCCATGCAACCGGGGACCGCGCACAACGTTGCAGTGACGCTGGCCGTACGTCCCCCGTACATCAAGGGGCTTGTCCGACTCACCAAAACTGAAAAGCGCCTGGTCGCGAACTGACCTGAACGAAGGAGCATTGAGATGGAAAAACAAACCAAAGGTCTGCGACTCGGCACCACGCTGTACAGCCTGACAACCCAATTCCATGGGCGCGAATACACGTTCGATCAACTCGTGCGCAAGGTTGCGGCCGAGAACCTCGGCCCCGGGCTCGAAGTGGTCGGCTTTCAGAGTATTCGCGGATTCCCTTCTGTCAGTGACGAGTTCGCCGAGCACTTTCGCGCCCTCATTGAAGAGACGGGTCTTGAGCCGTCCTGCCTCGGCATTAATGCCGACTTCCGGATCTCGCGCGATCAAGACATGTCGGTCGCAGAACTGGTCGAGTATCACGAGCGGCAGCTTCACGCCGCTGCGAAACTTGGATTCCCGGTTGTTCGATATCAGTACCCTGCAGGACCTGAAGTCATCGAACGTCTCGTGCCGCTCGCTGAGCGTCTCGGCGTCAAGCTCGGCCTGGAGGTTCACGCACCTCATCACGTGCAGCATCCGGACGTGCTCGCTTTCCGGGAGATGTACGAACGCGTTGGGTCGCCTTACCTTGGGTTCATTCCGGACTTCGGCGCCTCCGCACGGGCCGTTCCTCCGAGCTTTATCACGTATTTCCGCGAACTCGGCATCCCGGAGTCGTTGATCCAACTGGCGCTCGAACACTGGAATGGAGAAGGCGAGGCCTATCCTCGCCGGGACAAATTTCAGGCCGAAGCACGTGCGCTCAACGCCGACGAACGCTTCATCACCGAGATCAGCATCATATTCGGGCTCTTCTCGAGGCAAGACCCGCAAGCGTGGATCGAGATCATGCCGCAGGTGGTTCACATTCATGGCAAGTTCTTCGACTTCGCCGAGGACGGCACGGAAGTATCAGTGGACTATGACCGGATCCTTCCCATTTTCGTCAATGCAGGATTCAACGGCTACATGTCGAGCGAATATGAAGGCCATATGTGGACCGACTCAGACGGATTCGACAAGCTGCGCCGTCATCATGCACTTGCCCGTCGGGTTTTGAATGACCTTCAAGAAGTTGAGCCGGTTCGTTAAATAGTACACGTATTGCATGAATCGATTTGGTAGTCAGTTACAAGGAAGAGGGATGTTATGCGTTTTGCGGTAGTTTTAATCTCGACAATGGCAGCGTTTGCGACGCATGCGGCTCAGGCCGAGTCCGGCGACATAACCGCAGGGAAAGCGGCCTTCACGCGATGCGCAGCGTGCCACTCGATTACTCCGGGCGTCAATCTCGTGGGTCCGCCGCTTGCAGGGGTTGTGGGTCGCAAGGTGGGCTCAATAGCCAATTTCCGATACTCACCAGCGTTGTCTTCGGCGCACGAGGCCTGGACGCCGGAACGACTCTCAGCATGGTTGGCCGACCCGGCGAAGATGTATCCCGGCAACAGGATGCCCTTTAACGTCCAGAACGAAAAGGACCGTCGCGACCTCGTTGCGTACCTTGCGTCCCTCTCTTCAACGAAATAAGTCGGGTGTCGCGAATGCAAGGGATTCCGCGTAAATTGCGTATGGCGATGGTGGGTGGCGGCCCGGGATCGTTCATTGGGCCCGTTCACCGGATGGCTGCCGAACTCGATGCTCAGATTGAGCTTGTCGCCGGAGCGTTCAGCAGCGATGCCCGGCGCTCCCTCGAAGCGGCTGCCGGATACGGCATCGATCCATCTCGCGCATATCCTCACTACGAAGCGCTTCTAGCCGCAGAGCGAGACAGGGAAGATGCGGCGGATTTCGTCGCCGTCGTCACGCCGAATCACCTGCATTTTCCCGTTGCGGCCGCCGCGATCCAAAGCGGCTATCACGTCATAAGCGACAAGCCGGCGACGACGACGCTCCAGGAAGCCCAAGCGCTGGCCGAGCTCGTCGCTCGCCACCAACAGCTTTATGCACTGACCTATACCTACACCGGCTATCCGATGATCAGGCAGGCGCGTGCGATGTGCATGAATGGCGAGCTTGGCCAGATACGAAAGGTGGTCGTCGAGTACGTCCAGGGATGGCTAAGCAAGCCGCTCGAAACGAGCGATCAGAAACAAGCGAAATGGCGGACCGATCCGGCGCAAGCCGGCGCCGGAGGATGCATTGGTGACATTGGCGTGCACGCATTCAACCTACTTGAGTTTGTCACCGGCGAGCGAGTCGTCAAGCTATGCGCCGATCTCTCTTCGATCGTTTCAGGACGCCAACTCGACGACGACTGCAATGTGCTGGTTCGGCTTCGCAACGGTGCGCCGGGCGTGATCCAGACAACTCAGATTGCGGCTGGCGAGCGCAATGGGCTGACGATCCGTGTCTTCGGGGAGCGAGGTTCACTGCGATGGGAGCAGGAGAGGCCGAATGTGCTCAACGTTTCCTGGGCGGATCACGCTGCTCAAATGCTACATGCCGGCTCGTCCTATCTGGAACCGACTGCATGTGGCTCATCCAGGCTGCCGTCGGGACATCCAGAAGGCTACATCGAAGCGTTCGCCAATCTCTATCGCGAGTTCGCAGCCTGCGTTCGGGCCAAATGGTCGGGAGAGACTCGAACTCACGATCTCATAAATGGCATCGATAAGGGCGTCCGAAGCATGAGATTCGTCGAAACCGCTGTTACGGCCAGCCGTGAGGGGCGCGGCTGGGTTCACATCGCATAAAGCAAGGAGTCCACGTGAAGACGATCAAGGGACCCGGCATATTCCTGGCCCAATTCGCTGGGGATACGCCGCCCTACAACTCGCTTGAATCCATGGCTCAGTGGGCGAGCGATCTTGGGTATGTTGCAATTCAGGTTCCGACCTGGGATCGCCGGCTTTTTGACCTTGAACTCGCGGGTAGCAGTCGCAGCTATTGCGACGACATCATCGCCGTGCTGAGTCGCCATGGGATCCAGATCAGTGAGCTCTCAACCCATCTTCAGGGACAGCTCATCGCTACGCATCCGGCCTACGACGAGCTTTACGACGGTTTCGCGCCGCAGCAGGTTCGAGGCAACGAGCGGGCAAGAAGAGAGTGGGCGGAGCGTCAGTTGCGCCTGGCTGCCGTCGCCAGTAGACATTTGGGTCTGACAACGCACGCGACCTTCTCTGGCGCACTCGCCTGGCACCTCTTCTATCCATGGCCTCAGAGACCCACCGGACTCGTCGAGGAGGCGTTCTCAGAGCTCGGGCGTCGATGGCTGCCAATTCTCAACGCGTTCGACGAGTCTGGGGTCGACGTTTGCTTTGAGATTCATCCAGGCGAGGACCTTCACGACGGAGCGAGCTTCGAAAGGTTCCTCGAGGCAACCGGCTCGCATCAGCGTGCCAATATCTTGTTCGACCCCAGTCATCTGCATCTTCAACAGATGGACTATCTCGAGTTCATCGACATCTACCATAGCCGGATTCGAGCATTTCACGTCAAGGACGCTGAGTATCGACCGAATGGTAGATCGGGTGTTTACGGTGGTTACCAAAGTTGGATCGACCGGCCGGGGAGATTCCGATCGCTCGGCGACGGAACGATCGATTTCAAAGGCATATTCAGCAAACTCGCCCAATACGACTACGACGGATGGGCGGTCGTCGAGTGGGAATGCAGCTTAAAACATCCTGAGTCGGGAGCCGCTGAAGGCGCAGATTTCGTTCGAAGACAGATTATCAAGGTGACGGCGCGAGCGTTCGATGACTTCGCTGGGACACAGCCGGATTCCGCTCGAAACAGAAGATTGCTGGGACTCGAGACCCGCGATGTCGAGACTGTTCAGGGGTAGGGAAAGACGGGCAATGACGCTTTAAACGGATGCCACATGAAAAAATATTCGGAGACAGCCGCGACGCTGAAAGGCCGCCGCGGATTCATTATAGGCGCGGGTGCCACCGTGACCGCGGCCGGAATCTGGTCGATGACCGGAATCGCGGCCTTCGCGGGCACCTCCAATTCACTGCTCGACTATGTCTGTGATCAGACAATCCCGGATACAGATACACCGGGGGCCGTTGCTGTGGGCGTGCCGCGATTCGTTCAACTCGCTATCAGCCGCGGACTGCTCGGTGCGAAGTCGAATCTACTTGAGTCGCTCACGACGGAACTCGATACGGCAGCACGAGGCAAGTTCATGGCGCTGCCTGCAGATGCGCGATTGCAGGTGCTTGCTCGACATGATGCTGACAGCTTCGAGCGAGGACGGTCCAAACCCGGTCGAGCTTGGCCTACCGTGAAACGTCTTGTCATAGTCGGCTACTACACGTCCGAAGTGGGCGGTTCGCGAGAACTTCGGTACGTGCTGGATCCGGGCGAGTTTAAGCCTGACGTGCCGTATGCGTCTGGCGACCGCGCTTATTCGAACGACTGGTTTGGGGTGATGTGATCATGGGTTACGATTTCGATGCAATCGTCGTTGGCTCCGGAATTTCTGGTGGCTGGGCGGCCAAGGAACTGTGCGAGAAAGGCCTCAAGGTGGCGTTGATCGAACGCGGTAGGCCGATCGAGCACCAGACCGACTACCACAACGAAATGCGAGCTCCTTGGGAGTTGCCATTTCGCGGCATTGGCGACCAGCGTCTGTACGACCGTGACTATCGGGAACAACAAGGTCTCTTCTTCAACGAGTGGACTCAGGATCACTGGGTCAACGACAGGCAGAATCCCTACGAAACGTCCGGATCGAGCCCGTTCCAGTGGCGCAGAGGCTACCAGCTCGGTGGCCGATCCCTGACGTGGGGACGACATGTATTCCGTCGCGACGACCACGATTTCGAGGCGAATCTGAAGGACGGCAACGGCGTTGATTGGCCGATACGTTACCGGGATCTCTCACCTTGGTACGCCCACGTTGAATCGTTCATCGGTGTCTCTGGCGACTCGGCGGACAAGGTAGAGGGCTTACCGAACGGCGTGTTCCAGGCGCCATTTGGATTGACGAACCCTGAACTCGCGCTGAAGGAGCGCCTCGCCAAACAATATGATGGGCGGCGGCAGTTGATCATCGGGCGAATTGCTCACCTGAGGGAACCGAAAGATGGGCGCGCCCCTTGCCAGGCGAGGCTCATCTGCTCACGGGGATGCTCCTATGGAGCCTACTTCAGTACGCAAAGTTCGACGTTGCCCGCGGCGCGCGCCACTGGAAACCTCACAGTACTGACGGACCAGATCGTCGAAAAGGTCGATTACGATGCGACATCGAAGCGTGCCACAGGTGTAAGCCTCCTGAGTTCGATTGACGGGTCTCGCAAGTGCCTCACATCACGAGTCGTGTTTCTCAATGCGTCCGCCTTCAACTCGGTAGGCCTTTTGCTGAGATCGGCATGTGATGCGTTTCCCGATGGCTTGGGAAATTCCAGCGGTGTGCTCGGCAAGTTCATCATGGATCATGCATCGACCACCTTCGTGGCACGCATCAAGGAATTCGACAACAGTACCTATGCGATCAATCGACCCGCTGCGTTTCTGATCCCGCGGTTCGTCAACGTAACGGAGAAGGCAGAAGGACTCTTGCGTGGCTACGCCTTTCAGGGCGGTGCCTTTCGACGGGGTTATCCACGAGGCGCGGAAGGCCCGGGACTAGGCGTTCCGCTGAAGAAAGAACTGAAGGGCGTCGGTGACTGGATTCTTTTCATGGGCGGATTCATCGAATCACTTCCGCGCGCGAGTAACACTGTCACGCTGTCTCGCAACGCGCTTGACGCCTACGGGATGCCGCAACTCCACATCAACTTCGACTACTCGGACAACGAGCACCGACTTGCTGAACACGCGACCAATTCAGCGCGTGAAATGGCGACCATGATGGGGTGGGATGTCTTGCACGCGTCGCCGGAGTTGGGTCGCCCGGGAAGTTCAGTTCATGAAATGGGTGGGGCTCGCATGGGACGAGATCCTGGGACTTCAGTTCTCAACGGATTCAACCAGAGTCACGACATCCCGAACCTCTTTGTGACAGACGGCGCTGCGATGACTTCGTCTGGATCCGTCAACCCGTCCCTGACGTATATGGCGCTCACGGCGCGCGCAGCAGACTACGCCGTGTCGCAGATCAAGGCGGCTGCGCTCTGACGGCTACGGAGGTGGAAGCGAAAGCGACTTTGCCCTCGTCGGCAGAGTCGCTTTCGTTCGTTATCGTCCTGCCCCTCCCGACGTCTAGCAGACACGTCTTCAAGAGTTCCCTGGACATTCGAGCACGTCAGCAACAGCACGGAACCGTCGCGTATGAATTTGCGGCTGCGCAAATAAGGTGTCGCGTGCGCCATCAGCGCCGATCCGGCGAGCGCACAGAAGATAGCCATTCGAAGCAGGGCGAGCGGTGACGGCAAGTTGCTGACATGCCGGGCAGTGATCGCTGGCTCGGGCACGGTCAGCCGATCGGAACTCGCGGTCGCCTTGGTTGCGTAACCGCTCTGGAACCGGAGTTCTGATGCTCGCGTCGCCCCCCAGGCGCGTCGCGTTCACGAGCTTCAGCTGATTCTGATGACTTACGCGTGATGGAAAAATTCTGGATGGCTTTTCGCCGACGCTTGGTCGAGCACAGCTTTGGAGGAGGACAGAGCAGAGCGCCTCTAATTCTGGGCGTGGGGAGAGCAGCTAGGCGTAATTGGATGCTCATGCGCGGTGATACACATCCCGAGCATCGCTGCAGTGCTCGGGATGCTTCCAGAACTAGTCTAGCTTCCTCCCGATTGACGACATTTGTGGTGCGGAGGCAGCGGGAGCCGCAGGCTGGCTTGCACCGCGACCGCGAGGAGGCCCGGGCGGATGGTCAAGTCGCGACGGCGGGGCTGGGCCACGCTTTGGCGGGCGACACTTCGCTGTCTTTTGATCCTGATGCCACCCGACCTTGCAGACAACTTTTTTGGGCTGCGCTTCCACGCTGTCGCCGGCGAACAGCGAGACGGTGACCGTGGCGCCGGCAAACAGAACGGTGAGAATACGTTTCATGATGGTTTTCCGAGAGAGAGTTGCTACGCGCGTGGAAGATGGTTAGAACCGGTGTGTAATACCCACCCGTAGAAGCGACTGATTCTCCCCCGACGACGATTCTGGCAGGAAGCCGATACGCGCGACCGCGCCGTCTCCACTGGCGCGCTGGTAGGCGGCTAACGCATAGACGTCAGTCCGCTTCGAGAGTCCGTAGAATGCGCCAACTGAGACCTGATGATAGTGGTTACTGTTCAGGACGTCGTTGCCCCAGCCGTACTGATAGTGAACCGACAGCGTGACATTGAGCGTAGCGGGATAGAATCCGCCGACGCTGACAACCTGCGCACCGGCACCATTGTTCGGGTTCCTGGAGTTCGTGTAGAGCGCGTCGATGAAGCCAATGCCTACCGCGAGACGACCGCCAACGCCTACGTTGCGCAACGCTTGCCCGTCATTGACGATATCGGTGTTGCGCGTGTACGTGTAGGCGGCATCGAGTTGCAACGGACCACAAGAATAGTCGGCGCCAAAGCTCTGCGTATTGCCCCGGCCCGTGTGTCCCGGCACACCGCCGAAGGCATACATTGCACCGAGAGAAAGCCCATATATCGCAGGGGTGCGATATGAAATCGCATTGTTGTACAGGTACCAGCCGATTACACCGTTGAAGTCCAGCGATCCCATCGCGAGATTGAAGCCGGAGAAGGGTCCGGCCGCGCTGTTGTAGGGCGGCATCGCGTAGAGCTCAGGACCCCAACGTGAAAGCGTGAGCGACTGGAACATGTAGTCGTTCAATTGCCCGGCAGTGACAGTACCCCAGTCGTTGCTGCGCACGCCGATCTGCGGCCCGAACCCGTAGTTGGCGCCCGTCGAGGCGTTGAAGCTTTGAGAAACGTCGAAGAAGAAGCTGTTTCCCGCACCCAGATCCTCGGTGCCGCGGAATCCGATACCGCTCTTCCACATGATTCCGGGTTGCATCTCGATCTGTGAAGCGCCTTTTACATTCGAGATGTAGGTGATGCCGTTGTCGATGGTCCCGTAAAGGGACACCTGCGCACTGCAGACGTTTGAAACCGCAAGGGCCACCGTCCCGGCAGCGAGCAGCTTGTTGGCGTTTCTATGCGGGCACGCGGTCGTGCGCGCAGCAGACTTCTTCATGCTGTCTCCATCTCCTGTTTTGCGTTATCAACACGCCCTCGTTGAGGGGCGCTCATCCGCCAACGCGTGGCTGGAATGACGCAAGCGTAGAAGTGGAACGATCATTGATCAAAGCCGTGCGCGATATTAATATCATCACGCGCGGTGATTACTAAGGATGAGAAATGAAAGAAACAAAGGAGACGAAAGGGGAGCGGGCGACGAGGCCGGCGGAGCCGGCGCCCGCGGAACGTATCGACCTCAATCTTCTGAACGTGTTCGACGTTGTGATGACAGAACGGCACGTGACGCGCGCGGCCGAGCGCCTGGAGATGACGCAGTCAGCCGTGAGCAATTCGCTCAACAGGCTTCGGGTGCAGTTCAAAGACCAGCTCTTCGTGAAGACGCCCAAAGGTGTGATGCCCACGCCGCGTGCGTTGGCGATGTGGCCGAGAGTGCATCAGGCCATGGAAGAACTGCATGCGGCAACGCATCTGGATGATATGGCCGTCGGCGACACCGATATGCGCTTTCGCATATCGCTCGGCGACCTGTCTGCTTCCCTGCTAGCCCCACATCTCTACCGTGTGCTGGCCGCTCATTCCGCGCTCACCCGTCTGTCGTTCGTTCCGCACGACCCGGCGATGGCGGGCGCGCGGCTCATGCGTGGCGAGGTGGATTTTGCGATTGGCCTTGAGCCTCCGCGGGCGGCGGTTGTCCAAGGGATGCCACTCTGGTCAACTTCGTACCTGATCGCGGGCCGTAAAGGACATCCGCTGTTTGAAAAACCAATCTCACTCGCGTCCTTCTGTGAGACTCCCCAGCTTGCGGTCAATGTCCTTGGCGAAGATGACGCGCCGAGCGCGGTCGACGATGCGCTGGCAAATCGCGGTCTGAAACGAGATGTCCGGTTCTCCGTCAATCAATTTTCCGTAGCCGCTCCGATCTTGCGTGAGTCGGAGTTAATCGCCGTGCTGCCTTCGAGGTTGGCCTTGACATACACGGCGCGCGGCATCATCGAGACACGACCCCTTCCTTTTTCGATTCCGGACGCCGTGCTTTATTTGACCTGGCATCAGCGGAGCAACACGTTACCGTCGCATCAATGGCTCAAACAGCGATTGATCGAAGCAGCAACACAGTTGAACATCGACGCAGAGCGAGAGCTACGTAAAGGATGATGTGACCGATTATTCGTCTCGGTGATGATGCTCATATTCTTGGATACGTTGCATGCGCTTTGTGGGCTGGTTAGCCTCTTTGGGCGACTAGCTGGCGGCCAGTGGAGGAGAATGATCGGGTTTTTGGGAATCTTGCCTCAGCCAGTCTCGCTACCCAATCTAATCGACGAGGCAGCATGCGGCTGGTCAGCTTTTCACACAAAGGGTCCCATAGCTGGGGGGCTCTGACTGAGTCTGGGGTGTACGACTTTAAGGCCTTGTCCGACGGGGAGTGGCCGACTTTGCGCGGCGCCATCGCGGGCCGGGCCCTAGGCCAATTTCGGTCGCTGGTCGCATCCTCGGAAGCAACGTTCCAGTTGCAAGACGTGTCGCTTCAAACCGTGATCCCTGACACTACGACGATCTTCTGTTCGGAAGCGAGTGCTGGCGCCGATTCGGGCAAGAAGCGCGTCTCGATGCACGCGCGACGGGAGGTCGTCATTCGGCTTGCCAGTACCCTGGTTGGACACGGCAATCCGCTGGTGCGCCCGGCGGATTCCGAGCAGTTTGAGTTTCGCGGTCGTCTAGCCGTCGTTATAGGACGCTCCTGCCGACGAGTGCCCGCGGAACTCGCGATCGATCACGTCGTCGGCTATGCACCGTTCGTGGAAACCACTGTCCGCGAATGGCTACGGCCGGGCTCCTCAAGCACCCCGGCAATCAATTTCCCGCTCACCTGTGGAATCGGACCATGGATGAAGATGCGTGAGTCTCCCGGTGAAGAGGCGACCTTCGAGATTGCAACGCGCCTGAACGGTTCCGAAGTGAGCCGTCAGCCAGCGACAGAATTCGAGCGGGAGATCGCAGATTCTATTGCGTACTGTTCGGCGTTCACGACATTGCAACCGGGTGACGTCCTCGTTGTCGGCGGACGTGGCCGGCGGGAACACAATGAAGATCCGACGTATCTTAAACCGGGCGACAACCTCGAACTCGAAATCGCCAACGTCGGCACGCTCTTTCACCCGGTCATTGATGAAGTGCGCTAGGAAATTCCGCTAGCGCGTCGACTTCTTGACGCCGAGTTCCGCCGCCATGAGGTCGGCGCCGACGTTCAATTGCGTTGCCGACTCGAGCAGGCGCTGCTTGAACCATTGATGCGCGGGGAGTGAATTGCTGCGCTGGTGCCAACTGAGCGACAGCACAATGTCCGGGACTGTAAAGGGAAGCGCGCATACGTCGATCTGCTCACGAGCCCGCGCGGTCATGGCGAACCGAGCGGGAAGGGCTGCGATCAGGTCAGAGTCCAAGAGAATCGATGTCGCTACCGAGAATTGATTCACGGTCATGCGGACATTGCGGCTGAGGCCCCGAATCGTGAGCGCATCGTCGATCGGGCTCGGATAATCATCATCGCCGGGCAGGTTGATCGCAAGTTGCGGTGCCTCACAGAACTGCGCAAGCGACACTCGACCCTTCACGACCGGGTGACCCCGCCGGGCCGCGACGACATACGATTCAGACCACAGCGGCATCGACTGAACCACGGACGTCTTGGGCGGTTCGATGCTGACAATGAAATCCACCTCCCCGCGCATCAGCCGCGGTCCGGCAGTCGCCGGATCATGCGGAATGACGAAAATGCTCGCCTCAGGCGCTAAGTCGGCCATGCTCCGATAAAGATGTGGCAGGAGCAGCGATGCGGATAAGTCGCCCATCGACACCCGGAAACGTTGCGCAGTATGTGGGGCGTCAAATCCCGCAGGCAAAACCGTGTCGTAGATGTCCGCGATCGACTGATGAATCGACGGCCACAACGTCATGGCACGAGGTGTCGGGTTCACGCCACGCGCCGATTTCACGAACAACTGATCTTTGAAGAGATCGCGCAGGCGGTTAAGCGCGTTACTTACGGAAGACTGTGTCATCTCCAGGCGTTCCGCCGCGCGCGTCACGTGACGCTCCGTCATTACAACGTCGAATACCCGCATCAAGTTCAAATCCAGGCGCATCCGGGCGGGGTCAATGATTGGCGCTAGAGCGCCGGAAGTAGGCCCGCTCGATGAGGTCATCTTTGTCTCCATTATCATCCTAAACAATGACAATTATATTGCTAACCGCTTTGATCAATGACGCTGACGTGAATATTCTTGGAACCCATCGACACACACGAAGGGTGAAGATCAGTGAATCAAAGCAAGGAGACGCTCGCCAACCTCAAGGCGACGCACGCGTCCGGTCATTCGGATGAATACGACGTAGCGGTCGTGGGCTACGGCCCGGCAGGGGAAGTCCTGGCTTCGACGCTAGGCGCGGCAGGGTTCCGCGTACTCGTGGTTGAACGGTGGCCGCAGCCGTACCCGCTTCCCCGTCTGACGACGCTGGACGGCGAGGTCTGCCGTGTCGTGCAGGCAACCGGCATCGACACAGACATGGCATTTCAGGAAACATCCGTACAAGATGCCTGCCATTTCGTCGACGCCGCCGGTGCGCCGCTAATGGTCGTCAAATACCCGGGGTTGCTGGGTGGGTGGCCGTCGCGCGTCTCGGTGTTTCAACCGGACTTCGAACGGTCAATCGCGGCGAAGGTAGCGACGATGTTGAACGTCGACGTCCTTCGCGGATGGGAGGCGACATCGCTCTCGCAGACGGATGACGTGGTCACTCTCGGCATTGCGCCATTCTCGGAGGAGAGCGGAGTCGAACACAACGCGAGTCGGGTCATCCGGGCCAAGTACCTGGTCGGGACCGATGGCGCGCGTAGCTTCGTGCGTGCGGCGCTGGACATCCAGATGCGTGATTTCGATCTGCACGAGCGCTGGTTGAACTTCGATGCGGAGATCCTCCGTCCGCTTCCGGATGAGCTGCTGAAGCTGAAGATCTTCATGGACCCGGCTCGCCCGCATATGCACATGCCCATCGGCAAACGTCGTCTCCGGCTTGAGTTCCGGGTGATGGAAGGCGAGACCGATGAAGCGATGACCCATCCCGACGTTGCTTGGGATTTCCTCTCCCGACAGCATGGCTTGGGTCCGGAGGACGTACGCATCATGCGTCAGGTGGTCTATCACTATCACACGCGTGTCACTTCGCAATGGCGCACGGGCCGCGTTTTCCTTGCGGGCGATGCAGCGCACACCATGCCGCCGTATATGGGCCAGGGCGGATGCGCGGCCATCCGCGACGGCCGCAACCTCGGCTGGAAACTGGTCGAAGTGCTCGCCGGGCGCAGCACTGATGCGCTGCTGGATGAGTATGGCGCAGAACGCGGGCCACACGTGACCACGTTGGTCATGGCCTCTGATCGCCTCTCGCGTGTTGTGAACATCGTGGATGTCGCTGCGGCCGAAGCACGCAACCAAGGCATGCGAGAAAAGGGTGAGGGACATCCACCAGAGCTTCCGAGCCTGCAGGCCGGTGTCCTCTATCGCGATGCGGCTGGAATCGTCGCTGCAGGAAGCGGACGCTATACGCCGCAGGGCCGCTTGCGCCGTGATGGCATCGAGGATCGCGGCGACCAGTTTCTCGGCGGAGCGTTTCAGCTCTGGTGCCGCAAGGATCCCGCTGCCTTTATCGGCGCCCAGGCGCTCGACATCCTGGATCGGCTCGGCTGCAAGGTCGGTGTCTTCGAGGATGCGACCTCCGAACACGCATTCGAGGACATCGACGGAACCTACCTTTCGTTCCTCGACAGTCTTGATGCTGACGTGGCTATCGTGCGGCCCGACTTTTACCTGTTTGGCGCGGTGAGGGCCAACGGTATTGACGCCTTGGTCGCGGACCTGTTCGTTCGCCTTCACAGCAATTCCATCGGCGAGTCCGTCCGCGCTCCTGCGCAGGTCGTATCCGCTGCCTGAAGAGGACCACTTTCACCATGACTTACAACGTTGGCGGTCTCCGCCTCGAACAGCCGTTCCGTATTCGTCGCATCGGTCACTTCGGTTACCACTCGCCGGACATCAGCGCAACGGTTGCCTTCCTCTCTCAGCAGCTTGGGCTTTCGATCAGCGACGTGGACGATTTCACGTCACGCGTCCCCGGCCTTCCGAAGGAACACGCGACGGGCTACTTTCTTCGATGTGGCACCGACCATCACACGGTGGTGATCGGCAGTCAGATGCTCGTCGACACGCGAGAACCTAACCGGAAGGGAGCCGTCGTAGGCCAGATCTCGTGGCAAGTCGGTAGCCTTCGCGAAGTCGTGGACGGACTCCACTTCCTCGACAAGACCGCGAAGCTGCGACGCGTCGGCCGCGATGCGCCGGGATCGAACTGGCATGCGTATGCCTACGACCCCGACGGATACATCAACGAGATCTTTTACGGCATGGAGCAGGTCGGCTGGGATGGCCGGAGCAAGCCCGAGTCCATGTACGACCGCGCTTTCACGTCGACGCCGCCGCTGCCTCAAATTGGCGAGTACAAGGAGGTCGACCTTGCGCTCAAGCGCGGCGACGATCTCGACGGCTATCGCAACCTCGAACTTCGGGAAGCCAGCTACGACGTCGAAGGCGTGCTCATGCCGCAGCCTTTCAAGCTCGCGCGTCTTGCGCGGATATCGCTCTACGTAGCAGACGTCGAAGCTTCGCTCGGCTTCTATCGCGACGTTCTGGGCTTGAAAGTGAGCGAGCGCGTCAAGATCCATGGGCACGAATGCGTGTTCCTCCGTGCCGACGACGAGCACCACACGCTTGCCCTCTATCCGCGCGACTTGCGCGAGTTGTACGGTTTCGCCGCTGGATGTGCGTTCGCAGTTTCGAGCTATCAGCAGCTCGTTGAGGCACGCCGCTTCCTTCAAACGCAAGGCGTCAGGATTCTTGATCTGCCGCACGAATTGACGCCCGGTATTCACTACGGATTCTGGGTGCAAGGGCCCGATCAGGTGGCCATCCAGATCTTCTACGGGATGGATCGCGTCGACCGCGCGGGACTCGCGCCGCAGCCGCCAGTTTTTCCCGCTTCGCATGACACATGGCCGGAGACCATCGTTCACGGTGGTCCGGCCTGGTACGAACCGCCCTTCATGGGCCCGATTGCCTGAGGACCGAACTATGCCTTTCCTTGATGTACCTAATGCGCGTCTGCGCTACGACGTGGTTGGTGACGGCCCTCCGATGATCTTCGTGCACGGCGCCGGTGCGAATTCAACGGTCTTTTTTCAGCAGGTCGCTCATTTCCAGCGCACCCGTCGCGTGATCTGCCTCGACATGCGCGGATTCGGCGGTTCGATCTGCGACGCCGCTACGTTTCACCCTCGCCTGTTCAGTCAGGATCTCGCACGACTGATGGACGCAGAGGTATCGGAACCTGCTGCCGTGGTCTGTCAGTCGATGGGCGCGTGGTCTGGACTTCCGCTCGCCGTGCGGGAGCCGGAGCGATTCACCGGACTCGTGCTGTCCGGCTCGCCGACGCCTGCCTACGGTCCTCATCACAAAGTGCTCGAGCAGGTATCCGAGCGCTTCCGCCGGGTGGCCGCCGGTGAAGCTGTACCGCCGCAGGATTTGGGCTTCAGCGAGCGCTTCGTCGCCGAGCGTCCAGAACTGATTGCGCTCTACCAGATGCTCGCGCGAATGAATCAAAAAGTTGATCTGTCGACGATCACGGATGCAGAGCTGCGCATCATGCCCGAGCATTTCTCGGACTACCGCGTGCCGACGCTCGTGATGGGCGGCGTACAAAACCGTCTCATCGGTGGTGAGACACACCTTGCGGCCGCGCGTTGCATCCCCGGCGCACGCACCTACACGTTCACCGAGTCGGGTCACTCGTCCTATTTCGAAGAGCCGCAGCATTACAACAGTGTCGTGGAGAACTTCTTCGATGACATCGAAGAGGAACGCGGGGTCGCTGAGAAGGAGTCGGACGCATGCTGAACAAGCCGTCTCTGAGTCTCGCTGATGCGACGCAACTGGTTGACTTGGTGTGTTCGCGCGCGAGCGAACTGGGCATTCCGGTGTCGGTCGCCGTGGTTGACGTGACGACCTATCTGCAGGCGAGCGCGCGGATGGATGGCGCGCCGTTGATGAGCGCCGAGGGTGCGTTCGACAAAGCACGAAGCGCTGCGGAGGGTGGGCATCCGACCACGTTCTTCGAAAAGCCGTTGAACGAAGGGCGCTTCTCGATGCTGAAGCTTCCCCACACGCCGATCGAGGGTGGCGTGCCGGTAGCCGTCGCCGGATTGTGTGTCGGTGCCGTGGGTGTCGCGGGCGCACCGCCGCATCTCGACGCCCAACTCGCGGAATTCGCGATTGCAGAATTCGTGCGTAATCTGAAGGAACAACGATGAAGCTGTCTAGCTTTTCTCATGCCGGTCAAACGAGCTGGGGTGTAGTGACCGATGACGGCATCGTTGACGTCGGCGCGCTTAGCGGCAATCAGTGGCCGACCCTGCGCGATGCGCTCGCGGCAGATGCACTGTCACAGGTGAAGGAGCTTGTACGCAACGCGACACCCACGTTGCAACTGGCAGACGTGACGTTCGAACCCGTCATTCCTAACCCGCCGAAAATCCTCTGCATTGGCGTCGCCTATCACGAGCATCGACTCGAGACGGGTCGCGACGTCACGGCGAAGCCGATGGTTTTTGGGCGCTTCGCGAATTCGCAAGTCGGACATGAGCAAGCATTGTTGCGTCCTCCCGAGTCTGAACAGCTGGACTTCGAAGGCGAAGTCGCGGTCGTTATCGGCAAACGTGGTCGCCGCATTTCGGTCGAGGACGCATGGGATCACATCGCAGGCTACTCCGTGTACTGCGATGCGACGATTCGCGACTGGCAACGCCATACCCAGCAATGGACACCAGGCAAGAACTTTGTCGGCACAGGTGGCGTTGGGCCATGGATGGTGACGCGCGACGAAATCGCTGATGGGACCGACTTGACTCTTTCGACCCGCCTCAATGGCGTCGAGGTCCAGCGCACCACCACGGACCTGTTGATTTTCAGCATCCCGGAGATGATTGCCTACTGCTCGACGTTCACCGAGCTCGAGCCGGGCGATGTCATCGCAACGGGCACCCCCGGTGGCGTCGGCGGCAAACGCAATCCACCGCTCTGGATGAAGGACGGGGATGTTTTGGAGGTCGAGGTCAGTTGCGTCGGTGTGCTCAGGCATCCCGTGCGCAACGAAGCGGCGTAAGTCCGCGCGGGCACCCACCTGCGAACCGACCATATAACGATAAGACGGAGACAACAATGCAACGATACGAAAATCGGCTGCTGGCGATGCTGTTTGTCACCAATGGCTTGCTGTTCTTTGACCGGTTGGCCATCAATTTCCTAACGCCCTACCTGCACGCTGAGTTCAACCTGAGCGGGTTGCAGATAGGCGCGCTGACGTCTGCTTTGTCGCTGACATGGGCCACCTCAGGCATCGTGGTCAGCCGACTTGCCGATCGCCACGCAATCAAGAAACTCGTACTTGTCGTTGCCATCGTCGTCTTTTCCGTCAGCTCGGTGAGCTCAGGCCTCGCCGCTGGTTTCCTGTCGCTGCTCGTGGCTCGCTGTGTGATGGGGGTGGCGGAGGGGCCAGTGTTGCCCGTCGTGCAGACGCTCATGATGGTCGAATCGACGCCCCGGCGTCGCGGCTTCAACATGGGTTTCATTCAGGCAGTGGCAGCGGGCGTGTTCGGATCGCTGCTGGGACCGGCGCTGATCATTCCGCTTGCACACACGCATGGATGGCGTACGGCGTTCTATCTGACCGGCATACCGGGCCTCATCCTCGCCCTCGTACTGTGGCGCTTCGTCAATGAACCGTCGCTCACACGTGTGGCGAGTGCGCTTCATCGCGTCGACGATGCCGAGGCGGAGGTGAAGGCGAAGACGAAGACGAAGACCATTCGTCCGCTTGCCAACCGGAACGTGATGATTTGTGCGGCCATGGCCTGCCTCTTTCTCACGACGTTTTACAGCGTCATGGTCTTCGGCCCGCTTCATCTGATGGCGGGGCGCGGCTACACCGACGGCCAGATGAGCGGTTTCATGATCGCGCTGGGTGCCGCGGCGGTCGTCGGCGGCGCCTTGATGCCGGCATTGTCTGACCGACTTGGACGCAAGCCGACGCTGTTGATTGGATTTCTACTGGCAAGTTCGGCTCCCGCCGTGGTCGCATTCGTGCAGGCTGATTTCACCATCCTATGCGTTGGCATCTTCGTCGCGTGGCTCGGGATGGGGGTGATGCCGGTGATGCTTGCGACCGTCCCGGCCGAATCGGTCGAAGGGGTCTACGCCAATCGGGCGATAGGCTGGGTGATTGGGATCAGTGAGGTCATCGGCGGATGTGTGTCGCCCGTGCTGTGCGGGGCAGCGGCCGACAAGTATGGTGCCAGTGCTCCTTTTGTCGTCGGCATCATATCGGCGGTTCTCGCTGCACTGCTGGTAACTGGGCTGCGGGAGACCGCGCCGGGTCGGGTTGCGCGCGCCGCTGCTCGTTCGTCGACTCCCGATGATGAGCAGGCGCCCTCGACCGTTTCGACTATCTCGTAACAACTCTGCGAGCCTTTCTTTTTGCTGTTCGCAGCTGCAATTTACATCTTCAGGATACGAATCATGGAAAAGGAACTCATCGATCGTCTGGCCATTCGCGATCTCATCGAGAACTGGGCTGTTTGGCGCGACGCGGGCGACTGGGAGCGCTTTGCAACCGTATGGCACGACGATGGCGTGATGATGGCGACCTGGTTTCAAGGTCCCGCACGCGACTTCATTCGCGTTACGCAGGAGGGGTGGAAGAAGGGTGTGAGCATTCTGCACTTCCTCGGTGGCTCGTCGATCGACCTCGCAGGCGATCGCGCCATCGTGCAGACGAAGATGACCATCTCGCAGCGCGGTGATGTTCAGGGCGTGTTGTGCGATGTCGTGTGCACGGGACGCTTCTATGATTTTGTCGAGAAACGCGATGGACGCTGGGGTGTTGTCCTTCGCCAGCCGATCTACGAAAAAGATCGCGTCGACCCGGTGGATCCCTCGGTGCGACTCGAACTCGATCGGAAGGCGCTCGCGGAATTCCCGGTGGGCTATCGCCACCTCGCGTATATCCAGACGCAAATCGGCTACACAGTAAAGCGGGATATGCCCCAACTTACGGGCGCGGAAGTCGAGGCGCTCTATGCACGCGGCGCTCAATGGCTCGCCGGCGAAAAGCTGTAAGGGGAAAGCCGCCATGCGAGTCTTCACGTATACGAGCGCCCATGCGCGCATCTTGTTTGGAGCCGGCCGGGCGGCCGATCTCGCGGATGAAGTGCGCCTGCTCGGCTGCCGCCGCGCGCTGGTAGTTACGACGCCCGAGCAGCGCGATCTCGGTGAATCCCTGGTCGCGGTGCTCGGCAATCTCGCGGCTGCCTATTTCGATGGCGCGACGATGCATACACCCGTCGAGGTCACCGATAGGGCGATGGACAAGCTCCGCAACAGCGATGTCGATTGTCTGATCGCGGCTGGCGGCGGCTCTGCCGTGGGCCTGTCGAAAGCGCTCGCCGCTAGAACCGGGTTGCCTCAGATCGCGATTCCGACGACTTACGCGGGCTCGGAGGTCACGCCCATTCTCGGGGAAACGCAAGGCGGCAGGAAGACCACGCGGCGGGCGCCGGAAATTCTTCCGCGCGTCGTAATTTATGACGTTGATCTCACCCTTTCCTTGCCTGCATCGCTCTCCGCGAGCAGTGGACTTAATGCGATTGCGCACGCGGTCGAAGCGCTCTATGCGAAAGATCGCAACCCGATCGCGTCGCTGATTGCCGAAGATGGGATTCGTGCGCTGGGGGGGAGCCTCCTAGAAATCGCGAAGAATCCGCGAGACCTCGACGCGCGCGCAGAAGCCCAGTACGGCGCGTGGCTCTGCGGTACCTGTCTCGGTACGGTGGGCATGGCGCTGCACCACAAGATCTGCCACGTGCTGGGCGGGACGTTCGATCTGCCGCATGCGCTCACACACTCTGTCGTGCTGCCTTACGTGCTTGCGTATAACGCGCATGCGGCTAGCGGGGCGGTGGCCGGTGTGGCGCGTGCATTGAGCAGCGGACCAGAACCGTGGCAGCACCTTTATCAGATGCTCGAGCGCCTGGGGCTTCCAACGTCGCTGCGCGCGCTCGGCATGCCAGCCGACAAACTCGACGTGACCGCGGATCTCGTGCTCCAACAAGCCTACTGGAATCCACGTCCGGTCGAGCGGGAGTCCTTGTTGCGTTTGCTCGGCGCGGCCTACGAAGGTGTGCCTCCGTCTCCCGATATGTCGTTCTAAAGGCCTCATCATGCGCAACTTCAACGAACACAACATCACCGAAGCCGTTCTCGCGCGCCTTGACGCAAGCCGGTCGTCTCGCGTCAAGGAAATCAGCGGTGCGCTGGTTCGCCACCTGCACGCGTTCGTCCGCGAGGTGCGCCCGACCCAGGACGAGTGGCAACAGGCGATCGCGTTTCTCACGCGCACTGGACAGGTCTGCTCTGATACGAGGCAGGAGTTCATTCTGCTTTCGGACGCCCTCGGCGTGTCGATGCTGGTCGATGCGATCAACCACGAGTTTCCAGGGGGCGCGACGGAAACCACGGTGTTGGGACCGTTCTATGTCGCGGACGCGCCCGAGGTATCTGCCGGAGCCACGATCGGCAAGCAAGAAGATGGCCCGACGATGTTGATCGAAGGTCGCGTGCTGGATACCGCGGGCAGCCCAATCAGCGGCGCAATCGTCGACATTTGGCACGCAGACGCCGATGGCTACTACGACGTACAGAAAAGCCCCACGGCTTATAGCGGTCGTGGACGAGTCAAAACCGATGCTCAAGGCAACTTCTGGCTTTGGGGCACGCTGCCAGCTGCGTATCCGATTCCTGACGACGGCCCTGTGGGAGAGATGCTGGGCCTGCAGGGACGCCATCCTTATCGACCAGCGCACGTGCATTTCATGATCGCTGCGGAAGGCTGCGAGACGCTTGTCACGCATTTGTTCCTGGCCTCCAGTGATTACCTGGATTCCGATGTCGTATTCGGGGTGAAGGATTCGCTGATCGAGCCGGTCATCGAGGTTTCACCGGGAAAAACGCCTTACGGTGCCGTGGTTGAGACCTCGGTGCCCGCCATGAGGCGCGAATTCATCCTCGCGCCGAGGACCCGACCGCGCGAGTGATCTGTTGTACGGCAGGAGATTGTCGGGTGTTCGCAGGCATAATAAGGAATACAAAATGAAATGGAGACATGTAACGGGAAGTGTGGCGGCAGCGATGTCGCTCGGCACGGCGCACGCGCAAAGCACTGTGACCGTGTATGGGCTGATGGATGCGGGCGTCACCTGGGTCAGCAACCAAGGCGGCCACAGCAACGCAATTCTGGATCAGGGGATTTATTATCCGAACATCCTTGGATTTCGTGGTGTGGAGGATCTCGGTGGTGGTGCCCGAGCCGTCTTCAAGCTCGAAAACCAGTTTAATCTCGCCAACGGGCAGACCGTGGGCGATCCGAACGCGCTCTTCGGACGTGCAGCCTACGTGGGGTTCGCGAAGGACGGTATCGGGCAACTCACGTTCGGCAACCAGTACGACTTCATGTGGGAGGAGTTGCTCAAAGCGGACGCGTCGATGACCTTCGGGGGGTATTACAACTTCAGGTCAGGCCCGTACTCGGGCCTCGGCATTCCGAATAACCCGACCGGCGCTTCCGACTTCGATCGTGTGGCGGGGTCGGCTCGGGTTCCGTCCTCGGTTAAGTTCGTCAGCGATTCCATGGGCGGCTTTACGTTCGGCGCCATGTACGGGTTCGGCGCTGTAGCAGGGAGCTTTGGGAAGAACCGTTCGGTCAGCGTCGGCGCCAACTATCAAGCTGGTCCGTTGTATCTCGGCGCGGCCTACACCGACGTTAAATACGCGCAGATCAACAACGGCGACGACGGCATCCGCAATTGGGGTGTCGGCGGGCGTTATGCGCTTGGCCAGGCATTGCTGAATGTGCTGTTCACCGAGACGTGGAACACCTTCAACGGAGCGCGCGTGTACGCTGGGCAGGTGGGGGCGCTCTATAATTTCACGCCTTTCTTGTCGTTCGGAGCGGATTACCAGTTGGAGAAAGGTAACGCGACGCTCGATCGGATTCTCACGCAGCAAGTGACGGCCACCTTGAGCTACCGGCTCTCAAAGCGGACTAATGTGTATCTCGAGGGAGCGTACCAGCACGCTGGGAATGGTAGTGCGCCCGCGGTTGCGTGGATCAACGGCCTGTACGGCCAGAACGCGGCATCATCGAGTCCAAACCAGGCCATCGCGCGTGTCGGCGTCGCACATCTGTTTTAAAGTTTTGATGGGCGATTAGTCTAGGCTCGGCGACCGTCTGCGGTCGCCGGACGGGCGACGCGCCTGCCCAACTGACCCTCACGAAGCAACGAGGTCCAGCGATGAGCGTCCGCGCTTTAATGTCCCGGACCGTTCTGCTCGACGCATGAAATCGCCAAGGTACTATCGGACCCCACGTGTCTCACCGTTGCCACGTGCACCTCGTTCTCGGCGCATTTCCATTCGGCTTCCAAGTCGGCCTTACACGCGGAGGGTTGAGGAGCCACCCGCTTGCCCGCGACGTAAGGACAGTCCGTGAGGCCATTGCATTGACCTCGAAGGTCAAACGTCGCATTTCCTCGGGGGGCGCCGCAATTTGCGCCGTATGTTGCGGACGTAACACTTATCGCTCGAGCCGACGCGGTGATACACACTGTGGCGGCCGCGCAGGCGCAGAGGATTTGCACACTGACGGCAACTGCGGCCCGTAGCGACGATTGCGGACATGGGATTGGTAGCATGATTGATCTCCCACACACCAATGATGATGCCGTCGGCCATGAGAATGGCCCAGTGCCGAAGGCTCACATGAAACATTGTATATCCGATTTGAGCGTTTCTAGCTTTGCATGCGCTTCTTAGGATCCAGGGCGGTGCGGCCAGTTCTGTGACGACGAGCGCGCTGTCTATTCGACTATGTTCGTCGTTGATTCACGATCTATCTCGTCAAGACGAAGACCTTTCGTTTTGCGTACGAACCGGATCACGAGCATGCCGGCACTGCCGCAACAATGGTGAAGCGGATAGATGCGTCGGGCATCGGGAAATGGAAGGAATGCATGGTCGAAGGCACAATGAAGGGCGCTATGCCGTCGCCGAACACGCCGAAGTTGTACAGAAGACCGACACCCGACGCGCGCACCTCGCGCGGCAGGTGTTCGATGAGCACTGCGCCCCGGACGCCTGACGAGCCGATCAGGAAGAAGCAGCTCGCGAAAGAACACGCAGCTGCGAGCGCGATATTGCTGGACGACAGTGCGCGGAGCCCGATCATCACCGAGATCGCCACACGCCGCCCAACGCGCTCGGCGATGAACCCTAACACGACGAAGCCGAAATTCTGCCCAATTGCGGACGCCATCGTGATCCGGCTTACGACCGCGGCACCACTGCCTTCGTATCAGGCAGCTTAGTTAGTAGGTTAGAAGGAAAACGCTGAGTAAGGTGGGCAAGACGCGCAGGTCGCGGTCCACACACATTCTTCAATCCTCGTGCTCACGAGTCAGAAAACCGTATTCTGCTTAGTATCGAGCGGATGCTGCTGCTTCTGGCACCAATGTTTGTGTCGCACCGCCTCCCGGAGCTCGTACGAATATCGCAACCGCGAGAGCCCCAAACAGTGCGATGCCGCCGCTAAGCATGAATGCACTGGCGAAGACCGACGTTGCTTGGACCAGAAACCCGGTCGCGGCCGGCGCGAGAATGCCAGCTGTGTTAGCGATCAAATGCATGAAGCCGCCAACAGCGCCCATCCGTGTTTGCGGAATCGTGTCAAGAATAATGCCCCAATAGGCACCCAGTGTCAGATTCATGAAAAACACAGTCACGGCCATGAGCGTCACCGCGAGTGTGAGCGTCGCAACGCTGCCTGCCAGTGCGACGCACACGGCCGAAATAAGCAAGCTTGTCACGATGACGATCTTGCGCGAGAGCACCGCTTTGCCAGTCGCGCGATAAATCAAATCCGATGTCACCCCACCCAGCGCGATGCCGACTGCTCCGCACGCCCACGGAATCACGTTGACGAAGCTCATGGACTGAAGGCTGAGATGACGTTCCATCGTCAGATAGCTCGGAAACCAGGACAGGAAGAAATAGAGAATGTACGCGTAGCCAAAGAATGCGAATGCCGTTGCGAGAATCGACGGGCTGCGCAACCATGCGCCCAGCGGACGACCGTCATCCGGAGTCGTCGGTGCCAACGACGAATCGCTGGTTCCAACGGCAATCGACTCTTTTTTGTCGAGCCAGCGGCTTTTCTTCGGGTCATCGGTAACGAACAGTGCCCATAGAACGACCCACGCCAGTCCCAGTGCCGCGATGACGATGAACGACACACGCCATCCAACACTCAGTGCCAACATGCCGACGATCGGTCCCGCGATCGCGCCTCCGAACTGCTGTCCTGCATTGGCGTAACCGACCGCAGTCGCCTGTTTGCTGCGCTCAAACCAGCCGCTGATCATTTTGTTGGTGCAGGTCGCGTAGGGGCCTTCTCCAGCACCAAAAATCACCCGTACCACGATTAACGAGGCCATGCCGACGACGCCCGCCGTCAAGCCACAGAACACGGACCAGAGACTCATGCTCGCGACGAGCACGCGCTTCGCGCCGAACTTGTCCGCCGCGTAGCCGCCGACGAAGCAGAACAGCGAATAGCCGATGAAAAACACGCTGAAGACGATTCCAAGTTCAGCCGGCGTGAGGTGCAAATCTTTCGCTATGAGCGGCGCGGCGACGGACAGCGCGGCCCGATCGAGATAACTGATTGCGCCGGCGAGGAACAGCATGAATACGATGAACCAGCGCAAGGATTTGAGCTGCATGAGCGTCTCCTACGTTACATATGAATGATGGCGTTGTCCGAGTCGGTGACGAACCGCTATCCGCCGCGCCAGCGCGCGGCGGGAAAGTCCGTTCAGGACACGAGGGCTGCATCCGCGCTTTCGACGCGCGATGTCGTCGCGGGATCGAAGAGCGATGCCTCCATCAACGGCAGCGGATCGAGAATGCGCGCGGGCGCAAACGCCATCTGATCGAGCACGTCGCGCTTCACGTCGATGCCGGGCGCGACCTCGCGCAACACGAGTCCCTCGGGGCTCGCTTCGAATACGGCTCGCTCGGTGACGATCAAAGCCGTCTGTCCGCGCGCGACACCGTTTTGCACCGAGTACGTGATGCTCTGAGCGTCGCGTACGAACTTGCTGACCTTGCCTTCCTTGCGAATCGTCATGCGGCCGCCGGAATAATCCACGTCGAGGCCGCCGGTCGTGAAACTGCCGGTGAATACAAGTCGCTTTGCATTGACCGCGATATCGGTGAAGCCGCCCGCGCCCGGATTGGCCTTGCCGAACTTGCTGACGTTCACGCTGCCATGCGAATCGTATTCGGCGAAGGCGAGCGCAGCGAACTCGCACAAGCCGCCGTCGATGACATCGAATTGCTGAAGGCCGTCAAGCAGCGCGCTTGGATGTAGGTTGGCCGAGAATTGCCACCCGTTCATCACGATGCCGCCGTACGAACCATGCTCGGTAGTGAACCAGTAGTCTTCTGAGCCCGTTTGCGGATCGATCAACCCTTGCTCTGCCATGATGAGCGGCACGTCCGCCGCCGCGCCGAAGCCGAAGATACCGAGTTCGCGTTTTCTCACTTCGAGCGCTGCACGCCGAGCGATCACCTTGTCCGGCCCGAACGGGATCGACGGAAGCACGTGTTGGTCGCCCGCCGCAACGAGGTAGTTGCGATCGTAGGGCGTGTCTGTGGTCATCATCATGTCGGCATCGACGACGATCGAGTCGACGAAGATGCCCGGCAGCCGGACTTGCGTCGCTGGGCGCTCTCCGCGTTTCACGATTCGCCGCACCTGCGCGATCACGCGTCCACCACTCGCCTTCGCGGCCAGCGCGAGAGCAAGCCCGGACGACACGAGCGGTTCGTCCTCGAATGACAGATTGCCGAATTCGTCGGCGCTGCTCGCTCGGATGATTGCGACATCAATTGGCCACGTCGGATAGAAAAGACACTCCTCACCATTGAGCTTGATCTTTTGAATGAGATCGTCGGAGCAGCGGGCAGTGAATTTGCCGCCGCCCTGATCCGGGTCCGCATACGTTCCCACGCCGACACGGGTCACATAACCGGGGCTCTTACGTGCGACTTCGCGCAACCAGTGCATCGACGCGCCAATGGGCCACGAGTATGCCTCGATGCGATTCTCCTGAATCAGCCGCATCAGTGCAGGGCGTTGACCCGTGCGCGGATCGACCGGATTGATGTAGGAACCCGAGACGATACGCTTCATCAGTCCTTCGCGCGCGACGTGATCCATGCCTTTGATGCCGACGGCGTCGCCCGTTCCGCACGGGAAATAGAAAGTGAGATTGCGCGGTGCGCCGGTCTCCTCAAAGCGCTTGCCGAGGGCTGCGAGCGTGGCATCCGGCACCACCCAGCCAATCACGCCGACGGATGCGACGGTCTGGCCGTCTTTGATCGATTCTACGGCCTGTTTTGCCGTGGTGACTTTGCTTGTGGTCATGTTCATTTCACCGTGAATTTGGCGAGAGTCTTTTGGGCAGCCTCGGCTTTGCAGTCCTCGGCGAAGAAACGCGCTGCTTCGCGATCCATCCGCTCGCCATCAAGCGCGAGGAACGGTTCGAAGAATCGTTTGGTCGATGCGACGGCTTCGCGTGGCAACGCGGCGAGCCGCTGTGCGAGCGCGATCGCCTGCTGATCCGCGCCGCCGGGTTCCGCGAGGCGGTCTGCCACGCCGAGCCGGTGAGCTTCGACGCCGTCGATGGCCTCGTCGGCCCAGACGAGCATTCGCGCGCGCACAGCGCCGACACGCGCAATCAGCGCCTGCAGGCCCCACGGCGGCAGCCAGCCATTCGGCACCTCCGGCAGATGCCAGCGAGCGTTTGCGGCGGTGACGACCTGATCGCACGACACCGCAAGAATGAAACCGCCGCCGAGTGCGAAGCCCTCGACCGATGCGATCACCGGCTTCGACACGCCAGCGATGCTGCGTGCAATACGCGCCGTTTCGAGCTCGTGCTCGCACATTCCTTCGATGGAAAGCCCGCCGAGTTCCTTCAGGTCACTACCGGCGCAGAACGCGGGCGCCGCACCCGAGAGTACGATGGCCTTGACCGACGCATCGCGGTCGGCCTTATGCAACTCCTGTTCGAGCTGCTTCATCAGTTCGGTGCCAAGCGCGTTGCGCCGCTGTGGTCGATCGAGAATGAGTTGTCGAACATTGCCGATATTTTCGATTTGCATCATTTTCTCCTTCAGTTCAGTCGGGCGCCGTCGAGGTCGAGCGCGCGGCGAATGGCCGACGCGTCTACCTGGCGCGGTTCAAGTCGTTCGTTGATGGCGATGGCCGCCGCGTGTCCGATCGCGTGGCCGTACGAGAAGCATTGCGCCGTGACGCGCGCCGATGCGACCGCTTCATGCTCCGCGGACAGGCATCGCCCGGCGACGAGCAGGCCCGAACCGGTCGCCGGAACGAAGCAGCCGTAAGGGACGGTGTAGTAGTCGTCGAGAATCCATTCGACTTTCGGCTTCGCGCCCGAGTGCAGTTCGATGGGCCACGGTGAGATCGCGATGCCGTCGTCGAATTTGCGCGCGCCCACGACATCGGCGTTCATCAGGCGCGATATGCCAGTCACCTGCCGGCTTTGCCGAATGCCAGCCTGCACACCTGTATCGTTCACGAAGGCGTTTTCGCATCCGGCGAGATTTTCGCGGAAGAAGCGCGCATAGGCGTGCACCTGCTTGCGGCCTTCGATTTCGGCTTCGGTGAAATCGTCGCGCAAGAGCGAATTGAGCTCGCGGCCATCGGCGCCTGTCACGCGCGTGCAGTTGCAGAGCAGTTCCCCGGGGCGCGTCGTCGGGAAGAGCCAGATCTTCGCGCGCGGAAGATTGGCGCCCGCGCTATTGGCCTCGCGCAGTTTCGCCGATACTTCTTCACCCATGATCGTGTCTTCCCCATACGCCGCGAGGAAGCGTTCGACATCGACGCCAAGCAGCCGGAAGATCATGGTCGGGTTCTGTACGCGTCCATTGTCGCCGACGAAGTTCGCGAGACCGCTCATCGCGACGATGTCGGCGTCGCCGCTCGCGTCGATCGTCACCTTGGCGTGAATGTCGAGCGGGCCTTGTTTGGTCCACGCCCGCACGCCTTCGACGCCATCGCCCTCCATCAGCACCGCGGTCGCGACTGAGTGGTAGATGACCTGCACGCCCGCGTCGGCCAGCATCGCGTCGGCAGTATCGCGCCAGATCAGCGGGTCGTGCACGCGTGTCCAGGTGCGTCCGTATTTGACGGGCGCGGCCAGTCCACCTCGCGATTCGAGCGCCCGCACGAACTCGTCGGTGAATCCGTACACGACTTGCTCGGGCCGCGCACTGGGTCGCTCGGTTGCCAGATACAACCCGCAGACGGTGCCGGAAAGTCCGGCAACCGCGCCGCCGCCGCAAAAACCATAGCGTTCGAGTAGCGTCACGCGTTTGCCTTGCCGCCGCGCTGTCACGGCCGCTGCAACGCCTGCTGCACCGCCGCCGACCACTAGAACGTTGGTTGAAACGATATCGGTGGGACGGCTTTCCATCGCTGATAAACCCATGATGTCCTCCTGACATGGCAGATGTTTTTCAGAATAGCGATAGAATGGTCAGGGAGTCAACCATGATTGGCCGGAGGTAAACCCGAGGGGTGCAAAAGGACATGCTTTCGCACTGAGCGTCGTGACCAACGACGAACGGACGCGGAGGTGGGCGATCGATGTGTAATATTCGATCTAATCCAACTGACATACATGCCTGCTGTTATGCCGAAGCCGACCGCGCCAGCCTCGAACGTTGAACAAGACACGAGCGAACCCAAGGTGGAGTACGCCTACAGGCGACTGGAAGAGATGATCGTGACGCGGGAGCTTCCGCCTGGATCTCTGGTGTCCGAGGTTCAGCTCGCTAATGAGATCGATGTTGGGCGAACGCCAGTGCGCGAAGCGTTGGCGCGGCTGAAACACTTCGGCTTTGTGGAAACGCATCCGCGACGTGGCACGTTCGTCGCGAGCGTTGACGTTCGCAAACAACTCGAACTGCTTGAAGTACGGCGCTCGCTCGAAGGACTGATCGTGTCGTCAGCGTGTACACGTGCAACCAGTGAAGAGCGCGGCGAAATGAAGGCGCTCGCGGACCGCATCATCCGCGCAGCCAAACATCGAGACGTCCACGAATATTTCCAAGTAAATCGCGCGATTCACGAGTTGGAGGTTGCGGCCGCACACAATTCCATGCTCACGACGACAATGCAGATCATCCACGCCCAGTCGCGGCGTTTTTGGTTTGTGCACGTTCAACAAACGGGAGCGTTCGAGGAGGCTGCTGCGCGTCATGCTGAAGTGTTGCGTTCCATCGCGAAGGGGGACCAGGCAGAAGCAGTCCACGCGGGAGAGAAACTTATGCAGTTTCTCGATGCGCTAACCCGATCAGCGTTCGACACCTTCCGTTGACGACCACGACCTCTCGGTAGTTTGGTCTTGAAAAGGTACCCTCGCCTGAACCTACCCCTTATCTCGGCGCCAGGTTTGACGGAAATCCGTCAGATAAGTGGATGAGAAGCACGCCAGAATGACTTATCTTTCATCTGTACTGCACTGCTGGCTCTAGTTGCCATGAATTACTTACGAGCAGTCGGGATAAGTGAGAGGAGCAAGTCGATGGATGCCGGAATGCTGATCGTCGGAGCGGGTCATAGCGGCGCACGTGCCGCTTTCGCCCTGCGCGATAATGGTTGGGAGGGGCCGATCACATTGATCGGCGACGAAGATGCCAGTCCTTACGACCGCCCGCCGCTGTCGAAATCCGTGCTACTCGGTGAACAGTCGATTGCCGACTGTTTGCTGTATCCGCCCTCTGCGTACGTTGAGCACAACATTCAACTTCTCAAGAACGCGACGGTTACGACAATTGACCGCGCCGAACGCAGAGTCACACTGCACAACGGCGAGCAGATCTCCTATCACCGGATGCTCATCGCAACGGGAGCGCGGCCTCGTCTGCTTCACGTGCCAGGCGCAAGACTCAACAGGGTGCACTACCTCAGAACTTCAAGGGATGCGCTGCGTATCATCGACTGTCTAGCACCAGAACGACGGCTCGTCATCGTCGGGGCCGGGTTCATCGGTATGGAGATCGCGGCGACCGCGATCGCGCGTGGATGCCACGTGACAGTGATCGAAGCGGCTCCGCAGGCACTCATGCGTGCCGTGCCATCGGAGGTTGCGCAGTATCTTGTGGATCGTCATGTGGAAATGGGTGTCAACTTTCGCTTCGGTGCACAGATTGAGCAGATATTGGGCAACGCTGATGCAGCGGCCGTCCGTCTCGCAGACGGTTCCGAAGTGCCGTGTGACGCGGTCATTGTCGGGATCGGCGTCATTCCTCGGCAGGAGCTTGCCGAAGCCGCTGGGATCGACGTGAAGGACGGCATTGCCGTCGACGACACACTCTGCACGAACGACCCACATATCTATGCTTGTGGCGATGTCTGCTCGTTTCCAGCGCGACTTTTTAAACGGCGGATGCGCCTCGAATGCTGGAAGAATGCGGAAGACCAGGCACGCATCGTCGCCCGCAATATGCTCGGGCGGCAGGAAACATACTCGGAGGTCCCCTGGTTCTGGTCAGATCAGTATGATCAGACTATCCAAATCGCTGGCCTTCCCGGTCTTGCGACGGCTACAGCAACGCGAGTCGTCAACGATCGTAGTCGCATCTTCTTCGCCCTCGATGACGATGGTGTCCTCGTCGGGGCGAGTGGCGTCGGCCAGATCGGAGACATCGCAAAGGACGTGCGAGTCGCGCAGACTCTCATTTCGCGGCGCGCATCGATTCCGTCAGAGTCGCTTGAAGATCCAAAGGTAAAACTGAAGTCTCTGCTTTAAAGGGACGCACGGTCGTGCAACGGGGCAGCGCAGGCGAGCACGCAGATGCTCCTTGACGCCGCTCCACGCTTGCAGTCAATCAATCGGGGGAAGATTCTCGCGTAGCATCACTGCGACTGGTAGCGGTTTATAGACCGACCGAGGCGTGTCACGGTGATAGTGGCGCAAGATGATTTCCACACACCGCATTGCTTCGTTGAACGGGTTCTCGTCGATGACGGCATGCACAAACCCGTCGACGAGCAAGCTACGGGTAATCGCATTGAACTCGTGACCAACGATGATCGTTTTTTTTGCCTTCTTAAGTCCCCGCAGTGCGTTGGCAATCCCTTCTGTTCCCACTGAAGTGTTGTACACGCCGCGAATGTTTGGGTTGCGCTGAAACGCGTCTCGAACGAGGCGTTCCGTTACCTCGGGGCGCTCCCGACTTTCTACCGAGTCAAACACGGTGCAGACCGGGAAGTTTCGCTCGAGAACCGAGCGAAAGCCGGATTCCCGCTCTTCATGTCCAAGAAGCTCGTGCAAGCCGGTCACGATCAACACATTCCCACCGGCTTCGCCAATGAACCGGCCCATGAGCTCGCCTGCCACGCGTCCGGCTGCGCGATTGTCCGCCCCAACATAAGCGAGACGGCCCGATCCCGGCAGATCGGTGGCAAGGGTCACCACGGGAAGCTTCTGGCTGACCTCTCTCACTGCTGCAGTGATATCACGGTTCTCGTATGCGATGACCACAAGCGCGTCGGCTCTTTGCGCCGCGCGTAGGACTGTCTTGACGATCTCTTCTGGCCCGAAGCCGTCGAAATACGTCACGCCGCATATGATTCGTTGCTCCTCGAATGCCTTCTGGGCCAGATCAAAGCCTTCTTTGAGGTGAACATAGAAGGGTGCGTCAGGGCGATGCATCACGATCGCGACGCGAAGCCATCTGGCGGAGACGGTTCCGAGGGCTCGGTCAATCTTCAGCTTGCGGGCGTATTCCAAAACCCGAGCTTCCTTTTCCCGAGAGACCCCTCCGCGTCCATTGAGAACGCGGTCGACGGTTCGCTCGCTCACATTAGCGGCCCTTGCCACGTCGATCATGCTCGTCTTCTTCGCTTTTGCATCTTGCATGGCTCCCCCTGCCGTCCTGCCCACTCTATTTCACTGGAATCTTACATCTGTGCAGACGCCTGACCGCGGGCTCAACGGCGATGCGCTGACACTTGCATCGTCGCAAGCTATGCGCGGCATCGAGTTACCTTCGCGCTTCATCCCGTATGACAGACAAAGGCAGAGCACAAAGAAAAAGGCGTCGCACGAACGACGCCCGAAAATAGTTTTAGACTATTCGATTAATCTTTCACATAGCCCGCGGCAACGACTTGGCGAAGTGCGGCTGCCTGTCCCGCCTTGAGTGCTTGATCAACCGAAGTCGACCCGCTGAGTGCACCCGAAATCTGCTGCCCGACGATCGTGCCGATGGACTGAAATTCCGGAATGTTGACCGTGAACGTGCCCGTGTACGGTACCTTCTTGAGCGTCGAATCGAGGGGATCAGCTGTTTGGACAGCGTTCAGCACGAAAGAGGCGAACGGTGCGGCTTTCTGGTAGTCGGGCTGATCATACGTAGACTTGCGCGTGCCAGGGGGTACCAGCGCCCAGCCTACGTCGGCCGCAGCCAATTTGATGTAATCCTTCGAAGTCGCCCATGTGATGAACTTCTTCGCTGCGTCTTGCTGTTTGGAGCTGACGGGGATCGCAAGTGCCCAAGACCACAGCCAGTGCGAACCCTTCGTCGTCACGTCGTGCGGAGCATTGGCGTACCCCAGTTTTTCCGCCACGGACGACTGCTTTTTGTCATAGAGCATGCCGGCGGCGACCGTGGAGTCCACCCACATGGCGCATTTGCCGTTCATCATCAGGGTGAGATTCTCATTGAAGCCGTTAGACGTGGCTCCCGGAGGACCATACTTCGTCATCAGGTTGACGTAGTAGGTGATCGCGTTGTGCCATTCCGGGGTGTCGATCTCCGGACGCCACTGCATGTCGAAGTAACGACCGCCAAAGCTGTTCACGAGCGTGCCGAGATAACCCATGTTCTCGCCCCAGCCGGCTTTGCCTCTGAGACAGATGCCGTAGACGCCATTTTTCTTATCGTCGAGCTTCGCCGCGAAGTCAGCGACTTGCTGATAAGTCGGGTTCGGCGGCATGGTCAACCCCTTTGCCGCGAACAGATCTTTACGATAGTACGTCATCGAGCTTTCCGCGTCGAAGGGCAAGGCGTAAAGCGTACCCTTGTACGAAAGAGAGTCTCTGACCGTCTTGATCACGTCCTCAAGGTCGTAGCTAGCCGGCAAATTCGAGATCGGCGTGAGCCACCCGCGTTGTCCCCAAATCGGCGCCTCATAAGTGCCGATCATCATCACGTCAAACTGGCCACTCTTTGTGGCGATGTCTGTAGTCACGCGTTGTCGAAGCACGTTCTCTTCGAGGAAGACGAACTTCAGCTTGATGTCCGGGTTGGCCTTTTCGAACGCAGGCGAAAGCTTCTGCAACTCGATCATGTCCGGATTGTTGACACTGCCGATCGTAATCGTCTCGGCGTGGGCTCCAGCACAGAGCGCGAACGATGCTGCGGCAAAGGCCAACGGTTTGAGCTTCGAAAGCGACCAGATTCGAAAGATGGGGGCGCGCATTTTGTCTCCTACAACAATCAATAATTATGGAGGCCGTGCATTGGCCTTGGGCTGCAACGTACAACGTCGCCGATTGGCTCAGTGAGCTCGTAACAAAGCTGGAAACCTACGAGCTGGCCGTTCTTCACTCAACTTCGATGAAGACTTTCCCGCTCTCAATCTTGACCGGGAAGGTCTTCAAGTTGACGCACACGGGCGCGCCTTTGGCTTGGCCCGTCGTGTAGTCGAAGCGGCCGTTGTGCTTCGGGCACTCGATGATGTTGTCGATCACGAACCCGTCGGCCAAATGCACCTTCTCGTGTGTGCAAAGACCTGCGGTCGCGAAGAACTCATCCTCGGCGCTTCGATAAATGGCGTAGGTGCTGCTCCCATGGTCGAAGCGGATCACGTCCTCTTCGTCGATGTCCTCGGTTGCACACGCTTCTACCCATGCTGTCATGGCTGTCTCCGTTGAGTTAATTAGAAATAGGTGTTCTTGAAGGCGTTAGGACGCTTGCTTCGCGTGCTTGGCGTTCTCTTTTGCCGCTCTCGCGAGGAAGCGCTCGTCCATTGCTTTCTGAGCTTCCTTGGATCCGTCGTGGAAAGTGCCGAACCACTTGTCGAGGGGAATCACGCCATCGGCGTAGTTGCACTCGAAGTACTTGTGATGGAGGTAATGGGCGTAACAATCGGTATTGATCGCCGTGTTTTCGCAGACCACGAGCTTCGAGAAGCCTGCATGTCCTTGTGCTGGTCCAAAAGACGAATGGATCAGGTGGAACACGGCGTGGAGCGGATGTGATGGGATGACCAGGTGAATCAGCACGCCGGTGTAGTAAAAGAAATGTTCAACCGGATGCATGGCGAGACCCGACCACGGCATCGGATTCACATTGTTGTGGTGGAGTGAGTGAATCCAGCGATAGAACGGCGGCCAATGCAGGATCCGATGCACGATGTAGAAGTGCAAGTCACGCATCAAGGGAATCACGAGCATCATCGCCACGCAGTAGTACGGGTGCGTGTTCCAATCGACGTACGGGACGTAGTGGTTGGCGAAGCACCAGAGCGAGAAAGCCTCGAATGCCGTCCAAATAGGCACGCCACTCGCGAAGGTCCAGATCAAATTGTCAGCAAGCTGGTTTTTGAACAGAAACGCGCTGTTGTCGGTCGCGGGCCACCGGGCATTGAATTTGAAGGTGTTGCCCTGGCGCTTCTGCACATACAGTCGCAGATGCCATGCTCCATAGACCAGCAACACGAGCACAGCGTTTCGGCCCAGCAGGTAGCTGATCCACCCGGCGGAAAACGTCCGCATCGTTTCCATCGAGGGCGTCAGATAGAGCCAAACGATGATCGACGCGACCGCGTACAGAGCATTCCACGGAAGCAAATATCCGGGAAAACCCGCAAGCCATTTCGCGAATGCGATCGGTCGGGCCGGCCATACAAAGACAGGCGGGTATTCGATCGCTTCGAGCGGTTTCCAATCGCCGCGCTTATCGCGCTTTCCAAAGACTGAGTCGTCCATTTGAATGTGTTCCTACGATGGGTTGGAGTGCTTGGATGTCGAAGCCAAACCCCTCTCGTTTGCTCGGGGCCGTGCCTGATCTCCACGATCGAAAGATAGGGGAAGCGGCACGCTAATTCACTCGAATTCTTGGCGGAAACCTGCCAACTGGAATGCCGAGTCCTGATCGCCATCGTGGACCGTTGAACATGCCGATTCATGCCCACCCATGCCAAAGAATTGGCGGAAAGCCGCCAAGCGACCGCTTGCCGCGCGCATAGCGTCTGTGAAGAATGCAAACCACACCAAAAGAAGAACGCCGCCGACAAAGTTGGCAGCGGCACAGATGCTTAGTTCGACGCTCTTGGGTGGAATTTCGGCACGAGAAGAAAGGAGGACACGTCGAGGTTCGACCACGGCCGCTCAACTTCACGCTGGCGGTCATCGCGGAGGGCTCTTCAGCCATGTTTGAACAATCAGGCCAAACAAACGAGGTACGCGCCTGAGACCTTGAGGAGACAGTTCATGCAACAGGCAGCAACTTCCGTCGCCATACAGGCGCCGAAATCCGAAGGTTTAGATCAAAAGGGCGCGTCGTCGGCGCATTGGCTCACGATGCCTTCAGTCGGGCTACTCGTATTGTGGATGGCGATTCCGCTCGCGATGACGATCTGGTTCTCGTTTTCCAGATACAACCTCCTCAACCCAGACGTAAGTGGGTTTGCGGGCTTCGACAACTTCAAGTTCCTCGCCACCGATCCGTCGTTTTTGCCGTCGATTGGACACACACTGCAACTGATCGTGTCGGTTCTCGCCATCACTGTTATCGGTGGCGTTCTCATGTCCGTTCTCTTTGACCGTAAATTCTACGGGCAGGGCGTAGCTCGATTGCTGGTCATTGCGCCGTTCTTCGTCATGCCCACGGTAAGCGCGTTGATCTGGAAGAACATGATCTTGCATCCCGTGTATGGACTCATTGCCCAGGGCTTGCGCGCCATTGGGTTACAGCCGGTCGACTGGTTCGCCGATTATCCGCTGACAGCGGTGACAGTGATCGTCGCATGGCAGTGGTTGCCGTTCGCCTTTCTTATCCTGTTCACGGCGATACAGTCGCTCGATCAGGAGCAAAAAGAAGCGGCACGTATCGACGGTGCTGGACCTTTTGCGATGTTTTTCTTCATCACGCTTCCGCACTTGAAGCGGGCCATATCCGTGGTGGTGATGATGGAAACGATCTTCTTGCTGTCGATCTTCGCTGAGATCTATACGACCACGGGCGGCGGCCCAGGCACAGCGACAACGAATCTCTCATACCTGATCTATGCGCTTGGACTTCAGCAATTTGACGTCGGTCTCGCGTCGGCCGGTGGCATTCTCGCGGTCGTGCTGGCCAACATTGTGTCGATCTTCCTTGTTCGCATGCTTTCGAAGAATCTGAAAGGAGAGTACGAAAAATGAGCGACGTCACGACAACTGCAACTATTCCGCCGCAGCGGACGGTGGCGACCACGTCGACCACCTCCATCTTTTCGGTGATTCAGCGGATCACTCCAGGGGCCGCAGCGTGGGTAATCGCGCTGCTACTGTTCTTTCCCATCTTCTGGATGACAATCACCGCATTCAAGACTGAACAACAGGCCTATACCTCTTCGCTCTTCTTCACGCCTACGCTGGAGAGCTTTAAAGAGGTCCTTGCTCGAGGCAACTATTTCGCATTTGCCTGGAACTCGATTCAAATTGCGGTGGGCGTCACGGTAGTCTGTTTGATTCTCGCGGTACCGTGTGCGTATTCGATGGCATTTTTCCCGACCAAGCGCACCCAAAAAGTGCTGTTGTGGATGTTATCGACCAAGATGATGCCCTCGGTAGGCGTGCTCGTGCCCATCTATTTGTTGTGGAAGAACACGGGGCTGCTAGATTCGGTAAGCGGTCTCGTCATTGTCTACGCGCTGATCAACCTTCCGATCGCGGTCTGGATGTCGTTCACCTACTTCGCAGAGATTCCGCGCGACATTCTTGAGGCCGGACGTATCGATGGCGCCTCGACCTGGCAAGAGATCGTTCACTTGCTCATGCCCATGTCGGTCCCCGGGCTCGCCTCCACGTCACTGCTGCTCGTGATTCTGTCCTGGAACGAAGCGTTTTGGAGCATCAACCTCTCGAGTTCGAATGCCGCTCCGTTGACCGTTTTCATCGCGTCGTACTCAAGTCCTGAGGGGCTGTTTTGGGCCAAGTTGTCAGCAGCGTCATTGCTGGCGGTGGGTCCGATCATGATCTTGGGGTGGTTGTCGCAGAAGCAACTGGTTCGCGGACTTACATTCGGGGCCGTGAAGTAGTCCACAACCGAACTTATCAACAACAGAGCACTGCCTGACCTTCCATCAAAGCCGTCATCGTATCCGATGCGCGGCCCGCCAAGGCCTTTTGAGAGAAGCAGTGATCAGAGTTGGCGCGGCTGCGCCGAACCCAGATATTCAAGAAGAGTAGGAGACACGTCATGGCTGGTTTGAATCTGCGCAATGTCGTTAAACGCTACGAAGAGCATGAAGTGATGCGGGACATCAATCTTGACATCGACGATGGCGAGTTCGTGGTCTTCGTCGGTCCAAGCGGATGTGGAAAATCAACACTCATGCGAATGATCGCGGGACTTGAGGAGATCAGCGGCGGTGACGTGATGATCGACGGCGTTCGCGTCAACGAGGTACCTCCCGCCAAGCGCGGCATCGCAATGGTGTTCCAGTCGTACGCGCTCTACCCGCATATGTCGCTCTACGACAACATGGCATTCGGCTTGAAACTCGCGGGCAGTTCGAAAGCCGAGATCGACGCTGCCGTGAGGAACGCAGCAAAGATCTTGCACATTGATCATTTGCTTGATCGCAAGCCCAAGCACCTGTCAGGCGGTCAACGTCAGCGTGTTGCCATCGGCCGCGCGATTACGAGAAAGCCGAAAGTCTTTCTGTTCGACGAGCCTCTGTCGAATCTGGATGCAGCCTTACGAGTAAAAATGCGTCTTGAGTTCGCTCGCCTTCACGATGAACTTAAAACGACGATGATCTATGTCACGCACGATCAGGTCGAAGCAATGACGCTCGCGGACAAGATCGTTGTACTCTCAGCAGGAAATATCGAGCAGGTCGGAACGCCGGAGGAACTCTATCACGCTCCGGCAAATCGTTTTGTCGCGGGCTTTATCGGGTCGCCCAAGATGAACTTCCTCGAAGGGACGGTCCAATCGGTTGACGCGGACGGGATCGTGATCAAGTTGACCAGCGGCGAGCGTCAGCGCGCAGCGGTCGACGCTGGCGACCTGCAGCCGGGAGATAAGGTCACGCTCGGTGTACGTCCCGAGCATCTTCATCTACGCTTGGTGTCGGACGGCCTGTCAGCAAGGGTGACTGCGTTGGAATCTTTGGGAGACGCAGCTTACCTCTACGCGGAAAGTCCGGCGGCGCCCGATGGTTTGATCGCCCGCATCCCTCCGCTGGAGCGCTACAAGCATGGCACGGAGGTTCGTCTTGAAATTGGCCCCGATCATTGCCACGTGTTTGACTGCGCTGGCGTAGCGCGCAAACGCCTTGGCACCTACGCAATGGCTGCCTGATCTAGTGAGCGACTTCAACAACCAATGAACACCTTGACCAAGGAATCTTGAGGAACTTTATGAAATCACGCGCTGCTGTTGCATTCGCACCTGGAAAGCCGCTTGAAGTCGTCGAGATTGATGTCGCACCGCCGAGGAAGGGCGAAGTGCTCGTGCGTATTACCCACACTGGCGTATGTCACACGGACGCATTCACACTGTCCGGCGACGATCCGGAAGGGTTGTTTCCAGCCGTGCTGGGTCACGAGGGGGCTGGTATTGTCGTTGAAGTCGGCGAAGGTGTGACAAGCCTCAAACCGGACGATCACGTCATCCCTCTCTACACCGCGGAGTGCGGTGAGTGCCTGTTTTGCAAGTCGGGAAAGACGAATTTGTGCGTCGCGGTGCGTGCAACTCAAGGCAAGGGGCTCATGCCTGATGGTACGACACGGTTCTCGTTTGAAGGAAAGCCTGTGTACCACTACATGGGATGCTCGACCTTCAGCGAGTACACGGTCGTTCCTGAGGTTTCCCTCGCCAAGATCAACCCGGCCGCCAACCACGAGCACGTGTGCTTGCTAGGTTGTGGCGTGACGACCGGGATCGGTGCCGTTCATAATACGGCGAAGGTGCAGCCGGGAGACTCGGTAGCCGTCTTTGGACTCGGTGGCATTGGCCTCGCGGTCATTCAAGGTGCGCGTCAGGCGAAGGCGGGAAAGATCATTGCCATCGACATGAATCCGGCCAAGTTCGAGCTTGCGCGCGCATTTGGCGCGACGGATTGCATCAATCCGTCAGATCACGATAAGCCGATCCAGCAGGTTATCGTCGAGATGACGGGCTGGGGTGTAGATCACAGCTTCGAATGCATCGGCAACGTTAATGTCATGCGCGCAGCCCTCGAATGCGCGCATCGCGGCTGGGGACAATCGATCATCATCGGAGTTGCGGGCGCGGGCCAGGAGATTTCTACGCGCCCCTTCCAGCTAGTGACTGGCCGGAGTTGGAAAGGCACCGCATTCGGTGGCGTGAAGGGACGCAGCCAGTTACCCGGCATGGTAGAAGACGCAATGAAGGGCGATATTCAGTTGGCACCGTTCGTCACGCACACTATGCCCCTCGATCGCATTAACGAGGCCTTCGACCTCATGCACCAGGGCAAGTCGATTCGCACCGTCGTTCAGTATTGAGGATCAGATAAGTCGCTCGATACGAGCGCGAGTCCCAAACTCAATTATCGCTAAGCGCATGCAGAGCGTGACCTGTGGTCGCGCTCTGCGCGTTGCACCAACGCGACGCAATTTTTTTCGAGAAACCTCCAATGACTCAAAAGCTTCTTGTTCTCCAGTCCCTGTGGGCTATGGAGCGCCGACATACCGATGGAGTGGAACGCTCGTTGGCCGAAAACATCGACATGATTTCAAATGCCGGCTTTGATGGCGTTAGTGCGTCGTACACGTCGCGCGATCAGGTTCGAGCGCTCGACAGTCTTGTGAAGCCCTTGGGCATGGCGGTTGAGGGGCAGTGCTTCCCGAAGTCCGTCGACGACCTAAAACCGATTCTGGAACTGGCGTCCGAATTCGGCGTCCATCATCTTGACCTTCAACCCGATGTTCGACCGCGCACCCTTGCGGAAGGGGTCGCATTGCTAGACGGCTGGAGAAAGCTCGCCGAGCAGGTCGACTTCCCTGTCTACATCGAGACGCATCGTGACCGTCTGACCACTGACCTCTATTACACGCTGGACCTTTTAGACAAACGTCCGAACACCCAATTGCTTGCAGACCTGTCGCACTATTTGGTTGGTCGCGAGTTTGTCATGCCGGTGAGCGATGAAAACCACGGCTTAATTCACCGTATCTTGGATCATTCGTGGGCGTTCCACGGGCGAGTAGCAAGCCGCGAACAGGTCCAGATCGAAATCTCTTTTCCAGCACATCAGGTTTGGGTCGACCTTTTCTCCGACTGGTGGCGGTACGGTTTCGCGTCTTGGCGTCGGCGAGCAGGACCGAACGAAAGTTGCTCGTTCGTATGCGAACTCGGTCCGCAGCCGTACGCAATTATCGGACGGGATGGCAACGACACGACGGATCGATGGCAGGAGGCGTTGCAGATGCGAGACGCGATTCGAAAGTTGTGGGATGAGGGCGTCGCCGCGGAGAGCACGAATCTAGCGTGTGGTATTGCTCCTTGACTTCAGACGACCGCCAACACAGCAAGTAAAACGTCCCATCACCAAGAACACGATCCTTTCAATGAGCGCGCGCTGCGCAGTGCTAAGCGCGCTCGCTCCGACCCACGGTGATGATGAAGCCGATGGGGACCGAACAAACCACTTTCCCGCAATTCATTTCTGCCGGTCACATCCTGACGAACATAATCCGAACGGATGTCTCGAGTTGGCTCTCGCGTCCCGACGGTGCGGGTTGGAACGTCGCCCGTGCAGTTGCGCGGCCCGGCCTGCCGACTGCCTGCGAAGGTTCAGTAGGCACGGACAATTTCTCCGACGATCTGTGGGAAGCGAGCGTCGCGGCAGGGCTCGACATGCGCTTCATTCAGCGCGCGCAGCGACCGTCTTTGCTGGCCATTGTCTACATGACGGGGCCGCCGACCTACTACTACGTGGGAGAAAACGGCGCTGATCTGACGTTCGATCCATCGAATTTGCCACAGGGCTGGATGGAGCGAGCGAAGTGGGTACATTTCGGCGCATAAGCTTGGTGCGTCAGCCACTCGGGAGCACGCTCGCGAAGCTGGCCGCGCAACTGCGCGGGCTTCAGATGCTCCGGCCAGCCACCGCGGCGACCCATGAGACTGAAAAGCAAGCCGCCGATGGACGCATCGTCCGCGCCGACCGTGACGGCCGCTACGACGCTCGGCGGCCGCGCGTCGTAGACCTCGCTACTCGCGTAGAGGGACGCCGTGCCGGAGCCGCGTGTGACGAGCACGGTCGCTTTCGGGTCCATCGCGCGAATTTCGGCGAGTGCGTTGGCGTCGGACTGCCCTTTGAACAGCATGTGCAGATCTTCATCAGACACCTTGATGAGATCGGCGAGACCCGCCCTGAGTTCGCGCTGGCGGCGGGCGCGGCGGCGTGCCGTTATTCGGGCGCCCATTCGCCAAGCCTCGAAGAGATCGAAAGGCTGCTGAAATAGCGGTGGAGGCACATTTCTGAGACGTCACGCTGAAGAGGCCGCGCGCTTAGCGTTCTCTTTCTGCGCTCGCGCAAGGAAGCGTTTGTCCATCGCCTCTTGCGCCTCCTTGGATCCATCATGGAATGTTCCGAACCAACGGTCGAGCGGGAGCATCCCGTCGGCATAGTTGCATTCGAAATATTTGTGATGCAAGTAGTGTCCGTAAGACTCGGTATCAATCCCCCGACGTTCGCCGAACAACACTTTCGAGAATCCCGCGTGTCCCTGAGCGGGGCTCAGCGCAGAGTGCATCAAATGGAAGACAGCGTGGAACGGATGCGACGGCACGACGAAGTGGATTAAAACGCCGGTGAAATAGAAGAAATGTTCGACCGGATGCATCGCCAAACCAGAATACGGGATCGGGTTGACGTTGTTGTGGTGAAACTTGTGGACCGCACGGTAAAGCGGAGGCCAGTGCAGGGCGCGATGCACGATGTAGAAGTGAACATCATGAATCAGCGGTATTGCGAGCAATAGCGCAGTGCAGTAATAGGGGTGAGCTTTCCAGTCGACATAGGGAACAAAGTGGTTGGCGAACGCCCACAGCGCCAATGCCTCGAAGGCGGTCCAGATCGGAACGCCAAAAACAAACCCCCAGATCAGATTATCTGCGACCTGATTCTTGAAGAGAAACGCGCTGTTGTCAGTAGCCGGCCACTTGCCGTTGAATTTAAAGGTATCATTCTGCCGCCGCTGAACGTATAGACGAAGGTGCCAAGCACCAGAGACGAGCAAGAGCAATCCTGCGTTTCTTGCGAGCAGGTAGGCCAACCAATCGAATGAGAAGACCTTAAGCGTCTCTTCCGAAGGCGTCAGGTAAAGCCATATAAGAAGAGAGATGAGCGCATACGTGATATTCCACGGAAAGATGTAGCCCGGTACGCCCATGACCCAACGAAAGAGGGCGCGCGGCCGGGGCGGCCAAACGAACAGTGGAATAGCCTCGATCCGAGAATGTGGAGTCCAGTCGCCCCGTTTATTTCGCTTACCGTAAAGTGAATCGTCCATTTCCGTCTCTGTTGCATATTGAATCGTTTCGCGTGCCGACAACGAGCGAGTCCACAGTGTCGCCTGAGTCGGCCGCGCGGACCTTTTATTTGATGGCCACCTCGGATGTCGCTTATTGCGATCGGCGAGGTTTGAATCGACTAGAGCTTCAGGTCGAGCAGTGCCTGCCTCATGACGGAGGCATCTGCATCCAGACCGGTCCAGTATTTGATGGCTATGATCCCTTGATTGACCAGCATGCCGAGTCCATCCGCAATTCGACATCCTCTAGATTCGGCGGAGCGCAGCAACTGTGTGAGGGGAGGGTTGGGGATGCCGTCCGCCACGACCATGTGACTGCTGAGGCTTTCAAGGTCGATATCGAGCGTAGCGCTGACGTCGGGATATAGACCGATTGATGTCGCATTGATGACGATGTCGGTATCGGAAGGCAACGAGTAGGTTTCCTCCCAGCAGTGGAAGTTGGCGTCTGCCTTCGTTCTCTGAATCAGCAAGTTGGCTAGATCTTCGCCGCGTTCCTTGCCACGATTGACGACGGTGATCTTCTTTGCGCCGGCCAGCGCCAGTTCGACTGCAACGGCGCGTGCGGCCCCGCCCGCCCCGAATAGAACGATTGATTTATTGCTCGCGGAGGCGATCTCCTCCAACGCCTTTACAAACCCTTTGCCATCGGTGTTCTCACCGATTAGCGCGTCTGCTCGCCGTACAACGGTATTGACCGCGCCAATGATTTCGGCGGACGCTCCGAGCCCGTCGAGATACTGGATCACTGCCACCTTGTGGGGAATCGAGCAGTTGAAGCCGCGCCAACTCATGGCGCGGGCGCCTCTTACCGCGTCGCCAAGGTGCTCGGGGGACACCTCAGCATTGAGGTATCGCCAGTCGAGGCCGAGGTGGCGATATGCCGCCTCAACCATGATGACAGTCGGATTCTCGGCCGCAGGTTGGGCGAACGAACCGGTCAGTGGCTGAAGGAAGTTATGTTCCATTTTGGGTTCCTTTCTAGGCATTGGTGGAATCAGCGGATTGCCGCCTGGTCGCGCACCAGGCGCTTGCGATATGGTCCCCGACTCGAAGCGCCTGGGCGGCGACAGTCAACGCAGGGTTCAGAGCGGCAGACGACGGGAAAAAACTGGCGTCCACGACGTAGAGGTTCGGGTGATCGTATGCGCGGCACCAGGGATCGAGCGCGGCATGTGCCGGGTCCAGCCCCATCCGAACGGTGCCGCATTGATGAGAGGGCGTTTCGACACCGAACGGGTGCGATAGCACCGCGACCGCACCTAATCGACGCCATAGCTTCTTGGTCTGTTCCACAAATCGCGCATGAGCAGCGTGATTTGTTCGTGTCCACGTAAGCTGAACTCCGTTGTTGGGCAACGGGCGGATCGTGCTTTGCGCATGCGGTAGATCCTCGGACATCACCAGCATGTCGATGCTATGGCGCGCCATCGTCCGTCCGACCCAGCGTGGAATCGACGGGCGGCTCGCTCGTATCATCGGCTCCTGGATTTTTCCAAGCATCTGCAGGTTCCCGAGCGGCTCGGGGTCGCTGCTTGTTCCGAAGTAGAAGTCGTTCACACTGAGCGTCTTGGGAAAACGTGTTTCGTTCGCTGATCCAGGCATCATCGCCATCAGGCCCGTCGTGTTGTGGTTCATGTAATAGCGACCGACACAGCCCGAGCTGTTCGCAAGCCCGTCAGGGTTTCGCGAGTCCGCCGATCGTTGGAGCAGCAGGGCTGAGTTGATCGCGCCTGCGCTGAGCACGAACAGCGGCGCGCGGATGGTTTCTAGCGCACCGTTGCGCAGTATTTCCACCCCAACGATGTCTTTTCCGTGAACGTCGGTAATCAGCCGCGTCGCCCGACAATCCGGCCACAACGACACATTGGGGTATCGAAGGGCAGGGTCAATCAGCCTGGTTTCCGCATCGCCTTTGGCGCGGATCCGGCACGGGAAGGCATCGCACGTGCCGCATCGAATGCAACTGCCACCGGGATGAAGGTCGACGGCCGAAGGCATATGAAAAGGCCGGAGGCCGAGATCCGTCATGCGTTGCGCCAAATCGCCAATCACCGGTTCGTGTGGAATCGGTGCGTGCGGATATGGCCCAGACCTCCAGGGTTCCGTTGGATCGTCGCCTGCGCGTCCATGAACGCCGAAAATCTCCTCGGCCTGGGTGTACCACGGTTCAAGCTCAGAATAAGCGAAGGGCCAGGCAGGGGAAGTTCCATCGCGGAAGTTGATTTCCTCGAAATCTCTTTCGCGAAAGCGAAACATTGCCGTGCCGTAGAACTTGGTATGGCCGCCGACGAAGTGATATTGCCCAGGAACAAATCGCCGGCCGGTTTCGGTTTGCCACTCCTCCTTGGCACGGTACCGATGTTGCACAAACACCGACTCTGCACTCGTGTTCTCAGCTTCCGCTGGAAGGCGAGGCCCTCTTTCGAGGATTAGGATGCGCGCACCGGTCGGCGCGAGCTGGCGGGCAATTGCACCGCCGCCCACGCCGGAACCAATGATGACAACGTCGGGGCTTTTCATGACGCTCGCCCCTTTCCGTTGCAATCACACACCGGCAGGTCTCTCAGGTCCACAACTCGACCACGCCGACGCCCGCCGGCTGTAGTTTTCGGATATCTCGTCGCCATCTTTGTCTCCTCTGCTTGTGGAGGAATGATGGCTCGAACGGGTGTCGTGGAGTGTCACCGCCGCGGCATGTTCTTGTACAATTACCGCATCCTGAGTCCGGCTTAATGCGTGAAGGAGTCTAGTCATGCGCCCCTGGCTTGAAACCGTGGTGATTCCGCCGGACCGGTCCTGGCTCCTTTTCGATCGGCAACTTCCCGAGTTTCCCTTCAATTGGCACTACCACCCCGAGTTCGAACTCACGCTGACGCTCAATAGTGTTGGGATGCGGTTCGTGGGCGATCACGTAGAGAACTACGGGGACGGCGATCTTGTGATGCTCGGCCCCAATCTGCCACACGCCTGGCAGTCGAGGGCGACGCTGACAGCGCCGCGGCACCAAGCACTTGTGTGCTGGTTTACGGAGCCGTGGATCCAGTCCTTGGTGAAAGTCTCACCGGAGTTGAGGCCGCTACAGGGTCTTCTCGAAGAGGCCGGGCGAGGCATCGCTTTCGGCTCGAGCGCGAGCGCCAAAATCCGTCCTCGGCTGCAGGCGTTGATCGGAGCTCCCCCGGCAAGACATTGGCTTGGACTTCTGGAGTTACTGCTCGAACTGTGTGGCGACACGGAACGATCGTCTCTCGCATCCAGCGAGATCAAGCTCGCAGGCGGGTCACGCGACAAAGTAAGACTCAATCGTGTTCTTGACTGGCTCAACGAGCATTACACCGAGCAGGTTTCGTTGGAAGGACTTGCCGAACTCGCTCACTTGAGCACGAGTCAGCTACAGCGGCTGTTCAAGCGCAGCACACGCCTGTCTGTGAGCGAATACGTGGTTCAGCGGCGCATCGGACATGCCTGTGCGCTTCTTGCTCAAGGCGATCTGTCTGTCGCGCAGGTTGGTGTAAAAGTCGGGTACACGGAACCCGCATACTTCGCCCGACAATTTAAGGCGACCAAAGGGTGCTCGCCGACTGAATATCGACGACTCTTCTGTCTCTGAGCGACGCTCCGTCGCCGTCTCCCGCTAGGTTCGGGTCACCGTGCTTCGCTGTCGATTCGTGGTGACACGCGCCAAGCTTCGCGGAACGAGAAACCGAGCGAATCGAACATCGCGGTTGTGACGGATTCCCGCCATCTTCCTTCGTGCGGCGATCCAGTCGCTCGGCTATTCTCGTGACATATCCACCAAGCCACCGAGACGTTTTTCGCCCGACGCAGCCAGCGCGCTACTGGCACACGCTGAAACCAGCTCGAGCGAACCGGAGTGACTACGCTGTCGCAATGCGTCCACGAAGAGGGTTTCGAGTTGGACCGCTCAATGCGAAACAGCGTTGTCACCGGGCCGGGTAGGTCCGGCAAGGCAGATCTTAAATCAACCTCTACGACAGAGAACAAGGAGACTCGAAATGTCAGATCTTCACGGCAAGGTGGCGGTGGTCACGGGCGCTGCTTCAGGGATAGGCTTGGCCTCAACTGAAGCGCTTCTTACGGCTGGTGCGCAAGTGATACTGGTTGATCGCGATGAAGCCGCGGTGGCTTCTGCGTGCAGCAAGCTGGGAGGGAATGCGATCCCGCTTGTCCTCGACCTACTTGACGCGAAAGCATGTGCGTCGATGATTCCCAGGATCCTCGAGACGGTCGGGAAAATCGATATTTTGCATGCTAATGCCGGCATCTATGTTGGCGGTGAGCTCGTCGATGCTGAGACGACGGCGATTGATCGTATGCTCAACCTCAATGTGAACGTTGTCATGAAAAACGTTCATGACGTACTTCCCCACATGATCGAACGCAAGAGTGGTGACATCATTGTGACCAGCTCCTTGGCAGCACACTTTCCGACACCGTGGGAACCTGTCTACGCGTCGTCCAAGTGGGCCATCAACTGCTTCGTTCAAACTGTGCGTCGACAAGTTTTCAAGCATGGCATCCGCGTCGGATCTGTTTCACCTGGTCCTGTCGTCAGCTCGCTCCTAGCAGACTGGCCGGAAGAAAAATTGAAGGAGGCTAAGGAAGCCGGAAGTCTGATCGATCCGACCGAGGTAGCAGACGTGGCATTGTTCATGTTGACGCGCAAACGCGGCGTGACGATTCGCGACGTGATCATCATGCCGACGAATTTTGACTTGTAATGTAAGCGCCTGTAGCGGGGGGGCCGATTATTGGTGCCCAGTCCTCGCATTGTGACGAATTCGTTTGCCCCTGCGGCTAGACCGCATTACTAAACGCGCTTTTCAAACTCGGCTCTCGTGACCAAAAGCAGGAGAGCCGCGTCGCTCCCTCGCACGATCCGAAGCGGAAACGGTAGTGTCGAAGTGACCGCCAGATTTTGCACCGATCGAACGAATACCCTTTGCTGCGACGTTGAATGGCCATAGTGGGAGTCGTAAACTCGCGCTGGGAAAATGTGAGCAGAAGGCTCTGCTACACTCCTTCTGGTACCAGTCACAACCCTTCGATCGTTTGTTCAGATGTCTCCGCGCCACGCGAACCGAAAATCCGTCCGTTCATCTGCCCGAAAGGCCCGGGGTCCGCTCAGCAAAACAATGCTCCTGCCAATTCAGGCGAGTGCGGCGCATGAGCTCTCGTTGGCTCAACATCTGACGTGGGTCGCTTGCAAGGGAAAGCCGGGAACGCTTATCTGATCAATGAACTCGTGCGGCTCGTGTATTTAACGTACCACGTTCAGGACGCGGGCTACGGTGACACTGATGTCGTGGTGTATGCGCGCGCCGAGGCAGCGCTCGAACGGTGCTTGCAGCGTGCCGAACGCGAACAGGTTTGGCGGCTCGAACCCGACGATGCGCCAATGTTCGAGGCCATCCTGCGGCAGGCAGGCAGACAGCCAGCTTGAGCGTGCGCCGCGCTACGTTCACGTGGAAGCGCGCGAGCGCCTGGAGCGGTTCGCGGCCAGCGGGCGGCAGTCGCCGATGGCAAGCGTGGCGCGCCTTCAATAACAAACGCGTTCTAGCTAGAAAATAGATCGCCACTCGCAGGGCTCGGATCTTAGCGGCGATGCTTCCGATGATTGCGGGGGGCACAAACCCCGACATCCGTGATGATTGAAGCTGCGAATATCGCACTCGGTTCCTTGGTACGCACAGAGACGTACGGTTAGGAACCCTAACGAAAATGCGTTAAATTGCGTTATGTCAAGTTGCAGATCACAGGAGTCGTCATTTGCGAGTGGTCGACCAAAACCTTGCCTATTTAACGCTCTTCTCAGCACACACTCTGCGGGCAGAGCTTTGTGGGACGGCGACCCGCACTCCGACGCGCGCCGCTGAGCGCTTCTGCAGG
>NZ_FCOA02000030.1 GCF_001544875.2 Caballeronia hypogeia
TTCATCAGGATGACGCCGCCGCGCGGGCCGCGCAGGCTCTTGTGCGTGGTCGTCGTGACGAAGTCGGCGTGCGGCACGGGGTTCGGATAGAGACCTGCGGCGATCAGGCCCGCGTAATGCGCCATGTCGACCATCAGATACGCGCCGACCGACTTCGCGATCTTCCCAAGGCGCTCGAAGTCGATCTTCAGCGCGAACGCGGAAGCGCCCGCGACGATCAGCTTCGGTTTGTGCTCGTTGGCGAGCGCTTCGGCCGCTTCGTAGTCGATGTCTTCCGCTTCGGTCAGGCCATAGCTCACGACGTTGAACCACTTGCCCGACATGTTGACGGGCGAGCCGTGCGTGAGGTGGCCGCCGTGCGCGAGGCTCAGGCCCATGATCGTGTCGCCGGGCTTGAGCATCGCGAAGAACACGCCCTGGTTGGCCTGCGAGCCGGAGTTCGGCTGCACGTTCGCGGCTTCGGCGCCGAAGATCTGCTTCACGCGATCGATGGCGAGCTGCTCGACCACATCGACATACTCGCAGCCGCCGTAGTAACGCTTGCCCGGATAGCCTTCCGCATACTTGTTGGTCAGTTGCGAGCCTTGCGCGGCCATGACGGCGGGCGACGTATAGTTTTCCGACGCGATCAGCTCGATGTGATCTTCCTGACGGCGGTTTTCATCGGTGATGGCGGCCCAGAGTTCCGGGTCGACGTTTTCAACGGTGCTGATTGCGCGATCGAACATAGTGGATATCCAAGTAGGTGGGATTCAAACGGCTCCGGACGCGCCACACTGAAGGCGTCTCGACAATCGCCATTGCATCGAATTCGGACGCGGCCGGATAGAAGAATTGCGACATGCCGCTGGAATGGCGTGCACGGCGCGAGTGCGAAAAAAAGATCGAAGGTTCGCTTCGCGGCGAAACCTTCGATCCCGTGACCACGCCTGGGCGCTGGAAACGCGGCGCTACACCGCGGAAAAACAGTTGTCGACGAAGAGATGCGTGCCGTTCACGAAGCTCGATTCATCGGAGGCCAGGAACAGCGCGGCGGCGGCCACTTCCGACGGCTCGCACAGCCGACCCTGTTGCTGGGCGATGGCTTCCTCGGTGGCGTCGACGCCCATCGCCTGGAGATCTTTCAGCTCGCGGATGCCGTGCGGCGTGCGGATGAAGCCCGGCGCAAGCGCATTGCAGCGAATGCCGCGATCGCGGTATTCGACGGCGATCGCGCGCGCGAACATGTGGCACGCGCCCTTGGTCGCGTCGTAAAGCACTTCGCCGGGCGTCGCGCAGACGGCGGATATCGACGACGTGCAGACGATGCTGCCGCCGCCCTGTTCGAGCATCTGCGGCAGGACGGCCTGCGTCATCAGGAACATGCTCTTGACGTTCACGCTCATGAGCCAGTCCCACTCGGTCTCCTCGATGTCGAGGAACGGCTTCACGATCAGCGTGCCCGCGTGATTGAAGAGGATGTTGGCGTTGCCATAGGCGTCGCGCGCGCGGGCCACCGCGCGGCGCACGTCCGTCTGATTCGACACGTCCGCGCCGATGCCGATCGCCTGCAGGCCGTCGTCGCGCAGTCTGGACGCGAGTGTTTCCGCCGCGTCGAAATCTCGATCGACAATGGCGACCTTCGCGCCTTGCGCCGCGAACAACGAGGCCGCAGCCGCGCCGCAGCCGCCGGCGCCGCCGCTCACGATGGCGACCTTGCCCGCGAGGCGGCCGTCGAGCTTTACAGTCATGTGCATGTTCTCCGATGGTTCGTTTTCACGCTGTCGACACCGACGTTATGGCGCCGGAAAGCCGTGCACTATCGGATTTCGGCAGCTAAGGGCTTTCCACGAAGCGCGCGCGTCGAGGCTTTTTGGCGCGTGGTCATCCCCGATAGAATCGCGATTTGAACTGCAACACGGCGACTCCCGATGAGCGCGGCATCACATCCGACGACAGGATCAGGCACACGGCGCTTCGCCCGGTCGGTCGCGTTCTCCGCGTTCACCGACGTGGACGAGCAGGCGCGCGCCTTCGATGGCTGGAGCCTCAACTACACGCAGATTTCGGGCGGCCTGTTTCACGGGTCGTCGTCGATCGTGTCGCTGGGCGGCATACGGCTGCTCGTCGAGCATCTGGACAAGGTAATCCTTCAGCAAGGCTCGGTGCCGTCCGACCGCGTGGCCGTGGCCGTGCCGCTGGAACTGGAAGGGCACGCGCGCATGTGTGGCGAGAAGAGCAGCCGCGACAGCCTGCACGTGTTTTCGAGCGGGCCGGAATTCGAGTTCTATTCTCCGGACCGGCATGTGCTGGTGAATGTGGAAATCGAGCCGGACAAGCTCGCTTCCGAGCCGATGCGCGCGCTCGGGGCATCGCTGCTATCGCGGCCGATGTCGCCCCTGATCCCGATGGCCGCCGACGCCGCCGACAATCTGCGCCAGCTTCTCAAGCAGACGCTCGCCGCATCGGCGCAGGCGTCGCCCGGCGAGCAGGCCGATACCGACGAACGCATCGCGCTGCTCGAACGGACGATTCTCTATGCGATCTCCGAGGCCATCTCCGTGATACCCGAGGCGGGCAGCGGCAACGCGCGCCCGACGAAGTACTGGCCGCTCGTCAACGCGGTGCAGGATCGTCTTCAGGACCCGGCGACGTGTCCGCTGTCCATCGCGGAGTTGTGCGTGCAGGTCGGCGTGAGTCGCAGAACGCTGCAATATGCCTTCCAGGAGGCGCTGAACCTGAACCCGATCGCCTATCTTCGCGCGGTCCGGCTGAATCATGTGCGACGCGATCTGCGCCTGGGCGAATCCGTGACATCGGCGGCGACGAAGTGGGGCTTCTGGCATCTGAGCAGCTTCGCGCATGACTATCGCGTGATGTTCGGCGAGCTGCCGTCGGCTGCTTCGAAACGCCATGCGCGCAAGCCGCGCTGACGCTTAAGCCGCGCGCACGAGCTGCGTCAGCATGAACTCGTGACGCAGCGCGAAGCCGAGCCGTTCATACAAGCCGATGGCGCCGGTGTTGTGGCTGAACACGTGCAGGAACGGCGTCTCGCCACGTTGCGCGATCTCCCGGCGCAGCACGTTGATGAGCCGCGCGGCGATGCCTCGCCCGCGCCACTGTTCATCGACGCATACGGCGCTGATCTCGACATGGCCGTCCATTCGCATGCGTTCGCCCGCCATCGCGATGAGACGTCCTTCATCGCGTATGCCGATGTAGTTGCCCATCTCATGCGTGCGCTTGCCGAACGGGCCGGGCCTGGTGCGTTGCGCGAGTTCGAGCATGTCGGGCACGTCTTGCTTGGCGAGGCGGATCATGTCGCGATCGTCGGTGCTTTCGGCGAACCGCTGCGTGTCGATCATCTGATGGATCGTGCCGAGGCGCTGCGCTTCAATCCCTTCGACCTCGATCTCGACGTCACCCGGAGACAACACGGCCGCGCGCTCCTGCGGTTTCAGCATCGCACCGAGCGCTCGCCACGAGTTCGGGCTTTCCGAGTCGACAGCCGCGAAAGGCGCGATATCGGGATCGTAGCGGCGGGCGAGGGCGTCGCCTTCGCCGAGATGCGCCTGCCGCGTGGTCAGCGCGGTCCAGACGGGGCGGTCGAGGGTCATGGTCGTTCTCCGGGCGATGAGTGATCGGGATGGGGATTACTCTAGGCCAGTGGCGTGCGCGACGCTATCGCCGTAAATGACATCTTCGGCATGATTTACGCCAACCCAGGATCAGACATCCTCCAGCGTCTCTCCCCTTTCCGCAATGATCCTTCCGAGCTCGCGCGTAGAAGGCACGCGGCGCATCGGATTCGTTTCTCCCGCCTCATCCTCCGCGAGATTCTCGATGATGGTCAGCAGCACCTTGCGCGCAATCTTGATATCGCGTTCGCTCAGACCCGTCACGCTGATCTCGTTGACCTCTTCCGCCAGCGGCACGAGCTTCTTCTTCAGCGCCCGTCCTTCGGCAGTGAGATACACGTGCATGTTCTTCTTGTTCTCGGGCCGCTGCTGACGCTCGACGAGGCCGAGCTTTTCCATCGCGGTGACGGCCGCGAACGTGGTCGGCGCCATCACGCCCGCCTGTTCGCTCAACTCACGCTGCGTCAGACCGTCCGCTTCCCACAGGATCCGTAAAAAGGTCCAGTGTCCGAACGACACCGAATGCTCCGCGAGCCGCATCTGCAACGCGCGCACCATCGAACGCGTGGCGTCTTTCACGAGGTGCGCCAAGCGGTCGTTCGGCACGGACTCATGCCAGTGGCGCAGCATTTCCTCGGTTTCGCGCGGTGCGCCTTCCCCAGTCTTCTTTCGTGTCATGACGGTAAATTCTTCCAGAGAGCCGGACTTTTCTCATCGACATGATAGCCGTTGAGCCTCTTGTGACGCGCATCCGCGACGCCTCGACACGCGTCTCGGTGCAAACCCGAACTTGTTCGCGCGCCGTCGTCTCCCTACCATTATAGTTAGATATCGAATAAAAACTCCTGATGTCCGGCGGTGGCGGATGAGCCCGCGCGCCGCCGCATCGTCCTCAAGAGAAAAGTGAAACGGAGACGTTTGGTGGCCAAATCCACAGTCACGCAATTCATGTCGGAATCGGACGCAGCGGCGGCGCGCGTCGAGGCCACCTATCACAAGGTCACGTGGCGGCTCATGTCGTTCATTTTCGTGTGCTGGGTGCTGAACTATCTCGACCGCGTGAATGTGAGCTTCGCGCAATTGCATCTGAAGCAGGACCTGGGCCTCTCCGACGCCGCCTACGGTCTGGGCGTGAGTCTGTTCTTCATCGGCTATGTGCTGCTCGAAGTGCCGAGCACGCTCTGGCTCAAGAAGATCGGCGCGCGCCTCACCATCTCGCGCATCATGGTCCTGTGGGGCGGCATCTCCACCGCGATGGCCTTCATGACCACGCCGACGCAGTTCTACATCGCGCGCATTCTGCTCGGCGCGGCCGAGGCGGGTTTCTGGCCCGGCATCATCCTGTATCTGACGTACTGGTATCCGGGTGCGCGGCGTGCGCGCATTACCTCGCGCTTTCTGCTGGCGATCGCGGCGGCGGGCATCATCGGCGGGCCGCTGTCGGGCTGGATCCTGCATAACTTCGTCGATGTGCTCGGCTACAAGGCGTGGCAGTGGCTGTTCTTCCTCGAAGGCCTGCCGGCCCTGCTGATGGGCGTCGTCGCGTTCTTCTATCTGGTCGATCGTCCGCAGGAAGCGCGCTGGCTCGACGACGAGCAAAAGAAGATCATCCTCGATGCGCTCGCAGCCGACCGCGCCGAGAAGAAGCCCGCGAATCATTCGCGTCATCAACTGCTCACGGCGCTGAAGGACCCGCGCGTGTATATCCTCGCGGCGGGCTGGGGCACGGTTCCGTTGTGCGGCACGATCCTCAACTACTGGACGCCGACCATCATCCGGCAAGCGGGCGTCGCGGACGTGCTCAACGTCGGCTTGTTGTCAGCGCTGCCGTACATCATCGGCGCGCTCGGGATGTTCGCGGTCGCGCGCAGTTCCGATGTCACGCTGGAGCGGCGCTGGCACTTCTTCGCGTGCACGGCGGTCGGCGCACTGGGCGGGTTTCTGTTGCCCGTGCTGTCGCACAACACGGCGGCCGCCATCATGTGTCTCGGCATGATCTCCATTTCCTACTTCGGCGCGGCGGCCATCATCTGGTCGATTCCACCCGCCTATCTTTCCGATGACGCGGCCGCCGCGGGCATCGGCGCCATCAGCAGCCTGGGACAAGTGGGGGCGTTCTGCGGGCCGCTCGCGCTCGGCTGGATCAAGACGATGACCGGCAGCCTCGCTATCGGTCTCTCGGCCATCGCCGCGATCGTGGTGCTGGGCGGCCTCGCGGTGCTCATCGGCGTGCCGGCGAACACCTTGCGCGAGCACGCGGAAAAGCACACCTGACATGCAGTATTCGTGTTTCTCGCAGCACGGCGGCGCCTTCGGGCGCCGTTTTCATTTGCAGCGTTCGCCGCGCGTTTCCGGGAAAACCCGCTTGCCTTAAAATAATTAGATATCTAATATAAACGCATGGAGACGAAAGCAGGAGAGCAAGGGAAATGAGCGAGACGGCGAGCAACGAGATGTCTTTCAGGACGCTCGTGGTGACGAAGAAGGAACAGGTGGCGGAGGGCATCGTCAGTTTTGAGTTGCGCGATGCGGATGGACGCGCGCTCGCGCCGTTCACGGCGGGCGCGCATGTGACAGTGCGCGTGCCGAGCGGCGCGAACCGCAACTATTCGCTGTGCAACGATCCGTCCGAAACGGATCGCTACGTGATTGCGGTGAAGCGCGATGCGGCGGGACGTGGCGGCTCGATCAGCATGACGGACGACGTCGCGCAGGGCGACCGCATCGAGGTCTCGGAGCCGCGCAACGAGTTCGGGCTCAACGCGCGCGCGCGCCGCTTCGTGTTCGTCGCGGGCGGCATCGGCATCACGCCGATTCTTTCGATGATGCGTCATCTCAGGTCCACCGGAGAAGCGTCGTTCAAGCTCTATTACCTCACGCGCAATGCGGAGATGACGGCCTTCATCGAAGAGCTTTCGGGCGACGAATGGAAAACCGACGTGGTCATTCATCACGATCACGGCAAGGCCGAAAACGCCTTCGACTTCTGGCCCGTGTTCGAAAAGCCGGGCAGCGGCGCGCATGTGTACTGCTGCGGCCCGCGCGCATTGATGGACGGCGTGCGCGACATGACCGGCCACTGGCCGCAAGGCAGCGTGCATTTCGAGAGCTTCGGCGTGGATCAGTCGCGCGCGGCGGACAACAAGCCGTTCAGCGTGAAGCTCGAACGCTCGGGCCGTTGCTTCGAGATTCCGAAGGACCGTTCGATCCTCGAAATCCTGCGCGACAACGGCATTCGCGCGCCGAGTTCGTGCGAGAGCGGAACGTGCGGATCGTGCCGCACCACGCTGTGCGCGGGTGAAGCGGATCACCGCGACATGGTGCTCGGCGACGACGAGAAAAGCGCGCACATCATGATCTGCGTGTCGCGCGCGAAGAGTGAAGAACTGGTGCTGGATCTTTAACGAACACGTTGGTGGGGAGAAGCAAAGATGCTCACGCATGAAGAGAACGAACTGCTGTGCCGTGTCGAAGGCGATGCGCCGATGGGTCAGATGATGCGTCGTCACTGGACGCCCGTGTGTCTCGTCGAGGAGGTCAGCGAGCCGGACGGCGCGCCCGTCAAGGCGCGCGTGTTCGGCGAGGATCTGGTCGTGTTCCGCGACACCGACGGCAACGTCGGCGTGATGGACGAATACTGCCCGCACCGGCGCGTGTCGCTGGTCTATGGGCGCAACGAGGATTGCGGGCTGCGTTGCCTCTATCACGGCTGGAAGATGGACGTGAAGGGCAACATCATCGAAATGGTGTCCGAGCCTTCGTGCAGCGACATGACGAAGAAGGTCAGGCACAAGGCGTATGAAACGAAGGAGTGGGGCGGCATCGTGTGGGCGTTCATGGGCCCGCAAGACGCGATTCCCGAATTCACGCCGCCCGCATGGGCGCCGACGGAGGACACGCGCGTGAGCATCGCGAAGGCGATCCTGCCGTGCAACTGGGCGCAGGTGCTCGAAGGCGCGATCGATTCGGCGCATAGTTCGAGCCTGCATTCGTCGGACTTCGTGCCGGCGCGCGTCGGCGGCGCGGAGGCGACATCGAAGAACTGGCTGCGTCCGTCGACCGACAAGGCGCCGCGCCTGCAGGTGCATCGCACGAGTTATGGCTTTCGCTACGCGGCGCTGCGCCGGCCGATCCAGAACGCCGCGACGCACGACTACGTGCGCTCGACCGTGTTCGTCGCGCCCGCCACCGCGCTGATTCCGCCGAACAATCTCTACAACGTCGCGAACATCAACGTGCCTTGCGACGACACGAGCACCGCGTTCTATTTCATTGCCTGGGGCCGTCCGGACAAGACGCCGGAAACGGAAACCTGGCGCAAGTTCCTCGGCCAGCAGGTGGGCGCGGACCTCGACGCTTATTACCGTCCGCTGCGCAATCATGAAAACCGCTTCTGGCAGGACCGCGAGGCGATGAAAGCCGGCAACTTCACCGGTATCAAGGGCTTTCCGAATCAGGACATCGCGATGTGGGTGACCATGGGCCCGATCGCCGATCGCACCGAAGAGCGGCTGGGCGCAAGCGACGTGGCCGTGGTCGAGTTCCGCCGCCGCATGCTCGATGCGCTGAAGGAGTTTCAGGCGGGCGAGAGCGCCATCGGCACCGGAGAGAAGGCGATTCCGAAGAGCGTCTGCTCGTTCCAGGCGATGGTGCCGAAGGACACCGACTGGAAGCAATACGCGGCCACGCCGGTATGGGTCGAGTCGCAAGAGACGGCGTCGGAAGTCGAGCCGAACTATCAGGTGCAGGTCTGATGGAGACGATCCGACTCGGCATAGCGGGGCTCGGACGCGCCTTCTCGCTGATGTTGCCGACGTTCATCGCGGATGCGCGCGTGAAGCTCGTCGGCGCGTGTGATCCGCGCGCCACGGCCCGCGCGCAATTCGAAGCGGACTTCGATGCGCCCGCGTTCGAGGACGTCGGATCGCTCGCGCGCATGCCGGAGGTCGATGCGATCTATATCGCGAGCCCGCATCAGTTTCACGCGGCGCACACGCGCATCGCGGCGGCGCATGGCAAACACGTGCTGGTCGAGAAACCGATGGCGCTGTCGCTCGCCGAATGCGACGACATGATCGACGTGTGCCGCTCGGCGAACGTGCATCTGATCGTCGGGCATTGCCACAGCTTCGACACCCCTTATCTGCGCACGCGAGAGCTGATCGCATCGGGCGCGTTCGGCGACGTGAAGATGATCCAGGCGCTCAACTACACCGACTATCTGTATCGCCCGCGCAGGCCGGAAGAGCTGAACACGCAGGAGGGCGGCGGCGCGGTGTTCAGTCAGGCCGCGCATCAGGTGGACATCGTGCGCCTGCTCGCGGGCAGCCGCGCGACGCGCATTCGCGCGGCGGTCGGCAACTGGGATCGCGCGCGCCCCACGGAAGGCGCATACACCGCGACGCTATGGTTCGAGCATGGCGCGTTCGCGACGCTCTCGTACAACGGTTACGCGCATTTCGATTCCGACGAATGGACCGGATGGATCGGCGAGATGGGACAGGCCAAGCACGCCGACGATTACGGTCAGGCGCGCCGCAAGCTCGCGCGCGTGCAATCGAAGGACGAAGAGACGCGCCTCAAGGCCGCAGGCACCTATGGCGGCGAATCGTACCTTGCGCCGTCGCGCACGAAGCCGGATACGCGCGCGCATCAGCATTTCGGGCCGCTGATCGTGTCGTGCGAGCGCGGCGATCTGCGCCCGTTGCCGGATGCGATCTTCATCTACGGCGACGAACGGTGCGAGCGTCATGCGCTGCCCGCGCCACGCGTGCCGCGTGTCGAGGTCATCGACGAACTGATCGCCGCCGTGCATGGCGATATCGCCCCGTTGCACGACGGCGCGTGGGCGCGCGGCACGCTGGAAATCTGCCTTGCGATGCTGCGTTCGAGCCATGAGCAGCGCGACGTGGTCATCGGCGGATAACACGACTATCAGGCTTTCACAGAGGAACGAAGAATGAGCAAGCTCAACTTGTCGATCGCGGTCGGCAACTACGACCGCATGCGGCCGCTGATCGACGGCGAAGTGCAGATCGACGGCGTCGATCCGGTGTTCATGTTGCAGGACCCGGAAGAGATTTTCTTTCGCGCGTTTCGCCACGCGGATTACGACATCTGCGAACTGTCGCTCTCGAGTTACAGCGTGAAGACGGCGGCGGGCACGAGTCCGTATATCGGCGTGCCGGTGTTTCCGTCGCGCGCGTTCCGTCATACGTCCATCTACGTGCGCAACGACCGCGGCATCGATACGCCGCAGGACCTGAAGGGCAAGCGCATCGGCGTGCCCGAGTACCAGCTCACCGCGAATGTGTGGGCGCGTCTGTTTCTCGAAGAAGACCACGGCGTGAAGGCTTCGGATGTGACGTGGATTCGCGGTGGTTATGAGGAGGTGGGTCGCGAGGAGAAGATCAAGCTGAATCTGCCCGCCGATGTGCACCTCGAAAGCGCGCCCGCCAATGCGACGATCTCCGGCATGCTCGCATCGGGCGAGATCGATGCGCTGATCGGCCCGCGCGCGCCGTCATGCTTCACGAACGGCCATCCGCATGTGAAGTATCTCTACGACGATCCGCAGCAGGCCGCGTCCGACTGGTACTCGCGCACGAAGCTGTTTCCGATCATGCATCTGCTCGGCGTGCGGCGCACGCTGGCCGACAAGCATCCGTGGCTGCCGGGCGCGGTGGCGAAGGCGTTCGAGAAAAGCAAGGCTATCGCGCTTGCGAAGCTGAGCGATACGTCCGCCACGAAAGTGACCTTGCCGTTCGTCGAAGAGCAGTTGCGCAACGCGCGCCGCCTGCTGGGCGACGATTTCTGGTCCTACGGCTTCGAGCCGAACCGGCATGTGCTGTCGCGCTTCCTCAAGCGCCATCACGGGGAAGGCTTGTCCAGCAGGCTGCTGCAGCCGGAAAAGCTGTTCCATCCGGCCACGCTCGAAAGCTTCAAGATCTGAGCTTCACTGCGCCTCTCCGCCCGCCATCGTCTCGATGATGCTTTCGAGCTGCGCGCTCATCGGCATGTCGAGGCTCGCGCCGGACGGCAGGCGCTGCAGGAACCAGCGCTTGTATTGCCGCTCGATCTCGCCATCGGCGGCGAGTTCCTGGAACGTGTTCTTCACCACTTGCGCGAGCTGCGGATCGTTCTTGCGATACATGATGCCGTAAGGGTCATACGACAGATAATCGCCGACAACCTGAAACGCGCCTTTCCCCTTGTTCTCGGCGATGAGCCCGTAGAGCAGCACGTCGTCGGTGGCGAACGCCTCGGCCTGGCCGTTCGCCACGCGCGCGAAGCCTTCCGCATGGTCCGGCACGACCTGCAACTGGATGCCCAGCGCGAACTTCCGGTCGATATCGCGCAGCGCCTTTTCGTTCGTCGTGCCGGCCGTCACCGCGACCTTCTTGCCCGCGAGATCGCGGAACGAATGGATCGGCGAGCCTTTCTTCACCATCACCTTGGTGCCGGCGACGAAGAAGATGGGCGAGAACGCCACGCGTTTCTGCCGTTCGAGATTGCTCGTGGTCGAGCCGCATTCCAGATCGACGCGGCCGCTCGCGACCGCCTCCATGCGATTCTCCGGCGTGACCGGCACCCACTGTATCTGCACGTTCTTGTGGATCGCGACCTCGATCGCGGAGACCAGCGCGCGACACAGTTCGATGGAGTAACCAATGGGCTGCCTGCGCGCATCGAGATAGGAGAAGGGCACGGAGGCGTCGCGATAGCCCAGAGCGATCGTGCCGCTGTCGCGCACCTTGGCGAGCGTGCCCGTGAGCGTGGCGGGCGCGTAAGGATCGGTTACGGGCGGCGGCGCCTGGACGTCGTCGGCGGCGCGCGCCACGCAGGCGGCGGCCATCAGCGCGGCGAGCGCCAGCGCCATTCTGAAGCGCTGCGTCTTCATGGTCCGGTCTCCGTCAGACTTCCGCCGGATGCGCGAGCGACGCTTCCTGCTCGGCCTCGATGCGCGCCGCATTGGCTGCCGCGTCCGACTCCGACAAGAGCTCGCCTTCCCACTTCGCCACCACCGCGCTCGCGATGGAATTGCCCACCGCGTTCGTCGCCGAGCGGCCCATGTCGAGGAAGGTGTCGACGCCGAGTATCAGCAACAGCCCCGCCTCGGGAATACCGAACTGGTTGAGCGTCGCCGCGATCACGACCAGCGACGCGCGCGGCACGCCCGCCATGCCTTTCGAGGTCAGCATGAGCACCAGCAGCATCGTGATCTGCGTGCCGAGCGACAGATGCATGTTGTACGCCTGCGCGATGAACAGCGACGCGAAGGTGCAGTACATCATCGAGCCGTCGAGGTTGAACGAGTAGCCCATCGGCATGACGAAGCTGGAGATCTTGCGCTTCACGCCGAAGCGGTCGAGCGCATCGAGTATCTTCGGATAGGCGGCTTCCGAACTCGCGGTGGCGAACGACAGCATGAACGCTTCCTTGATGAGCGCGAGCAGCCTGAAAATGCGCCGGCCGAGAAACACCAGGCCGGCGAGCGCGAGCAGTCCCCATAGCAGGAACAGGCTCAGATAGAAATCCGCCATGAAGACGGCGAACTTGAGCAGGATCGTGAGCCCGTTGACGGCCACGGTGGAGGCCATCGCGGCGAGCACGGCGAGCGGCGCGAGCTTCATCACGTAGCCGGTGATCTTGAGCATCACGTGCGACAACTGGTCGATCGCCGCGAGCAGGATCTTGCCTTTCTCGCCGAGCGCGGCGAGCGCCACGCCGAAGAACATCGAGAACACGACGATCTGCAGGATCTCGTTGTTCGCCATCGATTCGGCGAAGGAGCGCGGCACGCTATGGCCGACGAAATCCTTCAGCGTGAACTTCGCGGTCGCGAGATTCACGGATGCGCCGATATCGGGCAGCGGCAGTCCGAGGTTGTCTCCGGGCCTGAGCAGGTTCGACATCACCAGGCCGAGCAGCAGCGAGACGAGCGAGGCGGTCACGAACCAGGCGAGCGCCTTGGCGAACACGCGCCCGACGGACGCCGCGTCGCCCATATGCGCGATGCCGACCACCAGCGTGGAGAACACGAGCGGCCCGATGACCATCTTGATGAGCCGCAGGAAGATGTCCGACACGAGCGAGATGTAGCCGGCTATCTCGACGGCGGATTTCTTGTCGGGGAAGCTGGTGAAGATCATGTAGCCGACGCCGATGCCGACCACCATCGCGGCGAAGATCCATGTGGCTGCGGAATTCTTCTTCATCTCCAAGCCTCCTTCGTTTGCATGTCAAAAGATTGCATGTCAAATTGCGGATGGAACGGGCGATGCAAGACGGATCGGCATTGCCCCGGACATGAATGCGACGCGTCCGGGTGGCGCGAATGTTCAGATTGTAGCGGCGAAATCCGCGCACTTGATCGATGTTAGCAGTCTCGCAAGGAGATGACGATGGCCGAGCTTGTCACCTGTCTGTGGTTCGATGAAGGCCGCGCGCGCGAGGCCGCGGAGTTCTATGCCGCCACGTTTCCCGATAGCCATGTCGGCGCGGGCCACGCTTCCGCGAAGCCGGGCGTGGGGCAGGGCGCGGAACTGACGGTCGACTTCACCGTGCTCGGGCGGCGCTTCATCGGGCTGAACGGCGGGCCGAACTACAAGGCGAACGAGGCGGTGAGCTTCATGGTCGAGACCGGGACTCAGGAAGAGACCGACCGCTACTGGCGCGCGATCACCGGCAATGGCGGCAAGGAAGCGCCGTGCGGCTGGTGCAAGGACCGCTGGGGCTTTTCCTGGCAGATCACGCCGCGCCGCCTGCTGGAGATATTCACCGGCGCCGACCGCGACGCCGCGCGACGCGCAATGGACGCGATGATGAGCATGAAGAAGATCGATATCGCCGAAATCGAACGCGCGGCAGCGGGCAAGTAAGCCGCCGCCGCGCGGGCGCTGCGCTCAGACCAGCAGGCACCACATCGCGAAAAAGGGCGTCGCGCCGGCGCGCATCGCGTGCAGGTTGTTGCGCACGTTATGGATGCCGCCGCCGATGCCCGGATCGAGCCAGTCGCCGTCGTTTTGCCTGAATTCGCCCGCTGAGAGGAGCACGTAAGCTTCCTCGGGCGGATGGCTGTGATCGGGATAGCGCGTGTGCGGCGCCATTACCGTGAAGCCGAGTTGCAGGTCGTAGCGGCTTTCCGCGCCGCCCGGCCCGCAGATCATGCCGTGCACGTGCGACTCGATCCAGTTCTCGCCGCCATGCTGGCCGGTCGTGCGGCGCGACCAGCCGAGATCGGGTTCGAGCGCTTTCAGCGCCCGCGCGGCCGAGCCGAAGTCCGAAGTCGAATCGACATACGGCGCGAGCGCGGTGTCGAGCCAGTCCTGCGCCGGATAGCGCGTGTGATGCCGCACGCCATCGTCCGATGGCGTTTGCAGCCGTTCGAAAACCTTCGTCGCGACGGCCCGGCCGGCATCCGGCAGCTTTTCCGACTGAAACAGGCCATGGGCGATGCGGATGAAAGTCTCGATCTTCTCGGGACGGCTGGACATGAGATTCCTCGTCGCGTTTGCAGGGAGCTACCGAGTATTGGCGCACGAGCGCGGCGCGTCAACGCGCTTTCTTTTCACGCTGCCATGACTTCCGCGCATGCGGCTAGCGGTCGAACTCCTTCGTCTGCTCAGCCTCCTCGAAGGTCTGGCCGAACGCGGTCGGCACGATCACGACGGAGCGATTCGCGGGATCATGGCGATCGGCGAGCGCGAACGCCTCGGAGATGATCGCCTGCACGTCCTGACGCAACATCGTCACGTCGAAGGGAAGATGCGCCGCGAACGGGTCCCAGTCGAAGCAGCCGACGACCGCCGACTTCCACGCATCGGCCGACAAGGTCGAGGTGAACTGGACCAGCCCCTCGAACGCGGTGATCGAATTCATCAGCAGGCCGGCGGGCAGCCGTCCGAGCCTGTCGTGGCGCGCGGCCAGCGCCTGCCGCGCGGAAGCGGCGTTATAGCCGCAGCATTCGACGGCATCGGGCGCGGGCGCGATGCCGCGTGTCTCGAACGTCTCGCGAAAACCCGCGATGCGCATATCGGTCGCGTATTCCCCCATCACGCCGCCCAGCAGAACGAGTTCCGCCGGCGACGCGCCGCGCGCGAGCAATTTGTCGATCAGCACGTCGGTGATCGCGCGCGCGCCGCCGCGATTGTCGGACACGACCGAAGGCGCGCCGTCGCCGGGAAGATCCAGATTGATCGACGGCACGCCCGCGGCCGCGCACAGCGCATTGAGCGGCGCGGGGTTGCGCACGCCGGCGATGAACAGCAGTTCCACGCGTTGCGACAGGAGCGTTTCGGTGACGCTGACCTCGACCTCGGGGTCGCGCTGCGTGCCCACGACGACGGGACACAGCCCGCGGCTGCGCGCCTGATCCTCGAAGGTCTGCGCGAGCCCCGCGAAGAAGCGGTTGCGGTAATGCGGCAGCACCATGCCGGCGAGCCCCGAGCGCGACAGCCTCAGGCCGCGCGCCTTCATGTTGACGTTGTAGCCGAGCTTGCGCGCGCTCTCGAGAATGCGCGCGGCCGTCTCCTCCTTGATGCGATAACGCGTCCAGGTGCCGTTCAGCACCATGCTGACTGTCGATGTCGACGAACCCGTCGCCTTCGCGATGTCGTAGATCGTCGACTTCTTTGCTGGGGTATGGCTGACCATCAAACTCGCTCCGCTGCCGTGCGTTCGCCGTCCCCGGACGATAAGGGTTTGTCCGGGTCGACCCTGTTGCTGAATAGATTCAGCATACCTCAACCCGGTTTGCTGAATGGATTTAGCAATATTGCATGGCAACACACCGGCGCATCTGGAAATCCGAACACTCAACCGGGCGACCGCCAGACGAGTGCGTACGCCCTTCGGAGGAGACATGAAGAAGAATCTGATTCGCATGTTGTGCGCAGGTGTGGCCGCGTGTGCGCTGGCGATGAACGTCGCGTCGGCGTCGCCCGACAAGCCCGTGATCGGCGTGGTCGTGAAGATCGGCGGCATTCCGTGGTTCAACGCGATGGACGCGGGCATCAAGAAGCGCAGCCAGGAGCTGGGCGTGAAGGCGTTCATGGTGGGCCCGACGAGCGCCGATCCCGCGCTGCAAGTGCGCGCGATCGAAGACCTGATCGCGCAGAAGGTCGATGTGATCGGCGTCGTGCCGAACGATGCCGAAGTGCTCGAACCCGTGTTGCAGCGCGCCCGCGCGGCGGGCATCAAGGTCATCACGCACGAGTCGCCGAAGCAGAAGAACGCCGACTGGGACTTCGAGCTGGCCTCCGTGAAGGGCTTCGGCGAGGCCTATGCGAAACGTCTGGGCGAAGCGCTCGGCGGCAAAGGGGAATACGCGGTGTTCGTCGGCTCGCTGACGGTGCCGCTGCACAACGCATGGGCCGATGCCGCCATCGCCTACATCAAGGCGAACTATCCGGGCATGACGCTGGTGGGCGACCGTTACGGCGTGGCCGAAGACGTCGATGCCTCGCGCAAGACGGCGCTCGACCTGATGCGCGCCCATCCGAACCTGAAGGCGATTCTCGCGTTCGGCAGCCAGGGGCCGATTGGCGCCGCGCGCGCGGTTCAGGAAAAGCAGATGAAGGGCAAGATCCTCGTGCTCGGGCCGTTCTCGCCAGGGCAAGGGCGGCGCCTCGTGCATGACGGCGTGCTCACCGGCGGCTACATGTGGAATCCGGAGCAGGCGGGCGAAGTGTTCGTGACGCTCGGCACGATGGTCGCGAAGGGGCAGCCGATCAAGGACGGCACCAACATTCCGGGCCTGGGCGTCGTGCATCCGGACGGACACAACCTGATCGTCGATCAGCTCGTCGATCTTAACGCCAAGACCGTCGACGATCTCGCCAAGTCGGGACTCTGATTCATGAATCAGGCAGCATTCACCGATACAGCGCCGGCCGCGCCGCAAGCCGGCCGCGCGCCCTTGCTGCAACTCGACAACATCTCGAAGGTGTTCGGCGGCGTGAAGGCGCTGAGCGCGGTGAAGTTCGATGTCATGCCCGGCGAAGTGCTGTGCCTCGCGGGCGAGAACGGCTGCGGCAAGAGCACGATCATCAAGATCATCAACGGCGTGTATCAGCCGGAGCCGGGCGCGGTGATGCTGATGGACGGCCAGTCCATCGAAGGGCTCGATCCCGCGAAGGCGCGCGAACTCGGCATTCAGGTGATCTGGCAGGACCTCGCGCTGTTTCCCGAGATGACGGTCGCGGAGAACATCGCGTTCGAGCAGAACCTCGGCGCGCGTCCGCGCTTCGTCAACTACGGCACGATGAAGGACGCGGCGCGCAAGATTCTCGCGCGGCTCGGCGTGAGCATCGATCTGAATCGTTCGGTGCGCGCGCTGTCGATCGCGCAGCGGCAGATCGTCGCCATTGCGCGGGCGCTGGTGCGCGATGCGCGCCTCGTGTTCATGGACGAGCCGACCGCCTCGCTCAGTCACGCGGAGACGCAGGCGCTGCTCGAAATCGTGCGCAGGCTGTCGGCGGACGGCATTGCCGTGGTGTTCGTCAGTCATCGGCTCGCCGAAGTGCTCGAAGTGTGCACGCGCGTGACCGTGCTGCGCGATGGCCAATACGTCGGCACGTTTCCGACGCAAGGCATGACGCAGACGCGGCTCACCGAACTGATGACGGGCCGCACCTTCGACTACGCGATTCGGCAGACGGACCTGTCCACCGCGCCGGTCGTGCTGGAAGTGCAGAGCTTGTCGCGTGGGCGGGAATACGCGGACATCTCGCTCAGGATCAGAAAGGGCGAGATTCTCGGCCTGACCGGACGCCTCGGCGCGGGCCGCACTGAACTGGCTTTGTCGCTGTTCGGCATGACGCGGCCGCGCGCGGGCACGATCCTCCTCGAAGGCCGCGCGATCGCGCTGCGCTCGAACCGCGATGCGATTCGCGCGGGCATTGCATACGTGTCGGAAGATCGCTTGTCGCTCGGTCTCGTGCAGCCGCAGTCGATCGGCGACAACACGGTCGCGGCCGTGCTCGACGATCTGCTCGACGGCACGCGCCTCATCTCGTCGAAGAAGCGCAATGCGTTGATAAAAGACTGGATCGCGCAACTCGCCGTGAAAATCGGCAAGCCGGACGATGCCGTATCGACCTTGTCGGGCGGCAATCAGCAACGCATCGTGCTGGCGAAGTGGCTCGCGACCAATCCGAAGCTGTTGATCCTCGATTCGCCGACGGTCGGCGTCGACGTGGGCGCGCGCGCCGGCATCTTCGCGATCATCCACAAGCTCGCGGCGCAAGGCATGGCGATCCTGCTGATCTCCGACGAAATCCCCGAGGTCTATTTCAACGCCGACCGCATCCTGCACATGCGAAATGGCCGCGTCGTCGGGCAATACGCGCCGGGCGCGACGACCATGGAAAACATCGAGCGAGACGTCCATGCCTGATCTGCGCAAATTCGGCATCGGTTCGATCGAGGCGCTGCTGATGCTCGTCATCCTCGTGATGATGATCGGGCTCAGCGTGAGCACATCGACCTTTCTCACGCTGTCGAATCTCTTCGACCTGCTCAATCAAAGCTCCGTCAACATCATCTTCGCGGTGGGCTTGCTGGTCGTGCTGATCGCGGGCGGCATCGACATTTCGTTCGCGGTGGGCGCGTCGGTCGTGCAGTACCTCACCGCGCTCACGGTGATGCGGCTCGGCGGCGGCAACTGGGCGCTCGGCTTCGTCGTCGCGGCGTTTTTCGGCTTTCTCCTCGGCGCGATCAACGCGACCATCATCTATCGCTTTCGCATCGTGTCGATCGTGGTGACCATCGCCACGTTCAACGTGTTCTTCGGCGGGCTGATGTTCCTGACCGGCGGCGTATCGATCTACGATCTGCCGGACTGGTGGGTCGACCGCGTGTCGATCGTGCATATCGATACCGCGAGCGGCGCGGCGACGCTCGCGCTGCCCGTCGCGGTAATGGTCGTCATGGTCGCGGCGACATGGTTCCTGTTGCGCCGCACGACCACCGGACGCCAGCTCTACGCAATGGGCGACAACCCGGAAGGGGCGCGCCGCGTGGGCGTGAACATCGGCGCGATGCACTACGTCGCGTTCGGCTGGCTCGGCATGATGGCGGGCATCGCCGGATTGATGCAGGCCCACTACGTGCAGGAAGTCGTGCCCAACGCGCTGTACGGCCGCGAACTCGATGTGCTCGCCGCCGTCGTGCTCGGCGGCGCGCGACTGGGCGGCGGACGCGGCACGATTCTCGGCGCGATCCTCGGCATCCTGCTCACCGCCATCACCGCGAACGGGCTGAACCTGCTCGGCATCTCGCCGTACGCATTCAAGATGATCATCGGCGCGATCATTCTCGTCGCCATCACCTTGTCGAGCGGCGGCTTCGCGAAGCTCGTCGGTGCGCGCATGGCGTCGCAAGGGGCAAAGGCATCGTCATGAAAACGCGCGCGTCCGAATCGTTCATTCCCGCCGATGTCGCGGGGCTGCTCGGCTTTCTCGTCATCGTGATCGCGGGCATGAGCTTCGCCTCCGACCGCTTCTTCACGGCGGGCACGTTCGTTTCCGTGGCATTCCAGTTGCCGGAGCTCGGCTTCTTCACGCTCGCCATGCTGATGCCGCTGATCTCCGGCGGCTTCAATCTCGCGGTGACCTTCACGGCCAACATCTCCGGCCTCGCGATGGCCTACGTGCTGCACACGCACGGCGGCGCGGACGCGGGCGCGGGCACGGTGCTGCTCGGCATCGTCGCGGCGCTGGCGACGGGCGCGGTGTCGGGCTGGGTGATGGGCGCGGTGATCGCGCGCACCGGCGCGAGCCCGATTCTCGTCTCGCTCTCGATGATGATCTTCCTGCGCGGCCTGGGCGAATTCCTCACGCACGGCGGCGATATCTCGGGCTTTCCGCCGTTCGTGCGCGAGATGGGCAACGGCGTGTTTCTCGGCGTGCCGATTCCGCTGTGGATTTTCATCGGCTGCGCGCTGCTCTGGCATGTCGTGATGACGCGCTCGCGGCTCGGCTTCGCCACGCGCATGGTCGGCAGCAATCTCGAAGCCACGCGCTATTCCGGCATTGCGACGACGCGCGCGGTCACGCGCATCTACATGTTGTCCGGGCTGATGTGCGGCGTCGCGGGCGTGGTGATGGCTGCGCAGTTCAACTCGGTGCGCGTGGGACACGGCGAGGCTTTTCTGCTCATATCCGTGCTCGCATGTTTTCTGGGGCGCGTCGATCCGTTCGGCGGCTTCGGGCGCGTCGCTCCGGTGGTGATTGCGCTGGTGATTCTTCAGGTCATCGCGTCGGGGCTGAATCTGCTCGGCGCGAATCAACATCTCGCGACGGCGCTGTGGGGCGTGTTCCTGCTGGTCGTGATGCTGATCCGTTGGGCGTGGGCCAACGGCATTTCAAAAATCTGGGTCCGCAGGCGCGTGACCACACCGGAGGGAGTTGCACGATGAACAAGCTTGGCGTACATGCACTGGTCTGGGCCGGCGATCTGACGCCGGAATCGACCCGCAAGGTGATCAGCCAGACCAAGGCCGCCGGTTTCGATCTGGCCGAGCTTTCGCTGCATGGCCCGAAGGTCATGGACCTCGCGCTCACGCGCGATTTGCTGCAGGAACATGAACTCGATATCGGCTGCTCACGCGGTCTCACATTCGAAGCCGATGTCTCCAGCGAAGATGCCGCGACGGTCGCGCGCGGCGTCGCGTTGCTGGAGGAAGGCATCACGATCACCGCGGAACTGGGCGGCGGGTATTTCGGCGGCATTCTTTATGGCGCGATGGCGAAGTACTCCGCGCCGGTCACGAAGCAGGGCCGCCGAAATGCGATCGATTCGCTCAAGCGCATCGCGGAATTCGCGCAGAAGAAGAACGTGACCTTAGGGCTGGAAGTGGTGAACCGGTATGAAAGCAATCTGCTGAATACGGCGCAGCAGGCGCTCGCCTTGATCGATGAAGTGGATGCGCCGAATGTCGTCGTGCATCTCGATACGTATCACATGAATATCGAGGAGGCGGACTTCATGCAGCCGGTCCTGCAATGCGGCAAGCGGCTGGGTTATGTGCATATCGGCGAGAGCAATCGCGGTTATCTCGGCTCCGGGACCATCGACTTCTCGCAGTTCTTCCACGCTCTAGCGATGATCGACTATCAGGGTGTCGTGACCTTTGAAAGTTTTTCATCGACGGTGGTGAACGAGCAGTTGTCGAACGCGCTTGCGATCTGGCGCAACCTGTGGGACGACGGCATGGACCTCGCGAAGCATGCGCGCGAGTTCATGGCGGGCGGGATCAATGCGGCTGCGAAGGCGCGGGCGCATCACTAATCGGTCCGGCGCGAGGCCTCATTCTTATCTCATTCTGCACGGCCACACTGCATCCATCGCTCATGAAGAAGGGATGCAATCATGGAAACCCGTGCCGAAACGCCGTACCGTTCTTATGTCGATGTGCTGCTCGATCGCCTCGACCAGCACGCCGATCGCGCCGTGCTGCGGTATCTCGATCGCGATGTGACCGGCGGCGCGTTGAGCGCATCGATCCATCGATACGCGCTCGCGTTGACGACACTCGGCATCGGGCGCGGCTCGCTCGTCGCGCTGTTCGCGCCGAATTGTCCCGACGCGCTCGCCATTCGCTATGCGGCGAACCTGCTGGGCGCGGCAGCGATGTTTCTTCCGGCTATTTCCTCGGCGGAACGGCGCGCCGCGTTTCTGAGCCGCATCGCGCCGACCTTGCTCGTCGCCTTCGAAGAGACCGCGGACCTCGTGCCCACGCGCCCGGAGACGCGCGTCGTCTATGTCGGCACCGGTCCGGCGCGACTGCGTCTGGACATTCGCGCGCGCGTGCAGCCGGATCAGCAAATCGAGAGCAGCGCCCGCCCCGACGATCTCGCGATGATCGCGTCCTCCGGTGGCTCGACCGGCGTCCCGAAAGCGAGCCTTCGCAGCTTCGCCGCGTATTCGGCGATGGTGAGCGCGCCGAGCGCCGCAGACCGCCGCCAGCTCGTGAACGGGCCGCTCGCGTATCTGTCGCAAGTGCTCGTGGACAACACATTGCTGGGCGGCGGCACGGTCGTGCTCGAGCCCGGCTACGATCCGGCCGACACGCTCGCGACGATCGAAGCCGAAGGCATCACCGACCTGCTTCTGGTCGAGCCGCAGCTCTTCGAAACAATGGACCATCCGGACGTGCGCCGGCGCGATCTGTCGTCGCTGCGCTCGATCGCGCATATCGGCGGATCGGCTCCAGCCATTCTGCGACGCCGCGCGATTTGCCGCCTCGGCCCGGTGCTCACGCACCTTTACGGCGCGAGTGAAGCGGGGCTCGTGAGCGTGTTGTCACCATCGGACTATCTGGGCGACCCAGGCTTGCTGGATAGCGCTGGGCACATCCGCACGGGCGTCGACGTGCGCATTCGACGCACCAACGGCCGGTTCGCGCGACGAGGGCAGTGCGGCGGCATAGAAGTGAAGTCCGCGGCGGTGGCGCAGGGCTATCATCATCAGCCTGTCGAGGCGGCGCGGAAGTTTCGTGACGGCTGGTGTCTGACGGGCGACATCGGCTTCATCGATGAAAAGGGCAATCTGCACATACTGGGCCGCGCGGCCGATGTCGCGGAGATCGATGGCGTCGCTATCGGTCCCGCGCAGCTCGAAGGGCCGCTATGCGCATTGCCCGAAGTGCGTTATGCGGTGGCCGTCGCGTCGGATGACGCCGCGTGCGGTCCGGCGTGGAATGTCGTGCTCGTGCCGTGGCCGGGCATGCAGATCGAAATCGCGCGTTGCCGGCGCGCGCTCGAAGCGGCGTGCGGCGCGCTTGTCGCGCAGGCGGTGCGAATGCGCGTGGTCCTCCATGTGCCGCTAACCGAGCAGGGCAAGGCCGACCGCGCCGCCATCGGAAGGATCTGCGAGGCCGAATCGGACCCGCGCATCATGCAGGAAGAAGCGGTATTCAGCATGTGATCACGCGTTCGGATGTGCAGCCGGATATCGAACGGTATCCGGCGCGCGGACCGACGCGCCTTTCGTCAAATGCGCTTCCTCGATGCGGTCATCGCCCATCAGATGAAACACGGTCTCGCCGCGCGCCAGCAGATAGTCCGCGACGATGCGCCGGTGACAACGCCACCACACCGCCTCCGAGCACATCACGGCGCTTCGTTTTTTGCGGCCCAAACTGATCAACCGCGCGAGGCCGTTTCGGAAGCCATCCGATAGCGCGTAGTCCGCGTAGTTGTGAAAGCTGCGGTTCTCCCAGAAGCCGTTCACGTCGGGCGCAACGTCTTTTGCCTTATGGCGCAAACCACCCAGTTCGGCGATCCGCTCATAACTTATTTCATAAGGCGCGAGACTTTCGGGAAGCGTATCTTCGTTGAATTGCGGATTGGTCCGCGATCTTGGAATCGTACGGATATCGACGACCGCCTCGACCTTCGCTGCTTGCAGCAGCGCGGCGAATTCCTCGATGGTCCGCGTCGAATGTCCGATCGTGTAGAAGGGCAATGCCATAACTCTTTCGCTAAAGAGATCACACGATTCGATGATATCGCCACTCGAAAAAACGGACATTCGCTGCTCGTTCCATGATTATTCGGACGTGAGCGCGGTATGGATGTTATGGAACCTTTTTGCGCCGATTGCGCCGAATGACACATAGACGGCTGGACGGGTGCATCCATTTCCCGGATCAATGACGTGTCTTCCATATGGACATCGTGATCCGTGACGCGTGATCGTTGCGTTTCAAGCGCGTTCCCCGCGCGTTACATGCTCGCTGCGAATTGTGAAGCGCAGGCGTACACCGGCCGTATCGTGTGTCCGGCATCGCTTTGCCACGGACCCACGCGCCGAATAAAAGCGAGCGGACGTTCTTCTTGCCGCACTTACGTCCCTTCACGGGCACGTAGAGGAATTTCCATGACAAATCCCACTTTCGAGTCCGTCCGTCTGGACGATGTAGTACTGAAACCAGACCCGATCGACCCGGCGTGGATTCTCGAAGGCAACCCCGTTGCCCGCAGCGGCCAATGGTCGCAAAGCCGCGACACGACCACTTCCTACTGGGTCTGGGACTGCACGGCCGGCCGTTTCAACTGGTATTTCGATTCCGATGAAACGGTGTACGTGATGGAAGGCGAAGTAATCGTCGCTTCCGACGGACAGGAACCGCGCTCGCTGCGCGCAGGAGATGCGGCGATTTTCTACGCCGGAACGCACGCCGAATGGAACGTTCCTGTCTATGTGCGCAAGAGCGCCGTGCTTCGTCCTCATCTTTCCAAGCCCGTGCTGTTTGCGCTGAAACTGAGCCGCAGGATCGGTCGAAGGTTCGGCGGATTCGGCTCGCACTCATCCGCGTAAATCGATCAGGCGTTCGATAAAACGCGCGGCACGATGTTTGCGCCACTCACGATCATGTGGACGGTTATCGTCTGCGTTTATTTTTCCATCCGATCAAGGAGGAACCGATCATGAGCAAGGCAATCAGCACGTTGATCGCGGCCGTTGCCGCACTCACGCTGTCGGGCGGCGCTTTTGCGCAAGCGGCTGGAGGCGGCACGAGCGGCGCCGGTTCGACCGGCAGCACGGCGAGCCCGGCGAACCAGGTAAACGGCGCCACGGGCGGAACCGGCGGGTACGGCACGCCGGGCGTCACCCATTCGGACAGCGGTATGTCCGCGAAGCCTAACTCGGGCCTGCCGAGCAGTACGAACAGCGGTACGTCCGACAACAGCGCCCCCCAGAGCAATAACACGTTGGCCACGCCGAGCGTCAAGTCCCCGGCTGCTCAATGACGGCGAGCACTTTCCTGGCGTGATGAATGTGGACGCTGCCCTGACGGGCAGCGTCGCCTTATCGTCTCAAGGCTAGTCTCAGGCACGCGCTCACGGATTCCAGCGATAAACAACGATGCTGGAGCCGTTGTAATTGTCCTTGGTGATCAGATATTCGCCGTTCGATCGGCGATACGACCTCAGGCCGTACATCGAGTCCACGTCATTGCCTACATATACGGTATCCGGGCTGCTATTGGCGAGCGTGGCGTCGAGGCTGCCGGTGGATAGATTGAAAGCGTCGATGTTGGGTACGGTGTGTACGTATCCCACGAACAGATAGTTGCCCGCTGCGGTTATCGACTTCGGATTGGGAGCGGTGATCTTGATCACGGGATCAGGCGCGGTCGTGTTGCCTGCCAGCCAGCCGTGGTACACCTCGATCCTCGTTCCTATCGCTGTCCAGTCCGCGCTTCCAACTATGCCTTGCGCGAGAATCATCGTGTCGCTATCGGGCAAGTAGATGATTCGCGATAGCGGGGCAACGGTGCGCGGAATGGCGGTGGCGATGCCCGCTCCCCATGCCGGCTTGCCGCCGGCGTCGAAGCCCGTCAGCGGGTAATGCCAGATGGCATTCGTCTTGTCGAGGCCGGCCCAGATGCCGCCCTTGCTGTCGAGACAGAATCCGTTTCTTATCCTCGCCGCCGTGTTGAACGCCGCTCCGGGAATCGATGCGTCCGGTATTGCGACATAGCCATTCGCGGCATTGAAGTGGAATAAATAAAAGATGTCCGGGTTCTGACCGGCCGCAACGAGAATCCGATTTGCGCCGACTGCGGCGAGCTGGGCGAAATGCTCACCGCGTCCCTGGTCGTTCATATCGATACGCGGATCGGACGGGTATGAAAACGGATCGACGGTATTCGCGACGAAGCTTCCTCCCGCAGTGCCCGAATAGATGTTGGTGCCGCCGTAGAGATATGCGCCATCGGTGAGCGGATCGGGTGCGGCGATTCCCTCGAAGTTCAGCGACTGCAACGCGTAGCGGAAGCGGCCCGCGTAGTCATAAGCATGCAGGTCCGTGCCCCCGTTGCGCCCGAGATCCCAGGTTCCGCCCCATGGGTTGTTCAACACGTAGAGATTGCCGGCGGCGTCCTTGCCGAGACCGGTTATACGCGTGAACCGTTTCGGTCCCACCTGACCCTTCGTTCCGGTTGACGTATCGAGGTATCCGCCCCTGACTCCGAATGTTCGCACCAGGAAGGGCGCCGCCGAGACGTCATAGGACTTCACGTCCATGTCCGGCCCTTGATCGCCGATCAGGAGGTGCTGCTTCGCGGGATCGAAGTAGAGCGCTGACGGGCGCGCGCTCGCGCCGAGATCGATGGCTCCCAGCATCGCGCCCGTGGGGCTCATATGCTGCACCGTACCTGTGGCCCGCTGCGCGATCCACAGGTTGCCTTGCGTATCTGTCGCGAGTGCGCCTGGACCGGTGACGGCGAGGTCCCGAACCCAGGTCCCCGCGGTGGTGTAGATACGCACGCGGTTCCCGGGAAAGTCACTCGCGTAGAGAAACTGTTGCCACGTCGCGAGTCCGGTGATCACATCGGCCCATCGTTCAGTCGTGTCCGCGCTGACCGCGATCGTCAGGTCGCGCGCATGGGTCACGCGATCGTAGCGGCCAACGGCGCCGCTGCCATCAGTCCCATTGAACTGAAGCGCCGCGAAGAGGTGAGAAGCATTGCCCGTAATGGCGCCGCCCTGGAATTCGGCGTGCTCTCCAATGGACCCCGCGCTTTGGCCATTCCGGTATATGGCGATGCCACCTTCGTTTTCGTCCCACATGGACGCCGTATAAACGACGCCCTCGGGCGCTACCCACATGGAACGCGCCGCGTTCCCTACGTGAGCGGCGTCGGTCCCGAAGGTATTCGCCACCCAGTCGGTCGTGTACTGCTGCGCATGACACTGCGATGACGCCGCCGCGATCAGCAAGGCCGCGACGAATACAGCATGGATTCCCTTCATGACTCTGCTCCGTTTGCGCCTTGCGCAGCCGCGAGGCAGGCGGAACTCTAACAGTTGAAAGTTTCACGGCGTCGTCACGTAAGCAGGAGCCAAGGTGAATGCCATCGACCATGCCGACGATCGCGCGCAAACGATTTACCGCAAGCGTTTAAGCGTTTCTTAAGGAGCCAGGCGCTAGCGTGCATTGCCTTCCGATGATTCCCGACGTCCCCGCAATACAAAAAAATAGAAAATGCATAAGTCCGTGTACGGCCCCATTGGACGCTCTCGCACGACCCGGCTGGCTGCGGGCACACAGCGGGGCAGCGTTACCCTCGAATTCGTGATTCTCCTGCCGTTCCTGATCATGGTGCTGGTCGGCATCTTCGACTTGAGCCTGATGATGTACGACAAGGCCGCACTCACAAGCGCCGCGCGCGTCGCGGCCAGAGCTGGCACCGTGATCAGCGTGCCGCCGCTGTCGACATCCCGAATCGCGGCGATCGCGGTCTCGAACGCAAGCGGCTCGCTCATCAGCGGCGGAACGAACAATCCGCCGACGGCTACCGCGACTGAACAAACCGACGCCACCTCCGGCAATACGCTCAAGGTCACGCTTTCCTATACGTACAGCGGCCTGCTCCTCGGGTCCGCGTTCAGCGCGCTGACCGGCCCCATCATGCTGAGCGCATCGGCCGTGATGATCAATCAATGAGTCGCCTGAAGACATGCGCCGCACACGTCATCTGAATTCAATGCGACAGGGATCGAACACGCTTCGGGTGCGCCGGTCGTCGGGACCTGGAACCATCCTGCGGCGTCAGCGTGGCGCGATTGCCTTGTCGATGCCCTTCATGCTGATCACCGCGCTGGCCGCGGGCGCATTCGCGGTGGACATCGGACATCTGTTTTACGTACGCACCGAGCTGCAAACCGCGGCCGATGCCGCCGCCCTCGCTGGCGCGGCCAAGTTGCTTCCCGGTAGCATTTCGGGACCGAACTGGAGCGCCGCGCAGCTTGCCGCCACGAACGCAATGGGCCTGAACAAGTCCGAAGGCGCGACGCTGCACGATGCGTCGGTGCAGGCCGGTTACTGGAATCTGACCGGCACGCCCGCGGTGATCGAGGCGACGACGATATTGCCAGGGAGCTATGACGCGCCGTCCGTCCAGGTCAGCGTATCGCGCGCGCCCGGACTGAACGGCGGTCCGGTCAGTTACTTTCTCGCGCCGCTTTTCGGCATGAACAACGGCCCGGTCAAGGCCACGGCGGTCGCGACGGTGTCGGCGCCCGGCTCGGTCGCGGCGGGCGGGCTCTTTCCGATGGAAATCGGCAGTTGCATCTACACCTATTACTGGGACGTGCGGACGGGCATGCCGCGCAACGATCCGGCCACGGGAGCGCCTTACACGGTGTATATCGGCGACGTCTCGAATCCGCTCACACAGGTCAACGGCTGCCAGACGGGCCAATGGACAGGTTTTCAAACCGGCGTGCAGAACGTGCCGGACGTGGAAGGGCTAATCGTTAGCGGCAATCCGCAGGCTTTGGGCATAGGCGACTCGATCTCGATCGCATCCGGCGACATGACGACGATCTATCCCTACGTCAGAAACAGATACAAGGCCGGGACCACCGTGGTCATGCCCGTCGTGTACGACGCGACGTCCTCGCCGCAGAACATCCTGGCGTTCACCGCATTCCACATCGATACGGCCTTGGGAGGCAGCTCCAAATACATCAAGGGCCATTTCGTCGGCGGCTATCCAATCACCACGGCGGGCAACGAGCAGGTCGGTCCCTACTACGGAGCCTACCTGCCTCCGCGTCTGGCGCGCTGATCGGCGCGCCGACACTCACTCGAACAGTTCCGGCCGGAGTTCCGGCGTGTGCTCGTCGTGCACTTGAACGGGCTTGCGCAGCGAGAGTATTTCGTTGCGAACCACTGAGTCGGGATCGAAGCCTCCGGCATTTCGCTGGATCAGCCAGACGCGTCCATGCGTGGCGATCGCGGCGCGGACCATGTCGCGATCCGCCGGAACGATCCCCGGCGCGGCGACATTGCTCAGATACGGCCGATCGAGTCCGATAGCGGGAAACGGCGAGGGCACCACGAGCACGTCGGGAAAGTCGCGGAACTGCTTTGCGTAGTACTGCACGGCTATATCCACTTCGTTCGGGCTGACGATCAGGAGATCGCCGCTGCGACGATTGTTTGCGACCTCGGCGACGCTCGCTCTGAAGTCCTCCGTTGCCCCGCGATATAGCTGCACCAGTTGCACACCGGAGAGCAGGAGCAGCAGCACGAGTACCGTGAGCCGGGTGCGACTGCGCGGCAACGCCCACGCGAGTCCGAGCGCCGTAAGGAACATCATCGGCGCGGCCATCCACACGAACAGCCGGTCCATGAAAATCGGCCGCACGAGACAACTGTAAGCGACGATGAAAGCGAAGGGCAGAAACAGCACCATTGCAAGAAACAAGGCCACCGGACGGCATGTGCGCCACAACGCGAGCCATGCTCCGGCGCACAGGATGAGCACAGGCAGCAGCGTCAGCCTGGCGCCCGCCGCGAGTGACCACGCCTTGAGAAAATCGATCCATTCGAGCTTGACCCAGAACGACGACTGCACATACTTCGTTGCGGCGATCAGGAAGCTCACATACGGCGACCACAACGCCAGAGCGACGACGAACGGCGCTCCGATCGTGAGCGCCGCCACGAGCCGGTTACCGCGCGCCCAGCACAGCACCGACACCAGCATTCCGAGGCCGATGAAGAACGCGACGAGCAAGCCCGTATTGTGCGACCACAAGGTCGCACTGACCGAGAGCGCAAGGCCGACGAGCGCGGGGCGATACAGGTCGCGTTCGCCGGTGCTGCCCGCGTCCGGTGCGCGATTCGCCGTGACATGCCTGAGCACGATCACCGCGCACAGCAGCGCGACGGCGACGGCCAGCGCTTCGAATGCATAGGGGCGGGCCAACTGGCCATACATGATGCTGCCTTTGTTCGTCGCAAGGAGAAGCCCTGCGATGAGGCCCACGCGATCGATCACCGGCCCGGCGCGCAGGAGCTTGCCGCTCACGGCGACGAGCAGCACTGTCGCCATGCTGACGATGACCGAGGGCACGCGAACGGCGACTTCCGAGTCGCCAAACCATCCTATCCATACCTTGAGCAAGGAGTAGTACATCGGAGGATGGATTTCGTACAGCGGCACGACATGCCAGAGTTCGTGCCACGGCCGCGCGGCGAACCAGACGCTATAAGCCTCGTCCATCTGCAACGAACGGCCTTGCAGCGTGATCAGTCGCAAGCCGAGCGCGACCACGAAGATCACGACGCAGATGCCCCAGAAGGTACGGCGCGACAAGGGCGTGCTCCCGCACAGCAAATCGTTCAGGAACGATCCGGCGTTTCCTGAAGAAACGAAAGAGTCCTGTGCAAGTTTCGTCGAACGCGGGGGGCTGGCGGATGGTCGCTCCATGAATGCTCCTCGGATGATTTCTCGGTCGATTTCTGAAGTGACCGCCTTCTTCGGGTGGCCGCGACGTCGAAAAAAGATTCGGACGAGGCAGCCGGATGCGGTCACGTGAAGCGCGGAAGAAGCGCCGTATCTGCGGCGTCGTCCGCAAGAATTCCCAGTTCCGGGGCGCGAAGCCTCGGACGCAGGCAAGTTCGTGATGTCTCAGGGCTCCGGGTGCCGGACGACGCGCTTGGCAGCAAGGTCGTACAACACCGCCTGAACTGAAAAGCAATGGGCCCGAATGGGTTGACTAGAGCTTAACCGCTTGCGCCGCTCTTCCCGCGACGAGCCATGCCAGCATGTTTCATGCAAGCAACGAGCAGTTCGGGCACTTTCGGCTCGGGACACCGAAATTTTAGGCAAACAGAAATGTCATGCAAGGGCTCTTTCCGCGAGACGCCCGCGCGATCTGATTCCGTGTTCTGCCCCTATCGGTCAAAGTTATCCGAAACGTAAGCTACATATCGGTAACCGCTTCTGCGGAGTTTATGCATGACGTTGACTAACCACGTCGGCCAATGCATTTCTTACATCGTCGATTACGCCTGCCCATCCCCGCGAATCTTGCCGAAAGAGATACATTCCTTCCGGATACCACGGTGAAGTGTTGCCATATCGATGCCAGCGCCAGTCCACGCCCCGGGCGGGCAGCATCAGCCAGCAGGCAATGCCAAGCGCGCCAGCGAGATGCGCGACGGCCGTATCCACGCAGATCACCAGATTGAGTTGCGCGACGATCGCGGCCGTGTCGCCGAAGTCCCGGATCTCGCGTCCGAGCCGCAGGATTGGCTGCAGCTTCTCGCGGCCTTCGGTTTCGGCCTCCGCCTGGTCCACCTGCAGACTGACGAAGCCAATGCCTGGCACCGACCATAACGGTAGCAGGTCCGCGAAATGGCCAACTGAACGGTGCAGGTCGTTGTCATGCAGCGGGTTGCCTTTCCAGACAAGTCCCACACGAAGAACATCGACTGGCAAGCGGGGCCGCCACGCATCGAGCCGATTGCCGAAGACGCCGAGATACGGCACTTTCGCGGGAATCGAATCTACTGTTGTGGCGAAGCGATAGGGGAGACTCAACAGCGGTGTCCAGTAGTCGTGCACCCGCAAAGCGTGCGGGTCCGTGATGACTTCATCGATGTTGCCAGTCGTGCGCGCCACCGGTGCGAGCGCAGGCTGGCAGGCCACCGTTACGAACGCGGCGCCGCGTTGCCGAAGCAGCGCGACATAGCGAAGAAACTGGATCGTGTCGCCGTAGCCCTGTTCGGTCAGCAGGAGGATCGACTTTCCGCGCAGGTCTTCTCCGGTCCACTTCGGAAATGAGGGAGAGCCAAACTCCCGAAATACGCTCGTCCGAGCTTCGTAATAGGACCAGCCCTCCGTGTAGTTTCCCGCGGCCAGCAAGAGCAGACCGAGATTGAATCGGGCGACGGCGAACTCGGGGCTGAGCCGGACTGCTGCGCGATACTCGGCCTCGGCGAGATCGTATTTCCCCGACGCTTCGAGCGCACCGGCGAGGTTGTTTCGAATCTCGGCCGAATCGGGGTGCTGTTCGAGCGCGAGACGGTAGTGTTCGGTCGCTTCATGAAAGCGGCCGGCCACCCGCAACAGGTTGGCCAGGTTGTTGTGAGCGATTCCATCTCGCTCATCGAGTTCGATCGATCGACGCAGCTGGCTTTCGGCGGTCGGATAATCCCTTTTCCTGTACGCCTTCCATGCGGCCTCAACGAGTTTTCGATTCTTCATCTAAACGGCTTTCTGTGTCATCGGGGGCTTGCGACGCAAACGTGCGCCTGGATCGTTCCTTCGATCGGTCCTGAGCCGAATCGATCGGTGAGCGCTGCGGTGCTCGCCTTCGTGGCTCGCGGCAAGGCATCGGAACCATGCGCCTCGATTTCGAGACGCAGTGGCGTGCCCTGACAGTAAGCGATGGCGGCAATGTTCGGCGTGTCCGAACGGCTCACCAGGCTCATTGTTTCAAGCAGGATCTGCCCGCCGAAGCCGCCTGAACGCAGGTCGCGCTCGATCAGCCGAAGGTCATGGTATCCGTGCGCGATGCGCTTCATGAACGTGGGCGGGTCGGTGAGAAAGACGCTCGCCAGCGCGTTCGTCACCACATGAGCGAACGCGTTGTCCTCGATCCGGTCCCACACGTTGAAGATGAAGACCCCGCGCGGGCTCAGGACGCGTTTTATCTCCTCGAAAGCTTTCGCTTTTTCGGGGAAGAACATGACGCCGAACTGGCAGACAACAACATCGAATTGCGCATCGGCGAAAGGCAAGTGCGTGGCATCGGCTTGCTGCCAATGAACCGGACGCGCCGTTCCTACCGACTGTGCGCGGGCGAGCATCGCCGGATTGAGGTCGGTGGAGACAATCGTCGCGGATTCGCCAACGAGCTTCGCGAGCGCGCGCGTGACGACGCCCGTTCCAGCGGCTACCTCGAGCACGCGTTCCGGCCGAAGCGACGCGACACGGCGAGCGATGTCTTGCGCATACGCTTCGAAGATCAGCGGCACCATGTGCGTGTCGTAAAGCTCGGGGATCGAACCGGCGAACTGCTGATCCGGATTGCGGATTTCGTTCATCTCGTTCCCCCGTCGAAGGAACACTGAGGACAATGACACACCGCGTACATGACCCTCGCTTATGCATCAGCAGTGTACGCGAACCCAATACGGTTATCGCGCCGACCACTTATGCCGATGCCGCGACGATGCTGAAGCAGTCGCTCGCCGCTCTGCCGAATATACCTGCGGCATAACCTGCAAAAGCAGATGAACATTCCGCCTGAGATCAAGGAAGGCTTGTGGCATTACTACCCGGTGTGAGGAAGAGCCCGAATCCGCACAATCCCTAGTGCCTGCATGGAGCGCTCGAACGCCGGTGTGAATCCCGGCGCAAGCCCTTGTCCCATGCGCTTCCCGCCTCATTGTTTGCATTTGGCGAATGACGCATTCGCCGCTTCCGCCGTTCTGTTCGACACGCGCCTGAGTCACGCTCTGCTTCGTCGACGTCGCCCCAAGCGCGGACGTCGCCGATTCTGACTCAGGAGACGAAGGATGAAATCGAACCGGTGGGATACGTCCTACGAATGGAAAGCCGTGACGCTGCTGGCGCTCGGATTCGGTCTGGTGGGCCTCGATCGGTGGCTGATCGCACCGCTCTTCCCATCGATCATGAAAGACCTGCATCTGACCGCGCAGGATGTCGGCAACTGCATCGGCATACTCGGGTTATCGTGGGGCGTTTTCGCCGCGCTGATGGGTGGCATCTCGGACAGGATCGGGCGTCGCAAGGTGCTGATTCCCGCGATCATCGCGTTCTCGCTGCTTTCCGGTTTCTCGGGCGTCGCGGGCGGACTGGCCAGCCTGCTCGCCGTGCGCGCGCTGATGGGCGTCGCCGAAGGCTCGTTCTGTCCGACCAGCTTCGCCGCGACCGCCGACGCCTCGCATCCGAAACGGCGCGGCTTCAATCTCGGGTTGCAGCAAAGCGGCTTCGCGCTATTCGGGCTCGCGCTTGCGCCGATCATCGCGACGCAACTGCTCGGCGTCGTGTCCTGGCGCTGGGTGTTCGCGCTGGTTTCCGTTCCCGGTCTGATCCTTGGCCTGCTGATGTACTTCGTGATTCGCGAACCGCGCCCGGCCGATGAGCCAGCCGTGGCCGCCCGCCAGGCGCGGCACGAACGCGGCCACTGGCGCGACGTGTTCAAGAGCCGCAACATTCCCGTCGCCATGGCCGCGCTGTTCTGCGCGATGACGGGCGTCTTCGTGCTCGGCGCGATGCTGCCGCTCTATCTCACCGATTACCTCGCGCTCGACACGCAGCGCATGGGCGTCGTCGTGTCGGCGATCGGCTTCGGCGGCTTCGTCGGTCAGTTCGGCTTGCCTGGGCTTTCCGATCTCGTCGGCCGCCGTCTGGCGAGCATCGCCGGATTCGCGGGAACGGCCGTCATGCTGTATGTGTTTCGCGGTCTGGGCGCGCAGCCGCTCGCCCTGTTCGTGGTGTTGTTCGTCGCGTCGTTCTTTACGCTCGGTCTCGTTTCGCTGCTCTCGGGACCCGTTGCGACCGAGGCGGCGCCCATCGGCATGGTGTCGACCGCGATCGGTATCGTGGTGGGCGCGGGCGAAATCTTCGGTGGCGGCGTGGCGCCTGCCATAGCCGGCTTCGTCGCGACACGTTTCGGTATCCAGAATATTCTATGGCTGCCGATCGTCGCGGTGCTGCTCGGTATCGGCGTGAGTCTGCTGCTCGAAGAGACCGCGCCCGCCAGAGTGCGCCGCGATGCACGCGCGGTCGAACTCACCGGAAGCGAGCAGCCTGAATAAGCGCATGCGCGAGGAGACCACGCGCCGCAGCGGATACACTGACATGCTGGATGAGACCGAAAGGGACCGGCATGGATCGTTTTCTCAGCATCGAGGCGTTCGTGCGCGTGGCGGAAACCAGCAGCTTCGCGGAAGCGGCGCGGCAGCTCGGCGTCACCAGTTCGGTCGTGACCACGCGCATCCAGCAACTGGAGAAGTTCCTGAACGTGCCGCTGTTTCATCGCAGCACGCGGCACGTGAGGCTTTCGGATGTCGGCGAAGCCTTCTATCGCGAATGCGCTGAAGTGGTGGGGCGCGTCAACGAACTGACGGACCAGATGCGCGAGTTGCGCGCGACGCCTACCGGGCGGCTGCGCATCCAGATGTTGCCGGGCTTCGCACTCGGGCACTTCGGCGCGTCGCTGGCCGAGTTCAACCGGCGCTATCCCGGCATTCAGCTCGACGTGATCGTCAATGACCGTGTCGTCGATCCGATCGAAGAAGGCTTCGATGTCGCGTTTCAAATCTTCCCGGCGATCTCCGAGACATTGATCGAGAGGCGTCTGTTCATCGTGCGGCGCCTGTTCTGCGCCGCGCCTTCCTATCTGCGGGAACATGGCGCGCCACGGCATCCGCGCGATCTGCTCGCGCACACGACGGCGCTCTACTCGGGCTATCCGTCGCGCAATCGCTGGACGCTGACGCGCGGCGACGAGATCGTGGAAATGGAATTGCCCGGCATCATCCGGTCCAATTCAGTGCATTTGCTGCGCGACTATGCGCTGACCGGCGGCGGCGTGGTGTGCCTGCCGACGCTGGTGGCGAGCGACGCGTTGCTCGACGGCTCGCTCGTGCCGGTCCTGTCCGACTACGCGCTTTCGCCGATGCACTTCGCGGCCGTTTATCCCGCGACGCAACGACAAGGACTCAAGGTGAAGGCGCTGGTCGAGTTTCTGGCGGAGCGGCTGGGCCCGGAACCCGCGTGGGACGTGCCGCTCATCGAAAGGGGCTGGGTGAAGTAGAGGAAGCGCGCACGCTTCCTCCAGCTCGTGCGTAACGAGCGCGATCAGTCGTACAGCACTGCCTTGATCTTCGGATCGTCCATGTTGCTCTTGTCGTACCAGTAGAAGCCGGTATCGACCTTCTTCGGCAGCTTCTCGCCGTGCAGGGCCTTCACGGCCGAATCGACCACGCACTTGCCGATGCCCACCGGATTCTGCGTGATCGCGCCCGCCATCAGGCCCGACATGATGTCGTCCTTTTGCTCCTTGCCCGAGTCGTAGCCGATCAGCACGAGCTTCTTGCCCGATTCCTTCACGCCGATCGCCGCGCCTTCCGCCGAGCCTTCGTTGGCGCCGAAGATGCCCTTGATGTTCGGGTTGGCCTGAATCATCGCCTTGGCGATTTCAGCCGACTTCAGGTGATCGCCGCCACCGTATTGTACGGACACGATCTTGACGTTCGGATGCTTGGACTTCATCTGGTTGAGAAAGCCGTCGCGCCGGTCGATGCCGGTGCGGCTCGTCTGGTCGTGCACGATCACGCCCACTTCGCCCGCGTTGCCGATCGCGTCGGCCATCTTGTCGGCGGCGAGCGCGGCGGCGGCGAGATTGTCGGTGGCGCAGGTGGTGAGCGGAATGTCGCTGTCCACGCCCGAGTCGAATGCGATGATCGGAATCTTTTGACTCTGCGCGCGCTTGAGCAGCGGAATCGCGGCCTTGCTGTCGAGCGCGGCGATACCAATGGCCTGCGGCTTCTTCGCGAGCGCGGCCGAAAGCATGTCGATCTGCTTATCGACCATCGCTTCGGTTTCGGGGCCTTCGAAGGTCACGCGCACCTTCTGCTCTTTCGCGGCCTGATCCGCGCCCGCTTTCACGGCCTGCCAGAACTGATGCTGGAAGCCCTTCGATATCAGCGGAATATACGGCTCGTCCGCATACGTGACACCCGACGCGCCCAGCAGCGCGCTCGCGCCGATCAGCGCGCCGATGATTCTTCTTTTCAGCATGGTGGATCTCCTCCTGAGGTTGGGTGCTCCCTTTGTTGATCTGGCCTGCATGCGCCGATGCGCCGATTAGCTGCTCTTCTTGCGCCGCAGGATATCCGCGTACACCGCGAGAATGATGATTGCGCCCGTCACGACGATCTGCCATTCCTGAGCGACCGACATGATGCGCAAGCCATTGGTCAGCACGCTCATGATGAACGCGCCGATGATGGTGCCGAGTATCGTGCCCGAGCCGCCCGAGAGCGACGTGCCGCCGATCACGACCGCCGCGATGGCGTCGAGCTCATAACCTTGTCCGAGCGCGGGCTGCGCCGAGTTCAGGCGCGACGCGATCAACAGACCCGCGATGCCGCAGATCGCGCCGCCGAGCCCGTAGATGGCGATCTTCCAGCGATCGACGTTCACACCCGACAGACGCACCGCTTCCTCGTTGCTGCCGAGCGCGAACGTATAGCGGCCCAGCGCCGTGCGATTGAGCGTGATGGAACTGACGATGGCGAGCGCAAAGAGAATCAGCACTGCGTTCGGAATCGGCACGCTCGGCAGGAAATAGCCGATCAGCGAGTCCTGCGAGATCATGTAGAAGTTCTCGGTGTCGGTGAAATAGATCGGCTTGTCAGACGAGACCACGAGCGACAAACCCTTCAGCAGCATCATCATGCCGAGCGTCGCGATGAACGGCGGGATCTTCATCTTCGCGGTCAGCGTGCCCGAGATCGTGCCGCAGAGCGCGCCGGTGACGATCGCCGCGATCACGCCGATCCACATCGGCAAATGCCAGTAAGTGAGGAACACGCCGCAGATGACGGCGGTGAAGGTCATCAGCGTGCCCACCGACAAGTCGATGCCGCCCGTGATGATGACGAAAGTCGCCGCGATCGCGAGCACGCCATTCACCGCCGTGGCTTGCAGGATGCCGAGGAAGTTGTCCATCTGCATGAAGGCGGGCGATGCGAAGCTGAAGAACACCAGCAGCAGGATCAGGCTCGCGAACGCCAGCAGCTTCTGCAGCGCGGTCGGCGAAAAGACGCGCGCGCGCAGGCCGTTGGTGCGTCTTTGATTGGCGAGCGGCGCGGTTTCCGTGGGTTGTGTCATGGGTTCGGCCTTATGTGTCGGATGATCTCGCGGCTCATGCCGCTTTCAGGGATTCGCGCCGCGTCGCGAGCTGCATGATGCGCTCCTGCGTCGCTTCGCTCGATGACAGCTCGCCGGTGATGCGCCCCTCGCACATCACGACGATGCGATCGCTCATGCGCAGCACTTCCGGCAGCTCGGATGAAATCATCACGATGGCCTTGCCTTGTTGAGCGAGCGAACGCAACAGCTTGTAGATTTCGCTTTTCGCGCCGACATCGATTCCGCGTGTCGGCTCGTCGAAGAACAGCACGTCGCAGTCGCGCTCCAGCCATTTCGCGATGACGATCTTCTGCTGGTTGCCGCCCGAAAGCAGACGCGCGGGCTGCGTGGGCGAGGGCGTGCGAATGGCGAGCAGCTTGATGAAGTGCGCTGCCGTCTTGCGGATCTTCGCGCGGCGCAGGAACATGCCGGCCGAAAGAAACTTGCCGAGATTCGACATCACGATGTTCGACTCGACGTCCATGCCCGTCGCCAGGCCGAAGCGCTTGCGGTCTTCCGACAGATAGCCGATGCCGCGCTTCACCGCATCGCTGGGCTTTTTGATCGACGCCTTCGCGCCGTTCACGACTATCTCGCCCGACTGCACCGGATCGGCGCCGAACACCGCGCGCGCGACTTCCGTGCGTCCTGCGCCCATGAGTCCCGCGAAGCCGAGAATCTCGCCTTTATGCAGCTTGAAACTCACGTCGCGCACGAGCGGCCCGGCGTTGAGATGACGCACTTCGAGCGCGACCTCGCCCTGATGCGCGCCACCCAGAAACGACGTGAGATCGGTGAGCGTTCTGCCGACCATCATGCCGATGATGGTCTCCACGCTGGTCTCGTGCGTATTCACGGTGGCGACGTATTCGCCGTCGCGCATCACGGTGACGCGGTCGGAAATCTGCTTGAGCTCATCCATCTTGTGCGAGATGTAGACGATGCCGACGCCGCGTTCCTTCAGTTGCCGGATGATGCGGAACAGCTCGGCGATTTCCGCGTCGTTGAGCGCGGAAGTGGGTTCGTCCATGATGAGCACGCGCGAATCGAAGGACAGCGCCTTGGCAATTTCGACCATCTGCTGGCTCGCCACCGTGAGCGTGCCGACGGTCGTGCGCGGATCGAGATTCACATGCATGCGGGCGAGAATTTCGCGCGCCGCGTCGTTGAGCTTGTCCTCGTCGAGCAGCAGACCCATGAGCTTGCGCGGCTCGCGGCCGATGAAGATGTTCTGCGCGACGCTCAGATGATTCATCAGCTGCAATTCCTGATGAATGATGCCGATGCCCAGGCCTTGAGCCTCGCGCGGACTCGTGAAATCGACCGGTTTGCCGTCGAACAGCATCTCGCCGGAATCGCGCGTGTAGACGCCCGCGAGAATTTTCATGAGCGTGGACTTGCCCGCGCCGTTTTCGCCCATCAATGCATGGACTTCGCCCGGCATGATGTCGAAGCGCACTTCATGCAGCGCGCGCACGCCGGGAAAGCTCTTGCTCAACTGACTGACGGAGATGAGGGGTGTCATGGAGGTGGCATGAAATCCTGAGTCATGGGGGTCCTGCATGCATGCGGGGACGGTTAGGGCGCGAAGAGATCGGGCCGTTCATGCGCCGAGCGCCGCAATTCCGCGACCACCTGATCGAGATGATCGTGCATCGTCTTGGCGGCGAGATCCGCATTGCCGCTGCGGATGGCGTCGAAGATGCGCTCGTGTTCGTCGAGCGTATGGACGAGGCGTTCGGGGCTGGCGAGAAGCTGGCGCGCGCGATCGAGCGCGCTGCGCGACACCGCGACGATTTCCTTCACGCGCGGCAGGTTGATCGCATCGAGAAGAATCTCGTGGAAGGCCAGGTCGAGCCCATGAAACGCGAGGCGCTGGCCGGTCTTCAGGGTCATGCGCTGCTGATCGAGATTGAGCGCGAGCGCCTCGAGCGTCGCCGGGTCACGCAGTCGCGCGACGCCGCGCACGGTCTCGACTTCGAGCGCGCTGCGGATGAACAGATGCTGATGTATGTCTTCGAGCGCGATGGGCTTCACGCGCGTGCCGCGCTGCGGCAAGACTTCGACGAGACCCGCATGCGCGAGCCGCGCCAGCGCGGCAGAGACCGGAAAGCGCGATACGCCCATGCGTTCGCACACGGCGAGCTTGTCGATCATCATTCCGGGTTCGAGCGCCAGCGTCACGATGGCTTCCCTCAATGCCGCCTCGACCGCATCGGTCAGGCTGCCGCGCTCGCCGCTTCTGATTTTGTGCAGCGCGTCATAGGGACTGCCAACGGTGGTCGTCGCTGCGGTCGTCGTATCAGGAGATGTACTCACGCGCTTGATTTCCGATCAGGATGCTAGCATGCTAGAAAGCGCATTCAACGTTGTCAACGCGTGCAAATGCCTAGTCGAATATGTGGGACGCGTTGATGATTCATCGAGCTTTCATCAGCTTTCTTCCGCGAGATTTTCAGTCGATCGACAACGCTTCGGAGGGCGTTCAGATGACCACGATTACCAGGCTGTCCGTCCGGGACATTCGCTTTCCCACCTCACGTTCGCTCGATGGCTCCGACGCCATGAACGCAGCGCCGGATTATTCGGCCACCTATGTCACGCTCGAAACCGACTCACCCGAAGGTCTCACGGGCCATGGCCTGACCTTCACCATCGGCCGTGGCAACGAGATATGCGTGGCCGCGGTGAACGCGCTCGCGCCGCTCATCGTCGGCAAGAAGCTCGGCGATATCACCGCGAACATGGGCGCGTTCTGGCGCGCGTTCACATCGGATAGCCAGTTGCGCTGGATCGGCCCGGACAAGGGCGCGATCCATCTCGCGACCGCCGCGGTCGTGAACGCGGCGTGGGACCTGTGGGCCAAGTCGGAAGGCAAGCCGGTGTGGAAGCTGCTCGTCGACATGACGCCCGAAGAGCTGGTGCGCTGTCTCGACTTCCGTTACGTGACCGATGCGATCACGCCATACGAAGCCATCGCGTTGCTCAAGCGTCATGAAAAGACGCGCGGCGAGCGCGAGAAGGAAATGCTGGAGCGCGGTTATCCGGGCTACACGACTTCAGCGGGCTGGCTCGGCTACGACGACGACAAGATCCGCCGTCTCGCGCGTGAGGGCGTGGCGCAGGGATGGACGCACTTCAAGCAGAAGGTCGGCGGCAATCTCGAAGAAGACGTGCGGCGCGCGCGCATCTTGCGCGAAGAGATCGGCGAGAACTCGAAGCTGATGATGGACGCGAATCAGGTCTGGGACGTCGATGAAGCCGTGACGAACATGCGCCGTCTCGCGGAGTTCAATCCGTGGTGGATCGAGGAGCCGACGAGCCCGGATGACGTGCTCGGCCACGCGGCGATCCGCAAGCGGCTCAGCCCGATGATCGGTGTCGCGACGGGCGAGCACTGTCAGAACCGCGTGATGTTCAAGCAACTGCTGCAGGCCGAGGCCATCGACTTCTGCCAGATCGACAGTTGCCGTCTCGGTGGCCTCAACGAAGTGATCATCGTGCTGCTGATGGCGGCGAAGTTCGGCGTGCCGGTGTGTCCGCATGCCGGCGGCGTCGGGCTATGCGAGTACGTGCAGCATATTTCCATCTTCGACTATGTGTGCGTGTCGGCGTCGCTGGAAAATCGCGTGCTCGAATATGTCGATCATCTGCATGAGCATTTCCTCGATCCGGTCGTGATCCGAAACGGACGATACATGCCGCCGCAGAAACCCGGCTACAGCATCGAGATGAAAGCGGCCTCGCTCGACAAACACTGGTTCCCCGACGGGGAGGCCTGGACGAGCCGACAGAACTGATCTGCGTCAGTGCCCGAGCCCGCTCGCCGCGATCTGCTGCTCCACGTATTGCGCGAACAGCGCGTGCATGCGCGTGGTCGGATGCAGCTCGTCGGCGAACATGTAGGTCTGGTCCGCATTCGACGATACATAAGTGGCCGGCGAGCACAGCAAGGAAGTGTCGTGCGGTGTCTTCGACGGATCGCAGGCCTGCGCGGTATTGGACACCGCAAACCCGTTGGCCTGATAGTTCGCGATGGTCTGCGTCGTCCACGCATACGAATCGACGACGATCACCTTGCCCTGCACGCCGTTGGTCTGCAACGCTGCGTTCAGCGTCGCGTTGAAGAGTTGCGATAGCTGCGTGAAGTTCGCGCCGTGGTCGCTTTGTCCGATGCCATCGGGCGAGAGTCCGATGTTCGGCACGTTGACGACCACGACATGCGCAGCCCCGTTCTGCACGATGCGCGCGACGAGTTGCGCGAGCGTGTTGGCCGCGGCCTGCACGGTCGCATTGGCGGCGGGCGGGCTGCCTGCGCGCAGCACGTCGTTCGCGCCGGCCCAGACGAGCACCAGTTGCCCCGCATTGAAGCTGCCGTGCGCCGAAAGGTAGCTGTCGATCTGCTGCGTGACCGGCATCTCGATGTTGCCGATCACGTCCGTCAGATACTGGTACTGGTTGGCCGGCGTGGCCACCGTGGAGCCGCCCTGCGCGTAGCCCAGGCCGTTCTGCGGCTTCAGTTCGTGGCCGAGATCGATCGTGAATGCCGCAGTGAGCGTGTCGCCGTAGTACTGCGCGACGTTTTGCGCCCAGACCTGACCGGGATTCGTCGTGAAGCGCCCGCCGCCGACCGCGCTCGCGACCGGCGCGTAGGTTCCGACATCCGAGAGACTGTCGCCGAACGCGACCACCTGCAAATGCACGCCGCCCGCCGGCGCGGACGCGTTGTTGCCGCCCGAGTCGCTGCTGCCGCCACCGCCGCCGCACGCGGTAAGCAATGCAAACAGCACGGCAGAAATTGCTCTTCGCACCCCGGGTCTCGATCCGTTGTCACGCATGACTCCTCCGTCCTTCCGTGGGCCAATCGGCTTGTCAAGGCGGGTTCGCTCCCGGTGGCTCGTCGCCATTCGCGGACGGACTCGCGGCCTGGTTCAAGCGCAAGCAAGAAAGATGCGCCGCGAGATGACGGAAAGCCGCTCTTAAGTGCTGCCGCGCTCCACGAGCGTAAAGCCGAGGTCGATGCGCGGGTCGGCCGGACGCTTGCCATCGAGAAAATCCAGCAGCATCGCGCCGGCGAGCTTGCCGATTTCCAGCGACGGAACGCGGATCGTCGTGATGCCGGGATGCGTCGCCGCGGCGATCGGCAGATCGACGAAACCCATCAGCGCGATATCTTGCGGCACGCGAATGCCGCGCCGCTGACATTCGAACAGCACGCCCGCCGCGAGCATGTCGCTGGAGCAGAACAGGGCATCGAGGTTCGGGCGGCGTTCGAGCAGTTCGGCGAGGAGTTGCGGCGCGTCGTTGATGCCGGACGGCCGGTCCAGCATGACCGCTTCGATCTTCGGCAGCGCGCTTTGCTTCGCGCCTTCGCGCAAGCCCTGCAAGCGCTGGGACGAGCGGACATCGACACTGCCCAGATAGCCGATCTGACGACGACCCTTGCCCGCGAAATAGCGCGCCACGGCCGCGCCCGCTTCCCGGTGCGAGAAGCCGATGCGCATGTCGATCTGATCGTTTGACGTGTCCCACGCCTCAATCACGGGCACGCCGCAGCGCCGGATGCGGTTCACGAGAGCGGCGGGCGCGGACGTGCGTATCAGCATGATGCCGTCCACGCGCCGTCCGACGAAGGCGTCGAACAGGCGCAGCTCTTCGGCCGGATCGTAGTTCGACTGGCCGAGCAGCAACTGGTAGCCGTTGAGCGCGAGCGCCTGTGAGAGCCCGCTGATGGTGTCCGAGAAGAACGGATGCTCGATGGTGGGAATCACCGCGCCGACGATGCGCGACTTGTTCGACGCGAGGCTTCCCGCGTTGAGGTTCTGCACGTAGCCCAGCCGTTCGATGGCGGCGTGCACCGCGGCGAGCGACTCGGGCGAGACGAGTTCGGGCTGGTTCAGCGCGCGCGATACCGTCATGCGGCCGACCCTGGCTTCGCGCGCGACGTCTTCCATCGTCGGGCGGGGGAGCAGGGTGCTTTCGGGCGCGGTGTCGCTTTTTTTCATGATCCTGAACTCAGGCGAAGACTAGGGAAAACGCTCGGGCGAGAACAGAAAAAGCTCGCTTGACACTCCGAACGATACACTTTACTTTTAATGGGAGCGCGCACATCGCGGGAAAATTGTGATGTGACGCGGAAATCAGATGTGAACCACGCATGAGGGCGTGAGCGAATGGGAGCGCTCCCATAGGGTAAAGGAGATAGAAACGTGCTGACGAAGGAGCAGGTGGAGCAATACAGGAACGACGGCTATGTGGTCGTCACCGATGTCTTCAGCGATGACCTTGTGCAGCGGATGCGCCGCGTGACCGACGAACTCGTCGAGCGCTCGCGTTCGATCACGGCATCGAACGATGTGTTCGATCTCGCGCCGTCGCACAGCGCCGAACGCCCGCGCGTGAGGCGCATCAAGGACCCGATCAAGGTCGATCCGGTGTTCATGGAGGCGCTCACGCATCCGGCGCTGATCGCCGCATTGAAGAGCCTCCTCGGGCCGAATCTGCGCGTGCGCAACACGAAGCTCAACCTGAAGGAGGCGCACGTAGGCGATCCCGTCGAATGGCATCAGGACTGGGCTTTCTATCCGCACACCAACGAAGACGTGCTCGCGGTGGGCGTGATGCTCGACGATTGCGAAATTGAAAACGGCCCGCTGCTCGTGCTGCCGGGAAGTCACAAGGGCCGTGTCTGGAGCCATCATACGGACGGCTATTTCTGCGGCGCAATGGACCCCACGGCCTGCGATGTCGACTTCGCGCAGGCAATTCCATGCACCGGCCGTGCAGGTTCGTTCTCGATCCATCATGCGCGGACCATTCACGGTTCCGCGGAAAACACGTCGAACCATCCGCGCCGGCTGCTGCTGTACGAAGTCGCCGCCGCCGACGCCTGGCCGCTGCTCGACGGTCCCGGACAGGGCAGGACGCTCGAAGCGTTCAACGAACGGATCATTGCGGGAGAGCCGACCATCATCCCGCGCGTGGAGCCGGTGCCGGTGATCATGCCGCTGCCGCCCGCGCCGAAGCAGGGATCGATCTACGAGAACCAGACCTCGCTGAAGAACCGCTTCTTCGCGACGACGGCGACGGCCAACGCCGCGACGATGCAGGAGCGTTCATGCAGCAACTGAAGGTTTATCAGTCGCTGTGGGCGATGGAGCGTCGTCGCCCGGACGGACTGGAATGGCCGCTCGACGAGCAGTTGCGCATGATCCGCGACGCGGGTTTCGATGGCGCGGGCGTGCGTTTTTTCGACTACGCGTTCGCGCGCGACGTCACGCGCACGCTGAAGGAATACGGGCTGACATGGCAGGCGCAGTGCTATCCGAAGACCGTCGATGAACTGAAGCCGATCATCGAGCACGTGCAGGAGCTCGGCGCCGATCACATCAATCTTCAACCGGACGTCCGGCCGTACTCGATCGAGGAATGCACATCCGCCGCATTCTCGACAACAGCTGGGGCTTTCACGGCCGCGTAGCCAGCCGCGAACAGATTCAGCTGCAAATCAGTTTCCCGCATCACCGCGAATGGCTGGAGCTTTTTCTCGCGTGGTGGAAGTACGGCTTCGCGAGCTGGCGGCAGCGCGCGCCGGATGACGGCGTGCTGACGTTTCTCTGCGAACTCGGCCCGAAGGAATACGCGATGACCGATCGCCACGGCTACGAGCTTTCGGACCGATGGGAAGAGGCGTTGATGCTGAAGGACCTGATCAGAGGCGTCTGGGCCGATCTCGACGCGCATTCATCGTAGTCACATCGATAAACATATGAGACACACAGGAGACGAAGCATGGAGGAAGCAGGCTTTGCGAAAGTGAATTCGTCCGGCTCCGCGCGCTGGATCAGGATCGTGCTCGTGATCTTCCTGATGTACACGATCTCGTACTTCGACCGGACCAACATCGGACTCGCGCTGCCGTCGATCCGTCGCGACCTCGGCATCGACGCGGCGCATGCGGGTCTGGTGGGCGGCATCTTCTTCTGGGGCTATGTCATCACCTTTCTTGCCGGTGGCTGGCTCGTGTCCCGCTATGGCGCGCGCCGCGTCGTCATGGTGAGTCTCATCTGCTGGGGCGCGGCCGCCATGGCGACGGGTCTCGTGCGCAACTTCGAGGAACTGCTCGCGGTGCGGCTCGTATTGGGCGTCGCCGAAGGTCCGGTGTGGGCGGCGGCTTCGAGCCTGACGGCCGCGTGGTTCGTGCGGGCGGAGCGCGGCAAGGCGTTCGGCCTGTGGGTGATCAGCTCGCCCCTGGGCGCGTTGCTGGCTGGGCCGGTCTCGGGCTTTCTGCTCGCCCATCACGACTGGCGCGTGATGATGGTCGTGGAAGGCTTGCCCGCGTGGATCTGGGCGGTCGTGTGGTGGTCGACCATTCCGAAGAGCATCCACTCCGCGCGCTGGCTCTCCGAAGAACAGAAGCGCGGCCTGACCCGCGCGCTCGCCGAGGAACAAGCATCGTTCGAAGGCGTGACCTCGCATTCGGGCATTCGCCGCGTCATCTCGCTCAGGGCGACGTGGTTCCTTGCCGGCGGCTTTTCGCTCATCAATCTCGTGGTCTATGGTTTCATGCTGTGGCTGCCCACGTCCATCGCGGCTTCGCAGAAGCTCGGGCCGGAGGCGGTCGGGTTATTGTCGGCGCTGCCGTGGGCAGCGTGCATAGTCGGCATTCTGGTCGCGACGCGCAGTTCCGACCGCCATCAGGAGCGTCGGTTGCACGCGGGTGTGCCGATACTCGTCGCGGGCTTGCTGTTGCTGATCGCGGCGAACGTGCCGCCGGCGTCGCTCGCGTTGCGCATGACACTGTTCACCGCGATGGGCTTCTTCCTCGAAATGTTCCTGCCGCTCATCTTCACCTATGTGACGGAGTTGCTTCCCGCAGCGGATGCGATCGTCGGCACGGCGCTGATCGGTGCGATCGGCAATCTCGTCGGCGGATTTATCGGGCCGGTGCTGGTCGGCCTGCTGTCCGGCAAGGGCAGCGACTTCCAGCTGGCGTTTTCCGTGCTGGCCTGCTGCGGGTTGACGGGCGGCGTGCTGATCCTGTGTGCAAGGCCGCATCGCGAGGAAGTCGGGGAAGCGGTGGTCGCGAGATAGATGGATGCAGCCCGTGCCATCCGCGCACGTGCAGGGCGGCGACTCCTGTCGCGCCCGGCGTAGAATCTCCGCTCACCGTGGCGAGCCGGATCGCCACGGGGCGGACCGACGGATGGCACATGGAAATCAAGTGGATCGAAGACTTCATCGCGCTGGCCCGTTATCAGAGCTTTTCGCGCGCGGCGGAGTTTCGCAACGTCACGCAGTCCGGCTTCAGCAGGCGCATTCAGTCGCTGGAGCAATGGGTCGGCGCCGATCTCGTCGACCGCAGCGGCTTTCCGCCGACGCTCACGCCAGCGGGTCAGTTGTTTCGCGACGCCGCCGAGGACATCCTCGACAAGCTGTTCGACACGCGCGCCATCATTCGCACCGAGCAGCGCATCGCGGGCAAGAGCCTGCAGATCGCGGCGGGCCACACCATCGCACTCAACTTCCTGCCTGCCTGGTTGCGCACGCTCTCCGCTCATATCGGCGAAGTGCGCGCGCGGGTGATTCCGGCGAACGTCCACGATTCGATCCTGATGCTCGTCAACGGCAACTGCGAACTGATGCTCGCCTATCACCATCCGCAGTTGCCGCTGCATCTCGATCCGGCGAAGTACGAGTACGTGACCGTTGGCGTCGATACCTTCATGCCGGTCTGCAAACCGAATCAGCGGCTCGCGCCGGCGTACCGCCTGCCCGGCGCGCCGGCGCATCCGATGTCGTTCATCGCTTACACGGAGACGAGCTATTTCGGGCGCTGCCTTGCGCTCGTGATGGAGCACACGAAGCAATCGAAGCAAGCGCCCGCGCTGCGACTGCACTATGAATCCGACATGGCGGAAGTCGTGAAGAAGCTGGTTCTCGAAGGCGAGGGCATTGCGTGGCTGCCGAAGAGTTCGATCGCAGCGGAGCTCGATGCCGGCGATCTCGTGGCCGCCGGCGGCGCCGACTGGCAACTCGCGCTCGAGTTGCGCGTGTACCGCGATCTCGGCAATCGCAGCGAGCTGCTGGAAACGCTATGGCGCCATCTGCGCGCCGCATCCGGTGCGGCCGGATAGGGTTATCCCGCGCTATGCGAAACTTGCATAGCCATATGCAGCACTGGCATTCACGTTTTTTCTGCTTTCCCTAAGATTCCGTCCTGAACTCGAAAACGCGGCGCTCCGATTCCCGGCGCGCCCGCCATACCCGAGCGCGCGCCGGTCGTCCGACCGTTCGTGCGCCATCCCTGGACGGAGACACATGAAGAATCGGCTCACCTTTTATATCCTCGCCGGCATGGCGCTCGGCGTGGCTGTCGGCTATGTCTGTCATCGCACGGCTGCGGACGCCGCGCACGCCAAGGTCATCGCGGGCTACTTCTCCATCATTACGGATATCTTTCTGCGGCTCGTGAAGATGATCATCGCGCCGCTGGTCTTCGCCACGCTGGTTTCGGGACTCGCGGGCATGGAAGGCACGAGCGACGTGCGCCGGATCGGCCTGCGCTCCATCGCATGGTTCCTGTGCGCGTCGCTGTTTTCGCTCGCGCTCGCACTTCTGCTCGCCAATCTTCTGCAGCCCGGCGCGGGCCTGCACATGACGCAGACGAGCGCCGATGTCGCCACCGGCCTCAACACGTCGGGCCTCAATTTCAAGGACTTCGTGACGCACGCATTCCCCACGAGCATCCTCGATGCGATGGCGCGCAACGACATCCTGCAGATCCTCGTCTTTTCCGTGATGTTCGGGATCGTGCTCAGCGTGATCAAGTCCGACCCGCGCGTCGCGCCGCTGATCGCGGGCGTAGAGGGACTCGTCCCCGCCATGCTGAAGCTGACGGACTATGTGATGCGGCTCGCGCCGCTGGGCGTGTTCGGCGCGCTCGCCTCCGCCATCACGGTGCACGGGCTCGATGTGCTCACCACTTACGGCAAGCTCGTCGCGAGTTTCTATACGGGGCTCGCGCTGTTGTGGGCCGCGCTGATCCTCGCCGGCTACGCGTTCCTCGGCAAGCCGGTGTGGACCTTGCTCAAGGCGATCCGCGAGCCCGCGATGCTGGCCTTCTCCACCGCGAGCAGCGAGGCCGCCTATCCGCGACTGACTGAAAAGCTGGAGGAATTCGGCGTCGACAAGAAAGTGGTCGGCTTCACCTTGCCGCTCGGCTATGCATTCAATCTCGACGGCTCGATGATGTACCAGGCCTTCGCCGCGATCTTCATCGCGCAGGCCTTCGGCATCGACATGCCGCTCGGCACGCAGATCGTGATGCTGCTCGTGCTGATGGTGAGCAGCAAGGGTATGGCCGGCGTCGCGCGCGGCTCGGTGGTGGTGGTCGCCGCCGTGGCGCCGATGTTCCATCTGCCGCCGTCGGGCGTGGTGCTGGTGCTGGCCATCGACCAGATTCTCGACATGGGGCGCACCGCGACCAATGTGATCGGCAACAGCATCGCGACGGCGGCCATCGCGAAGTGGGAAGTGAAACGTGTCGCGCGGCAGGAGCGCCGCGCCGCGATGAGCACGCCTTCGTTCGGTCAGCTGGAAGGCGAAACCAAATGAAGACCGCGGACGCCACGGGCGCGCGCAAATTCGGCGTGGTCGGCGGACTCGGGCCGCTCGCGAGCGCGGACGTGTTCTTCAAGCTGATCAAGTCGACACCCGCCACGCGCGACGCCGAGCACTTCGATGCGATCTTCGAGCAGCAGCCGTTCCGCAGCGCGGATGCCGACAGCGAGACGCTCACGCAGCGCAAGCTGTATATCTTCGATCTGATCAGCAGCTTCGAGAAGCGTGGCGTCACGACGGTCGTGCTGCCGTGCTTTCTCAGTCATACCTTCATCGACGAGTTGAAGGCGAATGCGCCGCTGCAGATCGTCGATATGGTCGAGGCGGTACGCAGTCACGTGCGCAGGAAGTTTCCGGCGGTGCGCCGCGTGGGCGTGCTCGCGTCGGCGCATACGCGGCGCAGGCAGTTGTTCGAGAAGTATTTCGCGTCGCCGGAATTCGAAGTGATCCATCCGCGCGCGAATGCCGACGGCGTCGATCTCGTCACCGAGGCCATATACGGCGCGGACGGCGTGAAGAGCGGCAACCTGCGCGGCCGTCCGGTCGAGTTGTTGCGCGCGGCATGCGAGGACCTGATCGCGCAGGGCGCCAATGTGATCGTGCCGGGGCTCACGGAGATCGCGCTCGTAGCCGACGAGCTGGGCGCGTTGCGCGTGCCGCTCGTCGATTCGAATCTCGCCTATGCGCAATACGTGGTGTCCGGCCAGTACGAGTCGCCCGAGACGATCTTCAAGGTCGGCGTGGTGGGCGGCGTCGGGCCGGCGGCGACGGTGGACTTCATTCACAAGATCGTGCGCGCCACGCCCGCGCGGCGCGATCAGGACCATATCAAGCTGCTGGTCGAACAGAACCCGCAGATTCCCGACCGCACGGAGAACCTCGTCGGCAACGGCCCCGATCCGACGATCTCGCTCTATGCGACCTGCAAGAAGCTCGAAGCCGGCGGCGCGGACCTGATCGCGATTCCCTGCAATACGGCCCATGCTTTCGTCGAGCGCATTCAGCCGTATCTCGGCATACCCATCGTCAACATGCTGACGACGACGGTGCGCTTTCTGCGCGAGACGTTTCCATCGCTGCGCGACGTGGGCGTGCTCGCAACGTCCGGTACGCTCGCGAGCGGCGTCTATGAGAAGGCGCTCGAATCGCAAGGTTTGCGGCAGGTCGTCCCCGGCCCGGCCCTGCAGGCGCGCGTGATGGAAGCCATCTACGGCACGGAAGGCGTGAAGGCCGGATTCACGTCGGGCCGGTGTCAGGAGGATATCGGCGCGGCCATCGAGGGGCTCATCGCGCAGGGCGTCGAAGTCGTCATTCTCGGCTGCACGGAGTTGCCGCTGCTGCTGCGCGATACGCATTTCACCGGCGTGAATGGCACGCGCGTGAGCGTGGTCGATCCGACCGACGTGCTCGCGAAGCAATGCGTGGCGTACGCCACTTCACCACCGCAGTAACCCAACCGCATCAAACCAACCCAACGCGACGGACCGGCACACACGATGTGTGCCGGATGACCCGGTTCGCCTGTCGATTTCAGAACTTGAGAGGACATCATGCTTGCACCCGCAGAACGTATCGAACACGACCTGCTCGGCGATCTCGCCGTGCCCGCCACCGCCTACTACGGCGTGCACACGCTGCGCGCGCTGGAGAACTTCCCGATCACCGGCATCGCCATTTCCGCTTATCCGAATCTCGTCAACGCGCTGGCGAGCGTGAAGGAAGCGGCCGCGCTCGCGAACCACGATCTCGGGCTATTGAGCGAGGTGAAGATGCAGGCCATCGTGCAGGCATGCCGGCAAGTGCGCTCGGGCACCGCGCACGAGCACTTCGTCGTCGATGTGATTCAGGGCGGCGCGGGTACGTCGACCAACATGAACGCGAACGAAGTCATCGCCAATCTCGCGCTCGAACATCTCGGGCATCAGCGCGGCGAGTACGGCGTGCTGCATCCGAACGAAGACGTGAATCTCGGCCAGAGCACCAACGATGTCTATCCGACGGCGCTGAAGATCGCGACCTACGCCGGCATCATGCAGCTCGTCGATGCGATGGGCGTGCTGCGCGCATCGTTCGAACGCAAGGCGCGGGAGTTCGCCGACGACCTCAAGATGGGGCGCACGCAGCTTCAGGACGCGGTGCCGATGACGCTCGGCCAGGAGTTCAGCACCTTCGCTGTGATGCTCGGCGAGGATCAGGAGCGGCTCCGCGAAGCGGCGCAACTGATCTGCGAGATCAATCTCGGCGCGACGGCGATCGGCACCGGCATCAACACGCATCCGGAATACGCGCCGCTCGCGTGCCGGCATTTGAGCGAAGTCACGGGCATCGCGCTCAGCACGTCGCCGAACCTGGTGGAGGCGACCCAGGACGTCGGCTCGTTCGTGCAGCTTTCCGGCGTGCTGAAGCGCGTCGCGGTCAAGCTTTCCAAGACCTGTAACGATCTGCGGCTGCTCGCGAGCGGTCCGCGCGCCGGTCTCGGCGAGATCAACCTGCCGCCGGTGCAGGCGGGTTCCAGCATCATGCCGGGCAAGGTGAATCCGGTGATTCCGGAAGTCGTCAACCAGATTGCGTTCGAGGTCATCGGCAACGACGTGACCGTCAGCTTCGCGGCCGAGGCGGGGCAGCTTCAGCTCAACGCGTTCGAGCCGATCATCGCGCACAGCCTGTTCAAGAGCGTCGCTCACTTGCGCGCGGGCTGCCTCACGCTCGCCACGAAGTGCGTCGACGGCATCACGGCAAACCGCGAGCGGCTGCGCGCGATTCTCGAGAGTTCGATCGGCATCGTGACCGCGCTCAATCCGTATATCGGCTATACGCATTCGACGGAAGTCGCGAAGGAAGCGCTCGCGTCCGGCAGGAGCGTGGCGCAGATCGTGATCGAGCGGGGCCTGCTGAGCCAGTCGCAACTCGACGAAATCCTGCAGCCCGCCATGCTCACGCAACCGAGAAGAATCGCTTCGGCTGCCTGAAGGTCTTTTCACGGAGCGGCGCCTGCGTCATGCGCGGCGCTGCCATCATTCGAGGAAACGAAAATGAACACCTGCATCATCATGCGCAACACGATGCGCCGTTCTTGCGCCGCCGCGCTGCTCGTCGCGGGGCTGCTAGCTGGCGCCAGCGCCGGGGCCGCCGATGCACCGTCGCCTCAACCGGGCGCCGCGACGGCGAGCGCGCCGCGCGTGCTCGTGCTGGCGACCGGCGGGACGATCTCGGGCACGGCCGATCCGCGCTCGGCGATCGGCTACAACTCGGGCAACGTGAAAGGCCAGGAACTGGTGCGCGGCGTTCCGGGCATCGAAAAGCTCGCGAGCATCAGCGCGGAGCAGATCTCGAACGTCGGCTCGCAGGACATGAACGACAAGATCTGGCTGCAACTCGCGCGGCGCATCGACGAAGCGTTCGAACGGAACGAGGCGGACGGCGTCGTGATTACGCACGGCACCGATACGATCGAGGAAACTGCCTTCTTTCTGCATAACGTGTTGCGCTCGAACAAGCCGGTGGTGCTGGTCGGCTCGATGCGGCCCGGCGGGACCACGAGCGCCGATGGCCCGAACAACCTCTACGAAGCCGTCGAAGTGGCGGCGAGTGCGCAATCGCGCGGCAGGGGCGTGATGGTCGTGATGAACGACCAGATTCACGCGCCGCGCTGGATCACCAAGACGAATACCACGGCGGTGCAGGCGTTCGCGTCGCCGAATGCGGGCGCGATCGGTTATGTCGATCCGGCGAGCGTGCGCTTCGTCACACCGGCGCCGCAAACGGCGCGCGACGCGCTGAGCCTGCCCGCCGACGGACAGTTGCCGCGTGTCGATATCGTCTACGCGCACAGCAACATGGACGGACGCCAGATCGATCACGCGATCGCCGACGGCGCGAAGGGCATCGTCGTGGCAGGGGAAGGCGACGGCGACGCGTCGAAGGAAGCGCTCGCCGCGCTCGACCGGGCAGTGAAGAAGGGCATCGTGGTGGTTCGCTCGACGCGGGTGTTGTCGGGATTCGTGAACCGCAACGTCGAGGTGGACGACGACAAGCGCGGCTTCGTGGTATCGCTCGACCTGAATCCGCAGAAGGCTCGCTTGCTCACGCAGTTGCTGGTGGCGAACGGGATCACGGACCCGGGTCGCGTGCAGGAGGCCTTTAAGGGGACGTGGTGACGGGAGCTGAGGCGGTGGCGCAAATTGCGGCGCTCTCCCTACTACAATAACTACACGCGTCCGTCCGATCCCCCAGACGAATCGGCCGGACGCACCCGCGTGACGACATTGGTTTTCCCACAGCAGGAGAGTCCATGTTCGGCAACCACTTGCATATCCAAAGCGGAGCGGACTGGAGCCAGGTCCACGTCGCCACGGATAGCTGGGCCATCGCGACCCTGCTGGTGGCCATCCTTCTGCTCGGCATTCTCCTGGCGAGCACCCTCTGCTACTACCTGACCCGCTGGATCATGCTGATTGTCGTCAGCCGGCTCGCGCGCAGGGAAGGGCGCAAGTGGCTGATCGCCGCCGAGCGCCACAAGGTGTTCCATCGGCTCGCGCCGCTCGTGCCCGCGGCGATCGTCTATGCATCGGCGCCCACGCTCTCCGGCCTCACGTTTCCCGTGATCCCGTCGCTCGGACGGCCCATGGGCGTGCTCGCCGCCTGCTACATGGTCTACACGCTGGTGCGCGCGGCGCTCGCACTGCGCGACAGCATCGAGGAACGCTACAGCCATGTTCCGTCCGCGACCGAGCGGCCGATCAAGAGCTTCCTGCAAATCGCCACCATCGTGGTGTATCTGATCGCGCTGATCGCGATCGTGTCCTTGCTGATCGGCCGCTCGCCGGTCTATCTGCTCACCGGCCTGAGCGCGATCACCGCGCTGCTCATCATCATCTTTCGCGACTCGCTGCTGGGCTTCGTCGCCAGCATCCAGCTCGCGGCCTACGACATGCTGCGCGTGGGCGACTGGATCGAAGTGCCCGGATTCGTCGCGGACGGCACCGTGATCGATATCGCGCTGAACACCATCAAAGTGCGCAACTTCGACAACACGATCGTGATGTTGCCGAGCCAGCTTCTCCTGACCAACAGCGTGAAGAACTGGCGCGGCATGACCGAGTCGGGCGCGCGGCGCGTGCGTCACGCAATTCATTTCGATGTCGACACCGTGCGCTTTCCCGACGACGCCATGCTCGCGCAACTCAACGAACGCATCGGCCGGCGGCTCGTGATTCCCGAAGGCGAGCCGCGCACGAACCTCGGTCTATACCGCTACTATCTGAGCGCGTATCTGCGCGAACATCCGGCGGTGCGCCGCGACAAGCCCTTCGTGATCCGCCACATGCAATCCACGGCGCCGATCGTCGCGCTGGAGATTTATCTGTATGTAAGCGAGATTCGCTGGGAGCTTTACGAAAAGCTGCAGTCGGACCTGATCGATCATGCCTATGGCGTCGTGCCGCTTTTCGGGCTGCGCTGCTGGCAGAAGGATCGCTCGTCATCCACGCCGTGAACGCGGCGGCATTGTTCGCTGTAGCGCACAACCCGTGCGCATTGAAGCGGATTATCGAGCAGCGTCGCGGCCGCTATTCTGTGGACACATATCACGGAGCGTCCATCATGTCCGACAGAAAGATCGCGATCGTCACCGGCGGCAGCCGCGGACTCGGTCGCAACACCGTGCTCAATCTCGCGAAGCGCGGCATCGACAGCATCTTCACGTATCACAGCAATCGCGCGGAAGCGGAGCAGGTCGCGAAGCTCGTGACGGAAGCGGGCGCGCAATCGGCGATCTTGCAACTCGATACCGGCGACACGCGCGGCTTCGATGCGTTCGTCGACGAAGTGCGTCGCACGCTCGCCGGATGGGGCGCCGGGCGCTTCGACTTTCTCGTCAACAACGCGGGCACGTCGCATCACAACAGCATCGAGAAAACCACGGAAGCGGAGCTCGATCAGCTCTACAACGTGCATTTCAAGGGCGTGTTCTTTCTTACCCAAAAGCTCTTGCCGCTGATTCGCGACGGCGGCCGGATCGTGAACGTTTCGTCGGGCCTCACGCGCATCATCGTGCCGGAAAGCGCGCCTTATGGCTCGATGAAGGGCGCCGTTGAAGTGCTGACCAAATACATGGCGAAGGAACTCGCGCCGCGCAGGATCGCCGTCAACGTGGTCGCGCCGGGCGCGATCCAGACGGACTTCAGCGGCGGCATCGTGCGCGACAATCCCGAGCTCAACAAGCGCATCGCCGACATGACCGCGCTCGGCCGTGCGGGCCTGCCCGACGACATCGGACCGATGATCGCCTCATTGCTGTCGGAAGACAATCGCTGGGTGAATGCGCAACGCATCGAAGTGTCGGGGGGCATGGCGATCTGAACCCGCAGCGCGTGAGGGCGGCGCGCGTCACGGTTCGAGCGGCACCGCGCTCACGCACTTCAATTCGTCGAGACACACGCTCGACTTCACGCCGCTCACGCCGGGAATGCGCATCAGCGTATCGAGCAGAAACTCCGACAGTCCCTTCAGATCCCGCGCGATGACCTTCAGCATGTAATCGATATCGCCGGTCACCGCGAAGCACTCCTGGATCTCCGCGAGCTTTGCGACCACGCCCTTGAACTTCGCCAGGTCGCGCACGTGGCCGCGCTCCATCGTGACCTGGATGAACGCCACCACGCCGAAGCCGAGCGTCTGCGCGTCGAGCCGCGTTTCATAGCCTTTGATCACGCCCAGCTCCTCCAGCCGCCGATGCCGCCTGAGCGTCTGCGCGGGCGACAGGCTGATCGCCTCCGCCAGTTCGAGATTGGAGATGCGTCCCCGGGATTGCAGAATCCCGAGCAGACGCAGGTCGATACGATCGATCTCGATAGTCTGCAATTTAATTTCTCCAAACGCCGTTCTCAGGAAATCGAAATCCGCAAACTAGGGTTTATCTGCGGTTCGTACGAAATCCTATTGTGCCGCAACAAATTTACACTGATTCCCCTAAATCGAGCGGGGGACGCCTGAAGTACGATGCGTCCGCAATTCACCGCATCACAACAGGAGAGAGACACGTGGCACATGAGGCAGATGGCACGCTCAAGCGCGGCCTGAAGAACCGTCACATTCAGCTGATCGCGCTGGGCGGCGCGATCGGCACCGGGTTGTTTCTCGGCATCGCGCAGACCATCAGGACGGCGGGACCGTCGGTGCTGCTCGGTTACGCGATCGCCGGCATCGTTGCGTTTTTCATCATGCGGCAACTGGGCGAGATGGTGGTCGACGAGCCCGTCGCCGGTTCGTTCAGCCATTTCGCCGACAAGTACTGCGGGCAATACGCGGGCTTCCTGTCGGGCTGGAATTACTGGGTGCTCTACATCCTGGTGTCGATGGCCGAGCTGTCCGCCGTCGGCATCTACGTGCAGTACTGGTGGCCGGGCATTCCCACATGGGTCTCCGCGCTGGTCTGCTTCTGCGTGATCAACGCGATCAACCTGACGAGCGTGAAGTCCTACGGCGAGCTGGAGTTCTGGTTCGCGATCGTCAAGGTCGTGGCGATCGTCGGCATGATCGGCTTCGGCGGCTGGCTGCTGTTCTCGGGCAACGCCGGGCCGGAGGCGAGCGTCTCGAACCTGTGGCGTCATGGCGGCTTCTTCCCGAACGGCGTGTCGGGTCTCGTCATGGCGATGGCCGTCATCATGTTCTCGTTCGGCGGGCTGGAGCTGGTCGGCATCACGGCGGCCGAAGCCGATGATCCTTCGCGCACGATTCCGCGCGCCACCAATCAGGTGATCTACCGCATCCTGATCTTCTATGTGGGCGCGCTCGGCGTGCTGCTTTCGCTGTATCCGTGGCAGAAGGTCGTGGCCGGCGGCAGCCCGTTCGTGCTGATCTTCCACGCAATGAACAGCAACTTCGTCGCGCACGTGCTCAATGCAGTGGTGTTGACGGCGGCGCTGTCGGTCTACAACAGCGGCGTGTACTGCAACAGCCGCATGCTCTACGGTCTCGCGCAGCAGGGCAACGCGCCGCGCGCGCTGCTCAAGGTCAACAAGCGCGGCATTCCGCTCGCGGCGCTCGGCGTTTCGGCACTGGCGACGGCCGCATGCGTGCTCATCAACTACCTGATGCCGGGCAAGGCGTTCGAGTTGCTGATGGGTCTGGTCGTGTCGGCGCTCATCATCAACTGGGCGATGATCAGCCTGATCCACCTGCAATTCCGCCGCGCGAAGGCTCGCGCCGGTGAGACGACCGTGTTCAAGAGCCTCGGCTATCCGCTCACCAACTATCTGTGCCTCGTGTTCCTCGCGGGCATTCTGGTGGTGATGTGCCTGATCCCCGATCTGCGCATCTCTGTGTATCTGATTCCCGTGTGGCTCGCCGTGCTCGGCGTGGGTTACATGATTCGCAACCGCCGCACGGGCGCGGCGTTGCCGTCGCGCATGCAGTCGCGTTAAAGGAGACAACATGTTCGAACACATCGAAGCCTATCCTGGCGACCCGATCCTCTCGCTGAACGAAGATTTCGCGAAGGACCCGCGCGAGGGCAAAGTCAACCTGAGCATCGGCATCTACTACGACGAAGCCGGCCGTCTGCCGGTGATGAGCGCCGTGCGCGAAGCCGAAGCGCATGTCATGTCGATGCCCGCCGCGAAGCCTTATCTGCCGATGTCGGGACTCGCGTCCTATCGCGACGCGGTGCAGTCGCTCGTGTTCGGCGAAGACTCGCCCGCGCGCGCCGAAGGCCGAATCGCGACGCTGCAGACATTGGGCGGCTCGGGCGCGCTCAAGGTCGGCGCGGATTTCATCCGCCGTTACTTTCCCGGCTCGCAAGTCTGGGTGAGCGATCCGACGTGGGACAACCATCGCTTCATCTTCGAGCGCGCGGGTTTCGTGGTTGGCACGTATCCGTACTATGACGAAGCGACCGGCGGCCTCAGGTTCGATTCGATGCTCGCGGAAATCCGCGATCTGCCCGCGAAGAGCGTCGTGCTGCTGCACGCGTGCTGTCATAACCCGACGGGCGTCGATCTGAGCGATGCGCAATGGGCGGAGCTGATCGGCGTGATGAAGCAGCGCGACCTGCTGCCGTTCATCGACATGGCGTATCAGGGCTTCGGCGCGGGTCTTGACGCCGATGCCTTCGCGATCCGCGAGCTGGTGCGCCAGAACGTGCCGGCGCTGGTCGCCAATTCGTTCTCGAAGAACTTTTCGCTGTATGGCGAGCGTTGCGGCGCGCTGTCGGTGATCTGCGAGTCGGCGCAGGCGGCGGCGCGCGTGCTCGGGCAACTGACGAGCGCCGTGCGCGCGAACTACAGCAATCCGCCGACGCACGGCGCGAGGATCGTCGCGCACGTGCTCACGACGCCCGCGCTGCGAAAGTCGTGGGAGGACGAGCTCGCATCGATGTGCCGGCGCATCGCGCGCATGCGTGGCGAGATTCACGCGCGTTTGCGCGGCAACGTGCCGGACGCGATGCTCGCGCGTTATCTGGCGCAGCGCGGCATGTTTACGTACACGGGACTTTCCGCGACTCAGGTGGACGCGCTGCGCGAGCAGCACGGCGTTTATCTGATCCGCTCGGGGCGCATGTGCGTGGCGGCGCTCAACGAAGGCAATGTCGATGCAACCGCCGCGGCGATCGCGGAGGTCCTGGCGGCGGTGGCGGTTTGAGGTAGCGCGGGGCGCGCACGGCTCACGCGGCCGGCGCGTCCCGGAACGGCAGGCTTCCGAGCTTCGCGGCGGCCTCATCGATATCGTGCGGCAAGGTCACGAAGTGCGCCGCGTTTCTGCCGTTCAGGAACCACGGTCCGTCACGTTCGGCGGACGGTGTCATGGATGAGCGCGCCGGCCAGCGTCCGCGCTTCGTCCCCGTACCGGCCGACATACGCCGCCAGTTGATACAGATCCTCCCGCTGAGGCAGCGGGTGCAGGTTCTTGTACCTGACGTCGGCCAACGCGACGGTCCGGTCATCGGAGTTCAGCAGCGCATCCGGCTTGAGCGCGCCGTGTGCGCCAGCGCCGGAAGTCCCGCGCCGATCGGGACACGATTTGTCCGATTGGGCGGCGATGATGTCGGCACGCAGCGGCGCCGTCGCGCGAATCGATCATCGGCAAGGGGGCCGGCCATGTCCTTGGAATACATCCGCGACAGTCGCTTTCATATCATCGGCAGCATTCGCACCGACAACAACGGCAAGCAGACCGCTTACGACGCGCATTTCCACATGGTCGGCATCTACGACCCGCAGATGAACCTCACGCGCGACGCGCGCTTCCGTGTGTTCGGCGGCGGCAATCAGCTTTCCGCGCTGATCTGGCGCGCGCACGCATGACGCGCTGCGCTTCGGGCACGCGCTGTCCGGCGCGCTCGCTACACTGCGCATCGATACGAAATACGACAGCCAAGCCACGCGCTGCGACCCGAACCGAACATAGCCAAAACCGAAGCGGGAAGCGAGGGGTGACAGTCTGAGTGACAGTCCGCGCGCGGCCGTCCACGAGAACGCCATGGCGACCATGGCACACCGGAGGCGCGCCGCGCGGGGCGGTCGATAAAAACAGCATCACAGAACGAGCGAGGGACCAGATGAACGACATTCTCACCGCAACACACACTGAACGCTGCCGCGCCGGACTCTACGGCCTGCTTCTGGGCGACGCCCTCGGCGTGCCCTACGAGTTCCACGACGCGGCGGACCTGCCGCCCGAAAGCGCCATAGAGATGGAGCCGCCGCAGGGCTTTCGCCGCGCGCATCGCGGCGTGCCGCCCGGCACCTGGAGCGACGACGGCGCGCAGGCGCTTTGCTTGCTCGAAAGCCTCGTGCAGTATCCGTCGCTCGATCTCGCCGATTTCTCGCAGCGCCTGATCGCGTGGTACGAGCACGGCCACATGACGCCCGACGGCCACGTATTCGACGTCGGCATCCAGACTTCCCGCGCGCTCGACGACCTTCGCCACGGCGCCGCGCCCGCGAGCGCGGGCCCGGGTGGCGAGCGCGACAACGGCAACGGCGCGCTGATGCGCTGTCTGCCGGTGGTGTTCGTCGCCGCATCGGACGATGAAGCCGTGCGCCTCGCGATGCGCCAGGGGCTCGTCACGCACGGCCATGTACGCTCGCAACTGTGCTGCGCACTGTATGCGCTGATCGCGCGCCGCCTGCTCGAAGGCGCGAGGGCGTCCGATGCCGTAGCACGGGCCGAAGCGGATCTGCGCCGCCGTTTCGACAGCACGCCCGCGGCGGCGGAAATGCGGCGCGTGCTCGAAGCCCGTCGCGAACCCGCGCGTGGCTCGGGTTATGTGCTCGACAGCCTGTGGTCGGCGGTGCAATGCCTGCTCGACACGGGCGATGTCGAAACCTGCCTGCGCCGCGCCGTCACGCTCGGCAACGATACCGACACAACCGCCGCCGTCGCGGGCGGGCTGGCCGGGCTGCTGTACGGTCCGCGCGCGCTGCCGGCGCGCTGGGTCGCCGCGCTGCGCGGCCGCGAAATCGTCGACGCGCTATTGGCGGAGTTGCCGCGCCCCGCGTGATCGGTCGCCTTTTCGGGGCGTTGAACGCCCCGGCCAAGCATCGGCGAATCCGCACATTCGCTAGAATCGGCGTTCGGCCGGCATCCCGCCAGGACGTCCGCGCCCGGCTCATCGCCGTGGCCGCCGCATTTTCCACGGAGTTTTCTTGAATCCGAATTCCCTGCCGCCCGGGCTGATGCTCGTCCATGGCAACCGCTCCGAGCGCCTGCGCGATCTGCTCGTCGAATGGATGAAACGCTATCCGCTCGCGCCGCTCGAAAACGAAACCATCCTGGTGCAGAGCAACGGCATCGCGCAGTGGCTCAAGCTCGCGCTCGCCGCGCCCGCGCATGCAGCGACCGGCGAGGGCGGCTGCGGCATCGCCGCGGCGCTCGATATCGTGCTGCCGTCGCGCTTCATCTGGAAGGCGTATCGCGCGGTGCTGGGGGCGGAGCGGGTCGCCGAGGTGTCGCCGTTCGACCGCACGCGCCTCGTGTGGCGTCTGATGCGCGTGGTGCCTGCGCTCACGGGCCGCGCCGGATTCGAGCCGCTCAAGCGCTTCATCAGCGACGACGACGACCGCCGCAAGCGCTATCAGCTCGCGGTGCGCATCGCCGATCTGTTCGAGCAGTACCAGATGTATCGCGCGGACTGGCTCGCGGCGTGGCGCCAGGGCGAGGACGTGGCGATCGGCGCGCGCGGCGAACGCGTGCCGCTGCCCGACGAGCAGCGCTGGCAGGCGGCGCTGTGGCGCGAACTGGTCGATGAAGTCGCGCACTCGCCGGGCGGCGAATCGGGCGAAATCTCATCCACGGGCGGACGCGCGGCGGTCCACGAAGCCTTCATGCGCGCCGCCGCCGAGTGGCCCGAAGGCACGCGTCCCGGGAGTCTGCCGCGCCGCATCGTGGTGTTCGGCATTTCGAGCCTGCCGCGCCAGTCGCTGGAAGCGCTCGCGGCGCTCTCGCGCTGGAGCCAGGTGCTCATGTGCGTGCCGAATCCGTGCGCGCATTACTGGGCCGACATCGTCCCCGACAAGGACCTGCTGCGCGCGGCGCACTCGCGTCAGGCCCGGCGCGAAGGGGCGCCCGCCGAGCTTGCGGCGGACGAGTTGCACTTGCACGCGCATCCGCTGCTCGCGTCGTGGGGCAAGCAGGGTCGCGACTTCATCGGCCTGCTCGACGAGTTCGACAGCGCCGAGGCTCGCGAAAGCTATCGCGAGCGGTTCACCAATATCGGCGAGCGCATCGATCTGTTCGAGGAGCGCGATGGCGAGACCATGCTGGAGCAGTTGCAGGACGATATTCGCGACCTGCGGCCGCTGCGCGAGACGCGCGAGCAATGGCCGCCGGTCGATCCCGAATTCGACGCGTCGATCCGCTTTCACGTCGCACACGGGCCGCAGCGCGAAGTGGAAATCCTGCACGACCAGTTGCTGGCCGCCTTCAACGCCGATGAAACCCTGCGCCCGCGCGACATCATCGTGATGGTGCCTGACATCGAAAGCTATGCACCGCATATTCAGGCGGTGTTCGGCCTGCTGGAGCGCGGCGATCCGCGCCATATCCCGTTCACGGTGGCCGATCGCGGCCAGCGCGCCGCCGACCCGCTCATCGGCGCACTGGAAACGCTGCTCAATCTGCCGCGCTCGCGCTTCACCGTGAGCGATCTGCTCGACCTGCTCGACGTGCCCGCGCTGCGCCGCCGCTTCGGCATAGCGACCGCCGATCTGCCGCGCCTGCGCGCGTGGGTGCGCGGCGCGAACGTGCGCTGGGGCCTGCACGCGAAGCAGCGCGCGAGCCTCGGCCTGCCGAAGGAAGACGAAGCCGCCGCGCCGCACACGTGGGCGTTCGGCTTGCGGCGCATGCTGCTCGGCTACGCGGTCGGAAGTGATGCGCAGGCGTGGCAGGGCATCGAGCCGTTCGGCGAAGTGGGCGGCCTGGATGCGGCGCTGCTCGGCCCGCTCGCGCGCCTGCTCGACGCGCTCGATCACGCGTGGGACACGCTGAGCACGCCCGCGACGGTGCCGGACTGGGCCGCGCGCCTGCGCGAATTGCGCGACGCCTTCTTCCTTTCCGATGACGCCCAGGACGCCTACACCTTCGCGCGTCTGGACAACGTGCTGCAAGGCTGGCTCGACGCCTGCGCGGAAGCTTCGCTGGAAGACGAGCTGCCGCTGTCGGTGGTCGCGGACTACTGGTTGTCGGAACTCGACCAGAACGAGTTGTCGCAGCGTTTTTTCGGGGGCGCGGTCACCTTCGCGACACTCATGCCGATGCGCGCGATTCCGTTCCGCCGCGTCTGCCTGCTCGGCATGAACGACGGCGATTATCCCCGCACCCGCGTGCCGATGGACTTCGACCTGATGCGCGGCTATTACCGTCCGGGCGACCGTTCGCGCCGCGAGGACGACCGCTATCTGCTGCTCGAAGCGGTGCTGTCGGCGCGCGATCATCTGCATGTGTCGTGGGTCGGGCGCAGCATCAACGACAACAGCGAGCGGCCGCCGTCGGTGCTGATCGGGCAGTTGCGCGATCACCTGTCGCAAGGCTGGGCGCATATCGACGACGATGAAGGCTTGCTCGAAGCCATCACCGTCGAGCATCGCCTGCAGCCGTTCAGCGCGGACTATTTCCGCGCCGACGATGCGGCGCTTTTTACCTATGCCGCCGAATGGCGCGAGACATCGGACGATCCGCGCGCCGCCGACCACGCGCCGCTCGCCGCACCCGAACGCGAGGAGCCGCTCACGCTGCGCGAGCTCGCGGACTTCGCCCGGGACCCGGTGAAGACGTTCTTCCGTCAGCGCCTGCGCGTCGCGCTCGACGACGAAGAAGCCGTGAGCATCGACGAAGAGCCCTTCGAGCTCGATCCTCTCGTGCAGTGGTCCTTGCAGAACGAGCTGATCCAGGCGCAGGCGGCCGGTCCGCTCACCGACGAAGCGCTTGCGCAGACGCGCGAAACGCGCATGGCGGCGATCCGCCGGCGCGGCGATCTCGCGAGCGGCGGCTTCGGCGATCACATGAGCGACGCGCTGCTGGAGCCCATGGACAAGCTCTTCGACGAATGGCGCGCGCAGCTCGCGCGCTGGCCGGTTGCGATCGGGCGCGATCGCGAGGTGCGGTTTCAGACCGAAGGCGTCGCGCTGAAGACTCTGGAACTCGCGGACTGGCTCGGCCACTGGCGCGCCGACGAAGCGGGCCGCGAAGTGCGCCTGCTGCTTTCGACCAGCTCGCTCGTCGACGACAAGAGCCAGTATCGCTATGCGAAGCTGCTCGGCCAGTGGGTCGAGCATCTGGCCGCGAATATCGATGCCAGCGTGACGACGGTCGTCGTCAGCAAGAAGGGCACGGTCGAAATGCCGCCGCTCGCATCGGACGATGCGCGCACGCATCTGGGCGATCTCATGCGCCTGTGGGAAGAGGGCATGACGCGGCCGCTGCCGTTCGCGTTGGACACGGCGCTCAAATGGCTCTTCGAGAGCGGCAAGGGGCAGGACGCGGCGCACGCCAAGGCGCGCAGCACGTACGAAGGCAGTCCGCCGTTCGTGCGTGGCGAACTGGAGCAGAGCGCGTCGCTCAGACGCGCGTATCCGACGTATGACGCGCTCAGCGCGAGCGGCGAGTTCACGCATTACGCGAGGCGCGTGCTCGAACCGATGCTCGCCGCGCTCGACAGGAAACAGGCGGCAGCAGGAGCCGACGAATGACGGTTTTCATCGATCACGATCACAATCAGGCGCCGCGGCCGCTCGAACCGCTGCGCTTTCCGCTGACGGGCCGCAGCCTCATCGAGGCGAGCGCGGGCACCGGCAAGACCTTCACCATCGCGATGCTCTATGTCCGCCTCGTGCTCGGCCACGATCCCGAAGGCGCGTACGAGGACGCACAGCCGCGTCCGCTCACGCCGCCGGAGATTCTCGTCGTGACCTTTACGGACGCGGCCACGAAGGAGTTGCGCGACCGCATTCGTGCGCGCCTCACGGAAGCCGCGCGTTATTTTCACGAGGAGCCGGACGCCGACGCCGATGTTCTGCTGCGCGAACTGCGCGCCGAGTATGAGCCGTCGAAGTGGCCGTCGTGCGCGCGCCTGCTGCAATCGGCCGCCGAATGGATGGACGAGGCGGCCGTGTCGACCATTCACGGCTGGTGCAATCGCATGCTGCGCGAGCACGCGTTCGACAGCGACAGCCTCTTCGACCAGACGCTCGAAACGGATCAGAGCGACCTGCTGGCGGAAGTCGTGCGCGATTACTGGCGCACCTTCATGGCGCCGCTCGACGCACAGAACGCGGCCGCCGTCACGACCTGGGCGACGGGTCCGGAGAAGCTGCAAAAGGCGCTGCGCAATCTGATCGACGTGAGCGCGCTGTTGCCCGAGGCGAGGACACCAGCCGAAGAACTCGATGCACGCGCGGAGCGTCTCGCGACGCTGAAGGAGCCGTGGAAAACCTGGCCCGACCAGATGCGCGAACTGCTCGATGCCGCGCGCGCCGCGAAACGGTACGACGGCAGGAAGTACGGCCAGGCGAACTGCAATCGCTGGCTGCAGGCGCTGATCGACTGGGCCAACGATCCGGACGCGGCGGAACCTGCGCTCACCGACACGGCATGGGAGCGTTTCTCGCCGGGCGAACTGGCGGCGCAGTGCCTGAATGGCGCGCCGATTTCGCACGAAGCCTTCGATGCGCTCGCCGCCTTGCGCGAAGAACTGAATGTGCTGAAGGCATGCCGCGGCAAGATCCTCGCGCACGCGGCGCGCTGGGTCGGAAAGCGCTTCGGCGATGAACAGGCGAAACGCGCGCAGATGGGCTTCGACGATCTGCTCGAACGCCTCGATCGGGCGTTGCAGGGGCCGAACGGCGCGCGGCTCGCGGAAGTCATCCGGCGGCAGTTTCCGGTCGCGCTGATCGACGAGTTTCAGGACACGGACCCGGTGCAGTACCGCATCTTCGACACGGTCTATGGCCCGGGCGACGACCACGCGGGCGATGCGCGGGAACGCCACGCCCTCATCATGATCGGCGACCCGAAGCAGGCCATCTACGCGTTTCGCGGCGCGGACATCTTCACGTATCTCGACGCGCGGCGTTCCTGCGGCACGCGTCTCTACACGCTCGCGAAGAACTTCCGCTCGACGCACGCAATGGTCGCAGCCGTCAATCATTGCTTCAATCTCGCGGAAACGCGCGACGAAGGCGGGGGCGCGTTCCTGTTCCGGCGCGGCAAGGTCAATCCGGTGCCGTTCGTCAACGTGAGCGCGCAGGGCTGCAAGGACGCCTTCACGGTCGATGACGAAACGCCGCGCGCATTGACCGTGTGGTCGATCACATCGGACGCCGCCGACAAGCCGATGGCCAAGGGCGCGTACATCGAACGGATGGCGGCGGGCTGCGCCACCGAGATGGTGCGCCTGCTCGAACTCGGCCGGCGCGGCGCGGCGGGCTTCGACGGACCGGAAGGGCGCCGCCCGCTACGTCCCGCCGACATGGCCGTGCTCGTCAACAACCGCGACGAGGCGCGGGCGATCCGCGCCGAACTGGGCGCGCGCGGCGTGCGTTCGGTGTATCTCTCCGACAAGGACTCGGTCTACGCGAGCGCGCAGGCGGGCGAAATGGCGCACTGGCTCGCCGCGTGCGCCGAACCGGAGGACGGGCGGCTCGTGCGCAACGCGCTCGCGACGACGACGCTCGGCCTTTCCTATGCCGAACTCGACGCGCTGTTCCGCGACGAATCGCGCTGGGAAGCCTGCATGCTGCAGTTTCGCGGCTATCGCGAATACTGGCGCATCAAGGGCATCCTGCCGATGCTGCGCGCGTTCCTCAACGACTTCCACGTACCGGCGCGCCTGCTCGGCCTCGACGCCGGCGCGCCGCGCGCGAACGCGGACGGCGAACGTGTGCTCACCGACCTGCTGCATCTCGCGGAGCTGCTGCAGCAGGCGAGCGTGCTGATCGAAGGCGAGCAGGGCCTGATCCGACATCTGCTCGAAGAGCGCCACGCCGCGAATGAGGGCGGTGGCGGCGACTCGCGCCAGATCCGACTGGAAAGCGACGGCGATCTCGTCAAGGTCGTGACCATCCACAAGTCGAAGGGGCTGGAATATCCGCTCGTGTTCCTGCCGTTCATTTGCGCGCATCGTCCGGTCGAGGCGGGCGACTCGCTGATCAAATGGCACGACGACGATGGCGCGCCGCACGTCGCGATCGAAGGCGCGGGCGAGATGCTCGAACGCGCCGATGACGAACGTCTCGGCGAAGACCTGCGCAAGCTCTACGTGGCGCTCACGCGCGCGCGTTACGCGACGTGGATCGGCATGGCGCCGTTGAAGGCGCTGGAGCGCAGCGCGATCGGCTATCTGCTGAACGGGCGTGAGCCGCTCGTGCCCGCGCGCTTCGAGGAAGCATTGAAGGACGGTCTGGCTTCGTCGGAGGATGTGGCGTTGTCGGCCGCGCCGGAAGCCGGCGTCGAACGTTTTCAGGCGGATGGCGCGCAGATGCGTCGCGGCGGTGCGCGGGTTTCGGCACGCGTGGTGCGCGAGGCCTGGTGGATCGCCAGCTATTCGAGCCTGAAGACGGTGGGCGGCGCACATGCGGCCGAGCCGGAAACGCGCGGACAGGATGTCATCATCGAAATGCGCGATGCGCAGGGCGAGGGCGAAGACGCCGCAAGCGACGACGATACCGAACGCGAAGAAGCCGATACGCGCCGGCAACCCGCGCCGGCGTCCACGGGAACCGCGCTGCATGATTTTCCGCGCGGTTCGCAGCAGGGCAGCTTCCTGCACGATCTGCTCGAATGGGCGGCGGAGCAGGGCTTCGCGCAGACAGCGAAGGAGCCCGCGGCGTTGCGCGAAGTGATCGCGAGGCGCTGCAGCGTGCGCGGCTGGGAACGCTGGATCGACCCGCTCAACGCGTGGATGCTGCAGATCATCTCGACGCCCTTCGTGCTGAAGGCGGAGCACGGCATGCGGCCGGCGTCGTTCGCGTTGTCGGCGCTGGCAACGGCGCTCGGCGAGATGGAGTTCTGGTTCGCGGCGGAGCGTGTCGACACCATCGAGCTGGACCGGCTCGTGCGCGCCCATACCTTCGACGCCGCCGAGCGTCCCGCGCTCGAACAGACGCAGCTCAACGGCATGCTCAAGGGCTTCATGGACCTCGTGTTCGAACACGACGGACGCTACTACGTGGCCGACTACAAATCGAACTGGCTCGGCGCGGACAATGCCCATTACACCGTCGAGCGCATTCGCGCGCAGATGCTGCGCTCGCGCTACGACTTGCAGATGGTGCTGTATCTGCTCGCGCTGCATCGGCTGCTGAAGGCGCGCCTGCCGGACTACGACTACAACGCGCATATGGGCGGAGCGGTCTATCTGTTCGTGCGCGGGCTGAACGCGCCGTCGCAGGGCGTGTGCGCCGAGCGTCCGCCGCGCGAGCTGATCGAGCGGCTCGATGCATTGTTCACGGGCGAGCCGAACGTTCTCGCCGCTGGTCTGGAGATCGAATGAGCACGCCGTTTTTCGCGCTTCCCGCCGATGTTCCCTTCGACGCGCGCCGCGCCCTCGACACCGCCCGCGACGCCGTGCAACTGCTCGCCCGCTGGGTGCAGCGCGGCTGGTTGCGCGAGGTCGATGCGGCCTTCGCCCAGTTCCTCGCGCGCGAAGCCGCCGACGCCTCGGGCCTCCTGATTCTCGCGGCCGCGTTTGCGAGCCATCAGCTCGGGCGCGGCCACGCGTGTCTCGATTTGTCGGCGACGCTGTCGGACCCGGCCTTCGCGCTGTCGCTGCCGCCCGATGGCGCGAGCGCGCGTCGCGAACCCGGCGCGGAGGATGACGACGACACGCCGCTATTGCCGTCGAGCGTGCTCAAGGGCGTGACGCTCGCGCGCTGGAAAGCGGCGCTCGCGCATTCCGCGCTGTTGAGCGAGGGCGAGGGCGACACGCCGCTCGTGCTGTCGGACGAGCGCCTGTATTTGCGCCGCTACTGGCGTTACGAACAGGACGTGTGCCGCGCGATTGGCGAGCGCATCGCGGGCGAGGACGCTTCGCCGCACGCGTTCGACATGGCCGCGCTGCGTCATGCCCTCGATGCGCTGTTTCCTGCGAACAAGCGAGCGCCGGACGATGAAGCCGACTGGCAGAAGCTTGCCTGCGCGCTCGCCGCGAAGAGCGCGTTCGCCATCGTGACGGGCGGACCGGGCACGGGCAAGACGACCACGGTCGTCAAGCTGCTTGCATTGCTGCAGGCGCAGGCGCTCGCCAGTCCCGTCGATTCGCGCGCGTTGCGCATCCGCCTGGCCGCGCCCACCGGCAAGGCGGCGGCGCGGCTGAACGAATCGATCGCGGGCGCGGTCGCGAAACTGCCGCTCGACGCGTTCGGCAACGGCGAAGCGATTCGTGCGGCGATTCCCGTCGATGTGACCACGCTGCACCGGCTGCTCGGCACGGTGCCGAACTCGCGGCGCTTTCGCCATCACGCGGGCCGTCCGTTGTCGCTGGATGTGCTCGTGATCGACGAAGCATCGATGGTCGATCTGGAGATGATGAACGCGGTGCTCGCCGCCTTGCCGCGCGGCGCGCGCATCGTGCTTCTGGGCGACAAGGATCAGCTCGCCTCGGTCGAGGCGGGTGCGGTGCTCGGCGAGCTGTGCAGCCGCGCCGCGCGCGCGCACTACACGCCCGCCACGCAGGCGTGGCTCGAAGCCGCGAGCGGCGAGCATGTCGCCGCGCAATATGCCGATGCGGCGGGCGGTGCGCTCGACCAGTGCGTCGCGATGCTGCGCAAGAGTCATCGCTTTTCATCGACGAGCGGTATCGGCAAGCTGGCCTTTGCCGTCAACGAAGGCAAGCGCGGCGACATCGCGAAGATTCTCGCCCGGGGCTACGAGGACATTGCGTACGTGGACTGTCCCGAGCGCGGCGATGCGGTGCTGAAGGCGCTGGCCGTCGAGGGCGCGGTGGCGGCGGCGGGCGTGACCGGCGATCTGTTCGCCGAAGCTGATGCGCCGGTGCGCCACGGCTATCGCCACTACCTGAAGACAATGCGCGACCGCAAACCCGCGCCGGATGCCGCCGACGAAACATTCGACGCATGGGCGCATGCGGTGCTGTCGGCGCACGGGGAGTTTCAGTTGCTGAGCGCGCTGCGCCGCGGGCCATGGGGCGTTGAAGGGCTGAACCGGCGCATCGCGCGCCTGCTGCAGGAAGAGAACCTGATCCATGCCGGCGCCGAGTGGTATGCGGGCCGTCCGGTGCTCGTCACCCAGAACGACTATGAACTGGGGCTGATGAACGGCGATATCGGCATCACGCTCGCGCGGCCGGGCAGCGACGGCAAGCCGGTCTTGCGCGTGGCGTTCGCGGCGGGCGATGGCTCGGCGCGCATCCGCTGGGTGCTGCCGAGCCGGTTGCAGGCCGTCGAAACCGTGTTCGCGCTCACTGTGCACAAGTCGCAAGGCTCGGAGTTCACCCATGCCGCGCTGGTGCTGCCCGAGCGGATCAGTCCCGTGCTCACGCGCGAACTGGTCTATACGGGCATTACTCGGGCGCGCAAGTTTCTGACTATCGCGAGCGCCGGCGGCATGACGCTCGTCGAGCAGGCCGTGCAGGCGAGCGTGCAGCGCGCGAGCGGGTTGTCGGCGGCGTTCGATGCACGGTAGGCGCGTGGCTCATTCGCGAGCCTGCGCCGTGCGCGGGCGACTCCGAAAAAATTAGAACAACTTTATTTCAAAGTTACTAGAGTAAACCAAGCCCTGGAGCCAGCTTCTCCTCGGCGACGATAGCGAATCGATCGAGCAAGTAGTCCCGTTCACGCTCCGGAATTCTTCAGACAATAAAGCGGCATCGTTGTTTGACGCAGTTCGTTGACAGGAATCGAAACGATGGCGAAAGCTCCGATCAAGGCCGATATTGCGAGCGTCTCTCCAGCCGAGCTTTCCAAAGCCATCAGAAAGGGCGCTCCCGATGACTCGTCGAAAGAGATCTTCGCGGAAGAGCTCAAGTATCTGATCAAGTGGCGCACATGCAGCAAACGCTCCACCAGCGACATCGGTAACAACCTTACCGGCCTTGCGATTTCGGGCGGCGGCATACGTTCCGCGACGTTCGCGCTCGGCGTCGTACAGGCGCTCGCCAGCCGCGACAAGATGAAGTACTTCGATTACCTGTCCACCGTATCCGGCGGCGGTTATCTCGGCAGTTCGCTCGTCTGGCTGACGTCCCAGTACGGCAACAAGAAATTCTCGATGGATCAGTCGAATTTTCCGTACGGCACGGCGTCTCCCGCCGAGACCGATCCGGCGAAGCGGCGCGGTTCCGTCGATCAGGAACAACAACTGACGTATCTGCGTCAGCATGGCAAATATCTCGCGCCCGGCGAAGGCATCGATCTCGTGTCGGGCGTCGGCGTGCTGTTGCGCGGCATCGCATTGAATGCGCTCGTGTGGTTTCCACTCGCAGCATTGCTGTGCTGGATTCTGATGACGGTGCGAAGCGGCCCGAACTGGCCGTCGTGGATGGCCGAATGGCTCGGCTGGATACCCACTCTGCTGTCCTTCATGTTTCCCAAGGGCTTCAGGCCCAATGGCTACACCGCCATTGCGAGCGTCGGCGCTTGCGCGGTCCTGGTCTTTCTGATCTACGCGCTCGTCTATTCGTTCATGACCTGCGTCACCGGGCCAAACACCAAATGGCGCTATAAAACGCGGCGCGAGTTCGAGTCTGTCATTCGCTATCCGCTCTGGGTATTCGCGGCCTGCGTTCCGCTCGCGCTGCTGCCGCTGATTTTCGAGTTCTTCAATCAATCGACTGCGTCGGGCGTCATCTCCACGTTCGTCGGCGTGCTAACCGCGGTCTGGACGCACTTGACCGCACGCAATTCGCGAAAGACTCAGGGACCGCTTTTGGGCGTCGTCGCCACGATCGGCGCATTTCTCGTGCTGTACGGCATCGCTTTGATGTCGTATGCATGGGCGACGGCCGTATTCCTCGAACACAACGCCTGCTATGTCCAGAATCATGTACTGGTCGATCCTTGCAGCGCCTATAACAACTGGTCGATCGCGTTAGCCGTTTTCGTGCTGATCTCGCTCATATCCGGCTATTTCGTGAACATCAATCTGATCAGTCTGCATCGTTTCTATCGGGACAGACTGATGGAAGCGTATATGCCCGATCCGCTCGACGCGCAATCTGCGTTGCGCTCGGGGCCCGCGCTCGCCGCCGACAAGGCGAGGCTCTCCGAGTTCTGCATGGAAGCGAATCCGGCGCATTGCCCTTATCCGCTCATCAACGCGAATGTGATTCTGACGGGCTCGCCGGAAAGAACCTGGCGGCTGCGCGGCGGGGACAGCTTTCTGCTCTCGCCGCGCGTATGCGGCAGCAATGCGACGGGCTGGGCGAATACGACCTCTTTTCTCGGCAACGACATGTCGCTCGCCACCGCGATGGCCATTTCCGGCGCGGCCGCCAATCCCGACGCCGGGGGCGATCTGCTGCGCAATCGCTTCGTTGCATTGCTGATGGCATTGGCCAACGTGCGTCTCGGTTACTGGGTCGGCAATCCTCGCGGCACGCTGAGAGGCAGCGCGAGACAACGTAATCATTTTTCCGTGGGATGGCGCGAGATTTCATCGCATTTCAAGGAAGACGCGAAGCTTGTCGAGCTATCCGACGGCGGGCACTTCGATAACCTCGGTCTCTATGAACTGATTCGCAGACGCACGCGCTTCATTGTGCTTTGCGACGGCACCGCGGACCCGGACTTTTCATTCAAGGATTTCATCTCGACGCTCTCGCGCATCAAGGCGGATTTCGGCGCGAGCATCGACTTCGGCACCGATCTCGAGGCGGGACTTGCGACGTTCATTCCGAGAAGAGCCAGCGGTTATCCGCAATCGGCGCTGTTCGCCGAGAACGGGTTCGCCGTCGGGACGATTCATTACGCGAAGGAACCGGATCAGGACCCGAAGGAAGTTGAGGGTCAGTTGATCTACGTGACCTCGACGCTCATCGAGAAGGTCGGACTCGACGTGCGCGGCTACAAGGCCGCTTTCAGCGACTTTCCGGATCAGACGACCATTGACCAGTTCTTCGACGAAGCGCAGTTCGAGGCGTATCGCACGCTCGGTTATGCGATTGCGGAGAGCATGCTGAGCGACGAGCGTTGCGGGAGGCTCATCGAGCAGGCGCTTGGACCGTCGGGGAACGAATCGAATCCTCTCGCTCCGCGCAAGAATCATGAAAATGAAAGGCCGCTTGTAAGTCGCGGCGAGAAGTGATATCGGTTTGCAAACGTCATGTTTGTCTCTCGCTCGATGTCGCTATTCACCGCCGCTTCGTGGAGGCCGTCGCATGGCAGGATTCATCGCTCATCCGGCGGCGCTCTTTCCCGCGCTGCTCGCATGCTTCATCGCCGCGGTCGCGTTCGGCGCAATCGTGCTGAGACGCTTGCTGAAGCTTCCGGATGAGGAGCGGGAAGATTTCAACGTGGTGCAGACGGCCACGCTGACCTTGCTGGCGCTGCTGATTGGCTTCACGCTTTCCATGGCGGTCGGCCGGTACGACCAGCGCAAGACGCTGGAGGAAGCGGAAGCCAACGCGATAGGCACGGAATACGCGCGTGCGGATCTCGTGGGCGCGCCGCTCGGTGTCCGCATGAAAAGTGCGCTCGTCGATTATGCGAAGCTTCGCTCGGCTTACTACAGCACCGGTGATCGCGACGAGCTTGCGCAACTCAGCCGCAACATCTCGACTTTGCAGACCCAGCTATGGAGCCTCGCGACTCAGGTCGCCAAAGACACGCCGACGCCGATCGGCGCGATCGTCGTCACCGGCATGAACGATGTTCTGAACTCGCAGGACTACGCGGAAGCGGCGCGCATCAATCACATTCCGCTGGGCGCATGGTTTCTGATGATCGTGATCGGGCTGTTCGCCTGCGCGGTTCAGGGTTTCGGCGCGCGAGGCAAACTCGGCAAAGGATGGCTCATCACGGTATTGCCCGTGACGGTCTCGCTGTCGTTTTCACTCATATCGGATATCGACAGTCCGCAAGGCGGATTCATTCGTGTCCAGCCGCAAAACCTGAACCGGCTTCTGCAGTCGTTTCCTTCCTGAACCCAGAGGTGACCCGATGCGCGTTGCGACTCTCGTGGCTGCTTTCTTGTTGCTGGCCTCGCCGTTGGTTTCGTCGAATTCCTTTGCTCAGGCGCCCAAAGGCGCCACCGCCGCGACCATCCAGGCGAACGACAAGCTCCGCAATTACCTCGACTTTTCCGATCAACGCGACTTCGAAGATGCCCGGCGCGGCTTCATCGCCGATCTGCCGAGCCCGGTGATCAAAGGGCAGGCCGGCAATGTCGTGATCGACCTGTCGCAGTACGACTTCCTCAAATCGACCTCCGGAACTCCCGCCACAGTCAATCCGAGCCTCTGGCGGCAGTCGCAGATCCTTGGCATGCACGGCTTGTACAAGGTCGTCGACGGTATCTATCAGGTCCGCAACATCGACCTCGCGAACATCACCTTCATACGCGGAAAGACCGGCTGGGTGGTCGTCGACGTGCTGACGTCGGCGGAGACCGCAAAGGCCGCGTATGACCTGATCAACGAAAAGGTGGAGCGGCTTCCTGTTACCGGCGTCATCTTCACGCACAGTCACGTCGATCACTTCGCGGGCATTCGCGGGATAGTCGATGAGAAAGACGTTCGCTCGGGCAAAATTCCCGTGGTCGCGCCGGACGGATTCATGGAGGAAGCCGTCAGCGAGAACGTGTTCGCCGGCAACGTCATGAGCCGCCGCGCTTCATACATGTACGGCAATCTGCTGCCGAAAGATCCGCGCGGCAATGTCGGCGGCGGCCTTGGCCTGACGACGGCGGCAGGTTCGATCACCTTGTTCGAGCCGAGCAACATCATCAAGACGACCGGCGAGAAGATGACGATCGATGGCGTCGACGTCGTGTTTCAGATGGCGCCGGGAACCGAGGCGCCGGCGGAGATGCTGTTCTATTTCCCTCAGTTCAAGGCTATCGATCTTGCGGAAGACGGCAATCACACGCTGCATAACATTCTGACCTTGCGCGGCGCGAAAGTGCGCAGCGCGCAGAAGTGGGCGAAGTATCTCGATCAGACCATCGATCTATGGGGCGGCGAAGCGCAGGTATCGTTCGGCAGCCACCACTGGCCGCAATGGGGCAACGATCGCGTCGTGGAGCATCTGAAAAAGCAACGCGACCTGTACAAATACATCAACGACCAGACCCTGCGCATGGCGAATCAGGGCCTCACGATGCACGAGATCGCCGAACAGTTCGTGCTGCCCGACTCCCTCGCGAAAGAGTTCTATAACCGCGGTTACTACGGCAACCTGAAGCACAACGTGCGTGCGACCTATCAGCTCTATCTGGGATGGTGGGACGGCAATCCCGCCGACTTCGATCCGCTGCCGCCCACCGAGGAAGCGAAGAAGTATGTCGATATGATCGGCGCGGACAAGATCCTCGCGAATGCGCGCGAAGCCTTCGCCAAGGGCGATTATCGCTGGGCTGCGACGATCACGAACAAGGTCGTGTTCGCGCAGCCGGACAACAAGGCCGCGAGGCAACTCGAAGCGGACGCGCTCGAACAGCTCGGCTATCAGGCAGAATCCGGCCCGGCTCGAAACTTCTATCTGAGCGGCGCGCAGGAATTGCGCGGCGGCGTGAAGAAAATGGCGACGCCGAATACATCGTCGCCGGACATCATTCGCGGCATGACCACCGAGATGTTCCTCGACTTTCTCGCGATTCACCTCAACGGGCCGCGCGCGGGAGACAAGCGTTACGCCTTCAACGTGATCTTCCCGGACATCAAGGAAAACTACACGCTGACGGTCGAGGACGGCGTGATGAACTACGGCAAGGGCAAGTCGCTTCAGAGCGCAGACGCAACGATCACGCTCGACAGAACCACGCTCGACGACATCGCGCTCGGCAAGCTCAAGCTCGGCAATCTCGCCGATAGCGGGCAAGTGAAGATAGAAGGCGATCGTCAGAAGTTCAGCGACATGCTCGCGCTGTTCGACAAGTTCGACTTCTGGTTCACGATCAGCGAGCCTTGATCGATCATGACTTCCGGAGAGTGCATCTCGATCGACGCACTCTCCGGCGCATGATCAGTTGACCTTCACCGTGGGCCGCACGCGCTCGCGCAGCCACTGGCTCGCGGCGTACATCACCGCGCGCTTGATGCCCGTCAGCCCCATGATGTGCCGGCGATAAAGATGCCTGTAGCACGTCGCCGCGAACCATCCGTCGATGAACAGCGGCCGGCGCAGCAACTCGCTCATCAATGCGCCCGCCGCTCCCGCGCGTCCGAACGAGATCAGCGTTCCCTGATCGCGATAGGCGAACATCGGCACGGCGCGGCCATCGAGACGACGCGCGAGCGCATCGGCGAGATACACGGCCTGCTGAAAGGCTGCCTGCGCGCGCGGCGGCACGAGAGCGTCGCCTTTCGCGGCGGGACACGCGGCGCAATCGCCCATTGCGTAGACACCCGAGTCCGCGCCGATCTGCAAGCTGCCGTCGACGATCACCTGTCCCAGCCGGTTCAGCGGCAAGCCTTCGAGCCGTCGCAGCACGGCCGGGCCTTCCACGCCGGCGGCCCAGATGGTGATGTCGCTCGCGAGCGTTTCGCCATCGGCGGTCGAGACGGCGTCGGCATCGACCGACTTCACGCGGCAGCCGAGCCGCACTTCGACACCCAGCCCCGCGAGCACGTCCTGAGCGCGCAGCGAAATGCGCTCGGGCAACGCGGGCAACACGCGCGGCGCGCCTTCGAGCAGGCGGATGCGGATATCGCTGGCCGGATCGAGCGACGCCAGGTGATAGTCGCGCACCATTTCCGCCGTGCCGCGCAATGCGGCGGCCAGCTCGACGCCGGTCGCGCCGCCGCCGATCACCGTCACCGAGACGGGAGTCTTCACGGCGCCCGCATGACCCGAGCGCAGCAGGCTCGACAACAGACGCCGCCTGAACGTTTCCGCCTGTTCCACCGTTTCCAGCGTCAGCGCATGCTGCTCCGCGCCGGGAATCGAAAAGAAGTTCGTGACGCTGCCGAGCGCGAGCACGAGCGTATCGAAGGCCAGCGTTCTGCGCGGCAGGAGCGGACGGCCGTCGCTGTCGGTGGTTTCGTCGATGACGATCTCGCGGCGTTCGCGATCGATGCTCGAAAGCGCGCCCTGCTCGAAGCGGAAGTGATTCCACTTCGCGTGCGATGCATAGTCGATCTGGTGGCTCGACGCGTCGATCTGGCCCGACGCGACTTCATGCAGCAAGGGTTTCCAGAAGTGCGTCGGAAAGCGGTCGATGAGGATCACCTCGGCGCGACGGCGCTTGCCGACGCCGTTGCCGAGACGCGTCGCGAGTTCGAGTCCCGCGGCGCCGCCGCCCACGATCACGATGCGATGGGGCGAATCAACCTGGTGTTGTGCATAGGGGTTCAACATCATGGCTCTCCCGGAAGGACTTCATCAATCAGACGAATAGGCGTGATCGAACTGCGCGGCGCCGCGACGCAAGGCATCGCTCAAGGGCACGCACTGCGTGATGCCCGAGCTGCGCGCCTCTTCGAGCCCGCGTTGATCCGCGCCCAGCGCGACGACGCGATGCGCGGGCGTCGCGAGCGTATGCAGCGCGACCGCATAGCGCGATCCGGATTCGCTCTCTGAAAGAATCGACGAGAAATACGTGATGCCGTCCTCGCCGAGCGTCTCGCTGATGGCGTCGTTCAGGCTCGCCGCATTGAGCTCGCTCACGAGCAGGAGCGGATAGCCGTCATCGCGCACGCTTTCCAGAAAGCGCCTGAGCGCCGTGTCCTGCGCGTGTTTCGCCGCCGGTTTCTCCTGCCCGCCGGTACGGGTCCATACCGTGTCCATGTCCGCCACGATTGCATCGATTGCCATTGCCTGCCTCTCGGAGTCGTTGAATGCGTGTGTGTCGCCGCTGGGCCGGGGCCGCGCTTGACGACATCGTTGGGAAAAAGATAACGACCCGAAAACATTTGCGCTATTTAGTATTTATCACCGACTCATAAGTTTTTGCTAATGTTAAAAACGACCACTTTCCGGCAATTGCGCACGCTGCAGACGGTAGCGCGCGTGGGCAGCATCTCGGGCGCCGCGCTCGAACTGCATCTGACGCAGCCCGCCGTGTCGCTGCAGATTTCGCTGCTGGGCGAAGCGGCGGGCACGCCGCTTCTGCGCCGCGTGGGGCGTGAGGTGCAGCTCACCGCGGCAGGCGAAGTGATGGCGCGTTATGCGAACGAAATCCTGAGCCTCTGGAACGAGGCGGGCGAGGAAGTCGCGGCGCTGCGCGGCGAACTGGGCGGCACGTTGCGCATTGGCGCGATCACGACGGCGGAATATCTCGTGCCGCCGCTGCTCGTGCGCTTCACGAAGGAGCGGCCCGGCGTGAAGCTGCAATTTCGCATCGGCAATCGCGACGACATCGTGCGCATGCTCGCGACCAACGAGATCGATCTCGCGATCATGGGGCGGCAGCCGCGCGAGCTGCGCACCAGCGCCGCCGCGTTCGCGAAGCATCCGATGGCGTTCGTGGCATCGCCCACGCATCCGCTCATGCGCGCGAAGCACATCGGCCTGACCGATCTCGAAGCCGCGAACCTGCTCGTGCGCGAGCGCGGCTCGGGCACGCGCGTGGCGATCGAAGGACTATTCAAGGAGGCGGGACTGAAGCTGCATGCCGCATCGGAGTTGTCGAGCAACGAAGCGATCAAGCAGCTCGTCGAGGCGGAGCTCGGCGTGGCGTTTCTTTCGCTGCACGCGTGCGCGCTCGAAATCAAGGCTGGTCTGCTCGCGACGCTGCCCGTGCCTTCCACGCCGATCGAGCGCGCGTGGCATGTCGTGCACATGTCGGAGCGGCGTCTGCCTCAGGTGGCCACTGCGTTCCGGGAGTTTCTGGTGCAGTCGGGCGCGGCGGTGGCGGGCGTGACTTCGCCGCCCGAAATGCCGAAGGCGCGCGCCGGGCGCAAGGCGCAAAAAGGCTAACGGGCTGGACGAAAGTTGGTCGCTGAAGGGAAATCTTCACTGGCCCGTGCCTTGCTGCTATGCCGGCGCGATCAACGCGTGCACCATAGCGTTTTTTAGATTGGTTCCTCACGCCGTTCCTGGTGCGCTTTCAGAGCGGCATTGGAGCGGGCGATCAGCAAGACTTTCCCGATGAACGACGCCCCCGACTCCGAAAGCCTTCGCATGTCCGCTCTGGCGCGCTATCACGCGCTGTTCAACGCAATCGACGATGGGTTCTGCATCATCGAATTCTTCGACGGGCCGCACGGGCCGCTCAGCGATTATCTTCACGTCGACGCCAACCCCGGATACGAACGGCATAGCGGGATTGCGAACATCGTCGGCAAGACCTTGCGCGACATCGATCCGGGCGATGCGGACCGCTGGATCGAACTCTACGGCACGGTGCTGCGCACCGGCGAGCCGACGCGTTTCGAGCGCTATTTCCGGGGCGCCGGACGGCATATCGAAGTGTCGGCGGCGCGCGTCGAACCGGCGAGCCTGCGGCAAGTGTCCGTGCTGTTCCGCGATATCTCAGCGCGCAAGAGAGCCGAGTCGGCGCTGCGCGCCAGCGAAGCGCTCGCGCGCGAAAACGTCGAGCGGGTGCGGCTCGCGCTTGCGGCCGGCGCGATCATCGGCACGTGGTTCTGGGACTTGCCGAACGACCGCTTCAGCGTCGATGAGGCGTTCGCGCGCGCTTTCGGCCTCGATCCCGCGCGCAGCCGCGATCATCTCAGCCTCTCGCAAGTGACGGAGAACGTCCACCCCGACGACCGGGCGGGACTGAAAGCGGCGATCGAAGCGGTGATCGCGCGTGGCGGGCGCTACGCCCACCAGTACCGCGTGCGACGCGCGGACGGACGCTATTACTGGATCGAGGCGAGCGGGCGCGTCGACCACGCGCCGGACGGCACGCCGCTGAGCTTTCCGGGCGTCGTGCTCGATGTCGAGAAGCGCCGCGCCGTGGAGAAGGAGCGCGACCGCGCGGCCGCCTCGCTGCGCGCGCTCAATGAAACGCTGGAGCAGCGCGTCGCAGAACGGAGCGCCGAACTCATGCGCGCTGAAGAGCAGCTACGGCAATCGCAAAAGATGGAGGCGGTCGGACAGCTCACCGGCGGGCTCGCGCATGACTTCAACAATCTGCTCGCGGGCGTGTCGGGCTCGTTGCAGTTGCTGAGTATCCGCCTGAGCCAGGGACGCATCGCGGACGTCGATAAATACGTCGTCGCCGCACAGGGCGCGGTGCGGCGCGCGGCGGCGCTGACGCATCGGCTGCTGGCGTTTTCGCGTCGTCAGACACTCGATCCGCGTCCCACCGATGTCAACGCGCTCGTGAACGGCATGACCGAGCTGATACAGCGCACGGTGGGGCCGGGCATCCGGGTCGAGTCGGTCGGCGCGACCGGCCTGTGGCCCGCGCTGGTCGACTCGGGGCAACTGGAAAACGCGCTGCTCAACCTGTGCATCAACGCCCGCGATGCGATGCCGGATGGCGGCAGCATCACCATCGAGACGGCCAACAAGTGGATCGACGCCCGCGCCGCGCAAAGCCACGACATGCCCGAAGGCCAGTTCCTGTCGCTCTGCGTCACGGATACCGGCACGGGCATGACGCCCGATATCGTCGCGAAGGCCTTCGATCCTTTCTTCACCACGAAGCCGATCGGTATGGGCACGGGCCTCGGTCTCTCGATGATCTACGGCTTCGCCAAGCAGTCCGGCGGTCAGGTCCGGATCTATTCGGAGGCGGGACAGGGCACGACTGTGTGCATCTACCTGCCGCGCTTTTATGGGGATGTCGATGGCGACCCCGTCGATCAGGACGAGACGGCCATTCCCGGCGCGGAAACGGGCGAGACGGTGCTCGTCGTCGACGATGAGCCGAGCGTGCGCATGCTCATCACCGACGTGCTGGAGGAACTCGGCTACGCGGTGATCGAGGCGACCGACAGCGTGGGCGGGCTGAAACTGTTGCAGTCGAACATGAGGATCGACCTGCTGATCAGCGACGTCGGTTTGCCCGGCGGCATGAACGGCCGGCAGATGGCGGAGGCGGGACGACAGGCGCGGCCCGGGCTGAAGGTGCTGTTCATCACGGGTTATGCGGAGAACTCGGTGATCGGCAATGGACGGCTCGAGCCCGGCATGCAGGTGCTGACCAAGCCGTTCGCGCTGGAAACCCTGGCGGCGAGGGTGCGGCAACTGGTGGAGGGGTGAGCGGGGCTTCAGAAATGCGCGGGCGATCCTGATCTCCGACGCGCTCGGTGAAGCCGCCCGCGAAGAACTCGGCCTGCATGACGGCCTCGCGCTCTCGACGCCGCCGACTCACACGCAACGTGCGCATCTCGCGCATCACCGCAAGCGCACGCACTGGCTTGAATGAACGCACCCCTCAGGCGCTTTCCCGATCGATGATCGAAAAGCCCGTATCGACGCGCAGCGCGGCGGCAGGCGCCGGTTGCCGCCCGTCGAGCCGGGCCAGCAACGCCTCGGCCGCCATCCTGCCGATCCCCGCGCCGTCGATGCGCACCGTCGAAAGCGCCGGATGCACGTGCGCCGCCGTGCTGAGATCGCCGAAGCCCATCACCGCGACTTGCCGCGGAACCGCCATGCCGCGCCTGGCCGCTTCGGCGAGGACGCCTTGCGCGAGCGTGTCGGTGCTGCACACGATCACATCGGGCAGGCCGTGCTCCAGCATGCGCGCGAGGCCGTCGCGGCCCGCTTGCGGCGTAGCGGGCGCGGGCAGGATTTCCAGCGGCACATCGGCAACGCCGCGCCGCTGCAGTTCGGCGATCATGCTGCGGCTGCGTCGCAGGCCACGCGGGTCGCCCGCCGACACCACGCCGAAGCGCCGGTAGTTCTTCTGCAGCAAATGACGCGCGACGGCTTCGCCCACCGCCTCGTGCGAAAAGCCTATCAACATGTCGATGGGATCATCGACCAGATCCCAGATTTCGAGGATCGGCACGCGCGTCTTGGCGAGACGCTCGCGCGTGAGCGCGGTGTGATCGGTGCCGGTCAGCACGATCGCGTCGGGACGCCGGCCGAGCAGCGTCTGCACGATCTGCTCCTCGCGCTCGGGAAGATAGTCGGTCAGGCCCAGCAGGGTTTGATAGCCGGACGCGGCGAGGCTCGACATCATGGCCTGCACCATGTCCGTGAAGATGGATGTCGCGATGGTCGGCAGCAGCAGGGCGACCAGGCGGCTCTTGTTGCTCGCGAGCGCGCCCGCCAGCAGGTTCGGCACGTAGCCGGTCGTGCGGACCGCGTCGAGCACGCGCCGCCGCGTTTCTTCGCGCACGAGTTCGGGACGGTTCATCGCGCGGGAGACGGTCATCGCCGTGACGCCGGCCACGCGTGCGACGTCCTCGAGCGTGACGCTCGCGCCCGTCTGATCTGGAAGCCGACCTGCGTCGGGCTCGTGGCTCGTATCCATGTCCGCTCCGTGGTAGCCGCCATTCTACCGACACGCCTCTCGAAAGCGATCTCCATGCCAATCCTATGAGATAAGACATCGTATAAATTTGTGTCGGGAAAACCCGGATTTTGCCAATGTTGGCGCTAACATATCCTTCGTTTGCGTGAGACATCACACAACATGCGATTCGGAGACGACAATGGAAAAAGGCATGCAGCGAGCACAGGACCCGACGGGTCGTGCGGACGGGAGCGGTAGTCCCGCATCTCTCGCCGGCAAGGCGGCGGCATACGCGGGGCGCAGCAAGGCGCGCTTCCTGATCGTGTTCATGCTGTTCCTGGTCACGACGGTCAACTACGCCGACCGCGCAACGCTCTCCATCACCGGCTCCGCGATCCAGAAGGCGATGCATATCTCGCCGGTCGCGATGGGCTACATCTTCTCGTCGTTCGCGTGGGCTTACGTGATCGCGCAGATTCCGGGCGGCTGGCTGCTCGACCGTTTCGGCTCCAAACGCGTGTATGCGTTCAGCATCTTTTTCTGGTCGATTCTGACGGCGCTGCAGGGCTTCGTCGCGGCGCTGCCGGTGGGCATGGCCATCGTCACGCTCTTCGTGCTGCGCTTTTGCGTCGGCGCGGCCGAGGCGCCGGCGTTTCCCGGCAATTCGCGCCTGACCGCGACCTGGTTCCCGACGGCCGAGCGCGGCACGGCGTCCGCCATCTTCAACTCGTCGCAATATTTCGCCGCCGTGCTGTTCACGCCGATCATGGGCTGGATCACGCACGAGTACGGCTGGCCGCACGTGTACTTCGCGATGGGCGCGCTCGGCGTGGTCATCACCGGCGTCTGGCTCAAGACGATCTACGCGCCGCGTCAGCATCCGCTCGCCAATGAAGCCGAAGTGCGCTTCATCGCCGACAACGGCGCGATGGTCGACCTCGAAGACAAGCAGCTCGCGCAGGAACGCCGCGCGGCGCAGACACATACGAAGAACAAGGGCACGCATGGCCGCGCCGTGTTCGCGCAATTGCTCAAGAGCCGCATGATGCTCGGCGTGTTCATCGCGCAGTACTGTATTACGACGCTCACGTATTTCTTCCTGACGTGGTTCCCGATCTATCTCGTGCAGGAACGCCACATGTCGATTCTGAAGGCGGGCTTCGTCGCCTCGATTCCGGCGATCGCGGGCTTTCTCGGCGGCGTGCTCGGCGGCGTCATCTCCGACCGGCTGATGAAGAGCGGCTTCTCGACGTCCACCGCGCGCAAGGTGCCGATCGTCGTCGGCCTGTTGTTGTCCACCTGCATGATCGTGTGCAACTACGTCGATAACCAGTGGCTCGTGGTCGGCATCATGGCGGCGGCGTTCTTCGGCAAGGGCATCGGCGCGCTCGGCTGGGCGGTCGTGTCCGACACCGCGCCCAAGGAAGCGAGCGGTTTGTGCGCGGCGCTTTTCAACACCTTCGGCAACACGGCGGGCATCACGACGCCGATCGTCATCGGCTATCTCGTGCAGGGCACGGGCTCGTTCGCGTCGGCGCTCGTGTTCGTCAGCGCGAACGCGTTGATCGCGATCGTCTGCTACCTGTTCGTCGTGGGCAAGATCCAGCGCTTCGAACTGAAGCCGGCTGCATAAAAAGGAGAAACGCAAGTGAGCAAGCGACGTACTTTTCTGAAGGCCGCTGCGGCGGGCGGACTGGCATCGGCAGCGGGTGTGTCGGGTTTGGCGGGCGCGCAGGCGCTTGGTGCATCGACCGATGCGAACACGGTGCCGTTCAAGCCGAGCACGCGCTATCCGGATGTATCGGTGGAAATTCTCGATCCGAGCTTCGCGAAATACCGGCTCTATAGCGCGTCGGTCGAGCAGCTCGGCAGCGGCATGCGCTGGGCCGAAGGGCCAGTGTATTTTCCGGCAGGACGTTATCTCGTGCTGAGCGACATCCCCAACAACCGCATGATGCGCTACGACGAAATGACGGGTAACTGGGGCGTGTTCCGCCAGCCCTCGAACCAGTCGAACGGCAACACGCGCGATCTGCAAGGCCGGCTCGTGACCTGCGAGCACCTCACGCGACGCGTGACGCGCACCGAGCACAACGGCAAGATCACCGTGCTCGCGGACAACTATCAGGGCAAGCGTCTGAATTCGCCGAACGATATCGTCTGCAAGTCGGACGGCTCGATCTGGTTCAGCGATCCGCCGTTCGGGATCGCGGGCAACTGGGAAGGCGACAAGGCGACGCCCGAGCTGCCGCAATCGGTGTATCGCATTTCGCCCGACGGCCAGTTGCAGGCGATCATCACCGATCTCGCCGGACCGAACGGGCTCGCGTTTTCGCCGGATGAATCGAAGCTCTACGTGATCGAAAGCCGCGCGACGCCGAGCCGCATCATGTGGAGCTACGAGGTCGGCGCGGACGGCTTCACGCTCACGAACAAGACGAAGCTTTTCGATGCGAACGGCGCCGGCGCGCTCGACGGCTTCAAGGTCGACCGCGACGGCAATCTGTGGTGCGGCTGGGGCTCCGATGGACGCGGCGGCGTGAACTCCGCCGACCTCGACGGCGTGAAGGTATTCAACGCGAAGGGCAAGCCCATCGGCTTCATTCACCTGCCGGAGCGTTGCCCGAATCTGACTTTCGGCGGGCCGAAGAACAACCGGCTCTATATGGCGAGCTCGCACTCGCTCTACGCACTTTATGTCGAGGCCGAAGGGGCTGTCTGACGCTCCCGCCTCAACTCAACTCAAAGGAATTAGCTCATGTCCACGAACCCGAACGCCACTCCCAAAGTCACCGAATTGCGCGTCGTGCCGGTCGCCGGCCGCGACAGCAT
>NZ_FCOA02000031.1 GCF_001544875.2 Caballeronia hypogeia
CAGAAAACCAACGCTGGAGCCTCGCCTAGGAAGCCTTTACCTTGGCTACTGTGCATAAAAACTTTCAGCCGATAATATAAACTGGTCGTTGTGAGCGAGGCATGTCCGAGCGTGTCACGCACCATGCGCAAGTCGACCTGTCGATCGGCCATGTGCGATCCCGCGCTGTGCCGCAGCCAGTGAGCCGAAGCTTTTTCCAGCAGGTCGGCACGCGCCGCAGACATTTCATCGCGCTCACGAAGTCGAGCGGCGGCCCCAGCAAACACCTCCTTGACGATCGCATGCAGGGCGGCGCGCGTTAAAGGCGCGCACGTCTGCGTGCCCCCGTTGGCTGCCGTGGCGCTAATCGGCAGAACCAGTGGCGTATCTTCATTGGGCGAGGGGAGTGCGCTCAGCCCGAGGTACTGTCGGTATCGCGAGAGTTCCGTCATCAATTCCTGGGTGGCCGGCACCAACCGTTCCTTGTCACCTTTGCCATGCACGGTGAGCCACCATCGCGTCTTGCCATCCGCATCGCGCCGGACAAAGAACTGTCCCATCGTGTTGGCGCCGACCTCCGCGATGCGCAGTCCGCCCAGATAGAGGAGGGTAAAAAGCCATCTCACCCGGACCGCATGGGCCGTTGCTCGATCCGTGTCCCGCGGCATCGTCGCAATGAAGTCCTTCACTTCCTGCCAGACGCTGGGCTCGAGATACCGGGTAATGCGTGGCGCCGCGTGTTTGGCGCGCTGTCGTGAAAGCGAGAGCGGATTGCCCGCCAGATAGCCGGCCTGAACCAGCCACGAGAATAGCGCGTTCAGGATCACCACGGCCTGACGGGGAGTGAACCAAACCGTGGGAGGTCAATTCACGCCGCTCGGCGCGCACTCGTCGAATTTGCAGTTGCAGAGGTCATGGTCAACACGGCGAGTTGCTCAACCGAAAATTCTTCGTTGAGGACAGCAACTCTGACCTGTGCCAGACAGTGCGCCCCCTCGTCCGTCCATCGCATTTGCTGCTTCTTCGCCATGCGATGGCTGACCACCAGGTTCACCGCGGACTCGGCAATGCTGCTACTGATCGGTAGCCCCTTGTAATAACGCATGCCATAGTTCACGAGCGTACCTGCGTTGTTCTCGATGTAGAAGTACAGGCGGCGCAGGTTCCAGTACAACGTCGAGTACTCGTAGCCCTCCTTCGCCAACAGCGTGGCATCCAGGGCCTTGATACGGGACACCGATTGCCGGCCCTTTCCATGCCAAACCAGCCACTTCGCGTGATCGATCTCTGTCTCTACAGAGATTCGCTCGTGAGGTTCCACCGTCTGGCTTCCAAACACCGAGTTCTTGGCAGTCTTGAACTTCATCGCGATGTGAAACCAGTCCAGGATCCTTCCCCTGGCGAGCTGGCTGCCGTCCACAGCCTTGCCGAATTCGCCAGCGTCATCGCTGATCACGGTGACTCGCTCGTTCGGAGCCACGCCGCTTGCAAGGAGAAATTGGTCCAGCCGCGCGGGCGCCGATGGCACCAGCTTATGAACGTACGCGTAGAGACGCGGGTCGCGATCAGCGAGAGTTGCACGCCCCGCAACGATGTTGACGTGTCGATCCCGCGGCAAGTTCTGCGACCAAGGCGATTTAAGCTCCGCAAGGTCGCGCGCGGCCTTGCGACTCTTGGGGCTGCTGCTGAAGCTCAGCCACGCCGAGTCGACGCTCACGCAGCCGACGGTGGTCGATTCGCGAACCTGCTCTCCGCTGACCGGTTTTGGTCCAGACGCGATATCGCGGTTGAACTGCGCGTCCAGCGCGCTGCCGACGGCGAGGATTCGACGGCGAGTACTACCGAAAGAAATCCCTTTGTCCAGTGGAAGGACCTCTCGAAGCAGCTCAGTGGCCTGATGGTACGGTAGATGGGCGGCCCACTTGGCCTGCAGGTACGCCAATTCCGGCGTCACACGCTGGTGACGGCCTTGCACAGCGGGCTCAAAGAGCGGCGCGGTTGCCCTTGCTCTGCAGCACAGCTGCACGCCCACAGCCTCGGACTCGGCACGTCGACCTTGCCAAACACGGTTCGCAGCACGATCGATCGGGCGTCCTTGTGGGCCAGCATCGAGCCGCACCGGTGACAAGCCATGCGGCTCTTCATCCATCCGGCAGTCTGCTCCGGCACAAGAAACGCTTGAACCTCGGCGAGCAAGGCACGACCTTCGGCAAGTGTGAGCCCCAGGTCGGCGAGGCTGCGATCTTTTCGTTCCACCACAGCAACAACCCTCGCATCAGTCGCACGCGCTTCTCCGCCCTCTACGCGGGCCTCGATGATCAGTCGCATAGCACCTCCGATCGGTTGGCAACGTCGCCAGCGTAGCTGAAACGGCCAGCGCGCCGGGCGGGCTCGCTGAGCTCTTTTCGCCGGAACTTCAGATACAAAGCGCCATATCCGATTGGGTGCTACGCCGTCACGCCGTCGATGACGTTGGTCAAGTCGACGGAATTTGCCTCCCACGGTTTGGATCACTCTCCAAACGGTGACATATTTATTTTTATCTACGTCCCTCGACAGCTCACCCCCGCATCTCGATGTGGCGTCCGACTGCCGGTCATCGGTTAGTGACCTCGGGATCGCTTTCGGGGCCACTACGTTGTCCTGTCGTCGACGCCCCAACTTGCAACCAGGGCGTCGAGGCAGTCCGGTCCTTCACCCTGACGCGCGAGGTCGCATGTGCGGGCCACCGAATCGCCGATTGCCGCCATATTAGGGTTTACACAAATTCCCAATCTGCACCTCTTCCCTACAATTGCCGATAATTTATATATAGCAAACGAGCTTGCTATAGACAAATCGCAAATGCCGGGAGAAACGAATGCAGACGGATTACCAAAAGTTGCGGTTCGACTACGTTCGAGCCGCCGAACACGACGACGCGTCAAGTGCCACCGTCCACCCAGTGGTGATTGTGGGGGCGGGGCCGGTTGGGCTGTCCGCCGCGATCGACCTCGTGCAGCAGGGCGTCAAGGTGGTCCTCGTCGATAACGACGACACACTCTCAAGCGGTTCGCGCGCCATTTGCTTCGCCAAACGCACACTGGAGATCTTCGATCGCCTTGGCTGCGGCGATCGCATGGTCGAGAAAGGGGTGAGCTGGAACGTCGGCAAGGTGTTCCTGCAGGACGAACTGATCTACACGTTCAACTTGCTGCCGGAAGCCGGCCATGCGCGGCCTGCTTTCATTAATCTCCAGCAGTATTACGTCGAGGGCTTCCTCGCCGATCGCGCGATGCAGCTCGACAACCTCCAGATTCGCTGGAAGAGCAATGTGGTCGGCGTCACGCAGCATGACGATCACGTCGAGTTGCAGATCGAGACGCCCGATGGCATTTACCCGCTGCGTGCGCAATACGTTGTCGCAGCTGATGGCGCGCGCAGTCCGATGCGCGGCATGCTCGGCCTCGACAGCCGCGGCCGCACTTTCAAGGACCGCTTTCTGATCGCTGACGTGAAGATGAAGGCGTCCTTTCCGACCGAACGTTGGTTCTGGTTCGATCCGCCGTTTCATCGCAATCAGTCGGTGCTGCTGCATCGTCAACCGGATAACGTGTGGCGCATCGACTTTCAGCTTGGCTGGGACGCCGATCCGGTCGCCGAAAAGACACCGGAGCGCGTCATTCCGCGCGTGAAAGCCCTGCTCGGCGAAGACGTCGAATTCGAACTGGAATGGGTGAGTGTCTACACGTTCTCGTGTCTACGAATGGACTCGTTCCGCCACGGCCGCGTGCTGTTCGCGGGCGATTCGGCGCATGGCGTGTCGCCGTTCGGCGCGCGCGGCGCAAACAGCGGTGTGCAGGACTCGGACAATCTCGCATGGAAACTACGGCTCGTCGTCAATGGTGACGCGCCGCCCGCGTTGCTCGACACCTACGCGTCCGAACGCGAATACGCCGCCGACGAGAACATCCTCAACTCGACGCGCGCCACCGATTTCATCACACCCAAGAGTGCAGTTTCGCGCGTGTTCCGCGACGCCGCACTGAAGCTTGCGAAGGATTGCGCGTTCGCGCGCCGCATCGTCAATAGCGGGCGCTTGTCGGTTCCGGCCGTACTGTCGAACTCGCCGCTGAACACACCCGATGATCCCGCCGACGCGTTCTCCTGCGCAATGGTGCCCGGCGCGGTCTGCACGGATGCGCCCGTCGCGGTCGATGGCAAGGCGGCGTGGTTCCTTCATCGGATCTCGGGCGGGCAGTTCACCGGCGTCTACTTCTGCGGTCTGCACGACGATATCGGCGACATGGCGCAGCGGTTTGCCGCGTTCGCAGAACTTCCCGTCGGGGTACGCCCGTTGATCGTCGCGCCTCGCGGCATGAACGTGCCTGCGATTCCCGGCGTCACCGTCGTCGAGGATCTGGAAGGCATCGTCACACTTCGCTTCGACGCACGCCCCGGCACCTTCTATCTGTTGCGCCCGGATCAGCACGTATGCGCACGCTGGCGCGCACTCGATGTCGCGTCGGTCATCACCGCTGTGAATCGCGCCACCTGCAATGCCCAACTGAACGGATGAACGACCATGAGTCACCTGAATCTCGAACCGAACATCGCGGACATGGACGCGTTCTACGAGCGTCTCATCGATACGCACAACGGTCTCTCCGAAGCCGATAGCCAGATGGTCAACGCCAAACTCGTGCTGCTGCTGGCGAATCACATCGGCGACATGGACGTGCTGACGCAGGCGTTCGCCAAGGCACGTCTCGGACTCGCCGCCGAAGTGCCATGTGGCGACGTGCAGTGAACCGCCATCCTTCTAAGGAACGACCATGTCTGAATTGCACCACGGACTGACGCTCGCACCGGGCGCGGCCTATCAATCGGGCTTTGCCAATGAGTTCGCGACCGAAGCGATCGCCGATACGCTGCCAATCGGGCGCAATTCGCCGCAGCGCGTCGCTCATGGCCTTTACGCCGAGCAGTTGTCGGGCACGGCTTTTACCGCGCCCCGCAAGCACAATCGCCGCTCGTGGCTCTATCGCATTCGTCCGGCTGCCGTGCATCGGCCGTTTCGGGCGATGGGCGACGGCCGTCTGGTCAGCGACTTTTCAACTGTGCCGAAGACGCCGCCGGATCAGTTGCGCTGGGACCCGTTGCCGTTCGCCGATGCGCCGGTCGATTTCGTCGATTCGCTCGTGACGATGGGCGGCAACGGTTCGGCGCAGTCGATGACCGGCTGCGCGATCCATCTCTATGCGGCTACGCGCTCGATGCAAAACCGCTACTTCTATTCCGCCGACGGCGAATTGCTGATCGTGCCGCAGGAAGGGCGCCTGACGCTCGCAACGGAATTGGGCGTGATCGACGTCGAGCCATTCGAGATCGCGGTGGTTCCGCGCGGTGTGCGCTTTTCCGTCGCCTTGCCGGATGGACGCGCGCGCGGCTACGTTTGCGAAAACTTCGGCGCGCTACTCGAATTGCCTGATCTCGGCCCAATCGGCTCGAACGGTCTTGCCAATCCGCGCGACTTTCTTACGCCAGTGGCCGCATTCGAGGACCGCACGGGAGAGTTCGAGCTTGTCGCGAAGTTCGGCGGCGAATTGTGGCGCGCACAGATCGACCATTCGCCGCTAGATGTCGTCGCGTGGCATGGCAATTACGCGCCATACAAGTACGATCTGAGGCGCTTCAATACGATCGGCTCGATTAGCTTCGACCATCCGGACCCGTCGATCTTTCTGGTGCTGCAATCGCCGGGCGCCGTCGAAGGCGTGCATTCGCTCGACTTCGTGATCTTCCCGCCGCGCTGGCTCGTCGGCGAGAACACGTTCCGCCCGCCGTGGTTCCATCGCAATGTCGCGAGCGAGTTCATGGGCCTTATTCACGGCGCGTATGACGCGAAAGAAGAGGGTTTCGTGCCCGGCGGCGCGAGTCTGCACAACTGCATGTCGGGTCACGGGCCGGACGCAGACACCTTCCGAAAGGCGTCGGAGAGCGACACGAGCAAGCCGCACAAAGTCGACGACACGATGGCTTTCATGTTCGAGACGCCGCTCGTCATCCGTCCGACTGAATTCGCGCTGAAGACCTCTCAATTGCAGGCGGAATATTTCGAATGCTGGCAGGGTCTGAAAAACAACTTCGTGAAGGAGCATTGATTATGGGTTGGCATCAGACCAATGATCCGAAGCTTAAAAGCTGGATCGAATCGGCCAACGCGCCCGACAGCGATTTTCCGATTCAGAACCTGCCGTTCGGCGTCTTCAGCGACGGGGCGAACTCATCGCCGCGCGTCGGCGTGGCCATCGGGGATTCGATCGTCGATCTGAGCGTGCTGGCACGCGCAGGCTTCCTCGAACAGGATTCGGCGCTGTTCGTTCAAGCGTCACTCAACGCGTTCATCGCGGCGGGCAGGGCGCAATGGCGCGCGGTGCGTCTGCGTCTTTCCACGCTGCTTGAAACGAGCAATGGGGAGTTGCGCGACAACTCGGCCGTGCGCGGACGAGCGCTGATCAAGCAGGCCGAAGCGCAATTGCATCTTCCGGTCGATATTCCCGGTTACACAGATTTTTATTCGTCGAAGGAACACGCGACGAATGTCGGGTCGATGTTCCGCGATCCGAAGAACGCGCTGCTGCCGAACTGGCTCGAAATTCCTATCGGGTACAACGGGCGTGCATCGTCTGTGGTCGTGAGCGGCACTCCGGTGCGCCGTCCGAAAGGGCAAATCAAGCTGCCGGATGTGGAGCGGCCCGTGTTTGCCGCTTGCCGCAAGCTGGATATCGAACTGGAGATGGGCTTCATCATCGGCACGCCGAGCGCGCTTGGTGACGCGATCTCCTGCGAAGACGCCGAAGCGCATATCTTCGGCATGGTGCTGCTCAACGACTGGAGCGCGCGCGATATTCAGCAGTGGGAGTACGTTCCGCTGGGTCCGTTCAATTCGAAGGGCTTTGCGACGACGATCTCACCGTGGATCGTCACGCTCGACGCACTTGAACCGTTCCGCTGTGCGCAGCCGGTGCAATCGCCGCAGCCGTTGCCCTATCTATGTCACGGGGGCGAGCATGCGTTTGATATCGCGCTCGAAGTCGATCTGCGCGCTGCTGGCGCCGAGGCAGCACAGACGATTTCGCGGACGAATTTCCGCTACATGTACTGGACGATGGCACAGCAACTCGCGCACCACACGAGCGGTGGCTGCAACGTGCGCATCGGGGATCTGATGGGCTCAGGCACGATCAGCGGCCCAACGCCGGATTCGTGCGGCTCACTGCTCGAATCAACGTGGAACGGGCAGCGTCCGCTGCACCTCGCTTCGGGCGAAACCCGTGCGTTCATTCAGGACGGAGACGAACTCGTTCTGCGCGGCTGGTGTCAGGGGGAGGGATATCGCATCGGCTTCGGCGTGTGCGCGGGGCAAGTGCTCGCAGCGCGGGAGGCGGCATGAGCGGATTCACGCTGCATGGCTATTTCAGGAGTTCGGCGTCGTTCCGCGTGCGTATTGCGCTGAACCTGAAGGGCGTTGCGTACGACCAGGCGCCGGTGCATCTTGTCCGTGACGGCGGCGAGCAGTTGCAGGCGGCGTTCCGCGCGCTCAATCCGGATGCGCTCGTGCCAGCGTTGACCTGCGACGACGGCAGCGTGCTCACGCAGTCGCTTGCGATCATCGAGTATCTGGAAGAGCGATATCCGACTCCAGCTTTGTTGCCCGGGTTGGCGGCGGATCGTGCGTTCGTACGTGCAGCGGCGTTACAGATCGCGTGCGAGATTCATCCGCTCGATAATCTGCGCGTGCTCAAGTATCTGAAACAGGAACTCGGCGCATCAGAAGCACAAAAGGATGCGTGGTATTCCCATTGGATCCATCTCGGTTTCGCTTCGCTGGAAGCGCGGCTGGCGTCGGATTCGCGCGTTGGTTCATTTGTTTTTGGCGATGCACCGACGCTAGCGGACATCTGCCTTGTGCCGCAGGTGTGGAACGCGCGGCGCTTTGCGATTCCGCTCTCGGACTATCCGACTATCGTGCGTATTGCCGACCACGCGATGCAGCACGATGCCTTCGCCGCTGCCGATCCCGCCCGCCAGCCCGACGCGAGCACGTGAACTAAGCCTCGCGCGATGCGTCGCCGTGGGAACCGAAGCGCCATGACAAGCGCTGGGCCGCCGCGATCAGCGCGCGTGCCGCCGGGCCTTGTGGATCTCGACCTACGCTGCCCGACGGCCCGATCACGGCGATCACCAAACGAATACTGTTCGTGTGGTCGAAGACCGGCGCGGCAAACGTGCCGATGCCGGGCACCGGCGCGTCGAATGCCTCGTCGATGCAACTTTCGCGGATCCGCGCCAGGCGCGCGCGGTAATCACGCGCCGGCGGCTTCGAACTCGTTCCGGCAAGCCTGATCGGCTCTTGCGCGAGCAGTCCCTCCAGCATGTCCTCCGACATATGAGCAGCAAACACCCGGCCAATCGCGGTGTGGATAAGCGACATTACAGTCCCGACACGCAGGCTGATGTGCTGCGGCCGCGCGGATTCTTCCAGCCGGATGATCGTCGGACCGAGCGGTCCCATCGTGGCCGCAGCGACGCTCAGTTGCGTCGTAGCGGCGAGCGACACGATCTCCGATTCGGCTTCGCGAGTCGGGGAGAGGCGTTGCAATGCGACCAGCCCCAGTTCGAAGCCGAGCGCGCCGGCTGAGAAACAGCCGGCGTCATCGCGCGATAGCAGGCCGATCTTCTGCAGGCTGACGAGGTGGGGAAACGCTTTGGCGGGCGGCATGCCCGCGGCGGCGGCGAGGTCGCGCAAGTTCATCGGGTGGCCGGATGCGGAAAGCGCTTGCAGTAGTTCACCCGTGCTGTCGAGCGCATTGATGCCGCGCTGCGCTTTGCCTTCGTTGCCGTTGAGGTCGTTGGAGATATCAGAGGGCATGAGTCTGGGACGGCTGAGTGAGCGCTTCTGTGATGCTTTGCGCGACTTCGCGCAAAGCACGCGCGGTGTCGCCGTTCCAGGCGACGTCCATGGTGCCGGATGGTCCGATGACCGTCAGCGCCAGTTGCAGGCGGCCTTCGGCGTCGAGCACGGGCGCGCTCAGACTGCTGACGCCGGGGCTCGGCGTATCAACGCTACGCGCCATGCCGCGGAGGCGCGCGTCGTCGAGGCTCGCCTGCCAGTCCGGGCTATCGGGTGACGCGGGATCGTCGGTGCCAACACGCGGTCGGTCGAAGCCTTGATTTTGCAACATCGATGCCAGTTCAACGGGCGCGAGAAACGCGCTGAATACACGGCCTGTCGCGGTGGTCTGCAGCGACATGACCGTGCCGATATGCAGATTGACGTGCAGCGGGGAGCCGCCTCGTTCATACCGCACAATCATCGGTCCTTGCGCCCCCGCGACGCACACCGCCACGCTGCACCCGATTCGCTCGGCGAGCTGCGCCGCGTATGGCGCAGCCACCCGATATGCCACCTGCTGCTCGATGAACATCAGGCCGAGACGCAGCGAGAGGGGTCCTGGCTCGTAGTAGCCGGTCAGCGCGTCGCGTTTGACCAAACCGAGTTTCGTCAGACTGACGAGATAGGTGTGCGCCTGCGCGGTCGATAACGCCGCCGCGCCCGCCAGCTCGCTCAGCGCGACCGGCGCGCGCCGCCGCGCCAGCGCGTCGAGAATGCGGCCGGCGACTTCCACGCTCTGAATGCCGCGTTGCGTTTTTTCTGCTGCTTCTTTCAATGTGCGATTCACTCTTTGCCGGATCGTTTGAGCGTTCGATGCTAACGCATCCGTAAACGCGGGATCGAACTGGGGTTTTCCCGTAATTTGCCATTGGCAAGTAGGTTTGCTATTGACAAATTATAACTGCGGCGCGACCATGCATCATCCTCACGATTCACGGAGAAAAGACACATGGCAAAGGCATTCGCATCGCAGGCCGATCTGGAAGAGAAGAAGATCACCTTCACGCAACTTTCCGAGAACGCGTACGCGTACACGGCAGAAGGCGATCCGAATTCGGGCGTCATCATCGGCGACGACGGCGTGATGATCGTCGATACGACGGCCACGCCCGCAATGGCGCAGGACCTCATCGCGAAGATCCGCAGCGTCACCGACAAGCCGATCAAATACGTCGTGCTGTCGCATTACCACGCAGTGCGCGTGCTCGGCGCGTCGGCGTATTTGGAGGAAGGCGCGCAGCAGGTGATCGCGAGCCGCGGCACGTATGAAATGATCGTCGAGCGCGGCGAGCAGGACATGAAATCGGAAATCGAGCGTTTTCCGCGTCTGTTCGCGGGCGTCGAGACGGTGCCGGGTCTGACCTGGCCCACGCTCGTGTTCGAAAAGGAAATCACGCTGTGGCTCGGCAAGCTCGAAGTGAAGATCGCGCATCTGGGCTCGGGTCACACGAAGGGCGACACGGTGGTCTGGTTGCCTTCGCAGAAGGTGCTGTTTTCGGGCGATCTGGTCGAGTACGACGCTGCCTGCTATTGCGGCGACGCTCAACTGGAAGAATGGCCCGCGACGCTCGAAGCGCTGCGCACGCTGAAGGCCGAGAAGCTGGTGCCGGGACGCGGCCCCGCGCTGCTGTCGCCGGCGGAAGTCGACAAGGGCCTCGACTACACGAAGGATTTCGTCACCACGCTTTTGCAGGCGGGCCGCGAAGCCGTCGCCGACAAGCTCGACCTGAAGGGCTCGATGGCGCACACCCGCAAGTCGATGGACCCGAAATTCGGTCACGTCTTCATCTACGAGCATTGCCTGCCGTTCGATGTCTCGCGCGCGTATGACGAAGCGAGCGGCATCAAGCATCCGCGCATCTGGACGGCTCAGCGCGACAAGGATATGTGGGCGGCTCTGCAGGACTGACACCGTTACACGAAAGGGCCCGGATGGGCCCTTTTTCTGAATCACCCAAACCGTTCGAAACATCGATCAGGACGCGCGAGACGTCCGGTCTGCGCGTGCGCGTCCATGAGCGGAGGCGGCGCGCTTGGAGAGAGACAATGCAAAACTCTGTCGAGATCGAATCATCCCCGCTTTCGAGTCGCGCGGCGAGCGACGATCGCCTGATCGCGAAGGTCGGATGGCGCATCATTCCATTCTTGTTTCTCTGTTATGTGGTCTCCTTTCTGGACCGCATCAACATCGGCTTCGCGCAACTACAGATGAAGCACGACCTCGGCTTCTCCGATGCGATGTACGGACTCGGCGCAGCGGTGTTTTATGTGGGCTACGTGCTGTGCGAAGTGCCGAGCAACATGCTCCTTGCCAAATTCGGCGCGCGTAAGACCTTTACGCGCATCATGCTGCTCTGGGGATTGGCCTCGGTCGGCATGATGTTCGTCTCGAAGCCCGTGCACTTCTATGTGCTGCGCTTCCTGCTTGGCATCTTCGAGGCGGGTTTCTTTCCCGGCATCGTGCTTTATGTCACCTATTGGTTTCCGGCCAACCGACGGGCCGCCGTGATGTCCGTATTTTTCGCGGGCGTAGCGGTGGCGGGCGTGCTTGGCGGATTGTTGTCCGGGTGGATCATGCGGGACATGGGTGGGGTGAGGGGGCTTTACGGTTGGCAATGGATGTTCGCGCTGGAGGGAGCGCCGGCCGTCCTGCTGGCATTCTTCGCCTGGTTCTACCTGACCGACAAGCCGGCCGATGCAAGATGGCTGGGTGACGAAGAAAAGTCTCGCCTTGCTGCATTGTGCGCTGACAATGCAGGCCCGATGTCTCATTCTGCTCACGATGCCCGCAGCTTTCTTGCGGCGCTCGCCAATCCAAGGGTCTATCTGTTTGCGTTCATCTATTTCTCGCTGACGTGTGCGTCGCTCACCCTGAATTTCTGGATGCCGCTGATGATTCGCGACTTCGGCATTACAGACGTGATGCAGGTCAGTCTTTATACGGTGATTCCGAATGCGATCGGTGCGGTAGGCCTGGTGCTCATCGCACGCAGATCCGACCGGCTGCGCGAGCGGCGACGGCACTTTGCATTTTGTACTTTCGGTGGCGGCGCAGCACTTGTTGCGTTGACGCTGCACCTGAGTAGCCTTCCCGCTATGCTGGCGATCTTGTCCGCCGCTGCGGTCCTGATCTTCGCTGCGCTGCCGATCTTCTGGTCGGTGCCACCAACGCATCTTTCGGGCAATTCGGCGGCATCGGGCATTGCGTTGATCAGCAGTATTGGCATCACGAGCGGAATCATCAGTCCGTGGGTGATCGGCCAGATTCGCACCAGCACGGGCAATATGGATCTGGCCGTGTATCTGCTAGCGGCATTGCTCGTCCTTAGCGGGTTTGCCTTGCTGACGGGCGTCAAGCCTATGAGTACGCAACTGCAAGACGCGCGTTCCTGATATTCCGTCCTCGTCCCGGCCATAGTCCGTCGACGCGCGTCGACGGACTATGGCCGTTCATGTTGGATATCGTCGAGAGTTCAGACCACCGCAAAGTAATGCTTTGCAAAGCGGTCGGTATGAATCTCCCATGAGATGGGCGTTCCCTTTTCGATGAACCAGCTGTCACCCGCTTTGTACCGCATTGATTCGCCGGTATTCCGGTTGCGGAGAGTGACTTCGCCCTCTAAGACGGTGGCATGTTCATGGAATGGATATTCCATATCGAACTTGCCCTTCGAGCAGGCGAAGTAACCCGCGCTAAGTGGAGACGTGGGCGTACCGAAGTGGACGTGTCCCTGAGCGGTGATTTCGCCCTCCAGGATGGTTGAACCCAGGTCAGCGACCGTTCCCCAGGAATCCAGTTTCGGGACCGGGGCTCCCAATTTGATGCTGTGCATGCGTTGATCCTCGGCGTTGCAGGTTGAGATGGATAAGGTGGCACGAACGCACTTGCCAACGGATGGGCGGAGGCCGCGCGCAGCAAGAGACATCTAAAGCGCTTCCGAATTAATCAAAGACGCCTCTCACTGGCGCTACTCTATGAGATGTTGGGTGTCGGCCTGCAGCACAAATCGGCAAACGGAACGAGATGTCCGACTAGGGGAAACCATGCAATGCACTTGTCGAATCGATCTAGCTACGATGGATTCCTTACTAAGAAACAAAAGGGCTTTTGGGGAAACGCCCACCCACTGGCCGTTCCGCCATGCCATTGGACTGGATTGCCTTTCGCGCATATGCGTCGCAATGAATATGAAAGAAAACATCAACCGAAGGGTTGATTGCCGGGCGTCGTCGGTTTTTGAAGAATCGATCTGGACGTGACCTCACCCATAGAAGGCCACGAGTTCAGGAGACAGTTGAAATGATCGGAGATGAGCAGAGCAGACCCTCACTGCGGAAAAACGCACTGGGGATGATGTCAATTGTTTTTTTGGTCATCGCGACCAACGGTCCGCTCACGGCGCTGGTAGGTGCGGTGCCGGTCAGCATTAGCCTAGGGAATGGTGTGGGCGTTCCGGGTACGTTTGTACTCGCCGGCCTCATTTACTTGCTCTTCAGCGTCGGTTACGCCGCAATGAGCCGCTACGTCAAGAATGCCGGCGCGTTTTATGCGTACATCGCGACAGGACTCGGGCGGCCCGCAGGCGTGGGCGGCGCATTTCTCGCACTAGTTGCCTACAATGCGATGCAGCTGGCGTGTTACGCGCTCGTGGGCTTCTTCCTTAGCCAGTTCTTTGCATCGACCTTTGGCCTCGTGGCATCGTGGTGGGGCTGTGCAATCGGAGTCACATTGGTCGTCCATTATTTCGGCTACAGAAATGTCGAGTTCAGCGGCAGATTTCTGTGCCTTCTGATGGCCTGTGAGATTGCGATCATTTTGATTTTCGACGTGGCAGCCGCGCTGAAGGGGGGACCGAATGGATTCTCCGCCGCTTCATTCAGTCCGTCTCATGTACTTAGTTCAGGTTTCGGACCTTCACTGGTGTTCGTCGTGGGGTCCTACATGGGCTTCGAGACCACGGCGATTTATTCCGAAGAGGCACGCAACCCTGCGAAGACAATTCCTCGGGCGACTTACTGCGCAATAACCATCATCATGTGCTTGTACGCGGTGTCGGTATGGCTAATTATCACCGCGTATGGTCCTGCGGCCGCAGTGGCGCAGGCGACGAAGGATCCGGGCAATATGTGGTTCCTGATGACGTCGCAACTCATTGGATCATGGGCCGCGGATGCCATGGGCGTGTTGATGATTACCAGTCTGCTTGCAGCCTTGATCAGCTTTCATAACACCGTATCGCGGTATTTCTTCTCGCTGGCTCGAGAGGGCGTGATCTGGAAAGGCCTGGCCCGAACCCATCCCACGCAACAGACCCCGTACGTTGCCAGTAGCTTGCAGACGATCTGTGCGCTTATCGTGCTTGCGGTCTGCGGCTTCAAGGGGATCGACCCCTTGCTGGGCGTCTTGCCTTGGTCGAGTGTTGTCGCATCGGTCGGAATCGTGGCTGTTCAAGGGTTCGCGTCAATAGCAGTGCTCGGATTTTTCTGGAAGAATGCACGAGGCGTGTCCGTTTGGCAGCGGATAGTCGCCCCGGCCTTGGCTTCCATTGGACTGTTTTTTTGTCTCTGGCAGATCATTACTCACGTTGACGTTCTGAGTGGCAGTGAGTCTCCCGTCGGTCGACTGGTACCTTGGATGACGCTGTCGGTAGCCATATTCGGTGCATGTTTCGCACTTTGGCTCCGACGGTCCAAGCCGATGCTTTACGCAAATCTTGGCCGATTACTAAACGAGGTCTAATCGCAATGCAAAAGCGCGAGTTTCAAAATTCATGCTCACACGAGCAGTTGGTAGCAGACTCGCGCTTTGCTGAAGAGACCATCGAATTCGTCGGCAAGCTGACAGGCGTAGGGCCCATCGCGTTCTACCTTGTGAACGACAAGACCGGCCGATGTGATTTTCAACGCCATCGCGTTTCGGATACCTTCCATCGTCAGTATGAGACGGTGATGGAGCAATACGACCCCCTAGGTCCGCAACGGGTCGTATGTCGGGATATTCGGTTTGGCTTGCTGTCAGGAATCGCTAACCATTGTCCCGAGGATCAACACTATGTCCGGTTTCTTCGGGCGCACGGCTATTCGGACGTTGTGGAAACCGTGTTCCGAGACGAAGACCGGTTGATCGGCGGACTGTCCCTTCTTCTTCGTGAGCAGGACAGCCAGGAGCGTGTACTGTCGATGATGGAAGGCGTGCAACCGTACGTCGAATTCAACCTGCGCCGTACGGTCGGTAGGGACAGGTCCATGAGCCGAGCCGAAGCGGCACAACGGTTCTTACTTTCGTCGAGAGAGATCGACGTAGTCAGTTTGTTAATGCTCGGAACGACAAACAACGAAATTGCCGAGTCGCTTAACATCAGTATCGCTACAGTCAAAACCCACGTCTTGAAGATTTTCAATAAGGTAGGCGTTCCCAATCGCTCGACCTTGATATCCAGAATGTCTGATTACGGCTTTCACTAAGCCTGAAAGGCAGCGAAAATCAACCTCGCTTGCGAACCGTGCAACGTTAGACACGCGTCTAGGTCCGTCCTGCCGATGGGCCCGTTGCGTCAATAGATCCGTCCCCCCTCCATCTCCTCCCCCTTTCTGCCAAAACCACGCGGGCTGCGACTGGGCAATAGCAGTCTTGCTCCGAGACTCCTGAAAGTCCACGTTTACCCGATCTGCTTGTGAAATCAGCCAAAAGGTTGATTTTCGCGGCCGCCCGCGAACGCAAAAATGGATTCCATTCGTCGCCTCGCTGGATTTGAGATGAAAGGTGCGGCTGCAGATAGCCGCTCGCGTTATCGGACCCATCTGAAATTCTTCAGCTACCTGACACCAACGCGTAGCGCAAAAGAAGAAGCGGAACTAGATCGGAGACAAGTGAATGAGAAGGACGCAGTTCATTGCATGCGCGTCGGCGCGTGCGGGATCGAAGCACGGCGCCTCAAGGCGGACTTCGAACGCGAAAATGCCGAAGCACTTCGCCGCGGTGATGGTTGCCATGAGCGCGGCAGCGATGCCGCTGCTCGCTAGGGCACAAAGCAGCGTCACGCTGTACGGGATCATCGACACGGGATTGACCTACGTCAACAATCAACAGGTAACAACTCCGTCCGGCGGTATCGAAGGAAAGAGTGCATGGTCCATGACCTCCGGGAACGTCGCTCCTGCAACGTTTGGCCTGAAAGGCGTGGAGGATCTGGGCGGCGGCACGGCTGCAATCTTTGATCTGAGAAGCTACTTCCTTTCTAACAATGGTGCGCTGTTCGAGCCCAATAGTCTCTTCGACGCAACGGCGATGGTCGGTCTCAAGTCCGACGCTTTCGGCACGTTGACGCTTGGCCGTCAGTTCGATTCCTACACCGATGCGCTGGCCCCCTTCGCCGTAAGCAACGCGTGGGCTGGCCCCGCAGGTGCGCACTTCGGCGACATCGACAACCTCAACGCTGCCTTTAACGTGAACAACGCTGTCAAATACGTGAGCCCGAACTTTGGCGGCTTTGCATTGAGCGGCACGTTCAGTTTCGGGAACCAGGCGGGTGCCTTCGCGACGAATCGAGCATGGGCGCTTGCGGTTAATTACAGCAACGGTCCTTTCTCTGCTGCCGGTGGATATCTGTCCGTGCGGAACCCTTTCAATTCAGTCTTGCACGGTGACACGACATACGTCGGTGAACTCAGTTGCGGCCAAACGCCGGTGAGCTATTGCCAAATGCAGAACAGCGATGAACTGAGAACCTTCGGCTTCGGCGCGGGTTATTCACTGAATGAGCTCACGGTGAATGCAGTTGTGACGAGTTCAAAGCTCGTCGGAAGCCAATATCTAACTGCTTCGAATGGCCCGAAAAGCGACATTCGTTTCGACACAGGCGAGGTCAATGCCTCGTACTACTTGACCAGCACGCTGCAAGCCGGCATTGCGTACAGCTATACGCGGGCGACGATCTCTGCCATCGATTCACGGAGCAACATTCATAAGGTCAGCCTTGGCACCGTGTACAACCTCTCCAAGCGAACCGCGCTCTATGGAACCGTCAACTTCGAGAAGATGACGGGAGACGGGTTGGCGATCAATCCCATAACCGGAAGCCCAGAAAACTATGCGCAGCTCGCTTACACGGGGACGTCAAATTCCTCGTCCCAAGTGGCGGTTTCGATCGGAATCAAACACAATTTCTAGGAAGGTTCGCATCGGTGTTGGAATCGTCGAGAGGACCGCTCATTTCTATGCGATGCCCGAACGGACATAATTCCCGGAATCGAGAGGTTTGAGATGTGCTTAGAGTACGGGGCGACAATGTCAAAGAGCTACGAAGATCCAGTCGACGGAATGCTGCTCTTATACGCGGTGGCTGCCCTTCCTGTTCGTCCCGCGAAGGCGGGTGGATGGTTCCATCGCTCGACTAATGGTGTCGCCTCGATCATCTCCAGGCACGAAGATGTGCCTGATGTCTTATTGCGCTTGCCGCAAGACTGGACTGTCCTGGAGCCCGTAAAGTTCGTCGGGCTCCACGACGATCCAGACATCGTGTCCGTGGACCCACGATTCCGATATAGCATCGACCGGCGATCCAGCGCGATCGTGGGGCGAAATGACGGTGGCCGACACGTTCTTCTCATGCTGGTTAACTCGCCTGAAGCAGCGCTGATGCCGCAACGTCTATTCGGGGCTGCATCGACTTTCGAAGACTGTCTCTGCTATCTCGACCAGACAGGGCGTTTGTGAGCGCATGCGCAGGGATTCAATTCAGCATGAAATCGTAGTCCGCGAGAACTTGACTGGTCGCGCGATAGTGTGAAAGGAGAGACGTCGTGGAGTTCAGAATACGTCCGTTGAAAGATGTCAATGACCTGTCTGTCGGAATGCGAGGTTGGGAACAGGTCTATCGGCAGATGTCACCAGGGTTCTTCTCCGGCGTTGCCGTACAGGCAGAGACGTCCGAGTTCCAGTTCTTTCGAGAGAAGACGAGCCGGCGAGTGTGCCAGACAGGAGTGACACCGGGTCACTTCTCGTCGATCGCCGTTCCGTTGGAGGCCGGTGCGTCCGGAACATTCCAGGGACTTCGTTTCGACGGGTTCGCTCTTCTGCTGCTCGGTGAGGAAGAGGAGTTTCGGATGCATACGTCGGAGGCATTCCATTACTGCGGAGTGAGCCTTCCTTCCGATGTGATAAGCATGCTATCGAGCGCCGTCACCGATGGCGAAATGGAATTCTCGTCGAGAAGTAGTGTGCACTCTCTGAAGCTTTCTCAAGGAACGGAGACGAGTGGCCGCCTTTTGTCCTGCTTCGCCCAAGTCGAGCGGACCCCCGGGATGCTTCAAAATCCGGTTTTGCTCAAGCGAATTCGCGATGAAATGCTGAGTGTGCTGCTCGATCTTCTCGTTCCAGGAAACCGGGTCGAGCGAGACCTGACACATACCACCTATGCCGATATCGTCCGTAGGAGCGAAAAGCTCTTGCAAGCGGACTCAGATGCCGCAGTCACGGTGCTTGATCTCTGTGTTGCATTGCGTTGCAGCAGGAGGACATTGCAGACGAGCTTCCAACGGGTCGCAAATGTGTCACCCGTTGAGTACCTGCGCATGATGCGGCTCAACGGCGTTCGACGGCTTTTGAGAAGCACGAGTCAGAATGAGTTGGGCGTGGGGGACGCTGCAGCGAAGTGGGGATTTACTCACGCGAGCTATTTTGCGCGAGAGTACCGCAGCCTTTTCGGTGAACTCCCGTCTCAGACGGCAAGGCAGTCCTGAAGACTTTTAGAGTCCGTCGGATCGGGTTTGTGCTTGTCGTACGTGACTTGGGGGGCTGGCTGATGTCCTTGTTTACCCGTGGGCCGTCATGGATTGCCGAAATGTGCTTATTGCAACACTGCGCATCTTCGTAAAGTTGAGCTCAGGTCGTCATCGATGGAGCTGTGCACCAGAGCGCTGCGCCGAGGCCCTCGATAGCGACGAAACTGTGATCAACGCTTGCAGCAAGGTCGAGACGGCAATGCATACTGATGAGACGGCAACTTACTACACGGCTACCAAGAAGTACGATCTTCGCTTTCCAAAGCTCGAGGAAGAGCTCGAAGCAGAGGTCGTGATCATTGGTGGCGGTTTTTCGGGAATTCATACGGCTCTCGAACTAGCGGAGAATGGACTTACCGACGTCGTGGTACTTGAAGCAAAGCATCTCGGCTATGGTGGAACCTCGCGGAACGGGGGGCAGGTCATGGCTGGGATTGGCCATGATCTCGACGCGGTGAAGCGCGATATCGGGGAAGAGGGCGTCCAGGCGATTTTTGCCTTGAGTGATCTCGGGCCCAAGATCATGCGTGAGCGCATTACCCGCTACAACATCGATGCCGATTTTCGAAACGGCTACGGCTACCTTGCCTACAACAAACGCCAGGCCAAGACCCTGCAAGCGTGGGAAAAAGAATTCAAGGCTCTGGGTGGGCGTGACCAAATTCAGTACGTCGAGGGAACGGATGTCAGGAAGCTTGTAGGGTCCGACGTCTACCATGCTGGCTTGATGCATATGGGTGGTGGGCACGTGCATTCTCTCAATCTGTTGCTTGGCGAAGCCAAAGCGGCGGCCGAGATCTACGGAGTTCGCATTTTCGAGTTTAGCCCGGCGGTCGAAGTGACCTATGGAGATCGGGTTCGCGTCCGAACCGCAAATGGCAGCGTTAGCGCGAAGAAGCTTGTGTGGGCCTGCGACGGTTTCATTAATCGGCTCGAGCCGGAACTTCACGCCACTACTATCAACGTGTGGGCGTTTAACTCTGTCACGGAGCCGTTGAGCGAGGAGCTGATCGAGCGCATTAGTCCGATTCGCGGTGCCTACAGCGACATCAGGCCCGTCATCAACTATTTTCGGGTGACCAACGACAACAGGTTGATGTTCGGTTCTTCCACGTCGATCATCGAGCATATTCCTGCGAACCTAAAGGCATGGAATCACAAGCTGATGGCAGAGGTTTTTCCTTACCTCAACAGCGTCAAGATCGACCTCGCCTGGGGCGGCCCAATGGCGGCAACGCGCAATCTTTTCCCCCAGCTCGGGACGTTAAAGGAACACTCGAACGTGTTCTTTGTTCAGGGATACAGCGGATTCGGCGTGACACCCAGCCAAATCATCTGCAAGATCCTCGCCGAAGGAATATTGGGTGGATCCGAGCGATACCGTTTGCTGAGTTCCATTCCGCGTCAGTCTATTGCGCTCAAAGATCAGTACCGCGCTACTCTGGTCACGCTCGGCAAAATCATGCATCAGACATCGGGCTATTGGCACGGTCGACGATAGCTCTTTCGGTCAAACAGTCAGGACAATTTACACCATGTCACTCGTTTCCCTGCTTCCAGAAGTCAAAGCTTTCCTTGAGCGAAAGCACGGTCATTACATTCACGGTCATTTGATCAGCGGAGAAGGGCCGCGCATCGATATTGTCAGCCCTGCGAACGGTGAAGTCGTCGCGAGCGTCGCTGATGCTACACAAGATGACGTCGATGCCGCGGTTCTGTCGAGCCTCGAAGCATTCCGCGGTTCCTGGGCTAATACTACGCCGGCAGAACGCGCGAATGTCCTGCTTCGTTTGGCCGATCTGCTGCTTGTACATCGCGAGGAGCTTGCTCAACTCGAGACCATTCAATCTGGAAAAATCATCCAGATCGCCCGCGCATTCGAGGTCGATCAGGCAGCGAACTTTCTGCGTCACTACGCTGGCGCGGCGACTCGCATTCATGGTGAGACGATCACACCGTCTTTGCCGTCTTTCAACGGCGAAAAATACACTGCTTTTACGCGTCGCGAACCGGTTGGCGTTGTGGTCGGGATTGTTCCCTGGAACTTCTCGATCATGATCGCAGTATGGAAATTCGCTTCAGCTTTGGCAACCGGCTGCACGAGTGTCATCAAACCCAGTCAATTTACGCCTCTCACTCTTTTGCGAATCGCCGAACTTGCGACAGAGGCTGGATTGCCTGCGGGTGCACTCAACGTGGTCAGCGGAGGCGGAGAGGCCGGGCGTCGCCTTATCGAGCACAAAGACACTGCCAAGGTCAGCTTTACGGGATCCGTGCAAACTGGAATGGCGGTGGGTAGCGTCGCAATGCAGTCAAAGCTCACTAGGGCGACGCTGGAATTGGGTGGCAAGAACTCCGTCGGTTTTCTTAAGGATGTGGATGCAGATCGAACGGTAGCTGGCATCCTCGAGGCCGGATTTGTGCACCAAGGTCAAATCTGTGCTGCGGGCGAGCGATTTTTCGTTCACCGGTCGAGGATCGACGAAACTCTCGAGAAACTCTCGAAGGCGCTAGCGTCGTTCAGGATTGGCGATCCTATGGACGAGGCGACGCAGTTCGGTCCTCTTTCGAACGAGGCCCATTTTGCGAAGATTCAGTCATTCTTTTCGCAGGCACGAAGTGATGGCAGCACGATCGTGTATGGGGCCGAGTCTCTCGACCGTCCCGGATATTTCGTGAAACCCACGGCAATCTTGGTAAGCGATGCAAATGCCCCCTTGCTTACCGAGGAGACTTTCGGTCCCATCGCAACGCTCCTGGCTTATGACGAAGAGGAGGAGCTTCTGAGCCTATTCAATGACACTCCCTTCGGGCTTTCCGCTAGCCTTTGGACGAACGACCTCAGCAAAGCCTTTGGTTACGTTCCGCGAATCGAAGCTGGGACAGTCTGGGTGAACATGCATACCTTTCTGGACCCCGCCGTGCCATTCGGTGGCGTGAAGCAATCAGGGATAGGGCGAGAGTTCGGTTCAGCGTTCATCGAGGACTATACGGAACTTAAATCGGTATTCATTCGTCACTGACGCGTCAAATCTCGCAGACGGAACGCTCATGAGCGGTCTCGATGGCAACGGCCGAAAAGTCACCGCCCGCCATCGAGATCGGCGAGCGACGAATGAGTTGCGAAGAATCATCCTTTTAGTTGATTCCCCGCAGATGCCAGCGTGGCTACAGTATTTCCCAGCGTGGCGATCAAAAACTGCTGTTCAGTCGCTTTCGCGTATTCAAATCAAACGGAGATGCTGTCATGTCGACCCAGCCCCCTTTCATTCCCGTCGGTGCTCTCGCCGAGGGCTTTGCTCCTGAGAGCAATATTCTTGCTTCTGTCAGTGATCTCGCAGGGCGCACGATCCAGTTGGACTTTGGAGGCGGAACGCTCGAAACGCTGAGTTTTCCTGGGGTCGAACGGATTCGCTTCGGCGAAAGCGACTTCTCGTGCCGCGTCACATCGTTGCGGTCGAGCGTCTATTTTGTCGACTTCATCGGCGGCGGTGATACACGCCCTTCTGCGACGACGAGTTTAGTCCTCGATATGGGGAAAGGCCTCGTAACATCGGTCGTCGGGCTGCTTCCATCCGAGTCTGAAGCGCGTATCGATGCCATTGCTCGCGTAGAACGGGGATTGCCGTTGACTTCTGTGTCGGTGAGGATTCGCCATGGCAGAATCCTCACCGACGGCATGCATCTTGAAACGCCGCTTCACGCTCCGACAGACGACTTGATTGGCAAGCGGGTCCTGTACGACTACTCCGCTACTGAAAGGTACGAGCACGTCTATCTCAACAGGAACCTCTACGCCTGGCATTGCCTGAGCGGGGTCGAAGCGGAACTTGCAGACGTCGATCAGTGCTATTACATTGCCATCGCAGAGCAACTCTATTTGTTCATCTGGTGCGAGAAGATCATCCCGACCGTGGGTATCATCCTGATCGATTTCGAGCGGCGCAAGACCGACGGCAAGCTCGTCGGATATGAGGGTACGGACTTTGGAAAGCTGTCGAATTTTCCGGTGGGCGCGCACCTTCAGGTCTTGAACGAAACGCGATATTCAGAGTAAGTTTTGACCATCGCGGGCGCAGTTCTTCGCCACGTCGACATACCGCATGAAAGGTCTCGACATGGGACGGACAGTCGTGCTTCGGATGAGGCGCGATCGCGCCGTCTCTCCGACTTATCCCACCAGCCGCGCGATGGCGTCGCGATACTCTCCGACGATCCGCTCGACGACTTCCGCCGCGCCCGGAAGATCGCGAATCAAACCCGCCGACTGGCCGAGTTCGACCTTGCCACGTTCGATATCGCCATCGAGCGCAGCCTGACGTAGCGTGCTGCTCGCGAACAGCGCGTCGTAAGCGGAATCGTCGGCTTCGTGTTTGTCTGCATGCAGCACGTCGTGTGCGAAAGCGTTCTTCGTCATGCGGACCGGCAGCTTGCGCACGCCGACGAGCACGGTGTCGTCGATCTCGGTATCGAGCACCGCATGCTTGTAATTCTCGTGCACTCCAGACTCGCGCGTCGCAATGAAGCGCGTGCCAAGCTGTACGGCGTCTGCACCGAGCGCGAGCAAGGCAGCGACGCCATAGCCATCGGCGACGCCGCCGCCCGCAACGATCGGCACGGAGAATTCCTGCACGGCGCGTCGCACCGCGATCAGTGTGCTCACCCCGTTGGCTGGAGGATGCCCGCCTGCCTCCGCGCCGACCACGACGAGCGCATCGACGCCCGCGCTTGTCGCCTTACGCGCGTGTTCAAGCGTGGACACAACGTGAATCCAGCGCGTGCCGATGCTGCGAAAGCGTTCTAGATGCGCCTTCGCGCCGCCTTGAGATGCGAACACGACGGGCACGCGCTCCTCTTCGATGACGTCGAGAAACAGTTCGGCTTGCGGGCGGTAGAGCGGCAGGTTCACGCCGAACGCGTGGCCATTCACGGCTGCTTTGACTTCGCGAACGGCATCGCGGAAGGCGTCGAGATACATAGGGCCAGCGGCGATCACGCCGAGGCCTCCCGCTTTGCTGACGGCGGCGGGCAACGCGGCGTTCGATGACGCCCAGCTCATGCCCGCCTGAATGATCGGATAGCGGATGTTCAGCATCCGGGTTAGTCGTGTCTGGATCATGGTGATTTCCGTGTGCTTACGCGAGCCCGAATTGCCTGATTGCATAGTCGCGCAGCTTGTTCTTCTGCACCTTCGAGCTTCCCGTCATGCCGATGTCATCGAACGAATGGACCAGCTCTAGATAGCGCGGGACCTTGAAGTTCGCACACCGACCCTTACAGAAGGCGATCAGCTCTTCGCTCGTCGCATCGGTGCCAGGTCGCAGCACGACGAATGCCGCGGCGACTTCGCCCAGGCGCGCATCGGGCACGCCGACGACCTGCGCGAGTTGCACGGCCGGATGCGAGAACAGCGTTTCCTCAACTTCGGCGGGCGCGACGTTTTCGCCGCCGACGCGAAACACGTCCTTCAGGCGGCCAAGCATGCGCAGGCGTCCATCGGCATCAATCACGCCGAGATCGCCGGTGCGCAGCCAGCCATCTTCGCTGAATGCATTCGCGGTTTCCTCGGGCTTGTTGTAGTAACCCTTCATCACGCTCCAGCCGCGCACCTGGATTTCGCCGGGCGTGTTCGTGGACTGCACTTCGCCCGATTCCGTCGATACCGTGCGAATCTCGATGCCCGGATGCGGCGATGCCCAGCCCGCGACGCGAATCTCGAGCGGATCACGCCAATCGTTGAGCACGACGTTGGGCGACGCTTCCGATTGCCCATACGCGCCGACCATATATTTCACGCCCATTACGTCATAGATCTTCTGCATGATCTCGGGACCGGCCGCCGCCCAGCCACCACGCAGATGAATACGTTCGCGCGCGAACTCGGGGTGGCCCATCAGCATTAGAAAGATGGTGTCGTTTCCGGATGTGAGCGTGCAACGCTCTTCGTCAAGAATCGTGAGAACGTTCGATACATCGAACGACGGCACCGACAAAAGGCATGCACCCGTGACGAGTGCGACGAGCAGCGAGAGCGTCGTGCCCGCAACATGGAAGAACGGCCGTACGCTGAAATAACGGTCGTCGCCGCGCACCCCGATGCGCAGCGCGGACGCGGCCGCATTCATCAACATGTTGCGATGGCGCAGAAGAACGCCCTTCGGAAATGAAGTCGTGCCCGAGGTGTATTGGATCAGCAGAATATCGTCGGGGCTGACGCGTTGTGCTCGTGCGGCGGCTTCGGTACGCAGTTCGGGCGTGTCAGCCAGGCCATCGAAGCGTTCCACGCCTGCGGGCACGGTGCGAGCGGAGTCACCGACCATGATCGCCCGACGCAGAATCGGCAACGCGTCGCCGGGCAGTGTCGTATCGAACGCCGGTTCGACGTCGCGCAACAATTGCGTGTAGTCGATGTTGAGGAACGTATCGACATAGAACAGCACACGGACGTCGCCTTGCTTCAGGCAATAGTTCAGTTCGTCGACCTTGAAGCGCGTGTTGACTGGCACTGTCACCGCGCCGATCGACGCTGCAGCATAGAACAGCACGACCCAGTCGACTGAGTTGCCCATCAGAATGCCGACGTGCTCGCCGTGCTCTACGCCAGCCGCGAGCATGCGCGCGGCGGCGCTTTGCACACGCTCATGCAGCGTTCGATAGTCGATGCGCACGTTATCGATGACAAGCGCTTCGGCATCCGGCGTATCGGCGGCGCGCCGTGCGAGAATCGCGGGCAACGTGACGGCGCCGGTGAGGCCGAATTGCGCCGCATAGGCGGCGTAGTCCGTGTTCGCGTCATGCATGGCCGTTTTCCCGAGGTTGATTGGCGGTTTCGCTGGTTTGACCGAACGAAGCAATGGATTGCTTCCAGTCCGAGGTCTGAAGAAGTGTGTCGATCGCAAGCATTTCAATGGCGAGCGCGCCTGCCGGGTCCGTTTCCACCCCGCGATCGATGCAATCGCGCGTCAGGCGCATAGCGAGTGCCGGCGCGGCAGCAATATCGTCGGCCATCTGACGCACAAGGGTCAACGCGTCGTCGTGCGGGATGATGCGCGACACGAGTCCGACCTGCTGCGCTTCCTGCGCGGATAACGCGCGCCCCGTGTACGCCATGTCCTTCGCGAGCCGTTTGCCGACGATACGTGGCAGGCGCTGCGTCGCACCGACCGTGCCCCACAACGCTTCTGGCGTGCGAAAACTCGCGTCGCGGGTCGCGACGATGAAATCGCACGCCATTGCGATCTCGCCACCTGAGCCGACCGCCGGGCCTTCGACGAGAGCAATGCACGGCTTGCCGATCTGCTCGAGCGCGTCATAGGCGGCGAAGGCCTTCAGCCTGCGGGCGCGCACGTCATCAATGGACATGCCTTTGCGCTCCTTCAGATCCGCCCCCGCACAAAACACAGCACCGTTCGCGCGCACAATCACGCAATGAACCGATTCGTCAGTGCGCAATTCGATGGCGGCGGCACGCAAGGCATCGCACATGGGCCCGTTGAGCGCATTGCGTTGCTCGGGCCGGTTCAGCACGATCTCGGCGACGTGTTCACGCCGCTCGACGATAAGCGTGTCGTTACTTGTCATGGTGTCTTCCGGTGTGTCTCTATGATGCGTTCAGATCGCGCCGTCGCGACGCAGCGCGGCGATATGCTGCGCGTCGTAACCGAGTCGTTCGCTCAGGACTTTTTCCGTGTGTTCGCCGAGTAGAGGCGGGCGCACGACTTCGGGATCGGCGAAACCGTCGAACTTGAACGGCAGCGGCAGAGCGCCGAAGATGCCGACCGTCGGATGCTCGAAGGAACCGACCATGCCGCGTACGCGCACATGCGGATCGGCAAGCACCTCGGCGATGTCGTTGATCGGGCCGGCGGGCACGCCTACGGCATCGCACGCTTCACACAGTGCCGTGCGCGTCCATCCGGAAATCGCCTTTGAAAGCGCGCTCATCACGCGCTCGCGGCGTGCGACGCGCCCCGCGTTGGTCATCAAATCGAGATCCGCGGCGAGGACATCGAGTTTGAGCAGTTCGCATAGCGGCAGCCAGTGCTGATCGCTGCACGTGATATGCACGAAGGCGCCATCGCTGCATGCGAACGTGGCCGAGGGCACGCGCCCGGGATGTTCGGTGCCCAGACGCGGCGGCACTTCGTTCAGCGCGAAGTATCGGCCGGCGGCAAGCGTGAGCAAACTCACCTGTCCGTCGAGCATCGAGAAATCGATGTGGCAGCCTTTTCCCGTCAAGGAACGGCCATTGAGCGCGGACAACAGGCCGATTGCGATCCACATGCCCGAGGTCAGATCGGCGATCGGCAAGCCCGGTTTGACCGGACCGCCACCACGCTCGCCGGTCAGACTCATGAGCCCGCCCATCGCCTGGAACACCGTGTCGTAGCCTTTGCGTTTCGCGTACGGACCGGTCTGCCCGAAGCCCGTGCACGACACATAGATGAGCCGTTCATTTTCCGTGCGCAGCACTTCGTGATCTAGCCCGTAACGCTTGAGCGTGCCCACCGGAAAGTTTTCGATGACGATGTCGGCGCCCGCCGCGAGTTCGCGCACGATGCGCCGTCCCGCATCGGTCTTAAGATTCGCGGTGACCGATTGCTTGCCGCGATTGCACGCGAAGAAATACGCGGATTCATCGCCAACGGGCGGCTCGAAGCTGCGTGTTTCATCGCCCGTGCCGGGTTGTTCGATCTTGATGACGTTCGCGCCGAGTTCGGCCAGGATCATGTCCGCGAATGGGCAAGCGAGCACGCGCGCGAGTTCGATTACGGTGACGTTGGCGAGCGGCTTCACAGGTGACGTGCTGAATGCGTTCATTTGTCGTTCGTCTGCGGCTGGCGGAAGCTGCGCATCATCATGTTGGTGTCGAGCGATGCATCGAGCGCCTGTTGCAGCGGCAGATCCGCGACGCGATGAAAGAGCCGCTTGGTCGCGGACATGGCCGGCGCGTTGAAAGCTCCAAGCCGTTCCGCAATGGCAACGGCGGAATCAAGCATCGTTTCGTCCGATACTACGCGGTTCGCAAGTCCCAGCGACAGCGCGCGCGACGCGTCCACCGCTTCGCCGAGCGACACCATTTCGAATGCGGTCTTGCGTCCGACCTGGCGCACGAGGTTCGCCATGACGATGGCCGCGACGATGCCGTGCTTCAGCTCCGGATAGCCGAGTTTAAGGCTCTCGCCCACAACGAGCATGTCGCACGCGAGCGCGAGACCTGCGCCGCCGCCCATCGCATAGCCGTGCGCCGCGCCGATTACCGGCTTGCCGATCTGCGAGAACGTGCGATGCAGCCCGGTCGTGAGATGCGCGCGATCCAGCGCGGCTTGTGCAGCGTTTGCCGCATCTCCTTGCTGGACGAAGCCTCCAAATTCGTTGACATCCGCCCCTGCACAGAACGCTTTGCCCGCGCCCGTGAGCACGATGGACTTGACGCTTGCATCGCGCTCGGCAGCGTGCAGCGCATCGACCAGGGCTTGCGTGAGTTCGTTATTAAGCGCGTTGCGCTTGTCGGGGCGATTCATCGTGAGCACGCGCACCGAGGCGCGGTCTTCGATGAGGAGGCTGTCGGTTGGAGTCATGAGCGGTCGGGTCCTTGGCGCGGTGAACGGTGCCGCCAAATGCGGCGCATGAACCAAGATTAGAGTCGATGTGTGATGAAGTCAACTAAAAATGATTGATTCACGCACGCAGTACAACGTTAAATCATGCGTGTTAACCCGCATTCGAGCAGATCGCGCGACAATATTCTTACGGTTACAGTTCGCTATGAGGCCCGTTTTTAGGCTATAAGAGCCGATCTTGCTCGGTTAATAGCGAGTGGGAACGGGTTTTATATTTAGTTGACAATGAATCACATCGATGTTTTGATGCGTTCGACAGTCAACCATTTCTGGAACAGCCCAAACAATGTCCGATCTCACTCTGTGCGAGTGCTTCGCACGCGACGGGTTACAGCACGAGACCGACTTCATCGAAACGGAGACGAAGGCCGCGCTCATCGACCGCTTTGCGCGCGCTGGTTTCGCGCGCGTCGAGGCCACCTCTTACTCGAATCCGGCGGTCGTGCCTCAATTCGCCGATGCGACCGACGTGCTGAAACGCCTGCCGCGCGTCGACGGCGTCCATTACAAGGCGACCTGCGCGAACGTGCGCGCGGTCGAACGCGCGCTTGCGGACCTCGACGTGGGAATCGGCGCGAACGAAATCAGCCTTCTGGTTTCCGCGAGCGAAGCCCATTCGACGCGCAATCTCAAGGCATCGCGCGCGGAACAATGGGCGCGCGTAGAAGCGATGGCGCATGCCGCGCAAGGGCGCTTTCGTCTGATTGGCACGATCTCAGTCGCGTTTGGGTGTCCGTTCGAAGGTGCGATCGACGAAGCCAGCGTGCTTGCCGACGTCGAACGTTTCGCCACGCTTGGCGTGCGTCATGTGACGCTCGGCGACACCATCGGCGTGGCGACACAAGCGTCCACGCAACGCCTTTTTCGCGGGATGCTGCGCGCGCTTCCGGAAGTCGATGCCATCGCGCATTTCCATGACACGCGCGGCACGGGCATCGTCAACTACCTCGCCGCGCTTGACGCGGGGGTGCGACATTTCGACGTGGCGTTCGGCGGCGTCGGCGGCCATCCGGCGAAAGTGAAGTACGGCGGCGGCGTGACGGGCAACGTCTGCACCGAAGACTTCGTGAACGTGCTCGAAACGATGGGAGTGGATACCGGCATCGATCTGTCGGCGATGATGGGTGCATCGCTCGCCTGCGAAGAAGCGCTCGGACGAACGCTCGCAAGCCGCGTGGCGCGCACGGGTCTCAATCCTATGCTTACGGACCGCGCCGCCGCGGTGAGCGCCATATGAACGCGCTCGCCATCGAATCGGAATTCTGTATCGAGCAGGGTTTCGAGCTGATCGATCACGGCGATGGCTGGGCGACGCTCGCCTGCGATGTGAAGTCGCGCCATTCGAACCGTCATGGAAATGCGCACGGCGGCCTGCTCGCGGCGCTGCTCGATACATCGATGGGACTCGCCACACGCAGCGGCGCGCGCGTGGACAACCTCGGCACGGCGAGCCTCACCGTGAACTACCTGAAGCCCGCGCGTGGACGCGTCGTCGTGCATGCGCAGATGCGCCGCTGCGGCCGGACACTTGCTTTCTGCGAGGCCGAAGCCCGGAACACCGATGGCGACGCCGTCGCGACTGCGAGCGCCGTGTTCGCGGTCGCGCCGATTGCCCAATGAAAACAGGAGAAGCAACGCATGTACGAAGATATTCAACTTTTTATCGACGGCGAATGGAAAGCGGGCGCGCAGGCGCGCACCATCGACATCGTCAATCCGGCCACCGAAGCGGTGATCGGCCGGGTGGCGCACGCGGAGAACTCCGATCTCGATGCCGCCGTCGCCGCCGTGCAAGCGGGCTTCGACACATGGAAGCGCATGAACGCGTACGAGCGCGCCAACATCATGCGCCGCGCGGCGAACCTGCTGCGCGAACGCGCGGAAGGTATCGCGCGCCTGATGACCCTCGAACAAGGCAAGCCGTTCGCGGAAGCGAAGGGCGAAGCCATGTCTGCCGCCGATCTCATCGACTGGTTCGCGGACGAAGGGCGACGCGCGTATGGGCGCATGGTGCCGTCGCGTATCCCCGGCTCATATCAACTCGTGATGAAGGAGCCGGTCGGTCCGGTCGCAGCCTTCTCGCCGTGGAATTTCCCGATTAATCAGGTCGTGCGCAAGCTGTCGGCGGCGCTCGCGGCGGGGTGCTCGATCATCGTAAAGGCGCCCGAAGAAACGCCCGCTGCGCCCGCCGCGCTGATTCGCGCGTTCGCGGATGCTGGCGTGCCGCGCGGTGTCGTCAATCTCGTGTACGGCGTGCCGGCCGAGATCTCCGAATACCTCGTGCCGCATCCGGCGATCCGCAAGATTTCGTTTACGGGTTCGACGCCCGTCGGCAAACATCTAGCCGAACTCGCTGGCCGTCATATGAAGAAAGCAACGATGGAACTCGGCGGCCACGGTCCGGTGCTGATTTGCGATGACGCCGACATCGACACGGCCGCTGCGCAGCTCGGTGCATTCAAGCTGCGCAACGCGGGTCAGGTCTGCACGTCGCCGACGCGCTTTCTCGTGCAGCGCGCGGTGTATGAATCTTTCATCGACAAGCTGGTCGCTGCGATGTCGAAAGTACGCGTGGGCGACGGCCTCGAAGAAGGCGTGACGATGGGGCCGCTTGCCAACGTGCGCCGCCTGCGCGCGATGCAAAGCCTCGTCGATGACGCGCAGTCTTGCGGCGGCACGCTGCGCCTGGGCGGAAAGCGCATTGGCGAGCGCGGCTATTTTTTCGAACCGACCGTGTTGACCGACGTACCCGGACCGGCCCGCATCATGAGCGAGGAGCCATTCGGTCCTATCGCGGTCGTGAACGCATTCGATTCGCTTGACGACATGATTGCGGAAGCCAACCGCCTGCCTTACGGCCTCTGCGCGTTCGCGTACACGCGCTCGGCGAAGCAGGCGCATCGCATCGCGGCTGAAGTGGAAACCGGCATGTTGACAATCAACCAGATCGCCATCGCGTTTCCGGAAGTGCCGTTCGGCGGCGTCAAGGACAGCGGTTACGGCACCGAAGGGGGCGCTGAGGCGATCGACGCGTATTTGAATCTCAAGTATGTGTCGCAGCTCGATATCTGATGTGCGGCGTGCGACGTCAACCGCGGGAGCGTGCCGCGCACGTTTTGCATAATCGTTGTGTCTATCACGCAAAGACGGGGTCGAGATCTTCCGCTTTAACGTCATATGCGGGTAGAACCCTAGTCACATAAGCACCCCGTTTGTTTGACATGCGTGACATTGTCAATTACTCTTGATTTTAACGACAGCGGCTGCGTCACGTTGTTCAAACGCCCGCCGGCAACGGAAGACTTTCTCGATACGAGGCTCAGAAAAGCATGGATCAAACTTCATTGCGCGAGCGTGACATCGCTTATCAAATCCACCCGCACACGAACTTCGGCGCGCATGAATCGGCGGGACCGGTCGTTATCGCACAAGGTCGCGGCGTGTTCGTCACGGACTCTACGGGCAAGGAATATCTCGAAGGCATGTCGGGTCTGTGGTGCACGAACCTGGGCTTCTCGGAGCCGCGCCTGGCTGAAGCCGCGGCGCGCCAGTTTGCGCGTCTGCCGTACTACCAGAACTTTGCAAACAAGGCGACCGAGCCGGCTATCGAGCTGGCCGAGAATCTGATCCGCCACGCACCCGCGCCGATGTCGAAGGTGCTGTTCCAGAGCTCGGGCTCGGAAGCCAACGATACCGCGATGAAGCTCGTGTGGTACTACCATCACGGTGTCGGCAAGCCGGACAAGCGCAAGATCATCAGTCGTCAGCGCTCGTACCATGGCACCTCCGTCGCCACGGGCAGCCTGACGGGCCTGCCGCACATTCATCGCGATTTCAATCTGCCGATCCAGGGCGTGGTGCACGTAAGCTGCCCGCATTTCTACCGCACGACTGTCGCTGACGAAACCGAAGCGCAATTTTCGGCGCGCCTCGTCGCGGAACTCGAGGAAACGATTTTGCGCGAAGGGCCCGATACGGTCGGCGGCTTCATCGCGGAACCGGTGATGGGTACGGGCGGCGTGGTCGTGCCGCCAAAGGGCTACTTCGAAGGCGTGCAGGCGGTGCTGCGCAAGTACGACATTCTCTTCATCGTCGATGAAGTCATCACCGGCATGGGACGCACCGGTCACTGGTGGGGTTCGGAGCAATACGCGCTGCAGCCGGACATGCTGGTAAGCGCAAAAGGGCTGTCGTCGGCGTATCTGCCGATTTCCGCGCTGCTCATCAACGACCGTGTGTATCGCGTGCTCAAGGAGCAGACCGCGAAGATCGGGCTCTTCGGTCATGGCTACACGTACGGCGGGCATCCGGTGTGCGCGGCGGTCGCCAATGAAGTGTTCAACATCTACCGCGAACGCGACCTCATCGCGCATGCAAAACGTGTCGGGGATTACTTCCAGCGCAAGCTGAACGATCGCGCGGAGCATCCGCTCGTCGGCGAAGCGCGTGGTCTCGGCCTGATGGGTGCGCTTGAAATCGTCGGGGACAAGAAAACGCGCGAGCCATTCCCCCTCGATCGCAAGATGGCCGCGAACGTCGCGCAATTCGCGGCGCAGGCGCAGCTCAACGTGCGTCCGCTCGGAGATGCGGTGTGTATCGCGCCGCCGGTCATCATCACGGAAGCGGAGATCGACTTGCTGTTCGAGCGGCTCGACACCGCGCTTGCGCAGGCGTTGAAAATGGCTTGAGCCCGGCGCCGCCGATCAGAGGCGGCGCGATCTACCCCAAAATCAGATCCAGCGGGACACAGGAGAAGACATGAGCACGTTCAGCATCGCGCCGCGCGCGCGCGTTTTATCGGTAACGCTCGCCTTGTGCGGGTTCGCGGCGACGCAAGCCATCGCGGGCGAAACCATTACGTTTGCAGGCTATGGTGGTGACTACCAGAAGAATATCGTCAAGGCGTTGATCAAGCCCGCCGCCGAAAAGGAGAACCTCGATCTGCGCACCGAAAGCCACGACGGGCTTGCGACGGTGCGCGTGCAGGTGGCGTCGGGCAAGCCTGCATGGGATGTCGTGCAGTTGGGCGCGGAGGAATGCGCCACCGGCAGCACGCAAGGCCTCTTCGAAAAGCTCGACTACAAGCTCATCAACACGGACGGCATTCCGGCCGAAGCGAAGGGCTCGGACTGGATCGCGAGCAACTACTATTCGGTCGTTCTTGCCTATCGCACAGACAAGTACAAGGACAATCCGCCGAAAACCTGGGCGGACTTCTGGGACGTGAAGAAGTTTCCCGGCAAGCGCTCGCTCGCGCTGGCACCGCAAGAGACGATGGAAATCGCGCTGCTGGCCGATGGCGTGACTCCCGACAAGCTATATCCGCTCGATCAGAAGCGCGCGATCAAATCGCTCGAACGCATCAAGCCGAACGTCAGCGCGTGGTGGACGTCGGGCGCGCAATCGGCGCAACTGTTGCGCGATGGCGAAGTGGACATGGAAGCGATTTGGGGCAGCCGCATTGCGCCCGTGCTCCAGTCGGGCGCGCCCGTTAATTTTACGTTTAATCAGGGCCTGCTCGCGTACGCATGTCTCGCGATCCCGAAGGGCGCAAAGCATGTCGCTGAAGCGCGCAAGCTGATCGCGGACGTGGTGACGCCGTCAATTCAGGCAAACATCCCCGAGGTGATGCCGTTCTACGGACCGGTCAACAGCAAGGCGTTCGACATTCGCAAGTTCTCGCCGGACGTGCTCGCAAAAGCGAACTCTTCGCCGCAGAACCGTGCCCAGCAAGTACCGATGAACGGCGCCTGGTGGGGCATGGATCAGAACCTGCAAAAGGGCAACGAAAGCCTTCGCGCGCTTATCAATCAGTGAGCCTTGGCGGCGCGCCAAAGGGAAATGGAGGTGACATATGGCATCGCAGGTTACGATCAGGAACGTCTGCAAGACCTACGAGAACTTCACGGCGTTGCAGGACGTTTCGCTCGACATCAACGCGGGTGAATTCGTCACGTTGCTCGGACCGTCCGGTTCGGGCAAGACCACCTTGCTGATGGTGCTCGCCGGTTTCGTGCGCGCCAGTTCCGGCAGCGTGAAGGTGAACGGCGCGGAGTTGCTGCTCGCGCCACCGCACAAGCGCGGCATCGGCATGGTGTTCCAGAACTACGCGCTGTTTCCGCATATGACGGTCGCGCAGAATGTCGGTTATCCGTTGCGGCTGCGTAAGGTCAATCGCGGGGAAATAGCGGAGAAAGTGCGGCATGCACTCTCTGTCGTGCGGCTTGAAGATCTTGGCGAGCGCAATATCGCGCATCTGTCGGGCGGCCAGCGCCAGCGCGTTGCGCTGGCGCGCGCCATTGTGTTCGAACCGTCGATCATGCTGATGGACGAACCGCTGTCAGCGCTCGACAAGCAACTGCGCGAACACATGCAAATCGAGATTCGCCGTTTGCACGACCGGCTCGGAATGACGACCATCTACGTCACGCACGATCAAACTGAAGCGCTCACCATGTCGGACCGCATCGCGATCATCAACAAGGGGAAGCTCGCGCAGTTCGATACGCCCGAGGTCATTTACGAGCGCCCGGCGAGCAAGTTCGTGGCGGACTTCATCGGCGAGACGGCGTTCGTTCCGCTCGATGAAGCGCGCGGCGAATTCACCGCGTTCGGCAACCGCTTTCACACGTCGGGTACGGTGCCCGATGGCGCCGGAAAGCCGTGGCTCGCGCTGCGGCCGGACCGCGCGATCCTGCTCGACGCGCCGGTCGATACGCTCAATTGCTTGCCGGGTGTCGTCAAGCAGCGTGTGTATCAGGGCGACTCGAACCTCTTCTATGTCACGCTGCCGCAAGGACACGAAATCATGATCCGGCGCGGCACGGGCGGCGATTTTGCCCAAAGCCGCGTCATCGCAGAAGGGGATCGCATTACCGTCGGCGTGCGCGCCGAAGACAGCGTGGTGGTGCGAGACTGATCATGAGAAACGTATCTGTTCAAATGCCCGGCGAGGCGCTGCAATCGGCGCTGCCGGAAAACCAAACGGCGCTCGCGCGCGGTCTCGTTTTCGAACAGTTGCGCCTTGGCGCATTGCTGGTACCCGCGCTTGTGCTGGTGCTCGTCGTACTGGTCGCGCCGATTGCATGGCTCGCGTGGCAATCGGCGTTCGATCTGTCGGGGGCACTCTCGTTCGAAAACTACGCCCGCCTCGCAACGCCGGTCTACCGCAACGCGTTCTTCTCGACGTTTCAGATGTCGGCACTCGTCACGGTGCTGGTGCTGCTGCTGGGTTATCCGCTCGCGTACATGCTGTCGCAACTTCCGGCGCGTGTCGCATCGGCTTGCATGGTCTTCGTCGTGCTGCCGTTCTGGACTTCGACGCTCGTACGCACATATGCATGGATGGTCTTGCTTCAGCGTACCGGACTTGTCAATACTTGGCTGATCAACCTGCATCTGATCGATCATCCGCTGCAACTGGTGAACAACTTCACCGGCACGGCGATCGGCATGACGCATGTGATGCTGCCCTGTCTCGTGCTCCCGCTCTATAGCGCGATGAAAGCGGTCGATCCGGTCTACATGCGCGCCGCCGCCAACTGTGGCGCAACCCCCGTTCAGGCCTTCTGGCAAGCGTACTTCCCGATGACTCTGCCGGGGCTCTCCGCCGGCGTGGTGCTCGTGTTCGTGCTGTGCTTGGGCTTTTATGTTACGCCGGCGCTTCTCGGCGGTGGACGCATCAACATGCTCTCGATGCAGATTCAGAACGATGTTGCCATGTCCGGTAATCCCGGCGCGGCGAGCGCGCTCGGTGTCGTGCTGGTGATCTTGACGATGATCGTGCTCGCGGCGATCGGCCGGCTCTTCGGCCTCGAACGCATGTACGGAGGCAAATGAAATGCTCGGATACGCAACCGATACGCAGATCACGCATGGACAACGGCTCTGGCTCTACGTCTTCTGTGCACTGGTGATGCTGTTTCTCATCGTTCCCTGTGCCATCGTCGTGCCCATGTCGTTCTCCAATGCGAGCTATCTTGAGTTTCCGCCGCGCGAGTGGGGCGTGCGCTGGTATCACACGTACTTCGCATCGGACGAATGGCGAGCGGCAACGATGGTGTCGTTGCGCGTGGCCTTGTCGAGCACGGTGCTCGCGCTCGGATTCGGCACGGCGGCGTCATATGCGCTGCGCGCAATCGAGACGAAGTGGACGCGCGCGCTGCGCACGTTCCTGATGCTGCCGATGATGGTCCCGCTCATCCTGGTCGCGATCGGCACGTTCTTCGTTTATGCGCGCGCCGGGCTGAACAATACCGTGACAGGACTCGTCATCGCGCATTGCATGCTCGCATTGCCGTTCGTCATCATTTCAGTGAACAGCGGGCTCGAGACCTACGACGCGAATCAGGAGTTGGTGGCACGCAGTCTTGGCGCGTCGCGGTTGAAGGCGTTCGTAACAGTGACATTGCCTCAGATCAAGCTTTCGATTTTCGCGGCGGCGTTCTTCGCCTTCATGACCTCGTTCGACGAAGTTGTGGTCGCGCTGTTCGTTTCTGGCGGCGACAATGCGACGCTCACGCGCCTCATGTTCGAAGACATTCGTGACCAGCTCGATCCCACTATCACGGCCATTTCGACGCTGCTGATTTCGATCTCTGTAATTTCGCTGCTCGTGTTGCAATGGCTTGGTTCGAGGCGGCGTGCCCGGGACGTATGACCCCCGTACTCGTCAAATCCATCTGCTAAAATGTGTGACGATGTCATGTAAATTTCGATGCGGCCCGATAGATCGAGCCACAGGAGGAAATTGTGGGAACGACGGTAAAGAAAGGGAAGGCTGCATTGGCCGAGCGTGGTCCAGCTGAGCGGTCGGACGCACCAGAGTTTGGCGATCTGAGAGACCTCGTCTCGTTTCAGTTGCGGCAGCTTTCGAACATTTATACGAAGGGTTCATCGAGCGCCTACGAACGCAGTTTCAACCTGACGATGAATGAGTGGCGTTGCATCGCGCTGTTGCACGGCAAGCGCGGAATGTCCATGAATCGTCTCGCGGAGCACGCACAGTTCGATCGCGGACTGGCGAGCCGCACGGTGCGCGGCCTCGAGGAGCGCGGCCTGATCGCGCGGGAAGCCGATGCCACGGACGGACGCGGTGTGATCATCACGTTGACGGCGCAGGGAAGGGCGCTCGTGTCGCAAGTGTTCCCGATTGCGGAAGAGCGGAACACGCGCCTCTTGTCATGTCTCACGCGTGCGGAGCGCGACATGCTGCCGGGCATCCTGGAAAAGCTCACGCATCAGGCGCGCGCGATGCTCGATCAGGAGCGCGAGGAAGCGCAACTGGATGGCGGCGAACCGCACGATCAGAACGCAGGCGAAGACGACCGTCTGTCTGCCTGATTTTTTATCGTGTGCCGAGGGGCGACGCGCGGACGCCCCTCTCTGACCCATCAGACTCTTGACCAACGTGCCTCTGTAGTGGCGCGGGACTCAACTCGTCTCGGTCCCGAATAATGTATTTAGTCGGTCTTGCAGAATCGCGCGAAGCCAAGCGCAGCGTGCGAATAGGTGCACATAAGGGGTTGCGAAACTCCCAGTTTCAATATGAAATTGGCCTATCTTCTGGGAGTGAGAAGCGCCGATGAGCACGCCGGATTTCTTCCGCAGCCGCCTGGACGCGATGATTGATTTGCGGCATCCGCTGGCGGTATTGGCCAATCGGATGCCATGGACGTCGATAGAAGCGACGTTGACACCAATCTTCGAGCGACGTGCTCGCGAAGGCCGGACCAGCGCGGAGATTGATCTATTCGGCATGGCACCGAAACTGGCAGGTGCGGGCCTCAGCGCTGCCGGGCGTCCGCGCCTGTCGATCCGGCTAATGGTCGGGCTGCTCTACCTGAAGCACGCGTACAACGAAAGTGATGATTCGGTTTGTGAGCGCTGGGCACAAGACGTGTACTTCCAGTTTTTCTGCGGCGAGGAGTATTTTCAGCCGCACATGCCGTGCGATCCGACCAACCTCGTGCGCTTTCGGCAGGCGCTGGGCGAAGCCGGTGTCGAGGAGTTGCTGGCGACGACAATTGCAGCGGCCGTGCAAATGAAAGCAGTGAGGCCGGCCGAGTTCGAGCGGGTGATTGTCGATACGACGGTCCAACAGAAAGCGATTGCCTATCCGACTGACAGCCGTTTGCTAGAGGTTGCACGAGGCAAGCTCGCAAGGCTCGCGCAACGTGCCGGACTGACACTGAAGCAGACATACGAGCGAGAGGGGAAACAATTGCGTCGCCGCGCCGGTGGCTATGCGCATGCGAAACAGTTCAAGCGACTGCGCCGGGTGCTCAAGCGTCAGCGCACGATACTCGGACGATTGCTGCGTGACATCGAGAGAAAGTTATCGGGCACCTCTACTGAGCAGCAGGCATCCTTGCACATCTGGCTTGAGCGCGCCTGGCGTATCTGCCGCCAGCGTGCGAAGGATAAGCACAAGCTCTATGCGCTTCACGCGCCAGAAGTGGAGTGCATCTCGAAAGGCAAGGCTCGCCAGCCGTATGAGTTTGGCGTCAAGGTGAGTCTCGCAATCACGGAGAAGCAAGGCCTCATTGTCGGTGCACGCTCGTTTGTGGGCAACCCTTATGACGGACATACCTTGGCCGGACAACTTGAACAAACAACCATCTTGCTTCAGGATCTGCCGGGCGTGTCAAAGCCGAAGACCGTGCTGGCGGACCTCGGGTATCGCGGTGTGGATGCCGATCTCGCGCCGGTACAGTTGATTCACCGAGGTAAACACAAGTCGCTAAGCAGTACACAACGACGATGGTTAAAACGCCGCCAAGCGATAGAACCGATCATCGGGCATGTGAAGCAGGACCACGGCATGCAGCGTTGCTGGCTCAAAGGGCAAACCGGCGACGCCTTACATACGGTGCTATGCGCGGTGGGCTATAACCTTCGCTGGTTGTTGCGCGCTATTGTTCGCCTGGGGCTTGCGCCCGTATTTTTTGTTCTCGAGTGGCTGCGCAGCCTCCACAAAGTCTCGCGAGAAACCTTGCTCGCACCTCGTACAACTGCCTGAGTTCGGAAAGTGCAAGGGCACCCGATCGAGCACCCGGAGGCGTCCGCGAAGCAATCCGAATTTTGCAGGTGGGACTATTTAGGAAAACGAAAAAAATGCAACTCTCCTTTTCAGGAGACAGAAAATGAAGAAGTGGGTGTTCATGGCGGGTATGTCGACAATATCGTTGACGGCGGGAACTGCGTTCGCTCAAAGCAGCGTGACGCTCTTCGGGCTGATCGATGAAGGCTTCAACTATACGAACAATGTCGGTGGTCATCCGCTTTACGCGCTTTCGAGCGGCGATGTGCAAGGAAGCCGGTGGGGCCTGCGTGGATCAGAAGATCTGGGCGGCGGCCTCGCGGCGGTCTTCAAGCTCGAATCCGGCTTCAATGTGAACAACGGGCGGCTTGGTCAGCAAGGGCGCGGGTTCGGACGGCAGGCCTATGTCGGTCTGGCGAGCAACCAGTACGGCACGTTCACGTTTGGGCGTCAGTACGATTCCGTAACAGACTATCTGACGGCGCTCACGGCTAACGGTAGCTGGGGCGGCGGCATGTTCTCCCATCCCTACGACAACGACAATACCGATGATACGTTTCGCATAAACAATGCGGTGAAGTACGCGAGCATCGACTACCACGGGTTTTCTTTCGGGGGTATGTATGCCTTCAGCAATGATACGAACTTCGGTCTGAATCGTGCGGTGAGTGCGGGCGCGCAATATAGCAACGGCCCGCTCACGGTTGCCGCCGCATACCTCAATATCGACAATCCCAACGCGAATACGGCAGGCGCGGTATCGATCGGGCCAAACGGGAGTGGCGACGGCAGCTGGACCGCGCGTAGGCAACGCATTTATGGCGCGGGGATCAACTACACGATCGGCGCAACGACGCTGGGCTTCGCCTACACGCGAACGGACCTCAACCAGCCGACCGCCACGCAGTACGCGAATTTGGCAGGCAATGCGGCACTCGGGACAGCATCGGATTTGCGCTTCAATAATTTCGAGATCAACGCGCGCTATCAGTTCACGCCGGCGTTCTTCGTCGGCGGCATGTACACGTACACGCAGATGACCTATGCGGGTAGCACAGGTCAGAGTACGAAACCGAAGTATCACCAGTTTGGGTTGATGGCTGACTACCTGCTCTCCAAGCGTACGGACGTTTACGCGCAGGCGGCCTATATTCAGGTTGCGGACGCAAGTGCCGCGACGGGAACCGGGCTGGAAGTGGCGTCCAATCCGGATACGGCCGGTCCGTCATCCACGAATCGGCAAATGATGGCTCGCGTCGCGATCCGTCATAAGTTTTAAGGCCAGAGGGTCCTGGCGCATCCAGTAGGCATCGAAGCCGTTGCATGCCGGTATCAACGTTTGAGGGTCATCGATAGTGAAAAAGGATGAGCAATACGATGTCGTCGTCATTGGCGGCGGGCACAACGGGCTGGTTTGCAGTGCCTACCTGGCGCGCCAGGGCTTGAAGGTCTGCGTGGTCGAAAAGCGCGCGGTTGTGGGCGGCGCAGCCCTGACCGAAGAGTTCGCGCCGGGGTTTCGCAACTCGGTGTATTCGTACGCCGTGAGCCTCCTGAATCCGCGCGTGATAGCGGAACTGGAACTCCATCGTCATGGACTTAAGCTGATCCCGCTAAGCGTGAACGGGTGGAAGCGGTTCAGCCCGATGGCTGATGGCGGATTCCTCGCGCTGTCCGCAGACCCTGAGCAGTCGGCACTCGCACTCGATGCCCGTTCGAAAGGCGACGGCGCGGCGTTCAAAGAGCTTAATCGACGGCTCGCGCTGGCGGCCGACGTATTGCGCTCCCTGGTTCTTGAAACACCGCCAAATCTGCAAGGGGATTTTGGTTCGATCGTCCGAGCGCTATCAACTGGAAGCAAGCTCAGGAAGCTCGACATGCAGGGCCGGGCCGAATTGGTCAAGCTCATGACAATGAGCGTGGGCGACTACCTGAACACGCTCTTCAATGACGATGCGATCAAGGGCTTGTATGGCTACAGCGCCGCAGTGGGAAACATGCAAAGTCCGTACTCGGCGGGTTCGGCGTATGTGTTGCTGCACCACGTTTTCGGGGAACTGAACGGAAAGAAGGGCCAATGGGGGCAGGCCATTGGCGGCATGGGAGCGATCACCCAAGCTATCGCGAGCTCCGCCGGCGAGCTCGGCGTGAAGATGGTGACGGGCAAAGGCGTGACGGAGGTGCTGCTTGAGCAGGACCGTGCGGTCGGAGTAAGGCTCGACGATGGCCAGGTGATTCGTGCGGCATCGGTTGTGTCGAACCTCAATCCACGGCTGCTGTTCACGAAACTGGTCGACAGAGCCGCCCAACCTGAGGATTTTCACCGCCGCATGGAGACATGGCGTTGCATATCGGGTGTGTTCCGTATGAATGTGGCCCTGAGCGAATTGCCCGATTTCACCTGTGCGCCTGGTAATGATCCGGCGAGCTATCGGGCGGCATCCGTAGTGATCGCGCCGTCGCTGCAGTACCTCGAGCAAGCCTACGACGACGCCAAGCACGGCGCCTATTCGAAGGAACCGATCATCGAATTGCAGATTCCGTCGATTCAGGACAGCACGTTGGCACCGCCGGGGCAGCACGTCGCAAGCATGTTTTGCCAGTACTTCCACCCGCATCAATCCGATGGTCGTTCCTGGGATGACATCAAGGACGAGATCGCGGATCACATCATCGGTCATTACACGAAGTTCGCGCCCAATTTCAGACGCGCAATCGTCGCGCGGCAGATAAAGTCACCGTTGGATATCGAACGTGATCTCGGCATGATCGGCGGCGACATTTTCCACGGTGCGCTCCACCTCGACCAGCTTTTCTCCATGCGCCCCGCGCCGGGCTATGCGGACTACAGAACGCCAATCAAGAAACTCTACAACTGCGGGTCGGGGACGCATCCGGGCGGCGGCGTCACGGGTGCGCCGGGTCGCAATGCAGCGTTCGAAGTGGCGCGCGATTTCAAGTCGGGCTTCCGAAAGCTTTTCCACTGAGCAACCAAACCAACCCATACTTATTGATGAGGTCAGAGCATGAAAGATAACGTGTCGAACCTGGTGATTCTCGACGCTGCTTCCGTCGAACCGAAGATCAACGCACCGTTCTTCGCCGGAACAGTTCAGGGCGATCCGCAGACCCGGACCTGGGTCAACGAAGGCAGCAGGGAACAGGGGTTTCTTGCGGGAATCTGGGAAGCGACCGAGGGTACCTTCGCGATGGATTACCCCGTGTGGGAGTTTTGCCACATCATTGCTGGGCGCTGCATCATCCGGGAGGAAGGGCGCGAAGCCGTCGAACTGAAAGCAGGTGACGGCTTCGTCTGCCGCAAGGGGCTGAAGGGCACTTGGGAAGTCGTCGAGACGATGACGAAGCACTTTGTCGTGCGGATCTGAGTCTGATCGCTTAATACGCGATGCGCTGCGCCGTCAGCATGGAGAGGGGCAGCGCGCAGACCGTCCGAATATGATGTTTAGATGCTTCCTTGGCGACGTCGATCTCAACTTGTCCCATGCAACATGGGTCGCTGGCGCTTCAGAGGCGAACGCCGCCTTCGGTCAATAACAGTAGGTCGCGATTCGTTGCTTCGGGTCGTTGCGCCGTCGGTTCGACGCTAAACAAGAGACGCTCCCATGCGCGTCACCGCCCTCCGCCACGCAAGAAATCAGCCGTGCTCAATTCGAGGCGCGCCGCAGAATGGGCCAGTTGCCTACGATGAGCGACGGCATGATTCGGGTGGCTCCATCGTGGAAGATTTTCGACATCTTGGCATCGTCGCTCCCGCCCCAGGCGGACACCGCCAAACGGGCAGAGAAGCGAGAGGCCGAGCATCGGCGCACTTTGAGGCGCTTACTTGAGCAATAGGGCGACGCTCGTCATCAGACCGGGCGGCCCAAGGGCAAGCTCGACGCGCTCGAAGCGACCCCTCAAACACTTCAAGAACGGTTGAAGTCCATGCGCGGGGCGGCCCGGCCCTCCGCGCGGCGCGTGCCCACGGCCGAATCCAGTCCGTCGAGAATGCGAGCAGTTCGTAATGCAGCCGCCAGAAAAATGGCGAGGGCCGAAAGCTCGCACTTAGATAATGTGCCGAGCGGCGTAATTCATGGCCGGTTAGTGCCCCAAGTCGCGCGTCGGTCGAAAGGAGGGAACAGGCAGAAGGTCAAAAAAGCATGGGTTGAACGTCGGCTCAGTCATTGAACAGCTGTTGCGCGTGCTGGCAGATGCCATGAGCGACCGGCATAGCGCGAACTGAAACGATATATCGTTGCACAGATAATTCTTAACTAGCACTCGTCAAATCCGACAACGAGTGTTGTGACCCTTATATCGTGTCATTGCAAATGAACGGCTTGCCGACTTGATCTTTTTAAGAGAAAACGAAGAACGAAAAGATGAGCGCAAGATCGGCGTCGGACTTTGCCGACTAAGCCCCAGCCTTGCCCGGACTCAGCGAGGATGTGTGTCATTGCGGGTGACTGACGACGACTATTTCGCCGGCGGGCCTGGTGACTGCCCGTGTCGCAGGGCCAGTCCACTAAATATAGGTCGTTGATTCACGCCAAATGATCGACGTCCGAGAGGCGCTTCGAGTCCTGAAAGCGGCCGACGAATGGTGGATCAGAAGGGCTGCGTCATTTTTCTAACGATACAGGGAAGCCAACATACTTTGAGGCAGCAATGCTTGCGAGGGGTCGACCGCCGGAGTTGTGGACGGAGATTCGGACAGAGCAGGGCGAATGGGTAGTAGCGAACGACGGCTGAGCCCCGCGGCTTCTGACGGTCCTTAAAACATCCGAGGATGTCGCCGCACCAGATTGGTGCTAAAGGAAAGTGCTTTCCGCTCTCAGAAAAAGACGTCGGATTTTTTTTGTGGTAAATTTTGAGGAAGTTTTTTTTCAAGCAACGAAGCGGGGATTGAAATGATGGAGCTCGCGCGCGATAACGGGGACATGTCCGCGATTGACGATATTGCTCTGGACCGGTTTGCGCTCGGGAACGAGATCCGCAAGCTTCGCAAGGCGCGATCGAAAACGCTGGCGGAACTGGCCCTGGCGACCGGTCGTTCGATCAGCTTTATTAGTCAGTTGGAACGCGGACGGGCGGAGATTTCGATCTCTGATCTCCGACGGGTCGCTCAAAATCTCGGTGTTCCGCTCGGATGGTTCTTCATGTCGGATACGAAGCCGACTGAGGAGGTCGGACGCATTGTGCGGGCGACTGCTCGACGACGTTTGGGAAGCGCGACGGATGGCCTTGTCGAAGAACTGCTTTCCCCGAACATCGGCGGGGCATTCGAGTCTTTCCTCAGCACGTTTGCCGCAGGCGCGTCTCTGGTTGAACCAACGACACGCGACACGGAGGAGGAAGGTTACGTCGTTAGAGGCCAGTTAGACATCTGGATCGGCGGTCACCATTTCGAAGTAGCGGCAGGGGACAGCTTCCGGATAGCCCGCGAGGAATTCCGTTGGGCGAATCGTGGAGAGGTCGAAGCTGTCGTTGTCTGGATAATCTCTCCGCCTACCTATTGACGCCGATCTCAAGCGAACGCGGATTGACTCGAGACACACCATTCGATGAAGTCAGATCGAACTTGAGCAAGGCGTTTTATGTTCGATTAGTTGTACAAAATCTATTTAGGAGCCGGAATGGGCAAGATTGTTGTGATTGGAGCAACCGGCACGATCGGGCGTGCTGTCGTCTCGTCGTTGAGCGCTCGCCACGACGTCGTCGAAGTTGGTTCAACTCGCGGTGCGTATCGTGTCGACGCAACGAACATCGAAAGCGTGCGCAAACTTTTCGAAACGATTGGGAAGGTTGACGGCGTGGTCACCACGACCGGACGAGTTCATTTTGGACCGTTGACCGAGACTACTCCCGAGCAATTCGATCTGGGCCTGCGAGACAAGTTGATGGGGCAAATCAACGTCGTGCTTGCGGCCCAGCCCTGGTTGAACGATGGTGGATCGTTCACGCTCACAAGCGGGATCAGCGCACATGAGCCGGTTCGCGAGGGTAGCAACGCGTCGTGTGTGAACCTCGCGCTTCAGGGCTTTGTGATGAGCGCGGCCCTCGAACTGCCGCGAAGCATCCGCATAAATTTGGTTAGTCCGACCATCTTGGAGGAGTCCGTGCCAGTGTTCGGGGATTACTTTGTCGGATTTGAGCCAGTCAGTTCCCAGCGCGTGGGACTCGCATATCTGCGTTGTGTCGAAGGCCCCGATACGGGTCGAGTCTTCCGCGTCGGTTATTGACGCGTTGATTACCTTTGGAGCTGGCGCTTTCTTGCGGACACTTGCTGGCGAATCTGTTTCCGTGGTGCGCCTTTAGGCTCCCGAAGTTTTCACAATCTTCCGTCGCACTGGGCCGCCGGGCCGCCGCACCCGGGCGGCGACTCGCCAACACAACATTACGGCCTCGAACAGCCTGACTCCGCTGCTCACGCGGTCAGGCTACCGTCATCTGCTTTCTCTCCTCCCCCTCGCCTGGCCGACCCGTGCGGCCCAACGCGCTGCCGCTTGCCTCCCAAAAGGGCGCCCTATTCTCCTGCTTACATCGAAAAACGGTTGCACCTCAATTTCTTGGTAAAAAAAGAATAGGGGTAAATTTTTATTGCAGAAATTTTACGGTGTTCCTATAGTGGCGCAACCTGATCCGTGGTGATTGATGGTTGGCGTCGTCAGACCTCGGGTGGAACGCGCTGGAACGCAGGGGCCTTCCATCTCGCCAGGCCGACGACGTAGGTACCGTAGACCTGAATCAAATCGGGAATGTAGTACTACTGATGAAAGCGCGAACGATCGTAAGGGTTAACTGGAGCAATCCGTGCCGTGAGCATGAAGCGTTTTAACGCGTGGCGAGTGCGGTCATCACAGGGCAGCGACGTGTTAGTAAATTGAAACTAAACAATGGCAGTTTGGAGAGAAAGCGATGAAGAAGAATTACATTGCAGCATCCGTTTTGCTGGTTTTTTCTGTTCCGGCGCTGGCTCAGAGTTCAGTGACCTTGTATGGCCTGATCGACGAAGGTCTCACCTTCACTAATAACGCCAAGGGTCATCAGGCGTATCAAATGCAGAGCGGGTATCTCGCGGGAAGCCGATGGGGCCTCAAGGGAGCCGAGGACTTAGGCGGCGGCTACAAGGCGACGTTTCAAATCGAAAATGGATTTGACGTGAATACCGGCGGGCTTGGACAGGGCGGCCTTGGATTCGGTCGCCAAGCGTACGTTGGTCTCGTCAACGATCAGTTCGGCGGTGTGACGCTTGGCCGGCAGTATGATTCGCTGGTCGACTATCTTGCGCAAACCACCGTGACCGGAAGTTGGGGAGGCTACATCTTCGCTCACCCGTACGATAACGATAATGCGACGAACACTTTCCGCGTCAACAACACAGTAAAGTACACGAGTCCGACGTTTGCCGGCCTGAAGTTCGGCGGCACATACAGTTTCAGCAACGATACGAACTTCGCGAACAACCGGCAATACAGCGTAGGGGCGCAGTACACGCTAGGTGGCCTCTTGTTGGCGGCGTCGTATTTGCACGCCAACAACCCGTCCGCAACTGCGACCGGCGCGATCAACAATGGGGGTGACGAAAACTTCGTCGCGCAACGCCTCCAGATTTTCGGCGCGGGCGTGAACTACAACTTCGGGGCGGCGACGCTGGGATTTGTGTACACCAACACCTACATTGCCCAACCGGTCAGTTCTGGCTACGTCGGCCCGATTACGCCCGCAACCGGCACGCTTTCGTCGCTGCGCTTCCAGAACTTCGAAATCAACGGCCGTTACCAGTTCACCCCGGCTTTCTCCTTGGGGGCGGTTTACACCTACACGCGGACGAACTTCGATACAACGGCTGGAAAGTCCCACCCGAACTACCAGCAGGGCGGACTAATGGTCGACTATTTGCTCTCCAAGCGTACTGACGTCTATCTGCAGGCAGCGTATCAGCACGCTGGTGGCGACAAGAACGGTTCAGTTCTCGACGTCGCCTACGTCCCTGGTGCTGCCGCCGTCTCGTCGAACAGTAACCAGGTGGTGGTACGTGGGGCAATCATGCATAAGTTCTGACCCAGGCAACGCGTCCGCACAGTAGGGCGACCAAAAGACAGACCTTGCGTCGCCTGCTTGAATACGTGTCGTATGGTGTATGTACTTACCACGTTGGCTGAGCCGTACGAATAGTGGGGAACGACGTCCTAGATGTAGGATCTGCTAGGAATTTCCCTTACGCAAAAAAAATCTACCAGTTTTTTTCTTGAAAAAATTTTGCGACGATTCTATAGTTGATGCACGCCGTAACGAAGGGCAGTGCGGTTTTTCTGTAGTAAAAAATGAGGCGTTCGCCTCTCGTTAGGTCTGACCTTTGGGCCTATCGTCCCGAATAAGCGAAATAAATATCGAAGTAAAACATTATCCATATATAAAGGAGTGCAAATCATGCACAAGTGGTGGAGACGGATTGCGTTCGCAGCATTGTTTTGTTTCGCGTGCACGGCGGGCGCCGCGGAGAAGACTCAGGTCAAACTCGGAACGATGGGTTGGGAAGACCTCTCGCCGATGACGTTGATCACCAAACGACTGCTCGAGAAAGAGGGCTACAAGGTTCAGGTCACCAACTTCTCGGAGTGGGGCATTGCATTCAGCGCCCTCGCGCGTGGAGACGTCGATTTGCTGGTTTCGCAGGTCAACTACGTCACGTCGGATTACTGGACGAAGAACAAGGAGCGACTCGAGAAGGTGTCGGTCATCTCGCACGGTCTTCGGCAGGGCATCGTTGTGCCTGATTACATGCCTATCGATTCTGTCGATCAGCTGAACTCCATCAAGGGACAGGTTGGCGGCAAGATCATTGGCATCGAACCGGGCTCGGGGCTGATGCGTGAAACGCGTGAGGCTATCAAGCAGTACGGTCTGGACTACACCCTCGTCGATGGCAGTACGGCTGCGATGGTTGCCCAGCTTCAGTCGACACTCGAACGCAAGCAGCCGATGGTCACTGTTTTGTGGACTCCGTCGTGGATGACGCAGAAATTCAAGGTCAAATTCCTGAACGATCCGAAGCACGTTTTTGCTCCGCCCCAGACTTATTACTGGATCGCCAAGAAAGGATTCTCAACTGAAAATCCGCGCCTGCGCGAACTCCTGGCGGGCGAATACATCCCGATCGAAGACATTACTCGCATCAATGGTGAAGTCAAGGATGGAAAGACGATGGACCAGGCGGTAGACGACTGGGCCAAGCAGAACGCCGTACTTCTGGACAAATGGGCGACGATTTCCAGTAAGTGACCGGCAGGCCGGGCGACCAACGTCGTCAATTGCGTGGCAACCCGGCCTTCCTCACGCGTCGACATCTCTTTCACTGCTGGAAGGAAGTATGAACATGATGAACGAGCTTTCTCACGTCACCCGGCCCACCATCGTCGAATGTCGCGATGTCTGGAAAATCTTTGGCAATCCGGGCGCGGCAGCACTCGAAGCCGCCAGAAGCGGGCAGTACGACAAAGAGGAATTGCTGAAGAAATTCGGCTGCGTGGCCGCGGTCGCTAACGCCTCCTTTTCTATCGGCGAGGGAGAGACGTTCTGCATCATCGGTCTTTCCGGAAGCGGCAAATCCACCTTGATCCGCCACTTCAACCGGCTCATCGATCCGACGAGTGGTGAGGTGATCGTACGCGGCAAGAACATCTGCAAGATGCCGTATTCGGAATTGCGCAAGCTCCGCTCCACCGGCATCGGCATGGTGTTTCAGCAAGTGGCATTGCTGCCCTACCGCACTGTCCTTCAGAACGTGATGCTTCCGCTCGAAGTGCAGGGGCTGTCAGCTTCCGATTGCCGGCAGAAGAGCCAGGCGGCGCTCGACACGGTTGGGCTCGGCAGTTGGGCGGATCGTTACCCGCGCGAATTGTCCGGTGGCATGCAGCAACGCGTCGGCATTGCACGCGCGCTCGCGGCAAATCCTGAACTGTTGCTGATGGACGAACCATTCAGCGCGCTCGATCCGCTGATTCGCAAGCAGCTCCAGATCGAATTCCGGCAGCTCTCTACCAAGCTCAAGAAAACGACCATCTTCATCACGCACGACATCGAAGAGGCGATCCGGATTGGCGATCGGATCGCGATCATGCGAGAGGGAAAGATCGTTCAGATCGGCACGCCTGAGGACATCGCGCTAAAGCCGGTGGATGACTACGTGGCCAGCTTCATGGAAGGGATTTCGCGTCTCAAACTGGTTAAGGCCTACTCGGTCATGCAGCCGGTCGCGGGCGGGCAGCAGCCTGCGCAATCGCAGGCGAGCGTCGACATCAACTCGGACCTGGAGGAAATGATCGACCTGTCGCTGGCCAAGGGTAGCGAGAACCTGACCGTGATCCAGCACGGCAACATTGTCGGGACCGTGTCTCGGGAAGCGATCCTGAAAGCCGTGCGCGGCATCGACGTTCGAGGCGAGCGTTCGGGCGCCCTTGCAACCAATTGATGAATGGTGATGCGATGGCAAGCATGACGGAAGTTTTTGATGCGGCTGTAGATAACAGTCTCGCGTGGTTGACCGATCACGCCACGAACGTCTTCAACGGCCTGAGCTTCGCGCTCAACGGAGCGTTCAACGGTATCAACGCGGGTCTGACGTTCGTGCCGTGGTGGATGTTGATCCTGGTTGCAGCAGTTTGCGGTTGGCGCTTCATCGGCCGCACGTTCGCCGTCACGGCTGTGATCGGGCTGTGGCTGTGTCAGGCGATGGGTTTGTGGGCCGAAACCATGAGCACGTTGACACTCGTGTTCAGTTCGACGCTGCTTGCGCTTGCGGTCGCGATCCCGGCGGGCATCGTGCTCGGCCTGGGCTCGCGGTCGATCAAGGGTGTTGAAGTCGTTCTAGACTTTCTCCAGACGATGCCGCCATATATCTACCTGCTCCCAGGTATCGCGCTGCTCGGTTATGGTCCGGCAACCGCAATGTGGGCCACGTGGATCGTTGCAATCCCGCCTGCATTGCGCCTCACCGCGCACGGCGTGCGCATGACGCCGATCCAGTTCAGGGAATTAGGAACGGCCGTGGGTATGACGGTGTTCGACCATTTGTTCAAGATTCGCGTGCCAATGGCGCTCACGTCGATCTTTGCTGGGATCAATCAAAGCCTGATGCTGAGCTTCGGCATGGTGGTCATCGCCGGCATCGCAGGTTCGGGCGGCCTGGGTCAGGCGATCTACGACGCAGTGCGCACCCTCCAGATCGATAAGGCGGTGAACGCAGGCATCGCGATCGTTGTTGTCACCATCGTACTGGACCGTTTCTCGCAACGGCTCGGTCAGAGATAAGGAGCGAGTGATGGATTTTATGCACGTTTCTCCTGGGTCCGTTGTTGCACCCGTCCTGTCGTATCTGAATATCCACCATCACGATGGTTTCGTTGCGGTGTCGGCGTTCTTCAGCAGCCTGATCTCCGCCATCGTGCACGTACTTTCACTGGCACCGCCGCCCGCGATCATCGGCGCACTCGCACTGATCTCGCTGATCGTTGCCGGATGGCGGGGCGGCGTGCTCTGTGCCGCCGGGCTGGCGCTTTGTCTCGGCCTGGGAATGTGGAGCGCGACGGTCGAGACCATCGCGGTGATCGCGCTGGCAGTCGTGTTCTCGGTGGTCGTCGGCCTGCCTGTTGGCGTTGTTCTTTCCCGAAGCGAAAGGCTGCAAGTCGCGGTTCGTCCTTTGCTGGATGTCATGCAGACGTTGCCGCCCTGGGTGTATCTGGTTCCGGCGGTCATCTTGTTCGGACTGGGCGTCGTTCCGGCGTTGCTGTCGACGATCATCTATGGCATCCCGCCGATGGTGAGACTGACCATTCTCGCAATGAGTCAGATTCCCGAGAGCCGTGTGGAATTGGGCCACGCCATTGGCGCCAGCAAACGGTCGATCTTCTGGAAGATCGAGTTGCCCTCGGCAATGCCGACGCTGCTGGTGGGCGTGAACCAATGCGTTCTCTTCTCATTGGGCATGGTGGTGCTCGCCGGACTCGTCGGTGCAGGCGGGCTCGGAGCCGAGGTCACGCGTGGTCTCTCGCGGATGGAGTTTGGCCTCGGGATGCGCGCAAGTATCGCAATCGTGGCCCTGGCGATTGTCCTGGACCGCGTATTCCGGGGAGCAATCCCGAGGAAGTATCTGACGCTCGCTTGATCCGGGTGGATCTGGGTTTAGAGAGGCGCGCGGTTCCCGGTTGAGCCCATACGGCACGAAGGGTAGAGAGTTATACCGATCAATCTGTAAAGTTGGAACGAAGATGCGAACTGGTCTTTTCATTGACGGAAAATGGGTTTCACCGAAGCTCGGTGGCAAGCTGGATGTCGTCAATCCGGCAACCGGCAAGGTGTTCCACGAAATCTCGGCGGCCACAGAGGAAGACGTTGATCACGCTGTGACTGCGGCGCGGCGTGCGTTCAATGGCGAATGGCCGAAAATGTCGGGCGCGCAGCGCGGGCAATACTTGAGGAAGATTGCATCGCGTATCCGGAACCGTCTCGACGAGATCTCCGAACTCGAGGTGCTCGACAATGGCAAGCCTTTGCCCGAAGCGAAATGGGACATCGGTGACGCCGCTGGCTGCTTCGACTTCTATGCCGGTCTCGCCGAGGAATATGACGAGAACCGGGTCGAAACGATCTGCCTTCCGGATGCCCGCTTTACGTCAAAAGTTGCTCGCGAACCCCTGGGCGTCGTCGGCGCGATCATTCCCTGGAACTATCCGCTTCTGATGGCGGCGTGGAAGGTCGCGCCGGCGCTGGCCGCTGGCTGCACTATCGTGCTCAAGCCTGCAGAAGCCACGTCGCTCACTGCATTGGAGCTCGCCGCCATCGCGGAAGAAGTCGAGCTTCCGCCCGGCGTCCTGAACGTGATCACCGGTATTGGCTCGGAGGCTGGACAGCCTCTTGTCGATCATCCCGAGGTCGACAAGCTTGCTTTCACCGGCTCAGGCGCGATTGGTGCGAAGCTGATGGCTGCTGCCGCGAAGTCGATCAAGCGGGTCAGTCTCGAACTGGGCGGTAAGTCGCCATTTCTGGTGTTCGACGACTGCGACATCGAGAAGGCTGTCGAATGGGTGATGTTCGGCATCTTCTGGAACCAGGGGCAGGTGTGTTCGGCTACCTCCCGTGTGCTCGTGCACGAGAGTATTCATGCTCGGTTTCTGGAGCGGCTCGTTGAGGAGGCGCAGAAGATCACGATCGGTGATGGACTGGCTGACGGTGTGCTGCTCGGTCCTCTGGTGTCGAAGATTCAACTGGAGCGGGTGGTCGGCGCAATCGAGAAAGCGCGCGAGCAGGGCGCGACCGTTGTGACGGGCGGTCGGCGTCCGGCCCACCTGGCCGAAGGCTATTTCGTCGAACCGACGGTACTGACTGACGTACCGCTCGACAGTCAGGCCTGGAAGGAAGAGATCTTCGGCCCGGTTGTCTGCGTGCGCGCGTTTGCCTCGGAAGAGGAGGCGATCGCCCTTGCGAACGACACGCGATTCGGGCTCGCGGCGGCACTGATGACGAGCGACGACGCACGTGCGGAGCGAGTCGCCGCTGCGCTGCGGGCGGGCATCGTCTGGATCAACTGTTCGCAGCCCGGCTTCACGGAAGCGCCGTGGGGTGGCTACAAGCAATCGGGTATTGGCCGGGAACTGGGACGGTGGGGTTTTGAGAACTACCTCGAGACCAAGCAGATTACGGCCTACGTGAGTGACGAGCCCTGGGCCTGGTACATCAAGTGATCCGACAACATCGCGTGGCATGACGCTCGAAGCGAGCGAACCGCATTCGGAGAGGGCGCCGCCTCACTGCCGTCCCGCGGGTCGGTTCGACACGTCGATATACGCGAGCACGCGCGCTTATCGACCGCACGCTACAAGCACACTTGAGCTGAAAAATGGATTGGAATGGAGAACCGGGATGCCGTCCCTGCAGAATCTGAAACAACTTCCCAACCGCCCACTGTGGTATGAAGACTCGCCTGCGCGCGATGCGCTGACAGGAGCGGAACAAGCCGATGTCGCGATCATTGGCTCAGGCTATACAGGGCTTTGGACCGCATACTATTTGCTCAAATCGCAACCTTCCCTGAAGGTCGTGCTGCTGGAGCGGGAGACGGTCGGATTTGGCGCTTCCGGGCGCAACGGTGGGTGGGCTTCCGCGATTTTCCCGATTTCGTTGTCACGTGTTGCGGAGATGTATTCGCATGCTGCCGCGCTGCACCTGCAGCAAGCGATGAACCAGACAGTGGACGAAATCGGCCGCGTGCTTTCCAGCGAAGGCATTGATGCGGATTACGCCAAACAGGGCTTTCTATCTCTCGCGCGTACCCGTCCTCAGTTTGATCGCATTCGGGCGTCGGTCGACGCTTCGGTTCGCTTCGGATTGCCGGAGCAATGGCGCGCGTTGGACGCAGCAGAAGCTTCCTCGCGGATTGGCGCCGATCATGTGCTTGGCGGCCTCTACACCGAGCACTGCGCGCTGATTCATCCAGGCAAGCTGGTTCGAGGCCTTGCCGCGGTGGTGGAACGGATGGGCGCGCGGATCTACGAAAAATCGCCCGCCATCAGCATTGCCCCTGGACATGTACGGACGCTGCAGGGTGAGGTGAGAGCCCGAACCGTCGTGCGTGCGACCGAGGCATTTTCCTGCCAGTTGCCGGAGTTTCGGCGCTCGGTTATTCCGCTTTATTCGCTGGTTCTGGCGACGGAGCCCTTGCCGCAGGCGTTGCGCCAACGGCTGGGTCTCGACCATCGCCTTGCGTTCAACGACATGCGCCACCTTCGAGTCTACGGACAGGTGACAGCGAACGGTCGGCTGGTGTTTGGCGGACGCGGGGCACCTTATCGCCTGGGCTCCAGGATCTCGCCCGAAGACGATCTGGTTGACAAGGTTCACGCCAATATTTACGCCGCTTTGCTCGAGTTCTTTCCTGACCTGGCAGACGCTCAGATTACCCATCGCTGGGGCGGAGCGCTGGGCGTGGCACGCGACTGGTGCCCCACCGTCAGCATGGACAAGCAAAAGCGCATCGCCTGGGCTGGCAACTACGTTGGCGATGGCGTTGCAACCAGCAATCTTGCCGGCCGTATCCTGCGCAATCTGATCCTCGATCAAGACGACGAAATCAACAGACTGCCTGTGGTGAATCATCGCTCGCCTGCATGGGAACACGAGCCATTGCGATGGCTTGGTATCAATGGTGGTCTGACAGCGGCCGGATTCTGTGATTTCGAAGAGCGGATAACCAACCATCCATCGCGCACGGCACAGCTGTTGGAAAAGCTGACTGGCGCTCATTGAAAAGGAGTAGAACGTGGGCCGATTCACCATTGTCAAAGCCGCAGATATCGCTTCGGCTCAGCTTTCCGCGGCGGGCCAGAGAGCTGGAGCCGATAGCGGCGATCCCCAACTCGCGGTGAAGAAACTTGCACCCGACGCAGTTGGCAACCTGGGCATTTGGGAATGCCAGCCAGGAGGCTGGCCGGTTATCAATCGTCCGGACACCGAGTTCACTTACATCATCTCAGGCCGAGCCAATCTGACAGACGACTCGACGGGTGAAGTCGTCGAGATCACTGGCGGTGACCTCGTTATCTTGCCGCCGGGGTGGACGGGGCGATGGGATATCTTGGAGCCGGTTCGCAAGGTTTACGCGATCTATTAAGCGATCAGGACGGGGGGGAATCTACTGAATGAATTGCTGCTCGACACGTTGTGTGTGGTCGAGCAGACAGGTTTTCCATGCACCCCGTCAATTCATGGTCGGTGCGGGCCGTGGGGAGCGGGTGAAATACTGCTCCGAATCCCACGGATAATGCACGACTCAGTTCCAGTACCTCATCCTCAAGAACGCGAACGGCGTATCCATCGTCGCGATCTCTCGTCAACGTCAATTGCGCCGACGATTCCGCGCGACGCCAGCGTGCGCTGCGGGAGCGCCGCATCAGACTCTTAAGTGACGAAGCTCGGTGAGCATTGCCGGGCAGTCGACGTTGTCTCGCGAGCGCGTCGATCCACTCCCGACTCTGATGGTTCGCTCGTCTGCTGCAACTTCGACAGGCTGGCCAAACAGTTTTCAGCACCGATCTCTTACCGACTCACACATTCGACAGGGAAACATTATGCGAAACGACCTTTACATCGACGGCAAGTGGGTCAAGCCCGTCAACGGCGAGACGCGCAACGTCATCAATCCGGCAACGGAAGAAGTCCTTCAGATCATCAGTGCAGCCTCTGCTGAAGACGTGGACATCGCCGTCAAGGCCGCGCGTCGTGCGTTCGACCAGGATGGCTGGCCTAAACTCAGCGGCGCGCAGCGCGCCAAATATCTTCGCGCGATCGCGAAAGGCATCCGCAATCGACAGGAAGACATCGCTCGCCTGGAAACGCTCGATAACGGCAAGCCGTTTCCAGAAGCAATGTGGGATGTCGGCGACGCGGCTGGGTGCTTTGAATACTATGCCGGTCTCGCAGAGCAACTGGACGACCACCCGGAAGAGAAGATTGAAATCTCGGACGGCCGATTCACTTCGAAGGCCGTCAAGGAACCCATCGGTGTCGCGGGCGCAATCATTCCGTGGAACTACCCCTTGCTCATGGCGGCATGGAAGGTCGCGCCGGCCCTCGCAGCCGGTTGTACTGTCGTCCTCAAGCCCGCTGAAATCACGTCGCTGACGGCATTGGAGCTGGCAGCAATCGCACATGAAGCTGAACTGCCGGCGGGCGTGTTGAACATTCTGACTGGCTCTGGCTCGGTAGCCGGTCAGGCAATCATCGACCACAAGGGTGTGGATAAGCTCGCCTTCACCGGCTCGGGTCCGATCGGCTCGCAAATCATGGCGGCCGCTGCTCGTGACATCAAACGTGTGAGCCTGGAGCTGGGTGGCAAGTCGCCTTTCGTCGTGTTTGACGATGCCGACATCGAGAAGGCTGTTGAATGGATCATGTTCGGCATCTTCTGGAACCAGGGGCAAGTCTGCTCGGCTACCTCGCGGGTCCTCGTGCAGAAAGGGATCTACGAAAAGTTGCTGCAGCGGTTGGTCGAAGAAACGGATCGCATTAGGATTGGCAACGGCCTGGACGACGGTGTGCTTCTCGGACCGCTCGTCTCGAAGCGCCAGCACGAGCAGGTCGTTGCAGCCATCGAGGCAGCGAAGGCTGCGGGTGCGACGGTCGCGGCGGGTGGAACACGTCCTGATGGGTTCGACAAGGGCTACTATCTGCGCCCAACGGTTTTGACGGATGTTCCGCTTGAAAGCGATGCATGGGTCGAAGAGATTTTTGGCCCTGTTGTCTGCGTACGTCCGTTCGAGACTGAGGAAGAGGCCGTGGAGCTCGCTAATGACTCGCGTTTCGGCCTGGCAGCCGCGGTAATGTCGAAGAACGACGCACGGGCGGAGCGTGTCGCTGCCGCGTTTCGTGCCGGTATCGTCTGGATTAATTGCTCGCAACCGACGTTCACGGAAGCGCCGTGGGGCGGGTACAAGCAATCGGGTATCGGGCGCGAACTTGGCCGCTGGGGACTCGATAACTATCTCGAAACGAAGCAGGTCACCAAGTTCGTCAGCGAAGAACCGTGGGGCTGGTACATCAAATAACCCAGCTCGATGAAGAAAATCAAAAGGTGCGGGACCGCGGCCAGGCCGCTGTCTCGTAGCTGCACAAGGACTTGGTCTGACTGATTTGAGGGAGGCATTCCCCCGCCCCTCAGTTAGAGGGCACTGCGTCTTCGAAAGGTTCGGGCAACGCTGAGGCGGGGCCCGTTGCTGTTCGGGCGAATTTCCGCAAGCGCGCGATATCGACGCGACTCTTTTACGCTGATTGCGACGGCTTCGCGCGACGTAATCAGGCCATCCCTCGAATGTAGATCCCCATTCCACGAGAACCTTTGTCGAGACAGAGGAAAACCGTCCAACCCAGCGCGAAACTCTTACGCAAACCTAATCAAGGCTAGGGTTTTCCCTGCGAGATTTGGCCGTCTCGCGGTTCTATGTGAGTACTCCATTCGCGCAAATCCAAAATTTCTTTGAAAAGAAAAAAACAATCGGAATTTTTCTTGAAAAAATTTTGGCCGAATTTTATAGTGGAAACACGCTGCAGGATTTCGATGAGTTCGCAGTCACAGAACTGTGGTTCACACCAGGATCGACGCTCGGAGACGCCCGGCGGAGAAGGCCTACCGGACAAATGGATCTGTTCGGCGCCGAAACTAAAGCAATAGGTTTATTTAAGGAGAAAAGAGTTGGCCGCAAGAGCGTTGAGCGAGCGCATCCTGATCGATCCGCCGCATGAAGAGCCCACAGTGTCCGGCTGGTACCTTACCTCAGGCCCGGAACTGCCTTTGAATCGTCTGACGCGCGATGTAACGTGCGACTGTCTTGTAATTGGCGCGGGTTGGATGGGCCTGCATGCGGCCCGCCGCTACGCGGAGCTTCGCCCGGATGCGAAGGTCGTGCTGGTGGATGCGGGTCGTATTGGAAACAACGCATCCGGCCGCTGCATGGGCTTCGCGATCGATCTTGCCCACAATCCGCGAAACCAGAATTTTGCCGAGGACGAAAAGGGCAACAGTGAGGAGCTATACGTCAACCTCGAAGGTAACGCGTACCTCAAGAACGCGGTGGAAGAACTGGGCGTCGAGTGCGACTGGGATCCGCAGGGCAAGTATCACAGCGCTGCTACCGACGGTGGCGTTCAGGATCTCCGCAACTTTGCGAAAGCCCTTGATCGAATGGGGCAGAAGTACCGCTGGGTCGAAGCAGGTGAGATGCGTGAGATGACGGGAAGCAAGCACTATATCAAGGCGCTTCATCACCCCGGCACCATTCTGCTTCAGCCCGCCAAGTACTTGAAGAACGCCGCGCGCGCGCTTCCGAAGAACGTCTCAGTCTACGAAAACACGGCCATCAGGTCCGCCCAATTTGGCGACGTGCAGCACGTCTTCGAGACCAAGGACGCGGTCATCAAGGCGTCGAAAGTCATTATCTGTGCTGCGGGCTACCTGACGAAGTTCGGCTTCTATCGCAACTCCGCGATTCCTGTCTACACGTTCGCAAGCATGACACGCGAACTGACGGAAAGTGAGCTCAAGCGCGTCGGAAATCAAAGCGCGTACGGATTGATCCCGGCCAACAGCTTCGGAACGACGGTTCGACGCACGCTCGACAACCGACTGCTGCTACGAAACGTGTATGCGTACGCGAACAACTTCAAGACGTCGCTCGATGATGTCATGCGCGCGCGCATCCAGCAGCAAGTCGCATTCGACAGACGCTGGCCCGAACTGTCTGCTATGGGATTCGAGTCAAGCTGGGGCGGCCTCCTGACCTTGTCTCAAAACGGCGGGATGGTGTGGGGTGAGTTGGCGAAGAATGTCTACGGCGCCGCGTTCTGCAATGGAACGGGCGTTTCGCGGGGCACGGCTTTTGGCAAGTCCATCGCGGAGCTCGCCAACGGAAAGAGTTCGCGGACGATCGACATTCTCAAGTCGCGAGCGACTCCGGCCCGCGCGTATCCGAAAATCATCACGTCGGTGGGCGTGAACTACGTAACGGGCAAGCGCTTCAAAGAAGCTGGTCTCGAAGTCTAAATTCAATGGAGTAGGAAATGGCGGAACTTGTTGGTGTCAATCTCGCAATGCAAACCCCGTTCAATGAAGACGGGACGATCGACTATCGAACTTTCGAAGACCTCGTCGACCGCTATATCGACGCTGGTGTTCACGGTATCGTGTTCGGCTCAGGTACGGGGCAGCATCCGTACCTGACCGAAGAAGAGTGCAATAAGCTGTATGAACTGGGTGCCAAGCGGGTTCAGGGGCGCTGTAATGTCATCTGTCAGACGTCGGCACTGAACGTGGACGAAGTCATCCGTCGCTCCAAGCATGCAGAGTCGATCGGCGCAAATGCCATCATGGTATTGCCGCCGTATTTCGAAGGGCCGTCGGACGACGACGGACTCTTCGAGTTCTACAAGGAAGTTGATGCCTCGATCGGGATCGACATCATCGGTTACAACATTCCCCAAGCGACTGGCATTGCTGTCTCGCCGTCGCTTCTGAAGCGGCTTGTTGAACTTCCGAACTACAACTACATCAAGGACAGCGCTGGTGACATCACTACTCACCAGGAGTTCATTTCCACTGGCGCCAACGTTCTCAACGGTTGTGATCCGACCACCATTTTCGCGTTTCTGGCTGGTGCAAAAGGCGCGATCTGGGGCGCGGCCAACTTCCTGCCTACCGAAGCAGTGAAGCTCTACAACCTGGTCCAATCTGGAGACGTATCCGCAGCCTTCACGCTCTGGCACAAGATGCTTCCGTCGCTGTTGTTCATTTGGCGGACGGAATACGTCGCATCGGTTCTCCATGCCTCGAAACTGCGAGGATTCGGAACAGGTCGAGTGCGGAAGCCGCTGCGCGCACTGTCAAAGGATCACGCGGAAGGGCTTCGCAAGGCACTGGCTACGTTGGAAGGCTGATGCTGAAAAGCCGAGGGCGGCCGGTTGCCCTCGGCTATTGTCATCCCCGTGCTTTGCTGCTGCGAAGGATTATTAGATTCACGTAGTAGTTCTGACTAAATGGACGCTAGATATTTTTTCCAGTCGTCCGTGGGAGCGTTTCGCTCAAGGACATTACGGCGACCGCTATCAGCATCCGATTCTCTGCACGTCGTGGACATCCGCGATCTGGGCCTTGTAGTTGCGACTTCGCTCGAGTAGCGTCCAGACTCTGTCAAGGCGTGCGCCTACGAAATCGTCCTCATGCACCCCAGTCGGTGTATTGATAGGTGTTGCAAGGGCGACATGCTTGCCTCCTCGCCGCCGTTGGTGGTTGATAAGAGGCTAATTGACCAAGTCTTGATCACCGTGCGCATCGCGTGAGGCGGGGGCTGGACTTGAGCACCCTGGCTGCCTGGCCAGGATCGAGTTTGGAGTTTGAAATGAACGTAGTAAGCGAAAAGGCGGACCTCTCGGTCAAAACGGTCAGCCACTTTATCAGTGGCCAAGTCGTCGCTCCGTCGAACGACCGATTCAAAGATATTTTTAATCCGGCCACTGGAGAAGTCACGGGTGCTGTCGCTCTGGCGTCGGTCGAAGAAGTCAACAGCGCGGTGCAGGCTGCCACCGCGGCGTTTCCGAGCTGGAGCGAGATGGCACCGCTGAAGCGTGCTCGGATCCTCTTCAAGTTCAAAGAGTTGCTCAACAAACACCAGGACGAACTCGCGATGCTCATCACTCGCGAGCACGGCAAGGTGTTCACCGATGCGCAAGGTGAAGTCGTCCGCGGCATCGAAGTCGTCGAATTCGCCTGCGGTATTCCGAATCTGCTGAAGACCGACTTCACGGATCAGATTGGCGGTGGCATCGACAACTGGAATCTGCGTCAGCCGCTCGGCGTCGTGGCGGGCATCACGCCGTTCAACTTTCCGGTCATGGTACCGATGTGGATGTTCCCGGTGGCGCTCGCTTGCGGCAATACGTTCATTTTGAAGCCCTCGGAGCGTGACCCTTCAGCTTCTTTGCGTCTCGCCGAGTTGCTCACGGAAGCGGGGTTGCCCAACGGTGTGTTCAACGTGGTGAACGGCGACAAAGTCGCAGTGGACGCGCTCATCGAACATCCGGACGTGGCTGCCATTTCGTTCGTCGGCTCGACGCCGATTGCCGAGTACATCCACACGGAAGCCTCAAAGCGTGGCAAGCGCGTCCAGGCGCTCGGCGGCGCCAAGAATCATCTGGTTGTGATGCCTGACGCTGACCTCGACCGCGCGGTCGACGCTCTCATCGGCGCCGCATACGGCTCCGCGGGCGAGCGCTGCATGGCAATCTCGGTTGCGGTCGCTGTTGGCCAAACAGGCGACGAACTTATCGAAAAGCTGATTCCCCGCGTGGAATCGCTGGTCATCAAGAACGGCGAGAACCTTGACGCGGAGATGGGTCCGCTCGTCACGGCCGAGCACAAGGCGAAGGTCTCGGGTTACATCGAGGCGGGTGAAGCGGAGGGCGCGAAGCTCGTCGTGGATGGTCGTGTTCATCCGGTCGCTGCGGAGAATGGCTTTTTCATTGGCGGTACGCTGTTCGACGGTGTCCGCACGGACATGAAGATCTACAAGGAGGAAATTTTCGGGCCGGTCCTTGCAGTCATCCGCGTCCCGGACTTCGCCAGTGCGGTCAAGCTGATAAACGCGCACGAATTCGGCAACGGTGTGTCGCTGTACACGTCGGATGGTGGCGTGGCCCGAGCATTCACCCGTCAGATTCAAGTGGGGATGGTGGGTGTCAATGTGCCGATTCCGGTCCCGATGGCGTGGCACTCCTTCGGAGGCTGGAAAAAGTCACTCTTCGGTGACCACCATGCCTACGGGGAAGAAGGCATCCGCTTCTACACGCGGTACAAGAGCGTGATGCAGCGATGGCCCGATAGCATCAGTAAAGGTGCTGAATTCACGATGCCGGTTGCCAAATAACTCCGGCATTACATGTTCAGCGGAGACTTGAGTTTCCTTGGAGTGGACTCACTGCGGGCAAGCGAGAAGCGTGAGTGCTTTTGGCCGGTGCCTCACTGAGGGGTGCCGGCCCCTTTTTAGCTCCAACAACTGGAAGCTCAACTCGGCGCGATGAACCCGAATCGGATACAGCCCATGCAACGTGCTAGTTCACTAGGAAAAGACCAATGACACGTCCGAGTTTCCAGGATCGCATAACCTTTGAGCGACTCGCCGATGAGGGTGAGACTGCTTTGGCCGATCGAGTTGTGGAGGATGCTCGCAACTCCTTCCGGGCGAGAAGAACTACGTCGTTGTGCCGAACCGAGACAGTCGCCAGTACTGGAGCCGAGGAATTCGATTGGCTCGATAAGGCGAGTCCGTTTGCGCAGGCTGATTTCTAAATCGCAGCGCTCTCGATGTGACGGCCACGTTGGCATATCGACGGTCTTCGGCTGAAATTGAACGCCTGCATCCTATGTGTTGCCGCAGAGTGAAGTTGAAACGTTGTGTGAAGGCGTACGACGACGATATGTTGCGCCGATTCAAGAACGTAATGCGCGCATTGTTTCGCTAAAGAAAACACTTGTCGAATAAATTAGAGCCTGACAAGTCGCGGATCGAACCGTGTGCTGAAAAGGGCCCAACAGCATAAAGACGATTTCGCAGTGCAACTTTACTGATCATTGGTCCAGTTGCCAGCTGCATATGAAAACGGAGGAGCATCCATGTCATTCTCAACCCCTATACGTACAATCGGCGAGACAGAGACGTCCGTCGCGTTCAAACGACGCTTCATGATCAGGATGATGCTTGTCCTTACCGGAGGACAGTTCCTCGATGGCTACATCCTCGGAATCGTCGGCCCTGTGACGGCTAAGATGACGGCCGGTCTTGGTATTTCGACCGTATGGGAAGGCCTGATTGCCGCGGGGGCGCTGTTTGGAATCTTGTTCGGTTCTCCGTTAGGAGGCTGGGCCGCAGACAAATTTGGACGGAAGCCGCTGTTCATGCTGGACATGGTCCTGTTCCTCGTTTCGTCGGCGATGCAATTTTTTGTAAGTTCGCCGCTTGAGCTTCTTATCGTGCGCTTGTTGATGGGCATTGCGATCGGTGCTGAGTATTCTGTTGGTTGGCCCCTTATGTCGGAGTTCGCGCCGCCGAAGTTACGCGGACGGCTCATGGGCGCTGCCATCGTCGCCTGGTACACCGGATTCATGGTCGCCTTCGCTGCGGGATACGTTTTCGATGAAGTTTTTCATTGGGGTTGGAGGTCAGTACTTGGAACGAGCACATTCATTGCAGCGGTACTGATCGTGGGGCGCATAGGCTTACCTGAGTCGCCGCGCTGGCTATGGAATCAAAAGCGTTTCGAGGAAGCGCATGCCATCGCCTGGCGATATATGGAGAGCAAAGACATCGCCGACATTGAGTGCGAGTCTACATCCGCTTGTAGCGCGAGATTTCGGACGCTGTTTTCCTCGCAATACTGGCGAGCCACTTTCTTCGTATCGATGTTTTGGTTTTGCGCCGTCACGCCATATTTTGCGATTGCAACGTTCGCCGATAGCGTCCTGAAGAAATACAATCTCGACGCTGGACTGAGAGGTGGTCTGGGCCTTTCTGCAGTTGCTTTGGCAGGCGTTGTGATTACCGTTTTGTTGATCGACAAAGTTGGACGTCGGGCCTTGACGGTACCAACACAATGGGTGTGTACCATAGTGCTTGCGACAATTGGACTGTGGGCCAATGCCCCAGCCGCGGCTGTGCTAGCGCTCTTTCTTATCTTTTCATTTTTCAATGCTGGACCCACTACCTTGTCGGCTATCTATCCCAGCGAGGTTTTTCCGACCGAGGTGCGAGGAATCGGGACTGGGTTCGCCGCCGGCTTTAGCCGGATTGGAGCCGGTCTCGGAACGTTTCTCCTTCCATGGTCGATGGCAAACATCGGTGCTTCTGGCACCATGTTGATCGCCGCCGCGATCGCCGCCATTGGAGCGGGTGTGTCACAGTGGCTCGCGCCAGAAACGAAAGGAAAGAGTCTCACGGAAACGGCCGCGAGTTACACGCATTAAGTTGGACGCGCCTTCCGCTTGCGGATTCGTGGCGGTCTGATTGGTGGGAGCCGTCCCACACGGGATCGCGGGGCACGTGCGGAAGGTGTCGATCGCTTGCTTGTTGAACGCTTGAAGAATAGTACAATCGGATTTTTCATGTGAAAAATTTTCTGACTATATTTTCCGGTCAGACATTCTTCAGGCGAGTGGAGGCAGCGATGGGGCGCAGTTCCGTGCAGGCAGTATCCGAACCGGCGGAGGCCGGGATTGACCGGGTGGCACTCGGACAAGCGATCCGGAGTCTGCGCAAGGCGCAGGCGAAGACGCTTGCTGACCTTGCGTCCGCAACAGGACGATCGGTTAGCTTTATTAGCCAGCTCGAACGTGGTAACGCTGAAAGCACTATCTCTGATCTGAGGCGATTGGCCAATACGCTTGGCGTGCCACTCAACTGGTTCTTGATGTCGGAGTTCAAACCGGCAGAAGAGGTCGGCCACATCGTCCGCGCCGCATCGCGTCGGAAACTCGAAACAGAGACGGATGGTCTCGTGGAGGAAGTGCTTTCGCCCTCCACCAATACCGGTGGAGTGTTTGTGACATTTCTGAGCACGATCGCCCCCGGCGCACTTCTGGCAGAGCCGATAGAGCGAGATACCGAAGAAGAAGGCTATGTCGTCAAGGGAGAACTGGAGCTTTGGATCGAGGACCAGGCGTCCCTGCTAACGGCAGGGGACAGCTTTCGGATTGATGGCCAACCTTATCGATGGGTGAACCGCGGCGAAACGGAAGCTGTCGTGGTTTGGGTAGTATCGTCTCCCACCAAGCATCAAAACAGTCGATAGGGTCTCGTGTTTCCCTGACGAGAAATACCGGACTGAAGACATCCAGCCATTCGCTGCTTAATCGCGCGGGGTGTCAGGGCTCGACGTCCTAACCCTCAGCGGTAATGGCCCGCGTCGACAGCAACGGCGTTGCCCTTCAAGCGATCGATGTGCGATCCGAGCGTTCAGGGTTCCAAAGGCGGAAGTTGGCAGTATTAACGGGCAATGCGCCGATATCGGCATGACAGTTAAGGGGTCGGGCTTCGTGATTGCGAACAGTCGAATCATGGTGGGACTTTCACGATCCCTTCACGCCGCGCTACGGCCTGGAAGAGATACTTTCGGTTGAGTCGAATTAGGCGATTCAGTTGTTGATCCATCGAGGGTCGATGACATCGTTGTTTTTTGAGCCCTTTTTTTGGGTTCATTGGGGCCCGGGCGAGGGAAACCATTTCTCACTCACTCGAGACGGGCATGGTGAAGTCGAACCTCATCGCGAAGCGGAAAGACGCAGGAGCGTTATGCCAACAGAAATCGATCCATCTCTATCCGGGGATGACGTAGAAACCAATCATAGAGTCGCGATTGTCACCGGTGCAGCCGGGGGCATTGGTGGAGCAGTCTGTATCCGCCTGGCCGAACGCGGATGGTCCGTTGTTCTTGCGGCCCGCACGGAGAAAGCTGCGGCCGAAGTGCTATCTCGCTGTCGTGCCCTCAATGCGGAAGCGGAAGTTTTTCCAGGAGATGTAACTCAAGCTCAATACATGCGTGACTTGGTGGCATTCGCTGTGGAGCGCTTTGGAAGGCTTGACGGCTTCGTGAGTAACGCAGGGTTGGCGGGACATCTCGAAGCAGTCACGGACTATCCAGACGAGGTATTTGATCTCGTTATGAATGTCAATGTCCGGGCCACATTCCTCGCGCTGAAGCATTCGCTCCCGGCCCTGCGGGCGAGCGGGGGAGGTAGCTTCGTGGCAACCGCATCCACATCAGCGATCCGCGGCCGCGCAAACCTGTCTGCGTATGTGGCAAGCAAACACGCGGTCTTGGGTCTTGTGAGAAGTGCCGCCCTCGAATGCATCGGAACGGGAGCGCGGGTGAACGCGGTCCTTCCTGGTCCAATTCAAACGGCGTTGATTGATTCTCTGAATGAGATGGCGTCGAAGCGTGGAAACCCCATCACTAGAGCGACGCAGACCCCGTATGGAAAACCGGAGGACGTGGCCAACACGGTTGCATTCCTGCTCTCATCAGAATCGTCTCACATGAACGGGGCGTCGATCGTATTAGACGCTGGAAGCACCGTGGCTTAGTCGTGGTCCTGAACCGAGTGCTCGCATAGACGCGGGCAGGTCCGATGGGGCTCCTGTTGGAGAGTGGCGCGGATTGCCTCAGTCACCAACATAAGCACTGGTGCCACTGAGCCGGCAGTCGTTGCCAGAGGCGCAGACGGAGCCCCATACCGCGCGAGCGGTCTAATCAGATGGTACATCGCGGTCGACCCTAAACACCGCGGTCCTCCAGGATTTTGGCGTCCCTGGTGTGTCGTGTGATTCATGAACCCGCGCTTCGCTCGAGTATCATAGATCACCGTCGCTCATTCTCAGTCACCGTAGCGGAACTTGTTGCGCGCGAAGACTTTTTGCACCATCGGCTCGAAGAACTCCAAAGGCAGATTGTCGTAGTCAGGATCGAACGAAACCTGGTCCCACTTCTCGCACCAGTCGACGGCGCGCTGGTACAGCGGATGGTCACGGTACCGGTCCCGTTCGTTCCGGTCGCGACCAACATGATGATAATAGTAGTACCCTTGGAAAACCGCGTGATGTTTGAGGATCCAGAGATTGTCGTCCGAGATATAAGGACGCAGGATCGCAACCGCGAGTTCGCAATGATTCTCCGGCGCCAGCGTATCACCTACGTCATGCAGAAGCGTCATCACGATCGTGTCTTCATCGGCGCCATCGCGGTATGCGCGCGTGGCGGCCTGCAGTGAATGCTCATAGCGGTCGATCTTGTATCCGACGCGATCCCCCTTCAATTGCTTCAGCAGTTCGAGCACGCTATTCGCAAGGCTGATGAAAAGCGGTTCGAATTTCTTCTCGAGAAATCGATATTCCTCCTCGGTGCCTTGATCCATGCGAGTGAACGAAACCGTGTCGTTGACGATACCCATGTGCGGTCCTTGCGAATTCATTGCCTTGAGACGGAGTCGGTCGCAGCGCCTCTGAATCAGTCTGATGTCCGGCGGTTTGCGAGAATGCCAGCGAACGTCAGGTGCGCCAGCCTGGATCTTCCCTGTCGAGTATGCGCTGCAACGCGTCCAGATGCGCGCGCGCCGCCGCCGGAGCATAGTGCCTGAAATCGGCTGCGGTTCTGCTGGCCGTCTCGTGATCGATCTCGGCGAGCTTTTGATTCATGGACACCGCAAGAACCTGGTTCTGTGCTGCGCGTTCGAGATAGTAGAGGTCGTCGAATGCTTCAGCGACACTCGCCCCGATCACGAGCGGGCCATGACTTTTCAACAGCAAAGCGCTGCTGTCACCCAATGCACGCACCATGCGCGCGCCTTCGCCGCCGCTCAGCGCGAGACCCTGAAAGGCTTCCGTGGTGTCGTCGTCGTAAGCGATTCGTCCATAGAAGCGAGTGGCGTTCTGATGACACATGAGGAGTCTGCCGCGATCGAGCGAAGCAATCGCCGTCGCGTAGGGCATATGCGTATGCAGGACGCAAAGCGCGTCGGGTCTCGCTCGATGAATCTCGGAATGGATATGAAAGGCGGTCAGCTCAACCTCGCCGTGACCCTCGATGACACAGCCCTGTTCGTCGACCACCAGAAGATCACTCGCTTGCATCTCCGAGAAGTGCCGGCCGAAAGGATTGATCAGGTAGCAGCCCGGTCGGTCCGGTAGCATCGCACTGAAATGGTTGCAGGTTCCTTCATGGAAGCCAAGTCTGGCTGCCCAACGAAAGGCCGCGGTCAGGTCTTCGCGAACGCGAATTGTCGCAATGCAATCCCGCTCGATCAAATCGGTCGTCGACATGGTGTTCCCTTTGGTGGGCGACTGTAATGGCGTATCAGTTGTCGGAGCGAACTTCGCTATGGCGTACGGATTCCAGGAATTGCGGACCCACGGTTTCGTTGTGGTGCTGCGCCGCATGGGCGGCGCCTTTCGCGTCGCCTCGCAAGATCGCCTCGATGATGGGCGCGTGCTGGGGAATGAGTTCCTGCAGGCGATCGGCGTAGAAAGAATTGCTCGATTGAATGAAAAGCTTCACCTGCTGCGCGACCAGCCGGTAGTGCTCGAGCAGGCGCGAATGTTCAGCCGCTTCGACGATCGCGAAATGGAGGTCGAAGTCCAATCGGCTGGCGGCCGTGTGATCGTCCTTATGGCAGGCGTCGACGAACCGCTCCCACAGATCTTGCAGGAGCAGTCTCTTTTCCTCGGTCATCCGCTCCGCGGCAAGCCGGGAGGCCAGCCCCTCCAGGCATCCACGCAATGTATAGAGCTCCCAGATATCTACTTCGTCCAGCTCGGCGACATGCCAGCCAGAGTAGGGCGTCTGCACGACCAGCCCTTCGGTCGCGAGACGGTGAAGTCCGGTGCGAACCGTGCCCCGTGCAACCTGCAACTCATTCGCCAGCGCTGCCTCGGTGATCCGCTCGCCCGGGCGTGCCGCCCCTGAGAGAAGGTATTCCCGCAAGTTGTTGATCGTGAGCGACTCAGTCGATTGACGGACCACTGGGCGTAGCGTTCGAGGACTTCTCTGCATCTCCGACTCCCAATTTCAGGTAAACCAAGTATAGGTCATCAATTAATTGTCGACAATTGGTAATTGACACCATTGTTGGGGAAGATTTGTCGGCTGACGATGCGACCGTGCTGAGCGTTGTACCAAAGTGTGGGCCGCGCGCCGGCACGTCGAAAGACTGCCTATCCGCGTCATGCGGGCGTCAACGCCATGCTTGCGACCGACGCCGTTTCAAAAAAGGGAGAGCACATGAGTCAGCCGTTGGTGCAGTTCAGGAACGTGCAGAAGTCGTATGACGGCGAAAACCTGGTGGTCAAGGATCTCAATCTCAATGTCGCTCAAGGTGAATTCCTGACCTTGCTCGGGCCGTCCGGATCCGGAAAAACCACTTCACTGCTGATGCTTGCCGGCTTCGAAACTGCGACGTCCGGCGAGATCCTTCTTGACGGGAAGCCGATTACGCACATCGCGCCCGAGAAGCGCAACATCGGCATGGTCTTTCAAAACTACGCGCTCTTTCCGCACATGACCGTTGCCGAGAATGTCGCGTTTCCCTTGAAGGTGAGAAGGGTGGCGACGCGCGACATAACCGACCGCGTACGGCAGGCCCTGGACAAGGTGGGACTCGCGGGCTTCGAGTCCAGACGGCCCGCGCAGATGTCAGGCGGGCAGCAACAGCGTGTCGCGGTTGCGCGAGCCCTTGTTTTCGAACCGAAACTGGTGTTGATGGACGAGCCGTTGTCAGCACTCGACAAGCAGCTACGCGAGCAGTTGCAATACGAAATCAAGCGACTCCATCGCGATCTCGGGCTTACCGTCGTCTACGTCACCCATGACCAGACCGAAGCACTGGCAATGTCAGATCGCGTCGCGGTCTTTCATCAGGGCGTGATTCAGCAGATCGACGATCCGATCGCGCTGTATGAACAGCCACGCAATGCATTCGTTGCTCAGTTCATCGGCGAGAACAACGCTTTCGACGGCCAGATCGACACGGTCAATGGCGAGCTGTGCCAGGTTCGTTTGCCGGATGGTTCGCTCATTCCTGCCCACCGAGTGGTCGAGCGCGGTTCGGGTGAGCGTACACGTCTTTCCCTTCGTCCCGAACGCGTAGTGATCGAGCCAGAAGCAGGCGCGGTCGATATCCGGGTGCCGGCACGAGTCGTCGATGTGACCTATCTGGGCAAATACGCCAGGGTCCGCCTGCGCGCATGCGGGCTAGAGCACTTTGTCGTCGCAGTCCCCAACGACGGCAGAACAAAAGCGTTGGCGCCCACGAGTCTGATCAACATCGGATGGCGCGCGCACGACTGTCGGGCACTGAACGCCGAATAGATCTCAATAGCACGCCAACTCGGTCCACCTGAAGGAACCACTCATGAAGAATGCAAAGAGTATGTCGCGCCATCGCGTAGCAATCATTGCGGGTCTCTTGTTGTTGCCCGGGTTCGCATTTGCACAGCAATCCATCACGGTCACGAGTTGGGGAGGCGCGATTGCCGCCGCCCAGCAGAAAGCGATGCAGGACCCGTTCACCGCAAAGACGGGCATCAAGGTCATCCCGGAGGACTATGACGGTGGTCTGGCCGAAATCCAGTCGCAGGTCAAGACGGGAAACGTGAAATGGGATGTCGTCAACGTGGAGGCATTCGATGCGCTGAAGGGGTGTGACGAAGGCTTGTTCGAAAAAATCGGATTCTCCAAGCTGCCGCCCGGGGATGACGGCGTGCCGGCATCCAAGGACTTCGCCAAAGGTCTCATGTCGGAATGCGGCGTTCCTACGGACCTTTACGCCAATGTTCTCGCTTATGACAAGGCCAAGTTCGGCGCGAACGGTCCGAAGACGATCAACGACTTCTTCGATCTCGGCAAATATCCCGGCAAGCGTGCCTTGCGCAAGGCGCCCGGCGTCGCCCTGGAATGGGCGCTGATGGCCGATGGCGTCGCACCGGCGGATCTCTACAAAACCCTGGCGACTCCGGCCGGTCTTGATCGTGCCTTCAAAAAACTCGACACCATCAAGCCGCAACTCGTATGGTGGACTGCGGGCGCCCAACCGCCCCAACTTCTTGCATCGGGCGAAGTCGTCATGACCAGCGTGTATAACGGCCGTATCTACGATGCGAACGTCAAGGACAAGCGGAATTTCGCCATCGTATGGGACGGACAGGTCCAAATTCCAGAGGGATGGGTCGTACTCAAGAACGGTAAAAAAACGGCTGCCGCACTCGACTTCGTCCGCTTCGCGACTGGCACGCAGCCGCTTGCCGCGCAGGCGAACATCATTCCTTATGCACCGCCGCGTACTTCGGCGCTCAACAACGTGACCGGGGCGACCAAGTCTTCACTTCCGAACGCGGGGCAATCGGGCCGTGCGGTCGTGTCGAATGCCGAGTTCTGGAGCGACAACGGCGACGACATCAACAAGCGCTTCTCGGCGTGGCTCGCGAAATAAGCCAGGCGCGTGCGCAGAGTGCTCTGCGCACGCGCCTCTCCCGATCCCGCTCCTTATCGCCCGGTGCATACCATGATCTCTGATGTCGTCAGCAATTCCACGGACGGACGAAGTTCAGCGAAAGTCCTCCCTGGATGCAACGAGGTTTCAGTCCCCGCTGCGCTGCTCAAGCGCAGTCTGCGACAAGCGGAAAGACGTGGCCACCTGCGAGCGTACGCGCTCATCGCTCCATTGTTCCTTTTCGTGTTGCTGAGCTTCGTGCTACCGCTTGGGACCATACTCGTCAGAAGCTTTCACAACACGACCGTTCCAGAAGGTCTGGCCAACACGATCAACGCCGTCAGGGCCTGGAATGGCACGAGGCAAGAGACCCCGCCCGAACCCGTGTACGCAGCGCTCGCGACGGACATGAAGATCGCAGCTCGCGACCAGACCACCGGCGACATTGCCGCGCGCCTCAATATTGAACAGAGCGGTCTTCGGGCAGCGTTCATGAAAGCGAGCCGCCGCGTCAACGCGCGTGACGAGGGTCCATGGAAAGAGGTGTTCGTCGGCGCCGATCCTGCGTGGGGAGAAACGCCGGTCTGGGGGACGATTCGCAACCTCGCTTCATCGAACAACGATCTGTTCCTTCTCTCCGCGCTGGACATGCGGCGGGATACGGCCGGTTCCATCGTCATGCAGCCTTCCGCCGAGCGCGTGTACGTCGATGTATTCCTCCGCACTGCCGGCATCAGCATCATGGTCACGCTGATGTGTCTGGCTCTTGGTTTCCCGATTTCCTATCTCCTGGCACATTCGAAAGACCGCGTGGCGAATCTCCTGCTGATACTCGTGCTGCTGCCGTTCTGGACTTCATTGCTGGTGCGTACGACGGCGTGGATCGTTCTGCTTCAGGAAAACGGTGTGATCAATTCCTTCCTGAAGAGCGTGGGACTGATTTCGTCTCCCGTGCCGATGATGTTCAATCGCTTCGGCGTGGTCATCGCGATGACCCACATTCTTCTACCGTTCACGATCCTGCCGATGTATTCCGTGATGCGGCAGATTCCATCTTCGTATGTGCGGGCCGCGCGTTCTCTCGGCGCTTCGCCGACGACCTGCTTCCTGCGCGTCTATCTCCCGCAATGCGTCCCGGGCATGAGCGCTGGGGCGTTGCTGGTATTCATCCTGGCGCTGGGCTACTACATTACGCCTGCCCTGCTGGGCGGGGCCGGAGATCAGATGGTCAGCTACTTCATCGCGGATAACCTGACTCGCTCGCTGAACTGGGGTCTCGCCGCGGCGCTCGGTGCGCTTCTGCTGGTCGCGGTGCTTGCGCTTTACTACGTCTATGATCGCTTCGTCGGGATCACAAACATGAGGCTTGCCTGATCATGCAAACCAGAATGACAGTGAGCTATGAGACGCATGCTCAACGATATGGTCGTTATGCTTTTCTAGTTGCGTGTGCGCTGATCTTCTTCTTCCTGGTCGCGCCTGTGGCGGTCGTGGTGCCACTCGCGTTCAACTCCGATTCGTTCTTCAATTTCCCGATTCATTCGTACAGTCTGCGATGGTTCAGCAATCTGTTCACGGATCCGATGTGGGGACTGTCCATCCGGAACAGCCTGATGATCGCGGTCATATCGACTACCCTGGCGACGGTGCTGGGAACAGCGGCCGCTGTCGGGTTGAATCACCGCAATCTGCCGGGAAAGCGGTTGATCATGGCCGCCATTCTGTCGCCTATGATCGTTCCGGTCATCATCCTCGCGGTCGGATCTTATTTTTTCTACTCGCGACTCGGTGTCGCCAACAATTTGATCGGCATTGTGCTGGCCCATGCCGTTCTGGGCATGCCCTTTGTCGTTGTCACCGTCAGCGCGACATTGGCTGGCTTCGACCATAGTTTGATGCGCGCCGCTCGCAATCTCGGCGCGTCACCCTTAACGGCCTTCGGTTCGGTTGTTCTGCCGGTCGTGTGGCCGGGCGTTCTGTCCGGCGCGTTGTTTGCCTTCGCGACGTCGTTCGACGAGGTCGTGGTCGTGTTGTTTCTCGGCGGCCCGGAACAGAGGACACTGCCTCGCCAGATGTGGAACGGCCTGCGGGAACATTTGTCTCCGACCATTCTTGCTGCGGCCGTGATTCTTATCGTGTTCGCAGTCGTGGTGCTGATGACGCTTGAAGCGCTGCGCCGCAGAGGCGCTGCGCTGCGGGGAATAAAAGAGTGAACCGTTTCGCGATCGGAAGGAGCTTCGATGAAAGCGGAAGGCGTTTGCGTCGAGCATAGTGCGGATCAATCGCCGCCGCGGAGCCGGAAGGCCGTTTTAGAACTTGCCATGCGGCGTCGCGATCTCAACATGAAAAAATTGTCACCCTGGGGGACTGCGCACGAGACGAATACGCCGAGAATGCGCACTCTCGACACCGTCGAATTCGAGTTTTTTGGGCGAGCGTCGGACGGGTCGAGTGACTGAGACCGCCGCGCTGACTTGATTTTACACAAATCTATTCAGCGTATTTTCGTTAGGATAACATATGACGTGACCACAGGGGATGTGATCGGTCATCGGCGGATCCAGACACATTGGCTTCGCACCATTCTTGTCCGCCCCACCGAGGCAGAGGGCCAGTCGCCTGGCTTCTCAGTTGGCAAGCCGCTCCCTCCTGCACGCTCTTTTCGCGTCTTCGCTGTGAATGTAGTTGGAGTCGTTGCAATCGACGTTAGCGCATATTGTCGCGCATCGCGACGAGTTCGGCTCGAGCCTTCGATGCGTTCGTATGTCTCCTATGTCGGCGGGTGACGTCTATCTGGCTACTAACGCAACTAATCGTCGGTTCCGCAAACCCCATCGAGAAGCTTCGCCATCAATTCGCGACCAGCACTACCGCACATCGAGCCTAGCGCGCTCGAATTTAGCGAAATCAGCTCTTTGCGAAGTCAGGTGCCGATAACTCCAAGTGGGTGGAAGGATGCGCGAGGAGCTTTCGCTCTGCGACGGCGAGAATACGGCCGAATCCGTTCCTGAAAACCGTCAGCGTCCTCGCATCGTCTGCGTTCGGGGCGAGCCAAAAATACGCTTCAAGGGCTGCTCGAGAGACGATGCACGTCACTGGCTCCCCGCGCCGAGGCAGAATGAAGGTGAGATTGCTTTTATCGGCTGAGATCTGGGGTTCCGGAACAGGCACTTTGATGGGGAGTGTTGGGGAAGTGGCGTAGCTAAAATCAAATGAGGCGGGCGTCAGCAGGCGATATGTCGCAAGTCGCATTTCCAAAGTCGGTTACCAATCTATCCGGTGCTTCTCGTCGGTCTCTTGATGGCGTCGGTCGTCGTCGATGTGGAGGTAGAGGCTCGTGGTCGTCAACGAGGCATGGCCGAGGGTATCGCGCACCATACGCAAATCGACCTGTCGATCAGCCATGTGCGATCCAGCGCTGTGCCGAAGCCAGTGAGCCGAAGCTTTTTCCAGCAGGTCGGCACGCGCCGCAGACGTCTCGTCGCGCCCACGAAGTCGAGCGGCGGTCTTGGCAAAAACATCCTTGACGATCGCATGCAGCGCGGCACGCGTTAAAGGGGCGCACGTCTGCGTGCCCCCGTTCGCTACCGTGGCGCCGATCGGCAGAACCAGCGGCGTATCTTCATTGGGCGAGGGCAGTGCGCTCAGCCCGAGGTACTGTCGGTATCGCGAGAGCTCTGTGATCATTTCCTGGGTGGCCGGCACCAGCCGTTCCTTGCCACCTTTGCCATGCACGGTGAGCCACCATCGCGTCTTGCCATCCGCATCGCGCCGGACAAAGAACTGTCCCATCGTGTTGACGCCGACCTCCGCGATGCGCAGTCCGCCCAGATAGAGGAGGGTGAAAAGCCACCTCACCCGGACCGCGTGGGCCGTTGCTCGGTCGGTGTCCCGCGCCATGGCAGCGATGGTGTCCTTGACCTCCTGCCAGATGCTCGGTTCGAGATACCGGGTAATGCGCGGCGCCGCGTGTTTGGCGCGCTGTCGAGACAGGGAGAGGGGATTGCCGGCCAGATAGCCGGCCTGAACCAGCCACGAGAACAGCGCGTTGAGGATCACCACGGCCTGACGCTGACTGGCGGGCGACAGGGGACCATAGAACGGACGCCAGCGCGCATCGCCGCGAGGATGTTTGCGGCCACCGCCGGCGACCCAGGTGGCGGCCGGTTGCGGGTCGGCCAGGAATTGCTGGTAGCGCAAACAGTCCTCGTGCGTCAGGGAGGAGAGCGGCTTGCCGAGCATGACGACGGACCAGAGCAGGAGCCGCTCGGCTTCCTTGCGATAGTTCTCGAAGGTGGTCTTCGTATCGACGAAGCGCGAGAGCCAGGCCCGAACCGCATCGAGGTCATTGTCTGCGGCGATTTGCGCGCGCCCCGTCACAGCGCGGTTCAGCCCGGTGCGGCCATCCAGTTCGGACGGAATCACGAGTGTTTCCAGCGGTGCTGGCTGCAGCGCGAGCGCGGCGGACGGGGGCAGGGCGCGCTTCAAGAACACCTCATTCGGATTTCGCCATTTCGGTGATTATAATTAACATTATAGAATTAATGTCAAATCGATGAGGCCACGACGTTAGATTTGTTGAGAAATACGTTGTAATATGTACGCTCCACCCGATCTTTTGCGTCCATGTCCGACGTTCTCTCCGACGAAACCCGCCTCGCGGCCGATATCGAACGCCTCAAGGTCGAATTTCCCAAGACGCGCGAGCTGTATCGCGAGGTGTGCGCACTGCTGTTCTTCCGCTTCGGCGTTCCGCCCACGGCCAATCGCCTCTACAACCTGGTGCGGCGCGGCACCATGAGCACACCGGCGTCGGTGCTGAGCGAGTTCTGGGCGGAGCTGCGCGAGAAGAGCCGAGTGCGCATCGAACATCCCGACCTGCCGAAGGATCTGAGCGACGCCGCAGGCGAACTGATCGGGACGCTGTGGACGCGGGCGACGACGTCCGCGCACGCCGAGCTGACCGCACTGCGCGACGAAGTCGAAGCGCAGCGCGCCGAGTCCGAACAGAAACTGGTGGCAGCGCGCGACGAGCTCGGGCGGACCGAAACGGCGCTCGAGCAGCGCACCGCGGCGTTGCTGGCGGCGCAGGTCGAGATCCGCGAATGGGAGCGGCAGCAGGCCGAGGAGGCCGCCACGCGCAAAGCGCTTGAGGCGGAGATCAAGCGTCTCGGCGAAGAGGCCTTTGCGCGCGAGCGAGAACTGGAGAAGGTACGCCACGCCTTCTCGCGCGATCTCGAAAAACTCCGGGAGACGGCGGACCGCGCCGAAGAGCGCTTACGCGCGTCGGAAAAGCGCGCGCTGCTGGAGATCGATCGGGAACGCAGCGCGGTGGCCAAGGCTCAAAAGGAACTGGCCGAGGCAGGTAAACGCGCCGACAAGCGAGAGGCCGAACATCGTCGCACCGTCGAGGCGCTGCAGGAGCAGCAGGGTGATGCCCGCCATCAAACTGGGGTGCTGCAAGGCAAGCTCGCCGCGCTCGAAACGGCACACAAGTCACTTCAAGCGCAGTTGAATTCGCTGCGCGGAACGACGCGCCCCCCGACCCGGCGCGTGTCGACGGCAGAATCCAGTCCGCCAGTGAGGCGAGCCGCTCGAAAGGCCGTCGTTGGCAAAACGACGAGAGCGAAAGCTCGCACCTAGATAATGACCGGGGTGGCGCCGGCAAGCGGCGCAATCCACGGGCGGTGGGTGCCGCAGTTGCGCCGACGGTCAAAAGGAGCAAACAGGTGAGAAGATCAGCAGAGAATAAATTGCGGGTCGTGGCGGTGCGCATCGACCCCGTCATTGAACAGCGCTTGCGTGTGCTGGCAGAGGCCACAGGGCGCAAACAGTCGTACTTCCTGCAGCGGATGATCGAAGATGGCATCGAAGCGATGGAAGAGACCTGGCTGTCGCCAGAGACGCTGGCCAAGGTTCGAAAGGGTGACTTGCCCGAGCTGCTCGCTGCACAGAGCACGACATCGGATCTGTTCGACCTGGATGCGACCGACGCGGCCTCGTAGCAGCGGCGGTCGTCTGTTTTTCGGAGCGGTTCGGTAAGATCGCGTTTCGTTTTCAATAAAGAGGAAGAGACCCAATGAACAAGCAGGAACTGATTGACGCGGTTGCATCGCAGTCGGGGACGAGCAAGACCGCCGCTGAAGAGGCGATCAATGCGGTGCTTGAGACGATTTCGAAAACGGTGGCCGCGGGCGACACCGTTCAGCTGATCGGCTTTGGATCGTTCGGGACCGGCGAACGCGCCGCGCGGACCGGTCGGAATCCGCAGACCGGTGAGACGATTGAGATCGCAGCAGCCAAGACGGTGAAGTTCACTGCCGGAAAGAGCTTCAAAGACGCCGTCAACCAGGCGTGAGCGCAGCGACAGCAGGGTGACGCGCGACGGTTGCGGGCGTCCAGCTGGCCGTCGTCGTCCGTTGGAGACGTCACGCTGGGTCAGAAAAGCTGAGTCTCGAGCGGTATGAGGTTCACCCATTTCACCGCGGTGCGGCGCTCCTGTCCGTCTGGGTGAATGGAGCGAATCATGACACGTTGCCCGCGCGCTTCGCCCAGAACTTCCGCAATCCGATCTTCATAGCGCACCAACGTGCCGCGCGCCGGCTTGCGTTTAAGTTTCGTGCGACGAGGCGGAGCGGACATTTCTAGACTGGCTGACATGCGATGATGCGATTATGCCTGTCGTCACCCCCAATGCAGATTTTTCGTTTCTCCCCCACGCCAGAGTGTCCACCATGCGCCGCATTGCAGTTCGTGACTCGCCGATTCATGGTCGTGGAGTGTTCGCCACGGCGGCCATCTTCGTTGGTGATTCAATCCTCGAGTACAAAGGCGAGATCATCTCAGCGAAAGAGGCACAACGCCGATATGAGCGGTCCACCGCAGAAGACGGACATACCTTCTTCTTCGGGCTTGACGACGGACGCATGATCGATGGCGCACAAGGCGGCAACTCCGCGCGTTGGATCAATCATAGTTGCGCACCCAACTGTGAAGCCGACCAGGAGGGTGACCGAATCTTCATCCGGGCGACACGCAAAATTGAAGAGGGCGCAGAGATCTTCATCGACTACGCCCTTGATGTCGAAGGGCGCCGAACGGCGGCGCTCAAGCGCCTGTACGCATGTCGATGCGGCGCTCGCCGCTGTCGAGGCACGATGCTGGATGCGCGTCCGTAGGCTACTTGAGGCACGCCCGGTACCAGGTGATTCATGAAAGGACCGTCGTCACCGGCGAGCGCTTTCTCGACGCGTTGAAATGAATTAGCCTGATCGCTTTTCATCGAAGACTTTCCTGAGCGCGACGACGATGCAGCAAAGCATGCAACAGCTCGATATATTTGCCGACAGCCGCGACGTGGCACTGCGCAATGACGTCGTGGAGCAATTGCAGCGTCGCGATGCGGTGGACGCGCGAGCCTCGCTGACGCATCTCGCCGATGAATACCCTGACGACAGTGCGCTGCCTACGATGGCGGTGCTTGTTTGCGAACTCGAGAACGAGTTAAGCCTTCCGCTGACCGACCACGCGGAACTGGCCTCGATACGTCGACACCTCGAGGATGAGGTGATGCCCGCGGCCCAACATGTGCTGCCCGCACAGGACCTTCATGCGTGGTCGACATCTTGCTGGCGCTCCCTCGCCGAGCGCGCAGCACCGCTGGCGTTTTGCGCGACCCACACCGAAAGTCACGCCGCGCCGCTATGGCTTCGCGCAGGGGGCTGGGCGGCGGCCACTGACGCCGTCAACACGATCGAATCGTGGTGGCGCATCCCGTCCCCCCTCACCTGGATGGCCGAAGCGCGGTGTCGAGCGGCCGGCCTCGATGCGGCGTGGCCACTGTTTGCAGAGTTGGCGTGGCTGGCACCGTCACGGTTCGCCGCATTAATTGCCGGGCTTCGGGACGCTTCGCTGGATGGGCTGCGTCGGCGCTTCGATGCTGACTTTTCCGGCACAGGCGAAATCGAGGATTACGCATGGTTCCCGGCCTGGCTAATGATCGTCAAGCCAGCACTGGCGACTCGGCTGGGCGAGGCGCGCATGCAGCGAGATTTGCCGGCGTCTCGCGCCACTGCCTTGCTTGGGGAGATTTTGCGCCGCGAACATGAAGGCGACCAGCACGAACTGGTGACCTTACGCGAAGAACTCAGCCGGCTGCATACGGGCCTGTTTGACGCCTACATGGCAACACGGAAAGTGCAGCATCGATGACCGCGTCGGTTCGCGTCACCGGCTTTACTTCCGCGTTGCCGCTGGAGATTTTTTGTCGGACGGAAACACGAACACGCGCAGCGATGTTGCCGGTAGGGTTGCCTCTGCCTGCTCGATCACTTGCGAGGCCAGAGGGTCGTTCGTACTAGGCGATTTAGCTGAATTCGGTACGGCTTGCCCTTCGGCTGGATCCCGATGCTTCTGCGTCAACGACTCGATCAGGTGCGCGAACCCTCGTAGTCCATGCGGTGATGTCAACGATTCCAATGTGGTCGTCCGTGGTTGTCGTAGGACTATAGTAATTCGCAGAGCGTTGGTTGCTGTCTTGGCCAAGCCTCCCCTTCGCGGACACCGGAAGAATTCGGAACCCGTGTCAGATCCATCGTAAATCAAGCGCGGCAGTGCGCCAAATGCTGAACCGGGTGGCGGGTGGCCGCGACGTCTTCGTCAATCTGATGCCGGACGTCTCTATTAGGGTCGCACGCTTTTAGTTTCACGGGAAACGTACTTGACAGGGTGCGGGAGTGGGGCGTATGTTACTTTAACGAATTCGTTAAAGGATGCATGAAAATGGCTATCCGCGCACAGGATGTTGTTCCGATCAGTGAAGCTCGGGCGCGTCTGACTGAGCTCGCGGAGGACGTGGTCGCCGGCGCTGAGAAGGTCCTCACAAAAAACGGCTCCGCCTTCGTCGCGATTGTCGACGCGAAGAAGCTTGATTACTATCACGAGCTCGAGCGCCACGAGCGCGGCCGTCTGTTGATGCTATCTGACGCAGAACGCGGGATCCACGACGTGCTCGCCGGGCGGACTTCGTCTGCCGAAGCGTTTCGGCGCGCCTTGCAAGAACGTGCTGAAAAACGCCGCGCCAAGAGCCAGACATGACCATCGTCGACGTCGCTGACTCGTTTACCGAGTCGCTCGACGCCATTGAAGCATTCATGTTTGTTCAGGACGAAGGCTCGGCCGCACGACGCTCCGACCAACTTGAAGGCGAAATCGTTGAGCTGGTTGCGCGACTGGAGAACTACCCCAAGTTTGGTCGTCGAGCGGATTTCTATGCAGTGACTTCAGCCGCATCGCAGGCATGGCTACGGCAGGTTGAGCAGTTGGCTGCACAGGCTCAGTTGCTTGAGTTTCGGGAGTCTGTGCTTTCCGCCCATCTCATCCTGTACGCGTGTTCCGACTCGCGCGTGGTCCTGCTTTCGATCCGCCACGAACGAGAGGCCAAGTACGGCCCTGATGCTGTCTGATGCTTCCGTGGCTTGCAGATCGGATGCGCTTGAGCTCATCAAAACTTAAAGAGCTAAAAAACTGATATGGCGCAGACCCAACCTGGTGTTCAAGGCGACTTTCTCAACGCGTTGAGAAAGGAACGAAAGCGCGTGGCGATTTATCTGGTCAACGGAATCAGACTGGTTGGACACATTCAATCATTTGATACGTACATGCTTTATCTCAGTTCGACCACGGGATCCCAGATGATCTTCAAGCACTCGATCTCGACGATCGGTGAAGATACGGGTCCGGCCGTCCGGGCAAACAGCCGAGCAAGCGGACCGCGCGACTATACAAATCGTTCTTAGGAAAAATAGTCAGCTTACGACGTTTCCAAAGGCATAGCGGTGTCGGCAGGCTCTTGATTTCGGTGCATCTTGAAGTATTTCACGCCAAAGGAGGGCCCTTGCGCTGTCGACTGCGTTCAGGCCGCGCTCGCCGGACCTAAAGAGACGTGAACAAAGCAAAGGACGAAACCAACCCGCCAAAACGCTGAGCGCCTTTTGGGGAACCTTCCGTGCAAATTCTGGCGATGAGTTGCTGCAGACCCTTAACCAATAAGGGTCCTCCGGACTCTGGCATCTTGATCGGGGCTTGGTCTTGCATGCCACTAGTCAGAAAGGCATTTTCGAAACGAACAACCTCAATAGTGCTTCGCGAAGGTCGGAAATATCGAGCACGTGCTGCGCGCGTGTCACCGCGACATAGAGGAGTCGCATCTCGTCCTCATCCAACGTTAGTCGACCGTTAGCGATCGTGAAGCGAAAATCGTTCACGACTTTGACGCGCTTCCATTCAAGCCCCTTGGCGCGATGCACCGTCGAGATAACGTAGTCGGCTTCGCGTTCGTGCGTCACGCGCTGCGCGAGGGTGCGAAGATAATCGGTGCCACGCTCGTCGACAATCTGGACGATCGGCAGTAAGTCTTGGCCGGCCGCGCAGCGCGCGAATGACTGGACGTCCTTCCAGCTGTCGAACAACGCAAAGGCCAGTGGGCGGAACGCGCGCCGACCTGCGAGCAGTTGATCGGCGCCGTCCGCGAACGCGACGATCTCGCTGGCACTCATGCGAATGGCTGGCCGATGACCCATCTCGAGGCCTGCGGCGAGTTGCCAGATGGCTGTCACATTCTTTCTGCATAGGATGGCATCGACCGGTGGCGAAAGCGCCGGATCTTCAACCATGATCGAGCCAATGCCTGGCTGCCCACGGATTGGCGTTGGTTCGCGCAATAGCGTGAGCACACGACTCGCGAGCGCAGCGAGCGTCGGTCCAAAGCGGAAGGATTCAGTGAGAGGGCGTTCCGGCGCGTCGATTTGTGCCATCGCATTGATCGCACCGCGCCACTCATAAATTTGCTGGTAGGGATCGCCGACGTAGATGATCTGGGCGTGGCGCTGCCGGCCGAGCACCGACATCATGACGCCATCACTGTCTTGCGCTTCGTCGAAGAGGATGAAATCGGCGTTAATGCGGGGATTTTGCTGCGCCCAGACTTTCAGATAAACGTCCGGCAGAATCGCGCTGCGTCCACGTGGATCGATGCTCTCGTGCCACAAGCGCACCACGCTTTGCAGCAGGTTTTCGCGCAGCCAGTCGGCAGCCTGTTCTTGCACCTTCTCGTCGACTGGAATGTGCGAGGGGCGCGGCGTCGCATCCGGCGAGCGGCAAAACCGGCCCAAGCCGTCGACGATCATCCGTCCGATTTCGAAGGGTGCGATCTCGACGTTTCTGCCGGCAATGGTCGGAACTTCGATCGCACCAATTCCGTAGCGTGCGGATAACTCGTGGAGCGGCTCGGCGGGGAGGTTCACACGAGCCGTCAATGACCGGTCCACGCCCGCGTACGCGAGCGAATGCACGGTACGCGAGCTGACGTTGGGCGGAAATCCTCGGGCCGCCGAATTTGCGATCTCCTTGTTGAACGCGAGGTACGCCCCCCGCTTGCCCGTCAGTTGAAGGGCGACCAATCGCAAAGTGGAGGTCTTGCCGGCGCCGGCATAGGCTTTGACTTTGAGATCACCGCCGCCGATGGCCGCTTCCACGACCGCGCGTTGCTCAGCTGTTGGTTTGAAGGAGGTGGACATGGAGGTTAAGGCTTAGGATGCACGCATAGTCTACAAGAGACGCTACCCCAAGAATTCATCACAGACGACGCGAACGAACAGGGCATCGCGCCCCGCCGAACGCCGAAACGTCAGAGCCCGATGCAGACAGGCATAAGTGTCGTTTTCGTGCGAAAAAGGCTACTGAAACGCACGTTTACCCGGTACGAGGGCTGAGCGGGGTTGCCGTTAAATCGTCCACGGTTCAAGATGAGCATCCCAGCAACACAGCTCGGACAACCGCCGGTCAAACGGCAACTCAGGCACAAACACAACATGGCAACTGGTACGGTCAAGTGGTTCAACGATGCAAAGGGTTTCGGCTTCATCTCGCCAGACGGAGGCGGTGAAGATCTGTTCGCACATTTTTCTGAAATCCGTTCTGAAGGCTTCAAAACCCTCGCGGAAGGGCAGAAAGTGAGCTACGAAGAAAAGATGGGACCGAAGGGCAAGCAGGCGTCGAATATCAAGCCGATCTAAGCCGCTGTGCGGGCGCCGCCAAGGCTGCTCTCACGAAGTGACGACAGTCGATCAGCGGCGTAAACGAGCGCGGCTACATCGAGTGCCCCCGCGTCGCCCGGTCATCACCAGCAAGCTGCTGGCGTTGACCGGACCGATGGCAGATCGATACCGAATCGAACAGGAAAGCGTGTACCTGATTGCCGGTCGCGGCGCGTTCACCGACAAGCGATTCGCGCATCGGACGTGGAGGGGCGCCTCGGCCTCGATCGAGACGGACTGCGCAGCAGTCGCACGGACCTGATGTCTTTATAACCGACGTTTGCTTGCCCGCCAATCCGCGCCCGCGCAGGCTTCCTTGGCCATCAAGTTGACCGACGACATGCCTGCATGCATAGAGTTGCTTGCGCGCGCGTTTTTGCGCCACACGTGCGCGCCTCATGTGTTGATGCGACGCTCCGTCACTCTCAGTCCTTAGCATGAACAAGGCATAAGCTCATCTTCAACGCCGCAAGGCCGGGCGCGGCCACGCGTCAATCAAGGTGAGGTCTCTCATCCAGATTGTCGCGCCACAGGGCGATACTCTCTCCGTTCCTTGACTTTCTGGCAGCCCGCATACGCTTGTTGCAACGAATTTGAAAATGCACAGCGTATGAATACGACCCTCAGGAACCGAGCGCGCCAGGTATCGTCCGCTTCGGTCGACGTGCCCAAGCGGACCTCTCTGCAAGCCGATCGTGAGATCGCTCATATAGAAGCGGTAGTGCGCGCAGTAAGCGCAACATCAGCTGCGCTACCGATAAGCGCTGGTTACTGGAAGGCACGCCTTCGTGACTTGCGCATTAGCTATACGTTGCTTCCAGTCCAAACTGCTCGGCTCGCGGCGCTTGAACTTCACGTCGACGAGATGGAACAAAAAGCCATGGAGCCGGATATGAATTGTGAACGCCAAGTGGCGTAGAGAACCGGCCGGCCTCCGCACGCGAGATGTCGATGTGTCGGAAGCGCGACCACGGGTGCCCCAAACCGCCATGCTAGATTGGCGCTTGCGCACAGATCAGGGACGCTCGCGTTCGAGATCGATCGTGCCAGCGTCGTGGCAAAGCGATTCGCGGCCGCTACCATGATATGCGCAGCTGGCGACCCTGTACTCAGCAAGAGGGTATCAGGACGTGATCGGCGAGTCGGGAGCGATGTTGATACAGCTCGCTTGTCGGCCTTTGCGGACATTGAAGCCGGTTCCGTTTAACGTCAGCAGGCTGGCAGATTGCTGACTTTGGTGGTGTCGCGCGATAGGACTTCCGCCGCCTGCATCAGCGAACTCACACTCACGACCCACATCGGTCTCCGGGTTCAGCGGCCATCGGATGGCTGGTATCAGTATGCGAACGGCCAATGGTCCGAACGAAGAGGACTAGGCGATCGATCTGGACCACTTGCCTCACGGCAGGCCAAGCGTTGACGAACACGACTGTCGCTTCTGCGGTACCAGCGGCTTGCCCACAAGCGGGCAGCTCAGTTCACCCTCAACGGGCGTAGGCCATATGCAAGGCCGGGCACTACATGAACCGCCCCGACTTTGTCGGAGACCGCCGAGTTTGGCGCTACGCCGCGCGAGCGGAGAGCACCAGATTCCGATTG
>NZ_FCOA02000032.1 GCF_001544875.2 Caballeronia hypogeia
CCGCCCAAGCGCCGCAGGTTGCGCCCGCCAATGACGATGCCGCGCTTGCTGCGCGCGTGAAGTCGGCGTTGGTCGCGGATCCCGAACTGAAAGCCCTGCCGATGAGCGTCGCCACTTATCGTGGCGCCGTCCAGTTGTCGGGCTATGTGGATTCGGAAGCACAAATGCAGAGAGCGCTTGCCGTGACGCGTGGCGTGCCCGGCGTGCAATCGATCGGCAACGACCTGCACGTCCGCCCGCGATGAGACGTTTCGCAGCATAGAGATGCACGAGTAACGCAGGACAAACAACGCAGCGGGACGCGCGCCGGATGTCGCGTCGAGACGCCGGGACGCCGGGTCCCGCCCACGAAACGCCCGAATTCCATGCTGCGCCGATCCGTCGCCGCATGCGGCGACGGCGCATTACAGTCCACCTTGATACGTTGGTCCGCCATGCCACACGCATTGATTGTCGAAGACGATCCCAATAGCCTCTCCGGTCTGTCAGCGATCCTGACGGCAGACGGCTTTTCCGTCGATACCGCGACGACGCTCGCCGAGGCGCGTTCCGCGCTGACACGGTTCATCCCCGACGTCGTGCTCATCGACCTGAATTTGCCGGACGGCAGCGGCCTGGACCTGCTGCCGAGCCTGCCGTCGCAACCTCCCGACGGCGCGCTGCCCGTGATCGTGATGACCGGCAACGCGACGGTCGAAAGCGCGATTGAAGGCCTGCGCCACGGTATCTGGGACTATCTGCTCAAGCCCGTGAACATTCCGCGCCTGCGCAGCCTGCTTGCGCGCATTCCGCGTCCTTACGAGCTCACCGAGGAAGTCCAGTCTTTGCGCACGACGCTGCGCGATCTCGGCCACTTCGGTGACATGATCGGCCGCAGCCCGGCGATGCAGCACGTCTACGATCTAATCGAACATACCGCGCCGACCGAAGCCGCCGTGCTGCTGTGCGGCGAGCCGGGTACGGGCAAGAAGATCGCGGCGCGCACGATTCACCAGTTGAGCCGGCGCCGCAAGGGCCCGTTCGTGACCTTCGACTGCGCCGCGAGCCGCAACGCCGGCGACGGTGCGCAGCGCTCCATGGAAAGCATTCTCTTCGGCCACGAGCGCAACGCGTTTGCCGGCGCGGAGAATCGCGAGCCGGGCCTGCTCGAACAGGCGGGCGGCGGCACGCTGTTCCTCGATCAGATCGAATCCTTGCCGCCCCCGCAGCAGGAAGCGCTGCTGCGCGCGCTCGATTCGCAGACCTTCTTGCGCGTCGGCGGCAGCAACCGGATCATGACGGACTTCCGGCTGATCGCCTCGTCGCGCCTGCCGATGCGTGAGGCCGTCGCGATCGGCGCGCTCCGCGAGGACCTGTTCCAGCGCCTCTCGGCGTCGTCGATCATGCTGCCGCCGCTGCGCGAACGCGACGACGACATCGCGCTGATCGCGGAAACGCTCGTCGACGAACTCAATCGCGAGAATCACATAGCCGGGATCACCAGCGGGTCGCCGAAGCGCGTGAGTCCGGCGTTCATTCGCGAATGCTTCGCGACCGACTGGCCGGGCAACGTGCGCGAGATGCGCGAGCGCGTGCGCCGCACGTATCACGCGTCGGGCGAGACCATAGAGACGCTGCGTGTCGATGAGCCGGGGGGAATCGGCGGTCGCGGCCTGAACGGCAGCAGCGTGCAGGTGACCGTCGGCACCGCGCTCGCGGACGTCGAGGACATGCTGATTCGCGCGACGCTCGAAGCGGTCGGCGGCACGCGGCATCGCGCGGCGACCCTGCTCGGCATCAGCCCGAAGACGCTTTACAACAAGCTGCAGCGCATGAAGCTCGAATCGTCTTGATTCGCGCTCTCGCCCAAAGCAAAACGCCACGGTTCGAACCGTGGCGTTGTCGTTTTAGCCGAGCATTTCGCTGATCAGCGCCCGCGCCGCCTGATACTCCGCCTGCGCCTGCAGCTTGCTCCAGCGAGGCGCCTTGCCGCGCGGTCGCATCCGCCTGATGCGCTGCTCCGACGCCTTCGGCGGCCTGTAGCGCAACTCCTCCAACACGCGGCCTGCCTCTTCCGGCTGATTGCAGATCAGCACCATGTCGCAGCCCGCCGTGAGCGCGGCCGTCGCGGCTTCGGTGAGCGTGCCGCCGGCGCGCGCCGCTTCCATCGAGAGGTCGTCGCTGAAGATCGCACCGGTGAAGCCGAGCCTGCCGCGCAGAATGTCCTGCAGCCAGATACGCGAGAAGCCGGCGGGTTTGTCGTCGACCTTCGTGTAGATCACGTGCGCCGGAATGACCGAAGCGAGCGACATGCCAAGCCAGTCGTACGGACGCACATCGGCGTCGAGGATTTCATCGAGCGTGCGGTCGTCGGTGGGCAGCGCGACGTGCGAATCGGCCTCCGCGAAACCATGACCCGGAAAGTGCTTGCCGCAGTTCGCCATGCCCGCGAGCGCGAGACCATGATTCAGACTCTTCGCGAGCAAGGTGACGACGCGCGGATCGCCGTGCAGCGCGCGATCTCCGATCACCTTCGATTGTCCGTAGTTCAGATCGAGCACCGGCGTGAAACTCATGTCGATGCCGCATGCGCGCAATTCCGACGCGAGCACGTAACCGAACGCGGTCGCGGTCTTGGTCGCGGCGAGCACGTCGCGGTCCCACAGCTCGCCGAGTCGGCCCGGTGCGGGCAGCACCGTGAATCCGTCGGTGCGAAAGCGCTGCACGCGGCCGCCTTCATGATCGACCGCGATGATGATGTCATCACGCACGGCGCGGATCGCATCGGTCAGCGCAACGAGTTGAGCGCGGTCCTTGAAATGCCGCGCGAAGAGAATGATGCCGCCGGTCATCGGATGCGTCAGGCGCTCGGTATCCGCGTCGGTGAGCGTCGTGCCAGCGACGTCGAACATGACGGGGCCGGGAGTGCGTTTCATCGGATTCAATTGGCTTGTTGTCTTGGTTGGATTGAACTCAGGCGTAATCGCCCACTTCCGCGATCACGAACGACACGGCGTAGTCACGCTCGTCGCTCACCGTCACCTGCGAGGTGATGCCGCGTTGCGCGAGCCATTCGGCCAGTTCGCCCGACGCGACGCAGACTGGCTTGCCGCTCGGCTCGTTGAGCGTCTGCAGCGCGCGCCAGGTCATCGGCCAGCGCATGCCGAGGCCGATCGCCTTCGAGAAGGCTTCTTTCGCGGAGAAGCGCGTCGCGAGAAACGCGAGGCCGCGCACTTCCGAACGCGCGCGACGCGCGTGATAGACGCGCAGCTCGTCCGGCCCGAGCACCTTCTCGGCGAAGCGTCCTTTGGTGCGCTCCATGACCGCCGCGACGCGGCTCACCTGCACGACATCCGTGCCGATTCCGTAGATCGCCATGTTGTCGGCGCTCAGCGTGCGTTGACCGACGCGAGGCGCGAGGCCACCATGATCGCCTTCATCTCGCGCACGGCGTTGTCCCAGCCGGCGAAGATGGAATGCGCGACGATCGCGTGCCCGATATTCAGCTCGACGATGCCCGGCAGCGCCGCGATCGCCTGCACGTTGGTGTAATGCAGGCCGTGGCCCGCGTTGACCTTGAGGCCGAGCGAATTACCGAAATCGACGCTCTTCGCGACGCGCTCGAACTCGCGCTGCTGTTCGGCTTCATCGTGCGCTTCGGCATAACGTCCGGTATGCAGTTCGATGACCGGCGCGCCCGCTTCCTGCGCGGCGCGAATCTGCGTCTCGTCCGGATCGATGAACAGCGACACGCGCACGCCCACATCGGCGAGCTGCTTGCACGCGGCCTTCACTTCCTCGAACTGGCCCGCGACATCGAGTCCGCCTTCGGTCGTCACTTCCTGACGCTTCTCCGGCACGAGACAGGCATCGCGCGGTTTGATCTCGCACGCGATGTCGAGCATCTCGCGCGTCACCGCGCATTCGAGATTCATGCGCGTTTTCAGAAGCGGTCGCAGCGTGCGCACATCGGCATCGACGATATGACGGCGATCCTCGCGCAGATGCAGCGTGATCGCGTCCGCGCCCGCTTCCTCGGCGGCGAGCGCCGCGCGGATCGGATCGGGATAGGACGTGCCGCGCGCGTTACGCAGCGTGGCGACGTGATCGATGTTCACGCCGAGATCGATCACGCTCGCAGGCGATGAGAGAAAGAAGCTCATAGTTTTTGCAGGTCGATCAGTATCTGACGGGTGGCGAGCGGCGTGCCGCCCAGGTAATGGTTCAGCAGGAAGCGCATGAGCGTCTTGCTCTGCGCGGCCGTTTGCGGACTCGTGTAATCGTCGCGCTCCATGTCGATGAGCGTCTGGCCGGCGATGACCGGCCATTGCGCGGGCAGATCGTCGGAGGCTTCGCGCACGCCGCGGTCGGGATCGAAGACATAGCGGCCTTCGGGCACGACGGGCTGACGCGTGACGGTACGCATGAGATTCATCGCGTAGCCGGTTTCCCGCAGGAGCACGCGCTCGAACGAACGCAACACCTGCACGGCGGGTTCATCGTGCGCGAGGCGCGAAAGCGTCAGCACGTAATGGTTGAAAAGCGCCGGATGCGCGTCTTCGCGCGCGCAGAATTTCACGAGCAATTCGTTGACGTAGAAGCCGCAAAGGAGCGCGTCGCCGGTCAGGGGCAACATGCCGCCGACCCATTCGGCCGTTGTCAGCGTGCGGACTTCGCCTTTTCCGGACCACGAGAGACCGAGCGGCTGAAACGTCTGCAGCACGCCGCGCAACGCGGAATGCGGCCGCTTGGCGCCCTTCGCGACCAGCGCGACGCGGCCGTAGTCGCGCGAAAACACGTCGATGATCAGACTCGTCTCGCGGTACGGATGACTGTGCAGCACGAAGCCCGGCTGCTCGGCGATGCGAAAGTCGGAACGCGGCGCGGCGCGCGGTCTTTTCTCCCCTCCCTCAGCAACGGACGACGTGGAAGCCCGCGCCCGCTTCTTCGCGACGCGCGCCGCCGGACGCTCGCTCGCGTCGAAATCGTCGTCGGGACGATCGTCGGCGGGAGGCATCATCCACGCGTCGTTCGTGCCGTCGTCCATGAGTGCCGTCCGTGGCTCATTCGTAGCCGTATGCGCGCAGTCCCGCTTCGTTGTCGGCCCAGCCGCTCTTGACCTTGACGAAGGTCTCGAGATAAACGGGACCGTCGAACAGCTTCTCCATGTCGAGACGCGCCTCGGTGCTGATCTGCTTCAGCTTCGCGCCCTTCTGGCCGATGATCATCGCCTTGTGCGTGTCGCGATCGACGAGAATCGTCGCGAACACGCGGCGCAAGCGCCCTTCGGTTTCGAACTTGTCGATCAGCACGGTGCTCGTGTACGGCAATTCGTCACCGGTCCAGCGGAACACTTTCTCGCGCAGGATTTCCGCCGCGAGGAAGCGCTCGCTGCGATCGGTCAGGTCGTCCTCACCGTAGATCGGCTCGCCTTCCGGCAGATACGGCTTCACGACCGACATGAGCCGTTTGATGTCATCGCTCTTCATCGCCGACAACGGCACGATCTCGCGGAACTCGCGCAGTTGCGACATCTGCTGCATGAACGGAAAGAGCGTCGCCTTGTCGCCGACTCGATCGAGCTTGTTGGCGATCAGAAGCGTCGGCGTACCGGTTGGAATCAGGTCGAGCACTTTCTGGTCGTCGGGGCCGAAGCGGCCGGCTTCGATCACGAAGAGAATCGCATCGACCGACGTGAGCGTGGACGTCACCGCGCGGTTCAGCGAACGGTTGAGCGCGCCGCTGTGGCGCGTCTGGAAACCGGGCGTGTCGACGAAGATGTACTGCGCGTCGTCGAAGGTATTGATGCCGGTGATGCGGTGGCGCGTCGTCTGCGCCTTGCGCGACGTGATGCTCACCTTCTGACCGACGAGCGCGTTCATCAGCGTCGATTTGCCGACGTTGGGGCGGCCGACGATGGCGACCATGCCGCAACGAAAACCGGAGGAAGTAGGAGCGTTCATAGATGTGTGCGGCAAGGATTCGTGGGAGCGCAATGGCGCGCGATGCGCGACGGCGCGGGTCAGTGGCCGGCGTCGGCGGCGCGCACGGCGTCCGTGCTGGCGCGCGCGTCTGAAGCGGGCTTGGAGTCGTCGTCGTGCGTTTCCGGACCCGGGCTTCGTTCCGGCGTCTGCGCTGCTTCGCTCTTCGCCACCTTCTCCGGCCTGTGGATCACCGCGCGTTCCGGCTTGTCGGCGGCAGCATACGCGCCCGCAGACGGCTCGACGTGCGTCGCGCGGATCACGGCGAGCGGCGGCGTGGTGCTCGCGGGGCGCTCGTCGGTGACGTGCGGCACGCCGTGCGCGCCGTGATGACGCTCGCGCCGGTCGGGCGAGCGCAGATCGAGCGCCGCCTGAATGCCGGTCACGCCGGGCACGACTTCGAGCTCGCCCTGCTTCGCCGCGCGCGCGCCCTTGCGCTTCGGCTTCACGGCGAGGCTGGGCGCAGCGGCCATCACTTCGTCGAGCGCTTTCTTCGCCGCAGCCTGCTCGGCGGCGCGGCGGCTCGCCCCGGAGCCGGACACTTTCACGTCGAGCTTGGGCACGGTGCATTCGACTTCGAATTGCTGATTGTGCGCGGCGCCGTGTGTCGCGACGACGGTATAGGTCGGCAGCGCGATCTTGTGACCTTGCAGGTATTCCTGAAGCAGTGTCTTCGCGTCCTTGCCGATAGTCCGCGGATCGATGTGATCCAGCACCGGTGTGTAGAGGCGCTTGATGACGGTGAACGCGGCGTCGAAACCGCCGTCGAGGAAAATCGCGCCGAAAATGGCTTCGAGCGTGTCGGCGAGAATGGACGGACGGCGGAAGCCGCCGCTGCGCAGTTCGCCTTCGCCGAGCCGCAGTCCTTCGGAGACGTTCAAGGCCTGCGCGATCTCGTAAAGCGACTGCTGCTTGACCAGATTCGCACGCACGCGCGAAAGGTCGCCTTCGTCGAGTTTGCTGAATCGTTGGAACAAAAGCGCGGCTACCACGCAATTTAGAACGGAATCGCCGAGAAATTCGAGCCGTTCATTATGCGTGGCGCTGTGACTGCGGTGGGTCATCGCCTGGCGCAGCAATTCCGCATTGCGAAATTCGTACCGCAGCCGGCTTTCCAACGGAGAAGATGGCATGGAGAGAGTATAACGCGGGCGCGCGGGCGGACGACTGCGCCGCCTGTCGCCGGAAAACGCGTGGCGAGACGGTGTTAGCCGACCTTCTTCACGCCGTTTCGAAGCTTGTTTTAATAATCAGGAACGCCGGCCGTCTTCGAAAGACGCGCCGGCGTGATGACCCGTCACTGGAACGAGCCGACGCGCTTCAGATTGCTGAAGTTCATCCAGATGAAGAACGCGCGCCCGACGACGTTCTTGTCCGGTACAAAACCCCAGTAGCGGCTGTCCGCGCTGTTGTCGCGGTTGTCGCCCATCATGAAGTAGTTGCCCGGCGGCACCTTGCACGTGACGCCCTGCGCGTTGTAGTTGCAGTTGTCGCGGAACGGGAAGTCGTCGGCGCCGACGACGAACGGCGGCACTTGCGGATTGTTGAGGATCGCGTTCTTGCGACCGTCGAGGTCTTCCTCGAACTGCTTCGCGTAGCCGATGCGTTCGTCGTCGAAGTAATCGGGCAGCGGCGTTTCGGGCACCGGCTTGCCGTTGATCGTGAGCTTCTTGTCCTCGTATGCGATCGTGTCGCCCGGCAGGCCGATCACGCGCTTGATGTAGTCGACCGACTCGTCCTTCGGATAGCGGAACACGACAACGTCGCCGCGCTTGAGCGGGCTGCCGTCGGTCATCTTCGTGTTCGTGATCGGCAGACGCAGGCCGTATTCGTACTTGTTCACGAGGATGAAGTCGCCGACGAGCAGCGTCGGCACCATGGAACCGGACGGAATCTTGAACGGCTCGATGATGAACGAACGCACCACGAACACCGCGAGGATCACGGGAAAGAAGCTCGCCGTGTATTCGAGCCACCACGGCTGGCGCAGCTTGTCGTCGCGCAGGCGGGCGCGCGTCTGGTCGGCGTTTTCATCGGCGAAACGCTCGCCCACGCGTTCCTGCTGCCGGTCGAATTCGGCAACCGCGGCCTCGGCGGCGCGACGCCGCTGCGGCAGGAACAACAGCTTGTCGAGAACCCATGCAATACCCGTCAACACGACGAGAATCAAAAGAATCAATGCAAAATTCATCAATCGCTTCCGGTTGTTATCGTTGTTTGCCTCGCGGCGCCGGCGTCACTCGTCGACGCGCAGAATCGCCAGGAAGGCCTCTTGCGGGATCTCGACAGAGCCGACCTGCTTCATGCGCTTCTTGCCGGCCTTCTGCTTTTCAAGCAGCTTCTTCTTGCGCGAGATATCGCCGCCGTAGCACTTCGCGAGCACGTTCTTGCGCAACGCCTTGATGTTCTCGCGCGCAATGATGTTCGAGCCGATGGTCGCCTGGATCGCCACGTCGTACATCTGACGCGGAATCAGCTCGCGCATCTTCGCCGCCACTTCGCGGCCGCGGTACTGGCTCTGAGAACGGTGCACGATGACGGAGAGCGCATCGACCTTGTCGCCGTTGATGAGCATGTCGACCTTGACCACGTCCGCCGCGCGATATTCCTTGAACTCGTAGTCCATCGACGCATAGCCGCGCGACGTGGACTTCAGGCGATCGAAGAAGTCGAGCACGATTTCCGCCATCGGAATTTCGTAGGTCAACTGGACCTGGCGGCCGTGATACTGCATGTTGATCTGCGAACCGCGCTTGGCCGTGCACAGCGTGATGACCGAGCCGACATATTCCTGCGGCATGTAAAGGTTCACGGTGACGATCGGCTCGCGCACTTCCTCGATCTTCTGCGGCTCCGGCATCTTCGCCGGATTCTCGACCATGATCGTGGTGCCGTCGCGCTGCTCGACCTCGTAGATCACCGTCGGCGCGGTGGTGATGAGGTCCATGTCGAATTCGCGCTCCAGACGCTCCTGCACGATTTCCATGTGCAGGAGGCCCAGAAAGCCGCAACGGAAACCGAAGCCCAGCGCCTGCGACACTTCCGGCTCGAATTGCAGCGAAGCGTCGTTCAGCTTCAGCTTTTCGAGCGATTCACGCAGCGCGTCGTACTGGTTGGCTTCGACCGGATACAGACCCGCGAACACCTGCGGCTTCACTTCCTTGAAGCCAGGCAGCGGCTCGCTGGCGGCACGGTTCGCGACGGTGACGGTGTCGCCCACCTTGGCGGCCGTCAGTTCCTTGATGCCCGCGATCACGAAGCCCACCTGCCCCGCCGACAACTGCGCGAGATTGGTCGATTTCGGCGCGAACACGCCGACGTGCTCGACCGGATACTGCGCGTCGGTCGCCATCATCTTGATCTTGTCCTTCGGCTTGAGCGTACCGTTGACGATACGCACCAGCATCACGACGCCGACGTAGTTGTCGAACCACGAATCGATGATGAGCGCCTGCAGCGGCGCGTCCGGATCGCCCTTCGGCGCCGGCACTTTCGCGATCAGCGATTCGAGCACGTCCTCGACACCGAGGCCGGTTTTCGCGCTGCAATGCGTGGCGTCGGCCGCGTCGATGCCGATCACGTCTTCGATCTCGGCGATCGCGTTTTCGGGGTTCGCGGCCGGCAGGTCGATCTTGTTGAGCACCGGCACGACTTCCACGCCCAGTTCGATGGCCGTGTAGCAGTTCGCCACCGTCTGCGCCTCGACGCCCTGCGAGGCATCGACGACGAGCAGCGCGCCTTCGCACGCGGACAGCGAGCGGCTGACTTCGTAGGAGAAGTCGACGTGCCCCGGCGTGTCGATCAGATTGAGGTTGTAAACCTTGCCGTCGCGCGCCTTGTAGGTCAGCGCCGCGGTCTGCGCCTTGATCGTGATGCCGCGCTCGCGCTCCAGGTCCATCGAATCGAGCACCTGCGCTTCCATCTCGCGGTCGGACAGGCCGCCGCACAACTGGATGATGCGGTCGGCGAGCGTCGATTTGCCGTGGTCGATGTGCGCAATGATCGAGAAGTTACGAATATGATCCATTCAGTGCCGATCAAGCCAAAAAAAGCGAAAAAGGCGCGCCCTCACCAACGCGGAGCACGCCTCGAAAATTTGGGGAAAACTTCTGCATTTTAGCCGAAAACGGGTTGGCCCCGCCGGTTTTCGCCGCCGGGTTCGCCGCAATGGGCCTCACGGCTGGCGCGCGAGCAGCGCCGCTTGCACGGCGCCGGTGTCGAGCCGGTAATGGCATAGCTCGACGCCGTCGAGCATCAGCACCGGCACGCGCTCGTTATAACGCGCTTCCAGCAGCGGATCTTCGTCGATATCGATCCATTCGATGCCCAGTCCGTGCCGCGCGGCGATGGGCTCGAGTGCGGCCCGCATGTCCTCGCACAGATGACACCAGGCGCGCCCGTACAGGATGAAAGCCACGCCCGGTTTCGATGTCATCGTGCTTATTTCTGCGCCGGCACGCGCGGACGCAGCGGCACGAACTGGGTGTTGTCACCGCGACGCACGAGAATCGCGACCATCTTGCTGGCGTCCAGGCCTTGCGCGACTTCGAGGAACTGCTTCGCGCTGGTGATATCCGTATCGCCGACGCGCATGACGATGTCGCCCTTCTGGAAGCCCGCGCGCGCGGCCGGGCCTTCCACCGCGTCGACCTGCACGCCGCTGCTGAGCTTCAGCGCTTTCTTCTGCTCAGGCGGAATGTCGCTCACCGCGAGGCCGAGCGAGTTGCTCGCGCGTTCCTTCGGCTGCGGCGACTTCTTCTGCTCGGTCTTCGCGACCTTGTCCGGCTGCATTTCGGCGACGGTGATCGGCAGATCGCGCGTCTGGCCCTTGCGCCAGATCGTGAGCGTGGTCTTCGTGCCGGGCTTGGTGTCGCCCACCATGCGCGGCAGATCCGTCGCGGTTTCGACGTTCACCCCGTTGAACTTCACGATGATGTCGCCCGGCTGCACGCCCGCCTTGTCGGCCGGACCGCCCGATTCGACGCTCGACACGAGCGCGCCCTGCGCCTTCGGCAGCCCGAGCGAATCAGCGACGTCCTTCGTCACTTCGCCGATCGCCACCGCGATGCGCCCGCGCACCACCTTGCCCGAAGTCTTCAACTGATCGGCAACGCGCATGGCTTCGTCGATTGGAATCGCGAACGAGATGCCCATGAAACCGCCCGTGCGGCTGTAGATCTGCGAGTTGATACCGATCACCTCGCCCGCCATGTTGATGAGCGGACCACCCGAGTTGCCAGGATTCACGGCCACATCGGTCTGGATGAACGGCAGATAGTCGCCCGTGTCGCGCCCCTTCGCACTGACGATGCCTGCCGTCACAGTGTTGTCGAGGCCGAACGGCGAGCCGATCGCGAGCACCCATTCGCCGACGCGCACCTTGTTCGAATCGCCGATGGTGATGGCGGGCAGGTTCGTCGCGCTGATCTTAACCACGGCCACGTCCGTGCGCTCGTCCACGCCGACGAGCCGCGCCTTGAATTCGCGCTTGTCGGTGAGCGTCACGTAGATGGTGTCCGCGTCGTCCACGACGTGAGCGTTGGTCATTACGTAGCCATCGGTCGACAGGATGAAGCCCGAACCGACGCCGCTGCTCTGCTCCGAGTTGTCCTGGTTGTCGTCCGGCGCATTGCGGCTGCCGCCCTTGCCCTGGTCGCCCTGGCTGCCGCCGCCGTTGTTGCCGCCGCCTCCGCCACCGCGCGGCGGCTGGCCGGGCATCGGGATGCCGAAGAAACGCCGGAAGAACTCGGACATGTCGCCTTCATCCATGCCGGGCGGCAGGCCGCGCAGGTCGCTGCCGGAGCCCACGCGCGAAGTCGTGCGAATGTTCACGACCGACGGCCCCACCTTGTCGACAAGCGTCGTGAAGTCGGGCAGGTTCACCATAGGCGCCGCCGCCGCAGTTTGCGAGACGAACGGCAGGCACACGGCGAGCGCCGCGGCCGCGATGAACCTGCGCAGCGAGAAGTTACTCATATGTCGGAGGCCGGGAACGGGATTACCTGGAAGGCTTGTATTCTATGGTAGAAGCAAATTGCTGCAATGTGGCTTGCGGCACTTCACCCAGCAAGGTAATCCAGAAATCTCCGCGACGCTTCACCAGAACGTGCGTGGCGCCGCTATTGCCCGCGCCCTCCTTCCGCGTGCTCTTCTCCACCGGTTCGACGAACACCGAGATGGTCGCGAGGCCATCGGAGAACACGGCCTGATCGACCGGAATCGGCGGCTGGCCTTGCTGGCTCGACGCCATCGGACGACGCAATTCGCGAATCTTGCGAAAGCCGGCGATATTCGGCGTCATCTGCCAGCCCTGAGCTTCCATGTCGACCGGCTGCACCGGCGGACGCACGATGGTCCAGCCCGACGTGCTGCGAATGCCGTTCGCGATCGGGGCCTTGTCGCCGGGGCCGCCGATACGCACTTGCGAGAACGAAAGCTGTTCGAGCACCTGACCGTCCGGATCGAGCGTCTGCGCGCGCAGCAGAAGGCCGGTTTTTGCGTCGGCCCAAAGCTTGTATGCAAACCGATAGGAATCTTTCGGGTCGAGCTCGAGCACCTGGCTTTCCACGCCCGCGACGCGGTCGGCGCCCAGAAGCTTCGGTTCGTAGACGGACAAGACCTGATCGCCGCTTGTGGAGAGCAGCGCCGGGAACGAATCCCGGCTTTGCCGATGCTCGACCACGAGAAGGTGTCGCTCGGGCACGAAGGTGAACATGTCGTCATCGTGGCGCAGCATCTTTCGAGGCGCGCCATCGAGACTTTCCAGCGATTCGTATTCGCCGTCGCCGCGAGTGGCGACGTGCGTGATTCGCGACGATTGCACAGTCGCGCCACGCTGATAGACGAAGGTGCCCTCGTAGTTCTGCTGCTGGGCCGCTTCGTGAATGCGGTTGAGCAGAGTGGCGGCTGATTTGCGAGTAGCGGCGGGATCGTCGCCCTGAGCGTACGAACTCGATACCGCTGTCAACAACGCGGCTGCGCAGAGCATCAATGCCGGCAGCCGCCCCCAGTAGTTTGTTTTATTCAACCGCACACTCAGCATCAAATTATTGGCCTTGCGATGTAGCCGCGGCGCGGATCAAAGGCATGGAACCGGGCATCACAGGCTGCTGGGAGAATTGCTGATGCGCTTCGAGATACTGGTCGAGATTCGCGTCGCGGATGATGTTCGCCTCGACGATGGGCGCCTGCCGCGTCACCGCCGGCACCGACGCCATCGCCACGCGCTGCACCGAGTCCGGAGCGACGCTCGCGACCTGCGCGCCGGAATGGCTGTCCACGCCTTGCAGTTGCGGCACCACGATCCAGGTCAAGGTAGCGGCGGCCGCGGCCACAGCGAACGCCGGCATGACGCGCCGGCGCAACATGCCGCCACGCGCTTTCACCGCCGCTGCCGGCAACGCCGCGGGCGCGAGCACGTGCGCCTCGGCTTCGAAACGCGCGGAGAACGTGGCCATGAACGCGCTGCTGCGCGCCGGGCTGATCGCGAGATCGTCGGAGCGCAGGGCGTCGCCGATCAGGTGATATTCCGACCACGCTGCGCGTTCGTCGTTTTTCAGCTCCGCGAGAAACTGGCTGATGCTGCCAGTTTCCTCCAGCGACTCACCGTCGACGAATGCCGACATGCGCTCGCCGCGCGAACCCGCTTGCGTCTGATTCTGCATCGAGACCGACCCCATGATGCGCCCCATCTTTGACCCCACCCCGTAGTGACACCACCTAACCCAGATATCGCGCCCTTGCCCCGTGGTGTGCTGCTTACCAGCGTTTGCCTTCGGGAGTGTCCAACAACGGACGCAATTTTGCCGCAATGGCTTCGCGAGCACGGAAAATTCTCGATCTGACGGTCCCGATCGGGCAATCCATCATTTCGGCGATTTCCTCGTAGCTCAGTCCTTCAATTTCCCGAAGCGTGATGGCGGTGCGCAGTTCCTCCGGCAGCAACGCCATCGCGGCGTTGACCGTCTGAGCAATCTGCTTGCTCATCAACATCGACTCGGGCGTGTTGATATCCCTTAGTTGGTCCGCGTCGGAGAAAGTTTCCGCTTCTTCCGCATCGGCTTCGGTAGAAGTGGGAGCGCGGCGGCCCTGAGTTGCAAGATAGTTTTTTGCCGTATTGACAGCAATCCGGTAGAGCCAGGTGTAAAACGCCGATTCGCCCCGAAATTGTGGCAGCGCGCGATAAGCCTTGATGAAGGCGTCCTGGGCGACGTCCTCGACCTCGGCGGGGTCGCGCACGAGGCGCGAGATCAGTCGAATGATCTTGCGGTGGTATTTGGCGACCAGCAGTTCGAACGCGGCCTTGTCACCCTTCTGGACACGCTCGACCAGCAATTGGTCGATTTCTTTTTCGCTCACCTGGGAAATCCGTTTGACTTGGGCTGTTGCGCGGAGGGCTATTGTAGCGTTACCGCCTGTAAGGCAAACGGTACGCTCATGTGCCGTTACAGTCGTTACAGGTGGGAAGCCGCGGCGCGGCGGGCCTGCACGGAAAGCTGGCGGAAGGTGTCGGCATCGACGGAATCGGCCGCGAGAACGAGCGTTTCGCGCTTTCCGCCCGTGCCCGCCAGCGTCAGCGCGAGCAACCGGCCGCTCCACTGCGCGCAGCCGGAAATGCGTGCGTGGCGCGCCTCGCCTCGCCGATTCCACAGCGTGAGCGCGTCGGAATGAAGACGGATGGCGCTCGGCTGGGCGCGTATCCACCGATACCCCGCGAGCCCGAGCGCCGCGACCGTGGCCGCGCCCGCCATCGACGCATGCCCTGCGTGTTCCGTGTGCCCAAACACGCATTGAAACACCGCCGCACCCGCCAAGCCCACGAAACCCAGCAGCGCAGCCGCCAGAAAACGCGACGGCCGCAGCGCGACGTTTCCATCGCCATGCGGCCGGTTCACGAACGCGCTCGCCATCTCCGACACCCCGTTCCGACGAGCGCGCCGCGCTTAACTATGACGCTTGAAGACGAGCGAGCCGTTCGTGCCGCCAAAGCCGAACGAGTTCTTCACCGCCACGTCGATCTTCATGTCCCGCGCGGTGTTCGCGCAGTAGTCCAGGTCGCATTTCGGATCCTGGTTGAAGATGTTGATGGTCGGCGGCGACACCTGGTTGTGGATCGCCAGCACGGTGAACACCGACTCCAGGCCGCCCGCGCCGCCCAGCAGGTGGCCGGTCATCGACTTGGTGGAGTTCACGACGGCCTTCTTCGCCTGATCGCCGAGCGCGCGCGTGATGCCGATGGTCTCGGCGATGTCGCCCAGCGGCGTCGAGGTGCCGTGCGCGTTGACGTAGTCGACTTCGTCGGGGTTGATGCGCGCGTTCTTCATCGCGTTGACCATGGCGCGACGGCCGCCGTCGCCGTCTTCCGGCGGCGCGGTCATGTGATACGCGTCGCCGCTCATGCCGTAGCCGAGTACTTCCGCGTAGATCTTCGCGCCCCGCGCTTTCGCGTGTTCGTACTCTTCGAGCACCATCACGCCCGCGCCTTCGCCGAGCACGAAGCCGTCGCGGTCGGTGTCCCACGGACGGCTTGCCGTCGCCGGATCGTCGTTGCGCTGCGAGAGCGCGCGCGCCGCCGCGAAGCCGCCGATGCCGAGCGGGGAAACCGTCGCTTCCGCGCCGCCCGCGATCATCACGTCCGCGTCGCCGTATTCGATCAGGCGCGACGCTTCGCCGATGCAATGCAGGCCGGTCGTGCAGGCCGTGACCATCGACAGGTTCGGCCCCTTGAAGCCGAAGCGGATCGACAGATGGCCGGAGATCATGTTGATGATCGACGCCGGCACGAAGAACGGCGAGATGCGGCGCGGACCGCGATTGAGCAGCTCGGTCTGCGTCACTTCGATCATCGGCAGGCCGCCGATGCCCGACCCGACCACCACGCCCACGCGCTCCGCGTTTTCATCGGTGATTTCGAGGCCGGAATCCTGCATGGCCTGCACGCCCGCGGCGAAACCATAATGGATGAAGGTATCCATATGGCGCGCCTCTTTGGCTGGCATGTAGTCTTCGATATTGAAGCCCTTCACTTCGCCCGCGAAACGCGTGGAAAAGTTCGTGGCGTCGAACTTCGTGATATTCGCGATGCCCGACTTGCCCGCGACCAGATTGGCCCAGCCGTCGGCAACAGTATTGCCGACAGGCGAAACGAGCCCCAGGCCTGTAACAACAACTCGACGACGGCTCACGGTAACCCCTTATCCATAGAATGACGAAAAACAAAAACCACAGCGGCCACAGGAAACCGCCCTGTGAGCCCTGTGGCTCTCAAATCGATCTGCAGCGACGATGCTTCAAGCTGGTTGAGCGCTGAGTCGCTGACGCGTCCGGCCTCAGGCCTTGACGTTCGCGCGGGCGTAGTCGATCGCCTGCTGAACCGTGGTGATCTTTTCGGCCTCTTCATCGGGAATTTCCATGCCGAATTCGTCTTCCAGCGCCATCACGAGTTCGACCGTATCGAGCGAGTCAGCGCCCAGATCGTTCACGAACGATGCTTCGTTCTTGATTTCGGCTTCCGCCACGCCCAGTTGTTCGGCGACGATCTTCTTCACGCGCTGTTCGATGTTGTCCATGCAGCCCTCCGAGGGGAAAAAAGTTCAAAAATACGAGTGCGCGCATTTTATCAGGTTTGGACCCGCAAAATACGGCGCGTCAGTTCCATGCTCCGCCGTCCGGTGCGCTTCATCAAGAGGACTGCCGCCGGCCTTGCATCGATTCTTCTCTGCCGCGCTGGTGCGGTGCGCACGATGCCGTTTTCAGCATTTTGCGCGCCCGTCCCGGCGCGGATATTAAGCGAATTTCGGCGAAATGCCTATTAAGGCCTTACATGTACAGGCCGAAGCCTTACATGTACATCCCGCCGTTCACATGCAGCGTCGTGCCCGTGATGTAGCCCGCGAACGGCGACGCCAGGAACGACACAGCATGCGCGATATCTTCAGGGCTGCCCAGTCGGCCAAGCGGGATAGACGCGGTGAGCGCGGTGCGCTGCTCTTCGGGCAGAACCTTGGTCATGTCGGTGTCGATGAAACCCGGCGCGATGCAGTTCACCGTGATGCCGCGGCTGCCGATTTCACGCGCGAGCGCGCGCGTCATGCCCGCCACGCCGGCCTTCGCGGCCGCGTAGTTCGCCTGACCAGGATTGCCGGAACTGCCTACCACCGACGTGATGTTGATGATGCGTCCGCCGCGCGCCTTCATCATCGGGCGCAGCACCGCGCGCGACAGACGAAAGACCGCGCGCAGGTTGGTGTCGATGACGGCGTCGAATTCGTCGTCCTTCATGCGCATCGCGAGCTGGTCCTTCGTGATGCCCGCGTTGTTCACGAGAATGTTCAGGCCGCCGAATTCCTTCACGATCGAATCGATGAACGTGTCGCCGGCCGCGTCGTCGTTCACGTTCAGCACCGCGCCGCGGCCCTTGCAGCCCGCCTGCTGCAGCGCTTCGCTGATACCGGCCGCGCCGCTTTCGCTGGTCGCCGTGCCGATCACCGTCGCGCCCTGCTTCGCGAGCTCGAGCGCGATCGCGCGTCCGATGCCGCGCGACGCGCCCGTGACGATTGCTACCTGGTTTTCGAGATTCATGTGGTTATTCCTCAGCCTGCGATCAGTTTGCGCGTTTCTTCCAGCGAAGCCGGATCGAAGATCGAGGCGCCGACGAGATTGCCGTCGATACGCTTCGTCAGACCCGCGAGCACCTTGCCCGGACCGCATTCGATGACGTGCGTGACGCCGTCCTTCGCCATTGCCTGCACGCATTCGACCCAGCGCACCGGACCGGCGGCCTGGCGCACGAGCGCGTCCTTGATCGCGGCCGGATCGGAGGTCACGGCGACATCGATGTTATTGATCAGCGGAATCTGCGGCGCTCGGATTTCGACCTTAGCGAGATAGTCGCGCAACTGGTCCGACGCGGGCTTGAGCAGCGACGAATGGAACGGCGCCGACACCGGCAGCGGCAGCGCGCGCTTCGCGCCCTTCGCCTTGGCCACTTCGCACGCTTTCTCGACACCCGCCTTCGCGCCGGCGATCACGACTTGCGCCGGCGCGTTGAAATTCACCGCTTCGACCACGCCCGCAGCCGATGCTTCCGCGCATACGGCGCGCACGGTGTCGTCGTCGAGGCCGAGAATCGCGGCCATGCCGCCCTCGCCCACTGGCACGGCGCTTTGCATCGCCTGCGCGCGAAAGCGCACGAGCGGCACGGCGTCCGCGAAGGCGAGCGCGCCAGCCGCGACGAGCGCAGTGTATTCACCGAGGCTGTGACCCGCGACCAGCGCGGGCTTCAAACCGGTTTCCTTTTCCCACACTCGGTAAATAGCGTAGGCGGCCGTCAGCATGACGGGCTGCGTGTTGGTCGTCAGGTTCAGCTCTTCGGCGGGGCCCTCGGCGATCAGCTTGCCGAGATCCTGCCCGAGCGCGTCGGAAGCTTGCTGCACCGTTTCGCGCACGATGGCGTTGTCGGCGAATGCGTTCAGCATGCCGATCGACTGCGAACCCTGTCCGGGAAACACGAACGCAAATTTCATATCGTCCTCGTTGATTGGAATGATCCGCGATGTCTTCATGGACCGCGCGCTCGAGCGGCGCGCGGGTCGTCGACGAAGAAGGATCAGTTACGAATAGGTAGAGGGTCGATTAAGCGGATCAGTAGCGGATGACCGACGCGCCCCACGTGAAGCCGCCGCCCACGCCTTCGATGAGAATGTTGTCGCCGCGCTTGATGCGCCCGTCGCGCACGGCGACATCGAGCGCGAGCGGAATCGACGCCGCCGACGTGTTGCCGTGCTCGCCGACCGTCACGACCATGCGCTCGGCCGGCAGATGCAGCTTGCGCGCCGTGCTCTGCATGATGCGGATATTGGCCTGATGCGGGATCAGCCAGTCAATGTCGTCGGGCGTGAGTTTGGCCTTGTCGAGCGCTTCGAGCGCGACTTTTTCCAGCACGTTGACCGCGAGTTTGAACACCGCTTGCCCGTCCATGTGCAGGAACGCGCTGCCTTCGACCACGCCGCCGTTCACGTTGCCCGGCGTGCAGAGAATTTCCGAATAGCTGCCGTCCGCGTGCAGCGCGCTCGACAGCACGCCCGGCTCGTCCGACGCCTGCAGGATGACCGCGCCCGCGCCGTCGCCAAACAGCACGCACGTGGTGCGGTCCTTGAAGTCGAGAATGCGCGAGAACGTCTCCGCGCCGACGACAAGCGCCGTGCGGTTCAGACCACTGCGAATGAAGCTGTCCGCCGTCGCCACGCCATAGGCGAAGCCGGAGCACACGGCCTGAACGTCGAAGGCCGCGCCATTGTTCTTGATGCCGAGCTTGTTCTGCAGCAGACAGGCGGTGCTCGGGAACACGAAGTCCGGCGTGGACGTCGCGACGATGATCAGATCGATGCTTTGAGGATCGATGCCCGCCGCTTCGATCGCCTTCTGCGAGGCGATGAGCGCGAGGTCGCTCGTGGTCTGGTTCGGAGCCGCGAAATGGCGTGCGTGAATGCCGGTGCGCGCGACGATCCATTCATCGCTCGTCTCGACGCCCTGCTGGGCGAGACGGTCCGCCAATGCCTGATTCGTGATGCGCTCGGACGGCAGATAGCTGCCGGTGCCCAGCACGCGCGCGTAAAGATTGGATTGAGCCATTATGCCTTCGAATGTAGCGCAGTACCGGACTCGCCCGGCGGGTTCGGCTGCGAGTTTGGCTGGGTGGCGGGCTGAACAGCGGGCTGCGGGTTCGACTGATCCGCGGCAGCCGGCGCTTCGGACGCAACGGTCGCGCGCGCCGCGGGCGCGTTCTCTTCCATCGCGCGCACCAGGCGTTCCAGCACGCCATTTTTGACGGCATCATACCCGCGTTTGATAGCCCACTCAAACCCGAAGGCCTCGGCCGAACCGTGGCTCTTGATGACGAGTCCGCGCAGGCCGAGCAACGCCGCGCCGTTATATTGCGCGGGATCGACACGCTTCTTGAAACGCTTGAGAACCGGCAGCGCGACGAGCGCCATCAGCTTGGAAGCCAGGTTGCGGCTGAACTCTTCCTTGATGATGTCGGCGAGCATCTTCGCGAGGCCTTCGGAGGTCTTCAGCGCGACATTGCCGACGAAGCCGTCGCACACGACGACATCGGTCGTGCCCTTGTAGATGTCGTTTCCTTCCACGTTGCCGTAGAAGTTGAGCGTGCTCGCGCGCAGCAGCTCGCCCGCGCGCTTGATCGTTTCGTTGCCCTTGATGACTTCTTCGCCGATGTTGAGCAGGCCGATGGTGGGCCGCTCGCGGCCTTCGATCGCGGAAACGAGCGCATGCCCCATCTCGGCGAACTGCAGCAGATGCTCCGGCTCGCAATCGACATTGGCGCCCAGGTCGAGCACGGTGGTATAGCCTTTCTGGCTCGGCATCGCGAACGCGATGGCCGGACGCTCGATGCCGGCGAGCGTCTTCAGCACGTAGCGGGACACCGCCATGAGCGCGCCTGTGTTGCCGGCGGAAATGCAGGTCTGCGCCTCGCCTTCCTTGACGAGATTGAGCGCGACGCGCATCGACGAATCTTTCTTCTTGCGCAGCGCGACTTCGACCGGGTCGTCCATTGTGACGACTTCGCTCGCGGCAACAACGGAGAGACGTGGCTCTTCGAGAGCCTTGCACTTCTTCAGCTGCGCGCGAATGGCCTGCTCGATACCGACGAGCATGAGGTGTGCGTCGGGATGCGAGCGCACGAAACTGACGGCGGCGGGAACGGTCACAGCCGGACCGTGGTCGCCTCCCATGCAGTCGATGGTTATCTTTACAGTCATGGAACGCGACGAATTTCGGGCACAAAAAAGCGGCAGTGAAATGCCGCCTTCTCGTCGTACCGATAAAGTGTCAAGAGCGAGTTGCGCCCGGGAGCCCGCAGAACGGACCCGACGGACGCTTCAGGCGTCGACGAACGCTTAGTCGTTCTTCGTCTTGACGACTTTCTTGCCACGATAGTAGCCGTTCGGGCTCACGTGGTGACGCAGATGCACTTCGCCCGTGCTCGGCTCGACGGCCAGGGGAGCGCCCGTCAGGAAGTCGTGGGAACGGTGCATGCCGCGCTTCGACGGCGACTTCTTGTTTTGCTGAACTGCCATGATTACTCCAGAAAAATTTTGCGAATTCTAACACAGCCCGATCCGCCGACAGCCCTCGGCCGTTCGGCCATCGGGTGCGCACATCGCGCTACCAGTTTGTTGCGTGCTACAAAATCAATTCAGTGCTTCTTGCCGTCCGGACCACCCTGTTTGAGCTTCTCCAGCACGGCAAACGGATTCGGCTTTTCTTCCTCTTCCGCCGCACCGCTTTCATCCGGCTCGTCGCCCGCCTCGTCCGAACCTCCCGCGAGCAGGCTTTCATGCACCTCGGGACACACGTTGTGCTTCGGCACGAGCGGCAAGGACAACAACAACTCCTCTTCGATCAAGTCGACGAGATCGAACTGGCGCGAGCCCACGATCACTTCGACTTCATCGTCGTCGAGCGGAAATTCGTCCGCTTCTTCTTCCGTCGCAACGATCCGATAAGTTGCATCGACATCGAGATGCTGCGAGTACGACTGAAGACAGCGCTGGCACGTGAGCCACACCGAGCCGTGCACCGCGAGACGCAGATATGGCTGCGGCGCTTCCGCGCCGTCGTCCTGCAGCTCCGGCTGGGTCGAGCCCTCGCCCTGCCAGGTGAACACGGTGTCGCGATCTGGCGCATCGACCGGCACTTCGGCTAACATGCGCGGCATCTGCGACACGCGCAGCGCGCCCGCTGCCTGCCTGCCGCTCTTGGCGAAGTCGTAAAGGTCGAGCGCGCGCGGATCGGCGGGGCTCGCAGGTTTGCCAGGATTCTGAGTCATGTGCGCTCCTGCATGTGCCGTAGTTGTTCTGGCTTTTTCAAGCGGATGGCGGGACTGCCTCGATTCAACCGGGCAGAGATGCTTCAGTATGCACCGCCCGCCGCGTGAAATCAGGCGTGGCTTGCCCGGATTTGCGCCAAGCCACGAATCGTGGTGAGCGTTACCGGGTTGCCTCGAGCTTGCCTCCAGGGCCGTCAGACGGACCTACGGCTTCGCCAACCGATGAAAAGCCCAAAATCATATCGGCTTTGTTCTTTCGAGTCAAATACTTAAGGGCTTGCCCGTCGCCCGTCGTTTTTACATCCATTTTTGCTGATTCCGCGTTATGTCCGATGCTCCAAACACATCACCGCGCCTGATTCTGGCGTCCAGCTCACCCTACCGGCGCGAGCTGCTCGGGCGCCTGCGCGTGCCGTTCGATGTCGTTTCGCCCGATATCGACGAAACCCCGCTCGACGGCGAAACGCCGCAAGCGACGGCCGTGCGGCTCTCGATAGCCAAGGCGCGCGCGGTGGCCGCGGGCGTCGATGAACCGTCGGGCGCGCTCGTGATCGGCTCCGATCAGGTCGCGACCTTCGACGGCCAGCAGATCGGCAAGCCCGGAACGCACGAGAAGGCCTTCGCGCAGCTTCAGGCAATGCGTGGTCGCAGCGTCGAATTCCATAGCGCGCTGTGTCTGTTCGACAGCCGCACGGGCGATGCGCAATCCGCCGATATCGTCACGCGTGTGCGTTTTCGGCGCTATTCGGACGCGCAGATCGAAACCTACCTGCGCGCCGAAACGCCCTACGACTGCGCCGGCAGCGCGAAAGCCGAAGGCCTGGGCATCGCGCTTCTGGAGGCGATCGAGTCCGACGATCCGACGGCGCTCATCGGTTTGCCGCTCATCGCGCTGACCGGCATGCTCGCAAACGCCGGATTTCCGGTTCTGGAGGCAGCATGAGCGGCGTTCTTTATCTGATTCCGAACACGCTGGGCGAAGGCGACGCCGACGCGCTCGCGCATGTGCTGCCCGAACCGGTGCGAACGCAAGCGGCCGCGCTCGCGTACTACATCGGCGAAAACGCCAAGACGACGCGCGCTTTCCTCAAGAAAGTGGGCACGCAACGTCCGATTCAGGAAATCGAGGTGCGCGAGCTGAACGTGAAAACGCCGCCCGCGGAGATCGACAAATTGCTCGCGCCGATCCTCGCCGGCGCCGATGCGGGCCTCGTGTCCGAAGCCGGCTGCCCCGCCGTGGCCGATCCGGGCGCGCTGCTCGTGCGGCGCGCGCATCAAAAAGGCGTGAAAGTGGTGCCGTTCGTCGGCCCGAGCTCGATTCTGCTCGCGCTGATGGCTTCGGGCATGAACGGCCAGAGCTTCGCGTTCAATGGGTATCTGCCGGTCGACGCCGCCGAGCGCGGCAAGCGCCTGCGCGAACTCGAACAACTGTCGCGCAAGGCCAATCAGACGCAGATTTTCATTGAGACGCCCTATCGCAACAAGGCGATGCTCGACACGCTCATCGCCGCTTGCGCGCCGTCGACGCTGATCTGCGTCGCCGTCGATCTGACGCTGCCGGGAGAGACGATCGTCACGCGCACGGCGGCGGACTGGAAGAAGCAGGCGGCGCCGGAACTGCACAAGCGTCCGGCGATTTTCCTGCTGCTGGCGTCGTAGCGCTCAACGCAAGTGAGGCTTGCCGCCGAGCGTCAGCGCACGCACGGCGGCATCGCCCACCGATGCGCCGAAGCGCCGCACCACGCGCTCGCTGATGCTCTCCTTCTGCGAATAATCGACGATATCCGGCTGCTTGATGATCTCGCGCGCCACGTAATTCGCGTCGCCGAAACCGTCCGCTAGACCGAGTTCCACGCTCTTCGCGCCGGTCCAGAACATGCCGGAAAAGAGCTCCGGATCGTCCTTCAGACGCTTGCCGCGGCCGAGTTTCACCGCGTCGATGAACTGCGTATGGATCTGATCGAGCATGTCCTGTGCGTGCGCATTCATCGCGGGCGTTTCGGGCGAAAACGGGTCGAACGCGCCCTTGTTTTCTCCCGACGTGTGCATCCGGCGCTGGATGCCCAGCTTGTCCATGAGGCCCGTGAAGCCGAAGCCGTCCATCAGCACGCCGATCGACCCGACGATGCTCGCCCGGTCCACGTAGATCTTGTCCGCCGCCGCCGCGACGTAATAGCCGCCCGACGCGCACATGTCGTCGACGACGACATACAACGGCGTTTTCGGATACTTCGCGCGCAGCCGCCGGATTTCGCCATTGATGATGCCCGCCTGCACCGGACTGCCGCCCGGGCTGTTGATGCGCAGAATCACCCCCGCGGTGTTGTCATCCTCGAAGGCGCTTTGCAGCGCGGCGTCGATGTTGTCCGCGCTGGCGTCGCTGTTGGCGGCGATTTCGCCTTGCAGGTCGATGAGCGCCGTGTGCTTGCCGGCTTTCGCGGCGCGGTCGCCGGTGAAATCGAACACGCCCCACGCGATCAGCGCGATCAGCCCGAGAAACAGAAAGCGAAAGAAGATGCGCCAGCGCCGCGCTGCGCGCTGCTCGCGAATCGCGGCCATGGCGATGCGTTCGAGCGCCTCGCGCTCCCAGTTGTCGTTGCCGCGCGGCGGAAGATTGTCGGACATGCGTTGTTGTGTGTAAGAGGGAATCAGGCGGGGCGCAATGCGTCGTCGGGCAGCCAGAAGACCGCGCGGCCTTCCGGCGTGTCGCGCTCTTCGACCTTCACCGGCCGCAGCCGCGCGCCGCGGCAAGGGCCGCCCACGCACTTGCCGGTGTCGGGTTCGTAGATCGCCCCGTGCGTTGCGCACATCAAGTATAGGCCCGAGCTTTCGAAGAACTGCCCCTCGGCCCAGTCGAGCTCCATCGGCACGTGCGCGCAGCGGTTCAGATAGCCGAACGCCTCGCCGCCGTAGCGCACGAAGAACACGACGGCGTCGCCGCTCGCTTCGGTCGCGTTGACGCGCACGCCCGCGCCGCCATCGACGAGTTCATCCGATGCGCACACGCGCACGGCATTCTCCGCCGTTTCGCTCATGCGTGCTCCCGCAGCCAGCCCGCCAGCGACGCGACGCTGTCCGCGCAGAACTGCGGCTTGAGCGCCGCGAGCGAATCCGCCGGATGCGCGCCGTAACCGACGCCGACGCCCGCCGCGCCCGCATTGATCGCCATTTGCAGGTCGTGCGTGGTGTCGCCGATCATCACCGTGCGCGACAGGTCCTGACCGAGCTCGCGCGTGAGTTCATGGAGCATCGCGGGATGCGGCTTCGAGAAGGTTTCGTCGGCGCAGCGCGTGCCGTCGAACGCGCTCGTCAGACGCGACTCATCCAGCGCGCGATTCAGCCCGACGCGGCTCTTGCCCGTCGCAACGCCGAGAAAATAGCCCTCCCCGCGCAACTCTTGCAGCAGCTCGCGCACGCCCGAGAACAGTTCGGTTCGCTGGCCCATCGTCAGAAAATGGAAGCGATAGCGCTCGGCAAGACGCGGATAGTCGGATGTGTCGAGCGTCGGCGCGCAGATCTGCAGCGCGTCCTTGAGGCCCAGGCCAATCACGTAGCTCGCGGATTCATCCGCCGGCACCGGCAGACCCAGGTCGCGGCACGCCGCCTGAATGCTGCGCGTGATGTGGACGGTCGAATCCATCAGCGTGCCGTCCCAGTCGAAAACGATCAGATCGAATTGCCGTCGCGCCATTTATTCTGTCTCTCGGTTTTTCAGTTGTTCGATGAACCGTCTGCACTCGGTGGGCAGCGGCGCTTCGAATTGCAGCGGCTCGCCTGTGGCCGGATGCGTGATTTTCAGTCGATATGCGTGCAAAAACATGCGCTTCAGGCCCGGATTGGACTTCGGACGCGCCAGCTCTTTGTTCAGGGCGAAATCGCCATACTTTGCGTCGCCGACGATCGGCAGGCCCAGACTCGCTATATGCACGCGAATCTGATGCGTGCGGCCGGTCTTGAGTTCGGCTTCGACCCACGCGTAGTCGTTCCATCGCTCGATCAGATTGAAGACCGTGTGTGACGGCAGACCGTTTTCCTGAATGCGCACGCGCCGCTCGCCGTCCGCCGCAACATATTTGTGCAACGGCGCCTTCACGATGCGCCGGCGCCCCCAGTCGCTTTGCCAGTCGCCGTGGCCGCACGCGTAATAGCGCTTGTCGACTCGATTCTCGCGAATCTGCTCATGAAGATCGACGAGCGCGGCGCGCTTTTTCGCGAGCATCAGCACGCCGGAGGTCTCGCGATCCAGCCGATGCACCAGTTCGAGGAATTTCGCGTGCGGCCGCGCGTTGCGCAACTGCTCGATCACGCCGAACGCCACGCCGCTGCCGCCATGCACCGCGACGCCCGAGGGTTTGTCGATGACGATCAGATGCTCGTCTTCGAAGATAATCGGGAACTCGGCGGCGGGCGCGTTTGAGGAGACCGGCGCCTCGTCGGCTTTCGCGATGCGGATCGGCGGAACCCGCACCAGATCGCCCTGCTCCAGCCGGTACGCGGCATCGATCCGGCCCTTGTTCACCCGCACTTCGCCGCTGCGGAGAATCCGGTAAATATGGCTTTTGGGGACGCCCTTGCAGACGCGCAGCAAAAAATTGTCGATCCGCTGGCCGGCGGCGGTTTCGTCGACTTCGATCATCGACGCCTGCTCGCTCGCGACCTGTTTATGGGATGTTTTGCCTAACTCATTCATTCTGAATATAATTTGCGAACAGCCTGAAAAGGTCGACGCTTTGGATCAAGCAGCGACCGTGATTGATCAGACTGTATCGGCGCAAGCGATAAACCATTATTTTACTTGCGCCCAAGGTCGGTTGCTCACCCTGAAAATTGAAGAGCAGCGAGTTGCACGCACGGCGATATCACCGGCAAGGACGGAGCCCACAGGCGCGTTCGGTCGAGTCGATCGCCGACGGTAACGGATTTTTGGTTAAAAAGAATTTTTATCGGCGAGAAGCGACGGCGTCCGGGCATCAAAACCGGAGGCCAGCCCGAATCGGCCCGGCCATCGAGCGGGAGAAAAAGGCAAATCGAAGCTCGCCGGTTTTGCGAACAACTGACGGCGTATCGCCGCTGCGCTGATTTCTGCGAAGCGCGACAACGCCGCGATGAGGCGAGACACGGCCGCGAGCCGACGGGAGCAATCGAGCCCGCGGCCGCGCCGCGCGGCATGGCAGCACGGAAGATCGGTCACGAAGCATCGCGCCGGTTTGCGCGAGACCGCTCTCTCCCGCGGCCACCGTTGGGAGGGATCAGGCTCTTGCAAAGAGCGCGTGCCGGTTCGGCGCGTCCATTTTGAGACGCGGAACTGCAGCGCCGCCGTTCATCCTCGCCACGAGCCGCGCGGCTCTCCGGCGCCTCGCAGTTGCTTCGCATGGGCCCCACGGCAAGGCCGCCCTGTTTGGCGGTCCAAGCCTGCTTTCGGCAATTCTCCCGCCAGAAGTCCCGCTCCAGCGTGCTTTGTGACAACACACAATAAGGCGTGGCACGCCCACCTTCCCGCTTCGCGCGCGTGACGTTTTCCGTCACTGACGCCGATTCGCAAGATGAAGGAAAGCGGAGCCGCTCTGGAGCCGTTTCATGAAACGCATGCTGTTTAACGCGACGCAGCAAGAAGAATTGCGCGTCGCCATCGTCGATGGGCAGAAGCTCATCGACATCGACATCGAAACCGCCGGGCGCGAACAGCGCAAAGGCAACATCTACAAGGGAGTCGTCACCCGGATCGAGCCGTCGCTCGAAGCCTGTTTCGTCAACTACGGCGAAGACCGCCACGGTTTTCTGCCGTTCAAGGAAGTCGCCCGCCAGTATTTCCGCGACGGCGTCGAGATGCGCTCCGCGCGCATTCAGGACGCCCTCCGCGAAGGCCAGGAACTCATCGTTCAGGTCGAGAAGGAAGAGCGCGGCAACAAGGGCGCGGCCCTGACCACCTTCATTTCGCTGGCCGGTCGCTACCTCGTCCTGATGCCGAATAACCCGCGCGGCGGCGGCGTGTCGCGCCGGATCGAGGGCGACGAGCGGCAGGAACTGCGCGAAACCATGGCGCAGCTCGAACTGCCGGAAGGCATGAGCATCATCGCGCGGACCGCCGGTATCGGCCGTTCGGCGGAAGAGCTCCAGTGGGACCTGAACTACCTGATGCAACTGTGGCGCGCGATCGAAGCTGCGTCGCAGAGCGGCGTTGCCGGCCAGCCGATGCTGATTTATCTCGAATCGAGCTTGGTCATCCGCGCGATTCGCGACTACTTCCAGCCGGATATCGGCGAAATTCTCATCGACACGACCGAAATCCATGATCAGGCGCGCGCCTTCATGGATATCGTGATGCCCGACAACCTCTCGAAGGTGAAGCGCTATCACGACGACGTGCCGCTGTTCTCGCGCTTCCAGATCGAGCACCAGATCGAAACGGCGTACTCGCGCACGGTGCCGCTGCCCTCGGGCGGCGCGATCGTGATCGACCACACCGAGGCGCTCGTCGCCATCGACGTGAACTCGGCGCGCGCGACCAAGGGTGCGGACATCGAGGAAACCGCGACGCGCACCAATCTCGAAGCCGCCGACGAAGTCGCGCGTCAGCTTCGCCTGCGCGATCTGGGCGGCCTGATCGTGATCGATTTCATCGACATGGAGTCGGCCAAGAGCCAGCGCGAAGTCGAGCAACGCCTCAAAGACGCCCTCAAGCACGATCGCGCCCGCGTACAAATGGGCAAGATTTCGCGCTTCGGTCTGATGGAGCTTTCGCGTCAGCGTCTGCGTCCGGCGCTCTCCGAAGGCAGCCACGTGACGTGCCCGCGTTGTAACGGCACGGGCCATATCCGCGATACCGAATCGTCCGCGCTGCAAGTGCTGCGGATCATTCAGGAAGAAGCGATGAAGGAGAACACCGCGGCGATCCATTGCCAGGTGCCGGTCGAGGTGACCGCTTTCCTGCTGAACGAAAAGCGCTCGGAAATCAACAAGATCGAATCGCGCTTCAAGGTCAATGTCGTTCTGATCCCGAACAAGCATCTGGAGACGCCGCACTACAAGCTGGAGCGCCTGCGCCACGACGATGCGCGTCTGGACGATCCGCGCGCGTCGTGGAAGATGGCTGTCGAAGCCGCGAGCGAGCTGGAGTCGGAAACCGGCTACAGCAAGCGCAGCGAAGAAGTGAAGCCGAAGCAGGAAGCGGCCGTCAAGGGCATCACGCCCGAAAAGCCGGCGCCGAGCGCGCCGGTCAAGCCCGCGCCTGTCGAGGCAGCACCCGCTCCGGCCCCTGCGCCGGCGAGCGGCGGTTTTATCTCGTGGATCAAGAATCTGTTCGGCATTCAGCCCGCACCGGCGCCCGCGCCGGCGCCAGTCGAGGCGCAACCGGCTACGCGTCCGCAACGTGAGCGCGGCGAGCGCACCGGTGGCGGCGATCGCAACCGTAACCGCCGCAGCGGTAGCGCCGGTCGTGAAGGCGTGGCGGCAGGCGCGGCGACGGGTGGCAATGGCGCAGGCCGTCAAGGCGCGCGCCGTGAGGACCGTGAAGCGCGCGGCGGCCGTGAGGGTCGCGAATTGCGTGAAGTGCGCGAACCGCGCGAACCGCGCGAGGCTCGCGAACCGCGTGAAGCGCGTGAACCCCGTGAGCCGCGTGAAGCACGTGAGCCGCGTGAGCGCAATGCCGAACGCGCACCGCGTCCGGAAGCAGGCGAACGCCAGGAACGCCGCGAGCGTCCGGACCGTGGTGAGCGAGGCGAACGCACCGAACGTGGCGAGCGCCGCAAGCCGCAGCCGGAAGCCGCTATCGAAGCGTTGACGCAAGGCGAAACGGTGGCGTCGGAGATCGTCGAAACGGCGCAGGTGAATGTGGACGCCGCCCAGCAAGCGGGCATCGATGCCGCATCCGCCGATCAGTCGGCAGCAGCGCGTGATGGCGAAGAGCGTCGCCGCCGTCGCCGTGGCCGTCGTGGTGGCCGTCGCGATCGCGACGAAGAAGGCATGACCGTGAATCACGCTGCGGACGTCGCGGAAGCGGAAGGCGAGGCGGAAATCGCGCCCGCGCAAGCCGGCGTCTTCGACGCAGAAGCCGCGCAGGAAGCGGCGGCGCGGCGCGAAGCACGCCCGGCTGCAGCGCACGCAGAAGCCCGGCCGCAAGAGCAGACGCCTGCAGCAGCCGAGGAAGCGCCGGCCGCCAAGGCCGTGGAAACCGAGCCCGCGCAGGCCAAGGCGGAAACGCCCGAACCCGCGAATTTCGACGTCTTCGCGAAGCCCGCTCCGGCGCCCGCGGTCGAGAATCCGTTCGGCCCGTCGCCGATGGTGGCCGATTCGAAGCCGGCCGATCCTTTCGCGCCCGTCGTGACGGAAGAAGCGAAGCCCGTGGAAACGGCGAAGCCGGTTGAGGAAGCGAAGCCGGCCGCAGCGCCCGAGCCCGTCGCAGCGACGCCGACGCCGGTGCAGCATGTCGAGCAGGCGGAAGCGGCCGAGCCGCTGAAAGCCGCGGCAGTCGCGCTGACGCCCGAAGCAACCGCCGTCGAACCGGTGAAGCCTGTCGAACCCGCGCCAGTGGAAACGCTCGCGACGGAACCGGTGAAGGCCGCGGCTCCGCTGGCTCCGGCTACGCCCGCGACGTCGACGCCGATCGCCGTGGAAACGCTCAAGCCGATGCTGGAGCACGCCGGTCTCGTCTGGGTCAACACCGACGCGGACAAGTTGCGCGAGGCGAACGCCGCGGCAGCACGCGAGCCGGCGCCGATCCGCGTGCCGCGCGAGCGCAAGCCGCTGCCGCCGGCCGACGCCGCGCCGATGCAGCAGGTGGAAACGAGCAAGAGCGCGCACTAAAGCGCATTCAGCGAGCGCCGGCCGATTCGATCCGTCGAACCGGCCGGCGCAGAAAAAACGCCATCGATTTTCATGTCGATGGCGTTTTTTTTCGCCCGGACCAAGGGAAAACCGCGACTCCATGCCTCTGCGTCCCGGCGTCCCGGTTCCGCTAAAATAGGACGTGATATACCTCATTCCAACAAGGCCGCAGCGGCCAAGCCGAACCCCGAGCCAATATGCCCCGACGCATCATTCCCCTCGCCGATGTCAGCGCCGTTCCGGATTTCGCCGGCGCCGCGTCGTCGCCGTCCGGGCTGCTCACGGACACGCTCGCGCGCCCGCTGCGCGATTTGCGCATATCGGTGACGGACCGCTGCAACTTCCGCTGCGTGTACTGCATGCCGCGCGAAGTGTTCGACAAGGACTACCACTTTCTGCCCCATGCCGCCCTGCTCTCGTTCGAGGAAATCGAGCGGCTCGCGCGCGTGTTCGTCGCGCACGGGGTCGAGAAAATCCGCCTGACGGGCGGTGAGCCGCTGCTGCGCAAAAATATTGAATACCTGATCGAGCGGCTCGCTTCGCTGCGTACGCCGGAAGGCCGTCCGCTGGACCTGACGCTGACGACCAACGGCTCGCTGCTCGCGCGCAAGGCGCAATCGCTCAAGGACGCGGGCCTGTCGCGCGTCACGGTCAGTCTCGACTCGCTCGACGACGCCCTCTTTCGCCGCATGAACGACGCCGATTTCGCCGTCGCCGACGTGCTGAACGGCATCGAAAAGGCACAGGCGATCGGGCTCGATCCGCTCAAGGTGAACATGGTCGTGAAGCGCGGCACGAACGACCGGGAAATCGTGCCGATGGCGCGCCACTTCAAGGGCACTGGCGCGGTGCTGCGGTTCATCGAGTATATGGATGTCGGCGCGTCGAACGGCTGGAACATGAGCGAAGTGCTGCCTTCGGCGCAGGTCGTCGAGCGCATCGACGCGTATTTCCCGCTGGAACCGCTGGAAGCGCACACGGCCGCCGAGACCGCGCAGCGCTGGGGCTATCGCGACGGCGGCGGCGAGATCGGCGTGATTTCAAGCGTCACGCGCGCGTTCTGCGGTTCGTGCACGCGCGCGCGGCTCTCGACCGAAGGCAAGCTCTATCTGTGTCTCTTCGCGGTGGGCGGTCACGATCTGCGCGGTCTGGTTCGCGGCGGCGCGAGCGACGAGGAAGTCGCGACCGCCGTTGCCCGCATCTGGGAAGCGCGCGGCGACCGTTATTCGCAACTGCGTGGCAGCGCATCGGACGAGGCGCGCGAGCGGGCGCCACGCGTCGAGATGTCGTATATCGGCGGCTGAGCGCGACGGTTCGCTCGTGCTGAACGCTCATTCATCTTCAAACGTCACCGGGCTCGTGCTCGCGGGCGGGCGCGGCTCGCGCATGGGCGGCGTCGACAAAGGCATGCAGCCGTTTCGCGGCGAACCTTTGGCACTCCACGCAATGCGGCGCCTCGCGCCCCAGACTCACGCGCTCCTGATCAGCGCCAATCGCTCGCTCGACGATTACGCGAAACTGGGCGCGCCATTCGGCGCCCGCGTCGTCGCCGACACGCGGGCGGACTTTCCCGGACCGCTCGCCGGCATCGCGGCCGCGCTGCGCGCCGCGACCACGGAATTCGTCCTCGTCGCGCCCTGCGATGCGCCTTTCATCGACGTCCATCTCGGCGCCACGCTGATGCAGACGCTCGACGCAAAGCATGCCGGTATCGCCTACGCGGCGACCATCGAGCCGTCCGGCGAAGTCATGGCGCATCCGGTGTTCGCGCTGATCCGCACGTCGCTGGCCGACGATCTGGACGCCTGGCTCGACGCCGGAGAGCGCAAGGTTCGCGCGTGGTACGCGCGCCACACGCCGGCCGAAGTGACATTTCACGACGAACGCGCGTTTTACAATATCAACGATTTGCTGCAGCTGGCCGAACTGGAACGCCGCTGATTCACGCAACCGGCCAGTCCGCTCGACGCACGCCGCCGTGCCTTGACTGACGCTGTCCCGGCGCCCGGTGACCGTCCGGCCCCGCGGCTGCTTCTTCGCCCGCTTCGGGCCGCGATCCACTCCCATTCATGACCACGTCCAAGGAATTCTCCGCCTGCGTCGCCCACTACGATCCGGATGCGCTGCCTGTCGAGGCCGCGCAGGAAATCGTGCGTCAGTGGGCGATGCCGCGCACCCGGGGCGGGCTGGTCGAACGCGTCGGCCTGCACGACGCGCTGGGCCGCGTGCTCGCCTGCGACGTGATCTCCCCCATCGACGTGCCCGCCTTCGACAATTCCGCGATGGACGGCTACGCGTTCGCGAGCGCGTCCCTCACGCGCGGTGCCGACACGCTCGATCTGGCGGTCGCCGGCACCGCGCTCGCCGGACGGCCCTTCGCCACCGCGCCGGACGCAAGCCAATGCGTGCGCATCATGACCGGTGCGCTGATGCCGCCGGGCTGCGACACCGTCGTGCCGCAGGAGCACGTGATGCGTGCAGGCGATACGATCCGTTTCCCCGTAGCGAGCGTGCGCTCCGGCCAGAACCGCCGTCTGTCAGGCGAGGATCTCGCGAAGGGCAAGCCGGCCTTGCGCGCGGGCCGCGTCGTGCGGGCGTCGGATCTCGGTCTGCTCGCGTCGCTCGGAATCGGCGAAGTGTCCGTGAGAAAACGCCTCGTCGTTGCATTTTTCTCGACCGGCGACGAATTGCGTTCGGTCGGCGAAACGCTCGATCCCGGCAGCCTTTACGACAGCAACCGCTACACTCTTTTCGCGATGCTCAAGCGCCTGGGCGTCGAGACGATCGATCTCGGCATCGTGCGCGACGACCGCGCATCGCTCGAACGCGCGTTGCGTGAGGCGACGGAAAGCGCGGACGTGGTGATCAGCTCGGGTGGCGTCTCGGTCGGCGACGCGGACTTCACGCGCGAGCTGATGAATTCGCTCGGCGACGTCGCCTTCTGGAAGATCGCGATGCGACCGGGCCGCCCGCTCGCCTTCGGCCGCCTGTGGTCGGGCGCGCGCGCGGGCACGGGCAAACCGGCGCTGTTCTTCGGCCTGCCGGGCAATCCCGTCGCCGTGATGGCGACGTTCTACTTCATCGTGCGCGAGGCGCTGCTGGCCATGTCCGGCGCCGAGCGGCAGGCGCTCACGGTCGTCCGCGCGATCAGCGCCGCGCCGATGAAAAAGCGCGCGGGCCGCACCGAGTTCCAGCGCGGCATCGCCACGCGCGACGACGACGGCCGCTGGCGCGTAGTCACGACCGGGCCGCAAGGCTCTGGCGTGCTCAGCTCGATGAGCGACGCCAACTGCTTCATCGTGCTCGAGCACGCGCGCGGCGACATCGACAGCGGCGACGAAGTCGAGATCGTGCCGTTCGACGGACTGATCTGACGGCGTTCCGACGCGCGTCGCCCGAACACACACTCCTACACCGATAGACGGGGCTTCCTTCCATGAAAAAGCAGATCTCATCCATTGCACCGGGACAGACCGCAAAAGCGCTGATTCTCGTTTACCTGACCTTCAGCGTGCCGATCGTGCTGCTCGGCGTGGTGGTCGCGTTCGTGCGATACGGCTCGGTGGAAGTGAGCACCGTCACGAGCGCGCTGCTGCTCAACGCGATTCTCGGCTTCATCCTGCTGTGGATTGCGTGCCACGCGTACAACTGGGTGGCCTCGCGTTTCGGCGGCATCGAAATCGTGTTGTCGGACGCGCCGGAGGAAGCATGAGCGCCACGCCCGCAGGTTGCACGATCCGCGCAGCCACGCCCGCCGACATCCCCGCGATCTTCGCGCTGATGTACGAACTGGCCGAATTCGAAAAGCTCACGCACCTGTTCATCGCGACCGAGCAAGGCGTGCACGATGCGCTGTTCGGCGCGGGTCCGGCGGCGGAAGCGCTGGTCGCCGAGCAGGATGGCGAGATCGTGAGTTATGCGTTGTACTTCCAGAACTTCTCGACCTTCCTCGGCAAGCGCGGTCTGTATCTCGAAGATCTTTACGTGCGTCCGTCGATGCGCGGCAGCGGTCTCGGCACGCAGATGCTCAAGAAGCTCGCCGCGCTCGCGGTCGAGCGCCAGTGCGGCCGCTTTGAATGGTCGGTGCTGGACTGGAACCAGAACGCCATCGACTTTTACGAGAAGATGGGCGCGACCGTGCTGCCCGACTGGCGCATCGTGCGCGTGACGGGCGAGCCGCTCGAACGCCTCGCGTCGTAAGTCTTCCGCGCATCAGATCTCGTCGTCGCCTTCGGGCGATGACGCATCGCTCAACGCATCTCCGAGCAATCCCGCCGCCTTCTCTCCCGGCAGCGCCTCGACATCGCGCAAGCGCTTGTTCATCTGCCGCGTGCGCGTCTGCGCCGCCTCGATCGAGCGCGTGACGGTTTCGAGTTGTGTCTTCGTGCGCGCCAGCACCTCGCCGAACTTGCCGAACTCGGTCTTCACCGCGCCGAGCACCTGCCACACCTCGCTCGAACGCTTTTCGATGGCGAGCGTGCGGAAACCCATCTGCAAACTGTTGAGCAGCGCGGTCAGCGTGGTCGGCCCGGCAATGCTCACGCGATAGTCGCGTTGCAGCGAATCACTCAAACCGGGACGGCGCAGCACTTCGGCGTACAGCCCTTCGGTGGGCAGAAACAGCAGCGCGAAGTCGGTCGTGTGCGGCGGCGCGACGTATTTCTGCGCGATCGACTTCGCCTCCGCGCGCAGGCGTCCTTCGAGCGCGCGCGACGCATCTTCCACCGCGACAGGATCGGCGCGCTCCTGCGCATCGATCAGACGCTCGTAGTCTTCGCGCGGAAACTTCGCGTCGATGGGCAACCACACCGGCGTGGCCACATCGCCCGGCGAACCCGGCGCATCGTGACGGCCCGGCAGCTTGATCGCGAACTCGACACGCTCGTTGCTCTTCGGAATCGTCGCGACGTTCTTCGCGTATTGATCGGGCGTGAGTAGCTGCTCCAGAAGCGACTCCAGTTGCACTTCGCCCCAGATGCCGCGCGTCTTCACGTTGGTCAGCACCTTCTTCAGGTCGCCGACGCCCGCTGCCAGCGTCTGCATTTCGCCCAGACCGCGATGCACCTGCTCCAGCCGGTCCGACACCAGCTTGAACGATTCGCCGAGCCGCTGTTCGAGCGTCGCGTGTAGTTTCTCGTCGACGGTGCGGCGCATTTCGTCGAGCTTGGTCGCGTTGTTCGCCTCGATGTCCTTCAGGCGCGCTTCAAGCGTCGCGCGCACTTCGCCGAGCCGCCGCTCGTTCGCCTCCGACATCTGCGACAAATGCAGCGACATTGAATCCGCGAAACGCTTAAGCGCGTTGCCCTGATCCTCGCGCGCCTGCTGGCTCTGTTGTGCGAGTTGCTGCGCGAGCGCGTCGAACTGCGCGTTCTGCACGCTCGACGTGCTCGCCAGTTGAGTCGACAGCGTCTGATGAAACTGCGTGAAGCCGCTCTGCGATTCCATGCGCGACACGCGCGCGCTCTCGGCTATATCGCCGCGCAAGCCACGCTCGAGCCTTTCCTGCGCGCGCGCATGCGCCTCGCCCATGTCGTTCACGCGATCGGTGAGCGTCTCGAATTCCTCGAAGATGACGGCGTTCGAGTGGCGCCGCATGCTCGTGACGAGCGCGATGAGCGCGGCCACCAGCGCGATCGCCAGCACGGCGACCGCGCCAACCAGCAGTTGCATCATTTCTTCAATACGTCCGGATTGATCGGGTTAGGCGGATTGCCCGCACGCGGTCCTTCGCCCAGCGCGGCAATGAGGTTGTCGGTGGCGAGATTGGCCATCGCGCGGCGCGTGCCTAAGGTCGCGCTCGCGATATGCGGCGTCAGCACGACATTGTCGAGCACGAGGAAGTCCGGGTTGAAGTTCGGCTCGCCTTCGAACACGTCGATGCCCGCAGCCGCGATGCGGTTCTCGCGCAGCGCGACAATCAACGCCGCGTCATCCACGATGCCGCCGCGCGCGATGTTGGTGAGCGTGGCCGTGGGCTTCATCAGCGCGAGCTCGGCCGCGCCGATCGTGTGATGGCTCGCCTTCGAATACGGCACGACCAGCACGACGTGATCCGCGCGCCTGAGCAGGTCTTCCTTCGACGCATACTCGGCGTTCAACTCCGCCTCGATATCCGGCGCGACGCGCGAGCGATTGTGATACATCACGCGCATGTTGAAACCCTTCGCCCGTCGCGCGAGCGCTTGCCCGATGCGTCCCATGCCGATCACACCGAGCGTCGAGCCATAGACATCCGCGCCCAGGAACGAGTCGAACGACCACTTCTGCCACTTGCCCGCGCGCAGATAGTGTTCGGATTCCGTGACGCGGCGCGCCGCCGCCATCATCAGCGCCCAGCCGAAATCGGCGGTGGTTTCGTTCAGCACGTCGGGCGTGTTGGTGCCGAGCACGCCGTGCGCGTCGAACGCCTGCATGTCGAAGTTGTTGTAGCCAACCGCCATGTTCGCGACGACCTTCAGGTTCGGCGCGCCGGCCAGCTCCTTCTCGCCGACCCACTCGCCCGCGGTGAAGGCGCCGTCGCGATCGGCGAGGCGACGCGCGAATTCTTCCTGTGGAAGGACGTCGCCCAGGTTCACGTCGACATCGAAATGTTGTTTCAGGCGCTCGATCACATCGGGGAACGTGGGACGTGCGACAAGTACCTTCTTCTTCATCGGTCACTCCTGAAAGAATAGCCAGCCCAGAACGGCGAAAAGCGGCAGAAGGACGATGCCCGACCACGCCATATAGCCGAAGAAGCTCGGCATGCGCACGCCGCGCGATTCCGCGATCGCCTTCACCATGAAATTCGGCGCATTGCCGATATACGTGTTCGCGCCCATGAAGACCGCGCCGGCCGAGATGGCGGCGAGCGTCGTGGCGTCCGTGGTCATCAACGTGTGGGCGTCGCCGCCCGCGAGATTGAAGAACACGAGATAGGTCGGCGCGTTGTCGAGAAACGATGACAAGAGACCCGTTGCCCAGAAATAGGCGATATCGACCGGCTTGCCTTGCCCGTTCGAGACCGCGTGCACGATGCCCGCGAACGCGCCCGCCTCGCCCGCGCGCAGGATGGTGATGACCGGCGCGATGGTCACGAAGATCGCGGCGAACAGCTTCGCCACTTCCTCGATGGGCGCCCAGTCGAACGCGTTACCCGCGCGCGCGTTTTTCGGCGTCAGCGCGAGCGACGCCAGCAGCACGACAACAAGCAGCACGTCGCGCGCGAGATTCTGCAACTGGACCTGTGTGCCGAAGACATCGAACGCGATGCCCGGTTTCCACACGCCGCTCATCAGCACCAGCGCGACGATCGCCGCGAGCAGCGCGAAGTTGATCTTGCCGTCGATGCCGAGCGCCGGCGTATCGGGCGTCGGATCGAGAAACGCGGGACGCGCGTCGCGCCTGCGCCAGTAGTAGCTGTCGAGCAGATAGAACACCGTGAGCAGCACGGCGCAGACGAATAGCATGGGCAGCGCGAGATGCAGCGTCGTCCAGAAGAAGCCGACGCCGTTCAGAAATCCGAGGAACAGCGGCGGGTCGCCGAGCGGCGTGAGCGAGCCGCCCGCGTTCGCGACCAGAAAGATGAAGAACACGACGACATGCACCGCATGCTTGCGATTGTCGTTCGCGCGCAGGAGCGGCCGGATCAGCAGCATGGCCGCGCCGGTCGTGCCCATAATGCTCGCGAGCGCCGTGCCGAGCGCGAGCAGGCCGGTGTTGAGACGCGCCGAGCCGTGCAGATTGCCGCGCACGCAGATGCCGCCCGCAACCGTATACAGCGACGTCAGCAGGATGATGAACGGCACGTATTCTTCGAGCATCGCGTGGGCCAGCACGCCGCCCGCCGTGCCGATGCCGAAAACGAGCGCAAACGGCGCGAGGAAGGCAAGCGTCCACGCGGCCGCGATCTTGCCGAAGTGGTGATGCCAGAGCTTCGGTGCGACGAGCGGGAACACCGCGATCGACAACAGAACGCCGATGAACGGAATGCCCCACGTTGCCGGGAGCGCCGCGCCGTCCAGAGTTGCAGCGGCAACCGGCGCGCACAGTGTCGCGAGCGTTGCGCATACGGCGCCGGCAAGGAAACGCTGCATCGGGCTCAGGCCCCGCGCACCACGATCACATGCACGCGATACGGCCCGTGAGCCCCGAGCACGATGGTCTGCTCGATATCGCCCGTGCGCGACGGTCCCGACACGAAGTTCACCGCGCGCGGCAACTCGCCCCGCTCGGCACGGATGAGCGCAAACGCGTCTTCGTGCGCCGCGACGACACGCGAGGCCGGCACGACGGCGATATGCGTCTCCGGCAGAAGCGCGCCGGATGCGGGCGTCTCGACGCCGGACAGCAGCACGAGCGAACCGGTTTCGGCCGTCGCGCAGAAACAGCCGGTGATGCCGACGAGATCTGCGTCCTCGGGTCTGCGCAGCGACGCATTGATGCCCGCCTGCGTCCACGGCAGCGTGCTGAGCGCGGGCCACGCGACGACATCGGTGGAAAGATCGAGAGACTGGAGATAGCGCGCGGCTTCACGCGGCGCGTCGTCGAGCGCTTCGACTTCGGCGACGGTCGTGGCAAGACGCTCGGCTTCCAGACGGAAACGCGCGATCAGTTCGTCCCGCGTTTGTGGCAGCGGCGGACGCGGCCCGGCGGGATGACGCGTCACGTAGTCGTCCGCCGCCGCGCGCTCGGCATCCGTCGACGTGCCGTGACGGCCCTGCGCACTGCGTATGCGCGCGAGAATATTGCGGCGCGCGGCCGATGTATCCATGGTGCCGTCCTTTTGGTTGCGTGCGTGGAATGCGTGCGCGTCGGGCAGATCAGCGACGCGTACGAATTATAGCGAGCGATCCCCACGCACGAACCTCGGCCGAATGGCCTAGGACGAACGCGCAAAAAGCGCGCTCAGCTTTCCTCGACCGGCTGCTCGATGCCGAATACCTGACGCAGATAGGCGAGATAAGCCTTGTCATCGCACATGTTCTTACCCGGCGAATCCGAGAGCTTCGCTACCGGCTGACCGTTGCAGCGGACCATCTTGACGACGATCTGCAGCGGCTGATAGCCGAGATCGTTGGTGAGGTTCGTGCCGACGCCGAATGCGAGCTGGCAGCGTCCGCGAAAGCGCTCGTACAGTTGCAGCACTTTCGGGATGTCGAGCGCGTCGGAAAACACGAGCACCTTGGTGCGCGGGTCGCAGCGGTTTTCTTCGTAATGCTTGAGCAGGCGCTCACCCCAGTCGAACGGATCGCCGGAATCGTGGCGCGCGCCGTCGAAGAGCTTGCAGAAGTACATGTCGAAGTCGCGCAGGAACGCCTTCATGCCGTACACATCCGACAGCGCGATGCCCAGGTCGCCGCGATATTCCTTCGCCCACATCTCGAAGCCGAAGATCTGCGAATCGCGCAGGCGCGGCCCCAGCGCCTGACATGCCTGCAAGTATTCGTGCGCCATCGTGCCGAGCGGCCGCAGACCGTGCTTCATCGCGTAGAAGACGTTGCTCGTGCCGGCGAACTGCGCGCCGAGCTTGTCTTTCAGCGTCAGCACGACTTCTTCGTGCCACTGGCCCGAGAAGCGGCGGCGCGTGCCGTAATCGGCGATCTTGCAGTCGGAATATTCGGGCGGTGTGGCGAGCAGCTTGATCTTGTCGCGCAGGCGCTCGCGGCCGGTTTCGAACTCGGGCTTGCGCTGCGTGTTGCGGAAATAGACTTCGTTGACGATCGCCAGCACGGGAATTTCGAAAAGGATCGTATGCAGCCACGGCCCTTCGATTTCGATATCGATTTCGCCATTTTTCTTCGGCGACGGCGAGATGCGGATGGACTTCTCGTTCAGATGAAAGAGCGCGAGGAAGTCGATGAAATCGCTCTTGATGAAGCGCATGCGCCGCAGATGGTCGAGCTCCTCTTCCTCGAAGCGCAGGTTGCAGAGCTGGCGCACTTCGTCGCGAATCTCGTCGATGTACGGCACGAGATCGACGTTGGGCGTGCGGCAGCGGAAGCGATATTCGACGTGCGCCGCGGGGAAATGATGCAGCACGACCTGCATCATGGTGAACTTGTAGAGGTCGGTATCGAGCAGCGAATTGATGATCATGGTTCTGACTGGAACATCCACGCGAATTGGCCGCGAGCCTTTGTGCCTTTAGGGTCATGTTACCCGAATGTGCGCATCGGCATGACGCACGGCCGGCCTCTCGCGACGCCGCATACATTAATCACGAATCTATATAAGGCGCGCCGCGCCGCGCGTGCGCCCGCTTTTACCGTTACGCTACAATATGCGTTTCGGCAAGCGCACCTCCCGGCCCATGTAGCCGCCCAGGGCGTTGCCCCCACGAATTCCGCATGCAGGAGCCTGAATGACTCACGTTGTGACCGAAAGCTGCATCAAGTGCAAGTACACCGATTGCGTGGACGTGTGCCCGGTGGATTGCTTCCGCGAAGGTCCCAACTTTCTCGCGATCGATCCGGACGAATGCATCGACTGCGCCGTGTGCGTGGCCGAATGCCCGGTGAACGCGATCTACGCCGAAGAGGACGTGCCCTCGGACCAGCAGCACTTCACCGAACTCAACGCCGATCTCGCGCGCAACTGGCCGAGCATCACCAAGACCAAAGGATCGCTGCCGGAAGCGGACGAGTTCAAGGACGTCAAGGACAAGCTCAATCTGCTTGAGCGTTGATCGGCGGCGTTCGCGTTCCTGGTCCTCGTCGATTGCAACAAAATGCGTATCGAATGAAGATTGAGCGTTGACACGCTGGCGGCAGCCCCCTATAATTTCGCTTCTCTGCTGTAGATGTTCCCCGATAGCTCAGTCGGTAGAGCGCCGGACTGTTAATCCGTAGGTCCCTGGTTCGAGCCCAGGTCGGGGAGCCAAAAGGCTTCAGTAAAAAGCCCAGTCGAAAGACTGGGCTTTTTGTTTTTCTGCCCTCCGGCTCGTTGGCAAGCGGCTGGAAGCGTGGAACCGGACCGTGTATTTCTTCGTGAAGTGGCTGCTGTTCGGCATCGCGGTGGCCATTTTCCGGCGATAGTGATCTTTCAGGCCAACCAGACCACCGTCAGCGAGCGTACGCCCTGCGCACCGCGAATCAATACGCCTTCGATATCGGCCGTCGCCGACGGTCCGGTCACGAGGGTCGCGTAACGCGCGGACTTGAAATCGTCGCGCCGGTACACCTGCTGCAAACCTTCGACCATCTGCGCCGGATCGAGCAACACGACGAGATGTTGCGCGAGATAGCCGATCGCGTTCACCACGTATTCCCGCTCGCTGAACCACACCGAGCCCGTCTCCGCCACGCCAAAGCGCGCCCTTACGACGCCCACATCGACATCTTCGAGCGACGCAGGCACGGTGTCCGCCGACAACGCGCGATTGCCTTCGATCCCGGGCACCGCCGACGCCACGATCGCATCGGGGCCGAAACGCGAGGCGATCATCGCTTTCACTTCATCGAGCGAAGACGCTTCAATGCACGTTCCGCCCATCGGTGCGAGCGCGGCTGTGAAGCGCTCGCGCAGGCCGCCTTCGGGCGATGGAAAAACGGGCACATCGGGACGCGGCCGCGACGCCGGTTGCGCCGCGCGAATCTTCGATAAAAACGCTTCGCGAGTCGTCATTTGGCAGGCTTCCTGTTTTTCTTGTACCACTCGTGAAAGGTCTCGGCGGGCGCTTCGGGCAGGTCGCGCCCGCGTCCCCAGATGTTGAGCGGGTTGTACAGCACGAAATTGGGCAGCCGCTTCAGCGCTCCGCCGAGCGACGCCACCGTTGCGCGATAAAGCGTCGGACTCGCGAGCAGGCGCCCCGCCATCTTCAGCACTTCCTGCTTCACGAACGGCACTTCATGCTTTTCCGCGATCACCGCGCGCCATTTGTAAATCTGCTCGTGAATGTTCACCTTCACCGGACAGACGTTGGTGCAACTGCCGTTCATCGTCGAGGCGAAGGGCAGCGCGCTATAGCGCTTGAGATCGTAGGTCGGATTGATGATCGCGCCGATCGGCCCGGAATACGTGCCGCCATAGGACAACCCGCCGCTTCGCCGATACACCGGGCACGTATTCATGCAAGCGCCGCAACGGATGCACTTGAGCGAGAACCAGAAGTCATCCATCGCGAGGCGTTCGGAGCGGCCGTTGTCGACGAGGATGAAGTGCATCTCCGTGCCTGGACGCGGCGCGCGAAAGTGCGACGTGTATTGCGTGATCGGCGAGCCGAGCGCGCTGCGCGACAGCATGCGCACGAACACGCCGAGATCGGCGACGCTCGGAATCAGCTTCTCGATGCCGATCGATGCGATATGCAGCGGCGGCACGTTCGCGGAAAGATCCGCGTTGCCCTCGTTCGTGCACACGACGACCGTGCCCGTGTCCGCCACCGCGAAGTTGCAGCCGGTCATGCCCGCCGTCTTCTCGCGCACGAAATACGGCCGCGTGTTCATGCGCTGGCTTTCGGCGAGATAGTGGATGTCGCTATTCTTCGGATCGGTGCCGATGGTCTTGCCGAACAGTTCGGCCACGTCCGCGCGCAACTTGTGCACGGCCGGCACGACCATGTGACTCGGGTCTTGATGATCGAGCTGCTGGATGCGCTCGCCCAGATCGGTCTCCATGACCGTGATGCCGCGCGGCTCGAGATAGTCGCGCATGTAGCATTCGTCGGTGAGCATCGACTTGCTTTTGACGAGCGAGGTCATGCCGCGTGCGCTCATCAACTGGTAGACGATTTCGTTGTGTTCCTGCGCATTGGCGGCGAAATGCACGACGACGCCGTTCTTTTCCGCCTGATCGACGAACTGTGCGATGTAATCGGCGAGATTGGACAGCGTGTGTTCCTTGATGGCCGATGCGAGATCACGCATCGTCTCCCATTCGGGAATGCCGTGCGCCTGCGCGTCGCGCTTGGAACGCAGGTCCCACAGGCGCTTGTCGTGAAACGCGACATGATCGGGCTTCTGCAGGAACGCGCCCGCGGCTTTCGCGTGATCGATCCGAACGGTCTTGCTCACGGGTTTGCTCATCCTCGCACTCCGTTCAGAACCTGCGCGATGTGGATGAACTTCGCATCGAGCTTCATGCGTTCCGCGCAACCTTGCTGATGCATCAGGCACGACATGTCGCCCGAGACGATGTACTCCGCGCCCGCGCCGACGTGATCGCGCACCTTGTCCTGTCCCATGCGCACGGACACGGCTTCCTCCGTCACCGAAAACGTGCCGCCGAAGCCGCAACATTCGTCGGGACGCGCGGGCGTCACGAACTCGATGCCCTTCACGCCGTCGAGCAGCGCGCGCGGCTTCGAATACGGCGTGCCCGCCACTTCCGAATTCGATGTCTCGCGCAGATGCCGCACTGCGCTGCAACTGTTGTGCAACCCTACGCGATGCGGAAACTCGGCCCACGGGAATTCGCGCACCTTCAACACGTCGTGCAGGAACTCGACGAGTTCATAGGTATTGCGACGCACCTTCTGCACGTCGCTGGTCTGCTCGATCGAGGTGAAATGCTCGCGCACGTGATGCGTGCAACTCGCGGAAGGCCCGACCACGTAATCGTAGTCGGCGAAATTGCGGGCGAACACGCGCTCGGCGCCGGCCGCCTCCTTGTGCGCGCCGCTGTTGGCCATGGGCTGGCCGCAGCAGGTCTGGTCCTGCGGATAATCCACGTCCAGCCCCAGACGCTCGAGCAATTCGAGCGTGGCGATTCCGACTTGCGGATAGAACGCGTCGATGAAACAGGGAACGAACAGGGCGACTTTCATGGAGTCCGATGAGAAGTTGAGCGGAGATTTTTGGTAAGCTTGGTCTGACCAAGACTTTAATGAGATGGCTCTTTCGTGTCAAACTCGGGGCATTCCGGAGTTTTACCCCTCAATTGCATCGAAGATGACCTTCCAGCCCGTCCACTCGCATTCTTACGCTCGCGTACGCATCTCCGACGTCGTGTCCGGGCAGATCCGGGAACTGATCTCGAACGGTACGCTGCTGCCCGGCCAGCGTCTGCCCGCCGAGCGCGATCTGGCGGAACAGTTGAACGTGTCGCGTCCGTCCTTGCGCGAGGCGCTGATCCGGCTCGAATCCGACGGTTTCATCCGCGCGGCGGGACGCGGCGGTTTCGTGGTGTCGGACGTTACCGCGCCGCTCGTGTCGCATCCGCTCGCGGCGCTGCTCGAAGCGCAGCCGAACGCCAGCGCAGATGTGCTGGAACTGCGCCACGGCCTTGAGTCGCTGTCGACCGCCTACGCCGCCGAGCGTGCGACTGAAGAGGACCTCGCGCGCATCGCGCAGGCGTTCGATGCGCTGCAAGCCGCCGTCGCCGGGAAAAGCACGCGCATCGCGGAAAAGGACGCGGCATTTCATCTGGCGATCGCGGACGCGACGCACAATGTGGCGCTCACGCACGTGATGCACGGCCTCAATGAGCTGATGCGCGAATCGATGCTCACGTCGCACCGTCTCGTCGACTACGACGACGAGGTCGAAGCGAATCTGCTCGCGCAGCACCGCGCGATCTTCGAGGCGATCGTCGCGCGCGATCCGGCGCGGGCGCGCGAGTGCGCGGGTGCGCATCTGGACTATGTGCGAGCGCTTTATCGCGACCGGCCGGCGAAAGCGAGCCGTGCCGCTTAAGTCCGATCACATTACGAATCCGTAAGCATCGAGAAAGCCCCAATAGGACGTCGCCTACACGTATTTCGGACGTGCACCGCTAACGCGCTCGCAGCTTCCCCGCGATACTGGAATCGTCAAAACCAAGACGCGAAGGAGAACGACATGCCTTACCTACTCGGATGGCTGCTCGGTGTGCCGGTCGTGGTGCTGGTGATTCTCTATCTGATCTTCCACTGACCAAAAGCGAAAGCGCACGCGATGCATCAACGGAGCCAGGGCGTCGATACAATACGACGCCCTTTCTCTTTTCCGAAGGTTCGCGATGAAACGCTCCGCTCTCGCCCTCGCCGCATCGCTCGCAACACTTCTCGGCGCGGGACTCGCGCACGCGGAGGAAATTGCCAGCGTCAACACCAACTTCCGCTTCACCGGCTCGGATCGCGTGACCGTCGAGGCTTATGACGATCCGCTTGTCCAGGGGGTCACCTGTTACGTGTCGAGGGCGCGGACCGGCGGCGTGAAAGGAACACTGGGCATCGCCGAAGATCCGAGCGAAGCGTCGATCGCCTGTCGCCAGGTCGCGCCGATCAAGATCACCCAGCCGCTCAAGCAAAAGACCGATGTGTTCTCCGCCGGCATGTCGTTCATCTTCAAGACGCTGCATGTGGTGCGTATCGTCGATGCCAAGCGCAACACGCTCGTCTATCTGACCTACAGCGACCGCATCGCCACGGGCAGCCCGAAAAACAGCGTGACCGCCGTGCCGGTGCCGGAAGGCACGACCATACCGGTGAAGTGACGCGCAACTGTCCGGCTCGGGACGAAGCAAAGTTGTAAACTGGCGCATTCCGCCCGTCTCGAAATCCCCCGCCATGACCGCCGCCCATTTCCGCAATGCCGCACGCTACTGGCGCTCGCCGCTCGTGCCGGACGCGGACATGGTCACGGCCGAGTATTACGACCACGAATTCACACCGCACTGGCACGACGCCTACACGGTTCCGGTGATCGAGGCCGGCGCGGAATGCTACGACTATCGCGGTGCGCATCACGTGGCCGAAACGGGCTCGGTGCCGGTAATCAACCCGGGCGAGGTGCACACCGGCGCGCGCGCGGTCGACGCGGGCTGGCGTTACCGCGTGTTCTATCTTCCGGTGCCGTTCGTCGAAGCGCTCGCGCGCGACATGTCCGGACGGCACGAATCATCTCTTTGGTTTCCCGATGAGATCATCCGCGATACCGATCTCGCCCGTCGTCTGGTGTGCGCGCATGGCCTGCTGGAAGGCGGCGCCGATCCTCTGGCCGCGGAACTCGCCCTCGTCGATGCCGTGACGACGCTCATCGGCCGGCACGCGCTGACGCGTCCGGACCTGGCCTCGCTCGCGCCCGACGCGCATCGCGTCGCAACGATGAAATCGCGCCTCGCCGACGATCTCGTCGAACCCGTCACGCTCGCCGAACTGGCGCGGACGGTCGGCCTCTCGACCTTCCACGCGGCGCGGCTCTTCACGCGCGAAACCGGCCTCGCGCCGCACGCGTGGCGCAACCAGATGCGCATCGTGCGCGCGCTGCCGGCGTTGCGCGCGGGCGCATCCGTCACCGATGTCGCGGCGGCGAGCGGCTTCACCGATCAAAGCCATTTCACGCGCCATTTCAAGCGCGCGTTCGGCGTGCCGCCGGGCCGTTACCGTTGATCCACACGCACGGCCGCCGCGGCAAAAGCGCAAGAACGTACAAGCATTCCGGCCGCCTTTTTTCGTATCCTCGCTTCCATAGGAGGAAATCTTGAAAGCAATGCCCGCACAACCGTCGTCCGCGCAATCATCGGCTCTCGCGTGGCGCGAATTCGCCGCCGGCGCCCGCGACACGATCCCGATGATGGTCGGGGCCGCGCCCTTCGGCGTCATCTTCGGCACGCTCGTCACCGCGAGCCCGCTCACGCTCTGGCACGGCCAGCTCATGTCGCTCGTGGTGTTCGCGGGCTCGGCGCAGTTCATCGCCACGGGTCTGATCGCTTCCCACGCGAGCTTCGCCGTGATCTGGGCGACGACGCTCGTCGTCAATCTGCGTCACGTGCTCTATTCCGCGACGCTCGCGCCGTACGTCGCCCATCTGCCGCGCCGCTGGCGCTGGGCGCTCGCGGGCGTGCTCACCGACGAAGTGTTCGCCGTCGCCTACGCGCATTACCAGAAGCGCGCACCGGGCGAGACCGGTCCGCATTACTTCTTCGGCTCGGGCGTCGCGATGTATCTGAACTGGCAGTTGTGGACGCTTCTCGGCTTGCTGTTCGGCGCGGCGTTTCCCGGTCTCAAATCGCTCGGCCTCGACTTCGCGATGGTCGCGACTTTCATCGCGATCATCGTGCCGCAACTGGTGGCGGTGCGTTTCATCGCGGCGGCGGTGGCGTCTGGCGTGCTGTCGTTCGCGTGGCAAGGCTGGCCGTACAAGCTCGGGCTACTCGCGGCGGTGATGGTGGGCGTGGCGGTCGGCATGGTGCTCACGCTGATGGAAAACCGCCCGCAGGCCAAGGGCACGAAGCATCGCGTGAAGAACGCCAGGGAGCGCACGCAATGAACTACGTCACCCTGATCCTCGGCATGGCGGCGGTCACCTTCGGGATCCGCGCCGCCGTGTTCATCCTGGGCGATCGCCTGCCGTTTCCGCCGGTGGTGCGCACAGCGCTCTCGTTTGTGCCGGTGACGGTGCTCACCGCGATCATCGTGCCGATGACCGTCTCGCCGCACGGCAACGGTGCCGAAATCACCTGGCGCAATCCGCAACTGGTGGCTGCGCTGGTCGCGATAATCGTGTGCGCGCTCACGAAACGGCCGCTCGTGACGATCGCGATTTCGCTCGCCGTCTTCTTCGTCTGGCAGTTCGCGGTGCTGCGCTAAACGTTTTCCAGCCATCGCTACGCAAACGGCTTTCAAAAACCCTCGAAAAAACCTCAAGTTCCCGGTACGCGCGCCGATATCAGAAACGAATGGACTCCGCCTGAACAGCGGCGCCGCAAGCATTTCCCGCCATCGGGCGACCGAAGGGCGGAACCGGGAACCAACATGCGTCAAATCACACTTTCGTTTCGCGACGAGACGATCGCTTCGCTGCATCGCGACTTCGAAGCGTTTCTACGACTGTCGCTGAAGCTGGATCCACAATTCGTCACGCCGTCGTTCGAGGACTTCCTGCGCGCGAAGCTGCTCGACAACAACACGCCGCTCACCGAGCAGGCGGTGCAGCGCATGCTCACGCACGGCCAGTACGCGTGGGCCAAGCGGGCGCTCGACAAGGAATTTCCGGATGTCGTCGAGATCCTGATCCGGCAGGCGGCGGAGCATGGTTTCGCGTTTGCGATCCGCGCCGACTGGACGGCCGAGGATCTCATCAACGCGTCGCGCGCATGGGCGACGGCCATCGTCACCGAAGCCAAGGGCGACGTGTCGCAGGTGGACATGCTCGCCTCGCAGATCAAGTCGGCGGCGGCGGACATTCGCGAAGTCGAGGAAAAGATGCAGACGCCCGCGTGGCGTCTCGCGGATTCGCTGCGTCAGCGCGTGTATGAGACGAAGATTTCGGTGGAAACGAGTGTCGGCTCGACGGCGCGCGAGAAGCTCGGCGAACTGCGCTGTCTGCTGCGCCTGGGCATTTTCTATGGCTCGATCCAGAAGCAGGAAGCGCAGCAGGTGCTGGAGTATCTGCGCTCGCTGCGGCCGGAACTGTTCGTCGAGGAGCCGTACGACGGCTTCACGCGCTTCGCCGCGTGGCTGCGCAGCATCTTCGCGCCGTCGCCGCGCCCGCCGCGAGCGTCACGCGCGCCGCGCTGAACACGCGTTTTAGTCCCACATTCCCTTCAGGCGCGCCGCGATATCGATCTTCGCTTTCGCGGCCGCCGCCAGCCCCGCCGCCGTCGGCGCAGCGGGTGCGACCACCGGCGGCCACGCGCCAGCATCGAAGTGCGGCATCAGATGCTGCGGAATGAAGCGCGTGCGCTGCGCCCACACGTGGCGGTCGCCCAGATGCGTCTGGTTGTGCACGTAGAAGCGCTGCGGCGTGACGATGTGCAGGTCTTCCTTGGCGCGCGTCATCGCGACGTATAAAAGCCGCCGCTCTTCATCGATTTCCTCGTCGCTGCCCGTGCCCAGATCGGACGGAATGCAGCCGTCCACGCCGTTCAGCACGAACACGTTCCGCCATTCCTGGCCCTTGGCCGAATGGATGGTCGAGAGGATCAGATAGTCTTCGTCGAGCATCGGCACGCCGGATTCGTCGCTGGTCGCGTCGGGCGGATCGAGCGTCAGTTCGGTGAGGAAACGCTCGCGCGTCGCATAGGTCGCCGCGATGCTTTCCATCTGCAACACATCGCCGATGCGGATCGCCGCGTCCTCGTGATTGCGCTCCAGATGCGGCTCGTACCAGCGGCGGATCATCTCGAATTCGGCGGGCCAGCCGGATTCGCGGCCGCACAGCTTCGCCATCATGCCGACGAAGCGCGGCCAGTCCTCGCTGGCTTTGGCGGGCGCGGCAAACGCCTTGATCGCGTTCGACGCCACCGCCTCGGGCGCGCTCACGCTGTCCAGCAAACGCCCCGCGATCGCCGGCCCGATGCCGGGCAACAACTGCGCGACGCGAAAACCCGCGACGCGGTCGCGCGGATTCTCGGCCCAGCGCAGCACCGCGAGCACATCCTTGACATGAACGGAATCGAGAAACTTGAGGCCGCCGAACTTCACGAACGGAATGTTGCGCCGCGTGAGTTCGATTTCGAGCGTCGCACTGTGATGCGCGGCGCGAAACAGCACGGCCTGCGACTTGAGCTTCATGCCGCCTTCACGCGCTTCGAGCACTTTTTCCACGACATAGCGTGCCTGATCCGCTTCATCCGCGACGCTTACGACGCGCGGCTTTTGCGCCGATGCCTTGTCGGTCCAGAGATTCTTCGTGTAGCGCTCGCTCGCCATGCCGATCACCGCGTTCGATGCTTCGAGAATCGGTTGCGTCGAACGATAGTTGCGATCGAGCGTGACGGTCGCGGCGGCCGGCTCGAAGTGGCCGGGGAAATCGAGGATATTGCGCACCGTCGCGCCGCGAAACGAATAGATGGACTGCGCGTCGTCGCCGACGACGGTGAGGCCGCGCCCGTCCGGTTTCATCGACAAAAGGATGGAGGCCTGCAGGCGGTTGGTGTCCTGATATTCGTCGACGAGCACATGGTCGAAGCGGCTCGCGAGATCCGCCGCCACCGATGGCTCCGCCGCGAGATGCGACCAGTAGAGCAGGAGATCGTCGTAATCGAGCACGCTTTGCGCCTGTTTCGCGGCGACGTAGGCGGCGAACAGACGCTTCAGATCCGCTTCCCATTCACGGCACCACGGATACGACTGATCGAGCACGGTGGCGAGCGATGCGCCCGTGTTCACCACGCGCGAGTAGATCGAGAAGCACGTCGACTTGGCCGGAAAACGCTTCTCCTTCGACGAAAGCCCAAGTTCGTGCCGCACGAGGTTCATGAGATCGGCGGAGTCCTCGCGGTCGTTGATCGTGAACGACGGCGCCAGCCCGACAAGATCCGCGTAATCGCGCAACAGGCGCGCGCCGACGCTGTGAAACGTGCCAGACCACGTGAGACCCTGCGCGATGGCGCTGCGCTTTCCCAGCGCGTTCGCCGCGATGCGCGTCACGCGCCGTGTCATTTCGAGCGCCGCGCGGCGCGAAAAGGTGAGCAGCAGAATGCGATGCGGATCGGCGCCCTTCACAAGCAGATGCGCGACGCGATGCGCGAGCGTATTGGTCTTGCCCGAACCCGCGCCCGCGATGACGAGCAGCGGCCCGCCGCAACGCCCCGGTTCCTCGACGCCGAATTCCACCGCCCGCCGCTGCGCTTCGTTGAGCTTCGCGAGGTAGTCGGCAACTTCCTTCGCGGTGGTTTCGGAGGCGGCGGAGTCGGTGTCGGGAAGCGTGAGCACGAGAGATTCGGGCGGCGGGAAAAGAGTGACGCACACTGTATATCCATACAACCCGCACGCGCAAGCCCTTGGCCCGACTGGGCTTTTGGCCCCAAAAGCAGCGAGCCCGGTTCTCCCAACGAACCGAGCTCGCGTCGCTTAAGAAAACGGTGTTATTCCGCCTTCTTTGCGTTCTTCAGTTTCGCGTCGGCGGCGGCTTCGTTGGCTTCGGACTGGGCTTCCGTCTTCTTTTTGTCGGCCTTGGCCTGCGCGACGGCTGCCTTCTTGTCGGCCTTGCTCTGCTCCTTCGCGGCCTTCTGATCGGCGGCCGTCGGTGTATCGGAGTTCGTTTGCGCGAATGACGCCGCGCTTACGCTCGCAAGCGTTCCCGCAACGAGCGCGGCCAGGATCGCGTTGGTCTTGTATTTCATGTCGTTCTCCCTTTTTCGATGCCGCGAGACCGGCATCCAGCGGCCTCGCGGCTAATCATCAGGCTCAGTGCTGCAAGCCCGCGTCCTTCGGCGCGTTCGGCTCGGTGGCGTTCAATTCCGCCTTCGCGGCGTCCTTGTCCGCCTTGCGATTGACCTTTGCGTTCTTGACCTCTTCCTTGTATTGCGCCTTGGCCTGCTTGCTCTGCGCCGCAAGCTCGGCCTTCGACGCCTTCTTCGACGCCTTGTATTCGGCGTTCGCCTGCGCGTTGGCGTTGCGGCGCTGGACGAGCGGATCGGTCGGCGCCGGGGCGACCAGGTTCTGCTGCGCCGGCGTCACCGGCTGCTGGGCTTGCACGGGCATTTGCCCCGGTGCGGCGGCGCCGGGCGCGGCCTGCATCGGCTGCATGGTCTGGGGCTGCATCGGCTGCGGCTGTGCCGTGGTTTGCGCGTAAGCGCCCGATGCGGCAAACGTGGCGATGGCGGAACCGATCAACAGGATTCGTGCACGAGTCATGAGCTAGTCCTCTCTTTAGTTGGCGTCGCGCTCAAATGGAATAACGCGCGACTTTTGTCGATTGGAAAGATGACCGAAGCTGCATCGATCAAACGTTCGGACCGGCGGGAATTCACCCGAGTTCGCAAGAACCAGTCATTGTTACCGACGGTTTCATCTGGCTACATTTGCCAACCGTTGTTTTGCCAACCGTTGCCAGACAGCGTGCTGACATTCCCGTTACCGGTCCTGGCGATCCAACAGCACGGTGCATGCCCGGCGCTGGTTTATCATTGACGTCTTTCCTCTGCTTTGCGCCTCGCTGTCCCATGCCGCCACTCCAATTCACGCTCACGGGCGACTACGTCGAACTTCACAATCTGCTCAAGCTGATGGGTCTCGCGGACAGCGGCGGCTCCGCGAAAGCGCGCGTCTCGATGGGCGACGTCACCGTCGACGGCCAAGTGGAACTGCGCAAGACCTGCAAGATCCGCGCGGGCCAGAAGGTGAAGCTCGACGGCCAGACCATCCACGTGCGCGCGCCGGACTGAGCTTGCGCGCATGCGCCGCGCGTTTGCCAAAACCCGGCCATAAGTCAGCGCGTCATCGACACGCCGCGCGCGACGCAATAAGCTAGTCGCTTTCGTTCTGGTTTCAGCGCCGGGTTTTTAGCGTCGGTCGTTCCGTCAGCGCGTGTTTCGCATCGCGCTCCGCTTTTCCCCTCGCGTTCCAGTCCGGCCGCACTTCGCTGCGGTCTGTTCGTTTCGTTTCCGCTCAACCATGCAACCCCAAGTCACGCGCGCGCAACGCACGCATCAAGGACCGCCGAGCATTTCGCGCCATGCCGTCGACACGGCGCGTCTCGCCGCGCCGCTCGCCATCGCGCAGCTCTCGCAAATGGCGATGGGCGTCACCGACACCATCCTGCTCGGCTCGCTCGGCCCCGATGCGCTCGCCGCCGGCGGCCTCGGCGCGAATCTGTTCTTCGTCGTGGTGACGCTGCTGCAGGGCGTGCTCACGTCGGTTTCCGTGTCGGTCGCGCATGCGCGCGGCGCGAACGCCGAAGAGCGCGTGCCAAGCATCTACTGGACGGGCTTCGTGCTGTCGCTGCTGCTCGCCGTGCCCGCGTTCGTGCTGCTGAGCTACGCCGAGCCGATCCTGCTCGCGTTCCACGAACCGGCGACGCTTGCGAAAAACGTCGGCGAATACTGCGCGGTGCTGCGCTGGGGGACGCCGGGCAGCCTGATCGGCGTCGGCATGATGCGCGCGTTTCTGCCCGCGATCGGCGCGGCGCGCAGGCTCCTGTGGGTGTCGATCGGCGGCGTGTTCGTCAACGGTTTTCTCAACTACGGGCTGATCCACGGCGCTTACGGCCTGCCGCGCGAAGGCTTCCTCGGCTCGGCGGCGGCGACCACGATCACCGTCTGGGGCATTGCCATCGCGCTCGTCGCGTTCCTGCATCTGCGGCCGCGCTACAAGCATTTCGTGACGCGCACGCGACCGCGCCTGCCGCTCATGGGCGAACTGTTCGGCATCGGCTGGCCGGTCGCGATCACCTACGGCGTCGAATCGACGCTCTTTCTCGCCACCGGCATGATGGTCGGCCTGCTCGGGGAAGCGCCGCTCGCCGCGCACCAGATCGCGCTCAACGTGGCGTCGGTGGCGTTCATGGTGCCGCTCGCGATCGGCCAGGCGGCCAACGTGCGCGTCGGCTACTGGGCGGGCGCGGGCGTGCCGCTCGCCGCGCGCCATGCGGGCTTCGTCGCGCTGGCGCTGGGCGTCGGCTTCATGATGTGCTCGGGGCTCGTGCTGCTCACCGTGCCGCGCGTGATCGTCGGCCTGTATCTGCATCTCGACGATCCCGCCAACGCGCACACCGTCGCGCTCGCGGCCTCGCTGCTCGGCGTGGCGGCGGTCTTCCAGATCGTCGATGGCATGCAGACGGTCGGTTCCGGCTGCCTGCGCGGACTGAAAGACACCCGCATTCCGATGCTCGCGGCCGCGTTCGGCTACTGGGGCGTAGGCTTTCCGACCGGCTACGTGCTGGCGTTCCACTTCGAACTGGGCGCGAAGGGGTTGTGGTGGGGGCTCGCGGCGGGTCTGGCGAGCGTCGCCGTGCTGATGACCTTGCGGTTTCATCGCATCAGCCGGAGGTTCATCGAAACGGGCGTCGCGCCGAAACCCGACGACGCCGACGCTACGAGCGCCGCGCCGCACGGCCACGCCTGATAAGCACACGACGCCCGCGCCGATTTGCAAAGCACGAATGCTTGGTTGGTCGGCCCGGTGCGCATTGCTAGGATGAAGCCGTCTCCTCCTTGAGACATCTGTGACAGGGGTTATAGCCCGCTCTCAGCCAGCGGGCTTTTTTTCGTCCGTTCACTGCATTTCCTGTGCGGCGCGCGGGCCTCCGCACGGCCCTTTTCCGATTTCCCATAAAATAATTTCGAGACGCGCGGCGCGAGAACGCACCTTGCTTCATCGCGACGTTCGCCCGAGACATCGGGACGTGCCGGATCAGCACAACTAAAACGAGGAATCGAAGTGTCGGAAAGCCGGGGGATGGTGCAAGCCGCATCGCGTGACGCGGAACACGGAGACATCGAAACACGCGTCACGCCGAAACATGGATTCAGGGCCGCCGCGCGCAACGTGGTCACGTCACTCTTGCTCGCGACGCTCGTCGCCGCCTGCGCGACGCGTCCACCCGCGACGGCGTTCGATCGTCCGCCGAGTCACGCGCTGCCAGCGTCCGACGCGACGCCGCTCGAAATCGCGCTCGCGCCACTGGAGCGACAACATCCGGACCAGTCGGCCGTACGCCTGTTGCCCACCGGCACGGACGCGCTGCAGGCGCGCATCGCGCTGGCGCGGGCGGCGACGAAGACGCTCGACATGCAGTACTACATCGCCAACGAGGACAACACCGGCAAGCTGCTGCTCGGCGCGGCCCTGCATGCGGCGGATCGCGGCGTGCGCGTGCGCATGCTGGTCGACGACCTGAACTTCAAGGACATCGACCAGATCATGGCGGCGCTCAATTCACACGACAAGATCGAGATTCGCGTGTTCAACCCGTTCGGCAGCGCGCAGCGCAGTTTCTCCGAGCGTACGCAGAACTTCTTCACGAAGCTGAACCACTTCACGCGCCGCATGCACAACAAGGCGATGATCGCGGATAACCAGATCGCGATCGTCGGCGGCCGCAATCTCGGCGACGAATACTTCAGCGCGAGCCCGACGCTGCAGTTCCGCGATCTCGACGTGTTCGCCGCCGGCCCGGTCACGCAGAAAATCTCCGCGAGCTTCGACGACTACTGGAACAGTTCGCTCGCGTACCCGCTGCGCGCGCTGAACAAGCAGAAGTTCGACCCGTCCGAGCTCGACAAAACCCGCGACGACCTGCGCGCGCACTGGCGCCAGCAGGCCGATCCGCTGAACGCGAAACCGCTCAACGCGACGCCGCTCGCGCAGCAGATCTCGCGCGGGGAGATGGGCCTCGTGTGGGCGCCGACGGAATTCTGGGCCGATTCGCCGGGGAAGATCGAGCATCCGAGCGACGACTACAAGAGCCCGCCGATGACGCGCCTCGTCGAGCTGCTGAAGGACGCGCAGAGCGAATTCCTGATTCTGTCGCCTTACTTCGTCCCGCACGACGCGGGGGTGAAGGCCCTCGCCGCTCTGACGAAGCGCCATGTGCGCGTCGCGGTGCTGACCAATTCGCTCGCCGCCACCGATGCCGTCGCGGTCCAGGCCGGCTACGCGCCTTACCGTATTCCGATGCTGCGAAGCGGCGTCGAACTGTACGAATTCAAGCCGATCCAGGGCGAAGGCGAAGGCTCGCCGCGCGCCGGCCTGTTCGGCTCGCAGTCGCGCGCGAGCCTGCATGCGAAGGCCTATGTGATCGATCGGAGTATTCTCGTGATCGGCTCCATGAATCTCGATCCGCGCTCGGCGAAGCTCAACACCGAACTCGCGCTCGTGATCCACAGCAAGCCGATCGCCCAAGAGGCCGCGCAGTTGTTCGAGCATGGCATCTCGCCCAAAGTGAGCTGGCAGGTGCAACTGGCGAGCGCGGCGGTCACGGAGGAACTGAGGCGCACGGGCGCGCCGCAATCGGGGCTCGTCTGGACCACCGAGGAAAACGACAGCCTCGTCACCTACAATTTCGATCCCGAGGCCGGGTTTTATCGCAACGCGATGACGGGCCTGTTCATGCTGCTGCCCGTCGACAAGCAACTTTGATCCAACTCCGTGGAGGATTCAGGCCATGTCACAGAACGCGAAAGGCGACGTACGGATGGAGAAGGACACGTTCGGCGAGATTGCGGTGCCGAACGGCAAGCTGTGGGGCGCACAGACGCAGCGTTCGCTGCAAAACTTCAAGATTTCGACAGAAAAGCAGTCACCCGAACTGATCACCGCGCTCGCGATCATCAAGCACGCGGCGGCCGAGGTGAACGAAGGGCTGAAGGTGCTCGATTCGAAGAAGGCGAAGGCGATCATGCAGGCGGCCGAGGAGGTCATCGACGGCAAGCATCCGGACGAATTCCCGCTCGCCGTGTGGCAGACCGGCTCGGGCACACAGACCAACATGAACCTCAACGAGGTGATCGCCAATCGCGCGAGCGAGATCATGGGCGGGCAGCGCGGCGAGGAGCGCCTCGTGCATCCGAACGACGACGTGAACCGTGGGCAATCGTCGAACGACGTGTTCCCGACCGCGATGCACGTCGCGGCGGCGGTGGCGATCAACCAGCATCTGATTCCGGCGCTCAAAACGCTGCGCGACACGCTCGCGAAGAAGTCGACAGCATTCGACAAGATCGTGAAGATCGGCCGCACGCATCTGCAGGACGCAACCCCGCTCACGCTCGGGCAGGAGTTTTCGGGTTATGTCGCGCAGCTCGATCAGGGCATCCGGCACGTCGAGGCGACGCTGCCGCATCTGTATCAGCTCGCGCAGGGCGGCACGGCGGTCGGCACCGGACTGAACGCGCATCCGGAATTCGCGAAGAAGGTGGCGGCGGCGATCGGCAAGCTCACCGGCCTGCCCTTCGAAACCGCGCCGAACAAGTTCGAGGTGATGGCGGCAGCGGATGCGCTCGTCGCGGCGCACGGCGCACTGAAAACGGTGGCGGCGGGCCTGATGAAGATCGCCAACGACATCCGCTGGCTTGCGAGCGGGCCGCGCTGCGGACTCGGCGAACTGTCGATTCCCGAGAACGAGCCGGGCAGCTCCATCATGCCGGGCAAGGTCAACCCGACGCAATCCGAAGCCGTCACGATGCTGTGCTGCCAGGTGTTCGGCAACGATGTCGCGGTGAACTTCGGCGGCGCGAGCGGCAACTTCGAACTCAACGTGTTCCGGCCGATGATCGCGCATAACGTGCTGCAATCGGTCCGCCTGCTCGCCGACGGCGCGCTGAGCTTCAACGACAACTGCGCGGTGGGCATCGAGCCGAACGAGAAGCGCATCGATAGCCTGCTGAACGAATCGCTGATGCTGGTGACGGCGCTCAATCCGCACATCGGCTATGACAAGGCCGCGCAGATCGCGAAGAAGGCGCACAAGGAAGGCACGACGCTGAAAGCCGCCGCGCTCGCGCTCGGTCACGTGACCGAGCAGCAGTTCGACGAGTGGGTCAGGCCGGGCGATATGGTCGGGGAGAAGTAGGCGAGCTTTTCGCCAGAACAGGCGGCGGGCTCAAACCTTCCCCGCCGCCACCTCCTCCGGCTTCAGCTCGACGATCGCGTCGAGCGCGTCCTTCACGTCCATCGCGTACCTGGCGAGGCGCTTTTCCTCTTCCGTTTCGGGCACGAACGACGGCACGGGCGTCGGCTGGCCCTTTTCATCAACGGCGACGAACACCATCAAACAATCGGTCGTCTGCTGCAGCTCGCCGACTTTCGGATCGCCCGCATGCACGGAAATGTGGATATGCATGCTGGTGCGCCCCGTCGTGACCACGCGCGCGCGCAACTCCACCAGATTGCCGACCAGAATCGGCCGCCGGAAGCGGATATTGCCGACGCTCACCGTCACCGCGTAGCGTCCGGACCACATCGCGGCGCAGGCGTAGGCGGTTTCGTCGATCCATTTCATCAGCGCGCCGCCATGCACCTTGCCGCCGAAATTGACCGAGGTCGGCTCGGCAAGAAAACGGAACGTGGTTTCGGCGCGGCTCTTGGGAACCGCGGGAATGGGAGATGAGGTCGGCGTATTCATGAGATGCCCGTCTGGTGCGCGAATGAATGCCGATTATAGGGTCGGCAATATTCAATCGTGGACGGAGATGCCCTGATCGATGGTGCCGTACATCGTGATGCTGCCGCCTCCGCCCGCCGACGACGACGGCGCGCCCGCGCAGCCCGCGACGAGCATCAGCGCGCCCAGCACGCTCGCGAGAATGACTCTGGACATGGGAATCCCCCTTGCTGCTTCAAAGTGCCAGCGGCCATTCTAGCGCCGCGCTTCATGCATCGACATTTCGGCGCGTGGTGAAACGTCGGTTGCAAAGTCGCGCTAGAGTGGACGAATCGATTACTTCGCCTGCAACGGACCTCGCCATGAACCCCGCTCTCGACGACCTCGATTCTCGCGCGCGCCATTTTCCCGGACTTTCGCGCATCGGCGCGCTGATCGCCGACCCGGGCCGCGCCGCGATGCTCTGGTCGCTGATGGACGGCACCGCGCGCCCCGCGGGCGAACTGACGATGATCGCGGGGCTGTCGCCGTCGGCGGCGAGCGGTCATCTCGCGCGCCTGACCGATGGCGGACTGCTCGCGCTCGAGGTCAGCGGGCGGCATCGTTACTACCGCATCGCGACGCCGGACATCGCCGCGGCCATCGAAGCGCTCGCCAATCTCGCGCGCGCCAGCGCGCCGCAACGCGAGCCCGAGCGCCCGCCTTCCGCCGTACCGGTCGAGATGCGCTACGCGCGCACCTGCTACGACCATCTGGCGGGCGAACTGGCCGTGCAGCTCTTCGACGGCATGATCGCCCGCAACTGGCTCGCCGCCGATGACGGCCATGCACCGGCGCACGGCCCGACCGCGCTCGACGCGACGCCCGAAGGCGCGGCGGCTTTCGCCGAACTCGGCATCGACCTGACAGCGCAGCGGGCGCGACGGCGACGCTTCGCGTGCACATGCATCGACTGGAGCGAGCGGCGGCCGCATCTGGGCGGCGCGCTCGGCGCCGCGTTTCTCGAAGCCTGCGAGTCGCGCGGCTGGATCGAGCCCACGGCGAAGCGCCGCGTGCTGCGCGTGACGCCGGCGGGCCACCGGCATTTCGACGCCTTCCTGGCCGATCGGTGAGGGGTGCGGTTACGGCGGGTATAACGGAATCGTCAATCCAACAGCCGACGATGTTCGAGCCTACATTGCGTGGTTATTGCAGCTCACCTCCGGGGTATCCCAGACTTTCTGCAAATAACTCGGCAACGAGCCCCATGATCTATGGGGAATGACGTTGTACTTGGTCTGCATATATCGGCAGATTTTGTGATTGCAGTCGGAGTCGTCCCAGACCCGTTGAACGTCGTCGGTAGCGCGGCCCCAACTGCGATAGGGTGTTATTGAGTAGCGTTCCATCAGATAGCCGCAGACTTCCGAGTCGACCGCGTATGCGCTGGTCGCACCTAAGGACAGCAACAGCGCACCGGCCGCCATGGAAGCTGACAACAGGGTGCGCAGAGGGAATCGAGCGCTTTTCTTCAACATGGAAAATCCAGACTTCTCGTGATATGTAGCGGCTGCGAACAAAATCGCGACCACTGAATTCGGCGGCACATGCCGCCGGCACTTCATCATAAGAGATGCCAGATAACCGAACCGGGGTATTGTTTTATCGAAGGTAATCTTGTGTCGCACTTCAACCGTTTCCTGCCGGACCGATAAAGCCGCGTGATAAAGCTTTGTTACGCGCACCTGCGCGCGGTTACAAACGGCATCGTACGGATACAAGCGCCGGCGATACATTGATCCGAAGGCTGCGCGGACTGCGCGACCATCGGAGACCAGAATGAAAATCAGGACTATCGCCGCCGCCACGCTGTGCGCATGCGCGCTGCTTTCGACATCGGGGCTCACCGCGTTCGCGCAGACGACGCCCGTCGCGGCCGAGCAGGCCAGCGCGGGCGATCCGCCCGGGCGCATCGCCCGCCTGAACTACATGGCGGGCACCGTCACGACGGAACCGGCAGGCGCGCCCGACTGGTCCTACGCGCAGATCAACCGGCCGCTCACCACGGGCGACCAGCTCTGGAATGACGAAAACGCACGCTCCGAACTGCATATCGGCTCGACGGCGGTGCGGCTGGGTTCATCGACCGCCCTTTCCGTCCTCACGCTCGACGACACCACCGCACAACTGAAAGTCGCGCAAGGCACGCTGTCGACGCGCGTGCGCGAACTGCCGCCCGGCGCGCGCTACGAAATCGACACGCCCAACGCGGCGCTCGCGCTCACGACGCCGGGCGACGTGCGGGTGGACGTCACGCCCGATGGACGCGCGACGACGGTGACGGTGCGCAACGGCGGCGTCACGGTCTATGGCGACGGCGGCGCGGTGCAACTCGCCGGCGGCCAGCAGGCCACGTTCGAGGGCACGAGTCTGCAGCAGACGGCGGCGAACGCCGCGCCCGCGCCCGACGCCTTCGACCAATGGGCCGCGAGCCGCGACGCAGCCGAGGATCGCTCGATTTCGGCGCGCTACGTGTCGCGCGATATCCCGGGTTACCAGGATCTCGACGCCAACGGCACGTGGCGCAACGACCCGTCGTATGGCGCGGTCTGGGTGCCGAATTCGGTGTCGGCCGACTGGGCGCCGTATCGCCAGGGCCACTGGGCTTGGCAGGACCCGTGGGGCTGGACCTGGATCGACGACGCGCCGTGGGGCTTCGCGCCGTATCACTACGGCCGCTGGGCTTATGTCGGATCGCAATGGGCCTGGGTGCCCGGTCCGATGGCCGCGAGTGCGCCGCCCGCGTATTCGCCGGCGCTGGTCGCGTTCGTCGGCGACGGCGGCAGCGGGGTCGACTGGAACGTCGCGCTGACGGTCGGCGGCATCGCGGCGGCGGGCGTCGCGTGGTTTCCGCTCGGACCCGGCGAAGCCTGGCATCCGCAGCGCGAGGGATGGAGCCCGCGCTACTACGAACGCGTCAATCGCAATGTCTATGTCGACCGTTCGACGCACATCAACACGACGTACATCAACTATCGCGCGCCTCGCGGGCTGACCGCCGCGCCCGCCAACGCGTTCGTGCGTGGCCAGCCGGTCGGGCATCAGCCTTATTCGGTCGATCCGTCGCACTGGCGCAATCCGCGCTTCTTCGCGGGAGCGCCGGGCATCGCGCCGACGCGGGACAGCCTCGCGCCGGGGGCGCGCCGCGCGGATTATCGGCCGCCGCAGGGTGGCTTCGAGCGTGCGGTCGTCGCGACGCGTGCGCCGGTCGCCCCGCCGGCGTTTCACGACCGCTTCGCGCAGCCTGATCGCAACGAGCGCGGGGCGGGCAATGAGCAGGTGCATCTGGTGGCGACGCACGGGCCGGCCCGCAGCGTGATCTCGGGGCCGCCGCCTCAGTCGGGCGCACCGCAGCGGCCGGGCTTCGCCGCCGCGCCGGGCGGTTCGCAATCCGTGCAGCCGATGCAGCAGCACGGCAATGGCGTGCCACGGCCGCCGCAGATGGCGCAATTCGGCGGCGATCCGCACGCCTGGCACGGCGACGCATCGCATGAACATGCCGCGCCGAACGAGGCGCGCATGCCATCGCAGGCATTCCAGCCGGGCCGGCCTGCGCAGCAAGCTCAGGCGCCGACGGCGCAGCATCCGCATCAGCCGCCGATGGCGACGCAGCCGCAACCCGACCACGCCCCGCGCGCGGAACACGGCGCACCGAACAACATGTCGACGCAACCTGCGTTCGCGCAACACGCGCCGCCGCAGCAACATCAGGCGCAACCCGATGTGTATCGACAGGCACGCGTGGAGCAACCTCGCGCACCAATGCCCGCGCCGCAATCGCAACCTCAACCGCGACCGCAACCCCATCACGAGATGCCTCAGCCACACCCGCAGCAGGAAGCGCAGCGGCCGCAATATCACCCCGAGCCGCCGCGCCAGCCGATGCATCAGGAAACTCGCCAGGCGCCGCCGCCGATGCAGCATCAGGAACCGCCGCATCAGCAGCCACAACCGCAGCAGGCTCAGCAGCCGCAGTCGCACGGCGGCGGCGGCAACAACGAGCATCATCGCGGTTGAGTCGACAAGCGATCCGCACGCGGTAAACGCAAAACGCGCGGCCGAAGCCGCGCGTTTTCACGTGTAAAGCTGCGCGCCCGCGCTCAGATAGCCATCGGCGCCGTCAGGGCTTCGTGGTGCTTGTACCCTTCGAGGGCGAAATCCTTCGGCTCGACCTTCTCCAGCCATTCCGGCTCGTAGCGCTTCGTCACCGCGTAATCCGGCACGCGATCCGAGATGATCAGCTGCGGCGACGGCAGCGGCTCGCGCTTGAGCTGCTCGTGCAGCATGTCGAGCTGATTCTCGTAGATGTGCGCATCGCCGATGAAGTACGTGAACCAGCGTGGCTTGTAGCCCGTCAGCCGGCCGACGAGATGCAGCAGCGCCGCGCCTTCGGCCAGATTGAACGGCGTGCCGAGCCCGACATCGTTGCTGCGGATGTAGAGACACAGCGAAATCTCGCGCGTCGTCACGTTCGGGATGAACTGATAAAGCAAATGACACGCGGGCAGCGCAATTTCGTCGAGCTTGGCCGGATTCCACGCGTGGAACAGAATGCGCCGGTCGGTGGGACGCTCGATGATCGTGTCGAGACACTGACGCAACTGGTCGATCGCCTTGTACAGCAACACCTGCTCACGTCCATTTTCGACGAAGCTCGTCACGACCTGATAGCCGTGGTCGTTCGCATCGGCGATCTGGTCGCCCGAGCAGGCGTCGATCAGCTTGTACGCGGGCCATTTGCGCCATTGCACGCCGTAGACATCGCCGAGATCGTCCGGACCTTGCCGGTACGGGTTTTCGAGCCACTGCGGGTTCTCGTTCGCGTTCGCGTCCCAGACCTTGCAGCCGAGCGCGCGGAAGTCCGCCGCGCTCTTCGACGCGCGCAGGAAACCCACCATCTCGCCGATCGCCGACTTGAACGCGAGCTTCTTGGTCGTCACGGCGGGGAAGCCTTGCTGCAAATCGAAACGCAGCATCGCGCCGGGAATGCTGATCGTGCGGATGCCCGTGCGGTTTTCCTGCCACGTGCCGGTATCGAGGATCGTCTGGACGAGCTCGAGATACTGTTTCATTCGATGTTCCTTGGGGGTATGCCGCGCGCCTTCGCGAACGGAAGACGTAAAGAAGTAATTTTACCAAGTGCCCGGTACCCGCGCTCTATTGCACGAGCATGAAAAAAACGGGCGCTATCGAGCGCCCGTCCGGTGGATTCCGAGGACTTCGCCGTCAGCCACGCGTCGCGTGCTCCGACGGCGCATCGACCTCGATGTGACGCATGCCGTGCGCCGACAGCAGCCGATACAGCGTCACGCGCGAAATGCCGAGTTCGTGCGCCGCATCGCCCAGCCGTCCGCGATGGCGCAACAGCGCGAGTTCGATCGCCTGCCGCTCGGCCGCCTCGCGCGCCTGCGCGAGCGACACCGGCGCCACTTCGACGTACTCGCCGAGTTCGAGATCGCGCGCCGTGATCTGACGCCCTTCAGACATGACAATCGCGCGCCGCACGCGGTTGATGAGCTCTCGCACGTTGCCCGGCCAGCCATAGTTGTGAATCGCCGCGATCGCGTCCGGCGAGAAACCGCGCAGACGGCGGCTCGCGTCCTTCTTGAAGCGATCGAGCATGTGCTTGGCCAGCAGCTCGATGTCCTTGCCGCGCGCGCGCAGCGGCGGCTCGTCGATCTGCAGCACGCACAGACGGTGATACAGATCGGCGCGAAAACGCCCTTCGATCATCGCGGTCTGCATGTCGACGTGGGTTGCCGAAATGATGCGCACGTCCACCGGCGTCGAGCCGTGACCGCCCAGACGCTCGACCTTCCGCTCCTGCAGGAAGCGCAACAGGCTCGCCTGGCTCTCCAGCGGCAGGTCGCCGATTTCGTCGAGGAACAGCGTGCCGCCGTTGGCCGCTTCCACACGGCCGATCTTGCGCTGATTCGCACCCGTAAATGCGCCGCGCTCGTAGCCGAAGAGCTCCGATTGCAGCAGATGCGCGGGAATCGCGCCGCAGTTGATCGCGACGAACGGCTGATCGCGGCGCGCCGAGCGCTCGTGGATCGCGACCGCGGTGAGTTCCTTGCCGGTGCCCGATTCGCCCGAAATGAACACGGGCGCGTCGGTCATCGCGACCTTGCGGATGGAGCGGAACAGCGCGAGCATCGCGTCGCAGGAACCGACCATCTCGCCTTCGGCGCGGCCTTCGCTGCGCGCGTCGTTCGACGCCGCGTCGTGCAGCGCGACCATGCCGTACGCATGCCCGACGGAATCAACGATGCGGTCGTTCGACGTCGGCAGCGTCACGTAATCGAAACAATAGTCGCGAATGAGCCGCCGCACGGCGGCGTCTTCCAGTTGTCCAGCCACGGTGGCCGCGACCCAGCCCACGTTGGTCATCGTCAGCGACGATTCGAACGCCGCCAGTTCATGCGATTCGAAATGACTCGACAAATCCAGCAGCCCGCCCGTTGCCACGTCGCTGCGCAAAGCCTTGCGCGTGTCGCGCGCGCTCGCGACGATTTCGATATGCCACCCGCGCTCCTCGAATCGCGCGCACAGCGTCTCGCTTGGATCGCGAGTCACATAGATGAGTTGCCGCCGAGCGACGTCCATTATTCAGATCCTTGGTTCAACGTTCGTTGAAAAGGTCACGTAGTTCAGGCTCGCGCTACATCGCAGACTTCGTTGCCCTCGCTCGTTTGCCGCCGCATTCTTCAGTGCGCTCGACAGAGGGACTTGCAATTCGATACGTTGCCCCCGGGACACGGCGCGTTACACCTTGCACCCTTCCACGAAACCCTTTATGTCTGATTCTGTGCTGTTTTTGAGAGACTACTATAACCCAGAAACCCCGGAAACAAATATCGTCGCCAGCGCCAGATAAGCCACAAATCCCTGATGGGACGGGCCTGGCAAGAATTTCTCACGGGTTTATTAAAAACTTTGCGCACAATTTAATAAGACAAAATCTTATACCGCTTTCGCAAGAAGTTCATGTTTTTCTGCTCCCCTGTATCAGGGATGAAACGTTTTCCCTCACTTCGCACCGATGACTTTCCGCTCGATTTTCGCCGACCCTTGCCCCGTAAGAGATCCGGACGGATGGCACGTAATTCGCTAACTTTGACTGGTGCCGGAAGGTAAGAAATACCGTCAATAGAACGTGCGTTCGTATTTCATCCTTAATTCACACAATTCATAATCGTTCATACCGGCCGGACGATTACTTTATTTCCGGATGTTTCAACGCCGGGAATAGTTACTTGGATATTGTCGTCAAGATGGCTCTCGATAGTTCATTAAGGCGCGGGGAAACGTCAGAGGTGCAACAACGCGGCGAGGACGCGGATGAATTCATCTGGACACGTCCGCCGACGAACCGGGGAACGGGTTCCGGGGTCACCGTGACGCTATGGGACGAAGTCGCGCCCGCCAGGCCGCTCACGCTGCCTACGCTCACCGACGACCCGTCGGAGGAGTGAGGCGCCGCGCGCTCGGCCGGGCCGGAGGTGTCGGTTAGAATCGAGGCCCCTGCGGGCGCTCGCCTGGCGCCCGCTCGCATCGACCCTTTCCACATGACGACGCTCACCCTGATCGTCGCCCGCGCGCGCAATGGCGTGATCGGACGCGATAACCAACTGCCCTGGCGCCTGCCCGAGGACCTCGCCTTCTTCAAGCGGACAACGATGGGCGCGCCCATCATCATGGGCCGCAAGACGCACGAATCGATCGGCCGGCCGCTGCCGGGACGACGCAATATCGTCGTGTCGCGCGACGGCGCGCGGCGTTACGAGGGCTGCGACGTCGTCACGAGCCTCGAAGCGGCGCTCGCGCTGGAGCCGGCCGGGGAAGCGTTTCTGATCGGTGGCGCGCAGTTGTATCAGGACGCCATCGCGTGTGCGGACAAGATGATCGTCACTGAAATCGACGCCGACTTCGACGGCGACACGCGCTTTCCCGCCCCCAATCCCGAGTTGTGGCGCGAAGTGTCGCGCGAGACGCATCGGGCGGCGGCGCCGAACGAATTCCAGTTCGCGTTCGTGACCTACGAGCGCATCGCCGCCGCGGAATGAAAAAGGCCCCGGACGCTGCCGGGGCCTTCGACTTTCAACCGGTCCGGGTTACTGTCCCGCGACCGTCATCCGCTCGATCAGCACCGAGCCGATTTCCTTCGTGCCGCGCACGACGGTATCGGCGCCGATCGCCTCGATATGGCGGAACATCTCCTGCAGCGTGCTCGCCACGGTGATTTCCTCCACCGCGTGCACGATCTTGCCGTTCTCGACCCAAAAGCCCGACGCACCGCGCGAATAGTCGCCCGTCACGTAATTCACGCCCTGCCCCATCAGTTCGGTGAGGAGCAGGCCGGTGTCGAGCTTCTTCAGCATGGCTTCGAAGTCGTCCCCGGGCTTCGTGTGCGAGCTCTTCATCGTCAGATTGTGCGAGCCGCCCGCGTTGCCGGTCGTCTTCATGCCGAGCTTGCGCGCCGAATACGTCGACAGGAAATAGCCCTGCACGACGCCGTCCTCGACCACGTTGCGCCGCTGCGTGCGCACGCCTTCCTCGTCGAACGGCGCGCTGCCCATGCCGCCCTTCACGTGCGGGTCCTCGACGATCTGGACATGCGGCGCGAACACCGGCTTGCCAAGACTGTCGACGAGGAACGTGGTCTTGCGATACAGCGCGCCGCCGCTCACCGCCTGCACGAACGCGCCGAGAATGCCCGCCGCGAGCGGCGCCTCGAACAGCACGCGGCACTTGCGGGTGTCCAGGCTCTTCGCGCCGAGACGCGCCAGGGCGCGTTCGGCGGCGTACCGGCCGACCGCCTCGGGCGCAGCGAGACTGACCGCGTCGCGCTTCGAGGTGTACCAGTCGTCGCGCTGCATGTCGCGCCCCGCCGCCGCGATCGGCGCGCACGCGATGTAGTGGCGCGAGTACGGATAGCCCGCCATGAAACCGCGCGAGGTGGCCAGCACGAACTGCGAATGCTGCGCGGAGACACTCGCGCCTTCCGAGTTGGTGACGCGCTTGTCGACGGCGAACGCGGCCGCCTCGGCGCGGCGTGCGATCTCGGCGGCTTCTTCAGCGTCGATGTCCCAGGGGTGATAGAGATCGAGGTCCTGCGGCGCCTTTTCCAGCAGGTCTTCTTCGGCGAGACCAGCCGCACTGTCTTCGGCCGTGAAGCGCGCGATGTTGTACGCCGCCGCGACCGTGTCGCGCAGCGCGTCGCGCGTGAAGTCGGCGGTGCTCGCGTTGCCGCGCTTCTTGCCGATGAACACGGTCACGCCGACCATCTTGTCGCGATTATGCTCGATGGTCTCGACTTCGCCGCGCCGCACGCTCACCGACAGGCCATCGCCTTCGGAGATCTCGGTGGCGGCATCGCTCGCGCCGAGTTCCTTCGCGTAGCGCAGGATGTCGGAGGCGATCTCCTTCAGCTCGTCCTGCGTATGCGGGAAGTAGCGTTGCTTGACGTCCATGTCTGCTGCCATTTGTGGTTGCCTTTGGAGGTCGGGCGTGGTGCGCCCGCGCATGTCGTGGTTGCTTCGGAATTTCCCGTGCGCCGCGTGCGTGAGCGCGCCCGACAGCGGGATCAACATATCACGCGATCATAGCAAGGACCGCGTGCATTCACCCGCCAAGCTTTGTCGCAGCGTTGGACTCGAGGGCCGGTTCCGGCGCGCCTGCAAGCTACAATGTCGGGATGAACCGTAAAACCCGCATTCAACCGATCGATGCCCACCGCGACGACGCGCGCGAGGCCGACGATCATGGCTACGACCGGCCAAGCAAATCCCAGCTGAAGCGCGAAATGCACGCGCTGCAGGAACTGGGCGAAGCGCTCATCGCGCTGCCGAAAGACGCGCTCAAACGCATGCCGATGCCCGAGGATCTGGGCGACGCCGTGCGCGAGGCGCGCCGCATCACCGATCACGAGGGCAAGCGCCGTCAGCTGCAATACGTCGGCAAGCTCATGCGCTCGCTGCGCGAGGAGGAAGTGGCGGCCCTGCGCACGGCGCTCGACACGCATCGCGGTGTGAACAAGAGCGAAACGGCGCGCCTGCACTGGATCGAGCGCACGCGCGAACAATTGCTCGCCAGCGACGCCGCGCTCACCGAATTCATCCGCGAACATCCGGGCGTCGATCCGCAGGAAGGCCGCACGCTGATCCGCAACGCGCGCAAGGAACGCGAGCAGCAGAAGCCGCCGCGTTATTACCGCGAGCTGTTCCAGTGGATCAAGAACGCTGCCGGCGTGACCGACGAAGACGAAGACATCGAAGAATCCGACGAGGACGCGCGCGATGACGACGAAGCGTAATCATCCGGACGAACTGATCGTCGGGCTCGTGTCGATCAGCGACCGCGCCTCGCAAGGCGTCTACGAAGACAAAGGCTTGCCGTCGCTGCAGGAGTGGCTCGGCGGCGCGCTCACGACGCCGTTCCGGGCCGAGACGCGCCTGATCCAGGACGACGCCGCGACCATATCGGCGACGCTCATCGAACTAGTCGACACAGAGGGCTGCGATCTCGTGCTGACGACGGGCGGCACCGGCCCCGCGCGCCGCGACGTGACGCCCGAGGCGACGCTCGCCGTCGCCACCAAGCCGATGCCTGGTTTCGGCGAGCAGATGCGCCAGATCAGCCTGAATTTCGTGCCGACGGCCATTCTTTCGCGGCAGGTCGCGGTGATCCGTGAAACGCACGATCACGCCGCGCTGATCATCAACCTGCCGGGACAGCCGAAGTCGATCAAGGAAACGCTGGAAGGTCTGAAAGACACCGATGGCAAACAGAAAGTGCCGGGCATTTTCGCGGCAGTGCCGTATTGCATCGACCTGATCGGCGGGCCGTATATCGAAACGCGGCCTGAAGTGGTGACCGCGTTCCGTCCGAAAAGCGCGATACGCGCCCCGAAAGCGTAAGTCAGGCCGCCGGCGCCGACGGAATCAGGAAGTGCTCGCGGTAATACTTGAGCTCGTCGATCGACTCGTGGATGTCGGCGAGCGCGGTGTGCATCGCGCGCTTCTGGAAGCCCTTGTAGATCGCCGGCTGCCAGCGGCGGCACAGTTCCTTCAACGTGCTGACATCCAGATTGCGGTAATGGAAGAACGTTTCCAGCTCGGGCATCCAGCGCGCCATGAAGCGACGGTCCTGGCAGATCGAATTACCGCACATCGGCGATTTGCCGGGCGGAACGTAAGTCCCAAGAAAATCGCGAATCTGGCGGGTGGCTTCGGCTTCATCGACCGTCGAAGCCTTCACGCGCTCGATCAGGCCCGAGCGCCCGTGCGTGTTGCGATTCCACTCATCCATGCGGCCGAGCGTTTCGTCCGTCTGATGAATCGCCAGAACCGGCCCTTCCACCATCTTGTCGAGCGTCGAATTCGTCACGACCACGGCGATTTCGATGATCTTGTCGTTGTCCGGATCGAGCCCGGTCATCTCCATGTCGAGCCACACGAGATTCATGTCGCTGCGCACGAGCGTGGGTTCTTCCTGAGGGTTCGGGGCGACGGAGAGTTCGGTCATGAAGAGCGGCCTGAAAATGAGCAAACCATGCCCGCACATTATCGATTCCTTTGCAGGATGTCGAACTCAACTCTGCGCGCCGGCACGGCCTAGAACCTATAATTCTCGCATAGTTCAATCGGAATTCCCGGATGGCCAACCTCACTCTCGCCTTCTCGACGATCTTCGTCGTTGCCCTGGTCGCGATGGTCTCGACCAAGCTCTGGCTCGCCTCGCGCCAGATCCGCTACGTCGCCGCGCATCGCAACGGCGTGCCGGCGCAATTCTCCGACACGATTCCGCTCGCCGCTCATCAGCGCGCGGCGGATTACACCGTCGAGCGCACGCGCCTCACGATGATCGAAGTCGTGACCAGCGCCGTCGTGCTGGTGGCGCTGACCCTGCTCGGCGGCGTCCAGGCGCTCGATCTCGCGATCTCCGACTGGCTCGGGCGCGGCTATCTCGGGCAGATCGCGCTCGTGGCATCGGTGATCGCGATCACGAGCGTCATCGACCTGCCGTTCGATTACATCCGCCATTTCGTGATCGAGGAGAAGTTCGGCTTCAATCGCATGTCGAAGAAGCTGTTTTTCGTCGATCTCGTGAAGGGCACGGTGCTCGGCGTGGTGATCGGCGCGCCGCTCCTGCTGCTCACGCTGTGGCTCATGGACCGCGCCGGCGCCTACTGGTGGCTCTGGACGTGGATGGTCTGGGTCGCCTTTCAGCTCCTCGCAATGATCATCTATCCGACCTTCATCGCGCCGCTCTTCAACAAGTTCGAGCCGCTGAAGGACGAGGCCCTCGTCGCGCGCATCACGAACCTGATGTCGCGCACCGGCTTCGCCGCCAAGGGCCTGTTCGTCATGGATGGCAGCCGCCGCTCGGCGCACGGCAACGCGTATTTCACGGGCTTCGGCGCGACCAAGCGCATCGTGTTCTTCGACACCCTGCTCGCGCGTCTGTCCGGCAGCGAGATCGAGGCGGTGCTCGCGCATGAGCTCGGCCACTTCAAGCGCCGCCACGTGCTCAAGCTGATGATCGTCATGTTCGGCATCAGCCTCGCGATGCTCGCGCTGCTCGGCTGGCTCGTGCAGACCACGTGGTTCTACGAAGGTCTCGGCGTGCGACCGTCGCTAGTCGGCAGCAACAACGGGCTCGCGCTCGTGCTGTTCATGCTCGTGCTGCCGGTGTTCATGTTCTTCATCACGCCGCTCGGCAGCCTGACCTCGCGCAAGAACGAGTTCGAAGCCGATGCCTTCGCCGCCAGCCAGACCGATCCGAAAGATCTCGTCAACGCGCTCGTGAAGCTCTACGAAGACAACGCGTCGACGCTCACACCCGACCCGATCTACACCGCGTTCTACTACTCCCATCCGCCCGCATCGCAACGCATCGACCGCCTGATGCAGCACGCCGCATGACGCGCGGCCACAGACCCGCAAAGGCGGGCGCGCGTCTCGAAGGCACGGTGATCGCGGCGCACGGCCGCCACTATCTCGTCACGCCCGAAGACGGGGGCGCGATGCTCCAGTGCTTCCCGCGCGGCAAGAAAAGCGATGTCGCCGTCGGCGATCGCGTGATCTACGAGCAATCGTCGGCGGATCAGGGCGTGATCGTCCAGATCGGCGAGCGGCGCAATCTGTTGTACCGCTCGGATCAGTTCAAGTCGAAGCTCTTTGCCGCCAATCTCGATCAGTTGCTGATCGTGCTCGCGACCGAACCGCATTTCAGCGAGGATCTGCTCGGCCGCGCGCTGATCGCGGCGGAGGCGCACGGGCTGGAGTCGCTCATCGTGCTGAACAAGATCGACGTGGAAGGCGCGCTGCCCTTGGCGCGCGAGCGGCTCGCGCCGTATCGCGAGCTGGGCTGCACGGTGATCGAACTGTCCGCGAAAATGGCGCCTGGCGACGTTCATCCGCAACTCGACGCGCGCCTGAGAGATCGCGCGACGATCCTGCTCGGCCAGTCCGGCATGGGCAAATCGACGCTCGTGAATCTGCTGGTGCCCGATGCGGACGCGGCCACGCGCGAGATTTCATCGGCGTTGAACAGCGGGCGGCACACGACCACGTTTACACGTCTCTACGATTTACCCGCGGGCGGTTCGCTGATCGATTCACCGGGCTTTCAGGAGTTCGGCCTGCATCATCTGTCCGAAGGTCAGCTCGAACGCGCCTTCGCCGATTTCCGGCCCTACCTCGGACATTGCCGCTTCTACAACTGCCATCACCTGCATGAGCCGGGCTGCGCGGTGCTCGAAGCGGTCGAGGCCGGCAAGATCCGCTCGGAGCGGCACGCGCTCTACGCGCAACTCGTGCACGAAGCCAGCCAGATCGTTCGATGAAACGCCTCACGCGCGCCCCCAATCTCATCACGGCGCAGCACTGGGTCAACGTGCTGGCGACCGCGGGCGTGCCGTGCCAGTTGCACAACCGTTATCTGAATGGCGCGATGGGAGAGATTCCGGCGGATCAGTGCGCGCCGGAAATCTGGATCGTCGATGACCGCGACGAGGTGCTGGCCCTGCGCCTGATCGAGCGCGCGAGACTCGGGCCGGACGCGAACGCCCGGCCCTGGCGATGCAAGCAATGCGGTGAATGGCTGGAGGCGCAGTTCACCGTCTGCTGGAATTGTCAGACTCCGCGCGATCCTTTGGACGACTGAGCCGGTCTACGCCAGCCACACGGCGATGGTTAGCATCAACAGCAGCAGCATCCACAGAATGACCGCGCGCCACACGAGGCCGACCGCCGATTGCAGCGTGCGCGGCGTGCAGTCGTCGCCGACCGGCAACGGGCTCGCATCGCCGACGGCAAGCGCTTCGACCGACAGCGGCTCGGCGAGCGGACCCGCGAGACGCGCACCCAGCGCACCGCTGCCCGCCGCGAGCAGGACGCCTTCGTTCGCATCCGGCCACTGGCGCGCGTGATTGCGCCACGCGTAGATCGCGTCCTCGAAATTGCCGACGATCGCGAAGCCCAGCGCAGTCAGACGCGCCGGCACCCAGTCGATGATGAAGAACGCGCGCTGCGCGAACGACGAGAACTCCGCGGTGCGCTCCGGATCCGGCTTCGACCAAGCGCGCGCCAGGTATTCCGCGATGCGGTAAAGCACCGCGCCCGCCGGACCGATCGGAATCAGGAACCAGAAGAACACGCCGAATACGTGCCGGTGCGACGCCACCACCGCGTGAACCAGCGTATGCCGGACGATTTCGCTCACCGGCATGTCGACCGTGTCGATGCCAGTCCATTCGGTGAGCACTTCGCGGGCGCGCGGGACGTCGTCGTTGTTGAGCGCGAGATGGATGTCGGTGAAGTAGTGGCTGAACTGACGGAAGCCGAGCGTGAAGTACACGATCACCACGTTCCACAGGAACGCCAGCACAAAGTTGATCTGGTACAGCACGTAATAGACGAGCCCGACCACAAGCGTCCACGGCAAAACCACCACTAGCCACGCGACGATGCCGTGCTTCTCCTTGCCGGCATCGAAGCCATGCGCGGTGGATTGCGCATGATATTGGAGCAACGCCGAAATCGGATTGTGCGGCGACAACGCGCGCACCTGCTCAATGACGAGAGCCAGCAATACGGAGAAAAAAGTCATGCGAAGCGCCGAAACAGTCGGATTAGTTCGAGTTTCGCGTAACGATAGCACAGCGCTGAACGCGTTCAACGCGCGAAGTAACCGCGCGTGCTGCCGTTCGCCTGCAGGCTTCGTGCGCGCTCACGCGCGGGCCGCGAGGAAGCGGTAGAAATTGCGCAACATGCCGGCCGTTGCGCCCCAGATGAAATACGGCGCCTTCCCTTCCCCCGGCAAATAGGGCATCGCAAAAAAACGACGCTCGCCCCCTTCCCAGCGAAAGACGCGCACTTCATGGTTGGCTGGATTCATCAGCCAGTCGAGCGGCACCTCGAAAATATCGGCGACTTCGCACGTGTCGGCTTTCAGCGAAAACGGAGGATGGACGAGCGCGACCACCGGCGTCACCTTGAAGCCGGTGCCCGTCAGATACTCGGGCATCGCGCCGATGACCTCGCAATGCTCCGCGCCCAGGCCCACTTCTTCTTGCGCTTCGCGTAGCGCCGTGGCGGCCGCGTCGGCGTCTTCGGGCTCGCGACGTCCGCCGGGAAAGCTGATCTGCCCCGCGTGATCCGACAGATGATCGGCCCGCTGCGTCAGCAGAACGGTCAAGCCGCCTTCGCGCACGACGAGCGCCACGAGCACGGATGCGACGCGCGGATCGCCGCCGATCGCCTTGATGCGCTGCTCGCGCTCTTCCTGTGTCCATTCGAGCTCCAGCCTGAAGCGCGCGCGCAAGCCTTCCGGCGTGAAGCGCTCGGGCGGAACCGGCGGAAGAGTCTCACCCGTCGAGAGGACGGGCATCGTTTCGGGTTCGAGGATGCGAGGAGTCGAAGTCTTGCCAGTGGACACGATCGGGATGCGGGCTGTCGAAGCCTCAATTTGACCACACCAAAGAAAAAAGCACCCGCGAGGGGTGCTTTTTCCGTACTGCCCGTTCAGTGGACTTATTCTGCCGAAGCAGCCGTCTTGTCCTTGAACACCAGCTTTTCCTTGATACGAGCCGACTTGCCCGAACGCTCGCGCAGGTAGTAGAGCTTCGCGCGGCGGACATCGCCACGGCGCTTCACCACGATGCTCGCGAGCAGCGGCGAGTACGTCTGGAACGTACGCTCGACGCCTTCGCCCGACGAAATCTTGCGGACGATGAAGTTCGAGTTCAGACCACGGTTGCGCTTCGCGATGACGACGCCTTCGTAAGCCTGGACACGCTTACGCGTGCCTTCGACCACGTTCACGTTGACGACGACGGTATCGCCCGGTGCGAAATCGGGGATGCTCTTCTCGCCCAGAACGCGTGCAATCTCTTCCTTCTCGAGTTGCTCAATCAGATTCATTACTGACTCCTTGTGCCATCTTGCCGGAGTTGTGTGCCCTGGATGAAGGCCCCGGTAGAGGATGGGTTTGCTTCGGGCGCCGATATGACTCGACGCCCCCATTTTCCCGCTCGTCCGCTCTCGGTCTATTCAGACCTCGACGCTTCCTTCGCGAGTTCTGCGAGCCACGCCTCGTCGGCACGGCTCAACATCTTGCTCTTGCGCGCCCGCTCGATCAGATCGGGCCGCTTGTTGAACGTGTTGCGCAATGCTTCGCGCCGGCGCCACGCATCGATTTCCTTGTGATGGCCGCCGAGCAGCACATCGGGCACGCGCACGCCTTCGTATTCTTCCGGCCGCGTGTAGTGCGGACAATCGAGCAATACGTCGACGAAACTGTCCTGCGCCGCCGATTGCGCGTCGTTCAGCACGCCGGGCAACTGGCGCACCACCGCGTCCATCAGCGCCATGGCGGGAAGTTCTCCGCCGGACAGCACGAAGTCGCCGAGGCTCACTTCTTCGTCCACTTCGCGGTCGATCAGCCGCTGGTCGATCGCTTCATAACGGCCGCACAGCAGCACGAGACCGGGCTCCTGTGCGAACCGCATCACGCGGTCGTGGTCCAGCTTCGCGCCTTGCGGCGACATCATCACCACACGCGTCGATTCGATGCCCTGTTCGCGCTGCGCAGCCTTCGCCGCGTGAATCGCGTCTTCGAGCGGGCGCGCCAGCATGACCATGCCGGGGCCGCCGCCGTACGGACGATCGTCCACGGTGCGGTAGTTGTTGGTGGTGAAATCGCGGGGATTCCACGTCCGCAAACCGAACCGCTCCTGCGATACCGCCCGGCTGGTGATGCCCCAGTCGGTCAGCGCGCGGAACATCTCGGGAAAGAGCGTCACGACATCGAACTGCATCGCTCTCTCCGTAAGGTGCTGAGGTTCAATAGTCGGCGTCCCAGTCGACGACGATACGCTTCGCCGCACGGTCCACCGTCTTTACGTACACGCCGACGAACGGAATCAGGCGTTCGCCGGTGGCGGCCTTGCCATCCTTGTTGGTGTCCGGATACTCGATCCGCAGGATGGAATGCGCGCCGTTGTCGATCAGGTCGGCGACGCGGCCCAGCGCCACGCCCGCTTCGTTCTCGACATCCAGGCCGATCAGATCGACCCAGTAGAATTCGTCTTCGCTGTCGAGCTTCGGGAAATCGCTGCGCGCGATATGCACCGTATAGCCCTTCAGCGCTTCGGACGCATTGCGATCGACGCAACCGCCGAGACGCGCGACGATGGTGTCCGCGTGCACTTTCGACTGCATGCAGCGCGCGAACTTGCGTTCGCGGCCTTTCGTCAGCCACCAGCGTCTGGCCGTCAGCAGCGCGTCGCCGCCCTGCTTGGCGTTCGCATGCGGCACGATCTTGACCCAGCCTTTGAGACCATATCCGTCGGCGATATAACCGACTTCGACGGCGTCTTCAGGCAAAGCCTCGACCGGCTCAATGACGTCTTCCTGCTTTTGACTGTCTTGCGCGCTCGAAATGTCGACCGCCACGCGGCGCGCCCCCGACTTGCGGACGAACGCGCCAAACGTGGCGGAACCTTCATCTTGCCCCGGCTTCGGCCGGCCGAAGCTGGACGCGACGGACTCCGCCTTGCGGCCGGATTCGGAATCGCGAGTGGACATCGGCAAGCCCTTGGGCAGATTTCGAGCGGTTGTTACAGCTTCGGCGAAGCGAGCTTAAGCAGCCGGCTGGGCTTGCTTGACCAGGCGCTCGACGGTCGGCGACAGTTGCGCGCCAACGCCTTGCCAGTACGTCAGGCGGTCCTGAGCGATACGCAGCGATTCGCCCTTCGTGGCGACCGGGTTGTAGAAACCTACGCGCTCGATAAAGCGGCCGTCACGGCGGCTACGCGAATCGGTTGCGACGATGTTGTAGAACGGGCGCTTCTTCGAGCCGCCACGAGCCAAGCGGATGATGACCATGCTGAAATCCTTGAAAACCGGGGGTTCGGAACAACGAGAACAGGCGATTATAGCTGGATTCTGAAGGTCTAACAAACACTTAACGCATTTTTTGCCCGCGACGTGGTCCCATGTGTGAATTCGACGCATTCTCCAGATACCGGAAATCACAGCGATGCGGCAACGTGACATCAGCGGCACGCACCCGCGACGGCGTAAAATGTGAGTCCGGCGGCAGTTCGACGCCGCGCCCGCACTCACCTCAAACCCGCTCTCGCTGATGACTTCCTCGTCCGTCGCCACGCAATCCGGCTCGAAGCCGGCCGGCAAGCAGCATCCTGCCTACTTCCGCTCGAAGACGCTCACCGCGGCGCTAGCGTTCCTGTTCGGCTACATCGGGCTGCATCGCTTCTATCTGTATGGCATGCGCGACAAATGGGGCTGGGCGCATATCGTCGGCATCATTCTCGGCGCGTTCGGGTATCTGCTGCTGGCGGAAAGCGAGCGCACGTCGCTGCTCGGCTGGGCGCTGGCTTTTCCGGGCGCGATTTCGCTGCTCGCGGCCTTTCTCTCGGCGCTCGTCTACGGTCTGCGCCCTGACGCCAAATGGGACGCGCAGTTCAACGCCCACACCGGACGCGAAAGCCGTTCGGGATGGACCGTCATCTTCGTCGTGATCTTTTCGTTGCTGATCGGCGCGTTCCTGCTGATGACCGGCCTCGCGCTCACCTTCCAGACTTATTTCGAAAGTCAGGTCCAGGCAGCGAAGACGCTGTCGCAATAAAACATCAGAACAGATCGAGCTGCGGGTTCGCGCGCGGCTCGACTTTCTTCTCCGGCCGCTGAAACTCGGACATATCGAGAATGCCGCGCTGCCGCGCGTTCAGGCCGAGGCGCTTCGTCGCTTTCTGGAAACGCTGCTTGAGCATGTCGGCCCACAGGCCCTCGCCTTTCATGCGCGTCGCGAAATCCGAGTCATAGTCCTTGCCGCCGCGCATGTCGCGCACGCGGCTCATCACGCGATCCGCGCGATCGGGGAAATGCGCCGCCAGCCAGTCCTTGAAAAGCGGCGCGACTTCCCACGGCAGACGCAGCACGATGTAGCTCGCGCTTGTCGCGCCAGCCTCCGCGCATGCTTCCAGCACCCGTTCCATATCCGGCTCTGTCACGAACGGAATGACCGGCGCGATGCTCACGCCCACCGGAATGCCCGCCTCGGCGAGCGTGCGAATCGTGCGCAGGCGCCGCGACGGCGTCGCCGCACGCGGTTCGAGCGTACGCGCGATATCGGCGTCGAGCGTCGTCACGGTGATCGCCGCCATCGCCTGGCCGCGCGCGGCCATCGGCGCGAGCAGGTCGATATCGCGTTCTATCAGCGAATTCTTGGTGATCGCCGCGAACGGATGCCCGCAGTCGTGCAGCACCTGAATCACGCGTCGCGTGATTTGCAGATCGCGCTCGACGGGCTGATAAGCGTCCGTGTTCACGCCGAGCGCGATCGGTTCGGGCTCGTAATTCGGCTTCGCCAGTTCGCGTTCGAGCAGTTCGGGCGCGTTGATTTTCGCGTAGATACGGCTTTCGAAGTCCAGCCCCGGAGAGAGGCCGAGATAGCTATGCGTCGGCCGCGCGAAGCAGTAGATGCAGCCGTGCTCGCAACCGCGATACGGATTCAGCGACACCGAAAACGGAATGTCCGGCGAGCTGTTGCGCGTGAGGATGGTTTTCGCGCGTTCCTCGAAAATCTGCGTGCGCAGCGGCGGTGCGCCTTCGGTGTCTGGATCGGCGGGATCGGCGCTGTGCTGCCAGCCGTCGTCCACGCGTTCGCGCGCGTCCTTTTCATAGCGCCCCTGAAGGTTCGTGACTGCGCCGCGCCCCTTCAGCGGAGCGGGCGGCGCGACGGGATATTCACGATCGGGCAATGACATTGCGACAAAATCCAACAGTTGATACTGTATAAATATACAGTAGTCATGCGTCATCGCAAGTGAAGAATCACGTCTCGACGAAGATCCTGAGCGTCTCCTTGATTTCCTCCATCACGACATAGCTCTTCGACTGCACCGCGCCGGGCAATTGCAAAAGAATGTCTCCGAGCAGTTTGCGATAGTCCGCCATCTCCCCGATCCGCGCCTTGATCAGATAGTCGAAGTCGCCTGACACGAGATGGCATTCGAGCACCTCCGGAATCTTCTGCACTTCGCGGCGAAACTGCTCGAACATGTTGCCGCTCTTGTGATCCAGGGTGATCTCGACGAACACAAGCAGCGCCGCGCCCAGTTCCGTGGGGTTGACGCGCGCGTAGTAGCCGGTGATGACGCCATCCCGCTCCATGCGCTTCACCCGTTCGATGCACGGCGTCACCGACAATCCCACCCGCTCCGCCAGGTCCTTCATCGCGATGCGGCCATCCTCCTGAAGAATGTTCAGGATCTTGTGATCGAGCTTGTCGAGCGTACGTACCGGATTTCGCTGAGTTCGCATTTGTTTTTCCTGAAAATCCACCAAATACAATAACTAAAACTGCCTCGAAGTCCATACCATAGTCGATAACACTATACGAGCTTCAGTTTGCCGCGTCGATCGACTTAAGGCGCACGAGCAGACGGAGGTTCATCGGATCTGGATGGAGATCACATGCGAATCGTTATTCTCGGAAGCGGCGTCGTCGGCGTGACAAGCGCGTATTACCTTGCTCGCGCGGGCCACGAAGTCACGGTCATCGACCGCGAAGCCGGCCCCGCCCTCGAAACGAGTTTCGCCAATGCCGGACAGATCTCCCCGGGTTACGCATCGCCGTGGGCCGCGCCGGGCGTGCCGCTCAAGGCCGTGAAATGGATGTTCGAGAAGCACGCGCCGCTCGCCATCCGCCTCGACGGCACGATGAACCAGCTGCAGTGGATGTGGCAGATGCTGCGCAACTGCACGCAGGATCGCTACACCGTCAACAAGGGCCGCATGGTGCGCCTGGCCGAATACAGCCGTGACTGCCTGCAGGCGCTGCGCGCCGACACCGGCATTCACTATGAAGGCCGCACCGGCGGCACGCTGCAACTGTTCCGCACGCAACAGCAATTCGATGGCGCCGGCAAGGACATCGCCGTCCTGAAGGACGCGAACGTGCCGTTCGAACTGCTCACCGCCGACGAACTCAAGAAGGCCGAGCCCGCGCTCGCCGCCGTGTCGCACAAACTGACGGGCGGCCTGCGCCTGCCGAACGACGAAACCGGCGACTGCCAGATGTTCACCACGCGTTTGGCCGCCATGGCGGAAGCGCTTGGCGTCAAGTTCCGCTACAACACGTCGATCGACGCGCTCGCGGTTGCCAACGGCCGTATCGCGGGCGTGAAGTGCGGCGACGAGATGGTGACGGCGGATTCGTATGTTGTCGCGCTCGGCTCGTACTCGCCGAAGCTGCTCGGCGATCTCGTGAAGATCCCGGTTTATCCGCTGAAGGGCTATTCGATCACCGCGCCAATCGTCGATGCGAAGCGCGCGCCTGTTTCGACCGTGCTCGACGAAACGTACAAGATCGCGATCACGCGTTTCGACGACCGTATCCGCGTGGGCGGCATGGCGGAGATCGTCGGTTACGACAAGAAGCTGAAGAACGCGCGTCGCGAAACGCTCGAAATGTGCGTCAACGACCTGTTTCCGGGCGGCGGCGACACCGCGGGCGCCACGTTCTGGACCGGCCTGCGCCCGATGACGCCGGACGGCACGCCGATCGTCGGCCGCACGCCGGTGCCGAATCTGTTCCTGAACACGGGCCACGGCACGCTCGGCTGGACCATGTCGTGCGGCTCGGGCCAGTTGCTCGCCGATCTGATGTCGGGAAAGCAGCCGGCCATCCGCGCGGACGATCTCTCGGTGCATCGCTACTTCGGCGATGTCGGCGTGAATCGTCGTCCGGGATACGCGAACGCGTGATCGTCCGATAGCTCAAGCGAAAACGGCGCCTTCGATCGAAGGCGCCGTTTTCGTCTCGCAGTCGCTTGCGGCAAGCAAATCAGAACTGATCTTCGCTCAACGCGAGCACGCCTTCCTTGCCGCTCGCGCTGACGATCGACGCCTCGATCCCCGGCGCATGCGACAGAATGTGTTCCGCGTAGAACTCGGCCGTCGCGATCTTCGCCGTGTGAAAGCGCGCGTCTTCGTTGAGCTTGGCATGCGAGACGAGCATCGCGCGCGCCATTTGCCAGCCGCACAGCACCGTGCCCGCGAGCCGCAGATAAGGCACGCTGCCCGCGAACACCGCGTTCGGATCGCTCTTGAACTTCGCGACGATGAATTCGATCGAGCGCGCGAGCGAAAGGCTCGCCGCGCTCAAATGCCGATGCATCGACATGAAGGGCTTGCCGTCCACTTCGGCGAGCGCCGCGATGGTCTGGTCGATCTGCGCGAGCAGCGCCTGCGCCGTCGCGCCGCCATCGCGCACCGTCTTGCGGCCGACGAGGTCATTGGCCTGGATCGCCGTCGTGCCTTCGTAGATCGGCAGAATGCGCGCATCGCGATAATGCTGCGCCGCGCCGGTTTCCTCGATGAAGCCCATGCCGCCATGCACCTGCACGCCGATACTCGCGACATCGACCGACATCTCCGTGCTGAAGCCCTTCACGATCGGCACGAGATATTCGTAGATGGCCTGATGGCTCGTTCTCGCGTCCTCGTCCGGATGCGCGTGCGCGAGATCGCTGTGCGACGCCGCGACATACGCGAGCGCGCGGGCGCCTTCGGTATAGGCGCGCATCGTCGCGAGCATGCGGCGCACGTCCGGATGATGAATGATCGTCACCGGCTCTTTCGCGCTGCCATCGACCGGACGGCTCTGCACGCGCTCCTTCGCATACGCGACTGCCTGCTGGTATGCGCGCTCGGCGATCGCCACGCCCTGCATGCCCACGGCGAAACGCGCCGCGTTCATCATGATGAACATGTACTCGAGACCGCGATTCGCCTCGCCGATCAGATAGCCGGTCGCGCCGCCGTGATCGCCGAACTGGAGCACGGCCGTCGGGCTCGCCTTGATGCCGAGCTTGTGCTCGATGGACACGCAATGCACGTCGTTGCGCGCGCAGGGCGTGCCATCGTCGTTGACGAGGAACTTCGGCACGAGGAACAGAGAGATGCCTTTCACGCCTTCGGGCGCATCGGCCAGGCGCGCGAGCACCAGATGCACGATGTTTTGCGCCATGTCGTGTTCGCCGTAGGTGATGAAGATTTTCGTGCCGAAGATCTTGTACGTGCCGTCGCCCTGCGGCTCCGCGCGCGTGCGCACGAGCGCGAGATCGGAACCGGCCTGCGGCTCGGTGAGGTTCATCGTGCCGGTCCATTCGCCCGAGATGAACTTCGGCAGATAGCGCGCTTTCTGCTCTTCGCTGCCCGCGGTGAGCAACGCTTCGATGGCGCCATCGGTGAGCAGCGGGCACAACGCGAACGAGAGATTCGCCGAGTTGAGCGCTTCGATGCATGGCGTCGCGATGAGCTTGGGCAAGCCTTGTCCGCCGAAGTCCGTCGGATGCACGACGCCTTGCCACCCGCCTTCGGCGAATTGACGGAACGCGTCCTTGAAGCCGGGCGTCGTCGTGACTTCGCCGTTCGCCCAGGTGCTCGGATTGCGGTCTCCGGCGACATTCAGCGGCGCGATGACCTCGCCACAAAAGCGCGCCGCTTCCTCGACGACGGCTTGCGCGGTGTCGAAGCCCGCGTCTTCGTGACCGGGCAGCGCGGCGATGCTGTCGATATCGGCCAGCTCCTTCACCACGAACAGCATGTCCTTGACCGGGGCGCTGTAGCTCATCGTCTTGTCTCCTCCTGATTCCGACAGATTCGGTACGAAAAAAAGGGCGCAACATCCGTCGCGCCCTTTCTTTTTATTTGCTGCGAGTGCGTGACTCGCACGGCGCGGTTTAGCCGAGCTCTTTGACCAACTCAGGCACGACCGAGAACAGATCGCCGACCAGACCATAATCCGCGACGCTGAAGATCGGCGCTTCCGGGTCCTTGTTGATCGCCACGATGACCTTCGAGTCTTTCATGCCCGCGAGATGCTGGATCGCGCCCGAGATGCCGACGGCCACGTACAGTTGCGGCGCGACGATCTTGCCGGT
>NZ_FCOA02000033.1 GCF_001544875.2 Caballeronia hypogeia
GCGACCAACGACTGGAACGCGGCGGCGAAGAAGTTCGTCGACTCGCATCCGGAGAAGGTTCAGGCATGGCTTCAGCAGTAGACGAACCGCCGAGATTGATTACCTAGGTAATTGACACGTATAGACCTAAGTAATTTGAGCACCTACTCTCTTTTCAACATCGGATGAAAACCGATACGTGAAACGGGAGAGGACCATGCCAACCCAGAACGCCCATGAAGTCGATACCAAAACGCTGCGACGTGTCATCGCGGCTGCGTCGATCGGAAACTTTGTCGAGTGGTTCGACTTCGCCGCTTACGGATTTCTCGCCACCATTCTGACCCGAGAATTTTTTCCGAGCGGCGATCCGACTGTCGGCCTGCTAAAAACCTTCGCGGTCTTCGCGGTCGCTTTTGCGTTTCGTCCGCTCGGCGGAATCTTCTTCGGGGTTATCGGCGACAGGATAGGCCGCAAGCGCACGCTGGCGTTCACCATCCTGCTGATGGCCGGCTCGACCACTCTGATCGGCCTCCTTCCCACCTACGCGAGCATCGGCTACTGGGCCCCGCTGCTGCTCACCATCATTCGCTGCGTGCAAGGGTTTTCCGCGGGCGGCGAGTACGCGGGCGCCTGCGCCTACGTGATGGAACATGCGCCGCGCCGCCGCCGCGCATTCTTCGGCAGCTTCGTTCCGGTTTCCACCTTCTCGTCGTTCGCGTGCGCCGCGATCGTCGCTTATGCGCTCGAATCGTCGCTTTCATCCGCTGCGATGGTCGAATGGGGATGGCGCGTTCCCTTCCTGATCGCGGCGCCGGTCGGTCTGATCGGCGTGTACTTGCGCGTGAATCTGCATGAAACGCCCGCTTTCCAGGCGCTCGAAGGAAAGCACGAGGTCGCGCACGCCCCGTTGATGGAGACCCTGCGCTCACAGTCGTGGAACATCGTGAAGCTCGGCGCGTTCGTCTCGGTCACGGCCCTTTCGTTCTACACGTTCACGACGTACTTCGCGACCTATCTGCAAGTGGCCGGCCATCTGTCGCGCGGAACGTCGCTGCTGGTGACCGTGCTCGCGCTCTTCTTCGCCGCCGCGTTGTGCCCGCTCGCCGGTTTGTTCTCCGATAAGGTGGGCCGCCGCGCGACTATCGCGAGCACCTGCGTCTTCATCATCGCTTCGGTTTATCCCGCATTCGCGCTCGGCGGTTCGGGCGATCTTTCGAAGTCGCTGTTCGGCGTCGCGCTGCTCGCCGTGGGCGCCGTGGTTTCGGGCGTGGTCACCGCGCCGCTCATGTCGGAAGTGTTCGCGACGAAGACCCGCTACACCGCCTCCGCCATCACGTACAACCTCGCGTACACGATCTTCGGCGGCACCGCGCCGCTGGTCGCGACATGGCTGATCTCCTCGACGGGAACGAATCTCTCGCCGGCGTATTACCTGATCGCAGTGTCGATCTTCGCGATGATCGGTGGTCTCGCGCTGCACGAAACGTCGAAGACTTCGCTGGAGCATGCAGGTTCGCCCACTCACGGCGACAGCGACGAAGTTGCCGTCAAGCACGGCATCAAGCGAACCGTCTGAGCGCGCGCGCCACTCTCCACTCACACTCACACATTGAAAACGAACGGATCAAAGCAATGAGCAGCCTCCACGATTCGAGCATCATCATCGACGGTCTGAACATTTCGAAATTCGAGCGCTCCGTGTTCGAAGACATGCGCCGTGGCGGCGTCACCGCCGTCAACTGCACGGTCTCCGTCTGGGACGACTTTCAGAAAACCATCGACAACATCGCGGAAATGAAGCAGCAGATCCGCGAATACAGCGAGATTCTCACGCTCGTGCGCACGACCGACGACATCCTGCGCGCCAAGAAGGAGAACAAGACCGGCATCATCTTCGGCTTCCAGAACTCGTATGCGTTCGAGGACAACCTCGGCTATATCGAAGTGTTCAAGGAGCTCGGCGTGAACGTGGTGCAGCTCTGCTACAACACGCAGAATCTCGTCGGCACCGGTTCGTATGAACCCGATGGCGGCCTGTCCGGATATGGCCGCGAAGTGATTCAGGAGATGAATCGCGTCGGCATCATGGTCGATCTTTCGCACGTAGGTGCGAAGACTTCGTCGGACGCCATTGCCTGTTCGAAGAAGCCCGTCACGTACTCGCACTGCTGCCCTTCGGGTCTCAAGGAGCATCCGCGCAACAAGACCGATGATCAGCTGCGCGAGATCGCGGAGGCGAACGGCTTCGTCGGCGTGACGATGTTCATGCCCTTCCTGCGACGCGGCGCGGACGCGACCGTCGAAGACTATCTGGAAGCGATCGAATACGTGATCGATGTGATCGGCGAGGACAAGGTCGGCATCGGCACGGACTTCACGCAAGGCTATAGCACCGAGTTCTTCGACTGGATCACGCACGACAAAGGCCGTTATCGCCGTCTGACGGATTTCGGCAAAGTGGTGAATCCGGAAGGCATTCGCACGATCGGCGAATTCCCGAATCTCACCGCCTCGATGGAACGCGCGGGATGGAGCGAATCGCGCATCAAGAAGGTGATGGGCGAAAACTGGCTGCGGGTGTTCGGCGAAGTCTGGAACGTCTGACATGCAACCGCAACTGCCGATAGAAGTCGATCCGCAAACCGGCGTGTGGACCACCGACGCCCTGCCGATGCTCTACGTGCCGCGGCACTTCTTCACCAACAACCACGTAGCTGTCGAAGAGGCGCTCGGCCGCGAAGCCTATGCCGAGATTCTCTATAAAGCGGGCTATAAATCGGCTTACCACTGGTGCGAGAAGGAAGCGGACCAGCACGGCATCAGCGGCATGGCGGTTTTCGAGCACTATCTGAAGCGCCTGTCGCAGCGGGGCTGGGGTCTGTTCTCCATCGTCGAGGCAGACCCCGGGAAATCGCAGGCGCGCATCCACGTTCATCATTCATCGTTCGTTCTGGCGCAGCCAGGCAAGCACGGAAAGCTTTGCTACATGTTCGCGGGCTGGTTCGCCGGCGCGATGGACTGGGTCAACGACACCGCGCCAGACAGCGCGAAGAAAGGGCCGCGCGCGACGTCATCCGAGACGCAATGCAAAGGCGAAGGGCATGACTGCTGCGTTTTTCACGTAGCGTGATTGCTCTGTGCGAGCGCTACAATCGCCAGGGAGCCTACCCACACGCAAGCAGACGCCGACCATGACCGACAAGACGTCGAATCTCGACTACGAGGATCTCTTCAGGCATCTGCCGGTAGCTGTCATCGTCGCGCGGGAACGGGTCATGGTGGACTGCAACGCGCGAGCGCTCGAACTCTTCAGGGCCGAGCGCGGCGACATAGTCGATCAGTCGTTTTCGAAACTTTATCCGCAGCAAAAAGATTTCACGACGACCGGTCGCCGCCTCGCACCGCTCATCGCGAAGCGCGCCTTCTTCAGCGATGACCGCATCATGCGGCGCATCGACGGCAGCCATTTCTGGGTCACCGTCTGCGGCTTTGGCTATAACCCGAAGCGGCCTTTCGAACTGGCGATCTGGACGTTCACCGATCTCTCGGAAAACGGCAAGCAATCGGATATCGCCAGCACGCTGACGGAGCGCGAGCGCGACGTCGCGGCTTTTCTCGTTCATGGCATGACGAGCAAGGAGATCGGCAAGGAGTTGAACATCAGCCCGCGCACGGTGGACATTCATCGCGCGAGCCTGTTGCGCAAGTACGGCGTGAACGCGACGCCCGATCTGATCTCGCGGCTGCTTGCCTGAACCGAAGTGCGCCAGCGGGCGCCGGGCCCGCTGGTCAGCCCGGCATCAGAAAGACGCCAGCGGATTGCCGAACATCCCCTCTTCCGGAACGATGCCGAGTCCCACGCCCTTCGGTGGCCTGACATGACCGCCTTCGACGCTCACGCCGTTCTTCGAGTCGAAATGCCCTTCGATCATCGGCGCGGCGATCCAGACGCCATCGAGCAATGCGGGCGGAACGGTCGCGCCGATATGCGCGCACGCCGCCGCGATGAGATCGCCGCCCCACGCATCGTCACAGGTATGCGGCAGGTTGCGCGCAACGCACACGTCGCGGAAGCCGCGCATGGGATGCAGGCCGCCGAGCCGCGTGACCTTCATGCCGAAGCCATCGACGAGGCCCGTGCCCGCTGCCGTGATCGCCGTGCCGAGGCTCGTGCAATTCTCGTCCATATAGAGAGCGTGGTTGATATGGCCGCGGATCTTCTGCAGATCTTCTATCGTGTTGCAAGGCTGCTCCAGGATGAAGGGGATATGCGCGCATTCCTGACTGAGGCGGATCGCGTCGCGCGTAGTCAGGCTGCGGTTGCCATCCACCGCGAGACGTATGCCCGAACCGCGAATGGCCTCCCATACCTTCGAAACCGCTGCCACGTCTTCTTCGATAGCCCGTCCGCCGACTTTCAGTTGCAGACGCGGATAACCTTCGGCGCGCTTTTCCGCTGCGACGCGCGCGACCTCGTCCGGCGCGCCGATGGTGACGGCGTAGTACGAAGGCAGGCGGTCCGCGAGCGCGCCGCCGAGAAGATCGGACACGCTGACGCCGTAGTGCTTGCCCAGCAGGTCATGCATGGCGATATCGACAGCCGCCTTGGCGTAGCTGTGCCCGTTGAGCAGACCTTCCATGCGATCGTGCAGGGGCATCGGCAATACATCGGCGCCGATGAGGCCGGGCGCCATCGCCGAGAGCGCCGCGAGCGCGCCCGCCGGATGCGACTCGGCATAAGTCGGGCCGACGGGACAGGTTTCGCCCCAGCCGAACAGACCGTTGTCCGCGACGAGCTTGACCAGCGTGGTCGTCAGCGAATAGACATCTGCCCGCGCCATGCGATACGGGCCGTTGAGAACCGGAAGCTCATGCTGATACAGATGAATCTCTTCGATCTTCATGTTTACGCCTCCGGGATGTTCAGCACGAGTTTGCCGAGATGTCCTTTGTTCAGGAACTCTTCCTGGGCCAGACGAATATCTTTCAATGGAAAAGTCTTCGCGACCAAGGGTCTGATCTCGCCCTTCTCGATGTACGAAATCAGATTTCGAAAGACTTCCTCCTCCTGAAAGGTGCAGCCCATCAGCGTGAGGTCCTTGAGATAGAGCGTGCGCAGATCGATGCGGGAAATCGGCCCGGCAATCGCGCCTGCGATCGCATAACGGCCACCCAGACGAAGCACTTTGAGAAGCTTCGGCCATTGCTCGCCACCAACGACATCGATCACTACATCGATGGAATTTTCGCCGAGCACCGCCACGAGATCGGCGTTGCGGTCGAGCACACGGTCCGCGCCGAGCTCACGAAGCGCCGCCGCCTTGGCCGGCGACGATAGCGCGATCACATGAGCGCCGCGTCGCTTGGCAAGCTGCACGGCCGCCGATCCGACACCGCCGGAAGCACCCGTCACCAGCACCGTTTCCACGCCGAGTTTCACGCGATGCAGCATGTTCTCCGCCGTCGAATTGGAGCACGGAATGGAGGCCAGTTCGGCATCGGTCCAGTCGCAATCGACCTTGAGCGTCTCTCTCGCGGGCGCGACGGTGAATTGCGCGAAACCGCCGTCGCATTCGCTACCGAAGGTCCAGCATTCGAACGGCCGATAATCGACATAGCTTCGCAGCAGGTTGCTCACCAGCACGCGCTCGCCGATACGCCCAGGCGACACGCCTTCGCCCACGGCCACGATATAACCGCAGCAATCGGCGCCTTGAATGCGGGGAAAATCGAGCGATGCGTCGGACCACGACGCATCGGAGCCGTTCACAGTGGCGAAGCCTTCCTTGCCGCCGGAACCGGTGTCGCTGTCGATAGATTTCGAATACCAGCCAATGCGCGTGTTGATATCCGTGTTATTCACCGCGGACGCGCGGCATTGAATGAGCACCTCGCCTTGCTTTGGCTTGGGCACCGGCACGTCGGTTCGATATTCGAGCTTGTCGAAGCCGCCCAGCCCGGTCAGAAGGACGGCGTGCATCTTGTCGGGCAACGATCGTGACATCGTCGGTCTCACTTTCGAATGCGATGCGAGGAAGCGACCGCTACTCGCCTCCCCGGAGTATTCGACCGTGCAACGACGCCGTCAATGCGCTAATTTTTCATCGACGCATTACTTTGGGTTATGCGCGTTCCATCCGTTGATCCTGGTTTGCATAAAAAAATGCCGGGCGACCCTGAAGGCCGTCCGGCGAACCCACCTGCTGATTAACCGTGCAGGAACCGTGCAGGAACCGTGCTTCAGAACTTGTGACGAATACCCGCTACGACCGCGACCTGCCGATCCGTGGACGAAGGCGCCGGCGTGTAGGCGAACCACGCGCGCAAATTCGAAGACGTCTGCATGAAGAGGCCATTCAGGTAGAGATCGGTACGCTTCGAAAGGAAGTACTGAACGCCGGCGCTCGTCTGCCAGTAATTGCCCGAGCCGCTGCCCTGCGTCGCATGCGTGTACGACTCGCCGATCGACGCGAGAATGTCTGGACGGAAGTAATAGCGCGCGCTCAGTTCGGCATTCTGGAATCGCACCGAGCCCGTGCCGCCGCCGCTTCCGGTCGCGCCCGAGAACAGCGATCCGCTGGTGGGATTCTCGAACAGGGCGCCGGTGTAGATCGCGCCGAGAATCAGCGAGCCCATCTTGTAGTTCGCACCCACGCCCCATTGCTGGACGGTTTGCGCACTGGCGAGGAACGGCGTCGTCGCCGCGCTGTAGTAGTTGTCCGAAGGCAGCGCGCCGTCGGTCGATACCGCGGGATTCATGAAGCGCGAGTAGCCCGCGGCGACGGTCACCGGGCCCATCGCGTACGTCAATGCCGCACTGTAAGCGCGGTTACGCGCGAAGTTGGTGTTGTTCGAGAACGAATACGATGCGCCCGCGCGGAATCCGCCGATCGTCGGCGTCATGTACTTCGCCGTGTTGTTCTGGCGCACCAGCAGGCCGATGTTGTCGTTGTCGAACGGATGCGAGCCGAACGCCGTCAGCGACGTGCTGGACGCGATCTGCAGCGGCGCGAGCAGGTCCTGCATCGGGTTGTATTGACGACCCAGTGTCAACGTACCGTATTGCGTGTGCGAAAGCCCGACCCACGACTGACGTCCGAACATGCGGCCGCCCTGCAGCGCCGCGCCCGTCATGATGTTGGTTCCATTCTCCAGTTGGGCCACCGCCGACAGGCCGCTGCCCAGGTCTTCGACGACTCGCAAGCCCCAGCGCGTACCCTGTTCGTTCCCGCTCGCGACAGAGTACAACTGATGCCCTCCCGAGTTATTGACATACAGCACGCCGGCATCCGCGATACCGTAGAGCGTCACGCTGCTTTGTGCCTGGCTATACGCGGGCGCCAGTGCGAGCAGCATCAGAAGGGGCAGCTTTTTCATCTTCGAGTCTCCGAACGTCATTTGCATACCTAATTTTTATGAACTTGCTTTCAGCGGGGTTGATAGGACTTTTGAATTGAACTTCCGGGAAGGCGAACTTCAGACGTTCTGGTAACGTTCCCGGAGCGCACGCTTGTTGATCTTCCCGACGCTCGTCTTCTCGATCATGTCGACGATCAGAAACCGTTCGGGCACGGCAAAACGCGGAATGATGCCGCGGCTCGCGGCCTCTCCCACATGGGCGCGAAGCTGCTCCGGTCCTATGCTTCCCGCCTCTTCCTCGTTGAGTACGACGATGGCGAGCGGGCGCTCGCCCCACTTGTCGTCTTTCACGCCGATCACCGCGACGTCACGCACCGCCTCATGGCGCGAAAGAATGTCTTCGATCTCGAGCGACGACACCCACTCGCCGCCCGTCTTGATCACGTCTTTCATGCGGTCCGTGATCTGCAAGCCGCCGCTTTGCGTAATCAGGCCTATGTCGTTGGTGTGCAGAAAGCCGCCCCGCCACAGTTGCGCAGTGGCTTCCTCGTTGCCCACATAACATTGCGTGGCCCACGGCATTCTGACGACCACTTCGCCCACGGCCACGCCATCGCGCGGCACGTCGCGCATCTCCTCATCGACGATGCGCATGTCTATGAGCGGCAACGGCAAACCCGCCTTGGTGCGGCGCGCCAGTTCCGCGTCGAGATCGTCGTCTGCCTCGGTGAGCGGATCGACGCGCGAGAACGACATCAGCGGACACGTTTCCGACATGCCATATCCCGTGTAGGCATCGACGCCGCGTTCTAGCGCCGCTTTCGCGAGCCCTTTCGAAAGCGGAGACCCGCCGACGATGACCTTCCACGAAGACAGGTCGATCGATTCGGCCAGCGGACTGTGCAGGATCATGCTCAGGACCGTCGGCACGCAATGCGAGAACGTGACGCCCTCATCCCGAATAAGCGTGAGCAGCTTGTCCGGCGCGTAACGCCCCGGATAAACCTGCTTGAGGCCGAGCGCGGTTGCGATGAACGGCATGCCCCATGCGTGCACATGGAACATCGGCGTGATCGGCATATACGCGTCGTCGCGATGCACCCGGCCCTTCTCACGCGGACTCGTGAGCGCCGCCATGCCGGCCATCGTATGAAGCACCAGTTGCCGGTGCGTGAACGCCACCGCCTTGGGCGTGCCCGTCGTGCCGGTCGTGTAGAAGGTGGTGGCGCGCGTGCGCTCGTCGAAGTCGGGAAACGCGTAGGCGCTGTCGCCCGCTGCGAGCAGTTGCTCGTACTCGCCCACGAAGTGCGATGCGGGCAAGGACGAGTCTTCGTCTCCGATCAGCACGAACCGATCCGCGAATTCGAGCTTCGCGCGGACCGAATCGAGCAGGGGCAGAAAATCCCGATGCACCATCACGACGGACGCGCGCGAATGATTCAGCGTATAGAGCACCTGCTCCGGCGAGAGCCGCACATTCACGGTCATCAGCACCGCACCCATCATCGGCAACGCGAAGTAGCACTCGTGATAACGGTGACTGTCCCAGTCCATCACCGCGACCGTGTCGCCGAAACGAACGCCGATAGAACTCAGCGCGCTCGAAAGCTTGCCGATTCGTTGCCTGAACAGGCCATAGCTATGTCTGCGGCTGCCCGAAACAATCTCTTGCTCGGGCCGAATCTGCAGCGGCGTATGCAACAGTTGCTTGATGAGCAAACTATCCGTATAGGATGAAGTCAGCGAATTTTCCACGGTCTTGGATCAGAAATGAATGCTAGTTGCTCTCGTAATGCGCTTGCCGCTCTTCCATCTCCGCCCAGCCGATCACCGACTTGAACTCCTTCATCGTGACCTGACCGACGGGAAGATCGCCGGCGTCGCCGGTGCGGCGAGCCGCGAGCGCCGCCAGGTTCTTCTGCAGCGCGTCCACTGTCGACATCAGTGTGATGAGCGGATAGCTCGCGAACGCAGCGACCGATTCGATCTGCTCGCGACTGAGCGCGGCCATCCACGTGCCCGCCATCAGTTGCAGCGACAGGCGGCGACCGGTGGCCTCGCGAAGCTGCTTCAGTTCCTCCAAGCTCGAAAAGGTGCGCGAGATGGGCTGCACCACGTCCGCGCCCGCTTCCGCGTAGTGCGCGGCGCGATCGATCGCCTCGGACGGGTCCGTCACATCGGTGCGCGCGACGATCACGAAATCATCGTCGTGCCGCGCATCGACTGCCGCCTTGATGCGGGCGATGCCGTCCTTGAGTGAAACGACCGGCGTCACCGCAGCAGCGGCCGGGCAGCGCTTCGGGCTGATCTGGTCTTCGAGCGAGATCGCCGCGGCGCCCGCCTTCTCGAACTCGCGCACCGTGCGCGCCACGTTGATCACATTGCCGTAGCCCGTATCCGCATCCGCGAAAATGGGCTTCTTCACGACGTTGGCAATGCGATTCACCAGCGCCGCGTTCTCCGTCAGCGTATAGACCTCCATGTCCGGCTGGCCCAGCAACGAAGCCGAAATGCCGAAGCCCGTGGTGAACACGCCGTCGAAGTCGGACTGATCGACCAGCAATGCCGACAGCGCGTCCTGCGCACCGCCGAACCAGAAGGTCTTGCCCGATGCGATGCTTTGACGAATCTGCTTTCTTTGCGAATTCATAGCTTTCTCCCGATATTCACTCATGCAGCGTTCAGATTGCCGGCAGCGCTCCTGGCGAGCCGTGCCTTGAGATAAGGATTGAGTCCGCCCAGTTCGATCATCGAGCGTTCTGTATCGGACCACGGCTCGACTGGCAGCTCGATATTGCGATCGACGTTGATCACGACGTTTCTTTCGAAATCGACGCGCACATGCTCGCCGCGCGCCACGACTTCGCTGATGCCAGGACAGGTGACGAGCGGAAAGCCCATCGCCAGTTCGCCGCGAAAGAAGCCCGGCGAGAACGAATCGGCGATCACGCCCGCGATGCCGAGTCGCCGCATCGCCTTCATGGCCGGATAGTGCGGATGCCCATAACCGAAGTTATCGGCTGCGATCAGCAGATCGCCCTTGCTCACGGACTGCACGAACGCCGGGTCGTAACTGGCCATCGTGTGTTTGACGAGTTCGTCGAGGTCCGTGATCTTGATGTTCTTGATGCCGACGATAAGGTCGATGTCGTAATTGGCTTCTTCATAGATCCAGGCCGCGCGGCCGTCGAGAATCGGAAGGCTCATCTCTGTTACTCCTTGTTCAGGAACGGGCGGGGATCGGCAATGCGCCCTTCGACGGCGGATGCCGCGACCACCGCAGCGTTGCAGATGAAGATCTCGGTATCCGCGCTGCCCATGCGGCCCGGCGTGTTCAGCGTGCCGGTGGACACGGCGCGCATGCCGTCCGACATCGTCGCGATGCGGCCAAAGCAGTAATCGCAGCTCGGCGAGCTGACGAACGCGCCTGCTTCCACGATCGTCTCGATCAGGCCTTCGCGCGCGGCTTGCGCCATGATCTCGGCGGAGGTCGGCACGACGTGAAGCTGGAAGCCCTCCGCAACCTTGCGGCCCTTCAGCACTTGAGCCGCCACGCGCAGGTCTTCGATACGGCCGCTCGCGCAACTGCCCAGATAGCCGGTATGCACTTCCAGGCCGATGTATTCCGTCAGATCGCGCGTATTCGCCGGACTCGGCGGCGCGACGACGATCGGCGCCAGCTCGCTGATATCGATAGATTCGACGCGGTCGTAATGGGCGTCCGCATCCGCATGCACGGGTTCGAGATCGAGTTGACGGCGCTCGTTGGTGTAGGCCAGAGTCTTCGCGTCCGGTGCGATGATCATCGTGGTGGCGCCGAGAAACATGGCCTGTCCGCAGATCGTCTGACGACCTTCGATGCTCATGGCATCGATCACCGGCCCGCACAGCTCGACGACCTTGAAGCGGCACGACGCGGGCCCCATCACGCGCACGAGATGATGGAAGATGTCACGCGCCATGACGCCGGGACGCACCGTGCCCTTCAATTCGATCTTCACCGTGCCGGGCACTTTCAGCGCGATATGCTCGGAGACGAAGCCTTCGAGCACGGCCTTGCGCACACCCATCGCAAGCGTGCCGAATGCGCCCATCTGGCTCACGTGGCCGTCGAAATGAATCACGAATGCGCCGGGCGTCGCATAGCCGAGTTCCGCGGCGACCTGATGCCCGATACCCTTGCGTTCATAGACGGGCACGCCCTGCTGCTTGCCCCACTGACGCGTCTGCTTGTGCAACTCTTCTTCCTTCGGCGATGCGGCCGGCACCATGTGGTCGATGAAGAGCACGATGCGCTCGGGGCTCGACACCTGCTCCACGCCGAATTCTTCTCTGGACTCCTTGAAGAAGACATCGGTATAGCCCGGGAAATCGTAGGCGATGACATAGTCCGGTCGAACGATGATCTCTTCGCCTGCGTGAACCTCGGCCTTTCCTGCTGCTCGCGCCAGAATTTTTTCCGCGATCGTTTGAGCCATGTGTACTCCGGGGGACGGCTGTTTTGGTCAAGTGTCACTGCGTTGTCGTGCTAAGGATTAGAACCGATTTACCCTGGGTCACGGATGCGGGCTAACCCCATTTTTCGCCACAATGTGGCGTAGAATCTCCACACCGGTTTCTATTGCGCGATCACGCTCAAACATGAAAAAAGACTCCAAGGAAACACGCTCCGGAACGCAAAGCATCGAACGCGCGATCGGGCTTTTGAGAACCGTTGCATCGCGCGGCCGGCGCGGCATGCGCATCGGCGAAATCGCCACCGCCAGCGAGCTTGCTACTTCCACATGTTTCCGTTTGCTGAGCCGCCTCGAGATCGAAGGTCTCGTGGTTCGCGACGAGCACACCCGCAAGTACTATCTCGGTCCGCTGATTCACGAACTCGGTCTGCTCGCACGCCCGCGTTACCGCCTTGCCGATCTGTGCGACGTGCCCATGCAACGGCTCGCCGATCTCACGCTCGACACCATCTATCTCAGCGAGCGCAGCGGCGTCGAAGCCGTCTGCACGAACCGCGCGCTGGGCGACTATCCGATCCGTTCGCTCTCGCTGGACGTTGGCATCCGGCGTCCGCTCGGCGTGGGCGCGGGCGGCCTCGCGATTCTCTGCGCGCTCGATCCCGAAGAAGCCGAATCGATCATCAACGAGAACGCGGACCGCTACGAAAAATTCGGCGCGTTCACGCCCACGCTGCTGCGCGAAGCCGTCGAGCTCGGACGCGAACGCGGCTATGCCTTTCTCGACAGCGTGGGCACGCCCGGCATGGCCGCCATCGGCATTGCCTTTCCTTCCGATAATCCGGTCGCGGCGCTGAGCGTCGCGGCCATTTCGAGCCGCCTCGCTCCTCCCCGTCAGGCTGAAGTCGCGAGGCAGATGGCCAGCCAGATCCGCCACATCAAGGCCGCGATGCAGCAGGCGTGAAGCTTCAGATGCGGCCGTGGTCGAGGAACCGCGCGTACGTCGCGATCGTCTCCTCGACTGCTTCAGGGGCCTGATCGGGATACCACACTGTGGCGGGTGTTCCGGTGACGAAGAAGCGCCCGGATTTCATCTCGCGCGCAGCGTCGAGACCTTGAACCAGCATGTCGGATGCTCCTGCGCAGAACAGCGCCGGGCACTTCAATCCGGCCATGCGCTCACGCGTGTCGTATTCGAACGCCGCACGATACGTGCGCGAATAGGTTTTGCCGCTGCTCAGCAGTCCCACCGTCCAGTCGTGCAGGAAAGCGGCATCGGGAACCTGCAAGGGACGACCCGCCGCGCGCTCGGCGCGATACCACGGCCAGAACAGAAACATGTCCCGCCGCATCTGCCAGGCCTTCTGCACGTGCAGACCCCACTGATCCGGCGAAAGATCGATGAAGTAATTCGCAAGGATGTCGGCGGAGAAGCTGGGGTCGAGGATAGGCGGCGCTTCGAGCACCACGCGTCTCACGCGATCCGGCGCGAGCAGCGACGTTTCGAGCGCAATCAGCGCGCCGGTGTGCGTACCCCACAGGTCGAATGTATTCAGATCGAGCTTGTCGGCCAGCGCGATCACGTCGCGTGCGAGCGTGGCGATATCGACCGGCTCGTCGGGCCTCGCGGATTCGCCATTGCCGATGTAGTCCGGTGCGATCACGCGCCGTTTCGCGCCAAGACCCTTCAGCAACGGCATCAGCGGCGCAGAGGAACCCGGTGCGGAATGCAATGCGATCACCGGATCGCGGTCCGGGCCGCTCAGTCTCAAATGCACTCTGCCGTGCGGGATGTCGACATAATCGCGCCATACGTCGCCCGGTGTTCGCGGTGCAGGCGAAACGTTCCGGGCAATCGCGCCAGACAAGACTTCGCTCACACCGCGCGTATTCGCGGCCTCGCGCAAGCAACCGGCATGCGCGGAACACAGCGACCATAGCTTCATATAAGCCAATGGCGACATCGCGGCCGCGACAAACGTCGCGTTCATCGCTTCGGGCGAAAGAAACGGATCGCCGCTTTTCGCCACTTGCCGCCCGCTCGAAGCGTCGAGAACATGCGCGTCTCGCAGATGCGAAAACAGCGCGTTAAGATGCGTGCCATCGTTGCGCGGCGTGAGATCGGGCGGCGTCCATTTGCGTGCCGCCCATCCGAGCGCATGGTCGGCGTGCAGACAAAGCGCTTGCGGATCGAGTTGCAACGCAATCGCACCGGCGAGATCGAATGCGAGCAGCGGCGCGTGTGCCAGACCGAGCGCATGCATGGCCTCTCGCGCCGTATTCACCACATCCTCGAATGACGAGAAGCGCACGGACGCCGAACCACCGATACCCGGCAACTCGATGACATGAAACGAGGTATCGGCGTGCGCGCCGGCGAGGCGCTCCGCGACCACGCTCGCCGCGGCGACGAGACCAGGCAGCACCACTACCGCCGCGCCTCTGCCCGCGCGCCATACGCGCATTTCACCGTGCGCGGTATCGATATAGTCCGGCGTCGCGCTCATCGTCAGACCGCCAGGCCCAGCGAGCCGGGATTCATGAGGCCTTTGGGATCGAGCGCCTGCTTCAGCGCGACCAGCACGCCGCGCGTCGCGGGCTTGAGAATTTCCGTGAACGGATAATCGCGCGCGACTTGCCACGATACGCCGCCGAGGCTCGCATAAAGCTCCTGCGTTTCGCGCCGCAGACGCGCCACCGCTTCACGCGCCTCCGGATTCGCCGGCCGCTTGAGCCAGGGCGCGACGACATCGTGCCCGACGCTCTTTTCATGCAGCGGCGTGATCTCGTCCATCCAGTAGAACGCGGGCTCGAGGAAGAACTCCTGTCCCGTCGTCATGGTCATCACCGAGTACTTGATGCCGTGCTTGTCCATCATCGGCTTCTGCTTCGCGAAGAACGCATCGTTGGCGTCGAGCACGCGCTTCGATTCGCTGAGCGGAAAAACGCCGTGTATCGGCACCCAGCGTTCGCCGTCCTTGCCGAGCATTCCGCGTACCGGACTGAACGGCTTGCTGCGCATCACTCGCGGCACCGCGTTGTCGATCTCGACGCCGTACGCTCGGCCGATCGCGCGAACGCGCGCAAGCGCCGTCTCCAGCGCGGCCTGATCATGTCGCTCGATGACGAGATGCAGCGTGAACTCGTGATTCTTCAGGAAGCTCGTGCCCGTCACGGCCACGTTGAGCGCGTTCTTGATGCCGCTCAGGCGCGATGTCGAAGCGCTCGCGACATTGCCGAGAATCTTCAGGCCATCGCTGATGCGGTTCACGCTCGCCGAGTGCTCGACCTTGGTCTTGTCGATGCCGAAGCCTTCGGAGACCAGATGCTCGCGCGCCATCTCCACTTGCGCGGCGGCCATTGCCGTGATGCTCGGAAAGCCGAACGACACGAAGTCGACCGCAGAAGGCACGCGCACGAGCTTGATGGTCGCGGCGACCTTGAAGCCGAGCGCGCCGTTGTCGCCGAGAAACAGACCCGTCAGATCCGGACCCCCTTCGCGCGTGAACGGCTTGGTGTCCACGCGGCCGCCCGAGCCCGTCGTCATGAGCTGGCCATCGGCGAGCACGACCGTCACGCCCAGCACGCTTTCGGCCACCGTGCCGTTCAGCGCGGAACCGAAGAACGCGCTGTTCTGCGAGAGCGCGCCGCCCACGGTCGCGTTGATGCCGGAGAGCGGTCCCCAATACGGCGTGCGCAGTCCCGTGTCCTTCAGCGCTTCGTTGAGCGACGCCCACGTGCAGCCGGTTTCGACCGTCACGTATAGATCCTGCGTATTGATTTCGATGACGCGATTCAGCTTGCGGCTGTCGATCACGACGGAGCGATCGCGCGCCGGCAGATAACCCTTCGTGTACGACATGCCGCCGCCGCGCGGCACCACGGCGATATCGGCGGCCGTCAGCGCGCGCACCGCGTCCGCGACCTGCGCCGCCGAGCCCGGCATGACGATGGCGAGCGGCGTGACGCCCGGCTGCCAGAACACATCGTTCGAGTAATAGGCGCGCGTTGCGTCGTCGTCGAGGATGGTTTCGGCGGGGACGATGCCGCTCAACAGCCGGGCAACTTCGTTCGCTTCCTGCACATTCGGATTCGCATTCATGTTCGTGACCTCGTTAGTTGACGGATTCAAGCGGCACGAACGTGAAGTTCTCGCCACGGCGAGTCACGCGGCCCGCATGCGGAAAGCCGAAATGCGCAGGAAACAGCAGCGCCTGCTCTTCTGCCGAGATTTCGAACAGCGAGCGGCGCGTTTGGTTGGCCACGGCGCGGTCCTCGCAGAAGCGGCTGCTCCAGTCCGGCTGATACACCTGAATCGGGTGATGGAAGGTATCGCCCGTGAAGTACGCGGTCTCGCCGCGCGAATGCACGCGCACCGCGAGCTGGCCGGCGGTGTGGCCCTGCATCGGATGAACGGAAATGCCGGGCAGGAACTCTTCGTTGAAGTCCACCAGATCGACGAGTCCCGCTTCGATCACCGGATCGACGCTGTCGACGATCACCTCCGCGCCCATCGGATGGCAGCGCAGTCCGCCTTCCGGATCGCGCCAGTGCGCCAGCTCCGCGCGACCCATGATGTAGCGCGCATTCGGGAACGTGGGCACCCATGCATCGCCTTCGAGACGCGTATTCCAGCCAACATGATCCACATGCAGATGCGTATTGATGACGAGCGTGACCTGCTCGGGCCGCACGCCGTAATCGGCGAGCCGGTCCAGATACGGCAGGTCGAGCTGATGAAATCGCTGAAACGCGGCGTGACTGCGGAACTTGTGATTGCCGCAACCGGTGTCGATCAGAATGACGTGCTTGTCGGTCTTGAGCAGCCACGAGTGCATGCTCGACATCAGCTTGCCCGACTCGCCATGATAGAAATTCGGCAGCGCGAGCTGTGGATGCTCCTGCATGATCTCCTGCGTGAAATCTGGCAGAAGGAAGCCCGGCTCGAAACCCGGGGTGAGCATCTCCTCGACGCGCATCACTTCGATGGCGCCTATTCTTGTATGCCACATGTCGTTGTCTCCTAGGACAGATATGCTTCGAGCAGATTGGCTTCGCCACGCAGCGCTTCGACGGTGCCGTGCGACACGATCGAGCCGCGTTTGAGCACGTACGCGTAGTCGCATACCGAAAGCGCGATCTCCGCGTTCTGCTCGACGAGGAGAATGGCCTGACCTTGCCTGTGCAGCCGCACGATGGCGTCGAACACCTGATCGACGACGGAGGGCGCGAGGCCCATCGACGGCTCGTCGAGCACCAGCATGCGCGGATCGGTCATCAGCGCGCGGCCGATGGCGAGCATCTGCTGCTCGCCGCCGCTCATGAGTCCGGCGATCTGGCGGCGCCGCTCCTTGAGCCGCGGAAACAGCTCATAGACGCGCGCCAGCATGTCGGCCTCGTTGCCGCGGCCCGCGTAGGCGCTCAGCGCGAGATTCTCTTCCACGGAGAGCGGCGCGACCACGAGCCGCCCTTCCGGCACGATCGCGAGCCCGCGCCGCACAACCTGATGCAGCGAGAGGCTGGAGATCTCCTGATCGTTCAGGCGGATCGAACCGCGTATCGGACGATGCATGCCCGCCACGCTCTTGAGCGTGGTCGATTTGCCCGCCCCGTTTGCGCCGAGCAGCGCAACCATCTTCGAGGCGCCCACCTCGAAACTGATGTCGCTGACTGCGCGAATGGCGCCGTAACTAGCTTGAAGTCCGGAAACGGTTAGCATCGTCGGATTTTCCAAAATAAGCTTCTTTCACCTGCGGATGCGACATGCATTCCTGCGGCGTGCCATTCGCGAGCAGACGGCCGAAGTTCATCACCGTCACGTGTTCGCAGAAGTCCATCACCAGACGCACGTTGTGCTCGATCATCAGCACGGCGAGGCCCGCGTCCTTGAGTTCGTGCACGAGACGGCCGATGTCGGTCGCTTCCTGCATGTTCATGCCGGCCGTCGGTTCGTCGAGCAGCAGCAGGCGCGGATTCGTCGCCAGCGCACGCGCGATTTCCACGCGCCGCTGTTCGCCATACGAGAGCGTTTCGGCGAGCACGTCGGCGCGGTGCGCGAGGCCTACGCGTTCGAGCAGTTCCAGCGCATTCGCGCGCGCCTGCTTGCCGATCGCACGCGATTTCGGCAGGCCGAGGAACGCACCGAGCATCGATGCGCCCGAGCGCGCGAAGTAGCCCGACATGACCTGCTGCAAGGTCGTCATGCCGCTGAAGAGCCGGATGTTCTGATACGTGCGCGCGATGCCGAGCAAGGCGATCTTGTGCGCGGGCAGCCGCTGAATCTCGGCGCCCTCGAATTCGACCGTGCCCGTATCGCATTGCAGAAGGCCGCTGATCAGGCTGACGGTCGTGGTCTTGCCCGCGCCGTTCGGCCCCATCAGTCCGACGACGCTGCCGGGCGCGACGGAGAGCGCCATTTCGGAGACGGCCGCGATGCCGCCGAAGCGCTTGGTGAGTCCTTGCACCTTGAGCAAGGGCGCGCGCTGCGACGACGCGTGATCGCCCTGACGCGCGGTGACCGACGTGACGCTGCCATGCGCCTGATGCGCCGCGGCGCGGTTCAAGGGCATTGAAGATTGACTGCTCGTCATGACGTCGCGACCTCGCTGGTTTTTTGCGCGCGGCGGCGCAGGCGCGCATCCGGATCGATCAGTCCGCGCGGCAGGAAAAGCATGATCAGCAGCAGCACGACACCGTTGGCCGCATCCTGCAGCGACGGCACGATCGACTGCGCGAGGATCGGCAACGCCGTGAACACCGCCGCGCCGACCACCGCGCCGAGCCAGTGATACGAACCGCCGAGCACCACCGACGCGACCACGGTAAAGGCGACGTTGATGAAGTACGTGTCGGGCGAGATGAACTGCAATGTCATCGCCATCAGCACGCCGCCGAGCCCGCCGACCGCGCCCGAGATCACGAAAGCGATCGTCTGGATGCGGCGCGGCGGAATGCCGAGGCTCGACGCCACCGCCTGATCCTCGCGCACCGCGCGCGATGCGATGCCGAACCATGACGTCGAGAGCCGCCAGAAGATGAACATCACGAGCGCGCAGATGATCGCGAGCCAGCCGAGCGAGATGTTCGTCGGCAACGCGATGCCGTTCACGCCGCCCGTCAGCGACGGCACGTTGACGACGATCACGCGCGTGATCAGCACAAGGGCGAGCGTGGCGAGCGCCATCCAGTGACTTTCGAGGCGCAGGAAAATCGCCGCGATCACATACGAGAGCACCGCGCCCGCGAGCGTCGCCGCGACGATCGCCATCCACGGCTCGATTCCGGTTTGCAGCAACAGCCGCGAGCCGATGAAGCCGCCGATCGCCGCATACGACACCGTGGCGAAACTGAGCACGCCGCAGCCGAGCACCACGTAGGTGCTGAGCGCGAGCACCGCGTTGACCAGCGCGAAGGCGATCGTGCCCTGGAACGACGAGAAGAAATCGAAAAGGACATTCATGGTTTCTTACGCCCGGGAGGTGGCGACGCCGCCGAACAGACCTCGCGGCCGGACCAGCAGGAAGACGAGCAGCAAGGCGTAGGTGATGCCGTCGCGCAAGCCGGAGGACAGGTATTGCGCCGTCATCACTTCGAGCACGCCGAGCAGCACGCCGGCGATGGCCGTGCCGCGCACGTCCTCGTAACCGCCCACCACGACGGCGGAAAAGCCCTTGAGCAGCAGACCTTCGCCGAGCGTGAAGGACACGTTCTGCGTCGAGATGCCGGCGAGCACGCCCGCCGCCGCCGACAGCGCGCCCGACAAGGCCGCCGTGAAGAACACGATGCGCTTCGAGTCGACCCCGCCGATGGCCGCCGCGGTCTGGTTCCAGCCCACCGCGCGCATCGCCGCGCCGAAGCGCGTCTTGCGGATCAGGAAGTAGAGACCCGTGGACAGCACCAGCATGAAGATCACCGTGATGACCTGCATGGCCGGCACCGGCACGCCGCCGATGTCGAAAATGGCGAGCGGATAGCTCTCGCGCGGGAAGCTCAGGCTCTGCTGGCCGGTGGCCATGCCCGCCAGGCTGTCGAGAATGATCCAGCACGCGATGCTCGTGATCAGCGCGCCGAGCATGCCGCTATTGCGTTTGCGCAGCGGCTGGAACGCCACCTGATCCACCACCAGCGCAAGCGCGCCGCCGCATACGACGCCGAACAGCATCGCCATCGGGAAGGTGAAGCCGAATTGTTCGACCGACCATAAGGCCGCAATCGCGCCCCAGGTGGCATACGTGCCATGCGCCGCGTTGAGAATGCCGAGCGTGGCGAACACGAGCCCGAATCCCAGCCCGAAGATTGCGTAGAGCGAGCCAAGCGCTATGCCGTTGGCAAGCTGTTCGAATAGAAGCTGCATCGATGCTCTCCGTGCTATTTCGCGGGCGCCCAGGCCACGAGATTGCCGTCAGACGTGCGGTTGACGATCAGCGTGCCCCTGGTCGTCGCCTGGCCCGCCACCATTTCTTCGGAGCCGTAGACCGTGTGCTCGATCGTCTTGATCTTCGCGAGCGCTTCGGCAAGCTGCTCGCGCGTCGGCGTGCCGCTCAGCGACTTCAAACCCTGCGCGACGAACCAGACGACCTGATAGCCCTGCGCCGAATAGATGTCGGGCGTCGCGCCGAAGCGCTTCTGGTAGTCGCTCGCGAAAGCCTTTGCTTCCGGCGAGCTCGAGAGCGAGTCCGAGAAGCTGATCGGATACGGCACGCCCACCAGCGCGGAACCCATCTTCTTGAAGACCGAAGCCGGCGACACCACGTCCGTCGTCACGATGGTCTTCTTGTAGCCGCGATCGCGAAGCGCGGTGATCGCGCCGGTCGCCGCGCCCTGCGTCGCGTAGACGAGGATCATGTCGGCGTTCATCGCCATCGCCTGCGTCGCGGCGGCGGTGAAGTCGGTGTCGCGCGTCAGCACGTTGACCACGCCCGTCGTCTTCACGCCCTGCGCTTCGAGCGCGTGGCGCGTGTCTTCCATGCGGCCCTTGAAGGCGTCGTTATCCGACGTGAGGATGTAGGCGGCGCTCTTCAGATTGAGCTTCTTGCTGACGTCCACGCCCGTCGCCACGTCCTGCGGCCCCGGCAGGATCGTCATGTTGTAGATCCACGGCGGCTGCGGCAGGCCCGGACCCGTCGCGCCGAAAATCACCAGCGGGACCTTGCCGCTGGTCACGACCGGCTTCAGCGCATTCGCCACCGGCGAGAGAATGCAGCAGCTCGTCGCGATCACCGAGCGGTCGCCGATGAACTGGCGCATCGCCTGAATCGCGCGCGCCGCGTCGCTCGCGCTTTCCTTGCCGTCGAGCGCCATGGTCGCGCTGGCGCCGAGATAATGCTTCGCGTTGATTTCACTCAGCGCGAGCTGCGCGCCGTTCCAGTAAGACTGCCCCGCGTATGCCAGCGGTCCGGTGTTTTCCGTGACGAAGCCGATCTTGTAGACGCCGGCCGCGGGCTCGGCCTTGACCGTCTGTCCGTGCAAGGCCGCCGCTGCGAGAAGCGGAGCGAGTATCTTGAAGCCGCCAGAAAAATGTCTCATGGTCTTTCTTGTGGTCGATTATCGAGTTTTCGCTGATGCCGATTTGACGCCGCGTTGATGCAATTCGTCGGCACGAGTCGCCACCGCACCCTGCGCAGTGCGGGTGTTCGCTGGAAAAAGATTGAAGGTCAGGCGCGCAGGGTAAGCACTGGCTGCGCGTCGCGTCTGCCGTGTGAACGGCTACCCATCGCGGCGAAGCATTCGCTCGCTCGCGTGGTCAGCCGGGACCGCACTGACTTCGGTGCTCTCATTAGAGCTTTTGCGGCGCGGGAGCATGCACCGGACTAACCCCTATTTTTTCCACATTGTGGCGGTAACCTTCGTGTGACTGAACGAACCAGTTAGCCAAACATCGCCAAAAGCGTGCGTTGCACGCATCCGGACGATGCGCCGATGTGGCCCTGCAAGGCGCGCACGCGGTCGTCGAAAGTAAAACAGAGGGATGTGAAATCCGGACGAACGTCCGGACCGGAGTGTCTGACCGGCTGCGCGCGTCAGTCCTGCGGCTGCGCCGCGAGTTCGTCGATGAGCTCGCGCACATGGCGCACGTGCTGCACGCCCGCGCGCTCGGCTTCCTTGCTGTTGCCGGCGAGCACGGCCTGGCCGATCTTCGCGTAATCGGCGATGCGCAGCGCGGTGAGGTTCAGCGGACGGAACTGCGCATGCACGATATGCAGTTGCACCGCCGGAAACATGCGGTTCAGTTCGCTGTTCTCCGCCAGCTCCAGCAAGGTGCGATAGAACCGCCGCCGCAGCCGCCCGAACGCTTCGGGATCGCTCGAGGGCATGAAGGCGTCGAGCTCCTCGAGCACGTTTTCGAGCTGCATCGCGTTGGGCGAGAGGCGCGCATTGCGCGCGGCGACGCGCGCGAGCAGACCGGTCAGCAACTCCGCCACCTCCAGTACGTCGTGGGTTTCCTGCAGGCTCAGCGAGCGGATCGACGCGCCACGATTACGGTTCAGATCGACGATGCCGTCCGCCGCGAGCCGCTGCAGCGCCTCGCGCACCGAGTTGCGTCCGACCTCGAAGAAATCGGCTAGATCGCCCTCGACGAGCCGCTGCCCCGGCACGAAGCTGCCGCGTTCGAGCCCCCGCGCGATGCCTTGATAAACGAGCTGAGTCGCGCTGACCGGTGGCGACTGGATCACGCCGGCCGCGGGCGCCGAGGCCGCGAGCGCTTTTTTCTTGAACATGGAAAGGACCGTGACTGCGCGATGTTTTGATGACGGTCGTGATTATAGCCTCACACAATCCTATATTATTGCCCTACAATCCAATCCGACATAATGATGGGGAGACAACGTTGGACAAGATCTTCGCTTTGGAGGGGAAAAAAGCGCTCGTCACGGGAGCATCGAGCGGGCTCGGCGCGCATTTCGCGAAGGTGCTGGCGCAAGCCGGCGCGGAAGTCGTGATCGCCGCGCGCCGCACGGAAGCGCTCGACCGCCTCGCGGACGAAATCCGCGCATCCGGCGGCAAGGTCGCGACCCAGGCGCTCGACGTCACGGATACGGCCTCGCGCGACGCAGCGTTCGCCGCCTGCGGCCGGCTCGACGTGCTGATCAACAACGCGGGCATCGTCCGCGAGAATGCCGCGCTCAAACAAAGCGAGGCGGACTGGGACGCGGTGCTCGACACCAATCTGCGCGGCTGCTTCTTCATGGCGCAGGGCGCGGCCCGGCTGATGCGCGAGGGCGGCGGCGGTTCGATCGTCAATATCGCGTCGATTCTGGGCTTGCGGCAGGCGGGCGGCGTGCTGCCCTATGCGGTGTCGAAAGCGGGCGTGATCCAGATGACGGCCACGCTCGCGCTCGAACTCGCGCGCTATGGCGTTCGCGTAAACGCCATAGCGCCGGGCTATTTCAATACGGAAATCAACGCGGACTTCTGGGATTCGAGCGCGGGACAGGCGCTCATCCAGCGGATTCCGCAACGGCGGCTGGGCGAGCTGCCTGATCTGAACGGACCGCTGCTGCTGCTCGCGTCCGATGCATCGCGTTACATGTCGGGCGTCACGCTCGCCGTCGATGGCGGTCATCTCGTCGCCTCGCTCTGACACACGCGGCTCTATCAAAGGAAAGTCCATGGCAAGCATGAATCTGGTGAAGACCGAACGCGGCGCGGCGCTCGCTGCGCGCGTCGAAGCGTTCGTTCGCAACGTCGTCATTCAGTACGAGAACGATCCGCGCCGCGACCGGCACGGCCCGTCCGAGGAACTCGTCGCCGAACTGCGCGAACGCGCGCGCGAGGCGGGGCTGCTCACGCCGCACATCCTGGCCGACGGCTCGCATCTGACGCAGCTCGAAACGGCGGCGGTGCTCAAGCGCGCCGGCCTTTCGCCGCTCGGGCCGGTCGCCGTGAACGTCGCGGCGCCGGACGAAGGCAACATGTTCCTGATCGGCGCGATCGGCACGCCGGCGCAGAAGGACCGTTTCCTCGCGCCGCTCGTCGCGGGCCGCGCGCGCTCGGCGTTCTTCATGACCGAGCCGGCCGCCGACAACGGGGCGGGCTCCGATCCGTCGATGCTGCGCACCAGCGCGCGGCGCGACGGCGACGACTGGGTCATCGACGGCAGGAAGGCGTTCATCACCGGCGCGGTCGGCGCGAAGGTGGGCATCGTCATGGCGCGCACCGGTCCGGCCGATGCGGTGCGCGCAACCATGTTCCTCGTCGGGTTGCCGAATCCGGCCATTCGCATCGAGCGCATTCTCGACACCATCGACAGTTCGTCGCCGGGCGGCCACTCGATCGTCGTCATCGACAATCTGCGCGTGCGCGCGGATCAGGTGCTGGGCGAAGTCGATGAAGGTTTCCGTTATGCGCAGGTGCGGCTTGCGCCCGCGCGTCTGTCGCATTGCATGCGCTGGCACGGCGCGGCGACGCGCGCGCATGAAATCGCCAGCGCCTATGCGTGCCGCCGTCAGGCGTTCGGCAAGCCGCTCATCGATCACGAGGGCGTCGGCTTCATGCTCGCCGATAACGTCGCCGACCTGCAGCAGGCCGAGCTCATGATCGACTGGTGCGCGGAAGTGCTCGACAGCGGCTCGCGCGGCACGCTGGAGAGCTCGATCGCGAAGTCGTCGGTGTCGGAAGCGCTGTATCGCGTGGCCGATCGCTGCGTGCAGATCATGGGCGGCACCGGCGTGTCGGGCGACACGCTCGTCGAGCTGATCTTCCGCGAATTGCGCGCGTTCCGCATCTACGACGGCCCGACCGAAGTGCACAAATGGTCGATCGCAAAGCACATCAAGCGTCAGCATTCCGACTCGCACGGGAAAAGCGCATGAGCGCCGACGACACCACCGCGGTGCGCGAAGGCTATCGCTTCGACGAAGCACGTCTGTTCGACTGGATGAGCGCGCATGTCGAAGGATTCGCGGGGCCGCTGCGCGTCGAGCAGTTCAAGGGCGGCCAGTCGAATCCGACTTATCGCATACGCACGAACGAACGCGACTATGTGCTGCGCCGCAAGCCGCCCGGTCAGTTGCTCAAGGGCGCGCATGCGATCGAGCGGGAAGCGCGCGTGATTACCGCGCTCGACGGCGCAGGCTTCCCAGTGCCGCGCGTGCATGGCTTGTGCGAAGACGCGTCGGTGATCGGCAGCAGCTTCTATCTGATGGACTGCGTCGCGGGGCGCATCTTCTGGAGCGCGGCGTTTCCCGACCTGCCGCGCGACGCGCGCGCGCCCATGTTCGATGCGATGAACGACACGCTCGCGCGGCTGCACCGCATCGATCCGGCCGCGATCGGCCTCGGTGATTACGGTCGCGGCGGAAACTATGCGGCGCGCCAGATCGAGCGATGGTCGAAGCAATATCGCGAGGACGATCTCGCCGGCAGGCTGGCGGACATGGACCGGCTGATCGAATGGCTGCAGCGACATATCCCGGAAGATGACGAAACCTCCATCGTGCATGGCGATTTCCGCGTCGACAACATGATCTTTCATCCGAGCGAACCGCGCGTGGTGGCGGTGCTCGACTGGGAACTCTCGACGCTTGGGTCTCCGCTTGCCGATTTCGCCTATCACCTGATGATGTATCGAATGCCTCAGGACATTCTCGGAGGATTGGCCGGTACGGACCTCGCGGCGCATGGCCTGCCGGACGAGGCCGGCTATGTGCGGGCCTATTGCGAACGGACCGGGCGCAGCGGCATTCCGGAGCTTAAGTTTTATATCGTGCTCAATCTGTTTCGACTGGCCGCGATCCTGCACGGCATTCGGGGAAGAGTCGCGCGCGGCACGGCGGCAAGCGCGCATGCTCAGGCGATGAGCGCGAAGCTGGAGCGCGTCGCCGCGCTGGCGTGGGCGCAGACGCAGTGAGATGGAAGGCGCTGCGGGGGCAGCGCCTTTCGTCCATGAAGCACCCGCTGAATCCCGCATATCCTTAGCGAAAATCGTGCGTTCCGGTCCGCGTGTGCGCTGGCTATGATGGTTCATCTGACGGCTTTCGCCGTTGCCATTTCCGGAGCACTGAACTTGACCCGAACTGAATCATCGCGCCGTCCGCTCGTCGTCGGAATCGGCGGCACGACGCGGCCCGCATCATCGACCGAGCGCGCGCTGGCGTTCGCATTGAAAGGCGCACAGGAGTCCGGCGCGCGCGTGCAGTTGTTCGGCGGCGCGTTCCTGCACAGCCTGCCGCACTACGCGCCCGAAACGCGCGAACTGACCGACGAGCAGCACGAACTCATCGAAGCGGTGCGCGCCGCCGATGCGCTCGTCATCGCGACGCCCGGCTATCACGGCGGCATCTCCGGACTCGTCAAGAACGCGCTCGATACGCTCGAGGAACTGCGTCTCGACGAGCGCCCGTATCTCGATGGCCGTGCGGTCGGCAGCATCGTCACCGCGTATGGATGGCAGGCCGCGGGCACGGTATTGACGTCGCTGCGCTCGATCGTGCACGCGCTGCGCGGCTGGCCGACGCCGTTCGGCGCGGCGGTCAACACGCTGGAGACGCGCTTCGAATCGGCCGATACGTGCTCGGACCCGAAGGTCGTCGAGCAGCTTCGAACGGTCGGGCAGCAGGCGTCGAACTTTGCGCTGGCGTTCGGCGCGCAGCGCGCGGACGCGTGGCATGCGGTGGAAAGAAAGGTGGCGGTGACGCAGGACTAGGCCGGAACGCGCCGCGCTCTCACGCGCGGCGTCCGAAACAAAAGCGCCGCGCAATCGCGCGGCGTTTCTTTTTGCGTTCCGATAACGCGGATCAGTCCGGACGCAGCACGCGCGAAAGCACCTGCTCTTCCAGTTCGGCGAAGCCATCGGCCGTGCGCGAGCGCGGGCGTGGCAGCGACACGGGCGTGTCCAGCGTAATGCGCCCCTGATCGATCAACACGATGCGATCCCCAAGCGACACCGCTTCCTGCACGTCATGCGTGACGAGCAGCGCGGTGAATCCATGCTCGCGCCACAACCGTTCGATCAAGCCCTGCATCTCGATGCGCGTCAGCGCATCGAGCGCGCCGAGCGGTTCATCGAGCAGCAGCAGATCCGGCCGATGCACCAGCGCCCGCGCCAGCGCCACGCGTTGCCGCTGACCGCCCGACAGCCGCGACGGCCAGTCCTTCTCGCGCTCGGACAATCCGACTTCCGCGAGCGTCGCGCGCGCTTCGTCGCGTCGCGCGCGCGGCAGGCCGATCATCACGTTGTCGAGCACGCTCTTCCACGGCAGCAGGCGCGCATCCTGAAACATGATGCGAACCTGGAGCGCGGCGTCCGGCGTCGCGGCATTGCGCTGCACGACGCCGCTGGACACATCGTCGAGCCCGGCGATCAGGCGCAGCAAGGTGGACTTGCCGCAACCGCTGCGCCCGACGATCGAAACGAAGCTGCCTCGCTCAATGGAAAAGTCCAGGTTCTCCAGCACGCGGCGCTCGCCGAAGCGCTTCTCCACGCCGCGCAGCGACACGGCGAGATCGCGGCCCGTGCGCGTGCGCGCGAGCGGTTCCTTGCGCCGCAACACGGGCGCGAAAGTATCGAGTTCGATCAGGTTCATGATTGCGCCTTGTTCTGATACGCCGGATGCCAGCGCAAGCTTGCGCGTTCGATCGCGCGGGCGGCCATGTCGGCCAGTTTGCCGAGCAGCGCGTAAAGCAGGATGCCGAGCACGACGACATCGGTTTGCAGGAACTCGCGTGCGTTCATCGTCATGTAGCCGATGCCCGATTGCGCGGAAATGGTCTCCGCGACGATCAGCATCACCCACATCAGCCCGAATGCGAAGCGCACGCCGACGAGAATCGACGGCAATGCGCCGGGCAAAATCACGTGCCGATACAGCGCGAAGCCGGAAAGCCCATAGCTTTTCGACATCTCGATCAGATCGCGATCCACCGAGCGGATGCCGTGATACGTGTTCACGTACACCGGAAAGAATACGCCCAGCGCGACCAGCACGAGCTTCGCCTCCTCGCCGATGCCGAACCAGAGGATCAGCAACGGGATCATCGCGAGCGCGGGGATGTTGCGGATCATTTGCACGGTGGAATCGAGCAGGACTTCCGCCGGTTTGAAGAGCCCGGTTGCAAGACCGAGCACGAAGCCGATGCCGCCGCCCATCGCGAAGCCCGCGAACGCGCGCCACGCACTCACCTTCACGTTGGCCCACAAGTCGCCCGATTCGATCAGCGACCACGCCGCCTTCGCCACCGCGAGCGGCTCGGGCAGCACGCGCGCCGAGAGTCCGCCCGTGCGCGCGGCGATTTCCCACGCGAGCAGAATCAGCAACGGCATGAGCCACGGCAACGCGCGCGCACCGGCGCGCCGAAGAACTGGGTTCGTTTGCATGAAAGGTCCTCAGCTTTGCGCCGCTTTCGGCAATTCACTCGTGCCGATCACTTCACCGAACGGCCCCGACAGCGGACCCGTCACGGGCGCCTTTTGCGTGCGCGGCAGCAACGGGAACACCAGTTCCGCGAATCGATACGACTCTTCGAGATGTGGATAGCCCGACAGAATGAACGTCTCGATGCCGAGTTCGGCGTACTGCTTCATCAGCCCGGCGACCTGCTGCGGATTGCCGACGAGCGCCGTGCCCGCGCCGCCGCGCACGAGCCCGACGCCCGCCCACAGATGCGGATAGACCTCCAGCTTGTCGCGATTGCCGCCGTGCAGCGCGGCCATGCGGCGCTGGCCTTCGGAATCCATCTTCGCGAACTGCGCCTGCGCGCGCTGAATGGTTTCATCGTCGAGCTTGCTGATGAGCTTGTCGGCGGCGGCCCACGCTTCCTCTTCGGTCTCGCGCACGATCACATGTAGTCGAATGCCGAACTTGATGTCGCGCCCTTCGGCTTGCGCGCGGCGACGAATATCCGCGAGTTTCTTTTCGACGGCGGCGGGCGGCTCGCCCCACGTGAGATACGTGTCGATATGCTTCGCCGCGATCTCGTGCGCGGCCGCCGAAGACCCGCCGAACCACAGCGGCGGATGCGGCCGCTGCACCGGCGGATACAGCAGCTTGCCGCCCTCGGTGCGCAGATGCTTGCCGCTGTAATCGAAGCTGCCCTTCTCATGCGAGCTTTCGAGCAGGCCGCGCCAGATGCTCAGGAAGTCGTCGGTGATTTCGTAGCGCGTGTCGTGATCGTTGAAGACGCCATCGCTCGCGAGCTCGTTCGGATCGCCGCCCGTCACCACGTTGATGAGCAGACGCCCGTTCGAGAGCCGGTCGAAGGTCGACGCCATGCGCGCCGACAATCCCGGCGAGCTCAGACCCGGCCGAATCGCGACGAGAAACTTGAGGCGCCGCGTCGCGTGAATCAGACTCGACGCGACGACCCACGCGTCTTCGCACGAACGGCCCGTGGGCAGAAGCACGCCTTCGTAGCCGAGCGTATCGGCGGCGACGGCGATCTGGCGGAAGTAATCGGAGTCGGCGGCACGCGCGCCTTGCGAGGTGCCGAGGTATCGGCTGTCGCCGTGAGTCGGGATGAACCAGAAAACATTCATGCTGATGCGTTTCTCTCGAAGTCTTGTGTAGGGAGATGCGGCGTTCCTCCGACGAGTGTAAAGACGCATCGTCGGCGGGCGAACCATCGATTCGCGCTAAGGAAATGCACTGTTCTGCTTAGCGTGCGACGCTCATCACGCGACGTTCCAGCGCGCTTCGGTCACGTCGAGCTTCTTCGGAATCAGCCGGAGGCTCGCGAAGGTGTCGGCGATCTGCTGCTGGTACGCGAGCGTCGCGGGCGATACCTGTTCCACGCCATAAGCGGTGCGTTTCAGCGCATGCTCGATAGTCCCGGCATCCAGCCCGACGAGCGGCGACAGTTGCGCCGCGACTGCCGGTACGTTGTCGCGCGCCCAGCGATCGACGCGATCCAGTTCTTCGAGCACGGCGCGCACGAGTTGCGGCTGCGTGGAGGCGATCTTGCGCGTCGCGAGGTAGTACTGGATGTTGCGCACGAGCCCGGTGCCGTCGGCAATCTGACGCGCGTTCGCCTGACGTTCGATCGCGGCGAGATACGGGTCCCAGATCACCCACGCATCGACGCTGCCTTGCACGAAAGCCGCGCGCGCATCGGCAGGCGCGAGATAGGCGGGCTGAATGTCGGCGTATGAAAGTCCCGCTTTTTTCAGCGCCTCGACCAGCAGATAATGCACATTCGAGCCCTTGTTCAGCGCGACTTTCTTGCCGCGCAACTCCGCGACCGAGCGAATGGCGGAATCCTTCGGAACGACGATCGCTTCCGCGCGCGGCGCGGAAGGTTCGTTGGCGACATAGACGAAATCGACGCCCGCCGCCTGCGCGAAAATCGGCGGCGTCTCACCGACCGTGCCGATATCGATCGCGCCCGCATTCAGTCCTTCGAGCAGTTGCGGCCCGGCCGGAAACTCCAGCCATTGCACGCTGACGCCTTGCGACGCGAGCCGCTTCTCCAGCGCGCCGCTCGCCTTCAATACGACGAAGTTGCCGTATTTCTGATAGCCGATGCGCAGCGTCTTCGGTGCATCGTCGGCGTGCGCGGCGTTCAGGGTGAATGCGCCTGCGCCGAGCGCCGCGAGCGTGACGATCGCGCGTCGGCGCGCGGGCGATTCAGGCTTGTTTTCGTGTGACATGCGTGGTTTCCTCGAGCAATGTTCAGTCCCGGGAATCCTAGCAACGCACATCGCGCCGGCTAAGCGAGAAATCGTGATAAGCATTGCAGCGGCGCTTATCGCGAATCGTGCTTACGTCATGCGTATTCGTGCTGAAGCACCGCGCGCCCGTCCGCCGGAATCGCGAGACCGAGATGCTCGCGCAATGTCGTTCCGTCGTATTCGCGACGGAAGATGCCGCGCCGCTGCAGAATCGGCACGACGCCTTCGGTGAACGCTTCGAGTCCGCCGGGCAGCGCGTCGGGCATCAGGTTGAAGCCATCGGCGGCGCCGCGCTCGAACCAGTGCGCGATGTCGTCGGCGATCTGCTCCGGCGTGCCCACGATCACGCGATGCCCGCCTCCGCCCGCAAGCGCGCGCACGAGTTCGCGCACCGTGTAGCCATGCGCGCGCGCCTGCGCGAGCGTCGCGTTGAAGAACGTGTGATTGCCGTTGCCATTGCCGGGCGGCGGCAGGTCGTCGGGCAGGCGCTCATCGAGCGACAGCGTGTCGACGCTCACGCCGAGAATGCCCGCGAGCCGGTTGAGGCTATAGCTCCACGGAATCAGATCGACGAGTTCATCGCGGCGGCGCAGCGCTTCGGCCTCGGTCGCGCCGATGATCGTCGTCAGTCCCGCGAGCACTTTCACGGCGTTCGGTCCGCGTCCGTGACGCGCGGCGCGTGCGTTGAGATCGTCGCGATAAGCACGCGCTTCATCGAACGATTGCGACGCCGAGAACACCGCTTCGGCATGACGCGCGGCAAGCTCGCGCCCGTCGCCCGATGCGCCCGCCTGCACCAGCACCGGATGCCCCTGACGCGAGCGCGGCAAGTTGAGCGCGCCCTGCACCGCGAAGAAGCGTCCGCGATGCGCTGCGGCATGCACGCGCGCCATATCGACGAAACGTCCCGCCTCTTTATCGCCGATGAACGCGCCGTCTTCCCAGCTATTCCACAGCGTCTTGACGAGCGCGGCGAACTCGTCCGCGCGTGCATAACGTTGCGCGTGATCCGGCACGGCGTCGAGGCCGAAGTTGCGCGCGGACGGCAGATCCGCCGTTGTCACGATGTTCCAGCCCGCGCGTCCGCCGCTGATGAGATCGAGCGTCGCGAAGCGCCGCGCGAGGTTGTACGGCTCGTTGTAACTCGTCGACGCCGTCGCGATCAGCCCGAGGTGCGTCGTCGCGGCGGCAACGCTTGCGAGCAGCAGCGTCGGTTCGAGCGCGGTGATCGGTCGGAAGTCGAGCTGATCGGCGATCGCGGCGTTATCCGCGAGAAAGATTGCGTCCAGACACGCGCGCTCCGCGATCTGCGCGATCCGCACGTAATGATTCACATCGAGGAATGCGCGCGGATCGGCATCGGCGAGACGCCAGGCGGACGGCACGAAGCCGGAATGAAGCGCGTTGATATTCAGATGCAACTGGCGCGGGGCGCGGCCGCTCGGGCTCATGACAGATTTCTCCACGACGTATGAAGCCAACGATTCTCCGATGCGCGCGTCATGCTCCGCCACCAACGAATTCGCACATCCATATCACGCGCCGTGCTTTGAGCATCAGAACACGCGGCCTTCCGTGAGATGCGTCGTCACGCCGTTGAGCGCGTGGTCGCCGATCACGCGCGCCTTGTGCAGCAGCGGGTTGTGGCTGAAGATCGTGCGCAGGTTGCGCCAGTGCCGGTCGAAGTTATGCGCGCGCGACGTCGCCGATGCGCCGCCCGCCTCGAACATGCGCTCCGCCGCGCTCAACGCGAGCCTGCTGACGACGATCTGCGTGCGCGCTGTCGCGAGCGCGCCTTCGAGCACGAGCGCGTCGGCGTTCGCGAAGCCGTTGCGGATCGCCTGCGAAGATCGATCGAGCACGCGCGCGTTGTCGCGCACCAGCACATCGATCGCATGGCTGTTCGCCGTCAGTTCGCCGATCACCTGCTGAATGAACGCATCCTCGCGCGCGGACGGCGCCGCGCTGTGCAACGCCGGACGGCCATGCTTCAGCACATAGCGCTGCGCATCAGCGATCACGTTGCGCACGATGCCCGCCGCCACCGCCACCAGATGCAACTGCCGCAGCGCGCCGCCGTGTCGGCCGGCGAGCGTCGTCTGCACACGCGGCGTGACTTCGTCGGCGTGGACGATCAGTTCATCGAATTCAAGACTGCCGCTCGCGGTCATGCGCTGACCCATGCCGTCCCAGTCGTCGATCACGCGCAGGCCTTCGCGCCGCACCGGCACGACCGCGAGCGCCGGCTCGCCGTGCTCGTCCTGCACGTTCAGACGCGCGTAGTCGGAGAACGCGGTGCCGGTCGAATAGTATTTTCGGCCGGTGAGACGGAAGCGGTCGCCGTCGCGCCGCAATTGCGTCGTGATTTCGCCGGGGCGCGACGTGCCTGCTTCCGTGGATGCGCCGCCGAAAATCGCGCCTTCCGACACGCGGCGAATCTGCAGTTCGTTGAACGGCGTGCGCGGGGAAAGCAGCAAGGCTTCGGTCTGGTCGAAGTGAATGCGCAGCGCATGCGCGACATTGCTTTCGTGCGCGGCGAGCGTCGCGATCACGTTGAAAACATCTTCGAGCGTGCCGCCGAGTCCGCCCCATTCAAGCGGCAAACGCAGCTTGCCGAGACCCGATTGACGAAAGAGCGCGAACGCCTCGAATGGCAGTTCGCGACGCGCTTCGCGCGCGGCCGCGTCTTCGCCGATGGCCTGAGCAAGTCCGGGCAACGCGGCAAGCGCGGCTTCGAGTTCCTGATTCCTGTTCGACATGTGACGTTGAATTCCTGTTTTCGTTGATGCGGTTTGATGCGGGTTCTATGCGGCTTGCGCGTCGAATCGTTTGCCGGGGATCGCGTCGAGCAGCGTGCGCGTGTACGCATGTTGCGGCGCCCGCCATATCTCGCGATGACCTCCGCTCTCGACGATGCGCCCGCCATGCATCACATGCACGCGATCGGCGATATAGCGCACCACCGAAAGGTCGTGCGAGATGAAGAGATACGCGAGCCCGAGATCGCGCTTCAGCTCGACGAGCAGATTCAGGATCTGCGCCTGTATCGATACATCGAGCGCGGAGACCGGTTCATCGCAGATCAGCAGCGCGGGCTCCAGCACGAGCGCGCGCGCAATGCCGATGCGTTGCCGCTGACCGCCGGAAAACTCATGTGGATAGCGATCGAGCGCGGTGTTCGGCAAGCCGACCCGATCGAGCATCGAAGTGGCGCGGCGGCGCCGTTCGCGCGCATCGGCGATGCCGTTGACGGCCATCACCGTGTCCAGTATTTCGCCCACGCTGCGGCGCGGATTCAGCGACGCATACGGGTCCTGGAACACCATCTGCACCTGCGCGCGCAATGGCCGCAGTACACGTTCGGAAAGCGCCGTGATATCCGCGCCGCGCCAGTGAATCGCGCCGCCCGATACGGGCACGAGCCGCAGGATCGCTTTCGAGAGCGTCGATTTTCCGCAGCCCGACTCGCCGACGAGACCAACCGTCTCGCCGCGCGCGATATCGAACGACACGCCATCGACGGCGCGCAACGCGCCCTTGCCATGCCGATGCGCGTACTCGACTTTCAAGTCGCGCAACGAAAGAAGCGGCGCTTCGTCGTCGAATTGAGTATCCGGCACGCGTATCGGCGCGAGCGGCGTGACGTTGAACGCGGACTTGCCATCGGCACTCGGAATGTGGCGAATTTCCGGCAGCTTCCAGTCGCGATAATGCAGCTCCGTGGCCACGTTCAGCGACGCGCCCAGCAAGCCGCGCGTATAAGCATGCCGTGGCCGCGTAAAGAGTTGCGCGACCGGCGCTTCCTCCACCTTCTCGCCCGCGAGCATCACGGCGACGCGATCGGCGTGCTCCGCGACCACGCCGAGATCGTGCGTGATGAGCAGCAGCGACATCGACAATTCGCGGCGCAACTCAGCCAGAAGATCGAGAATGCGCGCCTGTATGGTCACGTCGAGCGCGGTGGTCGGTTCGTCGGCGATGAGCAGACGCGGACGGCACGCCACCGCCATCGCGATCATCACGCGCTGACGTTGCCCGCCCGAAAGCTCGTGCGGAAAGTCGGACACGCGCCGATGCGCTTCGGGAACGTGCACGAGATCGAGCAGTTCGACCGCGCGCCTGTGCGCAGCTTGCTTCGAGAGCCGTTCATGCCGCCGCAAGGTTTCGACGATCTGCGCGCCGACCGGCAGCACCGGGTTCAGCGAGGTCATCGGTTCCTGGAAGATCATCGATATCTGGCTGCCGCGCAGATCGCGCATGTCGCGCGGACTCAGCGCGAGCACGTCGCGCCCGTCGAAACGCACGCTGCCGGAGACCACGCCCGGCTCGGGCACGAGGCGCATCAGTGAGAGCGCCGTCGCGGACTTGCCGCAGCCGGATTCGCCGACGAGCGCAAGCGTCTCGCCTTCCGCGATATCGAGGTCGAGGCCGCGCACCGCCCGATGCGCGCCGAAATTCACGCGCAGATCGCGTACTTCGAGAAGATTCGTCATGGTCGCGTCTCGCTCAGGAACGTTCGCGCAGGCGCGGATTGAGTGCATCGTTGAGGCCGTCGCCGAGCAGGTTGAGCGCGAGCACCGCGAGCACGATCGCCGCGCCCGGCGCCGCCGTCAGATACCACGCGGTGCGCAGCGCATCGCGGCCCGCGCCGATCATGCCGCCCCACGTCACGACGTTCGGATCGCCCATGCCGAGAAACGACAGCGACGATTCGATCAGGATCGCGCTCGCGACCATGACCGATGCCGTGACGATCACCGGCGGCAGCGCATTCGGCAGAATCTCGCCGAAGATGATGCGCGCGCTGGAGAAGCCCTGACTGCGCGCGGCGAGCACGAAGTCGGTTGCGCGCAGCGTGCGGAACTCGGCGCGCACGATGCGCGCGACCGTCGGCCACGACGCAATGCCGATGGCGAGCGCGATCACCGTCACGCTCGGCCGCCCGATCGCGACGATCACGATCACGAGCAGGAACGACGGCACGGTCTGGAACAACTCGGTAATGCGCACCAGAATGTCGTCGATGACGCCGCCGAAGAAGCCGCCGATCGCCCCGACGAGCGTGCCGATGATGAGCCCGATCGCCGCCGCCGAAGCGCCGATCAGAAGCGACACGCGCGTGCCGTGCGCGATGCCCGCGGCGACATCGCGGCCGAGCGAATCGGTGCCGAGCCGGTACAGAGGATCGCTGCCGGGCCACTCGAACGGTGTCGCGACCATGTCGAGCGGATCGCCCGGAAAGAAGTGCGGCGCGCCGAGCGCGAGCGCGATAAACGCCGCCAGCAGCACGATGCCCGCGAGCGCCGAAGGATTGCGCAGCAGCGCGCGCCAGACGCCGGGCGAGGCGCGGGCGCGCGATGCGCGCTGCGTGCGGCGCGAGCCGAACAGCGCGCCGGTGAGCTGACGCCGCCACGCCGAGCCATCGGCGGATGAAACGAGATCGGTCGAATCGGTAGACATGCGTTTTTCAGTTTGGATGTTCAGGCGATGCGCGGATCGAGCCACGCCTGCAAGAGATCGACCGCCACGTTGGCGACGATCACGAGCAGCGACGAAAGCAGCAGCACGCCGAGCAGCACGCTGAAGTCACGCGCCATCACGGCATCGAGCGCGAGACGCCCGAGGCCCGGCCAGCTAAAGACCGTTTCCGTGACGGCAGCGCCGCCCAGCAGCGTGCCGAAGTGAATGCCGACCATCGTCGTGAGCGGCATTAGCGCGTTGCGCAGCACATGGCGCACGGTGACGCGCAACGGATGCAGTCCCTTCGCGTGCGCGGTGCGGACAAAATCCTGGCGCTTCACTTCGAGCATCGCGGCGCGCGTCAGACGCGCATAGATGGCGACAAAAAAAGTCGCGAGCGTCACGGCGGGCAGCAGCACGTGTTTCGCGACATCGGCGAAATAGGCGAAGCCGCGCAAGGACGCACCCACGGTGACGTCGCCGCCGCTCGGGAGCCAGCCGAGGTGCACCGAGAACAGCACGATGGCGAGCAGGCCGATCCAGAAGCCCGGCGTCGAATACAAGAGGAGCGCCAGCACCGACAGCACGCGATCCGGCCACTTGCCCGCCCAGTGCGCCATCACCACGCCCAGCGCGATGCCCACGACGATCGCCAGCGCGAGCGCCGTGCCCATCAGCAGCAAGGTGTTCGGCAGGCGCGAAAGAATCAGTTGCATGACGGGCGCGTCGTAACGCGGCGAATAGCCGAGGCTGCCATGCGCGAGATGCGACAGATACGCGCCCAGTTGATGCAGCAACGGCTGATCGAGACCGAACTTCGCGCGCAGCGCCTGCAAGGTTTCGACCGTCGCGGAGCCGGATTCGCCGGCGAGCACGTCGGCGGCGTCGCCGGGCATGAGCTTCAGCAGGAAGAAGTTCAGGATCACGATGGCGAGCATCGTCGGCAGGGCTTGCCATGCGGTGCGCCGGACGATGGCGGCGAAGCGCGTGCGTCGGTTCATCGCGTCGGCCTCACGCAGCGAGCCAGAGATCGGCGAGATTGCCTTCCAGCCCTTGCGCCGACACGGTGTGATTGCGCACGCGCCGGTTGGCGAGCGTGACCATGCGCGGCGCGACGAGCGTGAGGATCGGCAAGTCGCGATAGACGATCTGCTGAAACTGCTGATAGAGGGCGACGCGCTTCTTCTCGTCGGTTTCGATCGACGCCGATTCGAGCAACGCATCCACTTCCGCATTGCTGTAATGCGGCGCGTTGGAGAACGGCACGCCGGGGCGGATGTTCTTCGACCAGTAGAGCCGCTGCACGCCCACGCTCGGATCGAACAGCGTGTTCACGCCGATGCTCGTGAAGTCGAACTGCCGGTCCGCATACACACGCTTGAGAAACGACGGCAGATCCTGCGAGCGCACGGTCACGTCGATGCCCACGCGCGCGAGCGCCGACTTCACGTAGTCGGCCTGCCGGCGATACATGTCGCCGTAGGGCAGGAAGTCGTGCGTCAACTGGAAGCGCGCGCCGCCGTTCTTGCGCGGATAGCCCGCCGCGTCGAGCAGCTTTTCCGCGCTGGCGATATCGAATGCATGCGGCGCGAGCTTCGCGTCGTGATAAGGCGATGCGGGCGTGATCGGCGTCGGCGAGATATCGGCGTAACCGTAGGCGATCGTTTTCTGGACGATCTGCGGATTGATCGCATGCGCGATCGCCTGGCGCACGCGCACGTCCTTCAGGATCGGATGCGCGAGATTGAAGTCGATTTCCGAGAGCGGTTCGAGAAAGCGATAACCGCGCGTCTCGACGGCGAGTTGCGGCAATTGCGTGAGCCGCGGCAAGTCGGATAGCGGCACGGGGTTTTCGCCGCCGAGATCGAGCGCGCCGGTCTCGAACGCGGCCGAGCGCGCGGCGGCATCGGGAATCACCTTGAACACGAGTGCGTCGATGTACGGTTTGCCCGCGTCCCAGTAATCCGGATTGCGTTCATAGACGATGCTCGCGCCGCGCGTCCACGACTTGAAGCGGAACGGCCCCGTGCCGACCGGCGCGTTGTTGTGCGGGTTCGCGAGCGGATCGCCATTGGCGTAGAGATGCTTCGGCACGATGGGCGACTCACCCGCCGACAGGGCCTTGAGCAGATACGGCGCGGGCTTCGACAGTTCGATGATCGCGGTGCGCGCATCGGGCGTCGACACGCGCGTCACGTTGGCGAAGGTGCTGCGTCCGCGCGGATGGATCGATTTCAGCAGATCGACGGAGAACGCCACATCCGCCGACGTGAACGGCTCGCCGTCGTGCCATTTCACGTTCTGGCGCAGCGTGAAGGTGTATTTGAGGCCGTCCGGGCTCACGTTCCATGCGGTCGCGAGTTGCGCCTTCGGCTTCAGGTCGAAGTCATACGCGAGCAGGCCTTCGAGCACTTTGGAACTTGCCACGAGCGCCGGCCCCGTCGTCTGGAAGATCGAGACGAGCACGGGCGGCTCGGGGTTGATCAGCATGTTGAGCGTGCCGCCGCGCCTGGGCGCTGCGTTGAGCGATGCGTCTTGCGCGAATGCGAGCGAGGACAGGCTGGCCGACGCGAGCGCCGCGCCGGATGAGACCAGAAAATCACGTCGATTGAAGCCTGCCATGTAATGCCGTTCCTCTGTGTGCGTTGTTCGATGACGGCATGTGCTGCGCCGCATCCGCTCACGATAAAGGGGCATCGCAAGCGGGGGAACGAAGGCTTCGGCATATGAAAAGCATGCGATTCGGAAAAGCTTGTGACGCGGCGTGCAAAGTCATTTGATCCGCGAAGACGAAGCAAGGCTTTGCTTTGCCTGAAAAGCAAAGCATAAAAAACCGTTTGTCATCGCGATACCCGACGCCCTCTAATAGCAAGCTCCTTTTTCGCCTCGCCGCTCATTCAAGCACTCTTCTCTCATGCCCCGCACGGAAACGACATGGCCGACCTGATCACCCCCCGTACCCGCTATGTCGCGCGGACGAAGCCCGGAGTCGGACTTTCGAAGGCCGCGCTCTATCGATTGCTGTCCTGGATCGTCCCGGCGCTGGTTGTGCTGCTGTGGGAAGCCGCCGCGCGCCTCGGAGTGATCGCACCGCAAGTTCTGCCGGCTCCGAGCCGGGTCGTCGAAACCGCCCTCGACATGGCCCGCAGCGGCGATCTCTTCGTTCACCTCGGCGTTTCGCTGCTGCGCGCGGCCGCGGGCTTCGTGATCGGCGGCGCGCTCGGGCTCGCGCTCGGCATTCTGGTCGGCTTCTCACCGCTGGCGCAGGCGCTGCTCGACCGCCCGATCCAGATGGTGCGCGCCGTGCCCTTTCTCGCGATGCTCCCGCTCGTGATCGTCTGGTTCGGCGTGGGCGAGATCGCGAAGATATTCCTGGTTTCGCTCGCCGTGCTGTTTCCCGTCTACATCAACACGATGCTCGGCATTCGCCAGATCGACCCCAAGCTGATGGAGCTTGCAAAGGTCGTCGGGCTGGGACGGGCGGCTATCGTGCGGCGGATCATCCTGCCGGGCGCGATGCCCTCGATCCTCACCGGCGTGCGCTATGCCCTCGCCCATGCGTGGCTCGCGCTCGTGATCGCCGAAACGCTCGCCACGACCAAAGGCATCGGCTTTCTTGCGATGGACGCCCGCGAATTCCTGAATACGAACGTGATCCTTCTGACCATGATCATCTACGCGATCATCGGCGTGGCGGCGGATGCGCTGGTGCGCCTGCTCGAAGCGCGCTTCCTCTCGTGGCACGCGAACTACGCAAAGGGAGCGTAATGATGAGCGCCACCTTCTCCACGACGCTCGCTGTTTCGGTGCGCGGCCTGAAGCGACGTTACGGCAACCGTGTAGTCATCGATGCGCTGGATCTCGATATCGACAAGGGCGAGTTCGTCGCGCTGCTGGGCGAAAGCGGATGCGGCAAGACCACGCTGCTGCGCGCGCTCGCGGGGCTCGATCTGCCCGACGCCGGCGCGATCCACGCGCCCGAGCGGCCGTCGGTCGTGTTTCAGGAGCATCGGCTGCTGCCCTGGGCCCCGCTATGGCAAAACGTGGCGCTCGGTCATGAGGCCACGGTCGGTCGCACGGGCGCGTCGCGCGCACTCGCGGAAGTCGGGCTCGCCGGCCGCGAGGACGACTGGCCGCGCAATCTCTCGGGCGGGCAGGCGCAACGCGTCGCACTGGCGCGCGCCCTCGTGCGCGATCCTGCGCTGCTGCTGCTCGACGAACCCTTCGCGGCGCTCGACGCCCTCACCCGCATCAAGATGCACGGGCTCGTGCGGGAGCTCGTCGCGCTGCATCAGCCGGGCGTGCTGATCGTCACGCATGACGTCGATGAAGCGCTCACGCTCGCCGACAGGATTCTCGTCATGCGCGCCGGGCGCATCGCCGCGTCCTTCCAGCCGAAAAACCACACGCCGCAGACACTGCGGCCCATTCTGCTCGACGAGCTCGGCGTCCGGTCCCACTGAGGATCGTCCGCAATGCCGCTCGACAAACCGCTCGCCAAACGACAAGGACTGACCACGCATGACCGATTCTTCACTGAGCCGCCGCCGGGTGTTGCGCGCGGCGGGAGGCCTTCTGGCCGGCGCCGCCACCGGCAGCCTGTTTCCGGCTTCGACGCGCGCCGCGCAGCCGCGCAAGCTGACGCGCAATACCGATATCGTTCGTATCGGCTGGGGCTACGGCAGCCTGCCGGACATCGCGAAGCAGCGCGGCGTGTTCGAGAAGACGCTCGCCGCAAAGGGAATCAAGGTCGAATGGATCGGCCCGTTCCCGAACCACGCGCCGTCGATTCAGGCGGTGGTCGGCGGCAGCGCGGACTTCGGCTTCTGGGGCTCGACGACCCCGGCGCTCGCCGCGATGCTCGCCGGCTCGCCGATCGTCTTCAATGCGTTCGATGTCTATTCGCCGCGCTCGACGTCCATCATCGTCAAGAAGTCGAGCGGCATTGATTCGGTCGCCGATCTCGCGGGCCGCAAGGTCGCCGTCAATCGTTCCGGGCTGGGCGAGTTCCTGCTGATCGCGGCGCTGGAGAAACATCGCATCGATCGCGACAAGGTCCAGTTCGTCTACCTGAATCCCCCCGATGCGGCGCCCGCGTTCGCGCAGGGCAAGGTCGACGCATGGTCCATGTGGTCGCCGGGCGTGGACATCGCGCGCTTCTCGAACGACGCCAAGGACGTCTTCAACGAAGGCCGCGATCTCGACTTCCTGATCGACTACAGCTCGCTCGTCACGCGCCGCAAGTTCACCGAAGAGAACTCCGAGCTGATACGCGCGGTGATCGACGCGTACCACGTCGAAGGGGCATGGCAGTCGACGCATTCCGCCGAAGCCGAACAGCTCGTGCAGCGCGAGGGCAAATATCCGGATCAGGTGCGCGACTATCTGGCGAGCCTCAGGCGCGTGAACCAGTTCCACGAGGCCGACGACGCCGCATTCCTCACGCAGTTCCAGCGCGCCGCCGACTGGCTCGCGGAGCGCAAGATCATCAACTCGCGCATCAAGGTCGCGGACTACAGCATCAAGGTGTGACGGAGACCAGACCATGACGGATACGAACCAGACCGAAGCGCGCGGTACGCCACTCGTCTCGCCGCTGTCCGCGTCGCTCGGCTTCGCGGACATCATCACGGAGATCGGCGCGGGCGCGGCGGCGCGCGAGCGGGAACATCGTCTGCCGCATGAAGAGATCGCGAGCCTGAAGGCGCGCGGTTTCGGCGCACTGCGTCTGCCGGCCGATGCCGGAGGACACGGGGCGACGCTTGGCGAACTCTTCGTCGTGGCCCGCGATGTGGCGGCGGCGGATTCGAATGTCGCGCACGCCTTTCGCAATCATCTGTGGCAGGTGGAGGCGGCGCTCGGACATCGCGAGCATCCTTTTCATGCGCACGTGATCGAACTGACCGGACAGCGAAAGACCGTCGGGTTGAGCTTCACCGAAACCGATGCGGTCGCGGCCGGTGCGCGCCCGAGCAAGGTGCTCACGCGGCTCGAATGGGACGAGATCCGCCAGGCCTACATCGGCTCGGGCGACAAGGTCTACGCGACGGGAAATCTGTATAACGATGCGTTCGTCGGCGTGGCGGTGGAAAGCCGCGATGGACGCACCGTGCAATACGTGCTGGAGCGAAGCGAAGGCGTCAGCGACCACGACGACTGGCAGGGCTTCGGCCAGCGCCTGACAAGCTCGGGCACGGCGACGTTTCGCGGCGTCGCCGTGCCGCCCGCGCACGTCTATCCGCCGGACCCGCCACGGCCCGACGAAGCGGCGCCCTGGGGCTTCACCTTCCATCAGGTCTATCTGACCAACTGCATTGCGGGAATCGCGCGGCGCGTGGCGCTGGACGCCGTGGAGGTGCTTCGCGCGCGCGGGCGCAACTTCTATCACGGCGAGGCTGATCATCCGACCGGCGAGCCCGTGTTGCAGGCGCTGCTCGGGCGCATCCGCGCTTACGCCGCGAGCGTCGAAGCAATTGCCGATCGCGCCGTCGCGGCGTTGCAGCGCGCAGCGGATGCACGCGGTACGAGCGATGAATATCGAGCCACGCTCGCCGCGACCTTCGCGGCCGCGGAAGCGAAGGTCGTGATCGACGATCTCGCGCCGCAGATCGCGAACTGGCTGATCGACCTCGGCTCGGGCTCGGTCGTCTCGCGCGCGAGCGCGCTGGACCGGCACTGGCGCAACATCAAGGTGATCGCGTCGCACAATCCCCGGCTCTACAAGGAACGCCTGCTCGGACAGAACGCGCTCAGCGGACAGCTTCCGCCCACCGGAGCGTTCTTCTGATCGCGGCAGCCTTGTGTTCGAATCGCGCGCCGCGCGGGCGCGCGATTCGATTACGCGGACAGCAGACGCCGCACGCGCGGCGCGACCTCTTCCGCGAAGATGCGCATGTCGGCTTCGAACGGCTGAAACTGCAGCATGAAGAGTTCGATGCCGGCACGATGAAACGCCGCGATGCGCCGCGCGACCGTATCGTAGTCGCCGACGAGCCCCGCCGCGGTGCCGCCGTTGGACCCGACGCGCGCCGATCGCGCGAAGGTCTGATGCATCACCGCGCTGGGATCGGTATTGGCCTTCTGCGTTTCACGCAGCGGCTTGTCGAGCTCGGCCAGCGCGAAGAGATGTTCGAGGTGCGCGTCGGCTTGCGCCTGCGTCGCGCGCGCGATCACGAAGGCCGAAAGTCCGAAGCGCAACGCGTCGTATCCCGCCGGGCGCGCACGCGCGGCGAGATCCGCGATCAGGCGTTCGACGTCCTCGGGCGGCTGGCCGTTGATGAACCATACGTCCCCGTGCGCCGCGACCAGTGCTCGCGCCGGTTCCGACTCGCCGCCGACATAAATGCGCGGACGCGCGCGAAACGGATCGGCGGGGCGCAACCGGTAGTCGTCGATGCGAAAGTTGTCGCCACGATGATGCACGGTCTCGCCGCGCAAAAGCCTGTCGACCACGGTGATCCATTCGCGGCCGTACGCATAGCGCTCGTCGTGTTCCGCGAAGCCGATGCCGGCACGTTCGAGCTCCGGGCGGTTCCATGCGTTCACGAGATTGATCGCGAAACGTCCGCCGCTGATGTGTTCGATCTGCTGAGCCATCTTGGCGAGCACGACCGGGTGATAGAGATAAGGCTTGATCGCCGCGATGATCTCGATGCGCGACGTGAGCGCCGCCAGTGCCGCCGAAGCCGTCCAAGCCTCGAGCTGATCGAGTGCGGGATCGTGCGGGTTGATCGTGTGCTGGGCGACGAGCACCGAGTCGAAGCCGAGGCGTTCGGCCTCCAGCACGAGCGCCTTGTTGCGCGCCCAGGAAGCATCGTAGGGTTCTGCGGGGTCCTGAAGCGCGGCGCGGCTGCCGTGCACGAGCGCCCAGACGCCGAAGCGTGGAAGATTGGATGGCATCGCTTTGAGTCGCGGAAAGTCGTAGTCGAGGGATGGCCATGCTAACGCCGCGCGCGTGCCTGGCCATCCAATTTCTATCGATATGCAACTGCCTGAAACGCATTAAGACAGGCTTCACCATCGGGAGAAGAAGCAATGAATGACCGGCGAGAACCCGCATGGGCCGAGGCGCTCGACGCGCTGTTGCGCGAATGGGCGCGCACCGCCACAGCCCGCGACAGGACGGGCGGCACCGCGTTCAATGAACGCCGCCTGTTGCGCGAAAGCGGCCTCTTGCGGCTCTCCGTGCCGCTCGAACATGGCGGCGAAGGCGCGCCATGGTCGACCACGCTCGACGTCGTGCGGCGCATGGCGCAAGTGGACAGTTCGCTTGCGCATCTGTTACGCGAAGCTGGTTCTGGGGCAACGCGCTCAATCCGCTCGACAAGGGCACGCGGGCGCTTGCCGCCAGTGACGGCGGCTATGACTTCGACGGCCGCAAGAGCTTCTGTTCGGGCGCGCGCGATTCGGACCAGTTGATCGCGTCCGCCTTCGATGACGATGGACGGCTCCTGATCGGCGTCACGCCGACGAACCGGGCAGGCATCGTCGTGCTCGACGATTGGGACAACATGGGGCAGCGTCAGACCGACAGCGGCACGGTGCTGTTCGAGCGCGTGCCCATAGCAGCGGACGAGCTGCTCGACGATCCCGGCCCGCTTTCGAGTCCTTTCGCCTGCCTTCGCCCGCTGCTCGCTCAGGCGATCCTGAGCCACATCTATCTCGGCATCGGCGAGGGCGCGTTGCAGGCGGCGCGCGAGGCAACGCTCGCGCAGACTCGACCGTGGATCGCCTCGCAGGCGCAGCGGCCCGGCGACGATCCCTACGTGCTCACGCATTACGGCGAGTTCTGGGTGGCGCTGGAGGGCGCGAGACTGCTGGTGGAACGCGCGATGCAGGCGTTCGATCGCGCCTGGTCGCGCAGACTCGCGCTCAGCGAGATCGAACGCGGCGAGGTCGCGGTGGCTGTGGCGACGTCGAAGGTGGCGGCGGCGCGCGCGGGCCTCGACGTGGCGCATCGCATGTTCGACGTGACCGGCGCGCGCTCGACCACGGCGGCGCTGCGACTCGACCGCTTCTGGCGCAACGTGCGCGTGCATACGCTACACGATCCGCTCGACTACAAGGTACGTGAACTGGGCGACTGGACGCTCAACGGGCGCAAGCCGAAGCTGTCGTTCTATTCCTGAACGCGCACAGGCGGGCGGCGCGCATCGTGCGTATATCGCTCGCTCTGCGGAGCAAAGCAGAAATCGATCTTTGGCGGGCCGGCAAGCGCCGCCATCTCGCAAAAAAGCAATGCATATGACGGCCACCGCGATGTCGATATGTCGATTGCTACGTTGGCCGCGGTCAAAGCGCGCTTTAGCATCGATGCTCCCGAAATGCGCTCGTCGCGCTCCTCATCCATTGATCCACCTCATGTCAAACACCAGAACACACAAAGACCGCCGCGCGTTTCTTTCCTTCTCCGCCAAGGCCGCGCTGAGCGCCGCGACCTTCGCGGCCGTGCCGGCATCGTTCGCGCAGCAGCCCGCGCACGGACAGCCGCGCGTGCTTCGCATCGGCAATCAGAAGGGCTATCTGAATCTGCTCAAGGGACGCGGCACGCTGGAGAAGCGGCTTGGCGCGCTCGGCGTGACCGTGAGCTGGACGGAGTTCTCCGCCGGCCCCGTGCAACTGGAAGCGCTCAACGTGGGTTCGATCGACTTCGGCGATGTAGGCGAAGCGCCGCCCATCTTCGCGCAAGCCGCCGGCGCGCCGCTCGTGTATGTGGCCGCCACGCCCGCGCGGCCGAAATCCGAAGCCGTGCTGGTGCCGGCGCAATCGGCCATCAAGACCGTGGCGGAGCTGAAGGGCAAGCGCGTCGCGCTGAACAAGGGCAGCAACGTGCACTACTTTCTGGTCAGGCTGCTGCGTCAGCACGGCCTGCAGTATCGCGACGTCGAACTCGCCTTCCTCGCGCCCGCCGATGCGCGCGCGGCCTTCGAGCGCGGCTCGATCGACGCCTGGGTGATCTGGGACCCGTTCCTCGCCGCCGCGCAGACGTCCCTGAACGCGCGCATCCTGGCCGATGCGAGCGGCGTGGTCGGCAATCGCGCTTACTACTTCTCGTCGCAGGACTATGTGGCGAAGAATCCCGATGTGATCCGCGTGGTGATCGACGACATCAAGGCGGCGGATCAATGGGGCAAGCAGAATCCCGACCAGCTAGCGAGCGAGCTCGCACGCCTCTGGGGTCTGCCGAAACCCGTGGTCGATCTCGCGGTGAGCCGGCAGGTGTTCGGCACCGAAGCGATTACGCGCGCGATCATCGGCGAGCAGCAGCAGATTGCGGATACCTTCGTCGATCTCGGGCTCATTCCGAAACATGTCGATGTGTTGAAGGCCGCGCCGCCGAACCTCGCCTGACTTGCCGCAGCGCGCCGCGAGTTTCACGACGGGCCGCGGCGCGTGCGCGTGCTGCGCTGATCGATCCATAGCCGCGCCCAGCGCGCCGCATAGGCTCTCGCGTGCTCGGCTTCGAAGAAGTAGTCGAGCGCGTCGAACGTAAAGGAGGCGCCGGACGCTGACGTGCGATTCTCGATCGTCAGGTTCGCCGCATAGAGTCCGCTCGGCAGCGCATGCGCGGAAGGCGCAACGTCATATCCCTTGTATCGCATGAAGTCTTTCCACGAAGGCGTTTTCCGGACGAAATCGTCCCATGCGGTACATGCTAGTCACCGACGCGCGCGATACCAACGAATGCTTTGGCGAAAGCTAATCAGCGACGGCATGCGTTGATCATCTCGATATCGCCTGCCGCCTTCATCCATTTTCCATTCCTCTCAGGATTACAAATTATTGATCTGCGTCATTACACATGAGAAATGGATTGTTCGGCTTCGGTAAGCGTGACCGTAAGATCGGCTTCCCCAAGAACTCGTGGTTAACACGTAAATAAAGGAAGCAAATGAAGCGAGTCGCACTCTCCGGCGCAGCCGGTATCCTGGTCGCCCTTCCCGGCATCGTGCAGGCGCAAAGCTCCGTTACGCTGTACGGACTCGTCGACGCCGGCATCGCCTATACGAACAATCAGCGCGGCGCGCATAACTTCCAGGCGACGAGCGGCAAGCTCAACGGCAGCCGCTGGGGCCTGAAAGGCGTCGAGGATCTGGGCGGCGGCTACAAGGCGCTGTTCACGCTCGAAAACGGCTTCCGCGTGAACGACGGCGCGCTGGCGCAGGGCGGCCGCGAATTCGGCCGGCAAGCCTTCGTGGGCGTCGCGAAGTCGGGCATCGGCACGTTCACGCTTGGCCGTCAGTACGATCCGAATACCGATCTGGTCGCAGCCTATGCGGGTCCCGGATTCTGGTCGCCGTCGACACACGTCGGCGACAACGACAACCTGAACCAGACCTTCCGCATCAACAACGCCGTGAAGTTCCGCAGCGACACCTTCGCCGGCTTCACGGTCGACGCGCTCTACGGCTTCAGCAATCAGGCCAGCAATGGCGCGGGTCAGGGCTTCGGCAACAATCGTGCGTGGGGCGTCGCGGCGAATTACGTCAACGGGCCGCTTTCGCTCGGCGGCGGCTATGTGCGGCTCGATCATCCGAACGTCGCGACGAACACCAGCGGCGCGGTGGGCGGCGCATCGACCACCAGTGGCGACGACTACAGCGGCGCGTTTTTCTATGGCATCAACGGCGGCGTGACGCGTCAGCAGATCGCGGTGGCCGGCGCGAACTACGCGTTCGGCGGCGCGGCGACGCTGGGCTTCGCTTTCAGCCATACGCAGCTCGACTACAACGACGGCTCGTCGCGCAAGTTCAACAACTACGACGTCAACGGGCGCTACAACGTGACGCCGACCACGACGCTCGTCGGCGTCTACACCTTCACCGACGGCCGCGCCAACAATCTGCCCGGCACCAATGGCGCATCGCTCAAGCCGCGCTGGCATCAGTTCACGCTGGGCGTCGATTACGTGTTGTCGAAGCGCACGGACCTGTATCTGTCGGCGGTGTATCAGCTCGCATCCGGCGATGCGTCGACCCGAGTCGGCAACGGATATCAGAAGGTCGCGGCGATTGCGGACGCGGGTGCGCCTTCATCGACCAACCGGCAGGTGGCTGCGTTCGGCGGCGTGCGGGTGCGCTTCTGATGTGAAGCCTGCGCCGCGCCCTATCGACGGGCGCGGCTTCGTGAAGGGATCAGGCCGCCTGCTCGTGCGCGTGACGCGAGCGCGGCTTGTCGAGGCCGAGATGGTCGCGCAGCGTGCGGCCTTCGTATTCGTTGCGGAAAAGTCCGCGCCGGCGCAGTTCCGGCAACACCAGTTCGATGAAATCATTCAGCGAATCCGGCAGCAGCGCGGGCATCACGTTGAAGCCATCCGCGCCGTGATGGACGAAGCGTTCCTCCAGCGCATCGGCGATCTGCGCGGGCGTGCCGACCAGTTGCCAATGTCCGCGCGCTCCCGCGATGCGTTTATACAGCTCGCGGATCGTGAGGTTCTCGCGGCGCGCGAGGTCGATCATCAAGGTCTGGCGGCTCTTGCTCGCATTGGTCTCGGGCAGCTCGGGAATCGGCCCGTCGAGCGGATACGCGGACAGATCGAAGCCGCCGGTCAGATTCGACACCATCGCGAGCCCGACGACCGGATCGATCAGCGCCTGCAACTCGTCGAACTTCGCACGCGCTTCGGATTCGGTGCGGCCGACGATCGGCATCACGCCCGGCATGATCTTGAGCGCGTCAGGATGACGGCCATGGCGCGCCATGCGGCCTTTTACGTCGGCATAGAAGGCGACGGCGTCATCGAGCGTCTGCTGCGCCGTGAAGATCACCTCGGCCGTGCGCGCAGCCAGTTCCCTCCCCGCCTCCGACGATCCCGCCTGCACGACCACCGGATGTCCCTGCGGCGCCCGCGCAACGTTCAACGGCCCACGCACCTTGAAGAACTCGCCGCGATGATTCAGCACATGCCGCTTGTCCGTATCGAAGTAACGCCCGGATGCCTTGTCGCGCACGAACGCGTCTTCGTCCCAGCTGTCCCACAGGCCCGTCACCACATCCGCGAATTCCGCGGCGCGCTGGTAGCGATGCGCGTGCGCGAGATGCTCGTCGAAACCGAAGTTGCGCGCTTCATGCTCGCTTGATGACGTCACGAGATTCCATCCCGCGCGCCCGCCGCTGATGTGATCGAGCGACGCGAACTTGCGCGCGATGTGATACGGCTCGTTGAACGAAGTCGACGCCGTGCCGACCAGACCGATGCGCTCCGTGAGCGCCGCAAGCGCCGAGAGCAGCGTGAGCGGCTCGAACTGCGCGACGTAGCTGTGCGCGGTGCGGCTCAGGAACTGCGCGTCGTCGCCGCGCGTGCCGGAGCCATCGGCCAGGAAAACGAGATCGAACTTGGCCGCTTCCGCTGCCTGCGCGAGCTGCGCGTAGTGCGCGAAATTACTGCCGGCATCGGCCACCGCGTGCGGATGCCGCCACGCCGCGATGTGATGCCCGGTCGGATAGAGAAATGCGCCGAGGTGCAGATGCCCGCTTCGTCGAGTCATGGGTGGATGATCCTTTGAGTTATCAGTGGCAATACAGATCGTTCTGCGCGTTGAACATCTCGAACGCGAGTTGCGTCGCCTGGTCCTCGCGCGCGGCTGTCAGCCAGCGTTGTCTGCGCCAGTCCTGCAAGACGTTTTCGATGAACAGCGCGCTCGCGAAATCGCCGCCGCGCGTCGCGACGAATGCGGGCGCGGCGCCGAGCGTGCCCGGCAAAGTCCGGTAGTACGCCCAGTCCGGCTGTCTGAGCAGCTTGCGGATCACGTACTCGTCGTCGACCAGCGCGGCGCATTCGCCCGCCTGAAAGGCGAGCAGCGCATCGAGTGGACGGTCGTAGTCGTGCACGCTCGCGTGCGCGCGACGCGCGGCGTCCCGTGCGAACGGACTGCCGCGCGACACGCAGATCGAAGCGCCCGACAGGTCGCGCCATTCGCGCACCTTGCCATGCCGCAATACCAGCGCCACGCCGCGCCCGGACGTATAAGCGCTCGGCGCATACGAAAGCGCGCGGTCCGCGCCGAAGGCAAGCCCGGCGATGGCGATATCCGCCCTGCCCGAGCGCAATGCCTCACGCGCGTCGCGCTCGTCGGCCGGCAGCAGCACGACGCGCAGTCCCGCGCGCCGTCCGATGTCATCGGCGAGCGCCGCCGCGAAGCCGTCCGGCGCCCGCGCGAAATGATCGACGCGGCCGACGTTGAGCATCGGCGCGGGACGGGAAGGCACCGCGACGATCAGCGCGCCGCGCGCAACGGCGGCGGCGAACGGCCGATCCGCGCCGAAACGATCGCGCCACGGCACGGAGGACAGCGCCACGCATGCCATCACGGACGCGGCGAACCAGCGCATCCATCGGCTGGAGCCGCGCATCGGCCCGTAGCGGCTTTCAGCCATTCTGCGCGAGCCCGACACGCCAGCGCAGCAGGCGACGCTCGAGCAGCGAAAGACTCTTGTTGATGAGCAGGCCAAAGAGCGCGAGCAGCACGATGCCCGCATACATGTCGGGAATCTGGAATGTCTCCTGCGAGTTGAGCGTGTAGAAGCCGAGCCCGGAACGCGCGCCGATCATCTCCGCCGCGACCAGCGCGGTGATGCTGTACGCGCCCGCGAGCCGGATACCGGTCAGTATCTCGGGCAGCGCGGCGGGCAGCACGACCTTCGCGAAGATGAAGCCTTGCGCTGCGCCCATGGAACGCGCGCAATCGATGAACACGCGCTCGACCTGCTTCACGCCCGAGATGGTGTTGAGCAGCACCGGCCAGAATGCGGCCCACACGATGATGGCGATCTTCGACGATTCGCCGATACCGAGGAACAGCATGAACACCGGAAACAGCGCGAACGCCGAGACCTGCCGGAGCAATTGATAAAGCGGATCGACGATTCGCTCCGCGCGACGGAACCAGCCGAGCGCGAATCCGCAGACCACGCCGCCGGCCACCGCCAGCAAGAGGCCGCTGACCGAGCGCAGCGCGCTCGCGCCGAGGTGCCTCCAGACTTCGCCGCTGTCGAACAGATGCGCGATGGCGAGCGCCACTTGCGACGGCGGGCTCAGATACGCCGCGCTCACGACGCCCGTTCGCGGCAGCAATTCCCACAGCAGCGCGAACACGACGAGGGCGATCGAACGCTCGAAGGCCGCCGACCAGCGCACGCCGCGCGCCTTCACTCCGCGATGCCGCGATGCGATCGGCACCGGGAAACCGCGCACACTTCGTTGCTCTGCCACGTCACGCTCCTGTCAGTGATTCGGCGCCGCGCACGCGCCGCGCGTTCTGCTCGCCATCCAGTTCCGACTGCAGGCTCGCCCACGCGCGCTGCCGCAACGCGACGAACGCGGCGTCGTGACGTACCGAGGCCGGGCGCGGACGCGGCAGATCGATTTCGATGATCTCTTTCACGCGGCCCGGCCTGCGCCCGACGACCGCGACCCGATCCGCCAGAAAGATCGCTTCGTCGATGCTGTGCGTGACGAACACGACCGTCTTTGCGCTCTGCTCCCAGATGCCGAGCAACTCCTGCTGCAAGGATTCGCGCGTTTGCGCATCGAGCGCGCCGAAAGGCTCGTCCATCAGCAGAATCTCGGGGCCGTAGGCGAGCGCGCGCGCGATCGCCACGCGCTGCCGCATGCCGCCCGAAAGTTGATGCGGATAGTGATCGGCAAAATCGAGCAGACCAACGAGACGCAGGAAGCGCTCGGCCTCGCTGCGCCGTTGCGCGCGCGTCACGCCGCGAATCTCCAGCCCCGTTTCCACGTTCTTGCGCACGGTGCGCCACGGAAACAGCGCATAGCCCTGAAACACGAAGCCGAGCTTGCGGCGCGCGGCGCTGACGGACTCACCGTCGATGGTGAGCGAACCGGAAGTGGGCGGCGTCAAGCCCGCGAGCAGGTTGAGGAAGGTCGATTTTCCGCAGCCGCTCGGCCCGAGCACCGCGAGAAATTCGCCTTCGCGCACGCTAAGGTCGAAGCCGTCGAGCACGATTTGCCGCGACTGCATCGCTTCGTTGAGGTATGCAAGCGAAAGATCGCGTGCGACGATCTTTTCGCGCGCCGTGAACGTCCCGCTCATGAGCGCGATCCGTTCGCTGGCGCCGCGTTCGCCTGCGACTCCTTCGCGGCCAGCGGGTTGTACTGGTTCGTGTACACGTCCTTCACCTGGACCTTGCCCTTCGGAATCTTGCCGGCCTGCTCCAGAATGTCGATGTAGTACTGGATCGGCGGCTCCGTCACCACGAGATCCTTCACATAGGCGTAACGCTCGACCAGCTTGACGTCGATGCCCAGCCGCTCGGCCGTGAGCTGCCGCGCTTCGTCGGGATGCGCGTTGACCCAGTTTCCCGCCCGTGCGATGGCAGCGACGAAGTCCTTGACCGCCTGCGGATGCGCGCGCGCGAACGCGCCGTTCACGCTGTAGGGCGCCATGCCGCCGAGCCCGTGGTCCTCGTCCCAGTCGCTCCAGAGCTTGTGCAGTTGCGGATCGGCTTCGGCCGCGCCGGAGAACGGCGGATGAATGATGGCGACGTCCACGTTCTTCGTGACGAGCGCCTGCTGCGACTGGTTATCCGGCACGACCAGCCAGTTGACCTTCGACACGTCCACGCCGTGCTGCGACAGATACTTCTTCGTGACGAATTCCGCGCACGCGCCAAAGCTGTTGAACGCGACGGTCTTGCCCTCGAAGTCCTTCGGCCCGCGAATGCCGGAGTCCGCGCGCGTGAAGTACTTCATGTGCGGCGCGTCGGGCAAGGTCTCGCCGCCGGCGGAAATGACCTTGATGTCCGCGCCGCTCGCGATCGCCGAGATGACGAGCGGCACCATGCGCGTGCCGAAATCGATCTCTCCCGTGCCGACGAGCGGAATGATCTGCGGCGCGGAGATTTTCCCGACGTATCTGGGCCGTGTGCTCGTGCCTTCGAAATAGCCGAGCTTGTCGGCGAGATAGACGAGATCGAACGCGGGGTTGTCGGGATACTTGAAGTAAGTCACCTCCTGACGCGCGGCCTGCGTGGGCTCCGGCGCGGAGACGCGCGCCGTTTCGTCATGAGGCTTGCACCCGCCTAGCAGGAGCAGCGCGGCGGCCGCGCAAACCGCAGGCAACAGGTGACGGCCAGCACGTGGCCGATGATGCGAGAGTGACGCCTTCATAGGATCGGAATGAGGAGCAGGAGTGAAAGTGTTACGGCGCCGCGCGACCGGCGGCGCCTTGCTCACTCATTCTCACGCGGGCCGTGAGACGATCAAACGAAGCAAATCTGATTAGCTGACGCAGTGAAACGTGAATAGCAAATTCAGCGCTTGTCCTCGTCCCGTAGCTGAGCGAGCGATGCGCGCTGCTTGCCGTTTGCGTCGAAGTTGTCATCGGCGAGCCAGCGCTCGAACGCGTTTCGAACACGCGGCCAGTCCTGGTTGATGATCGCGTACCACGCGGTGTCGCGATTGCGTCCCTTGTAGACGATCGCCTGCCTGAAGATGCCTTCGAACTCGAAGCCGAGACGCAGCGCGGTCTTGCGAGAAGGCGCGTTGAGACTGTCGCACTTCCATTCGTAGCGGCGATAGCCGAGGTCGTCGAAGACATAACGCATCAGCAGATACTGCGCTTCCGTCGAGATGCGCGTCTGCTTGAGCAATGGCGAGAACGTCACGCTGCCCATTTCGATCACGCCATGCACCGGCTCGATGCGCATCAGCGCGAGCGTGCCGACCGCCTTGCCGCTCGCGGAATCGATGACGGCGTAGTGAAGCGGATCGGTGGAGGCTTCGGCCTTCGTCAGATAGTCGCGGAAGGTGTCGAAGTCGCTGAACGGGCCGACGAAGAGATAGGTCCAGTCGCTGCCGTCCGGCGCGCGGCCATAGGCTTCGAAGAGATCGGCTGCGTGGCGCGAGACGTCGAGCGGCTCGATGCGGCAATGCGCCCCGTCGATGCCGATGCGCGCGGGCCGTTCGCGCGGTGTCCAGTCGGGCACCGATTCGCCGATCTGCTGCTGATACTCGTTGGTCTTCGTCATGTGTCGCGGTCTCCTGGGTGTGAAAGGGGCGTCGGGGTATTAAGGTACATCAAATGTCCGGCCGCCCGGCGCGCGCGCCAGTACCGCAATGTCGCGCGCCGCACGAACCCCGCCCGCGTCGCTTTCTCCCAACGCTCCCGTCGCAGCAAAAGTTTTGTACCACGTGTTTAATTGTTACATTACAATTGCGAACGATTCGCATTCCAGCAAACATTCAACCCGCCCTTCCTTCAAAAGATCAGAGCCATGTCACGTCGGGGAACTCAGCAGCACTTCAATCAACGTACTGCGGTGTCATGGGCAGTCGAACGTCTTTTCGTGGGACTGGCCGCCGCAGCCGCGCTGCAGGGAAGCGCTTACGCGCAGAGCGCGGCGACGACGGAAAGCGACGCGCCCCAAACCACCGCGCTGCCCGCCGTGATGGTCAAGGCCACGGCGACGCCCGGCGAATTGCCCGCGCCCTACGCGGGCGGACAAGTGGCGCGAGGCGGTGGTATCGGCGTGCTCGGCGCGGCGAACGTGATGGACCAGCCGTTCAACACGACCAACTACACCGACGAATTCATCCGCGACACGCAGGCCCGCACCATCGGCGATGTCGTCGTCAACAATGCATCGGTGCGCACCGAACAAAGCGCCGGCGGCTTCGGCGACGTGTTCGAGATTCGCGGCTTCGCCGTCCAGGCAACCGATGTCGCGCTCAACGGGCTGTACGGCATGGTCTCGGCGGCGCGCGTGCCGGTGAATCTGCTGGAGCGCGTGGAAGTGCTGCAGGGTCCGGGTTCGCTCATGTACGGCATGGGACCGGGCGGCAGCATCGGTGGGGCGATCAACATCGTCACCAAGCGCGCGGACGACCAGCCGCTGACGCGTCTCACCGCGCTGTATCAGTCGAAGGCGCAGTTCGGCGTCGCCGCCGACGTCGGCCGCCGCTTCGGCGACGAAGGTCAATGGGGCATTCGCGTCAACGGTCAGTTCAAGGACGGCGAGACCGGCATTGCGCACGGCAATCAGCTTCAGGGCGACGGCGCGGTCGGGCTCGACTATCGCGGCAAGCAGTTGCGCTGGTCGTTCGACGCCTACAACGTCTCCGAGAACACCGACGAACTCCGCTCGCAGATCGGCCTGGGGACGGCGACCGCGGTGCCGGACGTGCCTTCGGCGTACAACAATCTCTATCCGGGCTCGAAGCTCAAGCTGCGCGACTCCGCGCTCATGACGCGCCTCGAATACGACGTCAACAAGTACGTGACCGTGTACGGCGCGGCGGGCGAGCACTACGGCACGTCGGAGCAGAATTTCCCGTCGGCGACGGGCATGACGGCGGGCGGCGCGTTCAACGTCAGAAACGGCTACTACGACCAGTACACGCGCACGAAGTCCGTCGATGCGGGCTTGCGTTTCCACTTCGACACCTTCGGCGTCAAGCACACGCTGGTCACCGGCGTGACGAGCCTGAATCAGGAGATCGGCTACTTCTACGCGCTGGCGCCGGTCTCGCAGACCGTGGCATCGAATCTCTACAGTCCGACGCCCCTGCCGCCGATGACCACGCCGCGCGGCGACATGCAGCGCACCAGCCAGACGCGCCTGAACAGCCAGCAGGTAATCGACACGATGTCGTTCTTCGACGACCGTCTGCTGATCACGGGCGGTTTTCGCCGTCAGACGATCGGGCTCGACAACTACGACCCCGGCACGGGCGCGCGCACCAGCACGCTCGATCAACAGGCGATTTCGCCGCTCGCGGGCATCGTCTTCAAGCCGCTTAATAATGTCTCGGTGTACGGCAACTTCACGTCCGGCCTTTCCAACGGCAACACCGCGCCTGCGGGAACGGCCAACGCGGGACAAGCCTTCGCGCCGTACAAGTCGAACCAGTACGAAGCGGGCGTGAAGGCAGACTGGGGCCGCGTGATGACATCGGTGTCCGTGTTCCAGATCTCGCAGCCGAACGGCGTCACGAATCCGGTGACCAACATCTATGGCTATGACGGCCGGACCAAGGTGCGCGGCCTCGAACTCGCGGCCTACGGCGAAGCGTTCCGCAACCTGCGCCTGATGGCGAGCGCGACCTTCTACGATCCGAAGCTCGAAGGCACGGCAGGCGGTGTGAACGATGGCAACGATCCGGCGGGCGTGCCGAAGTTCGCCTTCAACCTCGGCGCGGATTACGACCTGCCGTGGGTGCCGGGCCTGAGCGTGAACGGCCGCATCATCCACACCGGCGCGCAGTACTACAACGCGAGCAACACGCTGCGTCTGCCGGCGTGGACGCGTTATGACGTCGGCGTGCGTTATGGCGTGCGCATCGCGCAGAAGGATGTCGTGTTCCGCGCGAATGTCGAGAACCTGTTCGGCAGCCGTTACTGGATTCAGCAGGGCACGTACATCAGCAACGCCGCGCCGCGTACCTTGCTGCTGTCGGCGCAGATCGACTTCTGATGGTTTGTCGGCGAGTCGGCACCCTTATCTGACACAACCCGAAGCTATACTGTCACGCGCCTCCAACCCACGACATCGACATGCGTAACCGTCTTGTTTCGACTCTGCTTCTGACCGGCAGCACGATTCTCTTCGGTGGATGTGCCGCCTCGCTGCAAACTCAAGGCTCCGCGCCCGCGGGCCAGAAAACCGCCGAGACCAGCATCACGGTGCCATCGGCTTCCACCCATACCATCGTGCTGCGAATGAGCGGCTCATCGGTCGCGACGGGCGCGTCCGACTGGCCGCGCGTGCAGACCGAATGGCGCGAAGCGATGCAGGGCGCATCGCAGGAAGCCAACTCGGTTTTCGTCGATGAAACCGTCAAGCGCACGCAGCAGCGCGGCGGCGGCACGGTCGTCGACGTCTATGTGGAAGACTTTCACTTCGTCGCGCCGGGCGCGCGCTATACGCTCGGCATCATGACGGGCAACGCCTTCATTCAGGCGCGCGTGACGTTCCGCGACTTGCAGAGCGGCCGCGTGTTCGGCGAGCGCAGCTACAACACGTCGTCGTCGGCATGGCAGGGCATCTTCGCACCCACCAGCGACAAGCAGGCGCGCGCGGTCGCGGCGGATATCGTCAAGCAGATCAATCCGCGATAGTTCAGCGCCGCCGCGCGCGCATCACCCTTTCTTCTTCTCTTCGCCGAGCACGCGGCGGTTGCGGTTTTCGATGACCGATTGCGTTCTCGTCGTCGCACCGGGCCCGGGCGCGAAACGCACGTCGCGGAACGACAGCGAGCGCCCGCTCTTCCCTTGCACCGCGATGGACTTGACCGGCTGGCCGCTCGCCTGATCGACGAGCGCGACGGGCGGCTTGCCGTTCGGCGCGAGCCACCGATCTCCCCACTGCATGAGCGCGACCAGCACCGGGTAGAGCTCGTTACCCTTTTCTGTCAGACGATAGCCGAACGTGTTCGCTCGTTCCGCGAGCGGATAGCGCTCGAGAATATCGAGCTCGATGAGCCGTTCGAGACGCGCGGTCAGCACGTTCCTCGCGATGCCGAGTTCGGACTGAAATTCGTCGAAGCGCGTGGTGCCTTGCGTGCATTCCCGCACGATCAGCAGCGACCACCATTCGCCCACTTCATCGAGCGCGCGCGCGATCGAGCAATTCATTCCGTCGAAGCGCTTTCTGTACATGCCGGTTCCTTGACGAACGAAGTTTCTTCACGCAACTCTACGGCATTTCTTCCCGCTTGTCTCGCGCGTCCCATCACGTCATTTCCTCGAATTTCGAAGAACTGCTAGTCGATTATCGATAGTGGCGTGACAAAACTCCGTTGCGTATAGTTTCGTCACACCACTAACCCGAGGCACCATTCTTCGGAGGGAGATAACCATGGATCGCCGTCTTCTCACACTCGCGCTCGGCATGTTCGCGCTGGGCACCGACAGCTTCGTCTTCGGAGGCATCCTGCCTTCCATTGCTGCGTACTTTCACGTCAGCATCGGCGCGGCGGGGCAATTGATCACCGTGTACGCGCTCACGTTCGCGCTGCTCGCGCCGACCATCGCGGCGCTCGCCGCCGGCATTTCGCGCAAGCACCTTCTCTTGAGCGGCATGGGATTGTTCATCGTCGCCAACGTCGGGACGATCCTCTCGCCGAACCTCGGCGTCGCGCTGGTCACGCGTGCGCTGGCGGGCGTCGGCGCGGCGATGTTCTCGCCGACCGCGAGCGGCACCGGCACGATGCTGGTTCCGCCCGAGCGACGCGGCTTCGCGCTCTCCGTGATCGTCGCGGGTCTCACCACCGCGACCGCGCTGGGCACGCCGCTGGGCGCGGTCATCGGCGGTCTGGCCGACTGGCGCTGGACGCTGGGCTTCGTCGCCGCGCTGGGCATTGCGGGATTCGTCGGCGTGTGGGCGCTGCTGCCGGAAGTGCCGCTGCCGCCCGCAATCTCGCTCATCAAGCGCTTCGCGCCGCTCGCCGATTCGCGCGTCGGGCTGATTCTCGCCACGACCGTGCTCGCGCAGATCGGCACGTTCATCATCTACAACTACGTCGCGGTGGTGTTCGACCGCGCCACCGGCGGCAGCCCGAGCGTGCTCGGCGGGCTGCTCGTGCTGTGGGGGCTGGCCGGCACGTTCTCCAATCTGCTCGCGGGCCGCGTGCTCGACAGGATCGGCTCGCGCAAGGTCGTCACCGTGATGCTGATCGCCGTGATCACCGCCATCGTCACGATGCCGTGGACGACCGTCCATCTGTGGAGCGCCGCCATCGCGATGTTCGTCTGGGGCGCGTGTGCGTGGGGCGTGCTCGTGCCGCAGCAATATCGCCTCGTGAGTCTCAATCCTTCGATGGCCGCCGTGCTGGTGGGGCTCAACACGTCGGCGACTTATGTAGGCGTGTCGGTGGCGGGCGCGGTGGGCGCTGCCGCGATTCCCGTGATCGGCAGCCACAGCCTCGGCTATCTAGGGAGCGCGGTCGTCGTCCTTGCACTCGTGTTCTCCGAAATCGCCCAATGGCGTGTCAACGCCGTCGAGAACGGCAAGTCGATGAAGGCCGCCGCGACCATCTGATTTACATCGTTTCCCGTAGCAGTCGATTGCCTCTTTACTGGCGAAACAAATGAAGAACCTCGTCGAAACCTTCCGTGACTTGCACGACAAACACGACGCCGCTTCGTCTCGCCAACGCATGGGACGCGGGCATCAACATCGAGGACGGCACGGATGACCCTTCGCTGCTGGCGCAAAAGACCGGAGCGATCAAAGCCGCGCTCGCAAACGCGAAGCTCGATCTGTTCATCAACGCGCGCAGCGACGTGTTCCTCGCGAATCTCGCGGAGCCGCCGCATCGGGTCGAGGAATCGTTGCGGCGCGTGAGTCTCTGCGCCAACGCCGGAGCCGATGGCATGTTTCTGCCCGCGATCGTCGAACTGACGGATATCGAAGCCGTCGTGAAGGGCACGAGTTTGCCGCTCAACGTGATGGCGCGCACCGATCTCGCCGATGCCGATGCACTCGGCCGCGCGGGCGTGCGACGCCTGAGCGCGGGCTCCGGCATCGCGGAGGTCTTGTGGGGACACGCGAGCGCGCTCGCGCGGGACTTCCTCGCGCATGGCTCGGCGCGCTGGGGGCGATCACGCGCAACGTCGCCCCGGCGGTCATTTCGCATTACCACGTGAAGCCGGGCGGACTGGAAGACTACTACGAAGTGATCCTGGCGCAGAATATCGAACGCGGCGCGCGGCTTTCCGCCATCGATATTCAGACGCGCCGCATGACCGCCGATGTTTCGCTCATCAAGGCGCTCGGCGGCGGCTGGAATCGCAAGGACGGGCTGAATCCGGACGCGGACTGGCTGGCGTCGAATCAGCCTGCGAACGGCAACGCGAAATAACCCACATCGACAAAAAGGAGAACACCATGCTGCAACTTCGTCCCGGATGCGAATGCTGCGACAAAGACCTGCCGCCCGAATCCGCCGATGCGCTCATCTGCTCGTTCGAATGCACCTTCTGCCGCGATTGCTCGGACACGCTGTTGAAGGGCGTATGCCCGAACTGCGGCGGCGAACTGGTCGCGCGTCCGCGACGGCCCGTATCGAAACTGACGAAGTTCCCGCCATCGGCTGAACGCGTGTTCAACGCGGATTGCAAGGCGCTCCACGAAGCACACGGCGATCAGCGCTGACCGAGCTTCGACAAGGATTGCCGCAGCTTCGGAACCGCGAAGTCGATGAAGCGGCGCAGCTTGATCGGCATCTGCGCGCGCGACGCGTGAACGAGATGAACCGGGATGGTTCCCACCTCGAAATCCTGCAGCACGATTTCGAGCTCGTTCGCCTCCACGGCATCCGCGACGTGATACTCGAACAGATACACGAAGCCGACGCCGCGCTTGGCCGCGTGCGCGGCGGCGTCGGGCGTCGCGACGCGCAGGCGCGGCTTGATCGCGAGCGTGTTGAACGCATCCGTTCCGGGCACGCGAAAACGCCATCCCGGCGACAGCTTCGGCCCGCTGAACATGACGCACGGCAATTGCAAGAGATCTTCGGGCGTTTGCGGCGTGCCGCGCTCGGCGAGCAGCGCGGGGCTTGCACAGACCACGGTTCGCATGGAGCAGACCGGCGTCGCGATCATGCCGCTGTCGGGCAGCTTGCCGACGCGCACCGCGAGATCGACCTGCTCGCCGATCAGGTCCGCGTTGCGGTCGGATTGCAGTAACGTGATGTTGATCTCGGGATACAGCGCGAGAAATTCGAGAATCACGGGCAGCACGTGCAGCCGCCCGAACAGCACGGACGCGGTAATCACCAGTTCGCCGCGCGGCGCGATGAATTCGCCGACCGCCGCGCGCTCCTGCTCCTCCACCAGATCGAGAATGCGCCGCGCCGCCTCCACATAGGCGATGCCGGCGTCGGTCAGGGTCAGCTTGCGGGTCGAGCGCATCAGCAGTTGCGTGCCGAGCTGCTCTTCGAGATCGGTGATTTTTCGCGTGAGCGTCGGCACCGGAATGCCCATATCGCGCGCGGCGGCGGAGAAGCTTCCCTTCCCGATGGCGGCGAGCAGCAGGCTCATGGATTCAAGACGGTCCAAAGCTTCGTCCCGGTCTGATGGAGTGAATAGGCCACGCGGAGCAGACTGGCGTCACATTAGCATTCCCGCGATGGAAAAGCCCGGCCTGGCATGGCGCTCATGCCTCGAACAGAGGCCTGTTCTGGCGACTTCTCCCGACATTGATCCCGCGGCGCGGCATCCATACTGGTTGCCATGGTGTTTCGACAAATGCAATGCCGCACGGATGAGGTCAAAATGTCGTCGCTCGAATTTCTTGGTGCAGTGGCGCTCGTCGCCGTCATGTTTCTTTCACTGACGGCGCTGGTCGAGATCATGTTTCCCGGATTTCTTCCTAGCCCGCTCGCACGACGCAACGCGAATGCCGCGCGCGCTCGCAAGCCCGCCGAGCGAACAATTGTCTGATGTTTTGAAAGGCTTGCGGCCGCGCTAAAACGGCCGATGCTTCGCGTCGATTCCTCCGCGCTTCGTTCGTCGTCTATACGAACCGATACTGCCCATCGACCTGGAGAACATCATGCGCAAGCTCACCGTGTCTGCTTTCATCAGTCTGGATGGCGTGATTCAAGCCCCCGGCGGTCCGGATGAAGATCGTGACGGCAGTTTCGCTTTCGGCGGCTGGACCGTTCCTTATGCCGATGAAGCCATCGGCGCACACGTGCACGGGCTGCTCTCGCAGCCGTTCGAATTGCTGCTCGGGCGTCGCACCTACGACATTTTCGCGTCGTACTGGCCGAACGTGCCGGCCGATTCGCACAGCAGCGCCATCGCCGACAAGTTCAACGCCGTGGCCAAGCACGTCGCCACGCATCGCGGCGACGACCTCCGCTGGCATAACAGCCACGCGCTGAACGGCGAACTTGCCGGCGCGGTGCGTGCCCTCACGCATCAGGACGGAGCCGATCTCGTGACCTTCGGCAGCGCCGACATGGCGCGCCAGTTGCTCGCCGCCGGACTGATCGACGAGCTTTGCCTGCTGACCTATCCGGTCATCCTCGGCCGCGGCCGACGCCTGTTCGACGACGACGCACGCCCTTCGGCCTTCACGCTCGCGCACTCGGCCGTCACGCCCGGCGGCGTCGTGATCGCGCGCTACGTGCGCCATGGCGACGTGCGTACCGGATCATTCGAATAAGCCTCACCTTCGTCCGGAGGGCGCCTCCGCGAACAAGCCGATCACCACATCGCGCAGCCATCGATTGGCTTCGTCGTGCTGCACGCGTTCGTGCCACAACAGATGTATCGGCGCGGCGGGAACCTTCACCGGCAGCGGACACACGCTGAGCGAAAACGGCTCGACGAGTTGCAGCGCGAGCCGCTCCGGAACCGTCGCGATCAGATCGGTGCGTTGCAGGATATGCCCCACGCTCATGAAGTGCGGCACCGTCAGCCGAACCTTTCTGCGCACGCTGTTCTTCCTGAGCCAGTCATCCACGTTGCGGTGCCCCGTACCCGCCGCGACAACCACCAGATGTTCCGCCTCGCGCCACGCCGCGAGCGTGAGCGGCGCGTGTTCGAGGGCATGGCCGCGCCGCATCAGACACACATAACGCTGATCGAACAGACGCCGTTGATAGAAGCCGCCCTTCAGTTGCGGCAGCAATCCGATGGCGAGGTCGACGCGGCCATCGGCCATCTCGTCGCCTAGATTGACGCTCGTGTCGCGCACCGTGTTCAGCGTCAATCCGGGCGCCTCACGCGACAGACGCTCCAGCAGCGCGGGCAGAAACACCACTTCGCCGATATCCGTCATGCCGATTGTCACCGTGCGCGCAGCGCGCAGCGGATCGAAACCGGTGACGGGATTGAGCGCCGCATGCAAGGTGGCGAGCGCCTGCGACACCGGCTCGGCCAGCCGAAGCGCGAACGGCGTCGGCACGATGCCGCCCGGACCGCGCACGAACAGTGGATCGCCGAGCCGGCGGCGCAGCTTCGCGAGCGCGTTGCTCACGCCGGGCTGACTCATCTGCATTTTTTCGGCGACAGCGGACACACGTCGCTCCTGCAACAGCCGATGAAAAAGCAGCAGCAGGTTCAGATCGATATCGCTCAGTTCCATCGCCCGGCCTCATTGATTTCAGTGATGTCGATGATTCTCGCCATTTTATTGCCGAATATGAGCGCCCTGCCGAGAATGAAGTCACACCGCGATTCGCTATTCAGCGAAAGCGCGCGGCGGACAACACATGGATCGGAGACGAAGTCATGAAGCAGACGGATTTGAAAATCGCCATCGTGGGCGCGGGCATCGGCGGCCTCACGCTGGCGCTCGCATTGCGCGAGCACGGCATCGACGCGCACATCTACGAGCAGACCGACGAACTGCGCGAAGTGGGCGCGGCAGTCGCGCTGTCGTCGAACGCGACGCGGTTCTATGAACGCATGGGATTGCGCGATGCCTTCGCGGACGTGTGCGCGGAGGTTCCGGGCCTCGTCTATCGCGACGGACGCAGCGGCGCGGTGATCGGGCATCATCGTGGCGCGCCCAGTTATCGCGAGCAGTTCGGCGGTTCCTACTGGGGGATTCATCGCGCGGATCTGCAGGCGGTTTTATCGAAGGCGGTGGGCCTCGAACACATCAGTCTCAGTCATCGGATGGTCGATCTCTCGCAACACGCAGACCGCGTGAGCCTCACGTTCGATAACGGCCGAACGATCGAAGCCGATCTGGTCATCGGCGCCGATGGCGCGCGCTCCGTCACGCGGCGCTGGATGCTCGGCTACGACGACGTGCTGTATTCGGGCTGCTCGGGATTTCGCGGCGTGGTGCCCGCCGACCGCATGGATCTGCTGCCGGACCCGGAGACGATCCAGTTCTGGGTCGGGCCGGGCGGCCATCTGCTGCACTATCCGATCGGCAGCGAGGGCGACCAGAACTTCCTGCTGGTCGAGCGTCATCCGTCGCCGTGGCCGTCGCGCGAATGGACCATGCCCGCGAGCGAGGGCGAGCAACTGCGCCTGTTCAAGGACTGGCATCCGGCTGTCGTGCAGATGATCACGGCGGTGCCCATCAGTCAGCGCTGGGGCCTGTTTCATCGTCCGCCGCTCGGGCGCTGGAGCAAAGGACGCGTGACGCTGATCGGCGATGCCGCTCACGCGCTCGTGCCGCATCACGGTCAGGGCGCGAATCAGTCGATAGAAGATGCCGTGGTGCTGGCCGCGCAACTCGCGAAAGCGGGGCCGGGCAACTGGCGCGAAGCGCAGGAAGCGTATGAGCGTCTGCGCCGTGGCCGCACGCGCAAGGTGCAATATGCATCGATCACGACCGCCGACGTGCTGCATCTGCCCGATGGTCACGCCGCGCAGGAACGCAACGCGCGGCTCGGCGATCGCGAGAAGGTAATGCATCACCTGGACTGGATTCACGACTTCGATGCGCTCTCGCAAGAGCCCAACCATCGGCAAGGCGGCACCTGGTTGTAAACGGCGAAGCGCGGTCAGGTTTCGAAACCCGGCCGCGCTTCACTCCCACATCGAATCAGAACTTGTGCCGCAAGCCGATGCGCACGCCAACCTGATTGTCCGTCGCCGAAGCCGTGAAGCCGCTGATGTTCGCAACCGCCTCCTGTCCCAGCGAATCGCGCCCCGTCGCGCGCTGAAGCACGGTCAGAACGTAGGCATCGGTGCGCTTGGAAAGCAGGTAGTCCATGCCGAGGTCGACCTGCATGTACTTCGCGCCGCCATCGCCCTTCACGGAACTGCGTTGCGTGTAGTCGAACGCGGCGCCCGCCAGCAAGCCCGGCGTGATGAAGTACCGCACGCCAAGCTCCGCGCTGTTGAAGGTCGCGTTGCCCGTGTAGCCGAGCGGGTTCGGGCCGGATGCCGAGCCCATTCCCTGGAAGCGCGTGTTCGTCGCCACCGCGCTGATCGCCGCCGCGCCGATCGTGTAAGACGCGCCCACGCCGATGATCTGCAACGTGTTCGCCGACGCAAAACCGGCGTACGCGGGCAACACCTGAGGCGTCGTCGCGGAACCGAACGAGCCGATGTTGTTCGCCGTCGCCAGCCCTTTGTTGGGCGTGTTGCCGTAGAACGAGACATTCGGATTGCGCGCGTTGAGATAACCGGCGCCCACGCTGAACGCACCGCCCGAATACGACGCGCCGAGCGACCAGATCTGATTCTGCGTCGCATTGCCCGCGACGCCGCCGAGACTGTAAAGCGCCTCTGCCCTCAGACCCGCGAGCGGCGTGAGCGCGACCTTGATCGAGTTGTTGATGCGGTTCGTGTTGCTCAGATTATCGACATCGCCGACATGCGACGACATGTAGCCGCCCCAGTTCCCCGACGCCGCGAACTGCTGGACGGTATCGACCAGCGGGTCATACTGACGGCCCAATGTCACCGTCGCAACCCTGGACGACGAGAGTCCCACATAGGCCTGTCGGCCGAACTCCGCGCCGCCTTGCGCGAGCGAACCGGTGTTGGCCATGAAGCCGTTTTCCAGCACGAACAGCGCTTGCAGGCCGCCACCGAGGTCTTCGGTGCCGCGCAGGCCCCAGCGGCTGCCGGAAAGGCCGGTCGCGTGCCCGTCGCTCATCGCGATCTGGCTTTTGCCGTTCAGCTCTCCTCCGCTGCGGCCCGTCTGCGCGCTGTTCAGATACGTGATGCCGAGATCGACCAGTCCATAAAGCGTCACGCTGCTCTGCGCATGCGCGGTCGAAACGCAGGCCACGCCGAGGCCCACCGATAAACACTTTCTAAGCACGTAAAGTCTCCTTGTTATTCAACGACGAATCTTGTTGTCCAGCGATGTGTTCTTAAGCGGGATCGGCCTGGCCCGCGGGATCGGCTACACGATCCTGCGGCGCGCGACGCACCTTGATGAAGCAGACAGCCAGCATCGCGATGACGCCAGGCACCGCGATCGCGATGAAGTTCTGCTGCAGCGGCAACGCGCGGCTCACGAGAAGCCCGATCACGATGGGCGCGAGGATCGCGCCGCTGCGTCCCACGCCCGACGCCCAGCCGATGCCGGTCGAACGCACCGCGGTCGGATAGAACTGGCCGGCGAACGCATAGGTGACGATCTGCGTTCCGATCGTCGACGCTCCGGCGAGACCGACGAGCAGGAACAGCACGCCGGTGGGAACCTTCACGCCAAGGAGGCTGATGGAGACCGCCGCGAGCCCATACATCGCGATCAGCACATAGCGGATGTTGAAGCGATCCGAGAGCCAGCCGCCGCCGATCGCGCCGATCATCGCGCCGAAATTGAGGACGAGCACGAACGTGAGCGCCGAGCCGAGGCTGTAGCCTGCGCTCGCCATCAGCTTGGTCAGCCACGAGCTCAGCGCGTAGACCATGAAAAGGCACATGAAGAACGCGACCCACAGCATCACCGTGCCGAGGCCGCGGCCGTCGGCGAACAGCTGGCGGATCGGCGAGCCGCTTGCCGCGCCCTTGTCGGACAGCGAGAACCTGTCGTCCTGGCGAGGGACGTATGCGGGATCGATACCCGGCAGGATCTTCTTCAGGCTGTCGGCCCGTTCGTTGCGCACGAGAAAGGCGAGCGACTCGGGCATGAGCTTCCAGATCACCGGCGCGAGGAGCGCGGGAATGCCGGCCGCGAGAAACACCGACTGCCAGCCGTAGCGCTCGATCATCGCCTTGCCGACCAGCGCCGCCAGCATGCCGCCGACCGAATAGCCGCTGAACATGAGCGTGACCATGGTGCTGCGAATCCTGCGCGGCGAGTATTCGGTCATCTGCGCGACGACGTTCGGCATCACGCCGCCGATACCCAGGCCCGCGAGCAGACGCGCGATGCCGAACATGACCGGATGGCTCGTCAATCCGGCGGCGGCGGTGAACACGCTGAAGAGCAGCAGACAGATGACGATGGCGGGCACACGGCCGATGCGGTCCGCGATCGTTCCGAGAAACACCGCGCCGAGCATCATGCCGAGCAAGGCCGAACTCACCATGAAGCCGGCGCTCGTCGGCGCCACGCCCATGTCGTGCATGATCGAGGGGAGCGCGATTCCGACGACGGCGAGATCGTATCCGTCGAAGATGATGATGAGCGCGCACCAGAACAGCAGCAAGAGATGGAATTTCCTGAAGCGTGCTTCATCGATTAACTTCTGAACGTCTATCTGACGCATGGTGTCTCCTGTTTTTAAGGACTTGAATCACAAAGGCAATGCGAACTGGTCGAGCGCTGGTCGCGGCAATCAATCTTGTTGCTTCGAATTACTAAGTATTCGCCGAATACTCGATCGCTCACAGCGGGCTCGTTTTTCGGGGACGAGTTCGCCCTCCTCGCTTTCGCAGCAAGGCGCTTCCAACCGAAGCGCGCGTTAGTCAGCGCGCAGCCGGCGAACTTCGGTCAACGTGGAAATGCGAGAAACAGACGACTTGAAATGACGGACAGCAAGGCTGCGGTGTGACGGTGTCTCCGTCCGCGTTCGCTTTGCGCGGCGATATCGTTATTTGATTGTTGGCTCAGAATAGGCGAGCAGCCTGAACATCGTCCAATACCGATTGAGTGTCGCTCCATACCTCTTGGGAATAGAGTCGCCGAACTCACTCCGGCCGATGCTTTTTCCGCGAAAGGACGATGTACGCCAGCGTCCCGAAGACGATGCCCCAGAACGCCGAACCGAGGCCCATGAAGCTCATGCCGGAGGCCGTCGATACGAACGTGATGATGGAGGCTTCGCGATGCTCTTCGTCGTGTATGAGTCCCGCGACGTTCGCCGTGATCGCGCCGAGCAGCGCGAGGCCCGCGAGCACCGCGACGAAACCATTCGGCAACGCCGCGAACAGCATCACGACCGTTCCCGCGAACGTGCCGCCGATCAGATAGAACACGCCATTCGCGATACCCGAGATGTATCGCATCGAAGGATCGCGATGTGAGTCCGGACCCGTGCACAACGCCGCGGTGATCGCCGCAATCACGATGGTGATGCCGCCGGTCAGCGCGACCGCGATCGAGGCGAGGCCGGTCGTCACGAGAACGGGGCGCGTCGGGGTGTTGTAACCGGAGACCCGCAGAATTGCGAAGCCGGGAAGGAATTGACCGGTGAGACTCACGATCACGAGCGGCAACGCGAGACTGATCGTCGATTGCCAGGTGAAGGTGGGTATCGTCAGCACGGGATGCGTGATCTGCAGACTGACCGCGCCGAGCTTCGTCAGTCCGAGGCCCGTTGCGATGGCGCATCCCAGCGCAAGCACGAGCAGCAGACTGTAGCGCGGAGCCAGACGACGAAAAACGATATAGCCCGCGAGCATGCCCAAAGCAAGCACGGGATTGATGGCGACGGACTTGAATGCGTTCGTGCCGAACTGAAACAGGATGCCCGCCATCATGCCGCAGGCGATGCCATGCGGAATGCGTTTGACGATGCGATCGAACAGGCCGGTGACGCCAAGTATCAGCATGACGAGCCCGGCGCTGATGTATGCGCCAATCGCTTCGCTGATCGGCATGCCGGGAAACATCGTGACCAGCAGCGCCGTTCCCGGCGCGGACCACGCCGTGATGATCGGCTGCTTGAGCCACCAGCTCAGGAACAGACCGGAAACGCCCGCGCCGATCGAAATCGACCAGACCCACGAGGCAATGACATCGTTGCCCGCATGAGCCGTACGCGCCGCCTGAAAGAGAATCGCGAGCGGCCCCGAGTACGAGATGACGACGGCGAGCAGGCCTGCCGTGATCGCCGACACGGACCAGCTTGCCTTAATGCGCGCGACCGCTACATTCTCCGGCTTCATGAAAGCGCTCGCTCGCGCGTCAGCGAATCGAAGACGGATGACGCGCGAGCGCCGTGACCTTCATCGTCATGTAGGGGAACAGCGGCAGGCCGCTGAGAATCGTGTGCAATTCGTCGTGCGAGTCGACATCGAACACGCTGTAGTTCGCATATTCGCCCACCACGCGATGAAGCTGCTGCCACTTGCCCTGACGTTGCAAGTCCTGCGAATACGCCTTCTCACGCGCCTTGATTTCCTCGGCCTTGTCGGCGGGCATGTCGTGCGGCAGATGAACATCCATTCGTACGAGATAGAGCATGTCGATTCCTCAATGAGTTTGTTTGTCGCGGCGATAGAAAGCGAGCTTTTCTTCGTCGATGGCGAGACCCAGTCCGGGGCCTTCGGGAAGATGCAGATCGAAATCCCGATACTGCGGCCGCGCGGTCACGATGTCATCCTTCAGCAGCAACGGGCCGAACAGCTCCGTGCCCCATGCAAGCTGCGGCAACGCGCTGAAACCATGCGCCGACGCGATCGAGCCGATACTGCCTTCGAGCATCGTGCCGCCGTAAAGCGCGATGCCGGCCGCATCCGCCACGGCGGCGGTGCGCATCATGCCGTAGATGCCGCCCGACTTCGCGATCTTCAGTGCGAAGACATCGGCGCAGGCGCCTCGCGCCAGTTCCAGTGCGTCTTCGGGGCCCGTCACCGCTTCGTCGGCCATGATCGGCACGATGAAGCGCGCCGCGAGTCGCGCGAGCGCGCCACGCTGCTCACGCGGCGTCGGCTGCTCGATCAGGTCGATGCCGCCTGCTTCGAGCGCGGCGATGCCGACAGCGGCGTCCGCTTCGCTCCATGCCTGATTCACGTCCACGGTCACCTTCGCGCGGTCGCCGAGCGCCTTCTTGATGGCGGCCACGTGCGCCACGTCTTCGCGCACGCTGCGCCGGCCGATCTTGAGCTTGAAGGTATTGTGCCGGCGCTCGGCCAGCAGCATCTCGGCTTCTTCGATGTCGCGCTTCGTGTCGCCGCTCGCGAGCGTCCACAGCACCGGCAGCGTGGCGCGCGCCGCGCCGCCCAAAAGCGTCGCGACCGGAACGCCGAGCCGTTTGCCCTGCGCATCGAGCAAGGCGGTTTCGAGCGCGCTCTTGGCGAAGCGGTTGCCGCGCGCCACCTTGTTGAGCCGGGCCATCGCCGCGTTGATGTTGGTCGCATCCTGCCCGATGAGCGCCGGCGCGAGATAGGTATCGATGGTCAGCTTGATGCCTTCGGGGCTCTCTTCACCATAGGAAAGGCCGCCGATGGTGGTGGCCTCGCCGATACCTTCGATGCCGTCGTCCGAGCGCAGGCGAATGATGGTCAGGGTTTGCTGCTGCATCGTCGCCATCGCTAGCTGATGCGCACGAATGGTCGGAAGATCGACCAGGATCGCTTCGACGGAGGTGATTTTGGCGTTCATTACTAGACCGATGGGAGTGGATAGGGTTGCCAAAGTATTGCCTGCGTCTACAACTCGTGTCCAAGACCATCGATGTCTAGTGCCATACCCCCGAGGTATGAGGAGGCTAATGTTCCTCTTCGGGCCGGGGTGTGTGCTGAATTTTCTCCTCTTCGTAGAGGCGATAGATCAGTTCCAGCATTTCGCGGATATCGCGCGATTCGTCCAGCATGCGCGTGCTCATGATGATGGGCGAGACCAGGGTCGGATCGTCGAGGTCCTTGTAGCTCACGTCTTCCCGCTTGAGTCCGTGCACGCTGCTCGGGACGATGGAAATGCCCTCGCCGGCCGCGACCAGCCCCAGCGCAATCTGGATTTCCCGGACTTCATATACCTTGCGAGGCTTCAGGCCGCGATCCTGAAATGCCGCGAGAACCTGATCCGCGTAGCTCGGGCGCGGCGTCTTCGGATAGACGATCAGCGTTTCGTTGACGAGATCGCGCAACGCCGAAACCGGCTTCGACAGCGCGAGCGGATGGCCGAGCGGAAACGCCACGATCATCTTTTCCTCGCGCAAAACCACGCGCCGGATATTCGCGTCTTCCAGACGAATGCGCCCGAAGCCCACGTCAATGCGTCCGTCCTTGAGCGCCCTGATCTGGTCGGTCGTCGACATTTCGTGCAGACTCAGTTCGACCGTCGGATTCTCGTCGCGAAAGCGCCGGATGATCTTGGGCAGAAGCCCATATAAAGTCGAAGCGACGAAACCCACCGACATGCTGCGTTCGATATTTCCCACGCGCCGCGTCATCGATTCGAGTTCCGAGGTCTGCGCGAGCAGTTGCACCGCGTGCGAATAGAAGAACTTGCCCGTCTCCGTGAGCTTCAGCGGACGCGAGTTTCTTTCGAAGAGCTGCACGCCCAGCGACTCTTCGAGCTGCTGGATCTGCCGGCTGAGCGGCGGTTGTGCGATATGAAGCCGCTGCGCTGCGCGCGTGAAATTGCGTTCCTCTGCCACCGCCACGAAATAGCGGAGATGCCGCAGCTCCATCTCAATACCTCCTGGATATAGCCCAATACTAAATCAGTGTTGGACTGGGCCGTTTATGGCCATTATTCTGCATTCACGCTCTGTTTCAAGGCCCGATTATACCTTCCGAGCATATCCGGACCGGCCTGAAACAAGGGTTAACCCCACCAAAGATATAGAGAGCCAGGAGCAGACAAATGAGCGTCAAAGTGTTCGATTCGAAGGAAGCGCAGGACCTTCTGAAGGCCGCTGCCAACCTCGGTAGCCAGGACGGCAATGCTCGCGCGAAAGAGATCACGCATCGCTTGCTGGGCGACTTGTTCAAGGCCATCGACGACCTCGACATGACGCCCGATGAAATCTGGGCCGGCGTCAACTATTTCAACAAGCTGGGTCAGGACGGCGAAGCGGCGTTGCTCGCCGCAGGCCTGGGCCTCGAGAAGTTTCTCGACATCCGCATGGATGCCGCGGACCGCGAAGCCGATATCCACGGCGGCACGCCGCGCACGATCGAAGGCCCGCTGTATGTCGCGGGCGCACCGGTGCGCGACGGCGTCTCGAAGATCGACCTCGACGCCGACGCCGATGCAGGTCCGCTCGTGATTCGCGGCAAGGTCACGGGCCCGGATGGCAAGCCGGTCGCGAATGCGCTCGTCGAATGCTGGCACGCGAACTCGAAGGGCTTCTACTCGCACTTCGACCCGACCGCCGCGCAAAGCGAATTCAACCTGCGCGGCGCGGTCAAGACCGGCGCGGACGGCGTGTACGAGTTCCGCACGCTCATGCCGGTGGGCTACGGCTGCCCGCCGCATGGCGCGACGCAGCAGTTGCTGAACACGCTCGCGCGTCATGGCAACCGTCCGGCGCACGTGCACTTCTTCGTGACGAGCGACAATCATCGCAAGCTGACGACGCAGATCAACATCGAAGGCGATCCGCTGATCTGGGACGACTTCGCCTACGCGACTCGCGAAGAACTCGTGCCGCATGTGGTCGAAAAGACCGGCGGCAATGCGCTCGGCATGAAGACCGACGCGTACAAGGAAATCGAGTTCGATATCCAGCTCACGACGCTGGTCCAGGGCAAGGATAACCAGCTCGTCAACCGGTTGCGCGTCGCAGTCAACGCGTAAATCGAACGATGCGGCGGAGCATGATGCGCTCGCCGCTCCATTCTCCGCACAAATCATTCGATACCGATGCAACTCTCCGCACGCCGGAGCGCATTGGGGGGAGCACTCATGTCCGCCATTCTCGACAAGTCCGCGCAGCTTAACGAGTTGCTGGAAACCGCGGTGCAAGACGACAAGGAAAACGGCGTCTTCCGTTGCCGCCGCGATATCTTCACCAACGCCGATCTGTATGAACTCGAGATGAAGCACATCTTCGAGAGCAACTGGGTCTACCTGGCGCACGAAAGCCAGATACCCAACAACAACGATTACTACACGACGTATATCGGCCGCCAGCCGATCGTCGTGACCCGCGACAAGACGGGCGAACTGAACGCCGTCATCAATGCCTGCGCACACAAGGGCGCGATGCTGTGCCGCCGCAAGCATGGCAACAAAGGCAGCTTCACCTGCCCGTTCCACGGCTGGACCTTCTCGAACACCGGCAAGCTGCTCAAGGTGAAGGACGAGAAGACGACCGAATATCCGGTGCAATTCAACAAGCAGGGTTCGCACGATCTGCGCAAGGTCGCGCGCTTTCAGAGCTATCGCGGCTTCCTGTTCGGCAGTCTGAACGCCGATGTCCAGCCGCTCGAGGATTATCTCGGCGAGACCAGGCTCATCATCGACCAGATCGTGGATCAGGCGCCGAACGGTCTCGAAGTGCTGCGCGGCAACTCGTCGTATATCTACGACGGCAACTGGAAGATGCAGATGGAAAACGGTTGCGACGGCTATCACGTCAGCACCGTGCACTGGAACTACGCCGCGACGATGGGCCGCCGCAAAGTGGAAGGCACCAAGGCAGTCGATGCGAATAGCTGGAGCAAGTCGGTAGCGGGCGTGTACGGCTTCGAACATGGCCACATTCTTCTGTGGACCAAGACGATGAATCCGGAAGTGCGCCCCGTCTATGAGCATCGTGAGGAAATCAAGGCGCGCGTCGGTGACGTGCAGGCCGATTACATCGTCAACCAGACGCGCAATCTGTGCCTTTACCCGAACGTCTTCCTGATGGATCAGTTCAGCACGCAGATTCGCGTGGTGCGCCCGATCTCCGTCGACAAGACCGAAGTCAGCATCTTCTGCTTCGCGCCCAAGGGCGAAAGCGCGGAGGATCGTACGACGCGCATCCGTCAGTACGAGGACTTCTTCAATGTGTCGGGCATGGGCACGAGCGACGACCTCGAAGAGTTCCGCGCGTGCCAGGCAGGCTACGGTGGCACGGCCACGGCTTGGAACGATCTCTCGCGCGGCGCGCCGCTGTGGGTGCACGGCCCCGACGAGAACGCGAAGAACATGGGCATCAAGCCGCTCATCTCGGGAGAGCGCAGCGAGGACGAAGGCCTCTTCGTGGTCCAGCACGAATACTGGGTGAACGTGATGCGCGACGCCCTGCGGAAGGAACAAGCGGAACAGGCGGAACAAGCGGAGGCACAGTCATGAGCTTCGATTACCAAAAAATCTGCGCGACGCTCTATCAGGAAGCGCGCTTTCTCGATGACCGCCAATGGGACGAGTGGCTCGCCTGCTATACCGAGGACGTCACGTACTGGATGCCGGCGTGGGACGACGACGACAAGCTCACCGATGACCACCAGAGCCAGATCTCGCTGATGTTTTACCCGGATCGCGGCGGCCTGGAAGATCGCGTGTTCCGCATCAAGACCGAGCGCAGCGGCGCGTCGATGCCCGAACCGCGCACGAATCACAACGTGACCAACGTGGAAGTGCTGGCCGAGCGCGAGAACGAAATCGACGTGCGCTACAACTTCAACACGCTCAGCCATCGCTATAAGGTCACCGACCAGTTCTTCGGCACCATGTACGTCACCTTTCGCAAGGTCGACGACCGCTTGCTGATCTGCCACAAGAAGATCGCGCTGAAGAACGACTACATCCGCCAGGTCCTCGACGTCTATCACGTCTGATGCCCGCCGCAGGAACGAGACACGAAGTAGGAGGCAACATGTCCAGCTACAACATTGCACTGAATTTCGAAGACGGCGTGACGCGCTTCGTCGAATGCAAGGCCGGCGAGAAGGTTCTCGACGCCGCCTTCCGCGCCAAAATCAATCTGCCGATGGATTGCTCCGACGGCGTGTGCGGCACCTGCAAGTGCCGCGCCGAAAGCGGCAGCTACGATCTCGGCGACGATTACATCGAAGACGCGCTGAGCGACGACGAGAAAGAGCACGGTCTCGTGCTCACCTGCCAGATGGTGCCGCAAAGCGATTGCGTGATCGCCGTCCCGGCTTCGTCGACGGCGTGCAAGACGGAGCAGGTCAAGTTCGCCGCGACCGTCACGAAGATCGAGGCGCACAAGGACGCCGCAGTCGTGCTCGAACTCGATGTCGATTCGCACGCGCCGGTCTTCCTGCCCGGCCAGTACGTGAACATCGACGTACCGGGCAGCGGCAAACATCGCTCGTATTCGTTCTCGTCCGCGCCGGGTGAATCGAAGATCAGCTTCCTCATCAAGAAGATTCCCGGCGGCGTGATGAGCACGTGGCTCGAAGCCGCCGAGGCCGGTCACAAGGTCGAGCTCACCGGGCCGCTCGGCAGCTTCTATCTGCGCGCGGTCGAACGCCCGGTGCTGTTCCTTGCGGGCGGCACGGGACTCGCGCCGTTCCTCTCCATGCTGGAAGTGCTCGCGCGCACCAACGCGCAGCAGAAGGTGCACCTGATCTACGGCGTGACGCGCGATCTCGACCTCGTGCTCGTCGAAGCGATCGAAGCGTACAAGGCCAAGCTGCCGAACTTTACTTTCGACACGGTCGTGGCGGATACCGCGTCGGATCATCCGCGCAAGGGCTGGGTGACGCAGCACATGCCCGCAGAGTCGCTCAACGACGGCGATGTCGATGTCTATCTCTGCGGCCCGCCGCCGATGGTCGATGCGGTCCGTCAATACTTCGACGATAACGGCGTGAAGCCCAACAGCTTCCACTATGAGAAGTTCACGCCCAACGCCGCGCCGGTGACTGCATGAGCGCGCAACGTTTCCACGGCAAGGTGATGGTCGTCACCGGAGCCGCGCAGGGAATCGGCCGCAGCGTGGCGCTGCGCGCCGCCGCCGAAGGCGCGAAGGTGCTGTTCGTCGATCGCGCGGATTTCGTCGCGGAAGTCGCGGCGGAAGCGCAAGGCGCGGATACCGCAGGCTTCGTCGCCGATCTCGAGACGTACGAGGGCGCGAAGTCGGCGATCGACTTCGCGGCGCAAAGATTCGGCGGCGTCGATATTCTCATCAACGGCGTGGGCGGCGCGATCCGCATGCGTCCGTTCGGCGAGTTCGAGCCCGCGCAGATCGACGCGGAAATCCGCCGCTCGCTAATGCCCACGCTCTACGCGTGCCATGCGGTTCTGCCGCATCTGCTCGCGCGTGGCGGCGGCACGATCGTCAATGTGTCGTCGAATGCGACGCGCGGAATTCGACGCGTGCCCTATTCCGCCGCCAAAGGCGGAGTCAACGCGATCACGCAGTCGCTCGCGATGGAATACGCCGAGCACAATATTCGCGTCGTCGCCACCGCGCCGGGCGGAACCAACGCGCCGCCGCGACGCGTTCCGCGCAACGCCGCCGGCGACAGCGAGCAGGAGAAGGCATGGATGAACGAAGCGGTGCAGCAAGTGACCGGCTCCACGTTCATGAAGCGCTATGGAAGCATCGACGAACAAGTCGCGCCGATCCTGTTTCTCGCGTCGGATGAGGCCGGATACATCACCGGCACGGTGTTGCCGGTCGCGGGCGGCGACACGGGTTGAAGCTGTATCGAAGAACGCTTTATCTGAAGCTGCATCGGTGAATTCGCCGTTGCGGCTTTCGTCACTTGAACGATATGGAGGAGCATGCAATGAGCGATCGACAAGCCATCATTCCCAAGGGCATGGAAGCGGTCTACGAGAAGATTCGCTATGCGCCAGGCGTCAAGGTCGGCAATACGATTTATGTGTCAGGCCAGATCGGCCGCGATTCAAACATGCAACTGGTCGAAGAACGCGAAGCACAGATCGTGCAGGCGTTCGAGAATCTGAAGCTCGTGCTCGAAGCCGGCGGCGGTTCGTTGCGCGATGTCGTCGACCTGACGACGTTTCATACCGACATGCGCGACCTGCCCCTGTTCATGAAGGTACGGGATCGCTATCTGAACACCGATCCGCTACCCGCGTGGACCGCGATTGGCGCGCATATGCTCGGCGGCGCGGCGGGCTATATCATCGAGATCAAGGCCGTGGCGGTGCTGCCAGCGTAAGGCGCATGCATCCATCCAGATACCGAAGAATACGAGGCAAAGACGTGTCGTCAGAGATTCGCGAGCAGGCAGCCAGAAAAGTGATCGAAGTGCTTCCCCATCGCGCGCATGATCTGGCGCGGCTCGAAGCGTCGCGCAATGGCAATCCGCCCGTGGTGACGGTCATCGGCAAATACAACCACGGCAAGAGCCGGTTGCTGAACGAGTTGATCGGCGCGGAGACCTTCTCTGTCGCCGACCGCCGCGAGACCGTGCGACTTTCGGATACCGTGCATCAAGGCGTGCGCTGGCTCGACGCGCCCGGTCTCGATGCCGACGTCGGCACCGAGGACGACCGTCATGCGCTGCACGCGGCGTGGCTGGCGTCGGATATCCGTCTCTTCGTGCATGCCGCGAAGGAAGGCGAACTGGACGCGAAGGAACTGGCGTTGCTGGCCGAACTGCGCGCGGATGGCGAGAGAACGCAACGGCAAACGTTCTTCGTGCTGTCTCAGATAGACCAGTTGGCCGACGAAGCCGAACTGCATCGCGTGAGCGATGCGATTCGTGCGCAAGTGCCGGACGTCATGCTCAACGCTGTTTCGTCCACGCGTCATCGCAAAGGCGTTGAGGAAGGCAAGAATCTGCTTCTCGAACGCAGCGGCATGCCTGCGCTGCGTGCGGCGCTCGACACGGCGCTATCACGCGTGCCCCATGCCCGGGCGTATGAGACGGGGCTACTGCTACGCGAAACCAACGAAGAACTGCATCGACTGCGGGCCGAAAACCAGCAGACGCTCGAAGGCTTGCGCCAGACGCAAAAGCATCAGAGACAAGCGTTCGATGACGGCCTGAAAGCCGTCATCGAAAAAGTCAGCGTGGACATCGAGACGATGCTGAACGCGCTCGGTGCAGATCACGCTATCGTTCCCGACACCGCGAAAGACGCATACGGCATCACCGCAGGCAAGCGGGAACGCGCGCATATTCAGATCGCTTATTCGAAGGCGTGTATTCAGATCGACGGCTTTCTCGCGGGACAAGGCGTGATCGGCTTGCCGCGCGAGCAGCACACGGTCGCGCGCAGTCTGAACACGGTGATGATCGCCGTCATGGGCGTGTCGGTGAAGTTTCGCAAGGATCTGCGCCGCATGTTTTGCGACGCCCAGGGACGCGAACGCATGCAGCAAGCGTTCACGCACTATTACGAGTTGTCGGATGACCGCAAGGCGCTGGCGTCGCAGATCGCAAATGCCGAAGCAGCGCTTGCATCCTTGCAAGGCGCGGCGGTCGCAATGGCTACGCTGGAAGAGACAGCATGAAGTCCGACGTAAGCAACGAGCAGCACTTTCTCGCCGAAGTCGACGCGTTCCAGTTCATCGCGCGCGACATGGAACACATCATCGATTCTCTGGAGAACTGGCTCGCGCGCCTGAGATCGGAATTGCAGGCGCATCCGTTGACCTTCGCGGGGCTCGACGCGAACAGCGCGCTCGCGTACGAGGCGCAGGCCGTCAATCACTTGCTGCAGGACAGCGCGCAGGCGTGGCAACGGCAATGGTCCGATCTCGAACCCGCACAGGCCCTGGCCGGTTCCTTCGACGACAAGGCGTTGCTTCTCGTCTTCGGCAAGTTCAATGCAGGCAAGAGCTCATTCTGCAATTTTCTCGCAGAGCGATTCGCCGCTCACGGCAAGACGGTCGAGTACTTTCATGTCGATGCGGGCCGTATCGTGGAGACGTCGGAGCCATTCGCGGAAGGCGTCACCGAGACAACCGCGCGGTTGCAAGGCGTGCGTCTCGGCAGCAAGCTGGTGCTGCTGGATACGCCGGGCTTGCACTCGGTATCGCCCGAGAACGCCGCGCTCACGCAACGCTTCACCGAGAGCGCCGATGGCGTCCTGTGGCTGACCAGCTCCACCGCACCCGGCCAGGTGCAGGAACTCGATGAGCTCGGCCGCGAGTTGCATCGGAACAAGCCGCTGCTGCCCGTCATCACGCGCAGCGACGTGTTCGACGAGGACGAAGTCGATGGTGAAATCCGCAAGGTCCTTCGCAACAAGAGCGAGCAGAATCGCGCGCAACAACAAGCCGACGTCAAGGCTCGCGCGCTCGAAAAACTCACGGCGATGAACGTGCCCGCCGCGCTGCTGAAGCCGCCCGTTTCGGTATCGACTTATACGGCGCGCGATCGGGGACAATCGCGGGCCGCTTTAAGCGAGGCAGGTTTCGAGGCGCTTTACGCGGCGCTTCTGGGCATTCTCGAACCGACGCTCGCGTATAAGCGCAGAAAGCTCGCGGAAACGCTTCTGCATCATCTCGAAGAGCGCGTGCTCGGTACGCTGTGCTGCGAAGTGCTGCCCTTGCTGGCCGAACTGGACGTGTCCTTGCAAAGCGCGCCGGATGCGCTCGAACAACAGCAGAGACACATCGAGAACGGAGTCTGGAGAACGGTCGCGCCAACGCTGCCGGCGTTGCTCGACACTCACGCCGCCAACGGGAACATGAAGGCGATCCGCGAAACGCTGGGCGCTTCCGTGCTCGAAGCATTCAGCCGCGAGACGGCGAGCCGGTTGTCCGATTACACCGTCGAAGCAGATCCGCTGCTCGCGCGAATCGACTTCGATGACCCGGTCGAAATCGACTATCAGGGACTGTACTCCGCGCTGGGGGAAGCCATACGCGAAAGCGTGCTGCGTTTGTCCGCGCATGTGGGCAAGCAGTGCCGCGCCTCGATCCGAGATCTCAACGCGCGCTCGCAGCAACTGCAACGCGCCGTGCGCGTGTACGAGCAGGAGTTGCTCGATTTGAAGGGTCGCGTGAGAGCGTCATCCGCCTGAATCGCCCGAGCTGCAAACGGATTTCGCTTGCATTTCCGGCCGATTGTTTCGATGCTGGACGAGTCCTCCCCGACACCACAACCCGGAGAACTCACATGACCGATGCCTACCGCAGCAAAGGCCTGTCCAGCGCGCTTTCCTACCAGGATCCGAAGGCAGCCTTTCGCTGGCTCGAAACCGCGTTCGGCTTCGAGCCGCTGTTCGTCATTCTCGATGCGGACGGCAATCTCGCCCACTCCGAGATGACCTACGGGAACTCCGTCGTCATGATCGGCAGCGAATGGAGCGAAGACCATAAAAGTCCGCGCTCGGTCAGCGGCAAGAACACGCAGTCCGTGCATGTTCAGCTCGCCGAGGGCGAGGACGTCGACGCCCATTGCGAGCACGCACGCGCCGCGGGCGCAACGATCCTGATGGAGCCGCAAACGCAGTTCTACGGCGACCGTACCTATCGCGCGAAAGACCCCGAGGGCCATATCTGGACCTTCGGCGTCACCGTGCAAAGGATGACGTCCGAGCAGTGGGACAAGGCAAGCGGACTCACCACGCGAACGCGGCTCGACTAAAGCGCTCCGGATCAATCGGGGATTTCGGGTTCGACCAGTCTTCCCAGTTGAATCAGCGATTCCTGCCAGCCGAGATAGCACATCTCCACCGGGATCGCTTCGGGTATGCCCGCCTGCACGATCGTCAGCTCGGTGCCGCACGACACCTTGCGCAACGTGACGGTGATGTGCATTTCGCCGGGCAGATTCGGATCGTCGAAGCGGTCCGTATAGCGGATCTTCTCGAAGGGCACCAGTTCGAGGTACTCGCCGCCGAACGAGTGACCGTTGCCCGTGCCGAAGTTGCGGAACGACATCTTGTGCGTTCCGCCCACGCGCGCTTCCATCTGATGGACCTGACACGTGCAGCCATAGGGCGGAAGCCACTTCGCGATCGCATCGGGTTCGAGGAAGGCGCGATAGATGCGCTCGGGCGTCGCGCGCAGGACGCGGTGAAGATTGACGGTGCCGGTAGTCATGTTTGGCTCACCTCGGGTTGAAGAGTCTCGACATACTCCCACGACGAAGCATCACCGCAGCAATCGACATGAATCGTGCTCAGGGAAAACCCGACAAGCATCGCGCCCGGCAGATGCTCACGCATGGCGCGCGCCAATGATCGGATCAATAAAAGAATATTGACGATTCGTTTGACGGTCGAATACTGTGGGGTGCGGCGCCTGCATACATCGCCTGATTTTCAGTCGGCTGACGAATATCGCGCAGCAAGTGCCGAAATCACCACAAACAGATGAACGAAGGAGCCCGGCTTCACGCGTCACATCCAGCGTCATTTCGATCAAGTCGACACAAGGAACGTCAAATGAAGACTGTCTTGTCCGTACGCTTCGCATTCCAGGCTGCCGTTGCAGTCTCCGCGTTCACGTTCGCCCTCTCGGCGAAACCGGCCGAGCCGATCAAGATCACGCTGGCCAACTGGGCCGACACGCAAGCGGTCGTGTACACCGCGAAATACGTGCTC
>NZ_FCOA02000034.1 GCF_001544875.2 Caballeronia hypogeia
TCCCGAAGAACCAGCCGCACTTGCATCAAGCGCCCACACTTATCGGCTGTTAGTTTTTAAAGAGCACATCGCAAAACCGAGTCATCACATCAACTTCCGTCTTGCGTCGCTGCGTTGTCAGCAGCAGAGAAACGAGATTATGACTAACCGATGACGCTCCCGCAACCCCCTCTCGCAAATTATTTTTTTCTGCGTCCGCCCGGTGCATCCGAACACCCAATTTCCAGGCTAGGGGTTTCGAACGCCGAATTCCCTGAATGATCTCCTCGCCCGCAAATCAATAACCGGGCAACTCAGCTTCCGAAGAACGGCGAACAGAAGCCGGCAGGCCCGACGCAATCCGCAGCCGACGTCGCGTCGTGCTTCATCGACATAGGCATGCGCGCCGAGCTCGCACTCGAGGCCGCGCCGCCGGCGTGCGTGCCGCCATAGGCTTCGTTGGCTTCGTTCGTGTTCTGTTGTGCGGCGACTTTCGCCTCCGCAGCCTGGATGTCGGCGGGATAGTTGGCTTGCTCGCCCATTGCAGGCGAGTATCCGGCGCGTTCGAGCTGCACGAGCTCCGCCTTCACTTGAGCGCGCGTGAGCGGACCGTTCTGGCTTTGCGCGAAAGCGAAGGTGGGCGCCGCGACGACGGCGAGAGACACGACGAGTTTGGCGATGACGTTCATGATGTTCCGACTCCGATAGAAAAGGTTGACCGGATCGCGAGCGATCCACGAACCTCATCGAACGCACAGGGCCCTTGCGCGGCTTCGACTCACTCGACTTACGTTTCAAGTTGTGAGGCTTCGAATGGTTAACCCGGGCACACGGCGATCTATTCCCGCAGCGGAACGGAATTTCCTTGGGCATCGCGCGATGCGTCCGTTACGGCCGGGCGTCGCTATCGAATAGAAACATCAAGCAGGGAACGAGAAGAGAAGCGCGGAGGACGAACCGGATGAGGAGTCCGGCAAGGCGCCAGCCAGCACCCGTCCACCGCATCGCTATTGTGAAGCAAGACGGCGCGAAGATCAGCGCCGCCCGCGTTGAAGATGCCTTGCCGATCTCGCAACAATGGCGCAGCGGGGCGCGCGTGCTCAGTGCGTATCCGGCACGAGATGCACGCGCTTCTCGGTCGCGGCCTCGACGGCCGCACGCGAATACAGCAACGGGAAATACTCCCCTTTGAGCCACATCTGCGCGAGGTCGCGATAGTGCGGGCTATCCGGATCACCCGACTCGCCTGGCAGATTCACGGCGCGCGAGTCATCCCAGTTGCCGACATCGACGACCACACGAAACGACGGTCCGTTCGTCTCTCGGAAATCGCTCGCGCGATAGGTGGACTGATTCGGCGTGTACGCGCTGCCGCCCTTGCCTATGGGGCCGACGTTGAGTTTGGCGCGCATGTCGGCATCGACGGCATCGGCGAGCGGGTGCGCATTCAGGTTCGTCTGCAGCTTGCCCCATTGCCACTGACTCGCATCGTCGCCTTGCAGACGACGCATCTCCGCATAGGCATCATGCAGGCTCGACAACATCACGGCATCGCGCTTGCGCCGTGCGTCATCGCCGAAGCGTGTCTCGGGACGCTCGAGCGTATCGAGCATGACGGCGGTATCCGGTGCGCCGAACGCCGCCGCCGCGCTCTTCGGCAACACCGCCTCCTTGAACGCGCGTCCGAGATGTCGCGACAACCAGACTTCCTCCAGCGCCGCTTGCGGAGAGTCAGCACCCATGTGCGCATCCCAGCCCTTGAGCATTGCGAGCGCGGCGCGCGTGTCCTCGTCATCGCTTGAAAGCGGCGCAAGCAAGGCCACGAGACGGCGCGCTGGAATCGACACGATGTCGTTCTGCAAGCGCTCCGAGTCCTCGATCGACACCTTGGGCGACGCTTTCAGTACCTCGTCGATGCGCTGATGACGCGATCCGTTGGTCCATTCGAAACCGAGCTTGCGCTCCGCATACGGATAACCCGCAGGCAGATTCATCTCGTTCGACGTGGTGAAGTAGCCTTGCGCGGGGTTGTACACGGACGGCATCGCATCGCGCGGCCAGAAGCCGTCCCATTCATAGCGACCGTCGCCCGGCACCGGCATCAGGCCATCCCAGTTCGGGCGTCTGGGCGCAAGTCCGCTCGGCACCCAGCCGATGTTGCCGTCCTTGTCCGCATAGACCTGGTTGACCGTCGGCGCGCCCCAGGTCGCAAGCGCGGCCTTGAATTGCGCGTAGTTCTTCGCACGGATGTAGCGCATCGAATCGAAGTACGGCGACATGCCCGGAGACAGCCACGCGGTACGCACCGCAAACGCGCGATGCTTGCTCTCTTCCGTGTAGATCACGGGACCGTGCCGCGTGAACAGCAAGTCCGCGCTCACGGGCGTCCCGTCACGCACCGCGATCCGCTCATGTACGACTCGCATCGGCTCCCATTTGCCCTTGTAGCGATATTCGCGCGGATTCGCCGGATTCAGCTCATACACATAGAGGTCTTCCTGATCGATGTTGAAGATCGTGAGACCGTATGCAATGGAACCGTTATGCCCGATCGAAATGCCCGGCGCGGAAGGCTCGCCCGCACCGATGATATCGAGGGTCGGCGTGCTGATCTGCTGGATGTATCTCAAGCTCGGCGCGGCGTAGGCGCGATGCGGATCGTTCGCCATGATCGCGCGGCCGGTGGCCGATTTCGACGGCGCGATTACCCAGTTGTTGCTGCCTTCGGTGACTTCCTCGGGATTGTCGGCCGCGGCGATGATCGTGGTCGTTGCGTCCGCGCTTTTCAACGATTCCTTCGTCACATGCACGCCCTGCGTCGCGAGCGTGAAGACCTTGAGGACGTCGTCGGGGAGACAGGGATCGAGGCCCTCGGGCATCTGCGCTTTCCAGGACGGCTGAAGGCCGAAGCGCACGTTGTCCGAGTCGAGCGAACTCTTGCAGGCGACACGCGCACGCGCCACTTCGCTGGTCAGATTTCGGGTGAGACCATGACTGCGGATGCGCACGATGTCGTCCGCGCTCCATTTCGCGGGCCAATAGCCAATCTTGCGGAACTCATAGGGCATGCGGTCCGGATGCGCCGCGAGCCAGCCGATGTATGCGTTCACGCCGGCCGCGAAGCGGGTCGCGGCAGGCTTCGCATCGGGCCCGTAGCGTTGCCATTCCTTCGCCATGTCGCCGCGATAAAGGAAGAGGCGCGTGGCCTTGTCCTGCTCCACATAGGCGGGACCGAAGACCTCCGCAAGCTCGCCGAGGCCGCGTCTGCGCCACAGATCGATCTGAAACAGACGATCGCGCGCCGCGTTGAAGCCTTGCACGAAGAAGGCATCGCTGTCGTTGGCCGCGAAAATATGCGGCACACCCCAGCGGTCGATCAGGATATCGGATGGCTGCGACAGGCCCGCGACAGTGATGGTTTCGTCGCTCGCCGTGTCCGCGTATGCAATTCTTGCCGTCAGCGGCGCCATCATCAGCGTGCCCGCGACGAGCGCGAGCAGACGTTGCCCCTTCTTTCCCTTCATGGGTGCGTCTCCTTCTTTTAGGTGTTGATCAGGATCTCGCGATATCGCAATGTAATTCGAATGCAATCGACGCGCAAAGGCTGATCGAATCCCGCATGTCGATTCAGCGAGCTCTTGATCGTCGTGGTACGGAGGCGTCTAACCGGATCCGCACCCCTAGCAAAGGAGATATCTGATGACCACAACCGCCGAAATCCTCGATCCTGTCGAGATAGCCAGGCGCGTGTACGAGGCCTATGTCACGAAGAACCGCGCCGCGATCGAGGCGATCATCGCCGATGATTTCCACTTCACCAGTCCGCGCGACAACCGCCTCGATCGCGCAACCTACTTCGCGCGTTGCTGGCCGAATTCGCATATCACGGAAGAGTTCCGGTTCGTTCATCTGGTTCGCGACGGGGAGCGCGTGTTCGTCACCTACGATCTGCGCATGAAGGACGATGGCGCATTCCGCAACACCGAGATTCTCACTATCCGGAACGGCAAGCTGGTCGAAGCAGAAGTGTTCTTCGGGTGGATGATTCCGCATGAAGCACCGGAGGGCGGGCACATTTGATTTGATTCGGATGTCGAATCGTGACGACTTCTTCTATCATGTCGTGCCGCCGCAACCGCCGACATCGCGCGCGGCAGCTATACCGTCGACAACTTGACCTTCGGACTCGGGCCGCGCGTAACAATGACGATCGTCTCGCCGTGGACCAAGGGCGGCTTCGTGTGCTCGCAGGTGTTCGCTCACACTTCGGTGATCCGCTTCATCGAAGGGCGCTTCAATGTGATGGAGCCGAACATCACGGCCTGGCGCCGCGTGGTGCCCGCGCGCCGCCCGCCGCGACGGTCGAGGAAACGTGGGTGCTCGCCGCCAGCCACCATAGGTATGACCTGAGCGTAAGCGATCGCAACGACGCCCGCCTCTCGCGCAGAAATCGCGGGATACGTCGAAAGCCGAGCATCACCGCCCCGGCCGCCCCCGCCGGTCACAACGGCAGGCTAAGTGACTTGAACCCGCCCCCAAGGGACCGAATCGCATCGAACGGATTCGAATCGGGGCGGGATCCGCATTATCTATTCGTCCTTTCGCGGATGTTCCTGTAGCGCCGCTTCGCGAATGATCTCCGCGAATTTCTCCAGGGCCTGCAACGGGCCACTGACGCTGTTGTATTCCTGAGTGCCGATCCGACCTTCCAGTACGACCGAAAAGCCGCAGTCCTGCGCCAATTCCAAAAGCTTATCCATATCGCATTCGCCTCTTTGTCGCATATTGCGCAGCACAAGAAATGCCTGCCTGAAGAACTCTTTGCGCTTTCATTAGCTCGCTAATACAGATTCGCAATTCGTGCCGTTTTCCGCGTTATGCGCGGCGGCGCACTAACAAATGTGCGATTCCGCTCATATTCTTTTCATGCAACAGTCATAAACGGATGGAGTAGTGAGAAGTGAATGCGTTTGATATAGCAATTCAAACCTGGCTGGTAAGTATTGCGTCTTCGTCTGTCATATTTACTCACGCAGTGCACGCAATTGCTGACTTTTACCTGGCCAAAGGTGTCATTCCGCTCGCCATTTTGTGGGCAATCTGGTTCAGGCCCGGAGAGACACTGAGATGGCGCCGCGAAATGGTGATCTGTATTTTGTGCGCTGCGCTTATCGCGTTTCTGCTCGGCAGGCTTTTAGCGCTTACCTTGCCGTTTCGAATGCGGCCGATCTACGATCCGAATCTTCACCTGAGCTTTTCGCTTCCGGATACAACCGGCAAATTCCTCCGCATGTGGAGTTCGTTTCCCAGTGATCACGCCGCGCTGTGGATGGCAATCGCAGTGGGCATCTTCCTCGTCTGGCGCTGGGTCGGCGTGCTCGCGATTATTCATTGCGTCGTCTTCGTGTGCCTGCCGCGCGTCTATCTGGGATTGCATTACCCGACTGATGTGATCGGGGGCGCGGTGATCGGCGCGCTCTGCGCGTGGCTCCTCACGCGCGCGCCGTTGCGCACGCGCATCGCGCCGCTCCTCGTGCGCTTCATGGAATACCGTCCGGCCGTAGGCTACATGCTCGCATTCCTGTTGTTCTTCGAACTCGCGACGATGTTCGACGAGCCGCGCGTGATCGCCATGTCGGTCATCAAGGCGCTGTAACCCCTCCCCCCCCGATTTTTCAACGCACGCGCCCCAACGGGCGCGTGCTCTTCTATTCTTTTCCTGACACGCCGACGGAGCGGTAAAAAGAACGCGCCGCGCTTGACACCGATTCCATGCTTCATTTATTGTTTGGTAGACCAACCAACATCGAAGTTCATTGCATTCGTGGAGCGCGCCATGAGCCGCATTTCCGGCACACCGATCTGCCTGCTGCTCGCCGCGGCGCTCGTTGCGTGCTCCCATCAGGACCGCGACGGCTATCAGGGCTATGTCGAGGGAGAGTTCGTCTATCTCGGCTCATCTCAGTCGGGCAAGCTCACCGAGTTATCCGCCACGCGCGGGCAGACGCTGCACGCTGGCACAGGCGCCTTCGCCCTCGAATCCGCCGATGAAACCGCCGCTCTGGATCAGGCGAAGCGCCAGCTCGCCGCCGCGCAATCGCAACTCGATGACATGCTCACGGGCAAGCGCGCCCCGGAAGTAGCCTCGGTACGCGCGCAACTCGCCCAGGCACGCGCGAACGCCCGCAAGGCCGCCTTGCAGTTGAGCCGCGACGCGGCGCAGTTCGGCGTGGGCGGCATCGCCCGAGGACAGCTCGACGACTCTCGTGCGAACGCCGAGGCCACCGCCGCGCAAGTCCGCGATCTCGGCGAACAGGTCGAAATCGCTCGCCTGCCCGGACGGCCGCAGCAGATCGGCGCGCAGCGCGCGCAAGTGGCGGCCGCACAGGCCGCAGTCGCGCAGGCCCAGTGGAAGCTCGATCAGAAGCGCGTCGCCGCGCCAGCGGAAGGACTGGTGTACGACACGCTTTATCGCGTGGGCGAATGGGTTCAGGCGGGAAGTCCCGTCGTGCAGATGCTGCCGCCGCAAAACGTGAAGGTGCGTTTCTTCGTACCCGAAGCCGTCGTGGGGAGTCTCGCGACAGGGCGCGCGATAACCATCCATTGCGACGGATGCGCCGAAGACGTGCCTGCGAAGATCACCTATGTGTCGAATCAGGCGGAATATACGCCGCCGGTCATCTACAGCAACGAGAGCCGCTCGAAGCTCGTGTTCATGGTCGAAGCGCATCCGCAGCCAGCCGATGCAGCGAAGCTTCATCCCGGCCAGCCCGTGGCGGTGAGGCTGCAATGAGCGGGCACGAAACCCAGTACGTCATCGACGTGCACGATCTCAACAAGCATTTCGGCGACAAGCACGTCGTCAACAACGTGACGCTGCAAGTGGCGCGCGGCGAGATCTTCGGCTTTCTAGGCCCCAACGGCAGCGGCAAGACGACCTCCATCCGCCTGATGTGCGGGCTGCTCACGCCCGATTCGGGCAGCGGGACGTGTCTCGGCTATGACATCGTGCGCGAAAGCGAAGAGATCAAGCGAAACGTCGGCTATATGACGCAGCGGTTTTCGTACTGGGAGGATCTGACGATCCGCGAGAATCTCGACTTCGTCGCGCGCATCTATCAGATGAAGAACCGGCGCGAGGCCGTCGACCGCTCGCTCGAAGCACTCGGCCTGCAAAGCCGCGCGAAACAATTGACGGGCTCGCTCTCGGGCGGATGGAAGCAGCGTCTCGCGCTCGCCGCCTGCATGCTACATGAACCAAAGCTGCTGCTGCTCGACGAACCCACCGCCGGCGTCGATCCCACCGCGCGCCGCGACTTCTGGGAAGAGCTGCATCGTCTCGCTGCGCAAGGCATCTCCGTGCTGGTCAGCACGCACTATATGGATGAAGCCGAGCGCTGCCACAAGCTCGCTTATATCGCTTACGGCAAGCTGCTCGCGCAGGGCACGGCCAGTGAAGTGATCGCCTCGCAGAATCTCGCCACGTGGGTCATACACGGCGAGCGTCTCAGCGCGCTCTCGGAGCGTCTGCGCAAGACGCCCGGCGTCGATCAGACGGTGGTGTTCGGCGCCGCGCTGCATGTGAGCGGCAGCGATCACGCCGCGCTCGAACAGGCCGTGCGCGATGCGACCAAAGACGGCGCGACGCACGCCGAGCCCGTCGAAACCGGTCTCGAGGATGTCTTCATCTATCTGATGAGCCATTCGACCGACAACTTCAAGGTGGCGTCATGAACGCGCGCGGCCCACTCGCAATGTTCACGCGCTTCTCCTTCACGCGCTGGTGGAGCATCGTCACCAAGGAGTTCCTGCAATTGCGGCGCGATCGCATCACCTTTGGCATGATCGTGGGCTTGCCGATCGTGCAGCTCGCGCTGTTCGGCTATGCGATCAACACGGACCCGAAGCACTTGCCCACTGCGATCATCACGGCGGATCAGAGTCCGTTTTCGCGCAGCTTCATCGCGGCCATGGAGCATTCGCAATACTTCGATATCGTCGAAACCCTGCCCGATGACGAAGCTGGCCGCCGCGCGCTCGCGCAAGGCCGCGTGCTGTTCGTGCTGAACATTCCCGCCGATTTTTCGCGCAGGCTGCTGCGCGGCGAACGGCCCGCGCTGCTCGTCGAAGCGGACGCCACCGATCCGACCGCGGTCAGCAAGGCGACCATGGCCCTGTCGAATCTCGCGCAGTCGGTTGCGCAAAAGGACATCACGGGGCCGCTCGCCTACCTCAATGGCAGGCCCGCCGCCTTCGACGTACAGGTGCACAACCTCTACAACCCTGAAGGCATCACGCAATACAACGTCGTGCCGGGCCTGATGGGCGTGATCCTCACGATGACGCTCGTCATGATGACGGGCCTCGCCATCACGCGCGAACGCGAACGCGGCACAATGGAAAACCTGCTCGCGACTCCGGTGCGACCCATCGAAGTGATGACCGGCAAGATCATCCCTTATGTATTCATCGGCCTGATTCAGGCGACCATCATTCTCATGGCCACGCGCTTCGTGTTCCATGTACCGCTGATCGGCAATCCGTTCGCGATCTATCTCGCCGCGCTGCTCTTCATTGCCGCGAATCTGACCGTGGGCATCACGCTGTCGTCGCTTGCGCAGAACCAGCTTCAGGCCATGCAGCTCACCATGTTCTATTTCCTGCCGAACATCCTGCTCTCGGGTTTCATGTTTCCGTTTGCGGGCATGCCGCGATGGGCGCAGTTCATCGGCAATCTGCTGCCGCTCACGTACTTCAACCGCCTGATTCGCGGCATTCTGCTCAAGGGCAACGGCTGGGCGGACCTGTGGCCTTCCGTCTGGCCGATGATGCTGTTCACCGTCATCGTGATGGGCATCGCGCTGCGCTTCTACCGGCGTACGCTGGATTGAGGAGACGTCGATGAAACCGCTCGTTCCGTTCTGCGTCCTCGTGCTGTACGGCTGCACGGTCGGTCCCGACTTTCATTCGCCCGCCCCGCCCGATACGCAGAGTTACATCAAAACGCCGCCACAGACACCTCTTTCGACAGTGACGCCGCAGCGCTTTCCATCGGCCGATCGTGCGTTGCCGCTGTGGTGGACGCAGTTCGGCTCGGACGCGCTGAACCATCTCGTCGATCGCGCGCTGGAGGACAGCCCGACGCTCGAACAGGCCCGCGCGAGACTCGTGCAGGCGCGCGAAGACTACCGCGCGCAAGCGGGCGCGACTTACTTCCCGTCCGTCGACGCTTCGCTGTCCACGTCGCGTCAGAAAGTCGATCCCGCCGCGTTCGGCGTGCCGATACCGGCGCCGGGGCCGTTCACGCTTTACGACGCATCGGTGAGCGTGTCTTACACACTCGATGTCTTCGGCGGCGAGCGGCGCGCGCTCGAAGCACTGCGCGCGCAAGTGGATTACCAGTCGTTCGAGCTGGATGCGGCGCGTCTTTCGATCGCGGGCAATGTCGTCGCCACCGTGATACGACGCGCGTCGTTGCAGCAGCAGATCACGCTGACGGAACGTCTCGCCGATGCACAGGCCCGCCAACTGTCGATCATGGAGGGCCGGCTGAAAGCGGGCGGCGTCGCGCAACTCGACGTGCGCAGCCAACGCACGCTGCTCGAGCAGACACGCGCGAGCCTGCCATCGCTAGTCACGCAACGCGATCAGGCCGATCATCGTCTTTCAGTGCTCACCGGAGTCGAGCCGTCCAAAGCCGACTTCGATGCGATCACGCTCGACTCGCTGCATCTGCCCGGCGACGTTCCGCTCACGCTGCCTTCGACGCTCGCGCGCGAACGTCCCGACATCCGCGCAACGGAGGCGTTGTTGCATCAGGCCAGCGCGCATGTCGGGGTGGCGACGGCCGATCTCTATCCGAAGTTCTCGCTCACGGCGGGTGCGGGCAGCCAGCGCACCAGCATTCGCGACATGCTGAACAGCATGAACGTGTGGAATGTGGGACTCAATCTGACGCAGCCGCTCTTTCATGGCGGCGAGCTGCGTGCGAAGAAACGTTCGGCGGAAGCGGCCTATGATGCAGCGCTGCAAGCGTACCGTCAGACCGTGCTCGACGCGCTGCAGCAAGTCGCCGACAGCCTGAGCGCGCTGCAGAACGATGCCGGCGCATTGCAGTCGCGGGAAGTGGCGGCGAGCGAAGCACAAGCGAGTCTCGACACGACCATGGCGCGTCACGCGGCGGGCGGCGTGAGCCGCTTCGAATTGCTTGACACCCAGCGGCAGGCGCTGCAAACGCAACTCGACTACGCGCTCGCGCAAGCGAACCGGCTCTCGGACACGGCCGCGCTGTTCCAGTCGCTGGGTGGCGCGGGTGAAGACATGAAAGCCGCCTCCGCGCCGCGATGAAAGCGGTTGCGCCCGCAACTATCCGCCGAGCGTCGCAAGCCGATGCTTGAGCACCTTGCCGCTCGCCGATACCGGCAACGCGTCGAGAATGCGGATGGACGATGGCCGCTTGTAGGGCGCGAGCCGCACGCTTGCCCAGTCGGCCAGTTCACGCTCGCTGGCCACGCTGCCTGGCCGCAATTCGACGAACGCCAGCACCTCCTCGTTGCCCTCGACATGCCGCCCGACCACGGCGGAATGCAGCACATCGGGATGACTGTTGAGCGCCTGCTCCACTTCGGCGGGATAGACGTTGAAGCCCGAGCGGATGATGAGTTCCTTGCTGCGCCCGACGATATACAGCTCGCCGTGTTCGAAGCGCGCGAGGTCGCCGGTCCTGAGCCAGCCATCCGGCGTGACCGTGGCCGCCGTCTGCGCCGGATCGCGGTAATACCCGAGCATGACGTTCGGCCCGCGGACCCACAATTCGCCGGTGTCGTCGTGTGCATCGGCTTGTTGCGCGAGTGGCACGATGCGCGCTTCGACTCCCGGCACCAGCGGACCGACGGACGCGTCACGCGCGGGCGCGTCGAGACGCGTATTGGACACGGTGGGACTGGTCTCGGTCATGCCGTAGCCGTTGTGCAGCGGCACCCCGTAGAACGCCTCGGCCGCGGCCTTCAGCGACATGTCGAGCGGCGAGCCGCCGCAATAGACGAAGCGGAGCGAGGACGCGTGCAGGCCGCCTTCCGGCGTGTAGCGGTCGATCAGCTTCGCATGCATCGCCGGCACGCCCTGAAAGATGGTCATGCGCTCGTCGCGAAGCACGCGACCTGCCTGCTCGGTGTCGAAGCGCGCTGCCAGCCGCAGCGTCGCGCCCGCATACAACGAGCCGAGACATACCGATGTGAGACCGAAGACATGCGAGATGGGCAACACGGCATAGACGCGATCATCGGGGCCGACACGGCGCAGCGTGCTCGATATCGCCGCGACGAACAGCAGATTGCGATGCGACAGCATCACGCCTTTCGGCGCGCCCGTCGTGCCTGTCGTGTAGATGAGCGCCGCGCATTGGCGATTTGCAGGCAGACCATGCGGCTCCTGCCCGGATGACGCATCGACGGCGCTCAATGCGAACGCGCCTATCGGCGTGGCGTCGAGCGTCTCCGTGCGCGCCGCGTCGCGTTGCGCGTGATGCGCGGCGTCGTCGGATGCTTCGACCGTGAAGAAGGCAATGCGCGGTTTCGCGTGCGCGCGGATCGCATCGAGCTCGACGGCGGACAGACGCGCATTGGCCACGAGCGCCCATGCATCGAGCCGGCTCACGGCAAAGAACGCCGTGACCAGCGCGACGCTGTTCTCGCCGACCAGCATCACGCGATCGCCCGCGCGCACGCCCGCCGCCGCGAAACGCGAGGCCAGCGCATCGACAGCGTGCTCCAGTTGCGCATACGTCAGCGCGCGGGCGTCCTCGCGCAACGCGATGTGTTCGGGCTGAGCGATCGTCCCGCGCGTGACGATCGCGTCGATGCGCTCGGGCAGCGAGGCGATGAGCGCATCGACATCGATGCTGTGTGCGGAAGCGTTCATTTCAGGCGAGATCGTTCGTGACAGTGACGCCGGGATGATAACGTCCGTGCTCAATCCTTGAGATCGCGGCGATGCGCGAGCAACGCCATCAAACGACGATCGCGCCAGCGGCTGCGCTCTTCGATTTTGTCGCGCGGCAATTCGGCGCGTCGTTCGGCATCGAGCCGGTCGAGCGTGTCGGCGGACCAGTCGAACGGTTTGCGCCCTGCCGCGATGCTTCGATAGGTGCCGCCATAACGCGACGCATAATCGGCCACACCGCCGGGCGCGTTGAGGTCGATGGTTTCGAACGGCCCCATGAACGACCAGCGCATCGCGAGTCCGTCGCGCATGACGGTGTCGAGATCGGCGGCGCTCGCATAGCCTTGTTCGTAGAGACTCAAGGCTTCGTCCAGGACCGCGCCTTGCAGACGATTGAGCAGAAAGCCCGCGATCTCGCGATTGACGGTCACGGGTTTTTGCTTCGCCTCTTCATAGATCGCGCGGGCGCGCTCCATCGTCTCGCGCGAAGTCCACGGCGCGCCGCACAACTCGACGAGCGGCACGAGCGAAGGCGGATTCACCGGATGCGCGACCAGACAGCGCGCGCGCCCTTGCAGGCCTTCCGTGAAGGTCGACGCGGGCAGTCCCGAAGTCGAGCTTGCGAGCAGCGCATCGGGCTTCGTCAGACGGTCGAGCTCGGTGAAGAGCGCGCGCTTGGCCTCCACCACTTCCGCGATGTTCTCCTGCACGAGATCCGCATCGGCGACGGCATCGGCGAGGCTCTCGCATGCGCCGATGCGCGCGACAATCGTATCGACCGGTTCGTCGATCAGATCGAATGACGCGAGATCCTGCACGCTTTCGCGGATCGCGGGAATCGCGCCCGCAAGCATTTCCGGCGACGCGTCGTGAATCGTCACGTTGAAGCCGCTCTTCGCGAACACGATCGCCCACGCCCGGCCGATGCGGCCCGAGCCGATCACCGCAATGTTCTTCGCTTGCATCTGTGTATGGTCCTCGTCCCGTTCAGAAGTTGGTGTCGGCGGCGCCTTTGAGCTTGAGCATGTCGCGCGCATCGGCGGGCGTCGCGATATCGAGCGACAAGCCTTCAATCACTTGCCGGATCTTGCGCACCTGCGCCGCGCTCGATTCCGCGAGCCTGCCCGGCTCGATCCACAACGAATCTTCCAGACCGACGCGCACGTTCGATCCCTGCGCGAGGCCCATCGAGCCGAGCGGAATCTGATTGCGGCCAGCGCCGAGAATCGACCACACATAGTCCTTGCCGAAGAGACGATCCGCAGTGCGCTTCATGTGCGCGAGGTCTTCCGGATGCGGCCCGATGCCGCCCAGCAAACCAAACACGCTCTGCACGAAAAACGGCGGCTTCGCGAGCCCGCGATCGACGAAATGCGCGAGGTTGTAGAGGTGCGAGATGTCATAGCACTCGTATTCGAAGCGCGTGCCGTTCGCGCCGCACGAGGTCAGGATGTATTCGATATCCGCGAAGGTGTTCTTGAAGACGAGATCGCGGCTGTTCTCCAGATGCTTGCGCTCCCATTCGTACTTGAATTCCTTGAAGCGTTCCAGCATCGGATAGAGGCCGAAGTTCATCGAGCCCATGTTCAGCGACGCCACCTCCGGTCTGAAGTGATGCGCGGGTTTCAGCCGTTCCGCGACGGTCATATGCGGGCTGCCGCCCGTCGTGAGGTTGATGACGGCATCCGTTTCCGCCTTGATGCGCGGCAGGAACTCCTGAAACACGGCGGGCTCCTGCGTCGGGTGACCATCGTTCGGATCGCGCGCGTGCAGATGGATGATCGCGGCGCCCTCCTTCGCGGCGGCCAGCGCCGCATCGCCGATCTGCTGCGGCGTGAGGGGCAGATACGGCGACATCGAAGGCGTATGGATCGCGCCGGTCGGCGCGCAGGTGATGATGACCTTGCGTTTCGTTGCCATTTATTCCTCTTGTTTTAAAGGACTTCCACGTTGCCGCAGACCGATATCGCTTGCCCCGAAATGCCGCTGCCCGCCGGAGAGCACAGAAAGAGCGCAGTGGCCGCGATTTCCTCGGGCGTCGTCATGCGTCGCAGCGACACCTTCGCGAGATACTGCTGCTCCATCTCTTCATAGGAGAGCTTCAGTTGCTTCGCGCGCGCGGCGATCACGCGCTCGATGCGCGGCCCTTTTACGATGCCCGGCTGGATCGCGTTGACGCGTATGTTCGACGGCCCGAGCTCGATCGCCAGGCTCTTGATCATGCCGACCACAGCCCACTTCGTCGCGGCATACGGCGTTCGGAATGCATAGCCGAGCCTTCCCGCCACGGATGACAACGCGATGATCGTCCCGCCGCCATGCGCGTCGCGCAACAGCGGCACCGCGCGGCGCGCGAAATAGAACTGCGCGTTCAGATTGACGTCGATGGTCTGCTGCCACTCCTTCACGTCGAGCGTTTCGATATCGCCCGTCGGGCCCGCGATGCCCGCGTTGTTCACGAGCACGTCGAGTCCGCCGAGCTCCTTCCGCACGTCGGCGAACACGCGCTCGACGGCAGCGTCGTCCGATACGTCCGCGAGCGTCGACGTGATCGCGTTGCACTCCGTCTGCGCTTCGGCGCGCGTCAATGCATCGATGGCCTCGGCGCTCGAATCGCAGACGTGCACGCGCGCGCCCGCATCGATGAACGCGCGCGCCATCACGAGCCCGATGCCCGATGCGCCGCCCGTGATCAGCACGCGCAAGCCCGCGTGCGGTTTCAACATCTGCAAAACCGTCATGCCTGTCTCCGTTGTTGTCGTTGCGCTCAGGCGCTCGCCTGCGCGCCGTCCTTGTTGCATGCCTGAAGTCTTTCGCGCAGGTCGGCTGCCGCATCGCCGATATCCTTCTCGATGCCCGCGCGCGCGCCTTCGCCGTCGCCACGCCAGAGCGCTTCGACGATGAGCCGGTGCGCGACCATCGAAAGCCGCATGTGGGGAATGTCGGGGGCGACGAGATTGAGGAACGGGCCGATACGCATCCACAGGTTCTGGATCGTCGCGAGTGTGAGATCGCTGGCGCCGTGCGTGTAGATGGCGATATGAAATCCGAAGTTACTGCGCAGATACGCGGGCGCGTCACCGGCTTCGACCTGCGCGTTCATCGTGTCGAAGATGGCTTGCAGGGCTTCGAGATGCGCGCGCGTCATGCGCGACGCCGCGCGCTTCGCGACCGCGCCTTCCAGTGCGCAACGCACGTCGCGCAACTCTTCGAGCAGTTCGAGGGTCATGGGCGGCACCATCAGCGCACGGCCCGGACCGTCGATCAACGCGCCTTCCGCCTGCAATCGCGTGAGCGCGGCGCGCACCGGCATGGTCGAGGAACCCACCGCTTCGGCCACGCTGCGCAGGCTCAGCAGTTGTCCGGGCGCGATGCGGCCTGACATGATGGCCTGCCTGAGTTGCGCGTAGACTCGTCCGGCCATGGTTTCGCGTGCAACCAATTCGAGCGCGGGCAAGTCCGTCGTCGAGCGTGTCGCCACATCTGCCTCCGTTCTTTCGTTCGGTTGCGGGGATGCTTCGAGAAGATGCTTCGGAAATCGTGTGACCTGTGATCACACTTGCAGGGCTAGAGTGTCGGACGCGAGAACGCGTGAGTCAACGCTGAATTACTAAGTGAAAACGCGAAGAGGTCGAACCCATCTATTCGAAGCGCGCTTGCACCGCGCGCTGGATCTCCTCGAACGCGACCGGCTTCACGAGATGATGGTCGAAGCCGGCTTCCTTCGAGCGCTGACGATCATGCGCCTGGCCATAACCCGTCACCGCGATCAGCAATGCATTGGCAGTGGCGGGACGCGCGCGCATCTCGCTCGCGAGGCGGTAGCCGTCCATGCCCGGCAGGCCGATATCGAGCAGCACGATCTGCGGCGCGAAAGTCTCGGAGAGCGCGAGCGCTTCGTGCGCGTCGTGCGCGGTGCGCACATCGAAGCCGTCTGCTTCGAGCAGGAGCGCCATTGCGGTGGCCGCGTCCACGCTGTCGTCCACGAGCAGCACGCGCTTGCCGCCGCTCACGCTCGCGGGCGCCGGCGCGACGTCCGGCGTCGTCACCCGTGCATCCTTCGCGAGCGGCAGCCATACGGCGAACTCGCTGCCCGCCTGCGGTCCCGCCGAAAACGCCTCGATGCGCCCGCCCTGCAATTCGACGAGCGTCTTCGCAAGCGGCAGGCCGATGCCGAGCCCGCCCTCCGAACGTTCGAGCGAAGTTTCGGATTGCACGAACAGATCGAAGATATGCGGCAGCATGTCCGGCGAAATGCCGATGCCCCTGTCGCGCACGGTCACGCGCGCTTCATCGCCGAACTGCTCGGTCTCGATCGCGATCTCGCCTTCCTCCATGCTGTACTTCGACGCATTCGACAGCAGATTGCCGAAGACCTGTGCAAGCCGCACGTTGTCGCCGGTTACATAAAGCGGCGCATCCGGCAGCTTCACCGTCAGCGCATGGCGCTTGCGTTCGAGCGCGGGCTGCACGGTTTCGATGGCGGCCGCGAGCGCCGCCGCGAGATCGACCGTTTCCTGGCGCAGCGTGATCTTGCCCTGCGTGATGCGCGCGACATCGAGCAGATCGTCGACCAGGCGGCTCAGATGGCGCACCTGTCTGTCGATGATCGCGCGCACGGTCGCGAAGTGCTGCACCGAAGGCTCGCGGTCGGGGTCCAGCAGATCGACCGCGTTGCGGATCGGCGCGAGCGGATTGCGCAGCTCGTGCGCGAGCATCGCGAGAAATTCGTCCTTGCGGCGATCGGCTTCGCGCAACAGAAGTTCGGCGGCCTTGCGCTCGGAGATGTCGTTGACGATGCCCGCGACGCGATACGGCCGCGCCGGATGCCCCGCCGCGCCGCGCACCTGAAATGCCCGCTCGGCGACCCAGCGCGGCCCGCCGCTCGCGCGCGTGATGCGGTATTCGACCTGATACGGCGTGCCGTTGGCGAGCAACTGGCGATACGCCTCGGCGACATGATCGCGGTCGAGCGGCAGGATGTCGCCGGACCAGTGATCCGGGCCCGGCACGGGCGCGGGCGCGCCGCCGCCGCTATCGAACAGATGCGTGTACGCGGGGCTCACATAGAGCAGCTCGTTGGCTGCGGGATCGAGCATCCAGAACACGTCGTCGATATTCTCGGCGAGCTGGCGAAAGCGTTCCTCGCTCTCGCGCAACGCATTCTCCGCGAGCCGCACGCGCAACAGCGCGCGCACGTGCGCGATCAGCTCGGCAGGCTCGACCGGCTCGGTCAGATAACTGTCCGCGCCGCCTTCGAGACCGCGAATCCGGTCGAGGCTATGCACCGCCGCCGCCGAGGTCTGCAACACGAGCGTGCTCGCGGTCTCCGGCTGCGCCTTGATCTGCCGGCACACTTCAAGCCCGTTGATGTCGGGCAGCTTCACGTCGAGCAGCACGAGATCCGGCACTTCGGCGCGCACGCGTTCGAGCGCGGCGTTGCCGGTGGCGGCCTCGATCACGTTGAAGCCCGCGCGCGACAGGATGCGCGTTTTCGCGTAACGCGCGCCGTCGTTGTCATCGACGTTGAGGATCAGCACCTCGTTCCAGTCGCTTCTCATGATCGTTCCTTGCCCGTCACCGCATTCAGGACGCCCGGCAGTTCGCCGCCGCCCACCGGATGCTCGACGAACGCGGCCGCGCCCAGCGCCTGCGCCTCGTTGCGGTCTTCCGCCTCGCCCAGCACGACGATCGGAATGCTGCGCGTCGCGGCTTGCGCGCGCAAGGCGGCGAGCCAGATCCACGCTTCGGTCGGCGCGGGCCGCACCGCCAGCAGCAGCGCGACGGGCGAAGTGCGCGCGAGCAGCCGGCTCGCTTCGTCGAGCGTCGCGGCGCTCATCGCGCGATAGGGCGTGGCGCGCAACGCGGCCTCGCAGTCCAGGCGTTCGATCGGATTGCTCGCGACGACCAGCACGGCCGGACGCGCATCGCCCGCCGGATGATGCGCCGCATCGAAATCCGCGCCGTAATGCGCGGGAATCGTCGCGCTGAACACCGAGCCGCGCCCGGCTTCGCTCGTGAGCGACACATCGCCGCCCAGCAGCTTGCAGAGCTTGCGGCACAGCGGCAGGCCGAGCCCCGTCCCCTTCGTGTATTGCTGAAGGCGGTTCTCGACCTGACCGAATTCCTCGAATACGACCTGCTGATGCTCCGGTGCAATGCCGATGCCCGTATCGCTGACCGAAAACGTGATCAGTCTGCGCCCCTCGTCGTAACTCGCGCCAACGCGCACGTAGCCGCGCTCGGTGAACTTGAGCGCGTTCGACACGAAGTTGCGCAGCACCTGCGCAACCTTGGCTTCGTCAGTGCAGATGGTCGGGAGGCCTTCGCACGATTCGAACACGAGCTCCACCGCGCCGCCCGGCGACAGCGGCCGCAGCATGCCGCGCAGCGCCGAGAACAAGGTGTCGACTTCGAATTCGGCCGGACGCACCTCGATCTTGCCGGCTTCGATCTTCGCGAGATCGAGCAGGTCGTCGACCGTTTCCGACAGATCTTCGGCCGCCTTGCGGATGAAGCGCACCTGCTTTTCCTGCTCCTCGGTCAGTTCGCCGTCGATACGTTCGAGCAGGAGCTTCGACAACGCGCGGATCGACGAGAGCGGCGTGCGGAACTCGTGACTCATGTTCGACAGAAAGCGCGACTTCGATTCGTCCGCGCGGCGCAGATGATCGGCGCGAGCATCGAGCTCCGCATACAGCGCGACGACGCCGCGATTCGTGTCTTCCAGCTCGCGCGTGAGGCGCGTCAGTTCTTCCTGGCGCTCGCGCAGGTCCGCGAGCGCGCCGATCAGCTCGCGGTTCTGACGTTGCAGCTCCGCCGCCGTGTCCTCGTTCGACTGACGCAGGAGCGCATCCGTCGCCGCCTGCGTGTTGCACGGCACGCCCTCGGGCATCGCCTTGGCAAGCGATATCGAGGTGCCGCCATCGGCTTCGTCGGCGATCGCGCAATGGTCCATCAGGCGCTGCGCCGCAAGCAGGCCGAGCGCGGCCTGCGAATCGTCGTGACGGATCGCGCGCAGACGCTCGCGTGCGCCGGCGCCGGCCTGAAACCGCACGATGAAGCGCGGCGGGCGCGTGGCGTCATCGACGAGAAATTCCGCGCGCGCCGCCTGCTCCGCGATCAGCACCGTGCGCGCCGCCTCCAGCACGGACGTGGAAATGCGCGTCTGGTCCTGCGGCGAGAAGCCGAGCGCGGCGCTCGCATCGCGCGCCTTGACGCGCGCCGCGACGATATCGCGCTCGTCTTCGATCCGCATCGTGTAGAGCGCGCGCGTCATCATGCGCTCCGGGCCGCGCGGGCGACGAACACGGTGACATCGTCGCGCCCGCGCGCGAAGTCGCGGTACAGCACCGCCGCAACCAGCGACGGATGGCGGATGGCGAGACCCGGATATCGCTCGAGATCCCAGCGCGAAGTCAGTCCGTCGGAATGCAGCACGACGAGCGCGTCGGGCGGGCACGGCACGTCGAACAACTGCGCGCGCCGCGCCGCATGCCCGACGATGCCGCTGTGCGACACCAGATGCCGGTGCGAGCCTTCCGTCCACACGCTCGCCGCGATGTTGCCGATGCCCGCGAACGTCACCGGCGCGCCGTCCAGCGACGCGAACGCCGGCATCCGCGCGATGCCGACCGCCGCGCCGCGCGTCGGGCGCAGCGCGTGGTTGGCGGCATCCATGATGGTTTCGAGCGCCAGTTCGCCCTGGGCGGCGAGCACCTTCGCCGCTTCGATCGCGGCGACATTGGCAAGCGGCCCGTGGCCGAGGCCATCGGCGACGAGCACGGTGAATTCGCCCCCATGCGCGTGACACGACCATGCATCGCCGCACACGGTTTCGGTTTGCAGCGGCAGGTTCACGACGCCGTACACGGGATGCGCGGCGGCCGGCGGCGCGGCGGCGGCCGCGTTCCAGAACACGACGCGCAGCACGGTGCCCTGCCCCGGCGCGCTCCAGATGTCGAGTTCGTCGGAGAGTCGTTCGATCGCGCCCATGCCGTTGCCGGGGCTGCCCGCCGTCGTGTAGCCGTCCTCGAAGCAGCGATGCAGATCGGCGATGCCCGGCCCGCTGTCGATGCTCAGCACCTCGATGCCGTAACGCAGCGCGGGCGCGCCGCCATCGACGAGCGGGCGCACCAGCAGTTCGCCGCGTTCCGCGTGCTTGAGCAGATTGGTGCCGCATTCGGTGACGACGATCGCGAGTTCGCCCGCAATCGTCTCGTTGAAACCGAGCCCGCGCGCAAGCTCGCCGACGGAGCGCCGCGCATAGGCGATCTGGCTCGCCTCGGCGATCTCGTAGCGCTGCTGCGCGGCCATCGATTCCTTCAGAACGGTTTCCATTTGGTGATCGATACGTGCGTGCCCTCGCCCGGCGCCGAGCGGATGTCGAATTCGTCGCACAGCCGTTTGGCGCCGCCCAGGCCGAGACCCAGGCCGTTGCCCGAGGAGAAGCCGTCGGAGAGCGCGCGCTGGATATCGGCGATGCCGGGCCCGTTGTCGACAAATTCGAGTTTGAGGCCGCGGCGGCCATTGCGCTCGACGAGGTAACAATGCGCGTCGCCGCCGCCGCCGTAGATGACCGTATTGCGTGCCAGCTCGCTCGCCGCCGTGACGAACTTGGTCTGATCGATCAGAGACAGGCCTTGCGCGACCGCCTTCTCGCGCACGAACTGGCGCAGCCGCACGATCTGCTCGTCGGAGCGGATCGGCAGCGTGTCGGGCGGCGACGAGGACATCGGCGCGGCTGTGGAGTTGAAGATCGTCATGGAGTCGTGTGCACGCGGCCGTCAGACCGTGCCGCTCCTCGAAAGGAGCGCCATGCCCTTCTCGACGTTGAGCGCGGTGCGCACGCCCGACAGCGTGAGGCCGAGCTCGACCAGCGTGATCGCCACCGACGGCTGCATGCCGACGACCACGGTCTCCGCATCCAGCACGCGCGCCATGGCCGCCGTGTTGCCGATCATGCGGCCGATGAACGAATCGACCACGTCGAGCGACGAAATGTCGATCAGGACGCCGCGCGCTCCGTCTTTCACGATGCGGCTCGTCAGATCGTCCTGCAGCGCGAGCGCCAGGCGGTCATGCATGTCGACCTGAATGGTGACGAGCAGGAGCTTGCCCATCGTGAGAATCGGAATGCGTTCCATCGCTTGAGTCCCCGTTCAGTCGCTGTGCACGCGTGCGCGGCTTCGAATGGCGCGCGGCCGCGTCATTCGGCTTGCTGCGAATCGAAGCCGTCGCCCGCGCGCGCGCCGCGCGCCGCGTCGTGCGCGAGCCCCGCCGTCACCGACTTGCCGGTGCGCTGCAGCGCGACCACGAAGGCCGCCGCGAGCGTCGCCTTGGTCGTCACGTTGGACAGGTTCACGCCGAGATGCACGATGGTCTGCGCGATCTGCGGACGAATGCCGCTGATGATGCAGTCCGCGCCCATCAGCCGCGCCGCCGCGACGGTCTTGAGCAGATGCTGCGCGACCAGCGTGTCGACGGTCGGCACGCCGGTGATGTCGATGATCGAAATGGCGGCGCCCGTCTCGACGATCTTCTGCAGCAGGTTCTCCATGACGACCTGCGTGCGCGCCGAATCCAGCGTGCCGATCAGCGGCAGCGCGAGAATGCCGTCCCACAGTTGCACGACCGGCGTGGACAGTTCGAGCAGTTCCTGCTGCTGCCGCACGATGACCTGTTCGCGGCTCGCCTGGAACACTTCGGTGGTGTAGAGGCCGAGCTCGTCGAAGAGCGTGCTGATCATCCAGGTGAGATCGGCGAGCGTCGCGGGATCGCCCTTGAGCGTCCCACGCAGGCGCGTGAACAGCGGCTGCTTGAGCGAGAAGACGAACATCGCGGTCTCGACCGGCGTGAAGCCCTGACGCGCGCGCTGCGACGACATCTCCGCGAGAAACGCACGCACTTCCTGCCACGAGAGCGATTTGAAATCGACCCGCTCCGCCGTGCCGAGCGCCGTCATCAGAAGGGAGATGAACTGGGAGAACTGGTTACGCAGCTCCGCCTCGCCGACCAGCCCGCGCCGCGCGGCGATGGCGTGCTGTTGCGGAAGCCATTCCGTGAGCAGTTGCTCCTGGTTGTTGGTGAACAACTGGGCAAGCCGCATTCCGCCGACCATTTCCATGCCGAGATCCCTGTGCGAGTGATGTTTTCGCGGGCCTGACGCCCGGACGACTGATTGCTTTTTGCGCTCGGAATGTAGCACGCCATCCCGAAATTCGACAGTCCGAAAAGCCTTGATACGCAAGGCTTTCCGCGATTTGTTTCGTGCGCTCCGAGGCGTGCGCCGGGAGAGTCGGCAAATGCTTCCGGCCGTTCGCTGACGGCTGGACAAAGACCGGTCAAATATCCAGACGAAAGCCGATGAAAACGCGCGACTGGTCAAAAGGACGAGCGTTGCATTCCATGCCGTGTATAGCGGCGCAAATATTTTTTTGGCTGGCGGGAGATGCAATATTCGTTTCAGAAGTCCAACCGACACCGCGGAGCGCACATGGCCCAAACCATCCATCCCGTCGACGAAGTGCTGCCCATCGGCCAGATGCTCGCAGTCGGCATCCAGCACGTGCTCGTGATGTACGCGGGGGCAATCGCCGTGCCGCTCATCATCGGCGCGGCGTTGAAGCTGCCGAAGGATCAGATCGCGTTCCTGATCAGCTCGGACCTCTTCGCCTGCGGGCTCGTGACGCTGGTGCAGTGCATCGGCGTGTGGAAGTTCGGCATCCGCCTGCCGGTCATCATGGGCGTGAGCTTCGCGCCGGTCGGCCCGATGGTCGCGATGGCGTCATCCGGCGCGGGCATCACGACGATCTTCGGCGCGACCATCGCGGCGGGCGTGTTCGCGATTCTGATCGCGCCGTTCTTCGGGCGGCTGATGCGCTTCTTTCCGCCCATCGTCACCGGCACGATCATCCTCACCATCGGCATGACGCTGTTTCCGGTCGCGATCAACTGGGCGGGCGGCGGGCACGGCGCGGCGAATTTCGGCCAGCCCGCGAACCTGATGATCGCGTCCGTCGTGCTGCTCGCGATCCTGCTCATCAACAAGTATCTGAAAGGTTTCGTCGCGAACATCTCCGTGCTGCTCGGCATGGCGGTCGGCTTCGCGATCGCGCTGCCGATGGGCTTCGTCGATTTCTCGGGCGTCGGCCGCGCCGCGTGGTTCGCGCCGGTGCATCCGTTCGCGTTCGGCATGCCGCGCTTCGATATCGCGGCCATTGCGTCGCTGTGTCTCGTGATGGTCGTCATCATGGTGGAATCGCTCGGCATGTTTCTCGCGCTCGGCGATCTCGCGGGACGGCCCGTGTCGCGCATCGACGCCACGCGCGGCTTGCGCACGGACGGTCTCGGCACCGTGATCGGCGGCATCTTCAACACGTTTCCGCATTCGTCGTTTTCGCAGAACATCGGGCTCGTGGGCATTACCGGCGTGAAGAGCCGCTGGGTGGTCGCGGTGTCCGGGCTGATTCTGATGTCGCTCGGGCTGTTGCCGAAGCTGTCGAACCTGATCGCGTCGATACCCGTGGTCGTGCTCGGCGGCGCCGGCATCGCCATGTTCGGCATGGTCGCCGCGACCGGCGTGAAGATCCTGAGCAAGGTCGATTACGAGAGCAAGAACAATCTGCTCATCATCGCGATCAGCCTGGGCGTGGGCGTGATTCCGCTCGCCGCGCCGGGCTTCTTCGAGCACATGCCTAAATGGGCCGGCCCGCTCACGCACAGCGGCATCACGCTCGCCGCCGTGTTCGCGATCTTGCTCAACGCGCTGTTCAATCGCGGGCGCGCGGCCGACGAGATCGAGAAGGAAATCGCCGCCGAAATGCCGCTGAGCCTGCGTCATGGCGATACTGACACCGCCACGCGCGAGTAACTTCGCGTAGGGAGGAAGCGCACGGAACGATCGTCGCGAAACCACTACCATGTACGGTGACAGATGAACCACGCCCGACACAATGCGCGAAGTCCTCTGGATTGTCCTCGCCGCGATCGCCTTGCTGTACGCCGTCGCCCTGGCAGGCCTCTACTGGCTGCAGGGGCGGCTCGTCTATCCGCTGGAGCAGATCCAGGCGTTCAGGAACGATGAGCTCGAGAAGCATACGGATGCCGTCGTCATCAGAACGGCAGACGGGCTCGATCTGACCGTGCGCTACAGCGCGCCGTCACGGGAATCCGCGCCAACCGTCCTGCTCTTTCACGGCAACGGCGAAGACCTCACGCAACGCGGCCATATCGCGCTGGAGATGATCGAAGCGGGTTACGGCGTGCTGCTCGCGGAATATCGCGGCTATGGCGGTAACCCCGGCAAGCCGCACGAAGCGGGCCTCTATGCCGATGCGCGCGCCGCGTACGCCTTTGCAGCCGCGCGCTCGGATTCGATCGTGCTGCACGGCTATTCGCTGGGCTCGGGCGTCGCGGTGCAACTGGCGAGCGAAGCGAAAATCGACGCGCTGATACTCGAAGCGCCGTTCACCAGCATCGTCGATGTGGCGGCGAAGCGCTTTCCGCTCTTTCCCGTGCGCCAGCTCGCGCGCGACCGCTACGAGAGTCTCGCGAAGATCGCCTCGGTCGATGCACCGATCCTTATATACGGCGGCACCGCCGACGGCGTAATTCCTCCCGCGCATTTCCAGCGCCTGTTCGACGCCGCACGCGGCGACAAACGGCTCGCGCTGATCGAAGACGCCGACCATCTCGACGTCTGGGAGACGGGCGGCCGCGAACACGTCATGCCGTTTCTCGCATCGCTTCGGGGTGCGTCTAAGCCGCTTTCCTGCGCGGCTTCGCGAGCTTGAGCGTGATCCAGGTGGGCGCGTGATCGCTCGCGTGCGGCTCGCCGCGCACCCATTTGTCGACGCCCGCGCTTTCCAGCTTCTTTGCCAGATCGCGGCTCAGCAAAAGATGATCGATGCGCAAGCCCGAATTGGTCTGCCAGTGATTGCGGAAGTAATCCCAGAACGTGTAGATGCGCTCGTCGGGAAACTGCGTGCGCAATGCGTCGGTCCAGCCTTGCGCGAGCAGGTCCGCGTAGGCCGCGCGGCTTTCGGGCTGCAGCAGCGCGTCCTTGAGCCAGGAGCGCGTGTTGTAGATGTCCTCGTCGGTGGGCACGACGTTGTAGTCCCCCGCGAGCACGACCGGATGGCCGCTGTCGAGCAGGCTCTTCGCATGCGCGTTGAAACGCCCGAACCACGCGAGCTTGTAGTCGAACTTCGGCCCCGGCTGCGGATTGCCGTTCGGCAGATACAGACAGCCGATGACCAAGCCGCCCACGGCCGCCTCGATATAACGGCTATGCGTGTCGTCCTCGAAACCGGGCAGGCCGCGCCGGCTCAGCACCGGCTCCGCGCCTTTCGCAAGAATCGCCACGCCGTTCCATGACTGCTGTCCGTGCCACAGCGCGCCGTAGCCCGCGTTCGCGATCGCATCGGCGGGAAACTGCGCGTCGGTCGCTTTCAGTTCCTGCAGGCAAACGATATCGGGCGACTCACGTTCGAGCCATTTCAGGAGCGCGTCGAGCCGCGGACGGATGCCGTTGATGTTGAAGGTCGCGATTTTCACCCGGCGTGTCTCCGTCGATGGATCGGAATCGATCGTACACGCGTCGCAGTTTGCGTGCCGGCGATGACCGCGAGCGAGACAACGGAAAATCTGCGACAGTCACGCGAACTCCATCCTCCACCGCGCGATTCATGTCCGAAGGCTCCGCTCACTGGCAACGCAATCTGTACGTCTGCGTATTCGGCTCGTTCACCACCATCATGGCGATGACGCTGCTTCTGCCCTTTCTGCCGCTCTACGTGCAGCAACTCGGCGCGAGCTCGGTGGAATCGGCGGTGCAGTGGTCGGGCGTCGCGTTCGGCGCGACCTTTCTCGCGGCGGGACTCGTCGCGCCGCTCTGGGGACGTCTCGCCGACCGCTACGGCCGCAAGCCGATCCTGATCCGCGCGAGCCTCGGCATGGCGATCACGATGTCGCTGCTCGGCGTCGTGCAGTCGGTCTGGCAGCTCGTGGCGATCCGCTTTCTCGCGGGGCTGGTCGGCGGCTATGCGAGCGGCGCCATCGTGATGATCGCGACGCAGACGCCGAAGCATCGCACCGCGTGGGCGCTCGGCACGCACGCGGCGGGCATGATGGCGGGCAATCTCGTCGGGCCGCTCGTCGGCGGTCTGCTGCCGGGTCTGATCGGCATTCGCGCGACCTTCTTTCTCGCGGGCGGGCTGATCTTCTGCTCGTTCATCACGACCACGCTGCTCGTCAAGGAAGAGCGCCGCGCGCCCGGTCACGCGAAGAACACGCCGCGCGGCGGCTGGCGCGACGTGCCGCTGCTCACGCCCGTCATCGCGATGCTGCTGAGCGCGATGCTGCTGATGTTCGCCAACATGTCCATCGAGCCGATCATCACCGTGTACGTGTCGCAGCTCGTGAAGGACCCGAAGCAGGTCACGCTGGTCGCGGGCTTCGTCATGTCGGCCGCCGCGCTCGGCAGCGTGCTCGCCGCGCCGCGCGTCGGACGGCTGGCGGATCGCATCGGCGCGCCGAAGGTGATCGTCGTGTGTCTCGCGCTCTGCGGCGTGCTGCTGATTCCGCAGATGTTCGTCGGCAGCGGCACGCAGCTCGTCGTGCTGCGCTTTCTGATGGGCCTCGCGCTGGGCGGCCTCTTGCCCGCGATCACGAGCGTCGTGCGCCACAACGTGCCGGATCATGCGGCGGGCTATATCCTCGGCTACGCGACATCCGCGCAATACATCGGACAGGTGGCCGGACCGCTCGCGGGCGGTTTCATCGCGGCGCATGCGGGCATGCAGTCGGTCTTCGCGATGACGAGCGTGCTGATGTTCGCGGGCGCCGCGTTCAACGCGTGGGTGTTCCTGCGACGTTCACGCGCGCGCGGCGACGAGGACGCCGTGCGCGCGAGGTGAGACCTTACTTCTTCTCGCTGTCGAGATGCGCCATCTGCACGGCTTCGTATCGATCGCCCGCCGCCGCGCCCTTCGGCACGGCCGATTCGATCGCCGCGAGATCTTCCTTCGAGAGCTTCACGTCGAGCGCGCCGAGCGATTCCGTCAGACGATCGCGACGGCGCGCGCCGATGACCGGCACGATGTCGTCGCCTTGCGCGAGCACCCATGCGATCGCGATCTGCGCGACGCTCGCGCCTTTCGCATCGGCGATCTTGCGCAACGCATCGACGAGCGCGAGATTGCGTTCGACGTTGCCCTGCTGAAAACGCGGACTGTTGTTGCGCCAGTCGTTCGACTGCGCGGCGTCCTTGTTCCAGTGTCCGCTGATCAGACCGCGCGACAGCACGCCATACGCCGTAATGCCGATACCGAGCTCGCGGCAGGCCGGCAGGATCGCCTCTTCGATGCCGCGCGAAATCAGCGAATACTCGATCTGCAGATCGCACACCGGATGCACGGCCGCCGCCTTGCGGATCGTTTCCGCGCCCACTTCCGACAAACCCACGTGACGCACGTAGCCCGCTTCGATCATCTCCCTGATCGCGCCGACCGTGTCCTCGACGGGCACGTTCGCATCGAGCCGCGCGGGCCGGTAGATGTCGATATGCTCGACGCCCAGCCGCTGCAACGTGTACGCGAGCGCGTTCTTCACGGCGACGGGGCGTCCATCGAACGCGATGAAGTTGCCCTTCGGGTCGCGCATGCCGCCGAACTTCACGCTGAGGATCGCGGCGTCGCGACGCGACGGCGGCGCGCTCTTCAACGCCTCGCTGATCAGCATTTCGTTGTGGCCCATGCCGTAGAAGTCGCCGGTGTCCAGCAGCGTGACGCCCGCTTCGAGCGCGGCGTGAATCGTCGCGATGCTCTCCGCGCGGTCGGACGGCCCATACACGCCCGACATGCCCATGCATCCGAGTCCGATGACAGCGGTCTGCGGTCCGGCCTTTCCAAGTCTCGTTTGTTTCATGTTCGCTCTCTCCTGAAGGACGTGCGCCCTGAAATGCGCGCGATGCAGAGCATTATCGGAGCAAAATGCGCGTGCGATAATCCGCCTCAATGCGAATGGGCTGTGCGCCGATGCGAACAATGAACGAGCGATGGGTGAACGATGAGCGAACCGGATCTGTCGGACCTGCACGCCTTTCTGGCCGTCGCGCGCGCACGCGGCTTCCGGCAAGCGGCGTTGTTGCGCGGCGTGTCGGCGTCGTCGCTGAGCGAGGCGATACGCCGGCTGGAAACGCGCCTCGGCGTGCGCCTCCTGAATCGCACGACGCGCAGCGTGACGCCGACTGAAGCCGGTGAAAGACTGATCGAGCGTCTCGCGCCCGCGTTCGCGGAAATCGCCGGCGCGCTCGACGCCGTCAACGGCTTTCGCGACAGTCCGACCGGCACGCTGCGGCTGAACGTGCCGCGGATCGTGTCGCGCGAAGTGCTGCCGCCGATCGTCGCGCGTTTCCTGAGCGCGCATCCGGGCATCAAGCTGGAGATCAGCGCAACCGACATGTTCATCGACGTGCTCGCGGCCGGTTACGACGCGGGCATTCGCTACGACGAGCGCATCGAGCGCGACATGATCGCGCTGCCGATCGGCCCCCGCATGCAGCGCTTCGTCGCGGCCGCGGCGCCTTCGTATCTGGCCGCGCATGGCGAGCCGAAGCATCCGCGCGATCTGGTGAAGCACGCATGCATCGGACATCGCTTCGACAGCGGCGTGCTGGCCTCATGGGAATTCAAGCGTGGCAACGAAGTGATCCGCATCGCGCCGGAAGGGCCGCTCGTCACGTCGTCGATCGAGATCAGCCGGAGCGCGGCCATCGCCGGGCTCGGAGTCGTCTATACGTTCGACGAGTTCGTGCGCGCGGCCATCGACAGCGGCGCGCTCGCGCCGGTGCTCAAGTCATGGTGGCAAAGTTTCACCGGGCCGCGCCTCTATTACCCGAGCCGCGCGCACATGCCGGGGCCGCTGCGCGCGTTCATCGATTTCATTCGCACGGAGAACGAAGCGGCGAAGTAGGCATCGTCAGAACGGCACGTCGCCTTCGATGGTCGTGCGATACAGCTTGCGGCGCTGATCGTCGGGCGTGCCCGCCGCGAGATGCATGACCGAGCGGTTGTCCCAGAACACCATGTCACGCGCCTGCCATCGATGCCGATACACGAACCCGGGCTGCGTGCCGTGCGCGAACAGTTCCGCGAGCAGCGCGCGGCTTTCGTCCTCCGGCATGCCGATCACGCGCGTCGTGAAATGCTCGCTGACGAAGAGCGCGCGGCGTCCGGTCTCCGGATGCGTGCGCACGATCGGATGCGTCACCGCCCTGACCTGCGCGATCTGCTCCGCCGATAGATTCGGCCGCCACGGACTGCGCTTTTGCAACTCGGCATATTTGGCGAGATACGTATGCTCGGCCACGCGCCCTTCCACCGCGCGCTTCAGATGCGCGGGCAGCGAATCCCACGCGAGATGCTGATTCGCAAACAGCGTATCGCCGCCGATGGCCGGCAGCTCTTGCGCGTGCAGCATCGAACCGAGGCTCGGCTTGTCCTTATATGAGAGGTCCGAATGCCAGAAATGCCCGGCGTCGCCGAGACCGATCGGCTGGCCGTTCTCGACGATGTTCGACACGATCAGCACTTCCGGATATCCCGTGAGGCCGAACTGATGCAGCACGTGAATCTGCAGCGGACCGAAGCGCCTGCTGAAAGCGACCTGTTCGTCGGGCGTGATGCGCTGATCGCGAAACACGAGCACGTGATGATCCAGATGCGCGCGATGAATGCGCGCGAAATCCGCCGGCGAGAGCGGCCGCGTGAGATCGAGGCCGATCACTTCCGCGCCGAGCGGCGCATCGAACGGACGAATCTCGATGGATTGATCGGCGGCTGTGGCAGTGAGCGCGGATGTCGGGGCGGCGGTCTGAATCGTCACGATGGAAAAGATCACTTCGGGGAAGCGATCAATCTAACGCGCGGCGGGCGCGGCGGCAACGAAGCATCCGCGCTTTGGTTATGCGCCGCGGCGATAAACCCTCAGAACCGGTACGACACACCGATCTGCACCACCGGATACCAGCGATAGCGCCACGCCTTGTCGCTCAGTTCCTGCGCGCCCGAGCTTGCCACCGCGCCGGCATTCGCGCCCGCGAACTGCGCGAGCTCCGGCGACAAGGTGTAAGTCGTTTTCGGCACGCCATACGCGACACCGATATCGGCGATGAAACCGAAACCCTTGCCCACCGGATTGTGTCCGAAGCCGAAACCGAAGTACGGCATCGCGAGCGGATATTTGGCCGTCGCGGTCGAGCTTGCGCCGGGCGGCACCTGGTAGCGCTTGCCCTGGAACACGTAGGTGCCGTTGTCCTGCTGCGAGACGGCGGTCATCGTGTCGTCGTTGAAGCGCACGCCCGCCGTGATGCGCCAACCGCGACTCTCTAGCGGAAAGTAATCGAGGTAGATGCCGCCTTGCCGGAGACGCACATCGCCGTCGTAGCGATTGCCGCTGAGCGTGAAGCCCTTGTTGAAGTTCATGCCGTTGAAATCGGCGTGCACGCCGAAGCGCGATCCGAGCGCGAATGCCGCGCCAATGCCGATACCCTGCGTCCCGCCCTGCGTGTAGATCTCCTGCGCCTGCGCCGTCCACGAACACACGACGCCACCAACCATGAAAACCAAGGTCCGCTTTTTCATTCTCGTTATCCTTCGGGTGCATGTGCGATGACTCGCGCGCGCGAGCCGATACCTGCTTCCTTCGGTGACCTTCGATCGAGGCTTTCAGAAAAATAACGGCGAGACTGAATTAAGTATGTTGCACATCAAACAAATGACGGTTTGCGTGCGATTGCGCCATCGGGGCAAACGTTTAGCGAAGAGAGAAACCTCAGTCGTGGTCGGCGTCGAACGGCAATTCGACCTGCACCGGCTCGACGAAGCCGGGTTCGTCGCGTCCGGCGAGCGCGCTCACGCGCACGCCGAGCAGGCGGATGCGTCGGTCGAGCACGATGCGCTTCAGGCATTCCGTCGCCGCGCGGCGAATCTCGACCGGCTCGGCGGTCGCGGCCGGAATCGTCAGATCGCGCGTGACGGTGCGAAAGTCGTCGAAGCGCAGCTTGATGCCCACGGTGCGACCGACATAGGCCTTGCGCTGCAAGTCTTCGGCGACGCGCGTGCACAGGCGCGTGAACTCGAAGGACAGAGTCGCGCGATCGTGCTTCGGATGCAGGTCGCGCTCGAAGGTCGTCTCGCGGCTCATCGACTTGGGCGTCGAGCTGACGACCACGGGCCGATCGTCCTGCCCTTGCGCGATGCGCGCGAGCCACGCGGCATAGGTATGACCGAAATGCGTCTGCAGGAGACCGGGATCGGCGGCTGCGACATCGCCCACGGTGACGATGCCGAGAGCCGCGAGCTTTTCGTTCGCCTTCGGGCCGATGCCATTGACCTTGCGCGCGGCGAGCGGCCAGATGCGCGTCTGCAGGTCGTTCATCGTGAGGATGGTGAGGCCGTCGGGTTTGTCGAGCTCGCAGCCGATCTTCGCGAGCAGCTTGTTCGGCGCGATGCAGATGGAGCACGTGAGGCCGGTGGCCTCACGCACGGCGTCCTTCATGCGCTGACCGATCTCCGCGGGCTCGCCGGGCAGATCGCTCACGTCGATATAGATTTCATCGATGCCGCGATTCTCGATCTGCGTCGTGAAGGTAGCCACGGCCGCCTTGAAGAGCCGCGAATAATGGCGGTACGACTCGAAATCGGTGGGCAGCAGGATGGCGTCGGGCGCGAGCTGGGCGGCCTTCATCATGCCCATGGCGGAGAACACGCCGAACTTGCGAGCCTCGTAGGTGGAGGTGGTCACGACGCCGCGGCCCGCGTAGTCGCGCAGGCGGCGGAAGCGGCGCGTGCCGTCGGGAAGGGTTTCGGGCGTTGCGTCCCGTCCACCGCCGACGACCACCGCCATACCGCGCAACTCCGGATAGCGCAACAGCTCGACCGACGCGAAGAAGGCGTCCATGTCGAGATGCGCGATGCGGCGCGGAAGTGTGGCGACGAGGGATGGCGCGTCCATTGGAGCGGTCAGAACGACGCTGCGCGAGCGGTCGCACGCAAGGCATCGGCAGGAATGAACGCACGGGGCATGTGACGCGATTCACGGCACGCATTGCGCGATGCCGCCAGGACGGAAAAATGGCTTACTGTACATCCATACAGTGATTCGCGCTAGAGCCCGCGTTGCCGGTGCGCCGGCGCGGACTCATTCCGGCGTGCGCTTCTCGGCGAGCGCGCGGCGGCAGTCGTCGAACACCTGGCGCACCACGTCCGACTGATAGTTGAGGTCTTCGCTATCGAGAATTTCTTCGACGGCGTCGCGCGCCCAGTCCGCTTCGAGCAACGCGCAATGCTGCGTGGCGATCTCCCGGGCGATGGCCGCGAGCTTCGCGATGGTGAGCCAGTCGGCGAGCCGTTGATGCCGGTCGAGCCACTTGTGCGCGGCCTGCACATGGAACGAGGCAGCCGGCCAGTCGCCATTCAGGTAGAAAGCGCCGAGACTGCCGCATGTGAGCCAGCACAGCAACTCGACGCGGTCGCGGGCACTGAGGGTACGAGGCACATCATTCATGGCGGCCTTCACGAAAGACGATCGACGAATGCAGGGAACGCGCGCTGTTCCGTATGAAATCCCTAAGAAACAAGATATCACGGGATGGTGCGGCGCGGCAGTACCTACATGCGCGGCCATGCGCGAGGTGTGCGCTGGCCAACGATTGTCATAAGGAAGGGAAGCATCACACATGCCGCATCGCTCTCATTCGATGCTAATTCGCGCGGCATAACCTGAATTCCGTCGGCCACACACATCGGCCTTCTTTCACCGACGGGAGCACATCATGTTTGAACGTCTTTCGAAATCGCTGGACGGTCTCTTCTCCATCCGCGACGCCCACGATGCACACGACGCCTATCTCGCTTCTTCGAGCGATCTCGCCGATCTCGAACGGCGCATGCGTCAGGTGGAAACAGAGGATCACGACTACAGCATGCACTTCTGCGGCGCGCTCGGCCGGCATCACGACTCACCGTGAGCCGTGAGCCGCGACGTGCGCTACTTCGTTTCTTCCCGGTCAGCCTGGCCCGCCTGCCCGAGCATGACGGTCCAGCCGAGTCCACGCACGTTTCGAATAACACCCGCGCCGAATTTCTTGCGCACCGAATGGATCAGCACGTCGACGGCGTTGCTCTCCACTTCCTTGCCCCAGCCGTAAAGACGATCTTCAAGCTGGTCGCGCGAGAAGATCGTCCCGGGACGTTCGAGCAGCGCATGCATCAACGCGAATTCGCGCGCTGACAGCACGCCCGAGGTTTCGCCGCACGTGAGCGTGCGCTGGTCGAGATTGAGGTTGATCGAATCGTCGCCGAGACGCGAGACCGCATAGCCCGCCTTGCGCCGCAGCACCGCGCGGATGCGTGCGAGCAGCTCGGGCATGTCGAAAGGTTTCAGCAGATAGTCGTCCGCGCCGAGATCGAGGCCTTGCACGCGCGTATCGAGATCGTCGCGCGCGGTGAGGATCAGAACCGGCGTCGCGTTGCCCGCCGTGCGCGCCTGTCGCAAAAGCTCGATGCCAGTCATGCCCGGCAGGCCGAGATCGAGCAGCACCACAGTGTAGTCGGCGGCCGCAATCGCCTCGCGGCCCGCGTTGCCGTCACGCACCCAGTCGACCGCGTAGTCGGCATCCTTGAGCGCGCGCATGAGGCTCGTGCCGATCTGCACGTCGTCTTCGATCAGAAGAATTCGCATGTTCACCTCGGACTCTGGCGAAGCGCGAGGCGAAAGAGGATAGGCGCACGACCGGTCTCTTATGAGGTTCCACTGACCGGTGACGGGCGAAAACGCGCCGCGCAGCGAATGCATTGTAATCGGCGCAATACGGCGCGCAAATCCCTACTTGCTTCATGCGGGCGCCGTTGCTGCAGCGGCAACATTCTTGTCGACTTTTTCCACCGGAAATCCAATCGATGCGACGATGCCCGAGCCGCCGTCTCCGCGATTTCTGAGCGTCACGTCTCCGCCGTAACGCGCCGCGATCGCCTTGACGATGGAGAGGCCCAGTCCGCTGCCCTCGATATCCGGATTCGCGCGAAAGAAGCGGTCGAACACGCGCGGCAGCAAAGCCTCGTCGATACCCGGCCCCGTGTCGATCACGTCGACCCAGGCCATCTCGCCGTCTCGCCGCATGCGCAGATCGATGGTGCCGCCGTCGGGCGTATAGCGCACCGCGTTCGACACGAGGTTCTTCACCGCCATGCCGATATCCGTCTCGACCGCGCGCACGTGCGCGCTCACCATTTCCTCCGCGCCGATATCGAGCCCGCGCGCGATCGCGAGCGGCAGCACGTCGGCGACCGCGCCGGTCACGACTTCCGCGAGGTCCACGCGCGCGAGCGGCGCGCCTTCCATCGGCGCATCCGCGCGCGCGAGCCGCAACAGTTGCGTGATGAGCCCGCCGCTGCGCGCAATGCCGCGGCGCAGTTCCTGAAAGCGCTCCTGATTGCCGGCCACGATATGCGGCGCGAGATTGTCCGCCTGAAGCTGGAGCGCGGTGAGCGGCGTGCGCAATTCATGCGCGGCGTCGGCAATGAACTTGCGCTCCTTTTCGATGGCCTTCGCGAGACGCTCGATCATCGTGTTGATCGAATGAACGAAGGGCGCGATCTCGGCCGGCACGCCGATCGTCGGCAACGGCTGAAGATGTCCCATGTCGATGGCCTGCACCTCCGCGCCGAGCCGCTTCAATTGACGCAGCGAACGCCGCACGACCAGCACCACCGCGATCCACACGAGCGGCACGAGCACGGCGATCGGCCAGAGGGTGAGCGTCGCGGCTTCGGTGGTCAGTTCATGCCGCACCGACGAGCGCTGCGCGACGAGAATCGTCATGGTCGGCTCCTGACGCGTGAAAATGCGCCAGTGCTCGCCGTTGACCTCGACGCCGGAAAAGCCCGGTTTTTCGTCGCGCGAAAAATGCAGCGACGGGTCGGTCGTGCGGAATGGCAACCGCTCGTCCGGCTTCCATACGACGGCGACCACGTCGCGGTCGTCCTGCGTGCCGCGTGCGGGATTCTTCGGGAGACTGTCGGCGAGGCCGTCGCGAAGGCGCGCCGCCACCTGTTCGAGCCGCATGTCGAGCAGTGCGCTCATGCCGGTCTTGCTCAACTGATAAGAACTCACGCCCTGCACGATCCCGATCACGGTCACGAGCAGACCCAGCGCGACGACCAGTTGATTCTGCAGTGATTTGATCATTCGAGCCTGCCGGGTCGGAATGGAACGGGGCGTTTCGCCTGCCCGTTCGATTCTAGGCGACATTCCCGGAGATTTCGGTCTGAAAGACGACAAGTGCATGACAGGTTCGCGCGCGGTGCGAGAAAAAAGCCGCCGGTCCGTCGGGACCGGCGTCAAGGCTGAGGAGAAGTTACGAGAACGTGAAACGGGCCCGGATAGCTCGGGAAAGCACCGCCCGTCCACGAAAACAAGCGTAGGCGCGAAGAATTAGCGTTGAATGAGCGCGCCCGGAGTCTCGGCGAAGCCACGCCCAGCAGCGTTTCCCGTGCCGGGATAACATTGCACCCGGCGCATTTTCATCGGCGACATTGCTTCGGCTGCAAGGAAACTGCAAGCCTGCGGGCATCGCCGCCGCATTTCCATCTATCGTGCTCGGCCCGCTTGCGCGCATCGTCGTCGGTTGCGCGGCGGGCGCTTTGCACTTCAAAAACGCATGTCACAGAACAAGACTACCGTCCGTCCTCTCGTCATCGGCGCCGTGATGGCCTCCATGGCCATGGTCGCGGTCGAGGCCACCATCGTCTCGACCGCAATGCCGCAAATCGCCACGCAACTCGGCGGCCTCAATCTATATAGCTGGGTGTTTTCCGCGTTCCTGCTCACGCAAACGGCGCTCACCGTCGTGTTCGGCAAGATCGCCGATCTCTACGGACGCAAGCCCGCCATGCTCGTCGGCATCGCTATCTTTCTGGCGGGTTCGGTGCTCGCGGGCTTCGCCTGGTCGATGCCCGCGATGATCGTGTTCCGCCTGATTCAGGGCATCGGCGCGGGCGCGATCCAGCCGGTCGCGCTGACGGTGGTCGGCGATCTCTATCCGGCGCGCGAGCGCGGCAAGGTGCAGGGCTATCTCGCGAGCGTGTGGGCCGTCGCCGCCGTCGTCGGGCCGATGATCGGCGGCCTCCTGATCCGCGAACTCTCGTGGGCGTGGATCTTCTGGATCAACGTGCCGATCGGCATTCTGGCGGCGCTGCTGTTCACGCTTTTCCTGCACGAGGAAAAGCGTCACGACCGGCCCGCGATCGACGTCGCCGGCGCGTTCTTCTTCACCACCGCCGTCGCCGCGCTGATGATGGCGCTCACCGACGCGGGCCACGCCAGCAACGTGCGCGTCGGCGTGGAGATCGCGGTGCTGGTCATTGCCATCGTCTGCTTCGTGATGCAGGAGCGCCGCGCCGCCGATCCGATGATCTCGTTCAAGCTATGGTCGCATCGTCCGATCGCGGCGAGCAACGTCGCGACGCTGCTCGCAGGCATGGCGATGATGGGCCTGACCACCTTCCTGCCAATGTACGTGCAGGGCGTCCTGCACCGCACGCCTGTCGAAGCCGGCCTCGCGCTCACGATGATGATGATCGGCTGGCCGAGCGGCGCGACCTTCACGTCGCGCACGTTTCACCGCATCGGCCTGAGGCGTCTGCTGATGATCGGCCCGGTGTTCATTCCGCTGGGCGCGCTGCCGTTCGTGCTGCTCGATCCGCAATCGAGCCCGGTCTGGGCGGGCGTGGGCTCGGCGGTGCTGGGCTTCGGCATGGGCATCACGAGCGTGTCGTGCCTGATCCTGATTCAGGAAATCGTGCAGCCGTTGCAGCGCGGCAGCGCGACCGCATCGAACCTGTTCTCGCGCAATCTCGGCAACACGCTGGGCGCGGCCGTGTTCGGCGCGGTGCAGAACTTCGGTCTCACGCACACCGAAGGCCTGCCGCCCGTGCATGCCGATCAGCTCAGGCAGTTGCTTACCGCCGTGCCCGGCAACTTCGCGGCCAACGACGAAATCCGCCTCGTGCTGCATCACGCGCTGCATCTGACCTTCACGGCGATGTTCGTGATCGCGCTCGGCGCCGTCGTCTCGATGCTGTTCATGCCGGCCGTCGACATCGGCCGCGCGAAAGACAGCGCCGATGCGAAAAAGGCCGCGAAAAGCGCGGCGAATCAGGCATTCCACTGAGAGCGCCGCGCGATGTTATCGACGCAGTACATCAGCCGCATCACGCTGTTGCGCGACAAGGCGCCGTCCTTCGACGCCTATCCGTTCTCGCTGCCTTCCGTGCGCGCGCTCGATACGCTGGAGCCGCACCCGAAGGTCACGTTTCTGGTCGGCGAAAACGGCTCCGGCAAATCGACATTGCTCGAAGCGATCGCGGTCTCGATGGGCTTCAATCCCGAAGGCGGCACGAAGAACTTCCGCTTCGGCACGCGTGCATCGCATTCTCCGCTGCATGAATATCTGCGCATCGCGAAAGGCTTCAAACGGCCGCGCGACGGCTTCTTTCTGCGCGCGGAGAGCTTCTTCAACGTGGCGACCCAGATCGAGCATCTCGACGACGAGCCCGGCTTCGGTCCGCCGATCATTACGTCTTATGGCGGCAAGTCGCTGCACGAGCAATCGCATGGCGAGTCGTTTCTCACGCTGCTGATGGAGCGCTTCGGCGGACAGGGACTCTATCTGCTCGACGAACCCGAAGCCGCGCTTTCCCCGCAGCGCCAGCTCGCCGCGCTCGCGCGCATCCACGATCTGGTCCGTGATGATTCACAGTTCATCATCGCCACGCATTCGCCGATTCTGATGGCGTATCCCGACGCGTGGATCTATGAATTCACCGCGAACGGCATCGAGCGTGTCGCCTATGAAGACACCGAGCACTTCAAGGTGACGCGCGCGTTTCTCGCGAATCCCGGGCGCATGCTGCGCGAACTCTTCGATAGCGAACGCTGAACGCGTCCCGACGGCGACGTCATCGACGCCGGCGAGACGCGCACGATGACGCTCAGTCCTGCGCCTGAATGAGCGCGCTTTCCTTCGACTTCGCCATGCTCGTGTTTTCCACCGCCTGATTCGCGTCCTGCGCGATGTTCTGCGCGTTCATGCCTTGCTGCGATGCGGGCGCGCCCGTCGCCGGCGAATAATACGGCGCGGGGCCGTAGCCGCTGGCGAGTGCATAGGAAGCGCCCGCGAGCGCCGCGACGAAGACGATGCCTTTGAGATTGCCGATCATGATAGTGCTCCTGAGGGTTTCACATAACCACTTCATCGGCCTCATTGCACTGCCTGCCAGCAACCGGACCTTCTGAAATGTGCACGCAGTCTACGTGCGTGAAAGGCTGCTGAAATCCCCTCAAAAGCACGGATAGGAATGGATGGATTCGCCGTTCATGTATGAAGCGCATTGTGCATTCATACGTTGTCCTCGACACTCACCGACACCGCGCCCGCGTTGATCGTCAGACGCGTGCGCTTTTGCAGCGGGCTTTGCGGCGCGCTGCCGTCGGCGTTGAGCAACTTCATCTTGTTGAAGATGGCGATGAACTGCGTCGGCGTGACTGTCGCCGTCGCATAGCCGATGCCGTCATGGTCCGCATACAGCATGTCCGGATTGTTCTGGCGGATGAAGGTATCGAACACCGCCGACGAACTGAAGAGCGATGCGAGCGGCATGCCCGCAGCATAGGTCTTCACGTCTTCAAAGAACGGCTGGCTGCTCATGCCCGCGGACATCAGATCGATCATGACGGGCGTGCCAGTCGAGGGATTCGGCACGTCGCGCACGATGCCCGCCTGGAACGCATGCAGGTCGCCCGTGATCGCGACGAGATTGCCGATGCCCTGCGCCTTCACGAACGACATGAGATCGGCCTTGTGCGACGGATAGCCGTCCCACGCGTCGCAATCGAGCACGAAGACCGTGTTACCGGGCGCGGGCGCGAGCGAGCTGAGATCGAGCCACATGCGGTTCATCATCACTTCGTTGCCCCACACCTTCCAGGTCGATGTCGATGCCTTCAGCGTGTCCTTCCACCATTGCGTCTGCGTGGGACCGAGAATCGACGGCACGCGCCCGAGGCGCTGCGTGTCGAGCGCCTCGAATTGCGCGAGGACCGCTTGCGGCACGAAGTAGCGCGAGCCGACCTGATCGTTGCCGTTCACCGGATCGTGCCCGAGCGCCTGCGCGATGGCTGCTTCGCTGACGACGTGATCGTCGCGATAAAGGCGCTCGTCGGTCATCACGAGATGGATCAGCGAGCCGAAGTGAAAGTCGCGATAGATGCGGATGTTGTCATAAGCCGCATTGTTGAGATCGAACGACACGTCGCCCCAGTCGACCGGCAGATATTCGGCCCACGCCTGATTCGCGTTGCGGCGGCGCGCGGTCTGCTGAAGATTCGCGTTCGTGTAGGTCTGATGGTCCTGCCAGCAGTCGTCGGAGAACTCGTGATCGTCCCAGACGGCGATCACCGGAAACCGCGCATGCACGTTCTGCAAGCGCGCATCGCCGCGATACGTGCGATAGAGCGTGCGGTAATCGTTGAGCGTGTTCGCGTATTTGCCGCCGCTGGGCGAAGGCAGCCCATCGGGCAGCGTGATCGCAGGATGCGCGGGCTCGACGCCGCCCGCCGGCGCGCTGAAACCCGCCTCGTAGATGTAGTCGCCCAGATGCACGACGAAGTCAATATCGGTCTCGGCGGCGAGCAGCGTCATGCCCTGCCAGTGGTTCGCGCTCCAGTTCTGGCACACGAACCACGCGAAGCGCACTTGAGGGATCGCCTCGTTCGCGGCGGCGGCCGTGAGCGTCGTGCCCGTCGCGCTGATATCGCCGCCCGCGACGAAGCGGTAGTAGTAGGTCGTCTTCGCGGCGAGGCCGGTGACCTTGGCGCGCACGGTGAAGTCGTAATCGGCAATCGCGCTGAGCGGCACGCTCGCCACCAGTTGTGAGAAGTTCTGCTGCGCCGATACCTGCAGGGTCACGGCGACCGGCGACGTAGAAGCCGCATTGTCATTGGTGACGCAACGGGTCCAGAACACCACCGACACATCGCGCGGATCGCCGCTCGCGACGCCCTGCGGGAACGCGAATGCGCCCGCGGGCGGCGGCGTCGGGCCGCTTCCGCCGGAACCGCCGCCGTTGTCGTTGTCGTCGTGACCATGGCAGGCGGCGAGCGTGCCGGACGCGGCCGCCACGGTGTAGAACGCGGACAGGGAAAGGAAACGGCGACGGTCCATGAGAGCCTCCTTGAACGTACGTTCGGGCGTACGTTTGGGTTAGACGCGAGGCAGGAGAACGCTGGATGCGTCGGCCGGGACGACGGATAAGCGCGGCTCTCTTTCGAAACTGAAATGCTTACAAACTATAAATCGCGTCGCGCGGTGTCAAGCAACGTTTGCGTGACGCGGGCGTGAAGCTCGCCTCATGAAGGCGCGGTGCGGTGTGCCATCAAGGGTTAAACTGTGTCGAGCGGGTTTGTCCAACGAACGTTCGCCCCTGTGCGCGGGTTCGCGGGCTATCGTCATCCGCTATGCCGACCATTCAAACCATGACCAGACCGAGAGCCGCCGCCCCACTCGACGCCGCCCGCAACGCGTCCGAACACTCCGCCATGAGCGATGCGCAATATCGCGCACTCGTGGACGCGATCGAGGACTGCGCGATATTCATGCTCGACCTCAACGGCCGCATCGTCAGCTGGAACGCCGGCGCGCGCAAGATCAAGGGCTACGAGGCGCACGAGATCATTGGTCAGCACCTGTCGCGCTTCTACACGGCGGAGTCAGTCGCGCGCGGCTGGCCCGAGTACGAACTGAAGCAAGCCTATGCGACGGGCCGCTTCGAGGACGAGGGCTGGCGCGTGCGGCGCGACGGCACCTTGTTCTGGGCGAACGTCGTCATTACGGCAGCGCGCAATTCCAAGGGCGAGATCATCGGTTACGCCAAGTACACGCGCGATCTCACAGCGAAGCGCGCCGAGGAAGAGAAGCTGCGTCTTTCGGAAGAGCGCTTCCGGCTACTTGTGGAAAGCGTGAGCGACTACGCGATCTTCATGCTCGACCCGGGCGGACACATCGCGAGCTGGAACACAGGCGCGATGCGCATCAAGGGTTATCAGCCGTCCGAGATCGTCGGCAAGCATTTCTCGATCTTCTACGGCCCGGAAGATATCGCCGCGAACGTTCCCGAGATCGAATTGCAGACCGCGATCCGCGCGGGCCGCGTGGAGAACGAAGGCTGGCGCGTGCGCAAGGATGGCTCGCTGTTCTGGGCGAACGTGGTGATCACGGCGGTGTACGACGAGCATCGCGTGCTGCGCGGCTTCGCCAAGGTCACGCGCGACATGAGCGAGCGCAAGCGTCTGGAGCAGCTCGAGGTTTCTTCGCGGCGCATCAGCGAGTTTCTCGCGACGCTCGCACACGAGCTGCGCAATCCGCTCGCGCCGGTGCGCAACGCGATCGGCGTGATGCAGATGGAGGCGGACATGTCGCCGCGCGTGTCGGCGTGCCGCGACATCATCGACAGGCAGACCTCGCATCTCGGCCGGCTCGTCGACGATCTGCTCGACATGGGCCGCATCACGACAGGCAAGATCGACTTGCGCATGACGCGCGCGGATGTAAGCGATATCGTCGCGCGCAGCATCGAGCTCGTGCATCCGTTCATGGAAGAGCGCGCCCAGAGCGTCCTGACGAAGCTGCCGCCACAGCCGGTGTACGTCATGGGCGACGCCACGCGGCTCGTGCAGGTCGTGCAGAACCTCTTGAACAACTCATCGAAATTCTCGCCACGCGCGAGCACGATCACGGTCGAAGTGGCGTGCGAGGCGACCGCGTTGCTGATCAAGGTTATCGACAAAGGCCGCGGCATTTCGCAAAAGGGCCTCACGACCATCTTCGATCTGTTCGTGCAGGAGGATCACTACCTGAATCCCGGCGAGGCGGGGCTCGGCATCGGGCTCACGCTGTGCCGGTCAATCGTCGAACTGCATGGCGGGTCGATCAGCGCGTGGAGCGGCGGTGCGAATCAGGGCAGCACGTTCACGGTGCGCCTGCCGTATGCATCGTCGGAGGATACGCCGCGGCCGCATCGCGTGCTGGCGCAGGATGCGACGGATCGGGAAGGCAGCGGCTTGCGTGTCGTGGTGATCGACGACAATCGCGATTCGGCGGACAGCCTCGCGATGCTGCTGCAGATGAAGGGGCACGACGTGCGTATCGCGTATCACGGCAAGGAAGGGCTCGACGTGATACGGCACTTTCCGCCGGAACTCGTTTTGCTCGATCTGGCGTTGCCGGACATGGACGGTTACGGCGTGTTGCGCACCGCGCGCTCGCAACGGCTGCTCGGGCGCGCGATGGTCGTCGCGATGACGGGCTTCGGGCAAGTGGGCGACAAGGAGCGCTCCGCGCAGGCGGGCTTCGACGCGCATCTCGTGAAGCCCGTGGATTTTGCGGAGCTGGACCGCTTGCTGGAGAAAGTGGCGGCGCGGTGAGGCGGCGCAGTTCACTCCGCCTCTTCCAGCGCTTCCTCTCGCGGATACACGCGCACCAGCACGATGCGCGGCCCCTTCATCTTCTTGACGACGATATCGAACCGGTCGAACTCGACCCGTTGCCCTTCGGTGGGCAAATCGCCGAGCGCATTGATGACGAGTCCGCCGACCGATTCCGCGCGCCCTTCGTCGATATCGATGCCGAGCGCCCGCTCCAGCGATACCACCGGCAGGCTGCCCTTCCCCATCAGGGTGCCATCGTCCATGCGCGACCAGTCGGCGTCGCCCTGACGGAACTCGTCGTGAATCTGCCCGACCAGCGCGCCGAGCAGGTTATCGAGCGTAATGAAGCCGATGGGCTTCGCGCCCTTGCGCCCGACGATCGCCAGATGCGGCGCGCCCTTGCGAAAGCGCCGGAACAGCTCGAGCGCCGAGAGGTTCGGCGCCACATACTGCACGGGCCGCACATGCCGCGAGAGCTTGTCGATCTTTTCCGCATCCTTCGAAAAGCTGAAGTTGAAGCCGCGTCCACCGCCATCGCCCGCGAGGAGCAAGTCCTTCAGATGGATCATGCCGATGACGCGCTCGCCGGACGCATCGGCGAACAGCGGATAGCGTGAAAAACGATGCCGCGAAATCATGGCGAGGTTATCGCGCATCGGCAGATCGTTGCGCAAGCCGACGAGCTCGTGCGCCGGACGCATCAGGTCCGACACCGTCATGCGGCTGAAATCGAGCGAATGCGCAATGGTGTTCCACTCGTCCTCGTTGTACGAAGACCCGCCGCCGTGACGGCGTCCGCGCAGGATCAGCTTGAGTTCATCGGTGGAGTAGTGCGCGTCGTGACCATGCTCGCCGGTAATGCCAAACGGGCGCAGCACCAGATTCGCGCTCGAGTTGAGCACCCAGATGAACGGATACATCAGCCAGTAGAAGCCATATAGCGGCGCGGCGAGCCACAGGCCCACCTGCTCCGCGCGGCGAATCGCCCATGACTTGGGCGCGAGCTCACCGACGACGATATGCAGGAACGAGATGACCGTGAACGCAAAGAACAGCGAGATCGAGTCGATCAGCTTCTCCGACTCGACGCCGAGCAGCGTAAACAGCGGATGCAGGAGTGTCGCGAATGCCGGCTCGCCGATCCAGCCGAGCCCGAGAGACGCCAGCGTGATGCCGAGCTGACACGCGGAGAGATAGGCGTCGAGCTGCCCGTGCACCTTCGCGAGCAGACGTCCCGGCAGGCCGTTGGTGCGCGCGAGCGCCTTGACGCGCGTGGGCCGCAGCTTGACGAGCCCGAACTCCGCCGCGACGAAAAAACCATTCAGCGCGACGAGCAACAATGCGCCGATCAGCGCGACAACCTGAGCCAAAGCAACTCTCTTCGAAAGTGGAAAGCGTCAGTATATGGGCGACAGGCAATTGAAAGTAAATTACATTCCCGCGACCGGAACGCGCACCGACAAGGTGACCTCCGCGTTGTCCAGGATATCGCTGTGCTCAAAGCCGCCGCCGTGCGCCTCGGACACGCGCTTGCACAGCGCGAGCCCCCATGCGATGCGCCCGCCCTCGCGCGGCTCCAGCGCCTGACGACGCGCGAACGCCTCGAGCACATGGGGCGAAGCCGTGTCGTTGAGCGCCTGCGCGGAGGCGGTGAAACGCACGTCGGTGCGCCACATGCTGCCTCCGACATTGCTCGACGCATGGACCGTCGCCCCGCCCGCGCTTGCTTCGGCGGCGAACGCGAGCATCAGCCACAAGGTCTGCAAGAGACGCTCGGCGTCGCCTTCGACCTGCTCCTCCGCAAGCGGCGAATCGACTTCGATGGTCACGCCGCGCGCACTCGCGACACTCGCACGCGCGAGCGCCGCCCCCTTCTCCAGCAGCGGCCGCATGGCGACCGGCGCCAGCGCGACCTGCAGCGCCTTGGTTTCGGCGCGCGTGGTATCGACGGATTGCTCGATCAGCTTCACCTGCTGCTCCACGCCCGAGCGGATGCCGGCGAGCGCGCGCTGCGCGGCGGGATCGTTCGCGTCGACCTTGCGCTCGAGCACGTAGCCCCAGCTATGAATCGCGTTGAGCGGGCCGCGCAGATCGTGCGACACGATGGACAGCACGTGATCGCGCATGAAGAGCGCGGTCTCCGCGCGCAGATGGGCGACGCGATCGGCCGCGCCATTTGCTTCGTCGGATGCGCCGGACGCCGGCGACACGATCAACGTGACGCACTCCGGTCCCGGCAGCGCGATGATCGCGAAGGCGTGCGTCGCGTCGTCGCCTATGGTTACGTGCGCGCGACGCGTGCCGTTGCCCGCGAGCGCGGCATCGGCGGCCTCGCCGAGCACGGCTGCGAGCGGACGCGGCAACGGCGTGTCCGTGAGCGCGCGGCCGTTGAGCGCGGCGGGATCGATGTCGAAGAGATGAGCAAACACGGCGTCGGCCGAGAGGCAGCGTTGAGCGGCGTCGAGCACCAGCACGCCGTCGTTTCCTGCGACGGCCGCATCGAAGGACTTGTCGCCTTCAGGCTCGACCGTACTGGAAAAAGACGTTGTCACGGTTATGGGTCCTTGCGTGTGTCGATGTTGCGATGGATGGTGCGCTTCCTCGCCACGCGGCACGTCTGACGACGATTGCGCCACGCGGATGAACCCTTGCGAGGTCATTATATGTGAGCGCCTATGGTGCATGCGGCGGCCTGCGCGCCCGGGGCCGCCGCGCCCGGTATAGCAATCCGCATGCACGGTCGTTCTAGCGCCGCCCTGCGCACGCTTCGATATCTCGCGCGAAAACGTGTGCGCGAGTGTATTTCAACCGCCGCCTTTAGAAGCGAATCATTTGCGCCGTTAGAAACTCCAGGGAAAGAAAATATCGGAATGCTATTAGTTCGCTTTTTAAGCGGCAGTCACATTTGTTAAATTCGAGGGCTAATTCGGTTTATTGAAAAGTTCGGGCCGGGCAGGAATCGCTTTTGCTAACAGGGCTTCCCGGGCGCTTTGCCATGGCCTTTTTCCGATTGATATTTTCAACGGAAAATAGCACGGCGATTTTATTTTTCTTCCGCCATCAATATGTGCGCACGCGCCCGCAAGACTTCCGATATTCGATTTCTGAAATTCTTTGCGTGTGTGGGCGAACATTCTCGGCCTATACGTGTCGATAGCATTCCTCCTGAGGAATGACGCATTTGGACAGCCGGCGCTTAGAAGCCGGCCTCGGCCACGGTGGCTTTCAACAACTCTAACCGGTGACACGAGCACTATGACACGCGTCCACAACGGCATGACCAACACCTTGCTCTCGGTGATCATCCCCGCGTACAACGTGGAGCACTTCATCGCTGCGTCGCTGGAGTCCGCGCTCTCGCAGCCGCGCTCTGAGGAGATCGAGCTGATCGTCATCGACGACGGCTCCACCGACAACACCCTCGAACGCATTCTCGAAGTCCAGCGCACCGAGCGCGGCCGCAACATTCGCGTGATCCATCAGGAGAACCGCGGGGTGTCGGCGGCGCGCAATCGGGCAATCGCGGAAGCGACTTCGCCCTACATCGGCTTTCTCGACTCGGACGATGTCTGGTCCGCCGACTTCACCGAGAAGATCATGCCGCTGCTCGACGCGAACCGGGCGGACATCATCGAGTTCAACGTGGGCATCATCAGTTCCGCGGGCAAGGTGATCGACCATGTGAGCCTGATCGATCCGGCGACCATCGGTCATCGTCGGTGCGATCTGCCCGCGCTGCTCGACTTCGCGCGCGTGTATCAGGTGTTTCCGGCCGCGCGCGTGTACAAGCGCGCGTTGTGGGACGGCGTCGAGTTTCCGGCCGGCCGCGTCTACGAGGACGCCGCCGCGATTCCGCTCGTCTATGCCCGCGCGCGCACGCTGTACCGCCTCGCCGACAATCTCTACTTCTATCGTCGCCGCGCCGGCAGCATCACGACGCGCGCGACGCCGTACACTGTCACCTCGCTCACGACCTGTGCCGAAGAGACCATGGAACGTTGCGACGGAGGTCCGCTGGACCCTTTCTGGCTCGCGATGTTTCACAAGGTCTTCTCGTATGCGTGTCATCAGGCCGCGCGCGTGGATGCGCGTGCGTTCGCGGAATCGATCAGGACGGTCGAGGACACCGCGGCGCACTATCGCGTGTTTGCCGCGAGCCGCACGGATACGCCGAAGGAACTGAGCTTTCACAAGAAGATCGTCACCGATCGCCGCTGGTTCCAGGCCAAGCGCATGGTAAAGCGTGCACTCGGTCTCGAGTTGCGTCCGCCTGTGGCGCCACCGCGTGCACGTGCTCCGGGGAATTTGCGCGGCCGTCCGCCCGCGGGCAATCAACAATGATAAAAAGGTCTACGAGGCGGGTTCAGTATGCAGATCTATCCGAAGAGGCCCGGCTTCACCGCCGGCGAGTGGTTCGATCTCGCGGTGCAGCCGGGCTCGCGCTTTTCGATCGCTATCTACCATCAGGGCAATGACGAGACGCTGACGAGCACGGGCGGCGTCGCCGTGCAGCCGGGCGGCGCCGTGCCGGCCGAACTGAAGAACGGCAAGTTCGTGTTTCAGTCGCCGGGGCGCGTGGGGCCGGTGCGCCACGATGCGGACTGGGGCTGGCCCGTCATCACGATCAGGCCCAATGTCGATGTGCTCGAAACCGGCGCTTATGTTGCGATCGCGTATGAAGTCGGCGCGAGCGGCGAGCCGCTCACGGAGCTCGGGCGCCGTGCCGCCGCGCACATGCCGGTCTTCGCAGGACCACCCGATTCGGACAGCATGGCGCTCGTGATCGCGCGGCCGCGCACGCCATCGGCTGCGATCGCGTACATCGTGCCGGTCAATACGTATCACGCTTATAACTCGATGGGCGGCGGCTGTTATTACGGCGACCCGATTCATCGCACGCAACCGCAGACGAAAGTGAGTCTGCTGCGTCCGGGCGGTGGGCTGGGCGCACAGCTCGGCGAGCCAACCGATCCGTATGATCCGCGCTCACCGCGTCAGCAGTTCACGCACTGGGACGCGAAATTCATCCGCTGGCTGCGTACGGAAGGCATTGCATGCGACTTCTACACGGACCACGATCTGCATCGCGGCACGGACCTGAAACTGGAGAACTATCGCTGCATGTTGAGTGTCGGACATCATGAATACTGGTCCACGCTGATGCGCGAGCGCGTCGCGAAGTTCATCGCGCAAGGCGGCAATCTCGCGATCTTCAGCGGCAATACCTGCTTCCGTCCGATCGATTACGACGATGCGCCCATAGACGGCGATTACGCGGCGATGAATCGCCTCGGCGAGAAATGGCCGGGGCATGACGAATCGAACCTCATCGGGCTGAGCTACGGCTACGGCGGCGGCAAGTACGGCGTGTGGAAGCGCTTGCGCGGCGGCTGGATCAGGCGTGAGCGCGAAGCCATCGGCTACACGGTGTGCGATGCGAATCATTGGGTATTCGCGGGAACGGGTCTCGTCGATGGGCAAACCTTCGGCGCGAAGGACCGGCTCGTGGGCTATGAAGTCGACGGCGTGCCGCCCGTTCCGAACGGCTTCGTGAAGCTCGCGGACACCATGCAGCTCGTCGGCTGGGACATGGGCGGCGTGGGCGCAATGGGCGTGTTTCAGCCCGATCCCGAAGGCGGTCCCGAGCAAGGTCTCGTCTTCAATGGCGGCACGACCGACTGGCCGCGCGTGCTGATGGATCCCGAAGCGCAGAGCCGCGTGATCGTGGATCAGATCACGCGCAACGTGGTGCGCAGATTCATCGGCTTGCCGCTGCATGTCGCGCGACGCGGCGATACTTCGGGGAACGACGCGCCCGTTCATACCGATGAAACAGTGAAGGACGACGCTGCGGTCTGAAGGCGCACGAACACATGGATGTTGCCGCGGCGGCCATGTGCGTGCATGATCGCCTAACAGCACTTCGCTTGGTTTTCAATCGAGTGAATCCATTCCTTGTATGACCTTTGGTGGGGAAACCCACTGATGATTGCGCTTTTCTGCAGTTAAATGTTTGCTGCATTTGCACGGCGCATTCTCCGGATGAAACTCAGGCCCGGAACCTGCGCCCTCTGTTCAACTCGCGCGCACCCCAGGCTAGGCCAAGGCACGGGTGCGCTGACCTCTTTGGCCTCATGCCGCACTGACGGCGAGACGTTCGCGCGAAACTAATCGCCCGCGGCGTTGTCACGCATAGGCCCGCCGAGTCGGGCGAACCCGCGGGATTCGCACCCTTGCGTCACAGTCATCAAGATCACGCAGCGCTAAAGCCGGGAAAACCGTTCAATGGCTTCTTTTCGAAAGAACTTCACGATTCTGATGACGTTGCAGGTATCCACATACCTTGCACCGCTTCTGACCTTGCCGTGGCTCGCCCGCGTGCTGGGTCCGAGCGAGTATGGCCGCCTTTCATTCGGCTTGGCGTTCACCGCCTATTTCATCTCCATCACCAACTACAGCTTCTCGCTGACCGCCACGCCAAAGATCTCCATCAATCGTGAGAATCGCGCGCTGCGCTCGCAGGTGTTCTGGGAAACCATCCTCACGCAGATGGCGCTCGCGATGGCGGGACTCGTCGTGCTCGTCGCGCTCACGTCCGTCGTGCCTTATCTCGAGGAAAATCGCGAGCTGCTGTTGATAGGCTATGGCCAGGCCATCGGCGCGATGCTGATCCCGACGTGGTACTTCCAGGGCATTGAAGACCTCGGCGTGCTGAGCGCGCTCGTGTTCCTCGGCCGCGCGCTCAGCATTCCCGCCATGTATCTCTTCGTGCGCGAACGTAACGATGTCTATATCGCCATGGCCGTGAATGCGCTCGTGCCTCTGCTCTCCGGTATCGCCATTTGCGCTTATCTGTGGTCCCGTCGCGAGCTCGATTTCGTGCCGGTGTCGGTCAGGACCATCCATGGTCGTCTGAAGGAAGGCTGGAGCGTATTCATGGCGACCGCGCTCGCCGATATCTACGCCTCGAGCAACATCGTGATCCTCGCGTTCATAGCGGGCAACGTAGCCGGCGGCTATTTCGCCGCGGCCGACAAGCTGATTCGCGCAGCGCTGAACATGCTCTCGCCGCTCAAGACCGCGGCTTATCCGCGCGTGAGTTTCCTTATGCATCACGCCAAGGACGATGCGTTCGCGTTCCTGCGCAAGATGTTCGTGGTGCAAGGCACGATCGTTTCGCTTATTTCGGTGTGCATCTTCTTCGGCGCGCCGCTCGCGGTAAAGATCTTGTATGGACCGCAATTCGCGCCTACCGTAGACGTGTTGCGCTGGATGGCTTTCGTGCCGTTAATGGCGGGCCTCGCAGATCTCTTCGGCGTTCAGACCATGCTTCCGCTCGGCATGAAGGCGCAGTTCAGCCGCGTGCTGATCGCCTCGGCGGTGCTGAATTTCGGCTTGCTGGCCGTGCTTGCGAAGTTCTTCGGCGAGCAGGGTGCGGCGGCCACGGTGTTGATCGTCGAGACCGCTGTCGCGGCCGGCATGGCCTTTACGCTGTATTTGCAGGGCGTTCCTTTGCTCAAGCGGCCGATACCGGAAGGCGCGAGCACGGGTACCTGATAGCCCGCGTCGGCATGTGTGACCTGGCTATCCTATTGAGTCATTCTCGCCGTCGTGCATATCACATGACGAGAAAAACGCGTGATATAAACGCATCAAGTGTTTCGCTTCGTTACCGTGGTTGGCTTACTCGCCGTATGCACCTTTAATAAACGCTTCGCACCTGCACCGCGCAGGCAATGCTTTCGACTTGCGCTCTACTCCAAAAGTTGCTTCCATGTATGTGAGTGAACGAACGGACCAGAGCGATTCAAGCCGATATCTTAATGGTAAGAACAGTGTTTATTTAAGAGAGCCGTCGAATGGAATCCGAGGAAATGTCGATCGAACGTGTGCTGAAGCTGGTCGAGCAGGCCGAAAGCCTGCGCATGCAATCGGTCGCGGTTCCGCTGAGGGATTTGAAGATCCTTCTGCAGATTTGCGAAGCGACGATTGCTCAGCAGAATTCCACCGTGACCAAATGATCGTAAAGAGTCAGGTTTATCAGCAGAGTAAAGCTCAGCGTTGACAATGTCCCGGGCACGGACAGAAAAGGTGCTCCGGCCCGGCGCGGGGGCGCCCGGCTTTGACAAGCTTAAACATTGATTGACCATCGGCTTTACGTCCCGCTGCAGGGGAGTCGTGATTGCACGGCTGACCTGCGCCTCATCGGCGCGACGCAGAATATTCTTCGCAAAGACCGACCACGCGACACCCTCTCGGCCAGATCGACTCGCCGGGTGTTCGCAGCAAGTAAATCCAGGCTTGAAGGCAAGCTTGAGGGGGCGTTGCTCGCATAGTACGTGCGAGGAACGAGGAATGCTACGTCGGAGCGCGTGTGTATTTTTCGAGTGTCTATTACATCCTCGATTAGTACTGCGACGCGCATAGCCGGCTCTTTATGCGATCTGTTGCAGGTGTTCGCACGTCCTCCGCCTCGCGTAGCGTCATCTTTTACTGATAACCACTAGGCCGCTTCCTTTTCCATTGCGTTTGCCGCGGGGCGTTCGGCAAACCGCCAATCGATGAGTTTAAACATGAAAGAGATCGTCCATATAACCGAGGCTTTTGGAGGCGGGGTGCTGTCGATGCTGACCCAGCTTTCGAACCGTGCGGCGGCCGCTGGCGTCGGCGTAACGATCCTTCATTCGATCCGGCAGGAAACGCCCGATAATTTCTCGAGGCTGTTTCACCCGGCGGTAAAGCTAGCCTACGTCAGCATGTTCCGCGAAGTGAGCTTGAAGAACGACTGGGCCAGTCTTTGGGACCTGGTGCGCAAGTTGAGGGAATGCGATCCGTCGGTCGTGCATCTGCATTCGTCGAAGGCGGGTGTGCTGGGCCGCGCGGCCGCGCGCATCGCCGCCCCCAATGCGCGCGTGTTCTACTCGCCGCACGGGCTGGCCTTTCTGCGTCGCGATGTTTCGCCGGCCAAGCAATTCGCGTATCTGAGCTTCGAGCGCATCGCGGCCCGCATGGGCGGCACCATCGTCGCCTGTTCGAATAGCGAGCTTTCCGAGATCGAAACGAAGATGCGCACGCGCGAGACGCGCATGATCGAGAACGGCGTAAACGTGCCGGAAATTCCGCCGCGCATCGAGAAGAGCTCGGGCGAATTGCTGATTGGCATGAGCGGGCGCGCTTCGTATCAGAAGAACCACGAAGCGTTCGTGAAGCTCGCGACCGATCTGCACGGCCCCGCCGTGCGCTTTCTGTGGATCGGCGGCAATCTCGATGAACTGCCCGGCGGTCAGACGGCTCGCAACGCCGTATCATGCAGCGGTTGGGTGACGCGTGAGCGCGCGCTCGAACTCACGGCGGAACTCGATGTCTACGTGCAGACGTCACGTTGGGAAGGCATGCCTATCGCTCTCATCGAGGCGCAGGTAGCGGGCATTCCCGCCGTCGTCACCGACGTGGTCGGCAATCGTGACGTGGTGCAGCACGGCGTCACGGGTTTCGTCGCCTCGAACATGGCGGAGATGGGCAAGTACATCGCCATGTTGCGCGACGACCCCGCGTTGCGCGCACGCATGGGCGCCGCCGCGCGCAACTCGGCCAGCAAACGTTTTTCGATGGACGCGATTTTCCGGCAATGGCTCTCGGTGTATCAGTTCGCTTCCGACAAGCCCGCGCGCGAGCCGCTCGGCGCGAATGAGGCCGCCTCGTATGAAACCAGCTCCGATTCTCAGTTCTGACGCACCGAATATGGACACATCCATCGCCACCAGCAAGCTCGTCTATAACGGGCGCTTCACCAGCCAGAAAACCACCGGCGTGCAACGCGTCGCGCGCGAACTCGTCGCCGCGTTGGTGCAGTTGCCGCAAGGTTCGCATGTCACTCTCGCCGTCCCGCCGCAAACCGGCCTCGATCCCGTGCAGGGCGTCGAGACCGTCAAGCTCGGCTTCGGCAAAGGCGTGTTCTGGGAGCAGATCGTGTTGCCGCTGTTCGCCGGGCGCTCGCGCATCGTGAACCTTTCCAACTCGGGCTCGATCTTTCGCGGCAACCAGATCATCTACATGCACGATGCCGCGGTGTTCGACACGCCGTCGCACTTCTCATGGAAGTTCCGCACCTGGTATCACATCATGTTCTGGATTCTCGCGCGCACGTCGAGCTGCGTGCTGACGAATTCGAAGTTTTCGCGGGACCGGCTCGCGCATCATGTCGGCGTGCCGGCTGAACGCATCGGCGTGGTGCCGCTCGCGGCCGATCATCTGGATCACATCACGCCGGACACCTCGGTCATCGACGATCTGAAGCTCACGAAGAACCGCTACGTGCTGGCCGTGAGCAGCATGAATCCGACGAAAAACTTCAAACGCCTCGTCGAGGCTTTCATGCGCCTGAACGATCCGTCGATCGATCTCGTGATCGTCGGTATGAAGAATGCTTCGATCTTCGGCCGCGCTCATGACCTTTCGAACGCGCCGAACATCAAGCAGGCGGGCTACGTGAGCGACGAAAAACTCAGAGCGCTCTACCAGAATGCGGCCTGCTTCCTTTATCCTTCGATCTATGAGGGTTTCGGCATTCCGCCGCTCGAAGCAATGCGCAATGGCTGCCCGACGCTGGTCGGGCGCGCGGCCGCGTTGCCGGAAACGTGCGGCGATGCATCAATCTACTGCGATCCGTATTCGGTAGAGGATATTTCGAACAAGCTGCGCGAATTGCTCGACTCGCCGCAACTGAGCGAGGATCTGAAGCGCCGCGGCCTCGCACACGCCGAGCGTTTCCGCTGGACCGAAAGCGCACGCGTGCTCATGCAGTTCATCGACAAGCCGTGATGGCGCGCGCGCTGCAAGGAGGTAGCCGGTGAAGGTTGGAATCTATTGCGACTCGGGCATCAACGGCGGTCATGAAGAGATGCTCAAGCGCTTCATGCTCGCGCTCGTCGCGTGCGCGCATATCGAGACGCTGGATATCCTCGTGCCGACGGCCAACGAGCCGCTGTTTCGCTATGTGAATGATCTGACGCGCGCGCACCCGAAAGTGAGGACGGTCGGTCTTTCCTACACGGCTGAATCGCTACGCGGTAATCTCTTCGCCCTGCTGCGCATGATCCGCTCGACTGCAGCCAGGCTGCGCGTGTTGCAACTGGACAAGCTCGTGATTGCGCAAGGCACGATCGCCTCCGGTATCGCGGGGCTCTTCGCCGCGCGTTACGCGCGCACCATCGCGGTGAGCTACCTGCCTCTCGTCGACGATGCGCCCGTGAACGTCGGCGTGGGTGGAAAGATCAAGTGGCTTGTGAAGCGCGTGCTGTATCGCGTGCCAAACGAGTATGTGACGTTGAACGATCATCTGCGCGGCAAGCTGAAGAGGCTCGCTCCGAATGCGCGCGCGATGATCCTCGAGAACTATGTCGACGATCGCTTCAGCCGCTCGACGCTCACGAAGCAGGCGGCGCGCGCCACGCTCGGCCTGCCCGACGATGGCACGACGATCATCGCGCACGTCGGGCGCCTGAACTTCCAGCAGAAGCGCCAGGACTTCCTGATGCAAGCCATCGAGCGCCACGCGGGTGCATTTGCGCGAACGCTCGTGCTGATCATCGGCGAAGGACCGGACGATGCGCGTCTGCGCGACATGATCGAAGCGAGTCCCCCGCTGTCCGCCTGCGTGCGCATGGTCGGTCCGCAGAAGGACGTGCTGCCGTACATCGTCGCAAGCGATACGCTCGTGCTTCCCTCGGCGTATGAGGGCGTGCCGCTCGTGATGATCGAGGCCGTGCTCGCCGAGAGGCCTATCGTCGTGTCGCGCGTGTCGGGGCTCGACTCCTATCTTCCGGACGCACTGCTCTTCCCCGCGCATGATCATGACGCGTTCGTCAGACGCATTTTCGCGGCCCGCGATCTTACTCTCACCTCGCTCACCAGCGAATTCAGACGGCGTTTCTCGCGCGAAGCGTTCGATGCGCAGGCGCAGAACGTCGTCTTGCACTCGGGCCCCTCGCGTCATGAAGGCGCTCAGGTCTCACCCAAACATTCCGACGTGCTGGCGAAGTAACGGCGCGCACATTCCCAGGGACGAACGTCGATGCGAACTTTGCCAGTCGCGGTATCCGTCTTTGGCGCGCTTCTCTGCGCATCCGTGCTGATCTATGCGCGCAGCGGCTCGCCCGATGCCTACCACACCAGCCGTTCGGCCCCGCCCAATGCCCAGGCTACCGTCGGCGCCACGCCGAAAATCGCCTGCGGCAAGGGCTCGACCGGCGTGTTCTACGGAATCGCCGGCCATCTGGAGCATCGCGGCGCGTATCGCATGGTCCCCTACGACTTGCAGATTTCACAGCTTCGCGATCTCGGTGTCACGATGTACGCGCAAGATGTGTCCAGCGAGGGCAGCGCGCAGATGGTCGCGGACTTCGCGCGCGCCGCGGCGAAGCAATGCATCGGCGTGCTCGCGCTCGTCACGCCCTTCGAACCGGAGAAGCGCCGCGACGAACAGGAAACGTTCGAACGCGGTTATGCGCTAGGGAAGACCGCCGGAAGCGTACTCAAGGGTCTGGTTACGTACTATCAGGTTGGCAACGAATACGACAACTGGACGATCAAGGGCTCCGACCGCAGCGGCGAGCACCCGTCGGATTACGACAACGAGAAGTTCATGAAGGCTCGCGGTTCGATTCTCGGCCTCATCAAGGGCATACGCGAAGCGAACCCGGACGCGAAGATCCTGCTCACGTCCTTCAGCTGGCTGCACTACGGTTTCACGGACATGCTGTATGCGGGCACGCAGCCCGACGGTTCGAGCGGTCATCCCATCCCGCAGTGGGACATCACCGCGTGGCACTGGTATTCGAACATGGGCTCGATCACCGCCGCGGGCAGCAACAAGGTCAATGTCCTCGAACGGCTGCGCGACAGTTACGGCAAGCCCATCTGGATCACGGAATACGGCGTGCGGCCTAACCACGCGGACCCGGGCGGGTATCTCACGGGCAAGGACGCCTTGAAGGGATTCGTCTCGCTGGCGAAGACCTACAACATCCAGAACGTGACGTTGTACGAGCTTTATGACGACCAACGCTATGGCGGCGACGGCAACTATGGCGTGATTCAGGACGACGGCAAAACGCGCAAGGGGCGCTTCGATACGGTGCGCGATTTCATCAAGGCGAATCCCATGCCGTGAGCAAGGCGTGCGATTCTCTGCGGTGTGTTCTGCGATCGTCGCGATGAAGACGGTTGCCTAGTGTTACAAATGAAACATCTGCGAAACCGGCAATTATCGCGCGATTCGGTTAAATCGCAAGTGCCGTGCCCGACTTATCGACGCATATAACGTTCGCTACTTAACAGACGCGACCGGTTGACGACAGGAAGATAGCTTTGACGCTATTTTCTCCAGTCGTATCGTGTCGTTTTAATGCCAGGCGATTCACATCGGGGTTCGCATGGTCATCATCATCCGAATCCTGAGGCGCGGCGACGAGGCACGGAGTGTGCTTCAGCGAAGCATCGCACTCCGACGAGCCGACATCTCTCGTCACGCAGATCCGAAGCGCGACGCGCTTCACCCGCTTTCAGAGCCTCTCGCGCCTAAGTCTGGAATTTTTCCAACGGCCATGCGCCGGACCAACGACTCGCAAGACGAACCGCGGACATAGCCGCGCGGGCTAGCTGCTTTTTGTAGCCCTGAAACCAATGCTCAACTTATCGAACTGAGGACGGCGCCATTGAACACCCTCTATGTCAACTCCGGATCTTCGCGCCCAGGCAAGGACGACGGTGAATTCACCGCGAGCGACATGCTCAAGCTCTTGCGCGATCATCTCGGCATACTCTTCCTGTTCATCGGGGTGGCGGCCGCGCTTGCGGCCTCCTATGCATTCCTTGCCAAGCCCATCTATTCATCGGATGTGGTGGTGCGCGTGGATCCACCCGATCCCAACGCACTCGGCATTGCGCCGCAGAATCAGCAGCAGATGCAGCAGATGTCGCAAACGGTGAATCAGATTGCACCCGCTGAAATTTCTGTGATGCAAAGCCGTTCCGTGCTCGAACCCGTCGTGAAGCAGTTTCATTTCGACGTGAGAGTCAAGCCGAAGACATTCCCCGTGCTCGGGCAGATCGCCGAGCTTTTCGCAAAGAAGGGGCATCTCGCACCGGCGTGGCTCGGCCTCGATTCATACGGCTGGGGTGGGGAGCAACTGCAGATCGGCCGGCTCGACGTGCCGCCCGGACTCGAAGATCAGAAGCTCGATTTCGTTCTGCTCGACAACAACCAGTACGAGCTGCGCGACCCCGACGGCGACACGCTGCTGCGCGGCACGATCGGTCGCCCGGCAACCGCCAACGGTGTGTCGATTCTCGTCAACCATGTCGTCGGGCGGCCGGGCATGCACTTCGATGTCACGCGCCTGAATACGCTCGACGCGATCGCGCTCATGAAGAAGACGATGAAGGTGGCCGAGTCCGCGAAAGACACGGGCGTCGTGCAGATCAGCTTCAACGCCGACGATCCCGCGCTCACCGCCGACGTCGCCAACGCGCTCGGCCAGGCCTATCTGACCGCAGCGGTGCAGGCCCGTCAGGCGAACGACACCAAGACGCTCGAATTCATCCGCGGAGAGCTGCCGCGCCTCGAATCCGACCTGAAGAAAGCCGAAGGCAACCTGAGCGCGTTCCGCGCGAAGTCGCAGTCGGTGCAGCCGATCAACGAGGCGCAGGCTTATCTGCAAGGCAGCATCGTGTCGATGCAGCAGCTCGCGACGCTGAAACTGCAACGCACGCAGGCTTTGCAAAAGTTCACGCCGAGCAGCCCGCAGGTGCAGAACCTGAATCAGCAGATCGCTGAACTGGAGTCGTCGAACAAGCAGATTCAGTCGCGCTTCGACAGCATGCCGGCTTCCGAGCGCCAGAACGCGGAGCTTACGCGTGATGCGCGCGTCGCCGAGACGATCTACATGGGCATGGTCAACAAGGCCGAGGAGCTCTCGGTGCGTCGCGCGAGCACGAGCGGCGGCGCGCATATCGTCGATAACGCGCTGCGTCCGTATCGTCCGGTCAAGCCGAACAAGTCGCTCGTGATCGCGGCGGGTACGGGACTGGGCTTCTTCCTCGGAACGTTCTTTATCTTCCTGCGCCGTCACGCGATGATCGGCGTGACCGATCCGATGTTCGTCGAACGCCGTCTGTCGGTGCCGGTGCTGGGCGAAGTGCTGTACAGCCGGCAGCAGGCAATGCTCGATCACGAGATCGCGGTGTCGCCGGTGGAACATGCGCCGCTTGCATACTCCGGGGCGCAGAACGGCAGCGCGCCAAAGGCCTTGCCTCATGTGGAGCTGCCCGAGCACGATGCGTTCGCGATGCCGCACGTGGCCGAGACCCATCGCGACGCCCGGGTGCTCGCGACGCGCTATCCGCACGATCCGGCCGTCGAAGCGCTGCGTGCGGTGCGCACGGAGCTGTATCGCGATCTCGCGAATGCACCGAACAACATCGTGATGCTGACCGGCCCGATTCCGTCTGCGGGCAAGAGCTTCGTGGCGGCCAACCTGTCGGTGCTGCTCGCGGAAATCGGCCTGCGCGTGCTGCTGATCGATGCGGACATGCGGCGCGGCCATATCGCCTCGTTCTTCAAGCAGTCGAATCCCGGCGGCCTCTCGGAAGTGCTCAAGGGCGAGATGGCGCTGGGCGATGCGATCCGCTATGTCGGCGTGCCGGGCCTGTCGTTTATGTCCTGCGGCGGCTATCCGGAGAATCCTTCGGAGCTGCTGATGATGCCGGGCTTCCGCAACATGCTCGCGCGCATGAGCGATCAGTTCGATCTGGTGATCGTCGATACGCCGCCGTTCCTCGTCGTGACCGATGCGGCGATCGTCGCGAGCGATGCCGGCTCGACCGTGCTCGTGCTGCGCTCGGGCATCCAGAGCGAGGAAGAGATCGAGGAAACCGTGAAGAAGGTGCAGCGCTCCGGCGGCAGACTGGTCGGCTCGGTCTTCAACGCGATTCCGCGTCGTCCGAGCAATCGGCGCAGCTATGGTTACGCGGCGGCTTATACGAGCACGTTCAAACCGGTAAACTGATAACGATGCGCGTAACGAAGCGCGCATTGCATGACAGCATTGCGCCGCGTGCCCGTCACGCGGCGCTTCACGCTGGATCGCAGGTGTCTGTCGACATGAGCCCATCCGTAGCGGGAATTTCCCGCGCGATCGGGAAGTCGAATGGTTTCGGAGCAAGCCATCCTCTGGAACGTGATCGTCGCGCGCAGCGCATGCCGGCGATCAGAACGTTTGTTCATACGTCTTCGTCCGCAAGGGTGGGTCTCGGGGGTTTCGACGCGTTGCGCGTCGCCAGCCGGTTCGAACAAAGAGACGCCCATGAACGGACGCTTTCTCCGCAGGCATCGGCTCGTGCAATGTCCGCGTTGCAGGCGGCCAGTGAGCGCGAACATGACCGTATGTCCGCATTGCGATTACCATCGCGCGCAGAAGCGGTCGTACGTGCCGCGCCTGTCGGCGCCAGCGCAAGCAGCCGCCGGCCGTCTGATCGCACGGGGATCACACGCCGTGCGCAAGCGGGCGGTGCTGGTTCTCGTGCTCGCCCTGCTCGCGATCAGCGGATATCTGTGGCTCGGCGAGTCGGGACTCGATGCGCGAATCCGGTCGCTGAGTTCGCATCATTGGCTCGGCGTCGTGGACGAGCCTCCGAACGACGATGCCGCAGCCGAAGCGGCGCGTGCAAAGCGCACCCGTGACACGGCGGCGTTATGAGCGAAAGCTGCAGTCAGACGATTCACGCCGTGCGTGAATGTACATACCCTCGACGCGGATACCCGATGATCGAGCCGGCAGGCGTCTTGCTTGCTCTCGCTTCGGCCGCTCACGATAACGAGAGAAAGCCCGGCCCGAACCGGACACACCCTACCCTTCGATGATGAAAGAAAAAGCGGCGCTGACCGACCTCTATTACAGAATCTGGGCCTTCGCGATGCCGGTGACGTCGTTCGTCGTCATTCCGTCGATCCAGGGCACGACGATCGGCTATCTGATGTGCTTCCTCTCCGTGCCGCTCGTGCTGCTGTATGGCGGCCGCGCGCGCAAGAGCTGGATGCACTTCGTCGGAGCCGCGATCATCGTCTGGCTGCTGATGTTCTGCACCGCGCAGGTCGCCGACGTCATGGCGCCTTTCGATCCCGACTTCAGCAAGATCGTGCTGGTCGACGAGACCGATCCCTTCACGTTCATCCTGCGCAAGAGCCTGTTTACGCAGTCGATCTACGTCGCGGCGGTAGTGCTCTACGCGGCTTACGTCTACCACTACTACAAGCCGACGTGGGACCAGTGGCTGCTCGCGGCCGTCACGATCTTCGCGATCTACGGCATGTTCGAAGTGGCGTACTACGTCGCGACCGGCAAGCCGGGCGACTTCATCTCGAACCGCTCGTTCGGCGATCAGTTCGGCAAGGGCATCGTGCGCTCGGACGGCACGGTGAACGGCAGCTCTTTCCAGCAGATCGACATCAAGGGCTTCCCTATCCAGCGTCTCAAGGCGCTCACCGGCGAGCCATCGATGTACGCGATGTCGATCTTCCCCTTCTGGGTCTACTTCAACGCGACTTCGCGCTTGCGCTGGCCGGTGTGGGTCATCGGCGCGTCGCTGCTGATGAGCACGTCGTCCACGGTGCTGATCGGCTATGCGGTGTACTGGATCATCCGCGTGCGCAAGCTGGGCGTGAATCCGGTCAAGGCGCTCGTCACCTTGTTCGTGCTGTGCGTGGTCGCGTATCTCGCGCAGGACTATATCGCCGATCTGTTCAAGCAGATGGTGACGGACAAGGTCGAGCAGAAGACCGAGTCGGGCTCGGACCGTATCGGCCTGTTCCTCAACTCCATGCGCCTGTGGTTCCATGCGGCGCCGCTCAATCAGTTGTTCGGCATCGGCTTCGGCTACGTGCGCTCGACCGATCTGTTCTCCACGTTGCTCGTGAATACCGGGATCATCGGCACGGTGTTCATCAGCGCGCTGATGCTCTATCCGGCGTTCAAGCTCGACTGGGACCCGCGCGGCATGGCGCTGCGTCAATGCTGCGCCGCCACCTGGACGATGATGATGGTCTCGGTGCCCGAGTTCGCGTATCTCGCGCCGTGGACGCTGGTCGCGATGGCCTACGTGCGCGTGCGTGCGCTCAAGCTCGCGCGGATGCAGGTCGGCGACAAGGCCGCAGCCAGCGCGATGGAGGATTCGCAGGTGGGCGCGAATATCGGCACGGCCATCGGCAAGCATGTGCGGCCGGAGCTCGGTCCGCGCATCGGCTCGCGCTTCGGGCCGCGCGGACGGCATCTCTGAGGACATGACGCGTAGAACGTCGCCGCCCGCTTCTGCCGTTCTACAATGCTGGTTTCGACCACCGGCCGCGCATCGATGGCCGGGCAACCAGGGAGCAACCATGTCGATTGTCACGACCGATTCCGGTCTCAAGTACGAAGACGTCACCGTCGGTGAAGGCGCCGAAGCCGTCGCGGGCAAAACCGTCAGCGTGCACTACACGGGCTGGCTCACGGATGGCCAGAAATTCGATTCGAGCAAGGACCGCAACGATCCGTTCGCCTTCGTGCTGGGCGGCGGCATGGTCATCAAGGGCTGGGATGAAGGCGTGCAGGGCATGAAGGTCGGCGGCGTGCGCCGTCTGACCATTCCGCCGCAACTCGGCTATGGCGCGCGCGGCGCGGGCGGCGTGATTCCGCCGAACGCGACGCTCGTGTTCGAAGTGGAACTGCTCGACGTCTGAGCACAATCTGCATGAGCGCGCCGCTGCCTCGTCCGGCCCTCGCCTTGCGTCGCTACGCGGCGGCGCAGGCGTCCGACGTGCACGACTTTCATCAGATCGTGCTCGGCCTCGACGGCTGCATGGAAATGGCCGTCGACGGCAACGGCGCGCGCATCGACCGTCGCGGCGCGTGGATCATTCCCGCGGGCGCGCGTCACGATTACTGGGCCGATGGCGAGAATCGCCAGCTCGTGCTCGATCTTCCCGCCACGTCGATCGCGGTCCCGGAACGTTTCTTCGAGCGGGCGCGCGCCATCGTCGTCGATCCTCGCGTGACGCAACTCGTCGCCGATGTCGCGCGGCAGACGAATGTCCATGATGCGCGTTTCTCGCATCGCTTCGTATGGCAGGCCGCCGCGCATCTTTGCAGCGCGCTGATGCAGGACGCCGACCCCGCCGTCGATGCGATGCGTGGTCTCGACTTCGCACGCATCGACCGGTGGTTGCGTCTGCATCTGTCCGAGCCGCTGCGCATCGCCGATCTCGCCGCGCATTGCGGCTTCGGCATGCGGCGCTTTCATCAGCTCTTCAACGAAGCGTTCGGCGAGACGCCGCATCGCTATCTGCATCGCTTGCGACTCGACACCGCGCTCACGCTGCTCGCCGATCCGCGCGCGACGCTCATCGCCATTGCGCTCGATGTCGGCTTCGCGGATCAGAGCGCCTTCACGCATGCGTTCTCAAAGCGTTTCGGCGTCTCGCCGGGGCAATGGCGCAATGGCGCCTCGAGCGCGCCGCGAAGTCACTAGTTCAGCCCGCGTTCCAGATCGGCGCGAATGTCCGCCGGATCTTCGAGTCCCACGGCAAGACGAATCAGGCCTTCACGTATGCCTGCCGCTTCGCGCACTTCGGGCGCGAGACGTCCGTGCGTCGTCGTCGACGGATGCGTGATGGTCGTGCGCGTGTCGCCGAGATTGCCGGTGATCGAGCACAGTTTCGTCGCATCGATCACGCGCCACGCGTTTGCGCGCTGCTGTTCCTGCGTGTCGCCCTTCAGTTCGAACGACAGGATCGCGCCGCCCGCCTTTTGCTGCTTCTTCGCGATCGCATGTTGCGGGTGCGATTCGAGTCCCGGATAAAACACGCGATTCACCGCCGGATGCGATTCGAGCCAGCGCGCAATATCGAACGCATTTGCCGATTGCTTCTCCACGCGCAGCGGCAAGGTCTCCATGCCCTTGAGCAGCACCCATGCATTGAACGCGGACATGGTGGGCCCGGCGCTGCGCACGAACGGAAACACGGTCTCCATGATGAAGCGCCTCGAGCCGACCAGCGCGCCGCCGAGCACGCGGCCTTGCCCGTCGAGAAACTTGGTGGCCGAATGCATCACCACATCGGCGCCGAGCTTGAGCGGCTGCTGCAGGGCCGGACTGCAAAAGCAGTTATCGACGACGAACAATGCGCCGTTCTGATTCGCGATCTGCGCTATAGCTTCGATGTCGGCGATCTCCGTCAGCGGGTTCGAAGGCGTCTCCAGAAAAAACATCTTCGTCGCGGGCGTGACGGCGGCTTGCCATTCTTCGGGCTTCGTCGGATCGACGAAGGTCGTCGTGATGCCGAACTTCGGGAAGATCTGCGTGAACATGCCGATGGTCGAACCGAACAGGCTCTTCGAACTCACGATGTGATCGCCCTGCTGCATCGACGCCATCACGACCGAGAGAATCGCCGACATGCCCGATGCCGTCGCCATGCACGCTTCCCCGCCTTCGAGCGCGGCGAGGCGATTCTGGAACATCGTCACCGTGGGATTGGTGAAGCGCGAGTACGTGTACGCTTCTTCCGCGTTCTTGAAGCGCTCGGCGGCTTCGCCCGCGCTCGAAAAGCAGAAGCTCGACGTGAGAAACAGCGCCTCTGCATGCTCGTTGAATTCACTGCGCAAGGTCCCGGCGCGCACGGCGAGCGTATCGAAGCTCAGGTGTTCGTCCATGTTTTTTCTCCCTTGTTTTCAGGCTCGCGACGTAAAAAAGCCCGCTTGGTCGATCGACGAAGCGGGCTCGTTCGGCATTGCAACCGAAGCCTTATCGGCGCATCACTCGACCGATAGTTGCAGATGCAACTGCGAGCGCGCCATGCCGCCTTCCTGCGCTTCGCTCGCCGCGTCGCGGTCCGACTGCGATTGCGGCGCGAGACGCGCGCTCTCGATGCGATCGAGATAATCGGTCGTGACATCGCCCGTGATGTAGTTGCCATCGAAGCACGACGCTTCGAACTCCTTCAGCTCGGGATTGATGTCGCGAATCGCGCTCTTCAGGTCTTCCACGTCCTGATAGACGAGATAGTCCGCGCCGATCATGCGCGCCACTTCTTCGTCGGTGCGGCCGTGCGCGACGAGTTCGCCACGCGTCGGCATGTCGATGCCGTACACATTCGGGAACTTCACCGGCGGCGCGGCGGATGCGAAGATCACCTTGTTCGCGCCGGCGTCGCGCGCCATCTGCACGATTTCATGCGAAGTCGTGCCGCGCACGATCGAGTCGTCGACGATCAGCACGTTCTTGCCCTTGAACTCGATGCCCATCGCATTGAGCTTCTGGCGCACCGATTTCTTGCGCACCGCCTGGCCCGGCATGATGAAGGTACGGCCCACGTAGCGATTCTTGAAGAATCCCTCGCGATATTCGACGCCGAGCTTCGCGGCGACCTGCATCGCGGCGGGGCGCGACGAATCGGGAATCGGCATGACGACGTCGATCGCCACGTCGGGCAGCACGCGCTTGATCTTCTCCGCGAGATAGTCGCCCATGCGCAGGCGCGCGTTGTAGACCGGCACGCCGTCGAGGCACGAGTCCGGACGCGCGAGATACACGAGTTCGAAGATGCAGGGATTGAGCACCGGCTTTTCGGCGCATTGATGGCTGTGCAGATTGCCTTCGGCGTCGATGAAAATCGCCTCGCCCGGCTCCACGTCACGCACGAATTCGAAGCCGATGCCTTCGATCGCCACCGACTCCGACGCCACCATCCACTCGATGCCGGTCGACGTTTCCAGCTTGCCGAGCACGAGCGGACGGATGCCGAACGGGTCGCGGAACGCGATGAGCCCGTAGCCCGCGATCAGCGAAACGATCGCATACGAGCCCTTCACGCGGCGATGCACGCCCGCGACGGCCTTCCACAGTGCGTTGGCGTCGAGCTGCAGGCCCGAGCTCGCGAGCTGCAGTTCGTGCGCGAACACGTTGAGGAGCACTTCGGTGTCGGATGCAGTGTTGATGTGCCGGCGGTCGATGCGGAACATCTCGTCCTTCAACTGCATCCAGTTCGTCAGATTGCCGTTGTGCGCGAGGATGATGCCGAACGGCGCGTTGACGTAGAACGGCTGTGCTTCTTCCTCGCTCGACGCGGAACCGGCGGTCGGATAACGCACCTGGCCGATACCCACGTTGCCCGGCAGGCTACGCATGTTGCGCGTGCGGAACACGTCGCGCACCATGCCATTGGCCTTATGCATGTGGAAGTTGTTGCCGTTCGCCGTGGCGATGCCCGCCGCGTCCTGCCCGCGATGCTGGAGCAGGAGCAGGCTGTCATAGATCAGCTGATTGACGGGACTTTGGGAAACTACACCTACGATGCCGCACATGGCATGGTCCTTCAAAGAGTCGAAACGGGTAGACGAGGCGGTGCCGGCTCACATCGGACGCTTTCTCGAAATTCGGCTGCACCGTGGCCGGTTCCGAAGCGTCCTCGACGCCGTCGCAGATTCCCCGTGTAGCGGGCCGTTCGTCTATTGTGCGGCGTCTGGCGCCAGGACGCTCGACTGGGGAGCGACATGCACATACGCGGCGAGCGTATCGGGGAGCAGCGGTTTCAGTTCGCGCACGCCCTGCTCGGCCGCCGGCCGCAGCAGCGCGTTGCGCCAAAAATCCTTTTCCGGCAGTTCGGTCAAGCCCGCCAGGGCGACCAGAATCACTACCAATATAGCCCCTCTGACGAGGCCGAACAGCAGGCCGAGCGAGCGGTCGACGCCGCGCAGGCCGGTCACTTCCGTGACGCGCGTCAGCAGCGCCGACAGCACGCTCGACACCAGCAGCACTGCGGCGACCACCAGCAGGAAGGCGATCAGCCATTGCGTCAGCGCGCCGCCCGGCCATGTCGACGGAATATAGGGCACGACGAGACCGACGAAGCGCCCGGCGATCAAAATGGCCGCGACCCAGCCGACGAGCCCGAACGCCTCGGCCAGAAGGCCGCGCCACATTCCGCGCAATGCGGACAGGCCGATCACGGCCATCACGGCATAGTCGAACGCGGTGAACATCGAATTCGCTTAGTTCGTGGGCCGCGCGCCGCCGCCGAGGCCGGCGAGCTTCACTTTCGCGAGCGCCGCCTGCGCCGACGCGCGATCCGGGAACGGCCCTGCGCGCAGCAACGACTTCGTTGAACCGTCCGACTGCTTGCGATGTTCGAGATATGCGGGCACGCCCGCGGCTTTCAACTTGTTGACCCAGTTCTGCGCGGCGGTTTCCTCGTCGAACTGGCCGATCTGCAGCACGAAGCGGCTGCCGGCCGGCGACGACGGCGTGTTCGCGGCGCCTGCGGCGGCGTTCGTGTTCGCGTCTTCGGCGGCCTGCGGCTTCGCGTTGTTGCTCGCCACGGCGGCCGGTTTCGACGGCTTCGCGTCAGTCTTGGCTTCGGTTTTGGCTTGATCCTTCGGCTCGGGCTTCGCTTGCGCGGTCGCGGCCGATGCGGCCGCCGCCTGCGGCTGCGTCACGCCAGCGGCGACGCTACCTGATGCGCCCGCGGCAGGCGCATTGTCGTGCGCCACACCCGCCTGAGAATCGGCGTCGGCTGCGTCGCGCGATTGCTTCGCGGTCGCCGCCGGAGCCGGACGATTCGGAATGTCGATGGAGATGTCGTCGGTGACCGGCTTGGGGCGCGAATCCAGCACCATCGGCAAGACGATGACAGCGGCCAGCACCAGCGCGATCGCGCCGACGAGCCTGCGGCGCGCGCGCTGCTTTTCGGGAAGCGTGGGGTCGAGCATCATCGCGTCGGCGTCGGTGCGCTCGGACCTGCGCGTGCGGCGTTCCGTGCGGACGGTATGGCGCGCGCCGCGCGAAGAATCGGAGTATGCGTCGCGACCGGAGTCGTCTTTCTTGCCGAACGAGAAGAGTCCCATGTATCGCTAGGTACTGACGGGCGACCGTCTCAATGATGCTGCTTAATTGTGCTGCAAGCGTCGGTAGGCCATGACGCCGGCTACCGTGTAGAAACTGCCGAAGACCAAAATTCTATCATTTTCGGACGCCCGGCTTAACGCATCTTGAAAAGCCGCCGCGGGTGTTTCAAAACGGGAAACGCTGCTGTCGGGCCCTTCGTTGACACCGGCATCGCGCAAGGCGGTTTCGAGCTGCTCGGCGGACGCGGCACGCGGCGTCGGCAGCGCGGTCACGTTCCAGTGATCGATCTCGCCCTTCAACTGCTTCAGCACGCCGTCGATGTCCTTGTCGCCCATCGCGCCGAACACCGCGTAAGTGTACGGAAAATAGCCCATGTTGCCGAGATTTTGCGCCAAAACAGCCGCAGCGTGAGGGTTATGCGCAACATCGAGGATGATCTGCGGCTTGCCCGGCAGCACCTGGAAGCGGCCGGCCAGTTCCACATTGGCGAGTCCGAGACGAATGTCCTGCGCCGAGACCGGCAGACGGTCGCGAAGCGATTCGAGCGCGGCCAGCGCCGCCGATGTATTGATGAGCTGATTGGCGCCCCGCAAGGCCGGATATGCCAGCGCCGAACGGCGCTGCTCGCGGCCGATGTAGCTCCACTGCTGGCGCTCGTTGCCCGGTTGCGCTTCGTAGCGAAAATCGCGGCCGACGAGCCACAAGTCCGCGCCGATAGCTTCGGCGTGATCGATCAGGCTTTGCGGCGGCGAGGGGTCGCCGCATACCGCCGGTTTGCCCGGCCGGAAAATGCCCGCTTTCTCGAATCCGATCTTCTCGCGCGTATCGCCGAGATAGTCCGTATGGTCGATATCGATGCTCGTAATGACCGCGCAATCCGTATCGACGATATTCACCGCGTCCAGACGCCCGCCCAGGCCGACCTCCAGAACCACCGCGTCGAGCCCGCGCGACGCGAACAAATGCAGGATCGCGAGCGTCGTGAACTCGAAATACGTGAGCGACACGGGCTCCGGCAGGCTGGCACGCGCCTTTTCCACCGCCTCGAAGTGTTCGAGCAGCTCGGCGTCCGACGCCTCCGCGCCATCGATGCGCGCGCGCTCGTTGAACGCCAGCAGATGCGGCGACGTGTGACAGCCGACGCGATACCCCGCGCGCAGCAAAATCGTTTCGATGATGGCGCACGTCGAGCCTTTGCCGTTCGTGCCGCCGACCGTGATCACCGGGCAATCGAAGCGCAGACCGAGCGCGTCCTTCACGCGGCCGATGCGCGCGAGGCCCATGTCGATGCCGACCGGATGCGCCGATTCCAGATGGGCAAGCCAGGCGTCGAGGGTGGGGAAAGTGTTCATTTTCGAGATCGGGAAACAAAAGCGCCGCGCGGAACCTCGCGGGGTTCACGCGCGGCGCGGCGCTACGTATTCGAAAGTCAGGCGACGGAATCGGCGGGTTGCCGCGTCATCAGCGCCATCAACTGAGCCAGTTCTTCGCGCATCTTGCGGCGATCCAGGATCATGTCGACCGCGCCCTTCGTTATCAGGAATTCGGCGCGCTGGAAACCTTCCGGCAGCTTTTCACGCACGGTCTGCTCGATCACACGCGGGCCCGCGAAGCCGATCAGCGCCTTCGGTTCGGCGATCACCACGTCGCCCAGGAACGCGAAGCTCGCCGACACGCCGCCCATCGTCGGGTCGGTCAGCACCGAAATGAAAGGCAGCTTGGCGTCCGACAGTTTGGTCAGCAGCGCCGTGGTTTTCGCCATTTGCATGAGCGAAAGCAGGCTCTCCTGCATACGCGCACCGCCCGATGCCGTAAAGCAGATGAACGGCACGTTCTGCTCCAGCGCGTTGCGTGCGCCGCGCACGAAGCGCTCGCCGACCACGGAACCCATCGAGCCGCCCATGAACGAGAACTCGAAGCACGCGACCACGCACGGAATCGTGTGGATGGCGCCACCCATGACGACCATTGCGTCGGTTTCGCCGGTGTCGTCCATTGCTTCCTTGATGCGATCCGGGTACTTGCGGCTGTCCTTGAACTTGAGCGCGTCGACCGGCACGACTTCCTGGCCGATTTCATAACGGCCTTCCGGATCGAGCAGGCGATCGAGCCGCTCGCGCGCCCCGATGCGCATGTGATGGCTGCACTTCGGGCAAACGTGCAGGTTCGCCTCCACGTCGTTGCGGTACAGCACCGCTTCGCACGACGGGCACTTCACCCACAGGCCTTCGGGAATGCCCTTGCGGCTCTTGGGATCGGTTTGCTTGATCTTGGGCGGCAGCAGTTTGTCGAGCCAGCTCATCGTTTTTCCTTGACTGATCGGTCGCCGCGCGGCGCGCCCGGAATCCGGGCGCGCCGCGGCGGCGCGTATTTTACTGTGCGGCGTCGAGCGCCTGACGAATTTCGGCGATGAAGCTCGTCAGCGAGGCGGCCGCGGTGTCCGGCTTCGCGTCCTCGAGCAATTGAACGAGGCGGCTGCCGATCACGACGGCGTCCGCGACATCGGCGACGGCGCGTGCGGTCTGAGCGTCGCGAATGCCGAAACCGACGCCAACCGGCAGAGGCACGTGCGACTTGATGGCCGGGATTTTACTCGCGATGCTGGAAACGTCCAGATTTGCGGCACCGGTCACGCCTTTCAGCGATACGTAATAGACGTAACCGCTCGCAATTTTGCCGACCAGCGCGATGCGTTCGTCCGTCGAAGTTGGCGCGAGCAGAAAGATCGGATCGATTCCGGACGCGCGCATCGACGCACCGAAAGTCTCGGCTTCCTCGGGCGGGTAATCGACCACCAGCACGCCGTCGACGCCCGCTTCCTTCGCCGCCTTCGCGAAATTGTCGGCGCCCATGCGCTCGATCGGATTCGCGTAACCCATCAGCACGACGGGCGTTTTGTCGTCGGTTTGGCGGAAGCGCGCGACATCGGCGAGCACGCTTTTCAGCGTCACGCCGCGTGCGAGCGCGCGTTCCGACGAACGCTGGATCACGGGGCCATCGGCCATCGGATCGGAGAACGGCACGCCCAGTTCGATGATGTCCGCGCCGCCCTTCGCGAGCGCGTGCATGAAGTCGACGGTCTGCTCGGGGTTCGGATCGCCCGCGGTGATGAACGGGATCAGCCCTTTCTTGCCCTGCGCGGCCAGCGCCGCAAATGTATTCTTGATACGGGACATGAGATTTCTCGAAGTCGTATTCATTGACGCCGATGCTTTCCAGCATTCGGCGCGATCATCGGCGAAAAAGACGTTATTCGGCGGCCTGCGCGGCGGCATCCGTCGCGATAAGCGCTTTGCGGCGCACGCGCGCGGGCGCTTTCGGCGCGAGCCGCGCGGCCCGCGCCTCGGCAATTCGCCCAAGCGCGATCTCACAATAATCCGCGTTGATCTCGTAGCCGGTGAACTCGCGGCCGTGACGCGCACAAGCCACGGCCGTCGTGCCGCTGCCCATGAAGGGGTCGAGCACTCGGCCGCCCGGCGGACAGCTCGCGAGCACCATGCGCTCGACGATCTCCAGCGGCTTCTGTGTCGGATGATCGACGCGCTCCGCGTGCTGCCTGTGCAGGCGCGACACCGACCAGACATCCTTCGGGTTATAGCCGAGCTCCAGCCACTTGCTGCCTTCGAAGATCTTGCGCGAACGCGCCTTTTTCGTCTCTGCGTCGTAGGGGATGCGCACCGGATCGAGATCGAAGTAGTAATCCTTCGATACCGCGAAATAACCGATGTTATCGTGCACTGACGTAAATTTTCGCGTCGTTCCGCCCATGCTCGGCACGCGCCGGTCCCAGACGATCTCGTTGATCATCAGAAGACGGCGCTTCAGGAACACAAACAGTTCGGGCGAATATTGCCAGGTGCAGAAGATGTACAGCGAGCCGCTGGGTTTCAGCTTCGGAATCGCCAGATCGAGCCAGCGATACGTCCACTCCAGAAAGGCGTCGCCGGACAGCATATCCGAGTCGTTCCCATAATCCTTGCCGAGACCATACGGCGGGTCCGCGACGATCAGATCGATCGAGGCGTCGGGAATGTTCGCGGCATCGGCCAGGAAATCGCGGTTGCGGATGTCCGCGCCGACGCTCGTGAGAGCGCCAGCGGACAACGGCTCGTCGATGACGGTGCGCATCGGTTCCGGGCTTAGAACTGAATGCCCGATCGCTCGGCGACCGTGTGCATGTCCTTGTCGCCCCGGCCCGACAGGTTGACGAGCAGCACCTTGTCGCGCGGCAGCGTCTGCGCGAGCTTGGCGCCGTAGGCGAGCGCGTGGCTCGACTCCAGCGCCGGGATGATGCCTTCGATGCGGCAGCAGTCGTGGAACGCCTTGAGCGCTTCTTCGTCCGTGATGCCGACGTATTCCGCGCGCCCGGCATCCTTCAGCCATGCGTGCTCGGGACCGACGCCCGGATAGTCGAGGCCCGCCGACACCGAATGCGTCTCGATGATCTGGCCGTTCTCGTCCTGCAGCAAATACGTGCGGTTGCCGTGCAGCACGCCGGGGCTGCCGCCCATGAGCGAGGCAGCATGACGGCCCGTATCGATGCCGTCGCCCGCCGCTTCGACGCCGATCAGCCGAACGTCTTTATCGTCGATATACGGGTAAAAGATGCCCATCGCATTCGATCCGCCGCCAACGCACGCGATCACGGCGTCCGGCTGCCGCCCGGTCATTTCCGGCATCTGCACGCGGCATTCGTCGCCGATCACGCGCTGGAAGTCGCGCACCATCATCGGATAAGGATGCGGGCCCGCAACCGTGCCGATGATGTAGAAAGTGTTTTCGACGTTCGTGACCCAGTCGCGCATGGCTTCGTTGAGCGCGTCTTTCAACGTCTTCGAACCGGATTCGACCGGCACGACGGTCGCACCGAGCAACTTCATGCGATAAACGTTCGCCGCCTGCCGACGCACGTCCTCGGCGCCCATGTACACCACGCACTCCATGCCGAAGCGCGCTGCGATGGTCGCGGTCGCGACGCCGTGCTGGCCCGCGCCGGTTTCGGCGATCACGCGCGGCTTGCCCATCTTGCGGGCGAGCAACGCCTGGCCGATCACGTTGTTGACCTTGTGCGCACCGGTGTGATTCAGGTCTTCGCGCTTCAGATAGAGCTGCGCGCCGCCGAGCATCTCGCTCCAGCGCTTCGCGTGATAGATCGGGGACGGACGGCCCACGTAGTGCTTGAGTTCGTACTCGTATTCCGCCTGGAATTCGGGATCTTTTTGTGCCACCTCATACGCGACGCGCAGTTCATCGAGCGCGTGGATGAGCGTTTCGGAGACGAACACGCCTCCATATTGGCCGAAATGGCCTCTTTCGTCTGGCAAGTTGTACATTGCGTCACTCTCTCGGTTACGCGAGCCGAAGATGCGGCCCACGTTCGATTCATCCGGCGTCCGCTTCGCGCACCGCGCGCACGAACGCCGCCATTCGGGCGGGATCCTTCACGCCCTTGGCGCCCGGCACTTCGATGCCGCTCGAGACATCGACCGCGTACGGGCGCACACGCCGAATGGCGTCACTGACGTTTTGCGTGTTCAACCCACCACTCAAAACGGCCCGATGCCCGAGATCTGTTGGGATAAGTGACCAATCGAATACCTTTCCACCACCGCCGAAGCCCTCGACGAGAGCGTCGAGCAGGAGGCCGCCTGCGGCTTTGAATTTGATTGACGATTCTATCAAATGGCCTGCAGACGCATCAGGCCCAATTCGCAGTGCGCGCCAATAGGATTTACCCGCAATTGCGGCAAGTTCGTCGCATTGCTCGGGCGTTTCGTCGCCGTGAAACTGCAGCAGCGAAAGCGGCACGTTCGACGTCACCTCGCGAATCCACTCGGACGTTGCGTTGACGAACAGGCCCACGGCGGACACGAGCGGCGGCACGTGCCGCGCCAGTTCGACCGCCTGCGCGACGCTCACCGAGCGCGGGCTCGGCGGATAGAACACGAAGCCGACGGCGTCGGCGCCCAGCGCGACAGCGTGCTGCACGTCCTCGGCGCGCGACAGTCCGCACAGTTTGATGCGGGTGCGATGCAAATCTCTTTCGTTCATTTCGACTCGGCCCAGACAGCGCTCCAGGGCATGGCGGAGATATGCGGCGGCGGCACCGCGAAGTGGTCAGGATAGCCGACCTGCGCCAGATACAACCCATCGGGCATGAAGGTCGGCGCGGCGACGCGGCGGTCGCGCGCAGCGAGCACGTCGGCCATCCACGACGCCGGATGCCGGCCTCGGCCGATCGCGACGAAGCATCCCATCAGGTTGCGCACCATGTGATGCAGGAACGCATTCGCGCGAAAGCGGAAGTGGATGAAATCGCCCTGCTCGCGCACGTCGATCTGATAGACGTGCTTGACCGGCGTCTTCGACTGGCAATCGGCCGCGCGGAAAGACGAGAAGTCATGCTCGCCGATGAGGCACGCCACCGAATCGCGCATCGCGCCGACGTCCAGCGGCGTGTGCACCCAGCCCGTGCGTTTCGCCAGCATGGGTGAACGCACCGGATTGACGTACAAAACGTAAAAGTAAGTACGCTCGAAGGCTGCGAAACGCGCGTGGAAATCGTCCGGCATCGGCTTCGCCCACTGCACGGCGACCGTGTCCGGCAAGAACGCGTTCGTGCCGCGCACCCACGAGAAATCGGTGCGATCGAGCTCGGTATCGAAATGCACGACCTGACCGACGCCGTGAACGCCGGTGTCCGTGCGCCCGGCGACGACTGTTTGCAGCGGCGTCTGCGCAAATTCCGCGAGCGCGCGCTCGAGTTCGTTCTGCACCGTCTTGCCGTGCGGCTGGGACTGCCAGCCGCAAAACGCCGAACCGTCGTACTGAATGCCCAGTGCAATGCGCATCAGGAGTGCGGCGCCAGCGTCGAAAGGAGCGTGGCGGCCTGCTGACGCGTCGCGGGATCGTTCGATTCGATCACTTCCTGAAGCAACGTGCGCGCGCCCTGAAGATCGCCCAGTTCGATGTATTCGGCGGCCAGTTCGAGCTTGTTGCGCGCGATCGTCGCGAGTTGCGCCGGCGTCAGCGCGGGCATGTGCTCGGTTGCGGCGGAGGAATGGCCGAGGTCGAAGTCGAGGCTCAGCGGGCCGTACCGGGTCGCGCCGAGGCCCGCGACGGATGCCGCGCCGGCCGTGCCCGCTTCGATCTGCGACGCGACCGATTGCGCGCGCGTCGCGGCTTGCGCCTGCTGCGCCGGATCGTGCGCGGCGACGGGTTGCGGCACGAACGGCACATGCCCGATCGGCGGCGCGCCGGTCTGCGAAGGCGCGCTTTCGGCGTGCGCGTCGCGCGGCGGCGGCCCGAGCGTCGGCAAAGGCGGGTTGCCGGCGGTCGGCGAAGCGGATGTCACAGGCTGTCCGGAATCCGGTGCCTTTAAGGCCACTTCCATGCGCGGCGGCAGTTCCATGTCCAGCGAATCGAGCGCCTGAATGGCTTCCTGCGGAAACTTGGGCATCGGGAAGCGATGCGCCATCACGGGCTCGTCGTCCGGCGCGAGGCCCGCTTTCTCGGCTTCGACCGCCGCCCGTTCCTCGATCGCGCGCTGCTCGGCGGCGCGCTGTTCGGCCGCCTCTTCCTCGGCGTTGCGCGCCTGGAGTTCGCGGAGCTCCGCCTCCCGCGCGATGATTTCACGCGCCGCGGCCTCGCGCGCCTGTTCCTCGCGCTCTGTCACATGACGCAACTCCGCGTCGCGCGATTCCGATTCGCGGCCGGCCAGATCGCGTTCGAGCGCTTCCCGCGCGGCGGCTTCGCGCGCGCGAATCTCGCGCTCCTCCGCTTCGCGTGACGCAGCCTGGCGTGCCGCGGCCTCGCGCTCGTCGATTTCCCATTTCTCGGCCTCGCGGCGAGCGGCCTCGCGCGCCGCGATCTCGCGCAGATGTTGCTCGTGCGCGTCTGCGTCGCTGGCTTGCGCGTCCGGCGTGGGCGGAACGAAAGCGGAATGGCGGGCGGCAGGCGCGACAGGTGCGAACGGCTCGTTCCGATTCGGCTGGTCTCCGGATGCGGCGGGCTTCTCTTCGGTCGACGGCGGCAGCGCTTCGTCGGACGGCGCCGCTGGCGTCTGGGGCGCATCGGCATTCCCGACGCTCGTAGAAGCGGCGTACAGCCCCGTCTGATCCTGCTCGGCCGGCTTGCGTTCGCCCTCGGCCTGCGTGCGCGACCGGCGCAGCGCTTCGTTGCGCGCGTTGGCATCGGCCTGAGCTTCTTCGAGCGACGAGAACGTCCGGGCGCCGCGATCGAGGTCATCGGCCTTCGCGGCGGCTCGCTTCGCGCTGCGCTTCCTGAGCAGCAAAAAGCCGATCAGCACGATAACGGCCGCGACGATGAACGGGGTCAGTCCGATGGCCGCCGGCGCCACACCGGTATGGTTCGCGGGCGCGGGAGTGGCAGGTGCGCTCGCGGGCGCGGCCGTCGCGGGCGGTGCTTCGGGCGTCTGCTCCGGCGCGCTCGCAGCGCCGGCCGTCGGACTCGCCTCGGGCGTTGTCACCGACGCGGGCGCCGCGGCCGACGCCGTTGCAGTCACGCTTTCGGAGGGCGGCGCGGCCGTGGCGGACGCGGCAGCTTGCGCGGGCGCACTCTCCGGCGTCGCGGAAGCGGGAGCCGAAGGGGCCGCTCCAGGCGCCGCAGCGCCGCCGAGTTCGGCGGGCACGTTCAGCATCGCGCCGAGCTTCAGCTTGTTGATGTCGTGATTGCCGAACGCGTTCGGGTTGGCGTCGAACAGCGCGCGCGCCGCACGGGCGCGCACGTCGCGATCCTTCGAACCGGTGAGTTCGCCGGCGATATCGTTGAGCGATTGCCCCGGCTTGACCGCGTAGGTCTGCCCTGTCGCGGCAGCGGCCTCGGCGCCGCTCGCCTGAGCGAGCGCAGCGCCCGGAGTCGCCCAGAACAGCGCGCATGCGGCGAAGCTTCCGGCGGCGAACGCGGCGCGCGATGACGAAAGGAGAGACCGGCGAGGTCGTTGGATCATTGAGGCTCCGGGTACGGCGAAAAATTGAAACGTGCGCCAAAACCGTTTAACGAACACGGCTTCGCAATCACGCGGCGCAAAAACAAAAAGCGCCGCAAGCAGCGCGACGCTTTTCGAGATGCCACGCGCTTCCAGGCGCGTAGTTTACTTTACTTGTCCAGCAGAATGCGCAGCATGCGGCGCAGCGGTTCAGCGGCGCCCCACAGCAACTGGTCGCCGACCGTGAACGCCGACAGGTATTCGCCGCCCATCGCCAGCTTGCGCAAACGGCCGACCGGCACCGTCAGCGTGCCCGTGACGACCGCGGGCGACAGGTCGCGGATCGACACATCGCGTTCGTTCGGCACGACCTTCACCCAGTCGTTCGCCGAGGCGAGGATGCCGTGCACTTCGTCCAGGGGCACGTCCTTCGTGAGCTTGATGGTGAGGGCCTGCGAGTGGCAGCGCATCGCGCCGATACGCACGCAGAGGCCATCCACGGGAATCGAGCCCGGCGTGCCCATCGCGGGCTTGCCGAGAATCTTGTTGGTTTCCGCGCCGCCCTTCCACTCTTCCTTCGACATGCCGTTGCCGAGATCCTTGTCGATCCACGGAATCAGCGAGCCTGCGAGCGGCACGCCAAAGTTGTCGATGGGCATGCGTTCGCCGTTCATCGCCGACAGAACGCGGCGATCGATGTCGAGAATCGCCGATGACGGATCGGCCAGATCTTCCTTCGCCGAGCCGTAGAGCACGCCCATTTGCTGGAGCAGTTCGCGCATGTTCTGCGCGCCCGCGCCGGAGGCGGCCTGATAGGTCATCGCGGTCGTCCATTCGACGAGATTCTCGCGGAACAGGCCGCCGAGCGCCATCAGCATGAGGCTGACCGTGCAGTTGCCGCCGATGAAGTCGCGGCCGCCCTTGACCAGCGAATCCTTGATGACGTCGAGGTTGACCGGGTCGAGGATGATGACCGCATCGTCCTTCATGCGCAGCGCCGATGCCGCGTCGATCCAGTAGCCCTTCCAGCCCGCCGCGCGCAGCTTCGGGTACACCTCGTTGGTGTAGTCGCCGCCCTGACAGGTGATGATGGCGTCGCACTTCTTCAGGTCGTCGATGCTCGTTGCATCCTTGAGCTTCGTCTCGTTTTTGGCGAACGACGGCGCGTTGCCGCCCGCATTGCTGGTGCTGAAGAACACCGGTTCGATCAAGTCGAAATCGCCTTCCTGCTGCATGCGCTGCATCAGGACGCTGCCGACCATGCCGCGCCAACCAACGAGACCTACGTTCATGACTAACCTTTAACTGTGGACGCTTCCCCGCATCTTTACCCGGCGTGGCCGCGCGGGGAAGACGCTCGGACACGAGGGACGATCAGCGAATCGTGATCGCTTTGATGGAGATTTTCGTAATGCGCGTTTTAGCCGTGGCTTTGATGGCCACGATGCGCTTGATGATGGCGAGATCCGTCGAGCGAGCCTGAGCGCCGCCTTCGATGAGATCCGGGGAGAATTGAGAGTTCTTCGCCATAATTTTTGCAGTCTACACGAACTTTTCGCGTTTTCGTCGGGGCGTTGCTGCACCTGCGTGAAAATCGCGTGAAACGTGCGAAAACATCGGTAAAAAGAGACGATCGGCCGCGTTATTCTGCAAACGGCCGATCGTCTTTTCGTGCTTTTACAGCGCCTTCAGCACTGCATCGCCCATTTCCTTCGTGCCGACAATCTTGCCGTCCGCCGTCGCGATGTCGCCGGTGCGGTAACCCTGCTCCAGCACCTTTTTCACGGCGCTTTCGATGCGGTCTGCCTGCTCCGTCTTGCCGAGCGAGTAGCGCAGCATCATCGCGGCGGAGAGGATGGTCGCGAGCGGATTCGCCACGCCCTTGCCCGCGATGTCCGGCGCGGAACCGTGCGACGGCTCGTACAAGCCCTTGTTGTTCTTGTCGAGCGACGCCGACGGCAACATGCCGATGGAGCCCGTCAGCATCGCGGCTTCGTCGGACAGGATGTCGCCGAACATGTTGCCGGTCACGACCACGTCGAAGGCTTTCGGCGCCTTGACGAGCTGCATCGCGGCGTTGTCCACGTACATGTGCGACAGCTCGACGTCCGGATATTCCTTCGCGACCTCGATCATCGTGTCGCGCCACAGTTGCGACGTTTCGAGCACGTTGGCCTTGTCGACGCTCGTCAGTTTCTTCTGGCGCTTCTGCGCCGCCTGAAACGCGACGTGTGCGATGCGGCGCACTTCGGGTTCCGAGTAGCGCATCGTGTCGAAGCCTTCCTTCGCGCCCTGGAACGGACCGTCCGGAGCGTCGCGCAGGCCGCGCGGCGCGCCGAAGTAGATATCGCCGTTCAGTTCGCGGACGATCAGGATGTCGAGCCCCGACACGATCTCCGGCTTCAAGGACGACGCACCCGTCAGTTGCGGGTAGCAGATCGCCGGACGGAAGTTCGCGAAGAGTTGCAAATGCTTGCGCAGGCCGAGAATCGCCTGCTCGGGACGCAGCGCGCGCTCGAGCTTGTCGTATTTCCAGTCGCCGACGGCGCCGAACAGAATGGCGTCGGCTTCTTTCGCGAGTTTGAGCGTCGCGTCAGGCAGCGGATGGCCGCTCGCCTCGTAGCCCGCGCCACCGACCGGCGCCTCTTCCAGTTCGAACTTTTCGCCGAGCGCGTTCAGCACCTTGACCGCTTCGGCCATGATTTCCGGACCGATCCCGTCGCCGGGCAGGACTGCAATTTTCATCTTTCGCTTCCTTTGAATTTATCCGATCACGCGGTTGTTCAACCACGGCTGCTTCGTCAAACGCTCCGCTTCGAACGCCTTGATCTTGTCCGCGTGACGCAGCGTGAGGCCGATATCGTCGAAACCGTTCAGCAGGCAGTACTTGCGGAAGCCCGGCACGTCGAACTTGTATTCGGTGCCGTCGCCGGTGCGCACGACCTGCGCTTCGAGATCGATCGTCAGCTCGTAGCCGACGAACGCATACGTCTCGTTGAACAGCTTGTCGACTTCCTGCTCCGCCAGCACAACCGGCAGAAGACCGTTCTTGAAGCAGTTGTTATAGAAAATGTCCGCGAAGCTCGGCGCGATGATCGCGCGAAAGCCGTACTGATCCAGCGCCCACGGCGCGTGCTCGCGCGAACTGCCGCAGCCGAAATTCTTGCGCGTCAGCAAAATCGACGCGCCCTGATAGCGCGGCTGATTCAGCACGAAGTCGGGATTGAGCGGACGGTTGCTGTTGTCCTGGCCCGGCTGGCCGACATCGAGATAACGCCATTCGTCGAACGCGTTCGGGCCGAAGCCGGTGCGCTTGATCGACTTCAGGAACTGCTTCGGGATGATCGCGTCCGTATCGACGTTCTCGCGATCCAGCGGCGCGACGAGGCCGCTATGTACGATGAATTTTTCCATGACGTTCGAACCTTATCGGATGTTTAAGCGAGCTTGCGCACGTCGACGAAGTGGCCTTCGATCGCCGCGGCGGCGGCCATCGCGGGGCTCACGAGGTGCGTGCGTCCGCCCGCGCCCTGACGGCCTTCGAAGTTGCGGTTCGACGTGGATGCGCAGCGTTCGCCCGGCTCGAGCCGGTCGGCGTTCATCGCGAGGCACATCGAGCAGCCCGGCTCGCGCCATTCGAAACCGGCATTCGTGAAAATCTTGTCGAGGCCTTCGCGCTCGGCCTGGGCCTTCACGAGACCGGATCCCGGCACGACCATCGCGAGTCGAACGTTCGACGCGACGCGCTTGCCCAGCGACTTCACGACATACGCGGCCGCGCGCAGGTCTTCGATACGCGCATTCGTGCACGACCCGATGAAAATCTTGTCGGGCTTGATCGATTCGATCGGCGTGTTCGGCTGCAATGCCATGTAGGTCAGCGCGCGTTCCATCGCGTCGCGCTTGACCGGATCTTTTTCCTTCTCGGGATCGGGCACGCGGCCATCGATCGAGGTCACCATTTCCGGCGACGTGCCCCATGTCACCTGCGGCACGATCTCGGCGGCATTCAGTTCGACGACGCGGTCGAACTGCGCGCCATCGTCCGACTTGAACTGGCGCCAGTACTCGACCGCCTGATTCCACTCGACGCCCTGCGGCGAGTACGGACGATCCTTCAGATAGTTGATGGTGGTGTCGTCCACGGAGACCATGCCGGCGCGTGCGCCTGCTTCGATCGCCATGTTGCAGACAGTCATGCGGCCTTCCATGGTCAGCGCGCGGATGGTCGAGCCGCCGAATTCCATGGCGTAACCCGTACCGCCCGCCGTACCGATCTTGCCGATGATCGCGAGCACGATGTCCTTGGCCGTGCAGCCGCGCGGCAGTTGCCCTTCGACCTTGACGAGCATGTTCTTGCTCTTCTTCTGCAAGAGCGTTTGCGTGGCGAGCACGTGCTCCACTTCCGAAGTGCCGATGCCATGCGCGAGCGCGCCGAACGCGCCGTGCGTGGACGTGTGCGAGTCGCCGCAGACGATGGTCATGCCCGGCAGCGTGGCGCCCTGCTCCGGCCCGATGATGTGCACGATGCCCTGACGGAGGTCGTTCATCTTGAACTGCGTGATGCCGAAGCTATCGCAATTCGCGTCGAGCGTATCGACCTGCAGTTTGGAAACCGGATCGGCGATGCCGTGCGAGCGATCGGTCGTCGGCACGTTGTGGTCGGACACCGCCAGATTCGCGCTGATGCGCCACACCGGACGGTTCGCCATCTTGAGGCCCTCGAAGGCCTGCGGGCTCGTCACTTCATGCAACAGGTGACGGTCGATGTAGAGGATCGAGGTACCGTCCTCTTCCGTGTGGATGACATGCGTGTTCCACAGTTTGTCGTAGAGAGTCTGTGCCATGGTGAGCGCTTTCGTGTGTGACTGCGGGGGATTTATGGGTGTGCAGCTTGTGGACCGATTATGCCACTTCCGCAAGCGAGATGGGTACTAGGCTGCGGGAAAAAACCTATAAAAAACAGTTAGTTATGGTAGTGGCGCCAGTACCCGGATGAACAGTACCCGGCTCGACGGAAGCAAGAGACCAAAGGAGGACGGTCCATGCTCGCACCTTAGCGGCGAGGCGAGGTCGATTGCGCGTTGCAGCAGAGCGATCTCGATCACCGCAATTCATCGTCTGAATTTTCGGAACAAGGAAATAAAAAACCCCGGCGATCGCTCGCCGGGGTTTTTCCACATCTACCTGAACCTAAGCTGTCCGCTTAACGCTTCGCCAGCGGCTTCGCTTCACGCGGGGCCTGGCCGATGAACAGCTGACGCGGACGACCGATCTTCTGCTCGGGATCGGCAATCATCTCGTTCCACTGCGCGATCCAGCCGACCGTACGCG
>NZ_FCOA02000035.1 GCF_001544875.2 Caballeronia hypogeia
CGCGCCAACGGCACCACGCTGGCCGTTCCGTCGGGCACGACGAAGAACCGCACGACGTCCGCGAACGCGACCATCGGCGACGGCTTCCAGGGCTCGCCGTCGGCTTCGCGCAGCATGTTCGCAGCGGGCGTGGGCATCATTCACCGTTTCTGATCAGGATTACCAAGTACCGTTCGATCGGTTCATCGCCAGCGCGCTTCGCCGTGCAGGCGATGCTCGGTCGTTCGCCATCGGAATGAAGTCAAGGAGATAACCATGAGAGCTCTGGATCCCAAGCGATTACTGACATTACTGGCCATGTGCGTCGTGGCCGCCGTCGTCACTGCGTGTGGCGGCAATAGCAGCAGCGGCGATGGCGGCAGCGCCCCCACGGCGGCATTGGCCGTGGTGAAGCCGGTCGTCGATTGCTCGAAGCTGGCATCGATCGATATCACCGATATCGGCGGCGCGGGCAGTTCGATCACTTCCGCAACCCTCACCCCGGCGACCATCAACGGCGCGACCGTGAACTTCTGCACGGTCAAGGGCACGCTTGCGCCCGCCAACACGTTCGAGGTGGCATTGCCCGTCGACTCGTGGACGCAACGCTTCGCCGAACTCGGCTGCGGCGGCCTGTGCGGCAATCTGAGCGATCCGACCAAGCAAAGCTCGTTCAGCTTCAGCTACACCTGCCCGCTCGTGCAGCAAGGCGGCTTCGTCACGGCGGCCACCGACATGGGCCACTCCGGACAAAGCGCCGCGTGGACAACCGATCCGCAGAAGCAGGCCGACTTCGCCTACCGCGGCCAGCACATCACGACGCTCACCGCGAAGAAGCTGATCCAGGCTTATTACGGACAGGCCCAGAAGTATTCGTACTTCGTCGGCTGCTCGGACGGCGGACGTGAAGCGCTGATCGCCGCGCAGCGTTATCCGACCGACTACAACGGCATCGTCGCCGGCGCGCCTGCCGCGCACTTTCAGATCCAGAATTCGCTGTATCACGGCTGGAGCGTCGTATCGAACAGCACCACGGGCACGAGCGCCGGCAAGGCCGTGCTCTACGCGGACAAGGCTCAGGTGCTGCACAAGGCGGTCGTGGCCGCCTGCGGTGGCCAGACCGGCGTGGCCGATGACCTCCTCGCCGATCCGCGCACCTGTCACTTCGATCCCGCGACCATTCAATGCGCGGCCAGCGCATCGAGCACGAGCAACTGTCTGACGGCCGCGGAAGTCGCGACGGCGAAGAAGATCTACAGCGGCCCGACCGATGCCGCCACCGGCATGCTCATGCTGGGCGGCTCGCCGCAGTACGGCTCGGAAGCGAACTGGATCGGCGTGGAAGTGCCGACGTCGAACTCCACGGATGCGCCCGTCGCGGTGACGAGCCTGTTCAGCTACACGATCGTGACCGGCGCATACAACCTGATCTTCACCGGATCGCCGACTATGCCGAACATCGACACTTTCGGTTATCAGAACGCGAGCTTCTATCCGAACTATCTGCAGGCAAATCACCCGCTCAACGACGCGACGAGTCCTGATCTGTCGGCGTTCAAGGCCGCGGGCGGCAAGCTGATCCTCTGGCATGGCTGGGCCGATCAGCACATCTCGCCGCTCTTCACGATCCGCTATTACCAGGCCGTGAAGGACACGATGGGAGAAGCGAATGCGGACCAGTTCTCGCGCCTGTATGTGGTGCCGGGCGTAGGTCATTGCGGCGGCGGCGAAGGCTTCCCGAACATCGACCTGGTCTCGCAGATCACCGGCTGGGTGGAGCAAGGTTCGGCGCCGAACGCGGTCATGACGTATCAGACCGATTCGACAACGAGCAAGGTAACCGCATCGCGTCCGGTGTATCCGTATCCGGCGGTCGCGAAGTTCAGCGGCAATGGTGACTGGCACGATGGCGCGAACTGGGCCCTGGGCGCACCGCTGTATAACGATGCCGCGCCGGCCTGGGCGGGTTCGAGCTTCTACACCTCTTATAGTTCGAAGACGCAGGGCGTGGCGGCGCCCTAAACGGGTTTGACATCGCGCCGTCGCTGGGAGAGCGACGGGCGCGTTGCCGTAGAAACGCGAGCGATCAAAACGATAAATCGAAGAAGGTTCTATTCGAAACCTTGCCTCATACAAGATGTTTTTTCTGCTGTTCGGTTTACATCGACATCAGAACAAAGTAACCTTTCCCCGCTGAATCGATCCCGGCAACGCTTTGCACCGGCTGGAAAGCATTTGCTTCATGGTCAGAAATTCTGACTCCTGCCGCAACGGCAATCGTTGTACATGTTACCGATGACAGGGCTCTGCCGAGCCTGACGTTCATCATCGAGCGCTCTCCGTTCTTTTGCCGGCGACCCCGCTTTTCCGAACGCATGTGAAACGTGCCTTCGGGTTTGCTTCAGCGAATCTCGACTGCCCCGTTCACTCGACGCGGTTATTTCGCATCGAGTGACTTCAATTAGCTTCCGGCAGTCATTCGGATCACTAACGACCATTCCTCAAGGCATCGGAGAGGACCGGCCAGCGTCGCATCGTTATTTCCGTCGCTGAAAAAGGGCTCTCGAACGCGCTTTATTGCTTCGAGAATGCGCGTCCATCTTTTCGTAATCCTGATTGATATGAAGAATCGAACCGCTTCCCTATTTCCTCGTTCCATCGCCGCGGCAGTCGTGGCCAGCGCGACACTTGCCGCATGTGGCGGCGACAGCGGCAGCGCCGTCGATGCCGCAACCGGCAAGAGCGCCGCCCCCAAGTCCACCGCGAAGGCGGCGAGCGGCAATGGCTCGATCTTCTATGGCGTGAACGGCCACAACACCAACGGCGGCGCATACGACGGCACGAGCCCACAGACGCAGCTCGCGCAGCTTCAGGAACTCGGCGCAACCATATATCGCAACGACGTGTACAGCGCCGCGTCAGCCAAAGCTCTGGCGAATGTCGCCAATACGATCGAGAACGGCGGCGTCACCATGTATCCGGTCATGCTCATGAACCTGAACTACAACAACGAAGACGACGCGTACCAAGCGGGCTTCGTGATGGGCCAGCAGACCGCCAGCAGCTACCACTACAAGTACTACGAGGTCGGCAACGAGCTGGAAGCGAAGACGCTCAACGGCAACTGGGACGGCAACTTGTGGACTCACTACACCAACTGGTCCTTCATGCTGGCGCGCGGCGTGATCCGCGGCATGATCGCGGGCGTGAAGTCGGTGGATGGCTCCGCGAAGATCGTGCTGGGCGGCACCTGGAAACACACCGCGTTCTTCCAGATGCTCGCCGACGGCTCGCAACCCGACGGCTCGTGGGGTCACCCGACCGTGAGCTGGGACATCACCTCATGGCACTGGTACTCAAACGAAGGGGACATCACGCATGCATGCGGCAACACCGGATGCCAAGACGTGCTTCAGACGCTGCACAGCATGGGCAAGCCAATCTGGATCAACGAATTCGGCGTGCGGCCGGACTTCGGTTCCTACGATCAGATCGCGGCTTACATCACCGGCAACACGATGATGGCCCAGTTCGTGAGCGTCGCGTCGAAGTACAACATCCAGTCGATCCAGGCGTTCGAGCTCTACGACGACAGCGAAGGCGACTACGGTCTGATTCAAGGCGACGGCACGACGAAAAAGCCTGCTTACTGGTCGTACAAGAACTTCGTGCTTGGCAACCCGATGTAAGCGCGAGACTCATTACCCGATTAATAACTGGAAACAACCTGGCGGATTGGCGCGTTGCTCTGCAAATCGGCGCGTCGGCAAGTGCCCGAAGATATCGATGCGGTCCGTGTGCCCGCGACCGGCCGCATTTCTCTCTCCGATACTACGCCAGGCCATGCAAGTTCAACTCCGCTCCTCCCCTCTGCGCGCCGCGCTCGTCGCCGCGCTGTTGCTCTCACCGGCGCTTTCCGCATCCGCCGAAGATCTTCCCGACGTTTGCTCGGCGCTGAAGGCGATCGTCGCCGCGCCCTCGTTCCATGCGCTCGCCAAAGAGCGCGCGCCGCTGCCCGCAGGCTCGCCCGGACAGGGTACATGCCGTGGCAGCGCTCACAGTTACGACTGCCGCTGGCGCGCGCACTGGGGCGCGGACGGCGTGGTCGCCGATCCGCTTCAGGAACTCGGCGCCGATATCGCCGCCTGCTTCCCCGATGTCCGCCATGATGTGAACACGGCCACGCGCCAGCACTTCGCGTTGCGCTCGGCATCCGACAAGCGCGTCACTTCGATGACCGCGACGATCGAAGCGCCGAACACGATGCGTCTGCGCATCGTTCGCTAAAGCGCATGACGGCACGGGCATGCTCAGTCGATCCATTCTCGCGATGGCGCTCGCTTGCGGCGCGCTCGCGCTGTCCGGCTGCACGTGGACGTTGATCACCGCGGCCGACGCGGCCGGTTCGCTCGTGCAAGCGGGCTTTTCGGTCGCATCGAACTATTCGTCGCCGACTTCGGTGACGGGCGCGCCCGCCGCGTTGCAATCGGTCTGCATCGAACTGAATCAGAGCGTCGCGACCGGCGACTTCGTGCCCGTGCTGCAAGTCGCGTTGCAGCGGCGCGGCGTGAATTCGATGCTCTATAACCCCGGCACATCGCCGCCCGGCTGCGAAGCCATGCTCGTATATGGCGCGATCACCAGTTGGGACAAACATGCGTTCAGCAGCGAACCGGTGTCGTACTTGTCCGCGATCGATCTGACGCTCTTGCAACGCGGGCAGATTCTGGTCACTGCGCGTTATGACACGAACGGCCTGAACGTCGACCGATTCGCGAGCGCGCGACAGAAGCTCGATGCGCTGGTCGACCGGATGGTGGTGGCGCGCACGCCCTGAGATTCGCTTTCCTTTCCGCATCTTTCTTGTGGCCTTACATGCGCGAAAGCGGTGCTAATCTGCCTTTGTCGTACTTCGTGAATCAGTCCCTCTTGCGGCTCGCCATCGTTCTTCTGGCGGTGCCGCTTTTTTCGTTGTGGCCGAGCAGGTGCGCCGCTATCGGCGGCGGCGCTCGTCAACGCTCGAGAGTCATCCCGGCAACTTCATCGACACATGCGGGGGCGCGGGGTCGGGCGTGTTCTCCAGATTGTTCATCTCGTTGATCACGCGATAGGCTTCAACGAGAGCCTTTTCCTTCTCCACATCGTGCCCGCCGACGATCCGGGACATGTCGGACAGGGACAGTTCCTTCTCCTGATGCAGGTCAACAATAGTCAGTGTGCTCATTTCCGTCACCTTTTGAAAGTTGGTCACAACGTCTGGACTGTGCTGAGCGGTTGTCTATTCGCTCGCTTTTTACTATTCACGTAGTGTGCCAACTTCACTTTGCACGCTGACTGAGCGTACCCGATTGTTTATAAAGCTCTTTTTCTCGCAGTCGATTCAGTTCGGCGCGAACGGCGTCAGCCATGACCCAACATCGAAAAGCTATGTTGGTTATCGACAAACACACGCTTACCCTTCGGCGCGCACCGGGATGTTGCGCAATGCCCAGTACTTATTCCCGATGAATCCCAGGATCACATAGACAGGAATGCCGCTCAATTGAGCAAGGTAAGGGGCGTGCGTGAGACGCAGCACGGATAGCACGGTGGCGAGATTCGCCAGATAAGAGATGAGCACCACGACAAGGAACCGCAGGGCCGCGTGACGCGTGGCCGCGGTCCGGAACGTGAACTTGCTGTTAAGCGCGAAACTCACTGCGACGCCGATGCCATATCCGATCATGTTGGCGACGACCGGACTCGCCCCCGCCCACTGCACGCCCAGAATGATCGCGGCCGATAACGCCGTGTTGAGACCTCCAACCAGCAGATACTTGAGAAACTCCAGGCGGACATCGGTGGGCCGTGCTTGCATGCGCGCTTATTGATGAATGAAACGAAAGATGAGTAATGCACCATGGAAAAACGTCGGCTCAGGCGCACGTCGCATAGACGGCGTACTGCGCGCCAAGTGGAACATGAGTCATGTACTTTTCGAGCGGACGCAATGCCGCCAGCGCATGGGGGAAAAAAATGCGGTAGCGCAGTCGAACCTGGGTAAAGCCGGCATCGCGACAAGCCTGCCGCATTTTGGGCGCGGTGATCAATTTCGCGTTGACATCGAACTCACATGTATTGACGGCTCGAACGGTCAGCGGATTATATGGGTTGTGCTCGAAGATGACGAGCGTGCCGCGTGGGCCGAGCACGCGCCGCAATTCGCGCAGCAGATCGACATGCTCGGCATGGTCGATGTGATGAAACACGCACATGGCATAAGCCAGGTCGAAGTCACCTTGCTCGAACGGCAACGTGCGGCCGTCGAAGTGAACGAAGCGCGCCATATCCGCGAAGCGATCCTTCGCGACTTCGAGTGAACGTTCCGATACATCCACGCACGTGAGTTGTGCGTCGGGCAAATACTCGCGCACCCACGGAACCGAGGTGCCCACGCCCGCTCCGAAATCGAGCATGCGTTCGGGCATTTGATTCCGGAGTGTCATTTCCTCGGCAATATCGCGAATCTTGTATTCGGCAAAATATGCCGGACCCTCGCCGGATGCGGAAATGTTTCGCGCGTGAAGCGAAAGATATTCATCAGCGAAGCTATCGAATTCGGCTTTGTCCATGCGTCTTCCTCTTCTGCAAAATCCGGTCCTCGCCCAATGGTTGCGAGGTTACGGCTAATGTAGCGCAGCCATTTGAAACGTGTCGCGGCGCTGGATCAGCAGCATAACGGCGTGCGAACGTCCGTTATGTTCTGATAAATTCGTCGGGAACTAAACGCTTTACAGACTGACTGCACAAAGAATCGTTCGATAAATCCGGGGCTACGAAAATCTTGTCATTGCTTTTGCACTGCGCCTAGTATGTGCTTTACTGTATCCCCGTTCGTCCGCACCGTGCGTGCTGCCTCCAGCAACACAGCAACCGCCGTCCGTCCCTTTGAACACGAGGGAAACTCACCTTGTCCCATATCTCGCTCGTGGCTCGGGCGTTGGTCGGGGCACCTTGGGAAACAGGGGTTCCGCCAATGACGACGTTGAATCTCATCGTACCTTGCTATAACGAAGAGGAAGTCATCACAGAAACATGCTCGCGTCTTCTCGCGCTTCTCGACCGTCTGATTGGCGCCGGCGAGGTGAGCGACGAAAGCAGAATCACCTTTGTCGACGATGGTTCCCGCGACCGGACATGGTCGATCATCGAAACGATGCACGCCTCCGACGCCCGGTGCCGCGGCATCAAACTCTCGCGTAATCGCGGTCACCAGAACGCGCTGCTCGCCGGGCTCACGGTTGCGGAAGGCGACGTGCTCGTGAGTCTCGATGCCGACCTGCAAGACGACATCGAAGCAATTCCGCGCATGCTCGAAGAGTATCGCAAGGGCGCCGAGATTGTCTTCGGCGTGCGGCACAAACGCGCGTGCGATACGTTTTTCAAGCGCTTTACCGCACAAAGTTACTACAAGACGCTGAAGGCGCTCGGCGTGGAGATCCTGCCGGGCCATGCGGACTTTCGCCTGATGAGCCGCAAGACGCTCGACGCGCTGAAGGACTTTCAGGAGGTCAACCTTTTCCTGCGCGGCATCATTCCGCTGCTCGGATTCAGGACGGCCATCGTCGAATACGAGCGCGCGGCGCGCTTCGCCGGCGAAAGCAAGTACCCGCTCGCGAAGATGCTCGCGTTCGCGTTCGACGGCATCACCTCGTTCTCAGCCGTGCCCTTGCAGTGGAGCACGCGCATCGGCGCATTGCTCGCGCTCGGCTCGCTCGGTTTCGGAGCATGGGCCGTGTATGCGCGCCTTTTCACCGATCTGGCCGTGCCCGGCTGGGCGTCCACGGTCGTCCCGATGTACTTCCTCGGCGGCATTCAGTTGCTCTTTCTCGGCGTCATTGGCGGATACATATCGAAGACCTACGCAGAGACCAAACATCGTCCACGCTTCATTGTCGAGCGCACGCTATGAACTCGCCTTCTGAACGCGCGGACACTGCCGCGTCGCCCGCCAGCGCATCACTCTCGCGCAGCGGTTTTCTTTTCGACTGGTTACCGCGTGCTTTATTCATCGTGACGCTGCTCTATGGCGCGGCGCTGTTCTGGATCGCGCCGCGCCCGCCACTCGTGGACCTGCCACAGCATGCCGCGCAGGTGATGTTGCTGCGTGATCTGCTGGAGCATGCATCGCCCTGGCAGAGTCTCGTGCGCATCAATCTTTTCACGCCGTATCTCATCGGTTATGGACTGGCGCTGCCGCTCACGTACGTGATGTCCATATCCGCCGCGCTCAAGTTCATGCTGATGCTCGCGTATTTCGGCTTCGTGGCGGCCGGCGTCGGCTTTCGAAGACATCTGAACGGCGATGCGCGGCTCGACGTCCTGTTCATTCCGGGCTTCTTCGGCTTCGCATTTGCGTGGGGCTTCTACACGTTCCTCGTTGCGGCTCCGTTCGGCATGCTGTTCATGTGGCTCACTCACCGCTTCGCCACGCAGCCGTCGCTCGCGAGGGGAACCGGGGTCGTTCTTGCGGGCACGGCGCTGTTCTTCTGTCACGGGCTCGTTTTCCTGTTCGCGTGCGCGATAGGCACGGGTTTCGCGCTCGTCAAGCCGCGCCGCTTCGTGGACAAGATTCGCGCGCTTGCGCCGTTCGTGCCGCTCGGCCTCCTGTGCATCGTCTACACGTGGTGGAGTCACGCGAGCGATCCCGTACTCGGAAAGACGATCGAGAACGTCGCGTCGGTCGACTGGGGCTGGAAAGACATGGGATGGAAACGTCTGCTCGCGTTTCCGACGATGGTCTGGGGGCTGACCAAGTGGAGCGCGCTCTATCTGCCGCTGGTCGCCCTGATGGGCGCCGCCCCCTGGATCTGGCGCGATCGCATCAATCCCGACCGCGCCGTGCTCGTGCCGATGCTCGCCGTCGTCGTCATCTGGCTATTCGTGCCGAACATGGCGCTCGGCACCGCGTATCTGTTTCAGCGTTTCGCCTTGTTTCTGCTGCCAGCCTATGCGCTGATGTTCGTGTCCTCGAAGTCATCCGTGGCGCAAGCACCGCAGACCGGACACGTTTCGGCGCGCCGCTTGCGTGACCTGGGACTGCAGTTCGCCATCATCGCCGGCTGCTGGATCTTTCTCGCGAACCAGTCGATTCGCTTGCATCGCTTCGCCGCCGAGATTGCGCCGCTGGAGCAAATGCTGTCGCGAACCGAGCCGAATCAGCGCGCAATCAGCCTCATATTCGATGCTGCGAGCGAGGCCTACTGGAGCCCCGATGCCTATCTGCAGCAAGCCTTGTGGTATCAGGCGGAAAAGCACGGATTCGTCGATCCCAACTTCGCGCAGTACCTGCCGCAGATCGTGCGTTTCAGACCGGACGAACTGCCCGTCGCCGCGTCGACCCTGGACCGGTTTCCGGGCGCGTTCGACTGGAAGAAAAACAACGGCCGGATGTATCGCTATTTCTTCGTTCGCAAGTCCGATCCCTTGCCGGCAAACTTTTTCGCCAACGACGAATGCGACGTGTCCTTGCTGATGCGATCCGGTGAATGGTCGCTTTATGAACGGCGCAATTGCCGATGACCTCGCGAAACCTACGTCACCAGCTTCGCGCGCAACATGCCCACATCCGCGTCGCTCACGGAGAGCCCTTGCGCCAGGTAGTTGGCGAGCGTCCCGAACTGGCGATGCATCTCGTCGAACGCGGCCTCGATGATCGCGCTCTGCGCCTGATATAGCGGCGCGACGGTCTGCGCATCCACGCCGATGCGCATCGCATGCGCCTTCGTGCGCGAAGCGATCGGCGTCTGCGCGGCGGTATTCGTCAGCAGATAATCCTGAATGATCACATCGAGCGGCACATCGACGATAGCGAGCAGGAGCGCCGCCGCCCAGCCGGTGCGATCCTTGCCCGCCGTGCCCTGAATCACCTGCCGCCCCGCGACGCGCGCGAGCCTCGTGAGCAACGCGCCGAACTGCAGACGCGCGACCGGATCGGTGACCATCAGCCGTTGCTTGCCGATCATCCACGCGCTCGCGGCGGCGGCATCGGCGGGCGTCGCGGCGGCGGCATCGATCGGTGCAATTTCGTGCGTCTCGCGCACCGCGTTCGCCGGCACGCGATCCGGCGCAAGCGCTGCCTCGCCGACCACGCGCAGATCGTGCACCGCGCGCAACGAGAGCCGTGCGAGCGCGGCGAGGTCGGTATCGTCGGGAGTCAGCGCGCCCGAGCGATAAAACACGCCGCGTCGCACGCGAGCGCCATCCACCGTCGGATAACCATCGCCCTCGCCCGCCACGTCGCGGAAGTTTTCTATCGACGCGAGCCTCGGCGTTTCGGTCGTCGTCTGATCTTCGCTCGCGCCGCCGCATGCCGATAACAATCCGCTCGCGCCGAACGCGGTCGAAAGCAGCGCGGCACGCGCGCCGCCACGAAGAAATGCGCGGCGCGAAAGTGGCGCCGCGCGCACGGACGAAGTTGGCATCATGGAGTTTGAACGGGAATGACGATACGCACGATCAGCCCGCCGCTCTCGGCGTTGCCGATCTCGCAGCGGCCGCGCTGTTCGCGCGCGAGACGCTCGACGATGGCGAGCCCGAGCCCGCAATGCCCGTTGCCGCTGCGCGCCGGATCGAGCCGCACGAAGGGCCGCAGGACATCGACCAGACGCTCGTCGGGAATGCCGGGACCGTGGTCGCGCACTTCGATCACCCAGTCGTCGCCCCGTCGCGCGGTCATGATTTCGATGGGCGGCTCGCCATGCTCCAGCGCGTTGTCGACGAGATTGGTCATCAGCCGGTCGACGAAGGTGCGCGGCAACATGAACGCATCGCCCGCTTCGAGCGACAGCGCGAACAACGGCGCCTCGCCATCCTCGGGCGACGCGAACTGCTCGGCAATGAACGCATCGACGCCGGTGCGCGTGCTCTCCGCCGAAGAGCGCCCCGCGAACTCGAGAAACTGCTGCACGATACGCGTCATGGAGTCGATATCGCGCAGGAAGTGTGCGCGCTCGCGCTCGTCCTTGGCGAGCACGCTCGCGCGCAGCGACAGACGCGTGAGCGGCGCCTTCAGATCGTGAGCGATGCCCGCGAGCATCACGGCGCGATCGTCTTCCGCGTCGGTGAGCTTGCGCATCATCTGGTTGAACGCACCGATCAGTTCGCGCAGTTCGCGCGGACCGTTCTCATCGACGGGAACCGGCCGCTCGCCTCCACCGAAGCGCCACGCCGCTTGCGCCACGCGCGCCAGCGGCCGCTGCAACTGCCACGTCACCGCGAGCGACAGCAGCAGCGCGCCGAGCATCATCACGATCGATTCCATCATGAACGGCGCGGGCGGCGGCAAGTCGATCGGCGCGACGATCCACACCGTGCTCGACGGATAAAGCACCCACAGGCGCGCCATGCGATGACCATCGGTATCTATGGCGATGCGCGAGCCCTCGGGCAAGCCATCGGCGATCTGGCGCGCAAGATGTGCGTGACGCGTCTTCGCCGGATCGAGCAAGGTCAGCGGCGTCGGCATGTTCCACACCGGCACGATATGCACACGCGTCTCGCGCATGAGGCGCCCGCCCAAGGCCACATCGTTATGCGCCGCTTCGAGCACGATGAGCAAAGCGCGCGCGTAGCCATCCGCTTCGCGATGCGGACCCTGCACGTGCAGAATCGCGAACCAGCCGCCCTGAAGCGCGAGCAGCACGCAGATGGACAGCAAGGCCATGCGGCCGAACAGCGTGTCGAACAGGCGGCGCGGCAGGTGCGCCGGCCGCGATGCAGCGGAACGCATCGCGGTCATGCCTCGAACGAGTCAGGCAGCGGGCCGTCCGTATCGGGGACGAACACATAGCCTTGCCCGCGCACGGTCTGCACGTGACGCGGACGCGAGGGATCGGCCTCGATGATGCGGCGCAGACGCCAGATCGGCACGTCGAGCCCGCGATCGCGGAACGGCAGGTCGTCGCGATGAACCAGATCGTGAATCAGCACGCGCGACAGCACCTTGTACGGATGCTTGATGAACACCTTCAGCAGCGCGAATTCGCTGTCGCGCAACGCGATGCGCTCTTCTCCGCTGACGAGCTCGCGCGTGACGAAGTCCACTTCGAAGCGCCCGAAGCGTTCGCGCGCGACGCGCTCGGGGCGGCTCGGCGCGGCCGCACGGCGGCGCAGTACGGCTTCGATGCGCGCGAGCAGTTCGCGCGGATCGAACGGCTTGGAAACATAGTCGTCCGCGCCGGATTGCAGGCCCGCGATTCTTTGCGGAACGGTGTCGCAACCGGTCACGAAAATCACCGGAATGTCCTCGCCCGCCGCGCGCAAGTCGCGCAGCGCGCGCAGGCCGTCGGTGTCCGGCATCATGATGTCGAGCACCACGATGGATGGACGCTCCAGCTCCAGCCGGCGACGCAGCCCGCCGCCGTCGTGCAGCACGGAAACCTCGATGCCTTGCGCGTTGAAGAAGCGGCGCAGCAGATCGCGCACCGCGGGATCGTCGTCGACGATGAGAACCGATGTAGACATCTCAAAATTCTATTCGGACCTTATTTGATTTCCGTGCGTCCCGTGCGTCGCGTGTCATTACGGTTTCTTACCTGATCTATCTTTCAGTCGATGCACGCACGCAGAACGCTCGTGCCATTCCCGCGCGAAGGCGCGCACAGCGGCGATTGGCCCGCGGCGCGCGCGACGCAACGCGCCGTAACGGAAAGAAACGGAAAGTTTTGCGCCGTCGCGCTCGCGCGATCCTCACGCTTAGAATCGGCGCATGACTCCACATGTATTGATGGTCGACGACGACCCCGTCGTGCGCGACCACGTTTGCGACTATCTGCGCCATCATGGTTTCGAGACCTCCGTCCAGAGCGACGGAGCGGGACTCAGGCAGCGCGTGCAGGCCGAGCGCCCGGCGCTAGTCGTCCTCGACGTGATGATGCCCGGCCGCGACGGCATCAGCGCATTGCGCGAGCTGCGCAACGCTCGCGACGACACGCCCGTGATCCTGCTGACGGCGCGCTCCGATGTGCTCGACCGCGTGATCGGCCTCGAACTCGGCGCGGACGATTATCTCGGCAAACCCTTCGATACGCGCGAGCTGCTCGCGCGCATCCGTTCGATTCTTCGGCGCCGCGAGCCGGATCTGCCCTCCGTGCCGGGCGCGCCGGAAATGCGCCCGACGTATCGCTTCGGCCCGTTCGAGATGGACTTCGGCGCGCGCGAGTTGCGCCGTCATGGCGAACGCATCGCGCTGCGCTCGGGAGAATTCGCCCTGCTCAAGACGCTCGTGAAAAACGCGATGATCGTGCTCACGCGCACGCAGCTCAACGAAAAGCTGCGCGGCAACGGCGCGCACCGCGACCGCAGTCTCGACGTCGCGATCTGGCGTCTGCGTCGCCTGCTCGAAATCGATCCGTCCGAACCGCGCTATGTGCAGACCGTGTGGGGCCAGGGTTACATCTTCGTGCCGCATGGCGACCCGAGCGCGGCCGGGCGCATAGCCTTGCGTCCGCCGGGATGAAGCGAAGCGGCTTCATCGTCAGAACGTCAGCGCGCTCATGAACAGACGTTGCAGCCAGCCCATGGTGGTCGAGTCGGCGAGCATGCCCACGCCCGCCTGTTCGATGCGCGCGTTCGCCACCTTGTTCGACGCCACGTAATTGCCCGCCTCGATATCCTTCGGATTGACGATGCCGGAGAAGCGCAGCCGGTCCTGATTGCCGCTCATCGCGATGACCTTGTCGCCCGCGACGACGAGATTCCCGCCCGGCAACGTGCCGATGACGGATACCGCGAGCGTGCCGCTCATCGCCGAAAGATTGCTCGTGCTGCCGTTGCCCTTGAACGACGTCTCCGCCGAACCGACGTTGAAGAGGCGCGCGAGACGCGCCGCCGCGCCGCTCGACTTGTCCGCCGCTTCGGCGCTGATGCTGCTCGCACGGCTCGCGCTGGCATCGGCTGTATTGCTGCCCTGATACGACTCCGCGAGACGAATCGTCAATACATCGCCCACTTTCTGCGCGCGCGAGGTTTCGTACAGCGACAGCGACGAGCCCGCCTGATAGATCGCGCCCAGCGTGTTGACATTGACTGGCTGTGCGACGGCCGGCGCATAAGTCGGCATTTCTACGATCGAACGCCCGCTGGAAGAACTGCACGCGGCGAGCGCGCACGCCAGGGCGGCGCATGGCAATGACGCCAGTTTCATGAACGATCCTTTCCATTGATTCAGGGCGTGCCGTGCAACGCGGCGAGACGCCATTTGTCGGTGGTCTCGCGCAGCCACGCTTCATGACTTTTGAGCCGATAGATCACGCGCGCCGACGCCGCCGCGCCGTTCGCCTCCAACGTGATCGAGCTCGTCGCGTTCTCCCACGTGCGCGTCCGATAGCCGTTCGCGCGCTCCACGCGGCTCCTGCCGAAACGGGAGGTCAGCCCTTGCGTGAAGTCCTCGACGACGCGCGCATCGATCACGAAGGACATGCGGTACAGGCGCGGCGACGCATCGCCCGGTAGCGCCATGAAGCGCAGCACGTGATCGCGCGCGGGCGCGCCATCGACAACTGCTTGCGACACGCGCCAGCCGTCTTCCGAGCGATGCGCCCACTTGCACGCGATGGACAGGCTGTGCGCGTCGCGCAGCACCATGCCGAGCGAGGCCGCTTCGATATCGGTATCGCACACGGCGACGCTGCCGGGCGGCGTGGCGCGCGCGGGTTCGTCGCGGCGGAACGCATTGAGCGAAATGCCGAGCGGCAGGCCGCGAAAATCGAAAGTTTTTTGCGCGAGGGCGCATGCGGGCAGCGCGCTCAGTACGATGCACGCGCAGCGAAGAAACGTTCGCTTCATGTCAGTCGATCGCGGTGGCGCACGCATCGAAGGGCGTGGAGGCGGCATGACCCACGACCGGCACGACCTTCAGCGCCGCCGAGGTGAGCCGACACGGCAACGCGGCGAGCGCGCAGCCATCGAGCAGAAACGGACAGGCCGCGACGGCAGCGCACGCGAGAGCGAAACGGAGTTGCGTCGGCATGTGGTCAAGCGGTCGTGTCGATGCGATTGCCGAGATGCGCCGGATTGCTCGGGGCGGTCTTCGTGTTTGCGGTGCCGGTCTCGACCGTCGGGATATCGGCGCTGTTGCGCCTGATCGGCAGCGTGTGCGACGTGCTTTGCGTCGTCTGCGAGGTGGTCGGGCTGGTGACATTCATGCTGCGCGCTCCTGAATGAGAAAGGCTGTTGCGGGATGCAACGCCGGCAATCTTCTCCGGGAACGCGCGTACGTGATCATGTGAGCAACACGCGCTTTTCGCGAGTGCTTACGAGCCGTTACTCCGCCATTACCAGATGTTGCGACGCAACGCGCACGCCGAGATGGTATGACTGTTTCGGTACAAAAAGCGGGTTAACGTGAATAAAAAGTGGCCGAAGAGGTACATATAGTCAATCTATCTCGACGCCATTGCATAAGTTATCGAAAACCCAAATATCGGAATGGCAGCGAGATGAATAGAACAACGAATTAAAAAGTTATTCCAGAAAAAGCATTCGACAAAGTCGAATGAATAAATTGCCAACGAATGGAGGAACGACCGACATGAAACGCCGCACCGTGTTAGTTGCGATGGCTGCAGCGCCATTGGGCGCGATGCTGCCGGTTACAGGCTTCGCGCAGGGCAAACCCATCGTGCTCGGCTTTGCGCAGGTGGGCGCCGAAAGCGAATGGCGCACCGCGAACACCCAGTCGATCAAGTCCAGCGCGAAGGACGCGGGCATCGAACTGAAGTTCTCCGACGCGCAGCAGAAGCAGGAAAATCAGATCAAGGCTATCCGCTCTTATATCGCGCAAAAGGTCGATGTCATCGCGTTCTCGCCGGTGGTCGAAACCGGCTGGGACACCGTTCTGGTCGAAGCGAAGAACGCGAAGATCCCGGTGGTGCTCACCGACCGCGCGATCAGCAGCAAGGACGACACGCTCTATGTGACCTTCATCGGCTCCGACTTCACCGAGGAAGGACGCAAGGCGGGCCGCTGGCTCGTCGAGAAGGAGAAAGGCAATCCGGGGCCGGTCAATATCGTCGAATTGCAGGGCACGGTGGGTTCCGCGCCCGCCATCGACCGCAAGAAGGGCTTCGAGGAAATCATCAAGTCCGATCCAAAGTTCAAGATCATCCGTTCGCAGACCGGCGACTTCACGCGCGCGAAGGGCAAGGAAGTGATGGAGGCCTTTCTCAAGGCCGATGGCGACAAGATCAACGTGCTCTACGCGCACAACGACGACATGGCGATCGGCGCGATCCAGGCGATCGAGGAAGCGGGCAAGAAGCCCGGCAAGGACATCATCATCATTTCCGTGGACGGCGTGAAGGGCGCGTTCGAAGCGATGATGGCGGGCAAGCTCAACGTGTCGGTGGAATGCAGCCCGCTGCTCGGGCCGCAGCTCATGGCGGTCGTGAAGGACATCAAGGCGGGCAAGTCCGTGCCCAAGCGCATCGTCACGCAGGAAAGCATCTTCCCGATGGAGGTCGCGGCGAAGGAATTCCCCAATCGGAAATACTGATCTTCGATGACAGCGCCGATACTCGAACTACGCGGCATCGACAAGCGCTTCGCCGGCGTCCATGCATTGCAGGACGTGAACCTCACCCTCTATCCGGGCGAGGTTCACGCGCTAATGGGACAGAACGGCGCGGGCAAGTCGACGCTCATCAAGGTGCTGACCGGCGTCGTGAGTCTCGACGCCGGCGAGATCGTGCTCGACGGTCGCGCGATTCGCCCGGACTCCCCGCTGGACGCGCAGAAGCTCGGCATCAGCACGGTCTATCAGGAAGTGAATCTCTGCCCTAACCTTTCGGTGGCGGAGAACATCTTCGCCGGGTACTTTCCGCGCCGTGGCGCGCTGCACGGCTTTCGCATCGACTGGGACGCGACCAACCGGCAGGCGCGCGAGCTGCTCGAACGCGTCGGACTCGATATCGACGTGACGCGCGTGCTGACGAGTTATCCGGTCGCGGTTCAGCAGATGGTGGCGATTGCGCGGGCGCTGAAGCTCTCATCGAAAGTATTGATTCTCGACGAACCCACCTCCAGTCTCGACGAAGACGAAGTGCGCCGGCTCTTCGACGTGCTGCGTCGTCTGCGCGGCGAAGGGCTGGCGATTCTTTTCGTCACGCACTTTCTGAATCAGGTCTATGCGATCTCGGATCGCATCACCGTGTTGCGCAACAGCCGGCGCGTAGGCGAATGGCGCGCGAGCGAACTCGGCACGCAAGCGCTCATCGCCGCGATGCTCGGGCGTGAGCTTGCCGCCGCGCAAGCGCGCCAGGCGCCGCCCGACGAAACGGACGCCAGCGCAACGGACACCGCCTTGCTCGAAGCGGTGCGTCTCGGTCAGAAAGGACAGTTGCAGCCGCTCGATCTGCGCGTGCGCGCGGGCGAAGTGATCGGCGTGGCGGGCTTGCTCGGCTCCGGGCGCACCGAGCTCGCGAAGCTGCTGTTCGGTCTGGAAAAACCCGATGAAGGCGAATTGCGCATGGAGGGCGAGAGCGTGTCGTTCGCGACGCCCGCGCAGGCGATCCGTCACGGCATCGCGTTTTGTCCCGAGGAGCGCAAGGCCGATGGCATCGTGGCGGAGCTGTCGCTGCGCGAGAACATTGCGCTTGCGTTACAGGCGCGCATGGGCGCGCGGCGCTGCCTCACGCGCGCCGAACAAAACGCGCTCGCGGAGCGTTTCGTTCACGCGCTCGGCATCAAGGCCGCGACGCTCGACATGCCCATCGGTCTGTTATCCGGCGGCAATCAGCAGAAGGCGCTCATCGCGCGATGGCTCGCCACCGAACCGCGCCTACTGATCCTCGACGAGCCCACACGCGGCATCGACGTCGCCGCGAAGCAGGAAATCATGGACGAGATACTCAGGCTCGCGGCGACGGGCATGGCGGTGCTGTTCATCTCGTCGGAGATATCGGAGGTGGTGCGTATAGCGAATCGCATCGTCGTGTTGCGCGACCGGCGCAAGGTCGGCGAACTGCCGGCCGGCACGAGCGAGGACACCGTGTGCGAAATGATCGGAGCCGAACATGGATGACACCGTGCAACGTGGAATGCTGCGGCAGGCGATGGAGCACCGGCTCGGCTGGCCCATCGTCACGCTGGTGTTGCTGCTCGCGTTGAACGCCGCGTTCAATCCGGGCTTTCTGCATGTGGAATGGCGCAACGGGCATGTCTACGGCAGTCTCGTCGATATCCTGAATCGCGCGGCGCCGCTCGCGGTCGTCGCGCTCGGCATGACCATCGTGATCGCGACGCGCGGCATCGATATCTCCGTGGGCGCGGTCGTCGCGATTGCGGGTGCGGTCGCGGCATGGGCGATCGGCGGCTCGATCGCCGGCAACGTCACGCGCTTTCCGCTGCCGCTGGTCATCGTCGCGGCGCTCGGCGTCGCGTTGCTGTGCGGCTTCTGGAACGGCGTGCTCGTTGCGCGCGCGGGCATGCAGCCGATCATCGCGACGCTCATTCTGATGGTCGCGGGACGCGGCATCGCGCAACTCATCACCGGCGGGCAGATCATCACGATCTACTACACGCCCTACTTCTTTTTCGGCGGCGGCTATCTGCTCGGCCTGCCGACTTCGATATGGATCGTCGCGCTCGTGTTCGCGCTGCTCTATCTCGCGATCACGCGCACGGCGCTCGGGCTGTTTCTTCAGGCGATCGGGATCAATCCCACCGCTGCGCGCGTCGCGGGCGTGCAGGCCAGACGCCTCACGCTCGGCGCGTATGCATTCAGCGGTTTGTGCGCGGGCGTGGCGGGCATTCTGATCAGCTCGAACGTGAAGAGCGCCGATGGCAACAACGCGGGCCTGCTGCTCGAACTCGACGCGATTCTCGCCGTCACGCTCGGCGGCACCGCGCTCACGGGCGGGCGTTTCACGCTCGCGGGCAGCGTGATCGGCGCACTCATCATCCAGACGCTCACGTATCTGATCTATTCGCTCGGCGTGCCGCCGGAAGTGAATCTCGTCGTGAAGGCGATCGTCGTTTTCGCGGTCATGATGCTGCAATCGGGCGAGTTTCGCGCGACTGTAGCGAAGTTCGCGCGACGGCCCGCGCGTGGCGGCAGCGAGGTGCGCCGATGAACTCGGGCCTGCCCAAGCCGCGCAGCGTGACGCTCACGCCTCCACGCGACGGCCACGCTTCATCACGCAAGCTCTCGCAGAGCCGCTACTTGCCGCTCGCCGCGACGATCTCGCTGTTCATCGTCGTCTCGGTGGTCGGCTCGGTCATGTACACCGGCTTCTTTTCGCCGCAGGTGTTCCTCAACCTGCTGATCGACAATGCGTTTCTGATCGTCGTCGCGGTGGGCGAGACGTTCGTCATTCTGTCGGGCGGCATCGACCTGTCGGTGGGATCGATCATCGCGCTCACGACGATGGTGTCCGCCGCGCTCGTCGAAAAAGCGGGCTGGCATCCGCTCGTGGTGATTCCGCTCGTGCTCGCGATGGGCACCGCGTTCGGCACGCTGATGGGCTGGCTGATCGCGCGCTTTCGCCTGCAGCCGTTCATCGTCACGCTGGCGGGCATGTTCCTCGCGCGCGGGCTGTGCTATCTCATCAGCATAGATTCGATCAGCATCACCGATCCCTGGTACGCCACCGTCTCGCAGATTCGCATACCGGTGATGAGCGGCGCGTCGCTTTCGATCGGCGCGGTGATCGCGCTCATCGTGCTCGCGGCCGCCGTGTTCGTCGCGCATTACACGCCGTTCGGGCGCACCATCTACGCGGTCGGCGGCAATCCGCATTCCGCGCTGCTGATGGGCCTGCCGGTGAACGCGGCGACCATCGGCGCGTATGCGTTTTCGGGTTTCTGCTCGGCGCTCGGCGGCGTGCTGTTCACGTTCTACATGCTCTCCGGCTATGGCCTGCACGCAATGGGCCTCGAACTCGATGCGATCGCCTCGGTCGTGATCGGCGGAACCTTGCTCACGGGCGGCGTCGGCTATGTGATCGGCACGCTGTTCGGCGTGCTGCTGCTAGGCATCATCCAGACACTGATTTCGTTCGACGGCTCGCTCAGTTCGTGGTGGACCAAGATTGCGGTCGGCGCGCTGCTGCTCGTGTTCTGCCTGTCGCAGCGCGCGTTCGGCGATCGAACGGCCGTCAGGCGCTGACATATGGACTATCGCCATCTGCAACCTCGCAAGAGCATGCACGCGCGCATCGTGCAGGAGCTCGGCATCGAGATCGTGAGCGGCAGGCTGCAACCGGGCGACCGCCTGCCCGCCGAAGCGAAGCTATGCGAGGCCTATGGCGTGAGCCGTCCGGTGCTGCGCGAGGCGACGCGCGTGCTGGTCGCGAAAGGGCTCGTGCTGTCGAAGCCGCGTCTTGGCAGCGTCGTGCGTCCGCGCGACGAATGGCACACGCTCGACCCGGACGTGCTCTTCTGGACCATCAACAGCGTGCATGAGGGCGAGTTCTTTAGCTCGTTGCTGGTGGTGCGCAGGATCATCGAGCCTGCGGCGGCCGCGCTCGCGGCATCGAACGCGACCGACGACGATCTCGTGCGCATACGCGCGGCGTATGAACGCATGTCGCACGCTCATACGCCCGAGGAATTGCTCGCGCCCGATCTGGAGTTTCATCGCGCGATCATGACGGCGACGCATAACGACATGCTCATGTACATCGGTCACATGCTGACGCTCGCGTTGTCCGAGTCGATCAAGCTGACAAGCCGCCATCCCGATACGCACGCGTTGTCCCTGCCACGGCACAAGGCCATTCTCACCGCGATCACGAATCGCGATTCGCTCGGCGCGCGACATGCGAGTCTCGTGCAACTCGACAACGCGCAAGCCGATGCGGAGAGCGTTCTGTCCGCGGTGTATCAGGAATAGTTCAGGAGTAGGCGCGACGCCGTGTGTTCTCGTTCAGCGCGTCCTTCAGCGCATCGAGCGGCCATTGCTCATCGAGCGCCTGCCGCAGCATGGCTTGCTGACTCTTTGGCGCAAGACCGCCCACAGGCGGATCGCGATCCAGATTCGTCGGGAATGCATAGCCTTCCGCGCATGATGCGATAACGGCATCGATCTGCGCATCGTTCAGGCGGCCCGTCGACTTGTCATCGAGAAGCACCGGATAGACCGCTTCGCACATGCGCGCGCGATCGACCGTTTCCATCGCCCGCCCATATGCAGACGACACTTGCAGCAGGTTCGCCATGCGCTGCACGTCATGCGTGCGATTCGCGCCGGCCGCATGAAAGAGCGCGGGGCTGAAGAACAGCGCGTCCCCTTTCGATAAGGGCAACTGCACATGATGCGCTTCGAAGTATGCGCGAAAGTCCGCGCGCCGCCACGCGAGATAACCAGGCGCATAGCGTTGCGAGAACGGCAGCAACTTGGTCGGCCCGCTTTCCACCGGCATGTCGCTGTGGGCGACCGCTCCCTGCAGCGTGAGAAACGGCGACATGACATGTACATGCGCCGGATAGCGCTGCACTTCATCCGCCCTCTGAAAACCCAGGTGATAGTCGCGATGCGCTTCCTGCGCCGCGCCGCCGGGACGCACCACATTGACCTGCGAGGTCATCTGGAATCCCGGCCCGAGCCAAGCCTGCGCCGCGCATTCGATGAACTGGTTCGAAAAGTAACGCGCGAATACACGCGGCGCGTGCAGACAGAGCTTTTCCTGCGCGTTCCAGATGCGGTCGTTCGCGCCGGCCTTCGCGAAGTGATCCGCGCCGCTCGTGCCTTGTTCGCGCTCCTCCCGGATGATCGATTCGAAGATCGCGGTGGCTTCATCGACGGGAGCGAGATCCGCATACGCATGTTTGAGCACGAACACGCCCGCGCCGTCGCGCAACGCGCTCGCCCACTCCGATTGCAACGCCATGCGCTGCGACGGATCGTTCAACGCATCGGCGAGCACGGCGCAATCGTAGAGCGGAATGTTCTTCTGCACGTCCGCTGCGAAAGTGAGATCTGTATGCGTACCGCGCTCGATTTGTTGCGCAAACTCATCGAGCGAACAGCCGCTTTCCATGTACCAGTTCGTGTCGTTCATGTCTCGCTCCGCTTTCGAACAAGCATAACGGCTTTGGCGCGGCACGAACCATCATAAACACCTCAAAAAACCATCAAGAACGGCCGACCGTCCCGATGCGATCCGAGACGACCGGCCACACGCGCAGCGCTTACTTCCCGACCGACAACGCCGAATTCAGCGACAGGTTATCCGATGCATTGCCCACCATCACCTGATACTGACCGCCCGCCGTCTTCCACTGCTGCGAGGCCGTGTCCCACGTGCCGAGCGGATGGCTCGCCGCGTTCGGATCGATGACGATCTGCACCGTCTTCTTCTCACCCGGCGCGAGCATGACCTTCTGGAAGCCGACGAGGCGCTTCGGCGGCTGCCCGAGACCCGCCGGCAAGGACAGATACACCTGCGGCACTTCCGCGCCGGCGACCTTGCCGCTGTTCTCGACATCGACCGATACGGTGACGGGCTTCGTGCCATCCGACGACTGCGGGCTCACCTGCAGGTTCGACATCTTGAAGCTCGTGTACGACAGACCGTGCCCGAACGCGAACAACGGCTTCACGTTCTGCGCGTCGTACCAGCGATAGCCAATCTGCAAGCCTTCCGAATACGTGACGGTCGGCTGGCCGTTGACGGTCACGCCCGGATATTGCGCGGGCGTGTTCGCGGGCCAGTCGCCTGACTTCTTCGGGAACGTGACGGGCAGCTTGCCCGACGGATTCGCCATGCCGAACACGAGATTCGCCATGATGTTGCCGTCCTCCTGTCCGGGGAACCACGTTTCCAGCACGGCGGGCGCCTGATCGATCCACGGCATCAGCGCGGACGCGTTGTCCTTCATCACGACCGCCGTGCGCGGGTTCGCCGCCGCCACGGCCGCGATGATCGCGTCCTGATTGTTCGACAATTCGATGCTCGGGCGATCCGCGCCCTCCTCCGCGATGGTGCCGGCCAGCACGATCACGACGTCGGCCTGCTTCGCCGCATCGACGGCCGCGGCGAGATTGCTGTTGTCGTCCGCGACGATCGTGAGGTTCGCGCTCGCCGGCGATCCCGCCTGCTTCAGCACGTTCTGCACGCCTTCGAGCGGCGTGACCGTATAGAGCGGAATCACGTCCGAGCTGCCGCCACAGCAGCCGGACACCGCCTTGTTCGCATACGCGGCCTGGCCGATCAGCGCGACGGAGCGAATCGCTTTCGGATCAAAGGGCAGCAGGTCGTTCGTGTTCTTGAGCAGCACGGCGGACTGCTCGCCGATCGCACGCGCAATGGCGCCATCGCCCGCCTGATCGATCGCCGTCTGCGTGACGGGCCTGTCGAAGATGCCGAGCCTGAACATCTGCGTGTAGCGGCGGCCGAGCGCGGTGTCGATATTCGACTGCGTGATCTGCCCCGCCGAAAGCGCCGCGTTGATCTTCGCGGGCGTCCACCACGCGGTGAGCGGCGCGACATCGATGCCCGGCATTTCGTTGTCGAGACCCGCGAGCATGGTGTTCGCCGTGCTGTGCGCCGCGAAGAAGTCCGACTGCACGTAACCCGTGAAACCCCACTGGCCGCGCAGCACGTCTGTGAGGATATGCTTGTTCTCGCACATCGACGCGCCGTTCACCGAGTTGTACGAGCACATCACGGAAGCCACGCCGCCATCTTTCACGGCCATCTCGAACGGCACCATGTAGAGCTCGTGCAGCGTCTTGTCGTCGATGTTCTCGTTGATCGTCATGCGATTCGTTTCCTGCTCGTTCGCGACAAGATGCTTGGCCATCGCGATCACGCCGTGCGACTGAATCGCCTTGATCTCGGCGACGCCCATCGTGCCGCTCAGGATCGGGTCCTCGCCGAAGTACTCGAAGTTGCGTCCGAGCGTGGGATTGCGCGCGAGGTTCATGCCCGGACCTTCGAGCACGTGCAAGGCGAGATTGCGCGACTCGCGTCCGATCACGTCGCCGAACTGGCTGGCTACGGCCGTATCGAACGATGCGGCCACCGCCATGCCCGAAGGCAGCGCGGTCGCCTTGGCCGATGCCGGGCTCGACAGCGAAGAGAGCGGCAATCCGGGCAAGCCCGGCGACACGCAATCGTTTTGCCCGACGCCCACGGGGCCGTTGGTCACGCGCAGCGTCGGAATCTGCAAGTCCGGTATGCCGGTGATGTGCCGCGCGCCGTAGCACGACGGAATCTCTGGCACCACGCCGGGCGTGCCGGTGAGTTGCGCGATCTTCTGCTGCGGCGTCATCGCGGCGAGCAGGAGCGCCGTGCGCTGCTGCGGCGGCAGCGAGGTATTCATCCACGCGTGCGCATTCGACGCGGCCGGCGTGCCGCCATTGTCGTCGTGACCGCCCCCGCAACCCGCGGCGATGAACATCGCCATGACGGCGCTCAGGATCGTACGGTTTCTCATCACTTCACTCCTCCTGTTGGAATCGATTATTTGCACGGCCATTTAATTCGTCATCCTTATCGAAAAGAGGTCTTCGATCCACACATGCGGACCGCTTGATTCACATCCGCCGAATTTCTATATCTGTGTCAGCGCCGTCCGGCGTCGTACACTCGATGCATTCGCGCGGCACGACCGCGCACGTCCACCCGATTAAACGTTTTCACATGAAAAAACCTTCGGCGACCATCCGCGACGTCGCGGCGCTGTCCGGCGTTTCCGTCGCGACCGTGTCCAAGTACATCAACGGCACTAAACGCTTCACCGAACCGGTCGAGGCCAAGCTCAAGGCCGCGATCGAGGAGCTCGGCTATCAGTCGAATCCGCTCGCCCGTTCGATGGTGACGAAGCAGACGCGCACCATCGGTCTCACGATCCTCGACATCAGCAATCCGCATTTCACCAACGTCGTGAAGGGCGCGAACCGCGTGGCGCTCAAGCACAATTACACGCTGCTGCTCGTCGATGTCGACGAGAACCAGGCGCGCGAACGGCCGCTCGTCGAAGCGCTCGCGCGCCGCGTCGACGGGTTGATCCTGAGTTCGCGCCTGCCCGAGGAAGAGTCGCAATGGCTGCTCGACCTCGACAAGCCCGTGGTCCTGCTCAGGCGCAGCGACAAGCTGCCCATTCCGAGCGTCGGAATCGACAACCGGCTCGCCACCTTCATGCTCACTCGTCATCTCCTCGATCTCGGTCATCGCAACTTCGCGTATCTGGGCTTCGGGCAGGCGCGCATCAACGACGAGCGCATTGCCGGCGTGCGCGATTGCCTGGCCGAAGCCGGGCTCGAACTCGATGTACACGACGCACACGCGCCGACCACGCGCGCCGGCGAGCACGCGTGCTCTCGCGTGATGCTCGGGCCGCGCCGCCCGCAGGCGGTCATCTGCTACAACGATCTCATTGCGCTCGGCTTCATCAAGGCGGCCACGGCGCTCGGCATCAACGTGCCGCGCGATGTCGCGGTAACCGGCATCGACAACGTGCCTTACGGCGAAATCTCCGCGCCTTCACTTACGAGCGTCGATACGCAGAGCGAAACCATGGGCGAGATCGCGATGCAGAAGCTCATCGACGCGCTCTCCGGCAAGGAAGAGATCGAGCATGTGACCATCGAGCCGTGTCTGATCGTGCGCGAATCGACGCATACCGCGTGAGTGCTTTTTTAAGGCATGAGTCTCTCCGCACGCCTCGCGCGAAGCGCAGGGCGTGTGTAAAAGATGAGAAGGGAAGCTCCCAATATCTGCTTGGGAAAACGGTTACCCAGAGTAACGATTTTTGAGATTGCTGACCATTTTTTTCTTCTAAGGGGTTTCCCGTAAGCGTTTGCTTCGCGGCCAGGCTCAATCGCGCTTCAGATACTGCTCCAGAAACTCGATGAACACGCGCACCTTCGCCGACAGATTCAGGCGCTCGGGATAGATCGCATAGATATCGGCGGGCGGCATCGACCAGTCGGCGAGCACACGCTCGAGCACGCCGGAATCCAGGTAGCTCCGTGCGTCCCACTCCGAGCGCACCAATACGCCGTGCCCGTCCAGCGCCCAGCGCAAGGTGGCTTCGCCATCGTTGCTGCTCATCGTGCCGTGAACCTTGACGGTCTCGTGGCGCTTGCCCTTCGTGAAATGCCACGTGCCGTATGCGGTGTCGTTCTCGCGCAGCACGATACAGCGATGGCTGCGCAGATCGTCGGGCTGCTTCGGCGCGCCATGCTCCTGCAGATACGCAGGCGATGCACACACGAAGCGCCGGTTCGCCGCGATCTTTCTGCCGACCACGCGCATGTCGGGCAATTCGCCGAAGCGTATGCCGACATCGAAGGCGAACTCCGCGAGATTCATGGGCCGGTCGGTGAGATCGAGCTGCACTTCCACTTCCGGATAACGCACGCGAAAGCCCGACAGCGCGGGCGCGATGTGACGCCTGCCGAAGCCGAACGTCGCGTTGACTTTTAAAAGACCGCGCGGCAGATCGCGGCTGCTCGACACCATGCGCTCCAGTTCCTGCACCTGTTCGAGCAGACGCGAGCCGGTGCCGAGATAGAGCTCGCCTTCCTGCGTCATCGCGAGGCGTCGCGTGGTGCGGTTCAACAGCTTCACGCCGAGACGGCGTTCCAGTTGACTCAGGCGCGCGCTCACCGCTGGCGGCGTCACGCCGAGATCGCGCGCGAGCGCCGAGAGGCTGCCTTGCGTGACGAGGCGCGCGAAAAACTCCAGATCGGCGATCGAATCCATTTTTAAATATGGCTTAACAATAGGTTAAATCAGTCTGCATTTTACGGCCTCTGTTATCGAATTACACTGATCTCGACTTGAATCGAGAGGCATGACGGAGACAGCAATGGGACAGACGCTTTACCGAAAGATCGTTGACAGCCATACGGTTTTTCGCGTCGATGACGAGCACGTCGCGCTCTATGCCGACCTGCACATCATGAACGAGTACACGAGCCCGCAGGCCTTCGCGGGACTCGCCGGGAAGAACCTGCCGGTGCGTTGCCCGAAGAAGCAGATGGGCGTGGTCGATCACGTGATTCCGACGCATCCCGTCGCGGTCGACAAACGGACCATCATGATCGACGCCGCCGCACAACAGGCCGCCAACTTCACGCGTAACTGCGCGAAACACGGCATTCATCTGTTCGACGTCCAGGACCGCGCGCAAGGCATCGAGCACGTGGTGGCGCCGGAACTCGGACTGATTCGCCCCGGCATGGTCGTGCTGTGCGGCGATAGCCATACGACCACTTACGGCGCGCTCGGGGCGTTGGGCTTCGGCATCGGCACGTCGGAGGTGGAGCATGTGCTCGCCACCCAGACGCTCGTCTATCGCGTCGCGAAGGACATGCGCATCGTGGTGGATGGCGCGCTGCCCGCCGGTACGACATCGAAGGATCTCGTGCTCTACCTCATTGCGAAGATCGGCGCGCAGGGTGCGCGCGGCTTCGTCGTCGAATATGCGGGCAGCGCGATCGATGCGCTTTCCGCCGAGGCGCGCATGACCTTGTGCAACATGACTGTCGAAGCGGGCGCGCGCGGCGCGTTGATCGCGCCGGACGAGACGACGTTCCGCTATCTCGCCGAACGCATGGACGCCGATGCGTTCATCGCGCAATGGAAGCTGCTCGAATCCGACGCCGATGCCTCGTTCGACATCACGCATCGCTTCGATGCATGCGAAGTCGCGCCGTTCGTCACGTGGGGCACGAGCCCGGATCAGGCCATCGCGATCGATGCGCGCATTCCGCGCTCCGCCGATCAGCGCAACGCGACCAAGGCGCTCGACTACATGGGTCTCGACGCGGGACAGACGCTCGACGGCCTGGCGATCGATCACGTCTTCATCGGCTCGTGCACGAATGCGCGCATCGAGGACCTGCGCGCCGTCGCGGATATCGTGCGCGGCCGCCGGGTTGCGTCTTCCGTGCGCGCGATGGTCGTGCCCGGTTCCGGCATGGTGCGCGAGCAGGCCGAACGCGAAGGCATCGCGCAGACGCTGATCGAAGCGGGTTTCGAATGGCGTCAGCCCGGCTGCTCGATGTGCCTCGCGATGAACGACGACATTCTCGATCCCGGCCAGCGCTGCGCGTCCACCACGAATCGCAATTTCGAGGGCCGCCAGGGACGTGGCGCCCGCACGCATCTGATGAGTCCCGCGATGGCCGCAGCCGCCGCCATCGCGGGCCGTATCGTCGACGTACGCAAGGAGTTCCAGCATGTCTGAGCACGCAATTCTGGCGGGCATCGCCGCGCCGCTTCCGCTGAACAATCTCGATACCGACCAGATCATGCCGAAGCAGTTTCTGTTCGGCATCGATAAATCGGGACTTGCGCGCGGCGTGCTGTACGACCTGCGTTTCGATGCATCGGGCCAGTCGCGCGATGACTTCGTGCTCAACCAGCCCGCCTATGCAGGCGCGCGCATTCTCGTGACGGGCGCGAACTTCGGCTGCGGATCGAGCCGCGAGCATGCGGTGTGGGGGTTGCAGCAGGCGGGGATCGATGCGGTCATCGCGCCGGGCTTCGGCGAGATCTTCTACTTCAACGCGCAGAACAACCGTCTGTTGCTGATCACGCTCGATGAAGCGGTCGTCGCGCGACTCACCGCGCTCGTGAGCGATCCGGCGACGAGCCGCCTGAGCATCGACGTGGCGAACCAGCGCATCACGGCGAGCGACGGCACGCACTACGCGTTCGATTTGCCGCCGCGCCAGAAGCGCATGTTCATAGAAGACCTCGACATGATCGGCATGACGCTCGCCGACAGCGACGCGATCCGCGCGTTCGAAGCACGACACGAAGCCGCGCATCCGTGGATGCGGATCGATCTGCCGAAGCTGCGCAAGGCGCAGGCCGCATAAGGCGAGAAAGAGACGCACGAGCGTCCCGCGCCGCACTATCCCTCAAACAGGAGACACAATATGGAAAGCCCTTCGATGCGCTCGGGCGACACGCCGCTCGGCCGTCGCACGTTCCTCTCGACCTTGACCATCGGCGGCATGCCGCTCGCGATGTTCGCGGCGCTCGCGCTGGTGACCGTGCTGGCCGCGGTCACCGGAAAGCTCCCCAATGACATGATCGGCGGCTTCGCCGTGCTGATGCTCTCGGGCCTTTTGCTTGGCGAGATCGGCCGGCGCATTCCGGTGTTCAGGCATATCGGCGGGCCTGCAATCCTGTGCCTGTTCGTGCCTTCCGCGCTGCTCGGCTACAAGCTGATGGACGACGCCGCGCTCAAGGCCATCACCACGACGATGAAGACCGCGAACCTGCAATATCTGTACATCGCGTGTCTGGTCGCGGGCAGCATGCTCGGCATGAATCGCAAGATCCTCGTCCAGGGCTTCCTGAAGATGTTCGTACCGCTGCTCGTCGGCACCGTGACCGCCATCGCGGCGGGCGTCATCGTCGGCCTGCTGTTCGGCTACGACCCGAAGCACACGTTCTTTTATATCGTGATGCCGATTCTCGGCGGCGGCATCGGCGAAGGCATCCTGCCGCTGTCGATCGGCTATTCGGAGATTACGGGTCAGGCACAGGGCCATCTGATCGCGATGATGGTGCCCGCCGCGCTCATCGGCAATGTCGTTGCGATTCTCGCGAGCGGCCTGCTCAAGCGTTTCGGCGAAAAGCATCGCACCTATAGCGGCGACGGCACGCTCGTGAAGAGCGGCGACGATCAGGCCTTGCTCAAGGAGCAGAAAGCCGAGGCCGCGCTCGACCTGCGTCTGATGGGCTTCGGCCTGCTGCTCGGCTGCACGCTCTTCATTCTCGGCATGCTGCTCGCGCCGGTCACGGGCATCCCGGGTCCCGTGCTGATGATCGTCGCGGCGGCGCTCCTGAAGGTTGCGCGCGCGATTCCCGAGCGCATGGAGACCGGCGCGTACCAGATCTACAAGTTCATGTCGACGAATCTCACGTTCGCGATCCTCGTCGGACTGGGCACGCTGTTCGTGTCGTGGGACAAGCTCGTCGGCGCATTCTCGCCCGCGTACTTCGTGATCTGCGCATCGACGGTGGCGGCGATGGTCGTGTCGGGCTTTTTTGTCGGCGCCTGGCTGAAGATGTATCCGGTCGAAGCGGCAATCATTACCGCGTGCCACAGCGGCCTGGGCGGCACCGGCGATGTCGCGATTCTTTCGTCGTCGAACCGCATGGGACTGATGCCCTTCGCGCAAATCTCGACGCGCATCGGCGGCGCGGGCATGGTCGTGCTCGCCACGCTGATGATGAAGTGGTTCGGTTGATACGCACCCGATTGTTTAGCTTATCAACTTGATAAGCACCTGTTAGAGTGACGGCCATGGCGGGCATGACGCGCCAGAACCTGAGAGACGATAAAGAGAAGACGAGGCCTACCGGTCCGAATGGCTGTCCGCTTCGGACCGGCGTGGCACCGGCAGGAAATGCAGCGCCACCTTGAGCGTGTAGATGACGATCATGGTGCCGCAAAGATCGCCGATGAACATCGCGAAGAAGCGCGACACGATATCCGCCCTGTCGCCCTGAAGCCAGAACCAGATGTTATGCAACAGCGGCCCGGCCAGCGCGTAGGCGACCGTGAGGATCATCAGCCGTCCCGCCGTGAGGTTGGAAAGCGATGCATTCAGGCCATACAGTTCGCGCGCGAGTCGATACATCGCGTACGGCGCCGCGGTCGCGATGATGCCGCCAGCGAACGACCTCACCGGATCGTTCGGAAAAAAATAGAAGAAGTTGACGACCCAACTGGCGAACAGCAATCCCAGCGCGCCGTCGGCGCCGAACAGCAGCGTGCTGAGCAACCGGATGCCGGCCGGCAGATAGACCCAGTTCACGCCGCGCACGAACTCGGACCGGACGAAGATTTCCTGATTGACCCAGAGCGAAGCGACGAAGAAAAGCGCCGTTCCGAAAACCGCGCATAAACGGAGCTGAAAGGAAGACATTGCGTGACATGCCATTCGGGCGGGCAGAAGGCATGTATCTTATCGCCCCGTCTCGCCGGGCGTGCGATTCACTGCGCCAAATCGCGTGACTCGCGTGGCCCGCAAGTCTCGCGAGGAACCGGCAAGGGTTCCAGCTCTTGTGCGATGCGTTCCAGTTCCGCGCGGAGCGCATGCAGCCCGGCGCGCTGACTCGGCTCGATGGCAGGCGCACGCTGCAACTCGTCGATGCGCTCGCGCCAGTACGACACCGGCCACGCCGCGCTGCGATGCCAGTGTCGCGAGCGGACCATTCTTGCCAGATGATCGATCTCGTGCCCGATGAAATGCGCCGTGATGTACGTGAAGTCGCGTTCCTGAACCACGCCCCTGTCCTCGAAAAGTCTCCCAGGCAGGTGGAGAAATGCGTCTTCCGCGGTGTCGGCCACGTGTCTGCCTGTCGCGCAATGGTAGCACTTACTTATCACGTTGATAATCACTTTAAACCTTCTCGCGTTGCCGCATTCTTCCGCGATGCTATGATTGAAAGGTCCCTTTCGAATGATTTTTTCATGGCTAAAAAGAGCGTCTTCGACGCCTATTTTCGCTTCCTGAACCTTGCTCAGGCTGTGCAGGCGCTGCCATCGGTGCCGAAACTCGATGCCGCCGAGGAACGTCTGCTCGAGGCGCTCACCGCATCCTGGCACGCCGGACATACGCTGACCGTCACGGAAACCATGGCGCTGTCGGTCGCGGGCGCGCCGGCGACTGTTCATCGAAAGCTGACGAACCTCAGAAAACAGGGCCTCGTTTCCGTCGATGAAAGCAGCGACGATCTGCGCATCAAGACCGTCGTCCCGACGCGCAAGGCGCTCGACTACTTCGAGAAGCTCGCGGCCTGTCTCGACGAAGCGAAGAAAAGGCGCTGAGCCGCGTCGGCTTTCTGAGCCGCTTCGCGTGTCGGTGCGCCTCCCTCCGTACCGTCCCGTTCATCATCCCGCCGATTCGGATACGCTTGAGTCTTTGCCGTTTCCGGCCCGACGCATGACGTTCTCCCCTTCGACGACCATGAACGCCCGACAAGACGACTACGCCCTCAACCTCGACATCATCGCCGCCGATGCAGTGGCCACGCGCCTGCCCGAGCCGGTGCACTCCATGCTGAACGGCACGGACATCGTCGTGTTCAGCGTGCCCGACGACGCCTCCGACACCGCTGCGTGCAGCGCACGCTTCGGCATCGATCTGGAAGACTGCGCGAATACCATCGTCGTGCGCTTCAAGAAGGGCGGCGCGGAACAGTACGCCGCGATCGTCACGCTGGCCTCGCGCCGGCTCGACGTAAACGGCGCGCTCAAGCGCGAACTCGGCGCGCAGCGGATCTCGTTCGCGTCGCGCGAGACGGCGACCGAACTGTCGGGCATGGAGTATGGCGGCATCACCGCGTTCGGCTTGCCGGATTCGGTGCCGGTGCTCGTCGAAGCCGCCGTGATGGAGCGCGAGCGCATTGTGATGGGCGCGGGCGTGCGCGAAGCGAAACTGCTGCTGGCGCCGCAACGACTGCTCGCGCTGCCGAACGTGAGTGTCGCGAGCCTCGTGACCTGAAGCCGCGAATCAGAAGCGCTCGATCATGCCGAACTGCACGCCGCGAACCGGCGCGCCAGGATAAGCCGCCGGAATCCCGACGACGTTCACGCCGCGCAGCGTGAAGGTGGCGTCGCCGTGATTGCGCAGCATCGCGCCGCTCGCATACAGCAGGACCTTCGGCGACAGATCGTATTCGCAGGCCACGCTGAACTGATCTGCGTCGTTGTCGCCGCCGGAACGATCGCGCGCGTATGCATAGCCGAGCGAAGCGCGCAGACGCGGCGACACGGCATAGCGCATCGACACCGATATGCCGTCGTTGTGATAGCGCGGCGTACCGCCATCGTCATTGAAGTAGGACACGAAGGCCGTCGTCTTGCCGAAGCGATACGACACGCCGCCGAGATTCGCCCGCAGACCCGCATCGCCTTGCGTCTGCTGATGCGCGTAGGAAATGCGAAACGGCCCGTTGTGATACGCGAAGGTCTCGTAGTTGCCGGACAGACCGTTGCCGTCGCCGGGATCGCGCAAAGCGACCATGAGCGTCGTGGTGAAGCCGTGAAAATCGGGCGAAAGATACGCGATGCCGTTGTTCGTGTACGGCGTGATCTTCGAGAGATTGTTCAGGCCCGATGCGATCGTGCCCGCGCCGAACGCGTCGAGCCCGCCCTTGAACGGGATATAGATCGGCGAATATTGCCGGCCCATGCGCAGCTCGCCCCACGGCGCGCCGAGACCGATCCACGCCTGGCGATTGAAGATCGTGTTGGCCGTGGCGAAGGTGCCGTCGGCCGAACTGAAGCCGCTTTCCAGATCGAACAGCAGACGCGTGTCCGTGCTCAGTTGTTCGTAGCCGCGCAAGCCGAAACGCGAGCCGCGATACGCGCCCGAGTCCATGCGCGGCGTCCACGAGGAACCGGGATTCGTGACCTCGATGCTCGTGTCGATGGTGCCGTACAGCGTCACGGCGCTCTGTGCATGCGCGGCCGTGGCGGCAATGCCGCACGTCATCGACATCAGCAGCGACACGATGCGCCTCGTCGTGCGGCAATCGAAAGAGTTTGTCAGACGCATGAAATATCCGGCTCAGGCGCGAAGCCGACATCATCAGAGAGTAAGGGATGATTCAAGCGAAGCGGCGGCGTGCACGCTTCGTGCAGCCGCCGACATGATAATCGCCCGAGCGTTCGTTTAGCGATTCAATGCGTACGCAATGACGTAATCGCCACGATCCGGCGACTGACGCGCGCCGCCCGCCGAGATCAGCACGTACTGCTTGCCCGTCTTCGGCGAGACATAGCTCATCGGGCCGCCCTGGCTTCCGACCGGCAGGCGCGCTTTCCACACTTCCTTGCCGGTGGCGCTGTCGAACGCGCGCAGATAGTAGTCTTGCGTGCCCGCGATGAACACGAGCCCGCCCTGCGTCGCCAGCGTGCCGCCGAGCGTCGGCATGCCGATGGGCATCTTCGCGCGCATCTTCACGCCGAACGGTCCCGTGTCCTGCACCGTGCCGACCGGCACTTGCCACAAGAGCTTTTGCGTCGTCAGATCGACGGCGGACAGCGTGCCGAACGGCGGCTTCTGACACGGAATGCCGAGCGGCGACATGAAGCGGTTCTTGTTGACGGCATACGGCGTGCCCTTGAGCGGCACCGCGCCCATTCCCGCGTTCACCGCTTCGCCGCCGTTGCTGGCCGCTGCGTTGTCGGTCTTTTGCGGAATCATCTGCATCCAGAGGCCCAGGCGCATGTCGTTCAGGAAGATGACATGATGATTCGGATCGGTCGAGAGGCTGCCCCAGTTCATGCCGCCGAGCGAACCCGGAAAGCTCAGCGAGACATCCGTGTCGGGCGCGGTGAAGAGACCGTCATAACGCATCGACTTGAAGCTCAGGCGGCAGACGAGCTGATCGAAGGGCGTCGCGCCCCACATGTCCGATTCCTTCAAGGTCTGCGCGCCGATCGTCGGCATGCCGTCCGAGAACGGCTGCGTCTTCGAATACTGCTCTTGCGGGATCGTACCGGTTTTCACCGGGCGTTCTTCGACGCGCGTGAGCGGCTTGCCCGTCATGCGGTCGAGCACGAAAATCTGGCCGGACTTCGTGCCGAATACGACGGCGGGTTTCGTCGCGCCGTCCTTTCCCGGGAAGTCGATCAGGCTCGGCTGCATCGGAATGTCGAAGTCCCACAGATCGTTGTGGACCGTCTGGTACACCCACTTCTCGCGGCCGGTGGTCGCGTCGAGCGCGAGGATCGAGGTTGCATAGCGATGATCCAGCGCCGTGCGATTGCCGCCCCACAGATCCACCGACGAGCTGCCCATCGGGATGAACACCGTGTTCATCGCGGGATCGTAGGACATGGGTGCCCAGGAGTTCGGCGTGCTGCGCGCGTAGGTCTCGCCCGGCTGCAGGCGCGCGTTCGGATCGTCGTGACCCGGATCGAAGGCCCAGCGCATTTGCCCCGTGATGACGTCGAAGCCACGCAGCACGCCGCCCGGCATGTCGGTCTGCACGTTGTCGGCCACGCGGCCGCCCACGACGACCGTCGTGCCGGCGAGCGTCGGCGCGGAGGTGAGCTGATACTTCGGATCGGCTGCATCGCCCAGGCCCGCTTTCAGATCGACGAAGCCATGATCGCCGAAGTCTTCGCACATCGCGCCGGTATCGGCATCGATGGCGACGAGGCGCGCATCGATCGTGTTCATCAGGATGCGCCGCTGGCAGTTCGCGCCCGCAGCGACCGAGACCTGCGTCACGGGCGTCGAGCCCGCGATCGAAGGCTGCGTGAGCGGCTGCGTCGCGTCGAAGTAGGCGAGACCGCGACACCGGTTCCACACCTGCGCCTGCGCGTTGATCTCGCGTTTCCAGATTTGCTTGCCGCTGTCGGCATCGACGGCGATCACGTTGTTATGCGGCGTGCACATGTAGATGCGATCGCCGATCTGCAGCGGCGTCTGCTGATCTTCCGCGCCGTTGCCGGTGGGACTCTCGGGCACGTCGCCCGTATGGAAGGTCCACGCGACCTGAAGGTTCTTCACGTTGTCGCGCGTGATCTGGTCGAGCGCGACGAAGCGGCTGCCGCCCGGCGTGTTGCCATAATTGCTCCAGTCCTTTTGCGCGTGATCCTTCGCAACCGGCACGAGCGGCGCGGGCGTTCCGTCGAACGCGACGGTCGGATGCGGCTGGAACATCTGCACGAAGGTCACGATCATGCACAGCGCGATCACCGCCGCGAAACCATACGTACGCTTCGCCGCGGGCGTGCCCGTTTCGTGCGCGCGCAGCGCCGGCCATGTGAGCAGCGCGAAAACCATGAAGCCGGCGGGCAGCATGAGACGCGACACGAGCGGCCAGAAGTCGATGCCGGCGTCGAGCGGCGCCCAGATCAGCGTGCCGATGAAGGCCGCGCCATACACGAGCACCGCCGACGACTTCGCCCGCATGAACTGCACGGCGGACACGACGATGACCGCGCCCGCGATCAGGAAATACGCACTTCCATGCAGCAACGCGAGCTTCGCGCCGCCGATGACGAAGAACAGGCCGGTGGCCAGAAGCGCGAGACCCAATACAAGACACCCGGCTCTCAGCGCGACTGAAAGACGGGCTTCATTCGTAGACATCGAATCTTTCTCCAGGGAATCTGCCATGCGATCCAGACGGCAGCCCTGCATGAGAAGACGTGGTCGTAAATGCTGGATCGCTCGCCTGCGCGGTTGTCGAAAAACCGGCGGGCAGTAAGCGTTAACCACTACATTCTAACTGGATAGTTAAAATTGTGCACGCACGCGGAATCGTGTTCGGTGCATCTCAGATGCGATGTTCGATCGCGAAGGACTCGCCCTCTTCTTCGAGCCACGAGCGAAACAGCACGATCAGATCGTCGTCGGTTTTTTCGTCGGCGACGTAGGTGCAGTAGCTTCGCGACGGCAGACGCGGACTCGCGAACGGCACGATCAGCCGGCCGGCGGCGAGGTCGCCTGCGACGAGCGCGGTCGGTCCCATCGCGATGCCCATGCCATCGACGGCGGCTTGCAAGGTCAGATAAAAGTGATCGAAAGTCAGCACCGCCGCCGGGCGCAGCTCGGGAAGGTCCACCTGCGCGAGCCAGTCGGGCCATACGCGCGGCAAGCTCGACGTGTGCAGCAAGGTGTGATGGCGCAGGTCGTCGGGCGCGCGAAGCGGCACGCGCCGCAGCAGCGCGAGGCAGCACACCGGCAGGCGTTCTTCGGCGAGAAAGGGCCGCATCGCGTAGCCGTAGAACGTGTCGGGGCCGCCGCGAATCACCATGTCGTAGGCGTCTTTCAGGCTTTCGACCGGCTCGTTCGACGTCTCGATCCGCACCTCGATACCGGGATGCCGCGCGCGAAACGTCTCCAGCCTCGGCACGAGCCAGCGCAACGTAAACGTGGCGGGCGCGTTCACCGTGAGCGGTCGCGCCACCGCTTCGGACAGACCGTAGCGCGCCGTGGCGTGCGCGAGCTGATCGAACAGCGGACCGATTTCCGTCAGATAGGCGCGCGCCGCCGGGGTCAGCACGACACGGCGGTTATGCCGCTCGAACAGCGGCGCGCCGAGCCATTCTTCGAGCAGCCGCACCTGCTGGCTCACCGCGCCGTGCGTGACGTGCAGTTCCGCGGCGGCCTCCTTGAAGCTGCCGAGCCGCCCCGCCGCCTCGAAGGCGCGCAGCGCATTGAGCGAAGGCAATGTCGGTCTCATTCACAATAGATTTTCTAACGTGACGACGCAATTTTAATGGTTTGTCGCGCGTCGCCAAGATAGATATTCTACGGACTGTCCGTCACAAAAATGAAACAGGCGCGCATGTTCAGCTATACGGGCGGTGTCGTTCTCTTCGCAGCGGTGCTCCATGCGAGCTGGAACGCGATGCTTCACGGCAATCGCGACCGCTTTCTCTCCATGACGTGGATGAGCATATCCATCGGCGTCGTGTCCACGCTCGTCGTCATGTCGCTGCCCTTGCCGCCGGCGGCCGCGTGGCCGTACATCGTCGCGTCGGGGCTGGTGCACATCGTCTATAACGTGAGCCTCGTGCGTTCGTACAAGCGCGGCGATCTCGCCCAGGCCTATCCGATTGCGCGCGGCTCGTCGCCGCTGCTCGTCACGCTCGGCGCTGCGCTGTTCGCACACGAGGCCATCGGTCCGTTGCACGCGGCAGGCGTCGTGCTGATCTCGGGCGGCATCATGGCGCTCGCGCTGCAAGGCGGCCAGGTCTCGCGCGCGGGCGCGCTCGCCGCGTTCACGACCGGCGTGACCATCGCGATCTATACCGTGATCGACGGCATCGGCGTGCGCAAATCCGAAGGCGATGCGCTCGCCTACACCGCGTGGATGTTCCTGTTCTACTGGATCATGCCGCTGCTGTTCGCCGCGCAACGCGGCGTCAAGGCCCTGTGGACGCCGATACTCGACGCGCCCATGTCGGTGGGCTCGTCGGTCATCGGCGGACTCGTTTCGATCGCGGCTTACGGCATCGTCATCTGGGCGATGCAGGCGGGCGCGATGGGCGCGGTCTCGGCCTTGCGCGAGACCAGCGTGGTGTTCGCGGCGCTCATCGGGCGGATGTTCCTGCGGGAGTCGGTCAGCGTCAAGCGCTGGCTTGCGTGCGTGGTCGTCGCGGCGGGCGCCGTGTGTCTGGGCATGTGAGCCCCGCCAGGCGGAAGCCTCGAAATGAGGCACAAGCCGCCGTTTGATCGGTGAATCGGTCTGGCGCGAATGCCGTTACATTCATCATCGTGATATTGGGCTCGATGCGTCGAAGACGCACGCGCCTCGCGCGATGAGCTTGTGTAACCCGGACGATTCGAGAACCACGTTGAAACCCGCAAAGGACTGGCACGCGGCGCCCCTGCCCGCCGACGAAGCGAAGCGCCTGCGTCAGTTGCGCAGCCTCGCCCTGCTCGACACGCCGCAAGAAGAAGTGTTCGACCGCGTGACGCGCGTGGCGGCCGAGCTGCTACAGGCGCCGATCGCGCTCGTGTCGCTGGTCGACGAGCATCGTCAGTGGTTCAAGTCGCGCGTGGGCCTCGACGTGTGCGAAACCGCGCGCGATGTCTCCTTCTGCGCGCACGCGGTGCACTCCGAAAGCCTGCTGCTGGTGGAAGACGCGCACGCCGATGCGCGCTTCGCGGGCAATCCGCTCGTCACGGGCGCGCCGCATATCCGTTTCTACGCGGGCGTGCCGCTGCGTTCGTCGGGCGGTCTCGTGCTCGGCACGCTCTGCGCGATCGATACCAGGCCAAGAAAGCTCACGCCCGCGAAACAAGCCGCGCTGTGCGATCTCGCCGCCACGGTCGAGCGTGAAATCGTGCAGCGCGAAGCCGCGCGCGAGACGCTCGAAGTGCAGGAGGTCGAGCGCCGCAAGCTGCGCGTCTCCGAGTCGCGCTTTCATACGATCTTCCAGCGGACGCCGACGGGCAAGGCCATCGTCGGACTGGACGGGCGCTTCGTCGAAGTGAATCCGAAACTGTGCGAAATCACCGGCTATAGCGCCGACGAACTGATGCACATGACCTTTCAGGAGATCACCGTCGGCGCGGATCTGCCGGCCGACCTCGAACTCGTCGCCGAGCTGCTCGACGGCCGCAGAACGACTTATAGCTTCGAAAAGCGTTATCGCCGTCGCGACGGCGGCACGGTGTGGATCGACCTTTCCGTCGCGCTGATCCACGACGACGAAGGCAAGCCGATGCACTTCGTCAGCACGATGCAGGACATCTCCGGCCGCAAGCACAGCGAGGAAGTGTTGCGCGGCTATCGGCAGGAACTCGAGCGCCGCGTGCTCGAACGCACCCGCGAGCTGACCAGCAGCCGCACCGCGCTGCAGACGATCACGGACAACCTGCCCGTGCTGATCGCCCACGTCGATGCGGACTTGCGCTATCGCTTCAACAATCAGGTTTATCGCGATGTGTTCGGCGTGGAGCCGTCCTCGCTGCACGGCACGACGGTGCGCGAGACGATCGGCGCGGCGGCCTTCGAGCATTGCCTGCCGTACTTCGCGCGCGTGCTCGCGGGCGAGCGCGTGGCGCATGAGGGTATCGTCTATGAAGGCGCGCCGAACCGCATGTGGAACGCGACTTATGTCCCGGAGTTTCAGCGCGGTGAAGTGGCGGGCTTCTACATCATGTCGCAGGACATCACCGAGACCAAGCAGCGTGAGAACCAGATGCGCTCCGAGGTCATGCTCGACGCGCTGACCGGCCTGCCGAACCGGCGCGCGCTCGCCGAGCAGCTCGCGCTTTCGATCGACGCGGCGCGCGACGCCGAAGTGCCGTTCGCCCTGTTCTTCATGGATCTCGACGGCTTCAAGAACGTCAACGACCAGCACGGCCACGACGCCGGCGACGCGCTGCTCCGGCAAGTCGCCGCGCGCCTGAAAAAGACCACGCGCGCCGACGACCTGGTCTGCCGTCTGGCCGGCGACGAGTTCGTGCTGCTCGCCCGCGGCATCACGTCGACGAGCGCGTGCAGCCGCATCGCGCAGGATATCTGCCGCGCGATCGCCCGGCCGTTCGAAGTCGGCCAGAGCGAGGCGCGGCTCGGGACGAGCGTCGGTATCGCGATGTGCGCGGGCGGCACACAGACGTCGGCGGAAGCGATTCTCGCCGAGGCCGACCGCGCGATGTACGAAGCCAAGCGCAAGGGACGCAACGGCTTTCGCTTCGCGTCGCTGCTCGCGGAGGTCGCGCCCGCCATCAACAATCTGGTCGACCGTGGCAGCGCGACGCGTCATTGAATCGGCACGCAAAATTTCACGATCCGAAATTGAGGTCCGTTTCTCGAAAATTCGCGCTGCATGGCAGCACGCGCGAGGTTGCATATCGGAGAATGGGCTTTCTCATCGTGAGATCGCGCGCATAACTCATTGATGCATTGCAAGTTTTATTTCGTTCGCGCCGCCACTGAGCGGCGTTTGCCAACTGCGTTTTCTCGCTAACCTCTTATACAAGAGGCGCGCGTTCGCCCAGGCGAGCCGCCTCAATGCTTTCCAATCAAGCAGGAGAATAGCGATGCAGAACGTCTATATCGAACCGATGCCGAAGGGCCAGTGGGGCCCCATCGATGGTTACGCCCTCGAATTTCACGACGGCACCAGGATCACGCAGCAGGTTTATCGCTCGGAGCGGCTCGCGGTCGACGAAATCAAGCTGCGCGGTTATTCGCCGATGCTCGCGAAGGTGCGCATCACCGACAAGACCGTCGATGACCATTGGAAAGCGGCATAAGCTCGGCGTGCTTCGCTTCGGCGGGAGCGAAGCACGCGTCAAGGCTTGTCGGCGGCCAGCGCCCTGATGCGCGCCGCCATGCCGGCGTCGACCGGCGTGTAGACGATCATCCCCAGATCCGGACGGCCATCGACCGAGAACGCCGAATACTCCAGCTCGACGGACCCAAGCACGGGATGCTGCAGACGCTTGACGGCATGCGCGTCCGAGTGCCCGAGCACATCGTTGTCGCGCCACAGGGCTTCGAACTCCGGACTCGCGCTGCACAGTTCTTCGACGAGTGCGGCGGCTTCCGACACGAGGCCCGCGCGCGCCACGTCCGCCCTGAACGCCCCCACGACGAATCGCGCCACGCTCTCCCAGTCGTGCTGACTCGCGCGAACGGCCGGATTGCGAAACAAGAACTTCAGGATATTGCGTCCGCCCGGCGGCAGTGCGCCGTAATCGGTCAGCACGACCGCCGCCGCGGGATTCCACGCGACCACATCCCAGGTCGCGGTCTTGATGATCGCGGGACTGGCATTGAGCGAGTCGAGCAGACGCTGCAAGCGCGGATGGACGCCATCGACCGGCTTGAGGCGGATTTCCGGCGGACGTCCCAGTCCGAGCATGAACAGATGCTCGCGCTCGGTGTCCGTCAGCATCAACGCGCCGGAGATTCGCTCCAGCACCTCGGGCGACGGCGCACCGCCGCGCCCCTGTTCCAGCCACGTGTACCACGTCGGGCTGATGTTGGCGCGCTGCGCGACTTCTTCGCGGCGCAGGCCCGGCGTGCGTCGGCGCCCGGCGAATCCGAAGCTCGCCGGGTCGAGGCGCGTGCGGCGGCTGCGCAGAAAGTCGCCTAGCGATCCGGCCGGTTTCGATGACATGAAGACCCTGTTAATCGCTTTACCATGATGAACTCACTACTTTAACGGGATAAAAATACGTCGGATAGTGAGCCTGTGACCAACAGGAGAACTTCACCATGCGTATTTTCTTGACGGGCGCGACCGGCTTCATCGGCACGGCGCTCGTGCGTGAACTCATCGGCGCGGGCCATCAGGTGCTCGGCATGACGCGCTCGGATGCGGGCGCGCAGGCGCTCGTCGATGCCGGCGCCGACGTGCATCGCGGCACGCTCGAAGATGTGGAAAGCATCAGGCAAGGTGCGGCGCAGGCCGACGCCGTCATTCACACGGCCTTCGATCACGACTTCTCGCGCTTCGTCGAGAACTGCGAGAAGGACAAGCGCGTGATCGCCGCGCTCGGTTCCGTGCTCGCGGGTTCGGACCGGCCGCTCGTCATCACGTCCGGCACCGGCATGGGCAGCGGCGAGCATGGCGAACCCGCCAGCGAAGACGTGTTCAACCTGCATCATCCGAATCCGCGCATTGCTTCGGAGCTTGCGGGCAATGCGCTGCTGGAGGCGGGCGTCAACGTGTCGGTCGTGAGGCTGCCGCAGGTCCACGATCCGTTCCGGCAGGGCCTCATCACGCCACTCATCGCGATCGCGCGCGAGAAAGGCGTGTGCGGGTATGTGGGCGAAGGGAGCAATCGCTGGCCGGCGGGACATCTGTCGGATGTGGCGCGTTTGTATCGGCTGGCGGTCGAGAAGCGCGCGCGCGGCGCGCGCTATCACGCGGTCGGCGAAGAAGGCGTAAGCAGCAGGGAGATCGTCGAGGCGCTCGGGCGCGGGCTGAAATTGCCGGTCGCGTCCATCGCACCGGAAGAAGCCCAGGCGCATTTCGGCTGGATGGCAATGTTCGTCGCGCTAGACATGCCCGCATCCAGCGCGCTGACGCAAGCGCGTCTCGGCTGGCGGCCGACGGGGCCGACGCTGATCGCCGACCTCGCCCAGGCGCGCTACGTCTGAGCAGGAGCGTCGGGCGGCACATGACGCCCGACGCCGCGTAAAGCGCTAGAACTTGTGCCGCATGCCGACGCGCAGGGACACCTGCTTGTCGGTCGTGGATGGCGTGAGCCCGGTGATCTGCGCGACCGCGCCTTGTCCGAGCGAATCGGTGCCGCTTGCCTTCTCGTAGACCGCGACGGTGTAGACATCGGTGCGCCTGGAGAGAGAGTAATCGACGCCCGCGCTGAAGAGGTTGTAGTTCGCGCCGCCCTTTCCGCCCGCGCCGCCGTTGCGCGTGTAGTCGTAGGCGACGCCCGCCAGCAGCGAAGGCGTGAAGTGATACTTTCCGTTTATCTCGAAGTTGTTGAACGCCGCGGTGCCGCTATATCGAAGCGCATTCGGACCCGATGCGGAACCCATGTCCTCGAAGCGCGTATTCGAGTAAGTGAAGTTGATGTTGGCCGCTCCGATGTTCACGCCCCCGCCGACGCCCACGATTTCCAGCATCTTCGCCGACGCATACCCCGCGAACACGGGATTGCTCTCCGGACTCGTCGGGCTGCCGAAGCTACCGGAACAAGACACGTCTTCTTCACGCTCGCTTCCTACGATGCAGGAGGCCTGAGAGCGCCGCTGTGTCGGCAGAAGGCTCACTGACATGATCGACCGCTCGATTGCGACGCAAATCCTCGAACTGATCCGAACCGAAGGCCTGATGGCCGGCGCTCATCTCCCCGCCCAGATGCTCGCGGACCGGCTGCGCGTGTCGCGCTCGCCGGTGAACGAGGCCCTTGCGCTGCTGCACGAGAAAGGCGTCCTCACGCGCGAGAAGAATCGCGGGTTCTTCGTCGCGAAGCCGGTGATCGAGTCGCTCTCGGATGTGGTCGATGAACTCGGTCTCGAACAGACCGACATCGTCACGAGCGTGTACTTCCAGATTGCCGACGACCGCCTGAAAGGCGCGCTGCCCGACGAGTTCTCCGAGCAGATGATCCGCAACCGCTACGGCCTGACGAGCGCGCAACTGACGTCCGTGCTCACCCGCATCTCGCAGGAAGGCTGGGCCGAGCGCAAGCCCGGCTACGGCTGGCAGTTCTCGCCGATGCTCACCACGCCCGACAGCCTGCTCAAGTCATATCGCCTGCGTCTCGCGCTGGAGCCCGCCGCGTTGCTGGAACCGGGGTATCGGCTGGAGAAGAAAGTGCTGGAGCGTTGCCGCGATGTGGAGAAGCATCTGCTCGCGGGCGGCATCGAAACCGATACGGCCGATCAGTTGCACGAGCGCGGCGTGCGTTTTCACGAGTCGCTGGTGGAGGCATCGGGCAACAGCTTTTTCATCGACACGATCAGGCGCGTGAATCGCGTGCGCCGCCTGCTCTCCTATCGCTCGATGCAGCATCGCGAGCGTTACGTCGAACACGCGAAACAGCATCTCGAAGTGCTCGAACTGCTCGAACGCGAGAAGAACGAGGAAGCGTCCGAGGCGATGCGCCAGCATCTTTTGCATACGCTCGATGCGCTCACGCGCATCAGCGAGATTCTCGAACCCTAATCGTTCCCATGAGCATCGATCAACGAATCGTCAACGCTTTCACGCCCACGGGCACGCTGCGCCCGTCCATCAATCTCGGCAATCCGATTCTCGCCAACAGGCACGCGACGACCGGCGAGCCTTTCGGCGTGTCCGTCGATCTCGCGCGCGCGTTCGCGCGGCACCTCGGCGTCGAACTCGAACTCGTCGTGTTCGACGCGGCGGGCAAGTCGGTGCAGGCCGTGAGCGAGGAGCGCGCGGACTTCGGCTTCTTCGCGATCGATCCGTTGCGCGGCGAAACCATCGCGTTCACCGCGCCATACGTGTTGATCGAAGGCTTCTATCTCGTGCGCGACGATTCACCGGTCCGGACCAACGCCGATGTCGATCATGCGCATCACCGCGTGGCCGTCGGCAAGGGCAGCGCGTATGACCTGTTCCTGACGCGCGAACTGAAGGCGGCGCAGATCGTCCGCGCGCCGACTTCGCCCGCCGTCGTGCGGACTTTCATCGACGAGAATCTCGAAGTCGCCGCGGGCGTGAAGCAGCGACTCGAAGCCGATGCGCGAGAATTCCCCGGCCTGCGTCTGCTCGACGAGCGCTTCATGGTCATCCGTCAGGCGATGGGCCTGCCGAAGAGCCGCGGGACGGCAGCAGCGGACGTGCTCGCGCGCTTCGTCGAGGAGATGAAGGCATCGGGCTTCGTCGCGGATGCGCTCGCGCGTCACGGGATCGCAGGCGCGTCGGTCGCGCCCGCCGGCGACGCCACGGCCTGAAAACCGTTCAGCCGTTCGCTTCCACGTACTGGTTCGCCGCGCCGGTCAGCCACGTCTCGAACGCTTCGAGCAGCGGCGAGTTCTGCTTGTCCTCCGGATACACGAGGTAGTAGCCCTTTTCGCTGCGCAAGAACAGATCGCAGGGCAGCACGAGTTCGCCGATTTCCAGTTCATGCGCGACCAGAAAGCGCGGCACGAGCGCAATGCCGAGTCCCGCTCGCGCCGCTTCCACGAGCATCGAAAACAGCTCGTAGCGCTGCCCTTTCATGCAGTCGACCTCATGCAGGCCCGCGAGCGCGAGGTACTGCCGCCACGCGTCGGGACGCGCCGACTGATGCAGCAACGTCGACTGCGCAAGCTCGGCCGCCGACAGTGTCTTGCGCCCGTCGAGCAGACGCGGGCTGCATACGGCCGTGATCTCCTCTCCGAACAGATACTTCGTGATCGCGCCGGGCCACACGCGCTCGCCGAAGTGGATCGCGGCATCGAACGGTGTATCGGTGAAAAGGAACGGCTCCGCGCGCGTCGTCAGATTCACGATGATGCGCTCGTGCTTCGCATAGAACTCGGGCATGCGCGGAATCAGCCAGCGCGTGGCGAATGTCGGAATGACGGCGAGTTCGAGCACGCCGCCCGCGTTGCGATAGGCCATCGCATCCAGCGTGTCGCGCTCGATGCGATCCAGATGCCGGCGCACCTGCTCCGCATAGTGCTTGCCCACCTCGGTCAGGCTCAGGCGCTTCTTGAAGCGGTTGAACAGCGGCAAGCCCAGATACTCCTCCAGTCCCGCGACCTGCCGGCCCACCGCGCTTTGCGTGAGCGCGAGCTCGTCGGCGCTGCGCGTGAAGCTCAGGTGACGCGCGGCCGCTTCGAAGGCGATCAGCGCCTCCATGCTCGGGATTCTTCTTCTCACAGATCGTTCCTCCAACGCACAACATCACGCATTTATATCGCTTGCTGCAAAACATACGTCACAACAACAATGGACCGAAAGAGTTTCCGACATTTTTTATTCACGCTTCTTTCGAGCCATCGACATGACGACCTTCGCTTACGACCCGTTCCCGCTCGCCGACGACCGCGCGCATTCCCAGATCGCGGAACTCGTCGCCCCGCCTTCGACGTATGCCGTCCTGCTGCGCGCGCCGATGTCGTCTATCGCGAGCAACGTCTCCGAACGCGCGGACGTCTCCTCGGTCGCCATTCTCGGCTACAACTGACGGAGGCGCGAGATGCATCGTATCGTCATCGTCGGAGGCGGCGCGGGCGGGCTGGAACTGGCGACGCGGCTGGGCGACAGCCTCGGCCGCACGCGGCGCGCGCAGGTCACGCTCGTCGATTGCCGCCCCACGCACGTCTGGAAACCGCTGTTGCACGAGGTCGCGACCGGCAGCCTCGACATTCAGGTGCATCAGATCGAATATGCGGCGCAGGCCCGCTGGCATCACTTCGAGTTCGTGCATGGCGCGCTCGACGGCCTCGACCGTGGCGCGAAGCATCTGCACATCGCGCCACCCGCGGAAAGCGAGCACATGATGCCGACGCGCACCGTCGAGTACGACACGCTCGTACTCGCCCTCGGCAGCCGGACGCATTTCTTCGGCGTGCCGGGCGCGGCGGAGCACAGCATCGCGCTCGATACGGTGGAGCAGGCCGAGCGTCTGCGCCAGCGGCTGTTACAGGCATGCGTGCGGCATTCGGGCAGACATGGCGAGGGCTCGCGCACGGCGGCCAATGTCGCGATCATCGGCGGCGGCGCGACGGGCGTCGAACTCGCGGCCGAGTTGCGCAGGATGGAGATCGAGTTGCGCCGCTTCGGCCTGCATTCGAGCGCACGCGACAGCGATATCCGCGTCACGCTCATCGAAGCGGGACCGCGCGTGCTGCCGGCGCTGCCGCCCGAAGTCTCCGCCACCACCGAAGCCTTGCTGGCCAGACTGAATATCGAGGTATCGGTGGGCGATCCGGTCACCGACGTGTCGCCGCATGCGCTGACCACGCGCAGCGGCCGCGCGATTCCCGTCGATCTGACCATCTGGGCGGCGGGCATCAAGGCGCCGGACTGCCTTGCCGCGCTCGATGGCCTGCCGGTCAATCGCATCAATCAGCTCAAGGTGACGCGCACGCTGCGGAGCGAAGCCGATGACAACGTGTTCGCGCTCGGCGACTGCGCAAGCTGCTCGTGGACCGATGGCAAGATGGTCCCGCCGCGCGCGCAGGCCGCGCATCAGCAGGCGCTGTTTCTGGCGAAGGCGTTGAAGTCACGCGTGGCCGGGCGGCCGATCGGCGAGTTCACGTACTCGGACTACGGTTCACTAGTGTCGCTCGGGCATGTATCGGCAGTGGGCAGCTTGCCCGGCGCGCTCGGCAAGAACCTGATCGTGCGCGGCTTCATGGCGAAGCTCATGTACGCGGCGCTGTATCGCAAGCATCTCGCGGCGGTGTCGGGCTTGCGGCGGTCGCTTGCCAGTCTCGCGATGCATGCGTTGCGGCGTGTGACCACGCCGCGCGTCAAGCTGCACTGACGTCGCTGAATCGCGCGATCACGGCCGTTCCGCCGTGGCCGCGTGCGTATCGCGATGGAGAACCTTGAGTAGCTGGCTGACCGTCATCGCGGCAACCGGCACGCCGAGCGCGAAGTACGAACTGTCGATCCCATAAGGATTGCCCGCAATGAACCACGAAATCGTCGCGACGATGGACAGCACGATGCCCGTCATCGCGCCTCGCGGCGTGCCGAAGCGCGGCGCGTAGAAGCACAGCAGGATCATCACGGCGAGCGTCGCCCTGAGCGACTTGCCAAGGAACGCGATCAGCAGGATCTTGCTTGCAAAGAGCGCGAGCACCAGCGGAATCAGGCCGATCACGACCGTGGTGATGCGAATGAAGCGCAACGACGAACGATCGTCGCCCTGCTTCCTGAAGAGCGGTTCGTAGAAATCGCGCAGCAGCAGCGTGCCCGATGCGATCGTGCTCGCCGAGATTCCGCCGAACAGCGCGCCGGCCAGTCCGATCACGACGATGCTCGCCGAGAACGGCGGCATATGCGCGATCAGCACCGGGAAGGCATCGATCGATCTGATGCCCGGATACAGGTACGCGCTGCTTACGCCGATCAGCGCGACGATCGCACCGAACGGGATCATCAGCGCCGCGACGTAGTAGCACGCGCGCCGTGCGCCACGGTCGTCGGGCGTCGTGACAATGCCCTGGATCACGTACTGCGTCGCGAAGATCGAGCCGATGCCCGCGATCATCCACGCGACGATCTGCGAGAGTCCGACGCCGGCGATATCGAACATGCGCGGCGCGAGCGCGCTCCGCAAATGCGCATAGCCGCCCGACTGCGTGAGCGCGAACGCGAGCGCCAGCACGATGCCCACATACTTGATGATCGCGTTCAGCGTGTTGGTGTAGATCACCGAGCGGAATCCGCCGACCGTCACGAAGAAGATCGCCACCAGACCGACGATGACGGTCGCCACGCCGCGATCGATCTGCATGACCGCGCCCAGCACCGCGCCGCCGCTCGCATACAGCGCGACCGCGACCACGTTCAGCGAGAAGATCGTCAGCACCGACGCGGCGTAGCGCACGCCCTTTCCATACGTCTGTTCGAGAATCGCGGATATCGTGTTGAGCTTCGTGCGCCGGTAGCGGCCGACGAGCAGCACGCCGAGCAACAGGAAGCCCATCGACAGCGCGACGAGATTCCATCCCGCCGAGATGCCGTCCTCGAAACCCTTCTGCGCGGTGCCGATGCTCACCGAGCTGCCGATGAACTCCGACAGCATCAGCGCCGCGATCAGCCACGGAGCGAAGGCTTTGCCGCCCTCGGTGAAGCCCGCGCTGCTCGATGCATGCCGGCGAACGCTATAACCCATGAAAGCGATCAGCGCGAAGTAGATCGCGGTGACGCCGATGATCAACGTGACTCGTGTCAACACTTTCTGTCTCCAGTATGAAAGTGCAAGTGCAAGAAATCCGGGCAGCCGCTCTCCCTGCGCAGGTCTGGATGCGCATGCCCGCCTCGAAGGCGTCGGTGGCTTTGCCGGGGGTGCTTCGCTACATCAATGCGACAGGCGGCTCTCGCGAATCGCCGCGCCTTTGCTTTGCCGGACCTGCGGCAACAGCGCGGTGCCCAGACCCGGGTCGGTGGGGGCGAGCGCGACGCCGTTGCGAATGACCGGCAGGCGATCGACGATCTCCGGATACCAGCTCGCGAGCGACGCCCGCACGACTTCCTGATAGATCGCCGTGGGCGCGTGCAGCGCGAGATGCAGACCCGCCATCAGCGCCACCGGCCCCGTGCAGTCATGCGGCGCGAGCGGCTTCGCGTACGCTTCCGCGAGCGCCGCGATCTTGCGCGCCTCGGTGATACCGCCGCACCACGTCAGATCGACCATCACGACATCGAGCGCGTCGGCGGCCAGCATGTCGCGAAAGCTCTTCACGCCCGCGAGGTTCTCGCCGCCGCAGATCGGCGCGCGCGTCTGGCGGCGCAGATCGGCCACCGCGCTGAAGTTGTCCATCTTCGCGATGGGGTCCTCGACCCACAGCACGTCGAAGTCCGCGAGCGCATTGCAGATGCGCGCGGCCGCGCGCGCGCCCCACAGGCTGTGCAACTCGCACATGATCTCGATGCGATTGCCCACCGCCTTGCGAATCTTGCGGAACGGCTCGAGCCCGGCGTTCAGGTCGGCGAGCGTGATGTGGTGCGGGCTCTGCAACGCGAAGTCGTCGAACGGCCAGATCTTCATCGCGCCATAGCCCTCTTCGAGAAGACTCTCGGCAAGCGCGCCGGCATCGCGCATGAAGGCGAGCTGGTCGTCGTACGGACCCGTGCTCGTTTCCAGCGATCCGATGCTCCGCCGCGCGCCCTGCGAAGTATTGAAGTCATAGCCGGCGCAGGTGTTGTACACCGGCACCTGCTCGCGCATGGCGCCGCCCATCGCCACGTGCACCGGCACGCCCGCGCGCTTTCCGGCCAGGTCCCACAGCGCGATATCGACCGCGCTGGCCGCGCGCACCTCCGCGCTGCTGCTGTTGAAGCCGACATACGAGCCCATCAGTTCCTGCGTGATCGCGGTGACATGTTCGGCGGCGCGGCCCAGCAGCGCCGGCGCGACCAGCTCGTGCAACACCGCCTCGACGGCCTGCGCGCCGCGAAAGGTCTCGCCCAGACCGGTGAGTCCGTCGTCGGTTTCGATCTCGACCCAGACGAGCTTGGGACGCTGTGGCAGGCGGATGGTGCGGAGGTTGACGATCTTTGGCACGGTGTGAAACCCGATTGGCTGGACGTTGAACCGATTCTGTCGACCACGCTTTATGCTGTCAATTTAATCTGCTAGTCTGTCTGACAGGTTTGAGCCACCAGGAAATATCATGCATTCGCTTCGCCCTTCCTCCCAGATTCCCGTGCATACGCGCGACGAATACGCTTACGACCAGTTGCTCGCGTTGATCGGCAGCGGCGAGTTCGAGACGGGGGAGCGTCTGCCGGGCGAGCAGACAATGGCGGAGCGCTTCGGCGTGTCGCGCCCCATGCTGCGGCAGGCGCTCGCGCGTTTGCGCTCGGAAGGCAAGATTCATTCGCGCAAGGGATCGGGCCACTACGTCAGCGCGCAGGAGCCCGCGTCGAAGATTCTTTCGTATGCGACGCTCGGCAGCATTCCCGATGTGCGCAACTTTCTGGAGTTCCGCCGTAGCCTCGAAGGCGAAAGCGCGGCGTGCGCGGCGCAACTCGGCGACAGGCTCGCGATATCGAAGCTCAAGAAGTGTCATGCGCGGCTGGCCGAGGCGTTCTCGTCCGGCGAATCGGGAATCGATCAGGACATCGCGTTTCATATGGCCGTGGCGCAGGCGACCGGCAACCGGTTCTTCGCGCACACGCTGGGCGCCTTGCTGGAACAGATGAGCTTCAGCATCCGGCTCGTGCGCGATCTGTCGGGCGCGAGCCCGGTCGCGCCGCGTCGTCAGGCGGTGATCGACGAGCACGCGCGGATCGTCGCGGCCATTGACGCGGGCGACGCGGGGCGCGCCCGCGACGCGATGCGCGACCATATCGAAGGCGGCATCGCACGGCTCTTCAACAAATGAATCAGGCAGCGCACAGCTTTACGTGTTCGATGCTTCCGACAAGTTGCGGCCGATGTTCGACATCGGCCCCGGGACATGGTTAGACATCCGAATAGGATGATCGGCTGGAGTGGCGGAATTCAGACCTGTGCAGAGGCGTTGTTTCCGTCGGGCAGGGCCTGACTATGAAGTGGACTAACGCGCGCCAAGAAAATCCCAAAAGCTGTCTGACAGGAAGAGCGACGTCCCCGTCGACTCGCCGCGATGCTCTGTGGGAGAGCGCACACATCGAACTTTCACGGCTGCGTTCCAGCGCCTAGGATTGCATCAGCCATCGGCACTGGACAAAAGCAGCACACGAGACAGAACACGCGCCGGGGAGACCAGACAACAATGAACAAGGTTTTATAAGGATGCCGACATGCGTTCACTGTCGACTTCGGGAAAAGCAAGGGGCAAAAAAAGAAGCGAGCCAAGGCTCGCTTCTTCTTCATCCGAGGTGCGCCGAAGCGCAGGCATCAAAGGTCCAGCACGATATCCGAAGTCGGACGGCTGCAGCACATCAGACGCAGGCCCTTGTCGATCTCGCGCTTGCGAATGCCGCCGTTGTGCTGCATATCCACCGAACCTTCGAGCACGGCCGTCTTGCAGGTTCCGCAAATGCCCTGACTGCACGACGACGCCAGCACCACACCCGCCTTGCGCGCCGCCGCGAGGATGGTCTGATCGCTTTCCATGGTGAACGACTTGCCGGAGCGCGCGAGACGCACCGTGTACGTGCTCTGCGCGGCTGCCTGGTTTTCCGCTGCCGGTACGGCGGGCTCGACCAGCGGCTCGACCGTCTCCGCGAAGTTGAAACTCTCCTGATGGTAGCGCGCGGGATCGTGGCCGCCGCGCGCGAGAATTTCTTTCACGGCGCTCATGTAAGGCGCGGGTCCGCATGTAAAGACTTCGCGCTCGCGGAAGTCGGGCACGCGCGCCTCCAGCAGTTCGAGACTGAGCCGTCCCGTAGGACCGTTCCAGTCCGTCTCCGTGCCGACGCCTTCGCACACCTGGATGACATCGAGGTTAGCGGCCTGCACGCTCATGCGCGCCAGTTCATCGCGGAAGATGATGTCCTGCGGCGTGCGCGCGCTGTGCAGAAACACGATGTCGCGATCGAGTCCGAGCTCGAACGCCGCGCGCGTCATCGACATCAGCGGCGTCACGCCCGAACCGGCCGACAGATACAGCGCCTTCACCGCCGGCGCCGAAGACGGCGTGAACACCCCCGCCGGGCCGTAAGCGTTCAGCGTCACGCCGGGCTTCATGTTGTCGTGCAGCCAGTTCGACATCACGCCGCCCGGCGTGCGCTTCACCGTGATCGTCAGCGTGTAGGGGCGCGTCGGCGGCGACGAGATGGTGTAGCAGCGGCTGACCGTGCGTCCGCCGACCTCCGCGCTTACCGTGATGAACTGACCCGGCTCGAAGCTGAACGGTCGTCCGTCTTCGCCGCAAAACACGAAGGTGCGCACATCGTGCGTTTCGTCGGTCGTGCGGCAGCACGTCAGCGTCCGCATTTCATGGCTGCCCCACTGCACATCGGGGCGCTCCCATGTCTCGGCGCTGGTGAATCGATCCATCGCGCTCGCGCTGGAAGCCACTGAACAGAACATGTCGATCGCGTTCATCTTCAACACTCAGATACCGTTTGCCTTGAGACGCGCCGCGTACCAGCGCGAGAACTGTTCGAGCGCCGCCTCGGTGTACATCGAGAACGGGCCGGGCGCATAGGCGGGGTCCTGCGTGCCGCTATGCGTATTGCCGACGAGCTCGGCGTCCTGGCGCGTCGTCGCGACCCACACCTCGGTCAGCTTCTGGAGGTCGTAATCGACGCCTTCCACCGCGTCCGCATGCACGAGCCACACCGTGCGCACAAGCGTCTTGTCCGGCGCGAGCGGAATGGCGTAGGCCACCACCGCGTGGTCGCTCATCACGTGGGTCCAGGCGTGATGGCCCCACATGTGCACGTCGCCCAGATCGCGACGGGTCAGACCGCCCAGCAGCTTGCCGCATGCGACCTTCGTGTCGATCGTCTGCGATTCGCCCGCGCCGGCGATCACGAGACGCTGCGTGCGGAAGTTCGTCTCGACGTCCTCATCGACCGATTCGACGAGCGCGCACTCGTAGCCGTCGGCTTCCCAGTTCTTCTGCGCGTTCGCGTTGCGCTGACGATATTCCTCGTACTCGCGCAGCGTTTCCTCGCTTTGCCCGTCCGGACAGAAACCGAAGTCTTCGGCGAGGAACGACGCGGTCAATTCCGGGTGCGTGCCCGAGCAGTGATAGCACTCGCGATTGTTTTCCATCACGAGCTTCCAGTTGCCGTTCTCGATCACCTCCAGCTCATACGCGATCTTCGTGCGCTGCATGTCATACGGCGCGAAGCGCGGCGTCATCACCGCTTCGAGCTTCTCGATGTCGGCGGGCGGTTCGTCGGCCAGGCACACGAACACATGCGAGCCGATCACCTTGAGATGCACAGGAATCAGGCTGCGGCATTTCGTGTCGAAGTCCGCGCCCATGTGCGTGGCGTGCTTGAGCGAGCCGTCGAGATCGTAGGTCCACTGGTGATAGGGACAAACGAGCATGCCGACGCTGGTCTTGCCCGCCTTCGGCATCAGACGCGAGCCGCGATGCCGGCACACGTTGCGGTACGCGCGGATGTTCTCGTCGTCGTCGCGCACGACCAGGATGGACGCCTTGCCGATGTCGACCGTGTACACGTCGCCCGGCTCCGGAACGTCGGCCGTGACGGCCACGAGAATCCACATCTTGTGGAAGAAGACTTCGACGTCTTTCTCGAAGACGTCTTCGCGGCCGAACAATTCGCCAGGCATGCCGAATCCCGGCTCTCTGCTGTCGAGCAGTTCACGGTGGGTCTTTAAATAAATCGTGGACATTGCGGGGCTCTCCGTCTGGTCTGTTTGCGACGCATGAGGCGTCTCCATGACCCGGAGTATTGGATCGACGGTATGGATCGTCAATGCGCTTTATTCTTCGCATCGCATTACTTTATGTTATGCGGATGTGCGCGCATTCCGGGTCAGCCTGCGCTCGAGGAATGGGGCGGCTTGACGCAATAAACCTTTAGACAGATGATGCAGCGCGGAGACAACCATGAAGCAGTCGATTAACAAGCCGGCCGTCGCATGAAGATGACAAAAGCAACCAAGGGGTATCGGCGGATCGTGCCGTCACTGACCGCGCTCGTCGAGTTCGAGGCGGTGGCGCGGCTCGGCAGCTTCACTACTGCGGCAACGGAGCTCGGCGTCACGCAGGCGGCCGTGAGCCGGCAGGTGCGGCAACTGGAGGAAACGCTCGGCGTGCGGCTGTTTCATCGCCTGCACCGTTCGATCTCGCTCACCGGCGAAGGCGAGGCGCTCTATCTCGTCGTGGCCGAATCCATGCAGAAGATCGCCGGGGTATTCGACCGCCTTGCGACCGGCGTGGTCGAGCGGCGCGAGCTGGTGCTGGCGTCCACCGCGCCGTTCTCGCAGCTTCGGCTGCTGCCACGGCTGGCCAAGCTCAAGCGCATGGAGCCGCCGCTGCAACTGCGGCTGACCACGCAGATGTTCACGGCCGATCTGCGCCACGTCGAGGTCGATGTCGCCGTGCGCTTCGGCGACGGCAACTGGGGCGACGGCACCTCCACCCTCCTGTTCGACGAGGAAGTGTTCCCGGTCTGCTCGCCCTCCTTTCTGAAGGAATACAAGTCGCCGGAAACGCTGGAGGATCTGTCGAAGCTGCCGCTCGTCCAGTCCGACTCGACCTACGAGGGATGGATGGACTGGGAGGCGTGGTTTCGCTCGGTAGGCTATCGCCCGCCGCGGCTCGATTTCGTGCTGCGCTGCAGCTTGTACACCGACGCCGTGCAGGCCGCGCGCTACGGCCAGGGCGTCGCGCTCGGCTGGGGGCGGCTCGTGCACGACCTGCTGGTGCGCGGCGAACTGGTGCGCCTCACGTCCGTCACGAGCCGGCCGACGGACGCGTATTTCGTGGTCGTCCCTCACGGACGTTCGATCACGCCGGCGGTCACGCAGATCATCGACTGGTTGCGCGGCGAACCGGCCTGCCTTTGACGGCGTGCGCGTTTCCGGTCGGATAACTTTGTGTAATCCGAGCGTGAAAATTTAGCGCATTGACGCCCGTTTTCTTCGTTTCGATACTGGCTCTGATTTCGCGCCGGTCCCCGCCTGCGCGCGACGCGACAACCACGAGACAACCACGATACGGAGAGCCCATGTCAGCGGTCAGCACGATTCACGCAGCAACCACGAGCGATGCGCAACCGGACCTGCCCGAAGGGACGCTGGACCGCGTGCGGCGCTATCGCCTCGAGCGCGTGCGGCACATGCTTCGGGCGTCCGGCTGCCCGGCCATCGTTCTGTACGACCCGGTGAACATTCGCTACGCGACCGACACCTCGAACATGCAGATCTGGAGCGGCCGCAATCCGACGCGCCATGTCATGGTGTTCGCGCACGGCCCGGTCATCGGCTTCGAATTTCACAATTGCGAGCACGTGTGGCGCGGCTTGCCGATCGAGGCGGAAATCCGTGGCGCGACCTGCTGGAATTACTTCAATGCGGGGCCGCATGCAGCGGAAAAGGCGCGCGAATGGGCGCGCGAGATCGCCGATCTCCTGCGTCAGCATGCGCCGTCCGACCCGCGCGTCGCTGTTGACCGGCTCGATCCGGAAGGCGCTTATGCGCTGCGTGAACAAGGCGTCGAAGTGCTCGAAGGCTCGGGCATCATGGAACAGGCACGCTCGATCAAATCGGCCGATGAACTGCTGCTGATCCGCGCTTCCATCGACGTATGCGAGCGCGGCATCCGGCGCATGCACGACGCGCTCGAACCCGGCATGACCGAACAGGAATTGTGGGCGCATCTTCACTACGAGAACATCCGGCTCGGTGGCGAATGGATCGAAACGCGGCTCCTGGCGTCGGGCGCGCGCACCAATCCGTGGATGCAGGAGTGCAGCGGCAAGCCCATGCGCCGAGGCGAAATCATCGCGTTCGATACGGATCTGGTCGGTCCGTTCGGCTATTGCGCGGATATCTCGCGAACCTGGACCGTGGGCCACGTGCCGCCCACCGACGAGCAGCGTCGCCTGTATGCGGCGGCGTATGACCAGCTTCACACGAACATGGCGCTGGTGCGCCCTGGCATGAGCTTTCGCGAGTTCGCCGACCGCAGCTGGGCCATGCCCGGACCTTACGTGAAGAATCGCTATAGCTGCCTTGCGCACGGCATCGGCATGGTGGACGAGTATCCGAACATCGCGTACGGCGTCGATTTCGATCACAGTGGCTACGACGGGCATTTCGAAAGCGGCATGACGCTGTGCATCGAAAGCTATATCGGCGCGGAAGGAGGCGACGAAGGCGTGAAGCTCGAACAGCAAGTGTTGCTCACGGACGCCGGCTGCCAGCCGCTATCGACCTTCGAGTTCGAGACCGCGTGGCTGTAGAACGGTTTGCATAACGCAGCGGGAATTTCAGCATCAAGGCGGCTTTAATAGTCACGGGCTATTTTGGCCGAATCTAGTCTCACGATCACGCTCTGCCTCACGGGAGCGGCCCCGTCAATCTTCCGATTGTGAGTACATGATGAGATTCTCGTTGCTCTTCGGCCTGCTCCTGGCAGGCAATGTGGTGAGCGCTGTCGCCGCGCCTTCGCAGATCACCTTCGTTTCCTGGGGCGGCACGTATCAGGCCGCGCAGGAAAAAACCGCCGCCACGCCGTTCTCCGGCGGCGACGTCAAGGTGAAGACGGATTCGTATAACGGCGGCATCGCGCAGATCCGCAGCCAGGTAGAGACGAAAAACGTGACGTGGGATGTCGTCGACATGCAATTGTCCGACGTGACGCGCGCCTGCGACGAAGGCCTGCTTGAGAAGATCAATCCGGCGAGCCTCGCGCCCGCGCCGGACGGCACGCCCGCGAAGAGCGACTACACGGCGGGCGGCGTGTCGGAATGCATGGCGGGCAACATCGCGTGGTCCACGCTGATCGCGTTCAACTCCGACAAATTCAAGGGTCGCGAGCCCAACCGGATCGCGGACTTCTTCGATCTGAAGAATTTCCCCGGCAAGCGCGGTCTGCGCAAATCGCCCGAAGGTGCGCTCGAATGGGCGCTGCTCGCCGATGGCGTCGCGCCCGCCGATGTCTACAAGACGCTCGCCACGCCCGCGGGTCTGAATCGCGCATTCAAGAAGCTGGATACGATCAAGTCGTCCATCGTCTGGTGGGAAACGGGCGCGCAGCCGGCCCAGCTTCTCGCGGACGGCGAAGTGGCGATGAGCAGCGCCTACAACGGCCGCATCTATGCCGCGATGATCAACGACAAGAAGCCGTTCGGCTTCATCTGGGACGGTCAGGTGAAGAACATCGAAGGCTATGCCATCGTGAAGGGCACGAAGAACCTCAAGGCTTCGCAGGACTTCGTGCGCTACGCGACGCAGCCCGACGTGCTCGCGAAGCTCGCGCCGCTCACGGCGAACGGTCCGGTTAGAAAGTCGGCGCTCGCGCTGGTCGATCCGAAAGTGGCGCCCTACTTGCCCACCGCGCCCGCCAACCAGAACGGCGCGATCGATAGCGACATCGCCTTTTGGGCCGATCATTCCGACGACCTGAACCAGAAGTTCGCGGTGTGGCTGGGACAGCATTGAGCGGCATGACGCGGGAGCTCGCGGTTGCGCCGCGACGCGCCCGCGCATCAATCATGGAGAACGGTCGATGAGCTTCAGGAGAATGTTTCAAGCCGTGGAGACGCACTCCGGCGAACCCATGCGCGTCGTGACCGGGGGCGTGCCTCACATACCCGGCAACAGCGTCTACGAGCAGATGAAGTGGCTGGAGGAAAACGACGACCAGATTCGCCGCCTGATGCTGCGCGAACCGCGCGGCTATCCGCCGCTGTGCTGCAACCTGATCGTGCCCGCGAAGCATCCCGACGCGGCCGCCGGCTACATCATCATGGAGCAGACGGAATATCCGGTGATGAGCGGAGGCAACACGATCTCGGTGGCCACCGTGCTGCTCGAAACCGGCATGCTGCCGATGCAGGAACCCGTCACCGAATTTCAGCTCGAAGCGCCGGCCGGCCTGATCGGCATTCGCGCCGAATGTTCGAACGGCAAGGTCACGCAGGTGACGTTCAGGAACGTGCCGGCGTTCGCCGCGCATCTCGATGCCGTCATCGACGTGCCCACGCTCGGCAAGGTCACGGTCGATGTCGGCTGGGGCGGCATGTTCTACGTGATCGCCGATGTGCGCCAGTTCAAGGGCCTCGAGCTGATTCCCGAACATGGCCGCGAGATCACGCGCATTTCCGCGCTGATCCTGCGCGCGGCGCAAGATCAGTTGCCGGTGCATCATCCGCACTATCCGGGTTACGGCATCACGGTCGCGCAGCTTTCGGGGCCGACGCAAAATCCGAACGCGGACTGGCGCAACAGCGTGACGGTCGCGAACGGCCCGATCGACTTCGACAATCCCGCAACCTGGACCGGCGCGCTGGATCGCTGCCCGTGCGGCACCGGCACGAGCGCGAAGATCGCCACGCTGCATGCGAAAGGCGAGCTGGCGCTGAATCAGCCGTTCCGCCACGAAGGCCTGCTCGGCACGGTGTTCACGGGCAATCTGGTGGAGGAAACGCGCATCGGCGATTACAGGGCCGTGGTGCCGACCATCTCGGGACAGTCGTGGATCTACGGCTACAACACCTATGTGCTCGATCCGGCCGATCCGTTTCCGAACGGCTTCACCATCGGCGACATCTGGTGACGTCTGGTGACCTCTGGTGATATTCACCGCCGCTGCACGATGCAGCGGCGGTTTTCTTCATAGAGCTTCGATCTTCGCGATCAGCTCATCCGCGATATCGAGTTCGGTCACATCGAGATGACTGCCGGGAATGCGCACGCCGTGCGCGGCGAGACGTTCGAGCTGCGCCGACAGACGCGCTTCGAAGTCACCGGCCAGCACGCGCGGCGCGAGCGCGACGATGAACAGGCCAACCGCGGGCGAGTGCTCGCCTTCCGCGAACGACGGCGCGTCGAGCGACCAGTTCCCGCCCGTCAGACCCGCCGCGAGAATCTCGACCATCAACGCGATATTCGCACCACGCGCGCCGCCGAACGCGAGCAGCAAGCCCTTCACTGCTTCGCGCGCGTCGGTGGTGGGCTGGCCGTGCGCATCGACGGCCCAGCCTTCGGGAATCGTCTCGCCGCGTTCCGCCGCACGCCGCACGTTCACGAACGCCGTGGAGCTCGACGCCTGATCGATGACGAACGGCTTGCCGCCATCACGCGGCGCGCCGAACGACAGCGGATTCGTGCCGTACACGGCCTTGCGGCTTTCGAGCGTGGTCATCTGCGCCGTGGCATTGGTGACGGCGAGCGCGACCAGTCCCGCTTGCGCGAGACGTCGCGTGTAATAGCCGAGCTCGCCCACGGTGAAGCTGTTCGATTGCGAAAAGACCGTCACGCCATAGGTGTGCGTGCGCTCGACGAGTTGTGCGAACGCGCGGTCGAAACCCAGTTGCGCGATGCCGCGCTTCGCGTCCGCCTGGATCACGGCGGGCGCGGCAAAATCGATCTCGGGCGCCGCGTCTTTCGCAATGCGCCCCTTCACGAAGCCATCGAGATAATCGGGCAGATGCGCGAACCCTACAGCGCGGTTGCCCGCCCATTCCGCCGATACCGTCGCATCGGCAAGCGATGCCGCGACGGCTTCGCTCGCGCCGGCCTTCATCGCGGCGCGTCGCGCGAGTTCGAGCGCATCCTGTGTTTCGAAACGCATGACCTTGTTCTCCTTTACATGTTCGGATAGTTCGGACCGCCGCCGCCTTCCGGCGTCACCCACACGATATTCTGCGTCGGGTCCTTGATGTCGCAGGTTTTGCAATGCACGCAGTTCTGCGCGTTGATGACGAGTTCCTGTTCCCTGAACTCATACACGCCTGCGGGACAGAAGCGCGTTTCGGGACCATCGTACTGCGCCAGATTGATGTTGATTGGCGTCGTGGCGCGCTTCAAGGTCAGATGCGCGGGCTGGTTTTCTTCGTGATTCGCATTCGACAGAAACACCGACGAAAGCCGGTCGAACGTGAGCTTGCCATCGGGCTTCGGATAGGCGATCGGCTCGCATTGCGATGCGGGCAAAAGTGTTTCGTGGTCCGCATGCTTGTGATGCAGCGTCCACGGCACGCGTCCGCCCAGGAGCTTCTGTTCGAGTCCGACCATGATCGTGCCCACGCGCAGCCCACGGCTCATCCATTGCTTGAAGTTTCTCGCGCGATGCAGCTCCTCTTTCAGCCACGAACGATCGAACGCTTCGGGATAATCCGCGAGTACGTCGTGCTGGCGGCCCGAGGCGATTGCATCGAACGCGGCTTGCGCGGCCATCTTGCCGGTGGCGATCGCGGCATGACTGCCCTTGATCCGCGACGCGTTCAGAAAACCCGCTTCGCATCCGATCAAGGCGCCGCCCGGAAACACGAGTTCCGGCAGCGACATCAATCCGCCGGCCGCGATGGCGCGCGCGCCATACGAGACGCGCTTGCCGCCTTCGAGAAACGCGCGGATCGACGGATGCGTCTTGTAGCGCTGGAATTCCTCGAAAGGCGACAGATACGGATTCGCATAACCAAGTCCGACGACAAAGCCGACCACCACCTGATTGTTGTCGAGGTGATAGAGAAAGGAGCCGCCATACGTATCGCGATCCAGCGGCCAGCCGGCCGTATGGATGACGAGGCCGGGTTTGTGCTTCGCCGGATCGATCTCCCACAACTCCTTGATGCCCAGTCCATAAACCTGCGGGTCCGCGTTCCTGCGCAACTGGAAGCGGTCCATCAGTTCGCGCCCCAGATGACCGCGCGCGCCTTCCGCGAAAAGCGTGTACTTCGCGTGCAACTCCATGCCGAGCTGGAAGCTTCCGCCAGGCTCTCCGTTCTTGCCGATACCCATGTTTCCCGTCGCGACGCCGCGCACTTCGCCATCCTCGCCATAAAGCACTTCCGCCGCTGGAAAGCCCGCGAAAATCTCGACGCCCAGTTCCTCCGCTTTCTGACCGAGCCAGCGCGTGACGTTACCGAGACTCACGACATAGTTGCCATGATTCTTGAAGTTATTCGGCAAGAGCCAGTTGGGCACCTGCTTCGCGCCGCGTTGTGACAGAAAGAGAAAGCGATCCTCGGTAACCGCGACATCGAGCGGTGCGCCCTGCGCTTTCCAGTCGGGAATCAGCTCGTTCAGCGCGCGCGGGTCCATGACCGCGCCCGACAGAATATGCGCGCCGATTTCCGAGCCCTTTTCGAGCACGCATACGCTGAGTTCGCGTCCGCGTTCCGCGGCGAGCTGCTTGAGCCGGATCGCGGACGACAACCCGGCGGGACCGCCGCCGACAATCACGACGTCGTACTCCATGGACTCGCGAGGACCGTACTGTTCGAGAAGCATCTGTGTATTCATTGCGATGAGAAGCGTTCGGATGATCTGAGAATCACTCTACGGTCACGCACGAGCGCATCCGGCGGCATAACGGCTTCTTATGCTGCAATCAATGCGTCCTTGCGTTACGGATGATTCGAACCAGCGCAAATGCAGCGTTAACCCGTAAAAAGGCGACCTCGCCGCGCTGCGTCTTCTGCTAAAAATCGCGATCTCTTATATTCGCGCGGCCGAGATTTCACTGGTCCACACTTCGCTCATACCCCTTGGCTCTTGGAAGGAAGCGAACCGTGGATACATATGACGTTGTGGTGATTGGCGCGGGAGTCATCGGCAGTTCGGTGGCCTTTCAGCTCGCGAAGCTCGGCGCGAAGAACGTATTGGTGCTCGATCGCGGCACGATCGGCGCGGGAACGACTTCGCAGTCTTCCGGCATTTTGCGCACGCACTATTCGGTGAAAGAGAACGTCGAGCTCGCGCGCAAGTCGTGGGACGTATTCAATAACTTCGCGTCTTATCTCGGCGACGACGAAGCGTCCTGCGGCCTCGTGAAGTCCGGCTACATGATCGTGTCGAACGAGGGCGACAAGCTCGAACCCTTGCGCGCTTCGCTGAATCAGCAGAAGGAGCAAGGCATTCCGCTCGAATTCCTCGATCGCCGGCAAGCGAAGGAACTGCTGCCCATCGCGCAGTTCGATGATGCCGCGCTGATCGGCTACGAGCCGGAAGCGGGCTTCGCGGACGCGTATCTGGTCGCCACGAGCTTCGCGCGCGCGGCGCGTCGTGGTGGCGTGACCATTCGCGAGAACGCATCGGTCAACAAGATTCTGTTCGACAACGGCAAGGTCGTCGGCGTGTCGACGTCCATCGGCGACTTCAGGACCGGCATGGTCATCAGCACGCAGAACATCTGGACGCCGGAGCTCGCGGGCTGGACCGGACAGAGCCTGCCGATCATGCCGGAGCGCCACGCCGTGCTCGCGCTCGAATGCGACGCCGCGAAATACAGCTTCTCGATGCCGGTCTTCAAGGATCTCGCCTCGCCCGGCATGCTCTATTACCGCAGCTATGGCGGCAATCAGATGCTCGTCTCCGAGGGCGTCGTCGGCGAAAAGCTGAACACCGCCGAAACCGAGCAAGGCGACATTCCGATGGACTATGTCGTCGAAGTCGGCGCGCAGGTCGCGGAGCGCTTTCCCGAATACGAAACGGCGGGCATCGCTTCGTCCTGGACGGGCGTGTATGACGTGACGCCCGACTGGAATCCGGTGCTCGGGCGCTTGCCCGGCATCGAAGGTCTGGTCGTCGGCTACGGCTTCTCCGGGCACGGCTTCAAGCTCTCTCCGACGGTCGGCCGCGTGCTCGCGCAGGAAGCGCTCGGCCTGCCGACCGACGTATCGCTCAAGCCGTATTCCATCGAGCGCTTCGCCACGGGCGATCTGCTCACCGGCAAATATGGCCTGGGCGCGGTGTCCTGAGATGCACGCGATGCAGATTGCGTCGATACCTTGCGAACGCTGGAAGAACGGCGGCGGCACGACGCGCGTGCTGGCATCGTCGGGCGACGACTGGCGCGTGAGCCTCGCCGAGGTCGAAGCGCACGGACCGTATTCGAGCTTCGACGGCCAGATGCGCACCTCGATGATCGTGCGCGGCAACGGCGTCACGTTGCGCGACGGCGAGCGCCTCGTGACGCTCGCGCCGTTCGAAGTCGTGAGCTATGACGGCGCCACGCCCTGGCGTGCAACGCTCGTCAACGGCCCCGTGAGCTCGCTCAACGTGATGAGCAGGACGGAGCGCTATCGCGTGCACATGAGCGTGCTGTCTTCTGCGGTGAGCATCGAAGCGCCTTGCACCGCGATTGTCGTCGCCTTCGATGAGGGACACTTCGCGGTGCATGACGTGCGCTCGCCGTTGCGCGTCACGCCGCCGATCGAAAACCGAAGCGATCAGCTCTGCGTGCTGATTACCATTCGAGGATGATGAAATGAAAGTACTCACAGCAGTCAAGCGCGTCGTCGATTACAACGTGAAGGTCCGCGTGAAGTCGGACCAGAGCGGCGTCGATATCGGCAACGTGAAGATGTCGATGAACCCGTTCGACGAGATCGCGACCGAAGCGGCCACGCGCCTGAAGGAAGCGGGCGTCGCGAGCGAAGTCGTCGCGGTGTCGTGCGGGCTCGCGCAGAGTCAGGAGACCTTGCGCACGGCGCTCGCGATCGGCGCGGATCGCGGCGTGCTCGTCGAAACGGATGCGGAATTGCAGCCCCTCGCCGTCGCCAAGTTGCTGAAGGCGGTGATCGAGCGTGAACAGCCGCAGCTCGTGATTCTCGGCAAGCAGGCCATCGACGGCGACGCGGGACAAACCGGTCAGCTACTCGCCGCGCTGCTCGACTGGCCGCAAGCCACGTTCGCGAGCAACATCGAGATCGCCGACAACACGGCGACCGTCACGCGCGAAGTCGATGGCGGTCTCGAAGTCATCTCGTTGCGTCTGCCCGCCATCGTCACGACCGATCTGCGCCTGAACGAGCCGCGCTACGTGACGTTGCCCAGCATCATGAAGGCGAAGAAGAAGCCGATCGAAACGGTGAAGCCGGCCGATCTGGGCGTCGATCCCGCGCCGCGTCTGAAGACGCTCAAGGTAGTGGAACCGCCCGTGCGCAAGCCCGGCGTGCGCGTGCCGGATGTCGCGACGCTCATCGAGAAACTCAAAACTGAAGCGAAGGTGATTTGAATGACGACTCTTGTGATTGCGGAACACAGCGACGCGCAGTTGAAGGCTTCGACGCTGCACACGATAACGGCGGCGCTCGCGCTCGGCAACGGCGTCGATGTGCTGGTCGCGGGAAGCAACGCGCGCGCCGTCGCCGATGCGGCGGGCAAGATCGCCGGCGTCGACAAGGTGCTGCTCGCCGACGCGCCGCATCTCGCCGACGGGCTCGCGGAAAACGTCGCGGCGCAAGTGCTCGCGCTCGCGAAGGACTACACGCATGTGCTGTTTCCGGCGACGGCGGCGGGCAAGAACATCGCGCCGCGCGTGGCGGCGAAGCTGGATGCATCGCAGATATCGGATGTGATCGCCATCGACTCCGACGATACATTCCAGCGCCCGATCTACGCCGGCAACGCCATCGCCACCGTGCAGACCGCCGACGCCGTGAAAGTCGCGACGATCCGCACGACCGCCTTCGAAGCGGCGCGCGCCGAAGGCGGCAGCGCAACGGTGAGCGAGGTTCCCGCCGTGCCGGATACGGGCCTTTCGAAATTCATTCGCCGCGAGATCGCCGCGAGCGACCGGCCCGATCTCACGGCCGCGCGCGTGGTCGTGTCGGGCGGCCGCGGGCTCGGCAGCGCGGAAAGCTTCGGCCTGCTCGATCCGCTCGCGGGCAAGCTCGGCGCGGCCGTGGGCGCATCGCGCGCGGCAGTCGATTCCGGATATGCGCCGAACGATCTGCAGGTCGGTCAAACGGGCAAGATCGTCGCGCCCGAACTCTATGTGGCCGTGGGCATCTCCGGCGCGATCCAGCATCTCGCGGGCATGAAGGATTCGAAGGTGATCGTCGCCATCAACAAGGACGCGGAAGCGCCGATCTTCGGCGTCGCGGACTATGGCCTCGTCGGTGATCTGTTCGAGGCGGTGCCGCAACTCGCGCAATCGCTGTAACGATCCTGGCAGTTGTTTGCTTCGGCCGTCACTCCGGTGACGGCCTTTTGTCTTTAGCGCGCAAGCTTGAGCGTCGCATCCAGCGCGGCTCCGACCATTCTTTCGACGACTGGCTGCACGTCTTGCGCCAGCTCGGGCCGATACTCGAACGGCGCGTATTCGTTCATGTAGGTCGACTGACACATCTCCAGTTGCACCGCGTTGATGCCTTGCGCGGGGTCGCCGTAAGCGCGCGTGATATAGCCGCCCTTGAAGCGCCCGTTCGCGATCCATGTGAACGACGCTTGCCCGTCGAGCGTCCCGGTGACCGCATCGAGCACGCGCGCGTCACACGCCTGTCCCGAGTTCGTGCCGATGTTCAAGTCCGGCAGCTTGCCTTCGAAGAGACGCGGTAACACGCTCGCGATCGAATGCGCTTCCCACAGCAGCACCGCGCCGAAGCGCGCCTTCAGACGATCCAGTTCCTCGCGCAGCTTCGCGTGATAAGGCTGCCAGTAACGCTCGAGGCGCCGCTGCACTTCGCCCGGGTTGGCTCCGTTCGCATCGCGATACAGCGGCTCGCCGCGAAACGTTTCGGTCGGACAAAGCCCGGTCGTGGTCTGGCCCGGGTACAGGCTTTCGCCGCTCGCCGGACGATTGAGGTCGATCACATAGCGCGAATAACGCGCGCCCAGCACCGATGCGCCCGCGCGTCGCGCAAAGTCGTAAAGACGGTCGAGATGCCAGTCGGTATCGGCGACTTGCAGCGCGATGTCGGTGAACTGACCCGAGATGTCCGTTGGAATCATCGTGCCGAGATGCGGGATCGAGATCAGCAGCGGCAGTTCGCCTGATTGAAAATGAAAGACGTCATCGGTCATCGCGCGAGCTCCTTGTCATGCGCAGCAAAAAATAAAAGCCGGTCGCGCTGTCAGGCGCCGACCGGCAAAAACGAATCGATGTGATGCTCAGAGAATATCTTCGCTCATCACCATCAGTTGCGTGTTGCCCCCCGCCGCACTCGCGTTGACTGTGGTCACGCGCTCGCGCACGAGCGCGCTCCAGTCGTACGCGCCGGACGCATCCGCGACGATCACCGGAATCATATGTTCGGCGGCGATCATTCGCACATCGGCGACGCTGCCTTGCGCGCCACGCGCAAGCACGACATCGGGCCGCACCGTCGACAGCGCGCCGCGCAGCGCGCGCGGCACGTCGTCTGCGCCGATTACGCGCGCGCACGCGCCGAGCTTGCGCGCGATTTCATCGGCGAGCGCGGACTTCGGCATCACAATGTCGTTGCCAAAGCCACTCGCGATCATGACCTGCGTGAGAAGGTCCGCATCCGATTCGGCCACGCACAGAACTTGCCCGCGCGGCAGCAGTTCGACGGTGTTCTCTTCGCCCGTCAGCGCCGGCAGGCTGAGCGGATGATAACGCGCGACCGCTTCGCCCACATGCGACCACAACGCCGGATCGCGTTGACGATCGCTTGCCGCGGAGGCCAGCGCGAACAGCGCGTCGAGTCTTGCGCGCTGCGCTGCTTTCGCTTCGTGCAACGCGGTCTGACGGTCGCTCAGTTTGCCATCGGTGGATTCGACGGGAAATTCGAAGAACTTCTCGCTCGTCACTGATGCTTGCTGCGCGAACGGTCCAGATGCCGCGCGCAACGATGGCATCACTGCGCCGCGGCTAAGTGTGAGCAACGTCAACGGGCCGCCGTTCATCGGGCCCGTGCCCGCAGCGCCCACTCCGCCATAAGGCTGCATGCCAGCGAATGCGCCGTGCATCGCGCGATTGACGCACACGCTGTTGGCCTTCGTAATCGAGAGCAGCTTGCCCGCCGCTTCGTTGATGCGCGTATGCAGCCCCTGCACGCCCGCGCCCAGCGCGTTGAGACGCTTGAGCAAAGGCTCCATCTGCCCGGTGCGATAGCGCACCACATGCAGGATCGGGCCGCCGATGGTCGCATCGAGTGCATCGAGCGCCGCGACATCCCCCAGGTCGACGATCGTCGGCGCCACGTAATTTGCCTTGCCATGGTTGGCATCGAGCTTGCCCCGCACGACCGTGAAGCCCCGCCGCTTCAATTGCTCGATGTACACCTCGGCCTTGTCGCGCGCGCGACGCGTAGCCAGCGGGCCCATGTCCGTCGCTGCGTGGAGCGGATCGCCCGTCACGCGTTCGGTGAGCATGCCCTTCAACATGCGCAGCACGCGATCCGCCGTCGAGTCCTGCAGGCACAGCACGCGCAGCGCCGAAGCGTCCTGTCCTGCGCCCCTGAACGCCGAGTGGATCGCGTCGGAGATGACCTGCTCGGGCAGCGCGGAGCTGTCGACGATCATCGCATTGACACCCGACTGCATGTGAATGAACTTCGGCGCGTGCGGCTGACGCGCGAGCAGAACCGCGAGCGAACGCGCGGCCTCGTGCGAGCCCGCGAAACTCACGGCGGCCACACGTCGATCCGATGCAAACGCGCGCGCGAAGCTCGCGCCATCGTGAATGATGAGTTGCAGCACGTCAGCGGGCACACCGCAATGAAGGAACGCGCGCGCCGCTTCGTGCGCGATCAGCGCGGCGTGCGAGGAAGGCTTCGCGACTATGACATTGCCGGCCGCGAGCGCTGACGCCGTCTGTCCGACAAAGCTCGCGAGCGGCGATGACACCGGCGTCATGCTGACGACCACGCCGAGCGGATCGAGGTCCGCCAGCCGTTCGTCGGCGTTCAGTTGATACGCATACAGGCGGCACAGATTGATCGCGTGACGCACTTCGTCCGCGGCGTCGGCCAGGGTCGCGCCATGTTCCATCACGAGCAAAGCGCCAAGCCGAGCGCACTCGTGCTCGAACCGATTCGCGACGGCTTCGAGAATCGCCGCGCGCGCTTCACGCGACGATTGCGTCCACGTCGCACGCGCGACCGACGCCGCGTCCAGCGCAGCGTTGACGACATCGATCCGGCACGAAGCCACGCTGCCGATGACTTCCGACGCATCGCTCGCGCCATACACGAGCGCAGTCGCATCCGATGTCAACTCGATCGATCGCGCGACCAGCGACTGCACGCTAAGCCGCTGCGCGCGAATCTCCGCGACCGCGCGATCGAACTCGGGCATGCCGGAGAAGTTCATCGCCTTCGCGTTGACGCGGCCGGGCAGCAACGCGCGCGGCGACACGATGCCCGCGTGCGGCTTGCCGCCCGTCGTCGCGGCTTTCGCGACCGGGTCCTGCACGATATCGTCGATACTCACGGCCGGATCGACGATCTGATTGACGAACGAGGAATTCGCGCCGTTCTCGAGCAAACGTCGAACGAGATACGCGAGCAAGGTTGCATGCGGCCCGACCGGCGCGTAGATGCGGCACGCGCGCCCGAGCTTCGCCGCTCCGACCACCTGGTCATACACCGTTTCGCCCATGCCATGCAGGCATTGAAACTCGTAAGGCTGATCGCCCGCGAGCGTATGCACGGCGGCCACGGTGAACGCGTTATGCGTGGCGAACTGCGGAAAGATGGCGTCGGGCGCAGCGAGCAAGGCCTTCGCGCACGCGATATAGCTCACATCCGAATGAACCTTGCGCGTGAATACCGGGTAACCGTCCGCGCCCGCGTCCTGCGCGAGCTTGATCTCGGTGTCCCAGTACGCGCCCTTCACGAGGCGAATGTTGATGCGCCGCTGCGTCGAGCGCGCGAGCGCGATGATCCATTCCGCAACCGCGCGGCCGCGCTTCTGATACGACTGCAACGAAATGCCGATGCCGTTCCATCCTTTAAGCGACGGCTCCTTGCATAAGCGCTCCAGCATTTCCAGCGTCAGTTCGAAACGCGCGGACTCTTCCTGATCGAGGTGAAAGCCGATGCCATATTGCCTCGCGAGTTGCGCCAGTTGCAGCAGTCGCGGATACATCTCCACCAGCACGCGCTCGCGCTGCGCCAATTCATAGCGCGGATGCAGGCCGGAGATCTTTACCGAAACGCCGGGACCGTCGATCGGACCCCGCCCTTTCGCATCGCCGCCGATCGCTTCGATCGCATGCCGATACGACTCGAAGTAGGCTTGCGCGTCCTCATCGGTCAACGCGGCTTCGCCGAGCATGTCGTATGAATAGCGATAGCCGTTCGACTCGCGGCCCTTCGCCACGCCGATCGCTTCTTCGATCGTCTGGCCGGTGACGAACTGCTTGCCGAGCATGCGCATCGCATAAGCAACGCCGCCGCGCACGACCGCTTCGCCGCCTTTGCGCACCACGCGCGTCAGCGCTTCGGCCAGCGCGCTTTCATCGGGCTGCTTCAAGAGCTTGCCCGTCACGAGCAGGCCCCACGCGGTCGCGTTGACGAACAGCGACGGCGACTTGCCGATATGCGCGCGCCAGTCCGCATCGACGATCTTGTCGCGGATCAGTTGGTTGCGCGTCTGCGTGTCGGGAATGCGCAGCATCGCTTCGGCGAGGCACATCAACGCGATGCCCTCACGGCTGTCCAGCGAGAATTCCTGCGTCAGCAAGTCCACGCCGCCCGCATCGATACGCGCATCGCGCACGCCTTGAGCGAGTCGCGCCGCCAGCGCCTGCGTCTTCCTGAGCGTGTGCGCGTCGAACTGCGCCTCCTGCATCAATGCCTTGACGACCGTCTCTTCGGGGAGCGCGGTGACGTCGGCGATACGCTGACGCAGGACCGCGAGGTCCGGCGTGACGGTCTGCATGGTTTCGATTTCCGACAGCATGATTGGATGATCCGTTGTTGACTTCGATGTGCGTTGCGTGGGCTTGCTTCAGAATGCGTTGGCGGTGCCGCGCAGGCGTTCGGTCCGGCGCCGCAGCATCTCCAGTGTGATCAGCAGCAGCGTGGAGATGACGACGAGCACGGTCGCTACCGCGAGAATCGTCGGGCTGAGTTGCTCGCGAATGCCCGACCACATCTGACGCGGCACGGTGCGTTGATCGGTGCCTGTCAGAAACAATGCGACGACGATTTCATCGAACGATGTCGCGAACGCGAACAGCGCGCCCGACACCACACCTGGCGCGATGATCGGCAGCTTGATCTGCATGAACACCCGCAGCGGCGACGCGCCGAGATTGCGGCCCGCGCGCGAGAGCGACTCGTTGAAGCCTGCAAGCGTCGCGGTCACCGTCACCACGACGAAGGGCACGCCCAGCGCGGCGTGCGCGAGAATAAGGCCGAGCAGGCTGTTGGTCAGCCCGAACGGGCTGAACGCGAAATACACGCCGACGGCGGTGATGATGAGCGGCACGATCATCGGCGAAACGAGAATGCCGGTGATGAGCGCGCGGCCCTTGAGCTTCGGATGCATGAGACCGAGCGATGCGCTCACGCCCAGCACGGTCGCGATCAATGTCGATGCGACACCGACGATCAATGTGTTCTTGAGCGCGAGCATCCACTCCGGACTTTCGACGAACGCGCGATACCAGCGCAGGCTCACGCCCGGCAGCGGATACGTGAAGTATGGCTGCGAGTTGAACGACAAGGGCATGATCACGAGCACGGGCAACACGAGGAACACGAGCACCGCGAGCGAAAGCACGATGTGCGAGACGCGGCCGACACGGCCCCATACCGTCACGTAGGCGGGAAAATTGAACATGCCGTTACCCCAGTTTGACGCCGGCGCCGCCGGTCATCCGCACGAAGATCGCGTAGACGATCAGGACGCCCGCGAGCAGGATCGATGCGAGCGCACTCGCCAGGCCCCAGTTGAGCGTCGTGTTCACGTGATTCGCAATGTAGTAGCTCGCGAGCTGATCGTTCGCGCCGCCGACGATGGCGGGTGTGATGTAGTAACCCACCGCGAGAATGAAGGTCAGCATGCCCGCTGCGCCCACGCCCGGCAGCGTCTGCGGAAAGTAGGCCTGGAAGAACGAGCGGATGGGCCCCGCGCCGAGCGAACGCGCGGCCTTCATATAGATGTTGGGCACGCCCTTCATGACCGCGTAGAGCGAGAGCACCGCGTAGGGCAAGAGGATGTGCGTCATCGCGACGAGCACGCCGAAGCGGTTGTACATCAGCGCGAAGCCGCTTTTCGTCAGGCCGAGATGAATGAACAGGTCGTTGAGCACGCCATTCGATTGCAGCACGACGACCCACGCCGTGGTGCGCACGAGAATCGATGTCCAGAACGGCAGCAGCACCATGATCATCAGCAGATTGCTGTAGCGCGCGGGAATGTTCGCGAGGAAGTACGCCACTGGATAGCCGAACAGCAGACACAGGATGCTTACGGCCACGCTCACCCACGCCGTGCGCAGGAACACGTCGACGTAGAGCCGCTCGCTTTGCGGTTGACGCACGATCGCGCCGTCATCGCCGCGCTTGAAATCGAAGGCTTTCAGGTAGTAGCCGAAGGTCCACGGCGATGACGCGTACTTGATCGTCGACCACGCCGCCACGGTGTCCCAGCGCGGGTCGATCGCCGTCATGCGCTCGCGCCATGTGCCGTCGCTGTTCTCGCCCAGACGTCGCGCGGTCTTCATCACGAGACTGCGCATGCCCGCTTCGTCGTAGTTCAGGCGCGAGGCGATGCGGCTGATGCCCTCGCTGCCCTTCGCGGCGAGCAGGTCGCGACCGAAGGCGGCGAACAGTTGTTCGCCCGGCGGCTCGCCCGCCGAAGGCTCCCACTCGCGCAGCAAGGCCGCCGCGTGCGGCAGCTCTTGCGAGACGGTCGGATCGCGAACGCTCTTCATCAGCAGACTGCCGATAGGCACGAGAAACGTGACCAGAAGAAACGCGAGAAGCGGGATGATGAGCAGCAGCGCCTTGATGCGCGCCGCGCGCTCGGCGCTGCGCAGTCTCGCCTTGAGGCTTTTCGAGTCCGGCAGCGTCACTGATTCCGCGTCGTTTACGGGGACCGCAAAATCACTGGGGACGATCATCGTATCTCCTTCGTCATCCGAATTATTTCAGGTGCCATCGGACTGGCCTTTGTCTTTGTCGCTCAGCTTTCCGCCGGCGTCATTGAAGCGCGCGACACGCTTCCGCCATCCAGCCGATATCGACCGAATCGCCGATGCGCAACTGACGCACGGCGCCGTCGTTCGGCAGCTTGACGATGAAATCGTTGCGCCCGCACACCTGCATCACCACGCGAAGATGATCGCCGTAGTAGATCAGGTCCTTCACGCCGCCGCTAAAGACGTTGTCGCACGCATGCGCCGATTCGCCGACGGCGATGCGTTCCGGGCGCAGCGAAATGCTGGCGCTGCCGGTCTTTCGAATCGCGCTGCCCGCGCTCGCGCGCACGCGATGCCCGCCGTCGAGATCCACCGTGCAACGTTCCCGATCCACCGCGGACACGATGCCTTTCAGCTCATTGCTCTCGCCGATGAAGCGTGCGACGAACGCATTCTCCGGCTTCTCATACAGCGCCGAAGGCGAAGCGAGCTGCTGAATGATGCCGTTGTTGAACACCGCGATGCGATCCGACATGGTGAGCGCCTCGCCCTGATCGTGCGTGACGTAGACCACCGTGAGGCCGCTCTGCTCGTGAATCTGCTTGATCTCGTACTGCATCTGCTCGCGCAGTTGCTTGTCGAGTGCGCCGAGCGGCTCATCCATCAGCACGAGGGCCGGTTCGAAGACCAGCGCCCGCGCAACGGCAATGCGCTGCTGCTGACCGCCCGAGAGTTGTGCGGGCATGCGGTTGGCGAACTTTTCCATGTTGACCATGGCGAGCGCACGCTTCACCTTGCGTGCGATCTCGTCCCTGGCGATCTTGCGCACCTTGAGCGGAAACGCGAGATTCTCCGCGACCGACTTGTGCGGAAACAGCGCATAGCTCTGGAACACCATGCCAATATTGCGGCGCTCCGGCGGAATGCGGTTGATGGGCTTTCCCTGAAGAAGAATCTCGCCATGCGTCGCTGTCTCGAAGCCCGCAAGCATCATCAGGCAAGTGGTCTTGCCCGATCCCGACGGTCCGAGCATCGTGAGGAATTCGCCCTCTTCGATATCGAGGTTGAGATTCTTCACGACGAGCGTTTCGCCGTCGTAGGTCTTCTGGACGTTCTTGAAAGAGACGATGGTCGACATGTTCATTCCTCGGGGAAAGCTGAACCTTGTTACGCGAGACTTACGCGCCGAACTGCCATTCACGCGGCGGCAGGTAGGTTTCCTTCACGACGCGCGGCGACGCCCAGCGCAGCAGGTTCAGATAAGAACCCGCCTTGTCGTTCGTGCCGCTCGCGCGGCCGCCGCCGAACGGTTGCTGGCCGATCATCGCGCCCGTGGGCTTGTCGTTCAGATAGAGATTGCCGGCCGCGTTCACGAGCACCTTCTCCGCGTGATGCAGCGCGAAGCGATCGGTGCAGAAGATCGATCCGGTGAGCGCATAAGGGCTGGTCGAATCGATCAGTTCCAGCGTCTCGTTCCAGGCGTTGTCTTCATAGACGAACACTGAGAGCACGGGACCGAAGAACTCTTCCTTCATCAGGCGATGCTTCGGGTCCGTCACTTCGAACACGGTTGGTTCGACGAAGTAGCCCGGGTCGGACCACGTCTTGCCGCCGTGTACCACGGTGACCGCCGCATCTTCCTTCGCCGCCGAGATCACGCGGCTCAGCTTCTGATGCGAAGCCTGCGAGATCACCGCGCCCATGAACGTGCCGGGATTCGCGACGTCGCCCACCTTGAGTTGCGCCAGACGATCGCGCAATTCCTGCCGCACCGCGTTCCACAAGCTGCGCGGAATGTAAGCACGCGACGCCGCGCTGCATTTTTGCCCCTGATATTCGAACGCGCCGCGAATCAGCGCGATCGCAACTTCCGAAGCATTCGCCGATGGATGCGCGAGCACGAAGTCCTTGCCGCCGGTTTCGCCGACGAGTCGCGGAATCGTGCGGAACGTATCCACTTTCGACGCGACCTCTTTCCACAAGCCCTGGAACACCGCCGACGATCCCGTGAAGTGGATGCCCGCCAGATCGGGCGACGATAGTGCGACGCGCGTGGTCAGTTCCGCATCGCCGGGAACGAAGTTGATGACGCCCGGCGGCAGGCCCGCTTCTTCGAGCGCTTCGAAGAAGATGTAGTTGGCGAGCGCCGATTTCTCCGACGGTTTCCACAGCACCGTGTTGCCCATGATCGCGGGGGCGGTCGTCAGATTGCCGCCGATCGCCGTGAAATTGAACGGCGACACCGCGTACACGAAGCCTTCGAGCGGCCGCCAGTCGGCCCGATTGACGGCGCTCGGCACCGACATCGGCTGTTCGGCGTAGACGCGCTGCGCGTTGTACGCATTGAAGCGCAGGAAGTCGATCAGCTCGCACGCGCTGTCCGGCTCGGCCTGATCGATGGTCTTGCTCTGGCCCAGCATCGTCGCGGCGTTGATCGTCATGCGCTTGCGCGTCGCGATGATGTCGGACGCGCGATGCAGGATGGTCGCGCGGCTCGCATGCGAGAGGCTCGCCCAATCTTTCGCCACGGCTTTCGAGCTTGCGATGGCTTCGCTGATCTGCGCTTCGGTCGGACGATGAATGCGCGCGAGAAGGCGCTGCGTGTCATGCGGCGCGCGCACTTCGACGACATCGTTCGAGTAGTAGCGCTTGCCGCCGATGACAGTCGGAATCTCGACGACATCGCGTTGCCCGAGCGCCTCGTTCAACGCGACGGCGGCCTGTGTGCCCTGACGGAAGCTGACTTCGGGCTCGTTCGACGGCAACGGAAATTGCGGACCTGACATGACGCGTGCTCCTTGTGAAGATCGATTGGACAGAACCGTCGTGGCGGCGCCGTCGCGATATGGGTTTTCCCTTATCCGGCAAGGCTTCTAGCCCGATCACACCCGACGATTCAACTTGATGTTCAGCGTAGTGGGTGTCAAAAAAGGGGCCTTTTGCAAAAGCCGGTCTTATGCTTTGAATCCCGGGGCGTTATGGAATGCGCCAGAAGGGCGCGAACCGACCCGGCGCCGGAGCGCACATACGTTCGTGATTCCGCTCGAAGGCAAGGCATGCGCTGACATCGCATGAAATGAATTCTCCCGTTCGACTTCCCTGCTTTCGCCTATTCTTGATTTGGCTCTGGCGCGGTACGCAAAGATGCATCGTCAAGGCTAGATTGGTCTTAACAATGTCGCTCGACAGAAGAGAAATAAGAAGCGACAGCGATTCCCAAACCCTTCAATACATTACTTAGGATGTCTACCCATGGACAGGCGAGAGTTCATCAAAAAATCGTCGGCGGTCGGCGCGGCTATTGCGAGCACGAATGTGTCCGCTCAAGCCGATGGCGCTCAGGGCGGCAAGCCCAATATCTTGTTCGTCCTGCTCGATGAAATGCGTTTCCCGAGCGTATTTCCGGCAGGCATTGCCGACGTGCGCGGCTTCCTTAAGACCTATATGCCCCGCACGTTCGACCTCTGGAGAAGAGGCGTGAAGTTCTCCGGGCATTACACGGCGGCATCCGCGTGCACCCCGGCGCGCGCCACCATCGTCACCGGTCTTTATACCCAGCAGAACTGGCTGCTCACGACCATTCTGGATTCTCCCGACACGAAGGCTTCGCTACAGCCCGTGCTAGACCGGCATTTCCCGACCTACGGCAAGATCCTGCAGTCCCTCGGCTATATCACGCCGTATATCGGCAAGTGGCATCTGTCGGTCGTGCATAAAGGACAGCGTCCGCTGTCGCTCTATGGATTCGAAGGCATGACTTATCCCGATCCGACGGGCAGCAATCTGCAAGGCACCATCGGCAATCCTGGGCAAGGTTATCTGAGCGACACGAATATCGCCGATCAGGCCACGCAATGGCTGCAACGGCGCCGGCCCACCGATACGCCGTGGTGCCTGACGGTCGGCTTCGTCAACCCGCACGACAAGGAGTTCTTTCCCGCCGGCACGGAGTTCGCGCGCTTCACCGCGTTGTTCGAATCGAATCGCTATAACCCGAACGGTTATACGCAAAAGATCAACTTCACGAAGGGGCCGCCCACCTATGACTGGCAGTTCAATCCGCTGCGCAATCCGCCGCCGCTCGCTTATCCGCCGATTCCGCCGAACTGGGAATCAGCTTCGCAACTCTCGGCCAACAAGCCGCCGATGCAAACCTTCAATCGCACGATTACAGAGACGGTCTGGGGCGGCGTGCAGGACGATCGCGATGCGGGTTTCGAAATCACCGCGTATCCGCCGAATTCGAATCCGAACATTCCGCCGCCCGCCGAAACGCTGGGCACAGCGAAAGCGCCGTTCGCTTACTGGAAGCGCGGACTCGAATCCTATACCCAGATTCTTTCCATCGTCGATTCGAAGATCGGTCAGGTTATCGATTCATTGCCGCCCGCCGTCGCGAAGAAAACGATCATCATTCTGACCTCGGATCATGGCGAATATGCGGGCGCGCATGGCCTGATCTCGGGCAAGGCCGGCACATGTTATGAAGAAGCCTTCAACGTGCCGCTGATCGTGGTCGATCCCACGGGGCAATACAACGGCGATATCGACACCGTGCGCAGCGGACTCACATCGTCCGTGGATCTGCTGCCGATGCTCGCGACCATCGGCAACGGCGGACAACGCACGTGGATGACAGGCGACTACGCGCAGCTATACGGCACGCGGCACGATCTCGTCCCGATGCTGAAGAGCGCGACCGCGCCGGGCCGTCCCTATGTGGTCTTCTCGTCGGATGAAACCTTGCCCGATGCGCTCAACTTCAATCAATCGGCGTATCACATCGTTGGCGTGAGAACCGATGAGGGCAAGCTCGGCACCTATTCGAACTGGGCGCCGCAAACCACGACGATCAGCGGCAAGAGCGATCTGGAGTACTACGACTATTCGACCGAACGAGGCAGGCTCGAACTGGATAACCGCTACCGCTCTCCGGCGGCGCAGGCGCTGTATCAGCGGCTGATGTCGGAGATCCTGCCGAACGAATTGCAGGCTCCGTTGCCCGGCAGTCTCGTCGCGGCGCAAAACACCGCGCAGTCGCGCTATATCGAGTATGTGAACCTGATCAACAGCGGAGGAGACGTCGAGCCGCCGTTCAAGATCGGGGATCTTTGAGCGTGACCAAACGCAGCCGGGCCGATTCGTGGCCCGGCTGCATCGACCGAAACGCCGCCTTTATTCAGCGAAGAGATCCGGTCCGAAGACCTCGTAGTGAATCCTCGCCTCCGGAACATCCAGCGCCTTCAGCGCATCGTGCTGGATTCGCATGAAGGGAATCGGCCCGCAGATGTAGTAGTCGGCGTCCGGCTGCAGGATGATGTCCTTTATCCCGCCGAGATCGACGAAACCCTTGCGGTCGTAGTCCTTGCCCTCGACATCGCCGGGCAGCGGATCATCGTAGTAGATCACCGCCTTGAAGTTCGCATAGGTCGCCGCGGTCTGACGCAGCCGGTCGCGCATGGCATGCACCGCGCTGTTGCGCGCGCCATGCACGAATATCACCTGCCGCTGCGGGTTCTGTATCGCGCGTCTGAGCATGCTCACCATCGGCGTGAGGCCCACGCCGCCGCTAATCAGCACGATCGGCGTCGTCGCGTTCACATCGATATAGAAGGTGCCGAAGGGCGCGGCGAGATCGAGCTCGTCGCCCACGTTCACATGTTCGTGCAGCAGCGAGGACACATGCCCGGGCGGGCGCGTCGTGTCGCCTTCCTCACGCTTCACGGAGATGCGATAGCTATGTCCATTCGGCATGTCCGACAAACTGTATTGGCGGATCTGCTGGAGATTCAACGCGGGCACCTTCACCGCGACGCTGACGAACTGCCCCGGCTCGAAGTTCATGATGGGCTGGCCGTCCGCCGGCTCCAGGGTGAACGACGTGATCACGCTGCTTTCGGGGTGTTTGTCCTTGACGACGAAACGCCGCCAGCCATTCCATCCGCCGAGCTGCGCGGCCGTTGTCTCGCGCAGCTCGCTCTCCATGCCCATCAGCACGTCGGCGAGATTGCCGTAAGCCTGCGCCCACGCGGCGATGATGTCGTCGGTGGCGGCCGCGCCGAGCACATCCTTGATCGCGCCGAGCAGGTGTTCGCCGACGACGGGATAGTGTTCCGCCCGCACGTCGAGGCTTGCGTGTTTGTGCGCGATGTTTCTCAGCACCGCCGCGAGACTCTCCGGATTCTCGATGTTCTCCGCGTACGCATAAACCGCGCGCGCGAGCGCCTGTTGCTGCTGGCCTTGTTCCTGATGCGCCATGTTGAAGACGTTCTTCAACTCGGGATGCGCCTGAAAAAGCCTCAGATAGAAACGCTGGATGATCGGATAGCCGTGCTCGGCCAGCACAGGTGCGGTGGCCTTGACGATATCCTTGGTCTTTTGCGTAAGCATGCTGGCTGCTCCTCTGTCCTGGAAGACATGGTCCGTGGACGGCCAGGAAGGCTGTCGGTCCCTTCGACGCCGGAGCGCGCGCGAGGTTCACGCGCACGCGGCCTCATGCCGGGCCTTGCATCTGCATTACGCGTGACGGGCGCACGCAGGCCCCGTGCAGGCTCAGTGGAGCCGCCGCAGCGCGCGCAGCAAGGTGTCGCCGTTCTCCGTGATGCGAGGCAAGCTGGCGCCGCCCGCCAGGCGCTCCATCGCCACGAGCTGGCGTTCGAGCAGCGTGTCCAGTTCGTGCCGGTCGACGATCTGATCGGCGGCGTCCTTGACTAGCATGAGTGTCGCGAATTCGTGGGCGCTGAGCATACCTGTCTCCCGATCGTTTGAATGGTGATGGAGGTATGCGTCGGCTGCATATCGCCCGGATTCGGCGGAATGTCTGCAGCGCTTCATTTCAGAACGCACGACCCCGGGGGCAACTATGGCCGCGATGGCAGCGGGACCTGATATTAGGTCGCGCTTCGTATCCGCGGCAATACGGGTCGTCCCGTATATTGGGAGTTTGAAAGATTACGGCGGACATTTGTTGATGTCGTCCAATTCGCGCCGTCAGAAGAACTCCAGCACGAAGTGCGCGCTCAGCGCCGCCGCGGTGGCGATGGTCGCGAGCCAGCTCAGCGCGCGCAGCGTCCAGTGCGCGGCGAGATCGCCCACGGCTTCCCGCTTCGAGCTGAGCAGGACGAGCAGCACGAGCACGGGCGTCACCGTCATGCCGTTGACGAGCGCGCTCCAGTAGAGCGCCCGCGCCGCGTCTATCTGCAACGCGGCCAGCAGCATCGCGCCAGCCACGCCGATCAGCATGATACCGACGAGGACGGCCGCGATGCGCCCGTCGCGCCGCTCGCCGCGCTCCCATTCGAACGAGCTCGCCACCGCCTGCGCGGCCGATCCCGCCAGCGGCGGCAAGGTCAGCAACGCGGAGCCGAGCAGCGCGAGCGCGAGGACGTGGCGCGCGTAGCCATGCGCGAGCGGCTCCAGCGCGCGGGCCAGTTGCGCATCGGCGCCGACGGGTACGTGCTGCATGACATGCATCGTCGCCGCCGCCGCGATCATCACGCCAATCGCGACCGCGTTGGAAAGCACGGTCCTCAACAGCACATCGATGCGCTCGCGGCCCATCTTCCGGTCGGTCGCTTCCTGTTGCGCCGCGGCGCCGCAGCGCGCTTCCCGCGCTTCCTGCTCGGCCTGCGCAAACAGCAAATAAGGACTGACGGTCGTGCCCAGTACCGCGATCAGCATGCTCATATAGTCCTCGTCCCACATCACGCGCGGGATGAACGAACGCAGCGCGACCGTGTGCCACGGCACGTCCACGAGCACGATGACGCCGACATAGGCGAACATCGCGAGCGTCAGCCACTTGAGGACGCGCGCATATTGCACGTAACCGATGCGCCATTGCAGGACGATCGACGCGGCGCCCGACACGAGCGCGAGCCACATCGTCGAGCCTCCGATGAACACGCGCAACGCGATGGCCATCGCGAGGATATCGACGGCGATGTTGAAGGCGTTGGCGATCAGAAAGCGCGCGACGGCGAAGTAGAAAAACAGCGGCGAATAATGCTCGCGCATGTTGGCCGTGAGGCCGCGCCCGGTGATGGCGGCGACGCGCGCGGCGATGAGTTGCAGCGCGACCGTCGATGGATAGGTGAGCACGCACACCCAGAGCAGATCGAAGCCATACCATGCGCCCGCCAGCGTGTAAGTGGCGATGCCGCTCGGATCGTTATCCGATGCGATGGTGACCAGCCCCGGCCCGACGTTCGCCGCCCACGAGTGCGCGGGCCGCGCGGCGCCGCGCGTGTCGCCCTTCGCCCCCTTGTTCTGAGGAATGCGCATGTCGCGATTCATCGACGTGATGGGCGGGGGCACGCATGATTCGTTCCTTGCGAAAAAAGCCGCCGACATCGGCGATGTCGGCGGCTTTTGCGCATTCGCGAGCGCGCTCGATCAACGCACGAGGCAAGGCTTCTTGTTGTCGAACTTCCAGTTCGGGATCAGGTATTGCATCGCCACGCCGTCATCGCGCGCGCCCAGGCCGTGCTGCTGATACAGCGCGTGCGCCTTCTCCACTTCGTCCATATCCAGCTCGACGCCCAGACCCGGCACTTCCGGCACCTTCACCTTGCCGC